>JANYGX010000017.1 GCA_025362295.1 Sphingomonadales bacterium | reverse complement strand
GCTGCCGTGGATCGCTGAGTGCACTGAAATGATCGATGAATGAACAATCCATAACATGCTCCATAATTGTGAAGCATCCTATGAGTCAGACAAAAACAGTCTTGGGAATCCCCTTACTCAATTTTCATGCAATTGCCCTAGTATCATGCGGACCTATGACAGCGCGTGGACGCAGTGCCACGGTGGCAAAGCCGGGAGCGGCGGCGACCCGCACCACCAACTCCGCAGCCAGCTTGGTCTGGGCGTAGGCGTTCACCAATCGATCGGGTATTTGTGATGCTTCGGTTATGTCTAACTGATGCGCCGCCCGCGTATAGATTGACGGAGTCGATGCAAACAGGAAGCGCTTGCAACCTGCTGCACTTGCAGCGGCAAGCAGGCGTTGGGTCATCGTCAGGTTGGTTGCCACAAAGTCCGCACGCCTCCCCCAGGGTGAAGACAGCGCCGCTAGGTGAAACACTGTCTCGACCTCGGGCAGTAAGGAGGCCAGCAATGGCGCAGCGCCTTCGCCTGCCAGGTCCGATGCGACGAAGCGGGCACCCTGGCGGCACAAAGCATCACCGCGCACCGGATCACGCCCGGTGGCAATCACCTCACGCCCCTGAGCCAGCAGGATCGCTGTGAGAATCCTGCCAAGCCCGCCGGTTGCACCAGTCACCAGAGCGCGTCCACCTACCATCGGATGACTGCACCTCCTAGCGAAACTCCCGCCGAGGTGCCGACGATCAAGCCCAGTTCACCCTCCCCGAGAAGACCCCGTTGCCGGGCATGGGCAAGCATAAACGGGATGCTGGTGGCGATCAGGTTGCCGATGTGTGCAAACATATCGACTGTCTTCTCCTGCCCACCTGGAAGCGACCGCTTGAGGTGTTCGAGCGCAGCCCGGCTTGCCTGATGCGGGATGATGCATTGTAGTTCGGAACTGGAAATCGCCGCAGCGCTCAGCAATTCCTGCATGAATTTAGGAAATCGGCGAGATGTCGCCCTGAATAGACCTGGGCCATCCATCTGAAAGGTTGCGTGATCGAGAAATTGGTCAATTCCGTCCGCTGGACGCAGGCGGGTGCCCCCAGACTCGATCTTGCATAAGTCAGCCCCGTCGCCATAGGTCCGAAAAACATGCGCCAATCGCACGTGTGGCCCATCCGATTCCAGCGCTATCGCCGCAGCGCCGTCACCGAACAGGACGGAGGATTCGGGATTGGAATAATCGAGCGCGGCACTTGCGATGTCTGCGCTGACGATCAGCGCTCGTCGCCATTCCTTGAGCGCAAAGCCCGCCAGAACCCTATCAAAGGCGAGCAAAAAGGACAGGCAGGTCGCATTGATATCGAATGCCGCTATCCCGCTGCCGCCGAGACCAAGGCGACGTTGCACTAACACAGCAGTGCTGGGTATCGGTTGCTCCATGACGCCGCAGGCAGATATGATCACGTCAAGAGACGGCGGTTCCCAACCGGCCTCGGCAAGGGCGGAACGGGCAGCTTGCTCTGCCATCCAGCTTGTGGTTTCGTCGGGCGCGGCACGGTGACGCTGCGCCACCCCGAACTTTTCTGCAACCTGCCCTAATGGCAAGCCGGTAAGCCGGTCATAGTCAGCGGCCAACACTATCTCACGCGGCAGATAGGTTCCTACACCAGCAATGCCAAAACGGCGTTCCAACGACATCTGCCTCCTATATTCCTTGCCAGACACCGGCCATCCCATTTCCCATCGAGAGCGATTGATTGCAACACCAAATGCGTTATATTGAACAATGATCAGGTAAAAGTAAACAGTGTTCAATTAAAAGGTCGAATGTGGGACGTAGAGCCGATCATAGTCGTGCAGAGCTGAGGGAAATCATCATTTCCGAAGGGCATCGTCAAATGCACGAGGTGGGTTTTGCCCACTTCTCGGCACGCGAGGTTGCCAAACGCGTCGGCTACTCGATCGGAACAGTTTACAATGTCTTCGGCAGCTATGATGGTCTGATCCTGGCAATAAACGGTCGCACCCTGGAACTCTGGCTGGACTACCTTGAGGCAAGACTATGTGCACTCGACGTCGATGATGACAGGTTGAGGGGAGCAATAGATGCCTATTTCGAATTCGCCATCATCAACCGTCATGCCTGGGCGGCATTATATGATTTTCGGCTACCCGACGACATTGAGCCACCTGAATATTATCGGCAAAAGGTTATTGCGATCATGACAGTGGTTGAGCACGAGGTTGCCGCCCTCCTCAAGGTTTCTCGTCGGTCGGAAGCGCCGGAACTGACCCGTTCTTTGCTCGCGACGGTGCATGGACACTGTTTCTTCACGCTCAACGGCACTTTCCGGATGCTGGAGGAGAAAGACCCCTTGGCCGCTGCGCGTGCGCGGGTGGCAGATGCTTTGGCAAGGTATTGGTGAGCTGTCGTTCAGAATGAATGTGCGTCTGATGTCCAGCCACTATTTCCCGAATTCGGACTTGCTGTTCACCACTTATAGGCGTCGTTGGCAAATTACCAGTTGGCGGGGCGGCAAGCCGCCCCGCTTTCGATCATTCGCCGGGTTCATAGTCGGCAGCATTGCGTCGGGCTTTGGCGATGATCGCGAAGCCGTCAGCGATCAGATCGACCGAGTAGTTGGTTCTGCCATCGGCTTGGTAGCTCGACTGGCCGATGCGCCCGGTGATGCGGACAAGATCGCCGATGCCAGCCTTTTCGAGCCTGTCGCGCATTTTGTCGAACAGGGTGATGCGGTGCCACTGCGGATCAGATTTCCATGTCTCGCCTTCGCGGCGGTTGTAATTGGTGGCAACCGAGATGTGGGTGACGTTCTTGCCGGGGTCGATCCTGCCGAGCCGTCCGATGATGTGAAATTCGACGATGTTCTGCACTGTTTGTCTCCTGATCGTGTCAGGTGAAATGTCCTGACGGACATGACAGGGCCGCGCACCGCCTGCGCGCCAGCCAAAAAACGGAGGCTCCTTTCATGGAAACCGTAGGCGAGAAACGCCGGTTTTTTGCTTGCGCGCATGAAGGCGGTGCAAGCGGCCAGTTTCCGTCAATCAAGGACAGAAGCTGATACGCGATCGGATTTATAGTGCAGAATATGGTTTGGATATTTGAGGCTGGCAGGCCGATGCTGTCAGACGCTCCAGTCCTCAACCTTGAGGATGTCGATCATCGAAAGCGCCTGATCGGCGCTGACCAGCGTGGCATCAATCGCCAGCGCATGAGACGCAATCATCAGGTCGAGCGGGGCTATGGTGACGCCCTTGGTTTCGAGCGCGGCGCGTAGCGTTCCATAGTGCGGGGCGATGGCATCGCTCCAAGGCAGAATATCGGTGTAGCGCAGAAACTCGCGAACCAGCCTGGCCAGTGTAGTCGCCTGTGGGCGCTTCGCCAGACCATAGTGCATCTCGCCCGCTGTGACCGACGAAATCGCCAGCGACGAAAGCGGCACCGACGCGGCGCGCGCGCAAACCGGCTCCTGCTGCCGAAGGATCGCGCTGGCCGCGTTGGTGTCGAGCAAATAGCGTATGGTCACGCTTCTTCGTGCCCTTCAAAGGGATCGCGATCCTGCGGCGCGGTGCGCCGCTCATCGTCCCCGAGAAAGTCGATGGGGATGTCAGCCTTCAGTTTTTGTGCAAACGCGAAAAACTGCGCAAGGCTCTCGGGCTTGCGCGACAGGATGACATCGCCGGTCTGCTCATCGCGCCGGATGTTCACTTCGCTACCCTCGAAGCGGTAGCTCAGCGGCAGACGCACGGCCTGGCTCTTGCCGTTCTGGAATAGCTTGGCGGTTTGACCCATGATGGAAACTCCTAAGTATAGACTTTAGTCTATCACATCTTGATGATGGGTGAAAGGCAAAATCGTGCGCGTTCCCATTTCGCGTAGCGGTTCGGCAGTGCGTGAGTGCTACCCTCGGCCTTTGGATCAACCCGCCGGCGGGTATTCAATCATCCATTGAACGCCAAACCTGTCCGTCAGCTTGCCGTAATAGCCGCCCCATGGCTGAACCTTGAGCGGGGTCGTCACCGTTCCTCCGGCGCCGAGTCTCTCGAACAGGCTGTCAGTCTGAGCGCGGTCGTCCAGAACGAGATAGTGGGCGGAACCGCGCATCGGTTCGGCGTCGTGATTGTCCGAGGCGAAGAACTCGATCCCCGGCCCGGCGAACCTGGCGTGCAGAACCTTGCCGCGCATGGCTTCGCTGGCGACAGGCATACCGCGATCGCCGTGCCGTTTCATTTCCTCAACACGGCCCAGGCCGCACTGGGTGTAGAAGGCCAACGCCTCCTCGCAGTCCGTTGTGAAGAATAGATAATTCGCAAGGCGCATGGATATTCCTTAGGAAAGACGTGGGGGATTACAACCCCAACGCACTCAGCCCCGGATGATCGTCGGGACGTCGGCCAAGCGGCCATAAAAACTTGCGGTCATCCGCCGAGATGGGATGCTCGTTGATACTGGCGATGCGCCGGTCCATCAAGCCGTGCTCGTCGAACTCCCAATTCTCGTTGCCATAGGCGCGAAACCAGGTGCTACTGTCGTCGTGATATTCATAGGCGAAGCGCACTGCGATGTGGTTGTCGGTGAAGGCCCAGACCTCCTTGATCAGGCGATAGTTCAGCTCGTACGCCCACTTGCGCAGGAGGAAAGCGACGATCTCGTCGCGCCCGGTGATGAATTCCGCCCGGTTCCGCCAGCGACTACCAGGCGTATAGGCCAGCACCACGCGTTCCGGATCACGGCGGTTCCAGGCGTCTTCGGCCATGCGCGCCTTTTGCGCGGCGGACACGGCATCGAACGGAGGGAGCGGCGGGCGGCTCATGGGTGATGCCTCATGGGTGGTGCTGGGCCGGGGCCATGGCGATCAGTTCCAGACGCGGGCCGCCCGGAATGTTCAGCATCATGTGCCGCGCCGTGCCGTCGGCACGCGGCTCGGGTACGAACTCGATCGCGGTGCCACGCCGGACCATCGCGCCGTGCAAGGTATCGAGCGTTTCGGCGCTGTCCACGGCCAGCGCCAGATGGTGGAGTCCTTCGCTGCGCTTGCGGTCAAAACGGCCCTCTGCGGATTGATCGACCTGCCACAGGGTGATCAGTGTACGCCCATCGCCGACGAACAGCGCCGGATAGGCGGGCCTCTCACCGACGACTCGAAATCCCAGCACTTCGACGAAGAAATCCGCCGCGCCTTGGAGGTCCGACACGCTGAGTCCGACATGGTGGACCCCGGTAGTCTTGGGAAGAATTGCCGCTTCGTCTACCATAATGGCCTCCGCACAAAGTGAACAAGTCTGTTCACGTCAATAGAGTCGACCCTCATGAGAACGACCATGACAGACACCCCCGAACCCAGACGGCAACCACGCCGTGCCCACCTCGTCGAGGTCGCGCACGAGCTGTTCAACCGCCATGGCTTTCACCAGACCGGCATCGACACGATCATGCGGGAATCGGGCGTTTCAAAAACGACGCTCTACAAGCACTTCCCGACCAAGGACGATCTGGCCCTGGAGGTGCTGAAGCTTCGCAGCGAGCGTATCTTGGGCGGGATAGGGGGACGGCTGAACAGTTTCCTGGCGGCTAGGCCGGATGCCACGCCCGCCGAGCGGGTCGGTGTGATTCTGGACGTGATCGAGGAATGGATCACCGGCACTGCGTTCTTCGGCTGCAACTTCGTGCGCGCCGCCGCCGAATATGGCGATTCCGACTGCGCGATCCGCGAGCAGGCAAGGCGGCACAAGCAAGAGCTTCAGCACCTGATCGCCGAGCAATTGGCGGACTTGTCGGTAGAACGCCGCGAAAGGCTGGCCGCAGAGATCCTGCTGGTGATCGAAGGCGCGATCGCGGTGGCGCAGGTGGGGTTCGCGCTGGCCCCGGTGGTGGATGCCCGGCGGCTGATTGACCTGTTGCTGCGGAACGCAGACGGAGCGGAGTCGTTCTGACCAATACAGCCTGCCCCGCGACGTAGGCTGAACCGGTCTTCTGCATCATCCGCCAAAATATGTGCGTGATCGGTGTCTTCTTTCAGACTCAGAATGGAGATGCAACACGTCGGCGGTAATCACCAACGGCGCGCTACAGCGATGTTTAATCTGGCTCTTGTCAGGCAGTTGGAAAACGCTGCGCGAATTTTCTATAAATGTGTTCTGATGCAAACAGGAGTACGGGAGATGCTTGACCTCGTCGGTATGCGAACCAGGCTCGATGAGCGCGGGTCAGGCCGCACTTCAGTGTTTGTGCATGGCCTCGGCGGCGATTTACGAAGTTGGGATTGCCTCTGGCCATTGCTGAACGATGACCGCCGATCAATCAGATATGATCTTCGAGGTTTCGGCGAATCCGTTGCGATGTTCGAGGACGCGTTTACCCACGGTGAGGACCTTGTGTCGTTACTCGATGCCCTCGACATTGATGCATGCGATCTCGTCGGTGTCTCGATGGGCGGCGGTATTGCGCTCAATTTTACATTGGATCATCCCGAACGCGTGCGCAGCTTGGCGCTGCTTAGCCCGCAGATATTCGGATGGGATTGGTCCGAAGACTGGCGGGCATACTGGAAACGCATCACGGATGTTGCGCGGGCTGGAGCGCTTGCAGATGCCAAGCGCTTATGGTGGGAGCATCCGCTCTTCGAGGCAACACGTCTTTCAGAGGCGGCTGAACACCTCCAAGAGGAGATTGCCCGCTTTGCCGGACGACAATGGGTGGTGGATCGGCACTCTTTGGTGATGCCCGACATCGAGCGCATTCACGAACTCAAAGTACCAACGCTACTGCTGACCGGATTGAGTGATGTAGATGAGCTGCGGCTCATGGCCGACATTCTTGCAGCCAGCTCTGATCGGATTGAGCGCATCGACATAGAAGGTGGCCATCTTCTTCAGATGGAGAAGCCTAACATTTGTGCGAACCACATAGCGGCATTTCACGCCATCCATTCTTCCACCACATAGATCAATAGGTCGAATTTGGGGCTAACCCTAATTTTGAGGGTCTTATCAATGAAGTTGGACGGACAGTTCACTCCGCCCGCCTCCTCCGGGTGGGTGAACAATCGAAGAGCTTTATCACAGTTCCACAGGTGAGCAATACAGGCACAATCTCTTATATTTGACGTTTGCGATGGCCGAATCCCTTCCAGGATTCTTATGGCCAGCATTACAGGCGTTCAGCTGTCATTTCGCGGGAGAGGGGCGATACGCGTTCGGTGTATTTCGCCTCACCCAAGCAGGAACCAAGTCCCGATACCAAGGCATTTTTGGTTCATGCACAAAGTTGGCGCGCCCTGCCCGAACCGAACGGGCACTCATTGAAGTAAGCCCTTACCGCCCAGAGTGCCAGCGGCACGGCGGCTCGAAGACGCAGGCATGGGGGATACTTGAGGCTCGGCGCATCCTTAATCCCATACCCGCTTGGCGATATTCCCAATCGAGAAGCACCAGCGGTGCATTGGCAATGTCGCAAATGATGGGTTGAAGGCACAAGCACGGTTTCGGCGCTTCTGGGCCAGTCGCTCGATTTCCGAACCCTTGTTCGTGCTAGCGGTTGGAGTGGTGAGGCTTCGCTGTCTGCTTCGCCTTGATCGATTGCGCGGCCTTTGCCGTGGCTTCCTGCTTATCGATTTCAGCGTCCATTTCAGTATGCATCGCATCCCATCCGCCAATGCCCATCAACACGCGGTCGGCGTGTTTGATGGTGTTCACATGGCCATAATGCTGTTCGATCATTTTGACCGATGTGCCCATTTGCTGGGCGAGGATGTAAACATCGACTCCTGCGGAGAGTCTGAACGTCGCATAGGTGTGGCGGAAGCAATAGGTGGTTCGGGGAATACCGCTCGGTCCGTCGCGCAATTTCGCATACTTCAGCAACTCCTCGACGGTATCGCGGTATAGCCAGACTGCGGGTTTGCCATTGATGATGGTGAACACGGCATCATCTGGGTTGGTGGATTTGGATTGCGCACGAACGCGGTCAAGATAATCGCCAACACTCTTGGGCGCGATCAGATTGCGCTCCTTGCCTTTGCCCTGGACATAGATGACCAAAATGTCGGTGCCGTCCTTGTCCTTCGCCCTGGAAATATCTTTCCAACGCAGGTTCTTAGCTTCGGGGGGGCGCATACCCGTGTTGCACATGATGAGGATGAAATTGTAGCACATCTGCCGATACCAGATGCCCTGCGGCGTGGTGGCTTCCTTCATCCATTTGCGGCCCACGCTGTGCAGCTTGCGATATTCCTCCAGCGTGAACTCATCGCGCCGCGCGGATTTGAGCTTCGGCATCCCTTCAAAGCGATGGTGTGCTGGCACATACCGCTTGCTGATGGCGTAGGTCATGACCGCGGCAAGGATGGTCATCTCGATGCGAATGGTCGAATCGCTGATAATGCCATTGCGACGACCGACGCCGTTTTCGCGCCGCCAAAGCGGATATTCCGACCAACGATCCTGACTGACCAAGTGAATTTGGCTGCTACCAACATAGGCATTAAGCGGCCCGTTGACCTTGTTCTTGACGTTCATCGCGCGGGCTTGGCTGACCTCACCAGCATTCGCGCGCCGCTGCTGCATATTCGCATATTCCTCGGCCACTTGCGAAAAGGACCGATTGAACACGGGAACGTCATGCTTCACCATAATGCGAATATTGGCATAGTGCTCCAGCGCGTTGTCGAGCGCGGTCTGCCGATCCGATGTTTTGAGCGAAATCGTCTTGTAGCGATCCTCGTTCTGGATTCTCACACGGCAGTAATATTGGTCGTGCCCGACATCGCCGCGACGAAAGATGATAAGGCCCGTCTTTACCTGCTCCTTGTCGGTGATGAATTTCATTTCCCTTACCCCACTGTGCAGAATCTGTGTAGATTTCCGCCCTAAGCCATTGGATTTCCATACCTGTGTAGGTTCTGTGTGGGCAATAGTAGCATAAAATGTTGTTTATTCATAGGGGTTTATTATGATCCCTTCACCCGCTCCAATAATTTCAGTATGTTAAGATATTTTAGTTTAATTTCTAAAAAAACTAGCTCGGAATTTCGCATCCAGGTCCAATGATGGAATTCTCGATCTAAAGCCCTTGAAAGCTTGTGTTTACATTTGGCCATAGAGTTTAGCCTACTCTGTCAATATCACTTCACTCACCCATTGCTTCAAGCTCAAAACTTGTTATTTCAGTCGCAGGTAAGAATATCTGACTGAAAGCAATATGCAACATGAATAAAATCAATGTCAAAAATCCAATTGTTGAGATGGACGGGGATGAAATGACCCGAATCATCTGGAAATGGATTAGAGAGCAGCTGATCCTGCCGTTCCTGAATATCGACCTGATTTATTTTGACCTCGGTATGGAGCACCGCGATGCAACCGATGACAAAGTGACCATCGAGGCGGCCAATGCAACGAAGAAATATGGATGTGCCGTAAAATGCGCAACTATCACGCCGGACGAGTCGCGAGTGAAAGAATTCAAGCTTAAAAAAATGTGGAAATCCCCCAACGGTACCATTCGCAATATTTTGGGCGGCACAATTTTCCGCGAGCCAATTATTATCAAAAACATCCCGCGCTTGGTGGGTGGCTGGTCTGAACCAATTATTGTTGGTCGCCACGCTTTTGGCGATCAATATAAAGCAACGGATTTCCTGGTGCCTGGCCCTGGCAAGCTTACTATCAAATGGGTTTCAAACGATGGCGGACAAACCATAGAGCACGAAGTGTTTGACTTCCCGTCACCTGGTGTGGCGCAGGCAATGTATAATCTCGATGATTCCATCACTGATTTCGCCCGCGCCAGTTTGAACTATGGCCTCATGCGCAAATTTCCGGTTTACTTGTCAACCAAAAATACAATTCTCAAATATTACGACGGGCGGTTCAAGGATATCTTTCAGGCTTTGTACGATAGTGAATTTAAAACGCAGTTTGAAGCGGCTGGTATTTCTTATGAACACAGGCTGATTGACGATATGGTAGCAAGTGCGCTCAAATGGAATGGTAAGTTCGTATGGGCCTGCAAAAATTATGATGGTGATGTGCAATCTGATCAGGTAGCACAAGGGTTCGGGTCGCTTGGGCTGATGACATCTGTGCTGCTCACACCTGACGGAAAAACTGTTGAAGCCGAAGCTGCGCATGGCACTGTAACGCGCCACTACCGTATGCATCAACAAGGCAAATCCACATCCACCAACCCGATTGCCAGCATTTTTGCTTGGACTGGTGGACTGAAGCATCGTGGCAAGGTTGATGGCACGCCTGAGGTAATAACGTTTGCTGAACGGCTGGAGCGCATGTGCATCAAAACCGTTGAAGAAGGCAAGATGACCAAAGATTTGGCTTTGCTTGTCGGGCCTGATCAGGCATGGATGACAACAGAGCAATTTTTTGAAGCGGTGAGACAAAATCTTGAATCAGAGATGAAATAAAATATCTAGCAACAATTTGATTTATAACTATTTTTTCAACATTTTATGGTGTCACAATAGCTCTACGTAAATCGCTGAATGCCATTGGCACAAATGCTAATCCCAATGGCAGCAATGGAGCCACAATCAGACCCCAGTAAAAATTATCTGGGCGACCTAATATCATCAACATGACTGCAAAACCGGACAACAGACAAATTCCTATCAAGCCAGTCACTGAACGCCACGATGCCCAGCCAAGAAGGGCTAAAGTTACTGTTATCGAACCAATCCATTGAGGGAATGCTCGAAGAAATGTCGTCTGACTCATAACGTTGACAAAAAAGGACCAGCCACCAAAACGGACCCAGCCAGGCGACGCTACATCCGACAATGTTGTTACTCCCAAAACATGGGTTCGGTGAAATATGATAACAATGCTAAACAATGCCAGAGCAGAAATCCAACCTGATAATTCTGCGCCCCTACGTTCCCACGCGGCATAAGCTGCCATTAGCAAGACAAAGGGGATTGCTGTTTCACGAACAAGAGCTGCGCTTAACGCTAATATGACACTCGGTAGCCATTGATTTGGCCTATATACCCCAAGTGCCAAGGTGATTAGCAAACCTGCCCAGACTTCATGAAGCACGATAAGATCATGATTACCCGTAATTGTAAGGCCCACAACAATAAGCATCACGCCGGTCATACGACGTGCTGGCAAATAAAATGCTTTATCTAAAAGCTTCCACCAAACATAAATAGTTGTCACTAATATTGTCCAAATCAGGCCGTGCATAATGGGTATACTCAATATTGCACTCACCACTGCAAGGGTTGGCAGGCGAAAAACCACAAACGGCCGCAACGGATAGCCACCTTCCCGCAAAGACGCCGCCGTGGCTGGATAATAGCTTTGCCCAGCCTGAAGCTGCTTGATGATAGTCGCGTAGAGTGTGAGGTCGGGATTTTGATCCGCCTGTTCGTTGATCACTGTTGTTGTCACTACTGTGGACTTTGGCTGAGGGACCATACCCAAAGCCATGAGCCCGAGAAACAAACCTGTTACGAGCAGAGCTGACCATCTTGTACAGGCAGCAAAACGGGAGCCAGGGTGTGCGGTCGTTATCATCATCAAAACAGTATACAACCATGATTGAGTGGACCATGGCCTTTGCCATAGCCTGGTGCTTTTTCAATTGCCTGTCTGACATAATCACGAGCACTGGAAACTGCGTCAATCATCGTTTTGCCCTGTGCCAAGCCTGTTGCAATGGCTGACGCGAGTGTGCAGCCCGTACCGTGAGTTGAGGTGCTGTGGATGCGTCTTGAGACAAATTTATAGGTTTCATGTTTTGTGATCAGCCAGTCTTCGATGCTATCGCCCACACCATGACCTCCTTTGAGCAATACAGCCTCCGCGCCCATGGCAAGCATCAAAGATCCAGCTTTCACGCGCGCTTGATCGTTGGCAATATCAAACCCGCACAGCACTTCAGCTTCTGGCAGATTTGGCGTAATAACTGAAGCGCGTGATATAATTTGCGTTAATGTGGCCACAGCTTCTGACTTCAAGAGCAGTGAACCGCCTTTGGCAACCATCACAGGATCAACCACGAGAGGAGTTTTTGCTGCATATTTATCAATTTTTTTGATCACAGTGCTGATTACGGCGCTATTATGCAGCATACCAATTTTCAAACAATCAACCCCGATATCATCGAATACAACCTCAATCTGGCGTGCAATGATCTCTGTTGGAATGGGATGCACGGCAAAAACACCACAAGTGTTTTGTGCTGTGATCGCCGTGATCGCCGTCATCGCATAACCACCAAGCATGGTAACAGTTTTGATGTCAGCCTGAATACCAGCGCCGCCACCTGAGTCCGATCCTGCAATAATCAGCACGCGCCCCTTCATTCAAGCCGCTGCTTTTACAGCATCACAAATGGCATCTACCAATTCTGTTACCATTGCCTGGTCTTCACCTTCTGCCATAACGCGAATAACTGGTTCCGTGCCAGATTTTCGAATGACCAGTCGCCCTGAATTACCAAGGCGTTTTTCCGCATCGGCAATCACTGATTGCACCGGCTTGTGCTCTAGAGGTTGCTTGGCTGTAAATCGCACAGATTTCAAAAGTTGCGGAACAGGCTCAAACAATCGCAAGGTTTCCGATGCTGGCTTACCATCGGCAACCAGCACAGCCAGCACTTGCAGTGCTGCAATCAATCCATCGCCGGTGGTTGCATAATCAGACAAGATCAAATGGCCGGATTGCTCACCGCCTAAATTATAACCACCGGCTTTCATGGCTTCCAGCACATAGCGATCACCAACGGCGGTGCGTTTTAAATGCAGACCCTTGCTTTCAATAAATCGCTCAAGACCAAGATTTGACATCACTGTTGAGACCAGTCCACCACCGCGCAAACGTTCACTGCGCTGCCAGCTTTGCGTAATCAGCGCCATAATCTGATCACCATCGACTACAGCGCCTTTTTCATCAACGACAATCAACCTGTCAGCGTCACCATCAAGTGCAATGCCAATATGGGCTTTTGTTTCAATAACTTTTTTGCAGAGCGCTTGCGGGTGCGTCGAGCCTACATTATCGTTAATGTTAAAGCCATCTGGCGCAACACCCATGCTAATCACTTCAGCGCCGAGTTCCCACAAGGCTGATGGGGCAACCACGTAAGCAGCTCCGTGTGCACAATCGATGACAATTTTCAAATCATCCAGCCTAAGATGTTCAGGAAATGTTGATTTGGCAAAGTGAATGTAGCGGCCGCGTGCATCTTCAATTTTGCGAGCACGGCCAAAATTTGCTGGCTTGGCAAAATGCTGTTGCAAATCGCTTTCCAGCAATTTTTCAATTTCCAGTTCATCAGCGTCTGTTAATTTAAAGCCATCCGGGCCAAATAGTTTGATGCCATTATCGTAATATGGATTATGGCTGGCAGAGATCATCACGCCTAAATCGGCACGCATAGATTTGGTAAGCAATGCCACTGCAGGCGTTGGCATTGGCCCGACCTGCACTGTGTCCATGCCAACGGATGTGAAACCTGCGACAAGTGCTGATTCCATCATATAGCCGGACAGTCGCGTGTCTTTGCCTATGACCACCCGATGGCGGTGATCGCCACGTACAAAATGCGCTCCAGCTGCCATTCCGATACGCATGGCCATCTCCGCAGTCATAGGATGGGTGTTGGTAAGGCCCCTGATGCCATCCGTGCCAAAAAATTTTCGAGTCATTTTTGCTTCTCCCCTCATGCTTGTTGTACAGTAAAGTATAGCAATTAAGCAGTATTAAATATCAAATTGACCGTATATTAAAAAATCTCATATATATTTATGCAAATATTTACCAATACTTATTTATGCAAACGATTAAATTCAACATATTTATAACGACATAATGTCATGTTTAAAACTATGTTTTCAGCATCAGTTATTGCGAGCTTTGCTGTAACCCCGTTTGTTCAGACGAATGTATTTACATATGATTTAACCGCAAAACATAATTAAAGAGTATATGGATATACTTTCGTATTGCTAAAGTAGCATTCTGTGCGGCGCAAACAGCTGGAAAATTTATTTTAAGTGTAAAACTGAAACAGGGCGAAGCGGTTTCAAATCAGGCATTGAACTGATAAAGGCATTTATAGCTGAACTAAAGATGCAGTTTTATCCACATTGCGCTCGGTGCAGTAGCATATGATCAGCCAAAACCAATGCCATCATGGCTTCTGCAACTGGCACTGCGCGTATCCCGACACATGGATCGTGGCGCCCTTTAGTGATTATATCGGCATTTTCACTTGAGCGTGTAACGGTTTTAACAGGCGTGAGTATGGATGATGTTGGCTTGATGGCTAAGCGAACCACAATATCCTGCCCCGTTGTTATACCTCCGAGAATGCCACCGGCATGATTTGATAAAAACACCGGCTTGCCGTCTTCACCCATGCGCATTTCATCAGCGTTTTTTTCGCCTTGCAGATGCGCGGCGGCAAAACCATCGCCAATCTCGACGCCCTTAACAGCATTTATACTCATCATTGCGCCTGCAATATCAGCATCAAGTTTTGCGTATACCGGTGCCCCTAAACCAATGGGAACGTGCTGTGCAGTAACCTCAATTATGGCACCAAGTGACGTGCCTGATTTTCGAGCGGCATCAAGCATATTGGCCCATTTGGCAGCCGCTTTTGCATCCGGGCCAAAAAACGCATTGTGGTCGATCTCGCTATTATTGCAGAGTGCTCTATCAACGGCATGGCCACCAAGCTCAACCACCGCACCACGTATATATATTACGTTCCCCAAAACCGCACGCGCTATAGCCCCGGCAGCAACGCGCGCAGCCGTTTCGCGCGCTGACGAACGCCCGCCGCCACGATAATCTCTAAATCCATATTTTTGATCATACACCCAATCCGCGTGACCTGGGCGGTAGCTTTCAGCAATATCGCTGTAATCTTTCGATCGCTGATCGACATTTTCGATGTGCAGTGCAATCGGTGTGCCTGTGGTTTTGCCTTCAAATACACCAGAGAGGATTTTCACCGTGTCAGGTTCTTGTCGTTGGGTGGTATATTTGTTCTGGCCAGGACGGCGCTTGTCCATCCACGGTTGAATGTCCTGTTCCGAGAGCATTAATCCTGGCGGGCAGCCATCAACAACAGCACCAATAGCCTGGCCATGAGACTCACCCCATGTGGTGAAGCGGAAGAGATGACCAAAAGTATTATATGACATCAAAAATCCCGCCTAAATTTGATTTGCATAATTTATTTTATGACTCATACCAGCGCAATATCCGGCGCATCCTCGGCCTTCATACCAATCACATTATAGCCAGCATCCACATAGTGAATTTCGCCTGTTACACCCGATGCCAAATCCGACAGCAGATACACCCCTGCCCCACCGACATCTTCAATCGTCACATTACGGCGCAGCGGCGCGTTCAATTCATTCCATTTCATAATATAGCGAAAATCACCAATGCCAGAGGCCGCAAGTGTTTTGATTGGACCGGCTGAAATCGCATTCACCCTGATATTTTTAGGACCCTGATCCATGGCCAGATACCGCACAGAACTTTCTAGCGCGGCCTTAGCAACGCCCATCACGTTGTAATGCGGCACTACCTTTTGTGCCCCGTGGTAGGTGAGCGTGAGCAAGGAGCCGCCGTTTGGCATCATCATCTCTGCGCGCTGACACATAGCCACAAATGAATAACAACTGATGTTCATGGTCATCAAAAAATTATTAAGGCTTGTATCGACAAAGCGGCCACGCAGCTCATTTTTGTCTGAATAGCCGATGGCGTGAACAACAAAATCGATAATTGGCCACTGGTTGGCAAGCGTTGCAAATGCCTGATCCATCGATGCAACGTCCGACACATCACACGGGATAAGTGTATCGTAACCGAGGCTGTTAGCAAGTGGACGCACTCGTTTTTCAAGCGCCTCCCCCATATATGTGAAAGCAATATCAGCGCCTTGTGCATGCAAAGCTTTAGTAATGCCCCATGCCAATGAACGATCGTTGGCGATGCCCATGACAAGCCCGCGCTTGCCTGCCATCAGGCCCGGTACAGATTGATTTTCAGCCATAATATAACTCAATTTATATTTAGTTAGGTGTCTTCAAAAAATATGTCTGCTTTATGGCGGCATTGAGTTCTGCCCCCAAAACAAAACCAGTTCCGATAATATAAAAGAATAACAACGTTACCATGACCCCGGCAAGGCTGCCATAGGTTATATCATAACTGCCAAATTTTGATAAAATCGTTGGCAAGAGATTGGCCGTGATAATCCACACCAGCACGGTCAGCAAAGCCCCGGGCCAATGCCATGTCGGCTTTGCATCTGGCGGCAGCAAAACCCGGTTGAGAGCATAAATTGTTAAAAACAGAATTACTGGTGTTACGATTTGCCTAGTTTGCGTTACTATATGCATTGCATTGGACCCGAATGGCACGCTGGTTAACAGATACTGGCTAATACCAACGAGCATGAATTGTGCCGTCATTGCAATAAGTAAAAGCAAACTTGCTGCAATGACGAAAATAGAAGATTGCAACCGGTAGTGCCAAAAAGCCTGCCCATCAGGAATATTGTAAGCTTTATGAATAACAAGTCTGAAGGTTTCTATCATGCTGCCAATGGTCCAGATTGTCACCAATATGCCGAATGTTATTACTCCACCGTGAACGTTTTTCATCGCTTGCTCAAGAGGTCCAGCCAGTACGGAACTAACATTTGGTGGCAAGGCGTCAAGAAATGACGTCAAGTTATCGAGCGTCATACGTCTACCCACATAACCAGCTAGCCAAACAATAAAAATGATAAATGGAAATAAAGTGAGCAGCGCGAGATAAGCCAGATAGCCCGACAAAATAAAGCCCTCGTCTTCTATAAAGCCTATTATCATCGATCGACTGGTCAGCCAAACGCGCTTCACGACACAATCTCCTAAAAAGCTGACATATCAACTCTCGTAAGGATATATAATTGCATGCTCCGAAAGGCAATTTCGATTATTTTGGTGGGCCCTGAGGGACTCGAACCCCCAACCAAGCCGTTATGAGCGGCCGGCTCTACCATTGAGCTAAAGGCCCCACCGAAAATACTATCGTTTTTTAACTGCCACGGCTGAGGCAATTGATCAAGTCTCATATCCAAGATTGGGCCGAAGCCAGGCTTCGGCTTGCGCCAGCGACACACCACTCCGTTTGGCATAATCCTCCACTTGATCTTTACCAATACGCGCAACACCAAAATAGTTTGCTTCTTTATGGCTGAAATAGTAGCCGCTGACCGCCGCTGTAGGCAGCATGGCAAAACTCTCCGTCAAGGCAAGGCCGGTGTTTTGGCCTGCATTAAGCAAGCGAAACAGTTCTGACTTTTCACTGTGGTCGGGGCAAGCTGGATAACCGGGTGCTGGCCTGATACCTTGATATTGCTCGCGAATAAGCGCCTGTCTGTCGAGGTTTTCTGTCGGCGCATAGCCCCAGAATTCTTGCCGTACCCGCTCATGCATGCGCTCGGCAAGAGCCTCTGCAAGCCGATCAGCTAATGCTTTTAGTAATATATCAGAATAATCGTCATTGTTGGCTTTAAAGCGCGCTAGGTGGATATCAATACCATGGCCTGCTGTCACGGCAAACCCACCTATATAATCTGACTCCGGTGCAATAAAATCTGCCAGGCACATGTTGGCACGCTTGTCACGTTTCTCAACTTGCTGCCGCAGACAGTGCACGTGCGAAAGCTCTTTGGTGCGCCCATTGTCTTCGTAAAGGATTATATCATCACCATGGTTTTTTGCAGGCCAAAAACCAATGACGGCTTTTGCAGTCAGCCACTTTTCGCGGATGATTTTAGTAAGCATGGCGAGCGCATCTTTGTAGAGCGAGCGCGCACTTTCACCAACGATTTCATCATCAAGAATAGCTGGGAATGTGCCAGCCAATTCCCAAGCGCGAAAAAACGGCATCCAGTCAATGCGTTCAACTAAATCCTCCAGTGGGTAATCGGTGAACGTCTTTGTGCCTATGAACGATGGTTTGGGCGGTGTATAATCAGACCAGTTGATTTTATATTTATTTTGACGGGCTTTTTCAATCGGCACAATATTGGCTTCGCGTTCACCGCCTGCGCGCTTGATTCTAATATTTTCATATTCTTTTGCTGTTACCGCAAGCAGATCATTCTTTTGTGTATCGGACATCAATTGAGAGCAAACCCCAACAGCTCGGCTGGCATCAAGCACGTGCAACGTCGGGCCAGGATATTTCGGTGCAATCCGGAGTGCTGTATGCACCTTACTTGTTGTGGCACCGCCGATTAAGAGTGGCATAGTAAAGCCACCACGCTTCATTTCATCAGCCACCGTTACCATTTCATCCAGCGATGGCGTTATAAGGCCTGAAAGGCCAATCATATCTGCCTGATGGTCATTGGCTGCTTTCAAAATATCCTGAAACGGTACCATCACCCCAAGGTCGATTACTTCAAAATTATTACACTGGAGTACCACCCCAACTATATTTTTGCCAATATCGTGCACGTCACCTTTAACTGTGGCCATAACTATACGGCCTTTGGATTTTGATCCCTCATTCTTTTCTGCTTCAATAAACGGAATAAGATGTGCCACTGATTTTTTCATGACACGGGCAGATTTAACAACCTGCGGCAAAAACATTTTTCCGCTGCCAAACAAATCGCCAACAATATTCATGCCGTTCATCAGCGGACCTTCGATCACCTGGATAGGCCTTGGATAATTTTGCCGCGCCTCCTCGGTGTCTTCAACTATATATTGATCCATGCCTTTTACCATAGCGTGAGACAAACGTTCCGCTACCGGCCAGGTGCGCCATATCTCGGTTTCCTTGACCACCGTCTTGCCATCACCGCTGTATTTTGCAGCAATATCGAGCATGCGCTCGGTGCTGTCTGCGCGCCGGTTAAGCACAACGTCCTCGGCATGTTCTTTAAGTTCCGCTGGAATGTCATCGTAAATATCAAGCTGACCTGCATTGACAATCCCCATGTCCATACCCGCTTGAATCGCGTGGTATAGAAACACCGTGTGCATGGCACGGCGCACGGGCTCATTGCCGCGAAATGAAAAGCTCAGGTTTGAAACACCACCTGAGATATGACAATGCGGGCACCGCTGCTTTATCGCACGGCACGCTTGAATAAAATCTACGCCGTAATTATTATGCTCCTCAATACCTGTAGCAACAGCAAACACATTGGGGTCGAAAATTATATCTTCTGGCGGGAAATCAATTTCTTGTGTGAGTAAATCATAAGCCTTGCCACAAATTTCTAGCTTGCGCTCATAAGTGTCCGCCTGGCCCTTTTCATCAAATGCCATTACAACTACAGCGGCACCATAGCGACGGACTCGTCGTGCAACTTCGAGAAATTTGGCTTCGCCTTCCTTCATAGAGATCGAATTTACAATAGCCTTGCCGGCAACACACTTCAGGCCAGCCTCAATCACGCTCCATTTTGAGCTGTCGATCATAATGGGAATACGACAAATATCCGGCTCGGCTGCAACCAATTTAAGGAACGTTACCATAGCCTCTTCAGAATTGAGCAAGCCTTCATCCATATTGATATCAAGCACCTGCGCACCGCTTTCAACCTGCTGGCGCGCCACTTCAAGAGCTGCGTTATAATCGCCCGCCATTATCAATTTTTTAAATCGCGCGGAACCTGTTATGTTAGTACGTTCGCCAATATTGACGAAAGAAGATCCTGTATGTGTCATAAATTCAAATCAACATTGGCTCAAGGCCGGAAAGCCTCATGCGTGGTTCCAGAACTGGCAGTGTGCGAGGTGGCAAGCCCTCAACAGCTTTTGAAATTGCCGCAATATGTGCAGGTGTTGTACCGCAACAGCCGCCTATGATATTGAGAAAGCCTGCCTCTGCCCAGGCCTTCACAAGCGCAGACGTCATTTCTGGTTGTTCATCATAGCCACCCATATCATTTGGCAAGCCTGCGTTGGGATAAACACACAGAAGGGTATCAACAATTTTATTTAAACTTGCCACATAAGGCCGTAGTTCTGTTGCACCAAAGGAGCAATTCAAACCCATGGAAATAGGATTGGCATGGCGCACAGAATGCCAGAAGGCCTCAACTGTTTGCCCAGTTAAATTGCGGCCCGACAAGTCTGTTAAAGTCATCGAAATCATCACTGGAATATCGCGTCCAAGTCTTTCAGCAACGTCTCCCACTGCGAATAAGGCCGCTTTAGCATTTAGAGTGTCGAAGATGGTTTCAACAAGAATAAAATCAACCCCGCCCTCAATCAAACTTTCCACCTGTCCTGTATAAACGCCAACGATCTCATCGAAGTGCACGGCACGATAGCCTGGGTTATTGACATCAGGCGAAATTGAAAGTGTTTTGTTTGTTGGACCCAGTGCGCCAGCTACGAAGCGAGGTTTATTCTGGTTTCTAAATGTATAAATATCAGCTGCCTTCCTGGTAATCCGTGCAGCTGCTATATTAATATCGCGTACTTTGTCTTCCAAACCGTAATCGCTCTGACTGATACTATTGGCATTAAATGTATTAGTTGCAACAATGTCCGCACCAGCTTCAAGGTAACCGTTACATATCTCTTCAATAATATCTGGTCGTGTAAGGTTGAGTAAGTCATTGTTGCCTTTCTGATCCATCCGAAAAACTTGGCCCTCACAATAATCAGCTTCATCAAGCTCATAACTTTGTATCATAGAACCGTATGGCCCATCTTTGACAAGAATGCGCTTCGTTGCTTCATGGCGGAGCATTGCTGCGCGATCAGACTGTTGCATGTACTATCTCCTGACTGCGCACGCCCAGCATATGACAGATTGCAAATGTCAGCTCAGCCCGGTTGAGTGTGTAAAAATGAAAATCCCGCACGCCGCGCTCATGCAAGCGAACGCAAAGCTCTGCCGCTATAGTCGCCGCCACCAATTGCCGTGTAGTCGGGTGTTCATCAAGCCCATTCATCAACCGGCCCATCCAGTCCGGCACAGTGGCACCGCACCCCGCAGCAAATTTCTTAAGTCCAGAAAAACTGGTAACCGGCAATATCCCCGGCAAAATGGGCACCGTGATACCGGCTGCATGCACCAGATCGATGTAGCGAAAATACATATCAGGATCAAAAAAACACTGGGTGATGGCGCGTGTGGCACCAGCATCAACTTTGCGTTTAAGGTTTTCAATATCCGCAATGCGGGAAGGGCTGTCAGGATGGCTTTCAGGATATGCGCCTACACTGATTTCAAACGGTGCCAGTTTGGCAAGGCCAGCAACCAGATCAGCCCCACTGGTGTAACCATCAGGGTGCGGCTCAAACTTTAAACCTATTTCTGGCGGGTCACCACGCAAGGCAACGATATGGCGGACACCAGCGTCCCAATAGGTTTGTGCAACCGCGTTCACCTCAGCGCGCGACGCCGCTACACAGGTGAGGTGCGCTGCTGGCACCAAAGTGGTTTCTTGAATGATGCGCGAAACAGTCCCGTGCGTGCGCTCCCGTGTTGATCCGCCAGCGCCATATGTGACGGATACAAAATCGGGATTCAAGGCCTCAAGGGTTTTGATCGACTGCCAAAGGGTGCTCTCCATAGCCTCCGATTTAGGAGGGAAGAATTCGAATGATATTTTAATATTGCCGCCAATGTCAGCATACATGGGTCTGAAAACAGGTTGCAAAATATTCATGCGCTTGCTCCAATTTTCTGGGCGTGCCATATTGTCACTGTCAATTCACCGCCAGTGAGCCGATTGATGACGTTGCCGCGCAATCCGGTCTCCGATAGATAATACAGCACTTGCTCGTCAGCGAACCCCAGACGTCGATGTGAATGTTCATTTCGCAAAGTTTCATTGTCATGCGGCGCGAAGTCAATCACAAGTATTTGGCCGTCTTTGCGCAATACAGATGCCGCTTCTGTGATCACCTGCTGTGGATCGTCTGCAAAATGTAAAACCTGGTGTAAAGTTATTGCATCGTAACCTTCGCTGTCTTTTGGTAAATCATACATATCAGCTAAACGTACTTGACAATGATCGTAACCACGCTGCTGTAGCCGTGCGCGCGCCAGTCCAAGCATCTCGCGTGATATATCGACACCCACGCCACGCCTCACGTAAGGTGCCATAATTTCAAGCACGCGGCCTGTGCCGGTGCCTATATCGAGAAAATGCCCGATTGGAGACTTGGCAAGTGCTACAACAATGGCCGCCTCAACTTCAGTTTCGGAAACATGCAACGAACGAATATGGTCCCATTCATCAGCATGCCTGGCAAAATAAATATCGGCCTCACCTGCTCGCATTGAAATAATTTCGCTTAAGCGCTCAATATCTTTTGCGTGCTCCAAGGTGTCGGTCGCCGCCATTTCAACCAGACCACGCGCAACTTCAGCGGCTCTTCCCATTCCAGCGAGCCGATAAAATACCCATGCCCCCTCTTTATAGCGTTCAATAAGGCCAGCATCTGTTAATATTTTTAGGTGACGGGAGACTCGTGGCTGGCTTTGTCGCAGTATGCGCGTTAGATCAGTTACAGCCAGTTCGTTTCGTGCCAACAAAAGCAACATGCGCAAACGACTAGCGTCGGCGACAGCTTTGTAAGCAGTAAGAGTTTCAAACATATAACCATATAATGATATCTTTATATTATGGTCAAGTTAAAAGTGAACATATGAGAAAAATAATCTACCCAACTATCGTGACGGTTTTTGTCAGTTTTGTAAATTTACCGATCATGGCTCAGCAAGCTGATACAGCTGCGCCCAACATCCACGATCCGTGGGAAAGTTACAACCGTTGGATGTACACAGCGAATGTGAAGATCGATCATGCGACCGTAAAACCGATAGCCAAGGCCTACAAGGCGGTTACGCCAAAGTTTTTGCAGGATGGAGTGTCAAACGTTTTGCACAATGCTGAAGAACCGTGGACGCTGATTAATTCTTTATTGCAAGCGAAGGGGGATCCGTTTTTTGAAACTCTTGGACGCATCTTGATAAACAGCACAGTTGGCATCGGTGGAATTTTCGACGTGGCCAGCACGTGGGGGGTGCCACGCAGCCAGAAAGAACTTGGTGAAACCCTTTCGGTATGGGGGGTGCCGTCGGGCCCTTATTTGATGCTGCCATTGCTCGGCCCCTCAACGCCACTGGATGCATTCGGGTCTGGTGTTAAAATCGCTTTTGATCCCGTGCCATACACGCTGAACAAAAAAATTGGCTTGAAGGCATCTGCCCCTTATGACTTAACGAATTTATTGAATTTACGAGTTGAGTTGCTTGGTACGGCAGACAAGTTGATTGAGAACAGCGAAGATTCTTATATCACTTTGCGCTCGGCTTACCTGCAAAATCGCATTTACAAGGTTTCCGGCGGCAAGCCTCCTAAAGATGCAAAATTTGATGATCCTTTTGAAAATAATGATGCAGAGCCAGGTGCTGCACCACCAAAATAATCAGTGGCGTGTTTTACCCGTTGCTGAGATTATAAAGCCGACTGTGCTGTTATCTTTTACATACAGCGGTGCGGACGTTTTGTTTTGTACAAAAACTGAAACAGGCGTTTTACCCTCAGCTGTATTTCCGTTAATATAAAGTTTTGAACTGTCATTTTTCGCACCCTCAGCGCCAACCTTGATAAAGCAAAAACGACTTCTGGCTTTAATGCCTTTTACAAACTGATTATTCTGAATTTCTCCGTTTGAACCATATGGCAATTCAATAAGACATGAACTTACACCATCCGTATCGTCAAATGTGTTGCCTGATACTTGAACCGAATGAGCGCGCGACTTCAGAAAGTGACCACCAGCGCTGTTTTTGAAAACAGAATTTGTTAGTGTCAACTTGTTGATGGTACCGCTGTAAATACTGTGCGAACACCCGCTGGAAAATTTACATCCACCCAGGTGTGAGAATAAAGATTTATCAACTGTCAAATCAAGGCCATCGTCAGATGTTGTGAGAATGCCGTTCTCGCTATTATAAAAAATCGAGTTTTTGACAGTAAGCGATCCGGTCTCGTGACGGATACCAGCCCCATTGCCATCCGGCACGCGAATATTTTTGAACACAAGCCCATCAACCGTGAGGTTGTTGCCGTGCGCAACAAGCGCTGCCTTGCCTTGGCATGCACCACCATCAAATTGCGCCTGCCCCTGAACTTCAGCTCGAATAGTCAAGACAGATTGGTTAATCACGGCGCAGTCAGGGTAGCGCCCTGGCGGCAACACCAATGTGCCGCCCTCACGTGCCATAGCCACATAACCTGAGAGTGAACGCTCAGGCAGATGGACGGACTTGTGGTAGCTTGGGTCATGCGCTTCCGCTTCGTTGCTGGCATAAAGCATGAGAGGTTCGGCAGGCAGCGCATCCAGCAATGGCCATTTAAGCACCGACAATGCGGGCGCTAAAAACGGATGACGACTTTCTGTCCACTTAATTTGTTGTGCCAACGCTTTTGTGTACAGCACGCGCCATGGTTGACCAACGAGATACTCAACAGAAAAAACTGAAATTAGTACTATAACGGTGCAGATCACACCAGTAAAAATCAGTAATTTCCAGACACGATGGGTATGTTGGTGAGTAACTTTACTTTCAAATGGTTGCTTTTTTAATGGTATCGATGATTGCCGCGCTTCAAACCGTTTAATGGCCTCCAACGCTTTTGGGTCAGGCGGCATTACCATAGTATCTACCGTGTCAGTTTCTTGTAGCTGATGCGGTGCGGCCGGTCAGCAGCATCGCCCAGCCTGCGCCGTCGGTCTTCCTCATAAGCTTCGAAATTGCCCTCAAAATACTCAACGTGACTGTCACCTTCAAATGCCAGAATATGTGTGGCCAGCCGATCAAGGAAAAAACGGTCGTGGCTGATAACAACGGCGCAGCCTGCAAAGCTTTCCAACGCCTCTTCGAGTGCACGCAAGGTTTCCACATCAAGATCGTTGGTCGGCTCATCGAGCAGTAACACATTGCCCCCCTTGGCTAGCATTTTTGCCATGTGCACCCGGTTGCGCTCTCCGCCAGAAAGCTGTCCAACTTTTTTCTGCTGGTCAGAGCCCTTGAAGTTGAATGCCCCAACATAGGCACGCGTGCTCACCGGATGCTTGCCAAAATAAAATTGCTCGTTACCGCCTGACACTTCCTGCCAGACATTGTTGTCAGCTTTCAGGGCATCGCGCGATTGATCAACATAGCCTAGCTTCACAGTTTCGCCCATGCGAATGCTGCCACTGTCCGGCTGCTCGACACCAGTGATCATTTTGAACAACGTAGTTTTACCGGCCCCGTTCGGTCCAATGATGCCAACGATGCCGCCAGGCGGCAAACTAAACGTCAAATCGTCAATCAGCATTTTATCACCATAGCTTTTTGATAAATTCGTCGCTTCGATGACTGTGCCACCCAAGCGCTCAGGTTGCTGAATAAGAATTTGCGCTTTGCCTGGGCCACGATCGGCTTGCGCATCAATCATCTCATTATAGGCCTTGATACGCGCTTTGGATTTCGATTGCCGTGCCTTGGGTGAGGAGCGAATCCATGCCAGCTCATCCTCCATAGCTTTTTGCTTGCTCTCTTCCTGGCCTTCTTCGGCCGCCATGCGCTTGGCTTTTTTCTCAAGCCAGCCGGAATAATTGCATTCGTGTGGAATGCCCTGCCCACGATCAAGCTCCAACACCCACTTGACCACATTGTCGAGGAAATATCGATCGTGGGTGACGAGAATCACCGTGCCGGCATAATCCTGCAAATGTTTTTCCAGCCAGGCAACGGATTCAGCATCAAGGTGATTGGTTGGTTCATCAAGCAGCAGAATGTCGGGCTTTTCCAGCAACAAGCGGCACAGCGCTACACGGCGTTTTTCACCGCCGGATAAACTCGTCACATCAGCATCGGACGGCGGACAGCGCAGCGCATCCATGGCGATTTCAATCTGGTTGTCGAGTGACCATAAATCCCCTGCATCAATTTCATCCTGCAACTTGCCAAGCTCGTCGGCATTTTCATCTGAATAATCGGCCATCAATGCGTTATAGCGGTCCATGATTGCTTGCTTGTCGGCGACCGCCACCATCACATTGGCTTTCACGTCTTTTTCAGAATCAAGCTCTGGCTCTTGCGCCAGATAGCCAACGTTGATGTTTTCCGCCGCCCAGGCCTCGCCGGTGAACTCCGTATCCATACCTGCCATGATTTTCATCAGCGTCGATTTACCCGAGCCATTGGCACCGATAATACCAATCTTGGCTCCAGGGTAAAAAGATAAATATATGTTCTTAAGCACTGCTTTGCCACCGGCATAGGTTTTGGTCAGATCCTTCATAACGAAGGCGTATTGGTAGGCCATTATACACTCACTTTAAAAACAATTTATAACAAAAGCATGTGGTTGTGACCCACAGACTGCCCATGGGACTGTCAGCAAAACCATGAGCCAAACCATGTCACTTTTATATGATAGACCATGTAACAACCTGATGCCCGTCGCGCCAGCACAAAGCAACCAGCAGCATCGCCGTTTGAGCTTTCGTTATGGAAGCGCATGTCGCCCATAAGTGCCGAAATCAAGCCATAATATCTTGAAGCATGATTTGCTGTGATGTGAAAAAAATTATATAACGGAAAATAATTGTTGACAATATTTGCGGTATGGGTTATATTTACCCTTCAATCAATCAAATCACCCTGAAAGTTCCCATGATGTTCTCTTTTATTATCGTGCTCGTTTTGCTGTTCGCCACACTGGCGCTGAGGCTATGGCCCACCACCCCAGCGATGAAGACCCTGGCTGGTTTTACCGGCCTTCGTGGCGAGGTCGTCGCTGCGCTGGACCGGACCCAAATGCACCGCAACGAATACCTTCTCCCCTTGGGACAGGGTGATCATCAGCGATCGTTGGCAAGCGCTGGCGCATGGGGAGGACGTTTGTGGAAGGCATGGCACATGAGGGGGAATTGCAGGCTGGAGTGGTGCCGAGGTAGGGAGCAAGGTAACATGTTAGAGGAAATTAAATCAGCGTCATCGCATATCATAAGAAATTGGAAATCGCACAGGAAATGGGAACTTGCTGTCACCGGAACCGGAATACAAACTAAAACCTGTCAGAAGTACGAAAAATGGAATCATTTGGGATTCTGTGGTTCTTGCAATTCTGTCGAGAGCGTCAAAACGAGAGCAAAATTTCTGGATCGTGCAATATGGCACAGGCGTAATCTTTGGAACTGAAAAGACTAATGATAGCGCAGCCACGTTTGCCACCGTCTGAAACAATCTTGAAGATGATGTTTATGATTCCATCTAATACCAAAAGCCCTTTGCATTGACTCATCGTCATTGGCGAAGCATCTTCTCAGGTTCTGATGTTCCGCGGTGTCAAGCTGGGAGCGCCACGTCATGTTCGTTGATGGTTGACTGTTGGGGATACCGGGCACCATAAGACCAGCCAAACGTGCCATGAATAGACGTTATGGGAGATCAGTCGGATGTCAAGAAAAGCGGTTAAGTAACGTGTCACCGGAACCTGCTTAATAAAATACTCAGTATGCACCATATTTGTATGAGGGTCTGTATATGTTGTTTGCTGTATTGCATTTACTAATTTACCAATATTTCATCTCCTATTTTTTCCAAAGTGCCTAGCAAAAAATTTCAAACAAATCAGTATCATTTCTAACATACCATTCAGACAAATTATTATCCGGCACCGCTGAATAGCGAAGGATTTTATAATAGTTTCTTTGAGATTTTTCTATAGATTTATATATTTCACAATAACTGTAAACTGCATCTGTTGCAAAAAAAGCAAAATCGTCCATATGAATACCTCTTTTTATTGCCGGAACATATGGATCAGACTTTGCATGTTTTTGTTTGTCTACCAACTGCGCCAAATAATCGATTGGGGTTATCGGCGCAAACCGATGAAATGCACCGGGATGAAGTAATTTTGGCTGCGTGTATGGCACATTTTGTAAAAAAGAATTGAGGTTTTCTGATTTCGAGTTTGATACGGCATATTTTAACTTAATTGCCTGTTGATTAACGCCGTGATTTGCAGGACATAATGTCCTAAGATAATTGTTAAGTATAAATAGACGCTCTGTAAGTTTTTTACTATCAAGCTTGTTAGTCTGCCATAATGCATATGAGTGCAGGGTTATAAAAACATCATAATCAGAAGCATCGCAAATATCTGAAAGTACAATTTTTCTGAGTTGACAATAGGGTTTAAAGAGACATCCGCCATGATAACCACCACATGATACACCATTCAACCCAGCGCATGGAGAAAGATGATATGGGGCAGACATTTGCATAAGCAGCATATCTATGGTGATGGAAAAATCATCAATAAGAGCAGATGAATATAACAAATTTGCAACTGGATTATGTGAATGAATGGCTGACATCTCAGCACACAAGTCTGATTGGTAAAGTTTAGAATATGATAATAGTTGATATGTAATATTATATTTTTTATATTTGAGTATGTATCCTGGCTTATCGTTACTAACATCTCGATCATATAATAATCTGCCAGAGTGATTTTTTTGAATAACATTTCTGTCTAGCAAAATGTCATATTCATTGATTTTTTTATTGTTGCCCCCTTGAAAACTAACATAATAATATTTGCTGCTTCCGCACTTTAGAATATTGAGCATTGGGTTAGCATCCATAACTCCAAAGTTATCGACTGCCCAAATAGACCCTGTGGTTTCTTCTTTATTGATTAATTGAGAAGAGTGCTGAGCAAGCATATATACAAAAGTACTGAAATTATCATAACGCCTGATAGTTGACATAATGATTTTTTTATTTGGCGCTTCACCCGGTCTGTAATTGACGATGAGCGTAGGTGTGTGATTGATTAAGTCTGCATACGTATCTTTTTGATTTGGCATAATCAAACCATCTGCAAATTGCACATAATGTGCCCTCTGCCAACCGAGCCACGCAGCAAGCATGATCACAATAAATGCAGCAGCAAATGCAGCAGTTCTCCATGTGTGATTATGGATGAGTCCGTGAAACTTTTTCATCAGCATCAACATCTGCCCGCTCACCATAGACCTGCAAATTTTCTTCACCAAAACAGTAGTTGTATATCCCACACTTTTCATTCCCAATCAACAACGAATCTGCATAGTTGTTAATAAATCCCCGACGGCAGTTAATAGATATTAATTTGAAACCCAAAACCAGACGATCACAAAATCAAGCGGGCCCAGCCACTGCGTTCGAGCCGCTTGTTTGTGCGCCTGTTGCACACAGGCTCGCGGAATGCTATATCCTGAAACATAAAATCATAGACAGGCGGCCTGCAATCGCTTTAAACTTCTGTTTGCAGTTTGATTGCATATTTATGACACCCGGCGGCTGCCTTTAGAGCATGATGCGACGCTCCGGGTGCGTCCTATCCCCTTCAGGGGGGAGGGTCAGGGATGGGGCGATAATATCAAAATCCATTGCCCAAAAAAGATGATAGTGCCTGTATAGCTATTTTGCGTTTCTAAGCCAGATTATCGCCTGCTGGACCGCTCCACCCCTTGCCTCTCATCTGAAAGGGATGGGTTACTCAATTAATGTCTTCGCGTTCTACCGCTCCCTCCCTGCTTCATCGATGCCCTTTAATATCGGGCTGAGCAGGTAGTTGATGATCGGTCGGCTGCCGGTGAGGATTTCTGCCTCCACGCTCATGCCCGGCTGCAGCGGGATGTGGCGCGGGCACTGGCTCGCCTGTCGCCGCCCGAGGCCTGCACAGGCGCGGATGCTGCGCTGCTTCAGGCTGATGCGGGCTAGATAATAGAGATGCGGTCGGCTGCGCTCGGCGCCGCCAGCGCTGGCAGGTGCTGGCTTATCATCTTGGATGGCATCGTTGGAGAGGCCGACAAGCGTGCCATCGATCACGCCGTAATCTGTGAACGGAAAGGCATCGATCTTCACCCGCACCGGCTGGCCAACTTTCAGGAAGCCGATGTCCTTGTTCTCCACCTGCGCCTCGACCACCAGCGGGCTATCTCTGGGCACCAGCACCAGCAACGCCTGAGCCGCCTGCACGGCACCGCCGATGGTGTGCACGGCAAGCTGCTGAACGGCAGTAGGTTCCGCTGACACGTTACCTAACCCCTTTTTTCTTCATCGGCTTTGGCCCCGGTTTGGCTTTGGCGAGGGTTCGGCCGGTTTTAGATTCCAGCCAAAGGTGCCATGAATAGACGTTATTGGAGACCATACCAATTGCCCTATGAGTTGACTTACATGGAGTGCTGTCGGTTTGCATCTGCGCACAGCATCATTCGTGGGATGATGATTGCTATCACCCGCCATGCCGACGCATGTCGGCATGACGAAGGGAGGTGTATATCAATGAATTCCCAAACCAAGTCACGTCATCGGGCGGTTGGTATTAATCAATGAGAAAAGCTTTTGTCACACGTGGCCGCAGGCCACTTTTTACCACACAGCCGTTGGTTGCGACTTCAAACCTTTAAAACCAGTTTGCCAAAATTCGCGCCCGTAAACAGCATATTGAGCACCTCTGGAAAACGCTCAATACCCTCTTGAATATCTTCACGGAATTTAAGCTTGCCTTCAGACATCCACTTCACCATCGCAGCCTGCCCTTCAGCGTATCTATTGGCAAAGTTGAACACCACAAAGCCTTCCATGCGCGCGTTGTAAACCAGCAGGTTTAGATAGTTGCGCGGGCCTTTTATTTTGCTCCAGTCGTTATAGCCGGCAATCGCTCCGCATATAACCACGCGGGCTTTAGGGCGTAAATTATCCATGCAGGCCTCAAGAATATCACCACCCACATTGTCAAAATAAACATCCAGACCTTTGGGGAGGAGCTCTTTCAGTCGTGCTGGTACATTCTCGTTCTTGTAATCAATGCACGCATCAAAACCGAGTTCTTCAACACAATATGTGCATTTGTCGGCCCCGCCGGCAATGCCAATAACGCGGCCGCCTTTGAGTTTGGCAATTTGCCCGACAAGCGCGCCGACAGCCCCAGATGCACCGGAGACCACCAGCGTTTCCCCATCCTTATACTGGCCGGTTTCCATAAGGCCAAAATAGGCTGTCATCCCCGGCATACCAAGTCCACCCAGATAGCGCGGCAATGGTGCGAGGTTCGGATCAACTTTTGAGAGCTCTTTGGCCAAACCGGTGTAGTAAGATTGCACACCCATTGGGCCATAGACAAAATCACCAACCTGTAATTCAGATGAACCAGAAGCAAGCACTTCGCCAACACTGCCAGAGCGCATAACATCGCCAATGCCGACGGGCGGAATGTAGGATTTACCTTCATTAAGCCAACCGCGCATTGCCGGATCAAGCGAGATGTAATCCACACGCACCAACACTTCATTATGCGCGGGTTGGCGCACAGGCTCTTTGGCAATGGTGAAGCAATCTGCTGTAACCATGCCTGTTGGTCGTTTGGCAAGGCGAACTGTGGTGTTTTCAGTCATTGATAATCCTTCATGTGAGTCGGCGAAAAAGTTGCTTATCTTCAGCATTGTAGCCCAAAAACCAAAGTGTTCCGGCATAAAACCCTATAAAACACAATAAACTGAGTATAGCACCAGAGAGGTCATTCACAAAGTGGCTGACGCTGAGTGAAACAAGCAAACCCAAAGCCCCCGCAATCAGCGGCCATATAAAGCGTTGGAAGTGCGGTTTTGCACCTAAAAGTTTGGCGGTCGCCAGCGTTTTCCAGATGGCTGCCAGGGCAAAGGCTGAAATCAACGCAATAGCCGCTCCCATGGCACCGTATCTTGGCACGAGAACAAGTGCGACACTGGTCTCCAGCACAATCGCGGCAAAACCGATCAGCAGGTTGCGGTGGGGTGTTGCATACAACAATGGGATTTCGGCAATGCCAAAGCTGCCCCACAACAGTTCGGCAACAAGCATAAGGATCATCACAATGGCACCTTCGGCAAAACTGGGGCCAATCAACCCCATGATTACATGAGCCTGCGTGGCAAGCGCCAGCACGATGCCCAGCTGGATTGAGAACAGCCAGAACCGCACCTGATCAAGCTGTATCGCGGCAGCTTTTTTATCTTGATCCTGCGTAAGCTTTGCCATTACGGGAGCCATAATCGGCTCGACACTCAAACGCATTTTCTGCACTAAGGTCGCCACCTGAAATGCAGTGTAATACAAACCCACGGCATGGGGTGTGGCCAGCTGGCCGAGAATAAGCACGTCAACACGGCGCTGACCAAGCTCGACAGCATCAGCCGCCCATAAAGTCAGACTGTTCATCATAAGCCGGAAAACATCTGCAACCGATACCATCACAGGTTTGAAAGATGCGCGAAAAGCTTGAACAAATACAGCTGTCGCAGCCAGTTGCGAGAGCACATAAGCGATCAGCAATCCATCAGCCTTATATCGCGTATATGCGAAGCCGAGCGCAAAAATAGTCAGCACCCAAGGCTCAACAAGGGCACGCGCCGTTATTTGCGGCTTCAGATTATGTGTGTAAGCCAGACTTACCAACAGAATATCACTGGCAACAAGCGCAATTATAATGAGTGGAAACAATCGTTCGCCAATGGAGCGCGCACCATAGGGAAACATCAAGCCTGGGTGCTTCATCAACACCAGCGCACTGAACAGTGCGGCCACTAGGCCAAGTGCCAGGCCTTCGCATGCCGCACGATTTTTGTCTAATGCTGCCGTCAGATGTGCTGTCAATCCATGCCGCAGACCGACGGTTGCCAGCACCCCAACCAGCTCAGCCGCCCAAGTTGCATAGGCAAAGCGACCCATTGGCGATACACCATAAAGCCAGCCAGCAATCAGCAGAAATGGCAAGCGGCCACCAAGGCGCAGAATGAACGCAAGTGCCGTATTGCGCGCACCAGAAACTATAGTCGAGGTGGTCGATATCAAGGGGCTACTGCCGCCTGGCTGGAAGAGTAATACTCATGCACCCGCAATATAGCGGTCTACCACGCTCTCCAGCACAGCCAGAGGCACACCGCCTGTTTGCACGATCCGGTCGTTAAAATCACGGATGTCGAACTTGCCACCCAAATTTGTTTTGGCTTTCTCGCGCAAGCGCAGAATTTCATTCTGGCCAATCTTGTACCCGCAAGCCTGACCCGGCCCTGCACTATAGCGATCAACCTCGCTGGTAATGGCTTTTTTGGTGCGGCCACTGGCAGCTGTCATCCAGTCAATCGCTTGCTCCCTGCCCCAGCGCTTGGCGTGAAGGCCGGTATCAACCACCAAGCGATTGGCACGGAACTTAATGGCCTGCAAATAGCCCAGTTCGCCAAAGGGATCATTAACATACAAACCATATTCATCAGCCAGCTGTTCTGCGTAAAGTGCCCAGCCTTCCACAAAGGCATTGAACTGCATAAGTGAGGCAATCAGAGGCAAATCGTCATGCTTCTCAGCCAAATAAGCACCCTGCCAGGCATGGCCCGGAATAGCCTCATGCGCTGTTAGCGATGGCAGTTGCCACTTCGGCCAGTTGGCGTTGTCGGCCAGATTGACATAATAAATAGCTGGGCGTTTACCATCCAGAGAAGCGAAATTCATGTAACCCAAGGCTGAACCATTCTGGATATCGACCGGCACGCGCTTGACTTGCACATCAGCCTTCAAACCCATGCGTGAAATTTTGCGCGTGATGGGCCGCAGCGCTGCAATCCGTCCATTCAGATAGCTGATGATCTGTGCTCGGCCATCATCGGTGTTTGGGAAAACAAAGCGCGGATCTTTTGTGAGTGCCGCCATACGTTCACCCACTGTGCCGACGCTCATACCCTGCTTTTTGAGCAGTGCGTCCATGCGCACATCAAGTTCTTTTGATTGGTCAAGACCGATAGTGTGCACCTCGTCGGGCGTGAGCGTGGTCGTGGTCCCGTTTTTAAGTGCCCAGGCATAATAGGCTTCACCATCCGGCAATTTCCATACACCGGCATCATGATTAGTCTTCGGTTGAATAGCCTTGAGCGCAGCAATTTGCCTGTCCAGTGCCGGGTATATTTTATCAGTAACAATTTTGCCTGCTGCGTTAGCGTAATCACCGGCAATGTTTTTAGCAGTCGCGCGGGAGGCAACGGACGTGACCATGCGGCTTTCTGCTGGCTTGGTATTGCGTATATCCGTCATTTCGCCAAGGGCTGTTGCCATTAAATAATCTGGCAACATAACGCCTTGCGCGGCGTCTCTGCTCAAACGTTCGGTTTCTTGATCCATGGCCGTGGCTATGAGTTCAAGACGTACAAGATAACTGTCTGCATCTGCCTTGTTACTGATCAAATGTTGAGAATCCAGAAACTCTGGTAAATCATTGAATGATCCATGTTGCTGACTGACAACATATGGGGAAACCACTGCTGGATCACCATAGCTGAATTTGCCACCGGCAATAATACTGTCAAGACTGTAGACGACAGCGTCATAATATGTTGCATCTAAACCTTTTAATGCATTCCGTTCAATGGCTTGCAAACGATTTTTACGGTCAATACTGTCTGCCACGCGCGTTGTTACAGAACCAAGGGAGCGATCATCAAGTCGGGTTTTTTGAATAGCCCGTGCCGCCGAATCCAACCCAAGACTGGTGCATGTTTCTGGCGACTTTGCCAGCATTTCATCAGCAAAACTTGCCAGCAGTGTCGCAAGCGCCGGATTGCCGGAACCTGCCTTTGCACCATAAACGCTGTTGCAAACAAATGACGATGAAAGGCTTGCAGCTGCTGTTGAATAAAGAAGAAACTCGCGACGATTTGAAATCATTATCAACTCCCGTTTATTGGTTTTATTGTTATAACCTAGCGCAAACTTCGGATTGAATCTACAAATGCTTTTGTCGGCGTGTTCTAGCGTATTGGCAAAATGCCTCCAGAGCCGTCTTCCCTTACAAAGCCAAGTGTTGTGCCGTCATGGGAAAAGGCTGCGCCACTCACTGGAGAACCATTTTCTGGAGCGATCATAAGTTCGCTTTGATCCTCGAACCTGAACAAGGTAACCGCACCGTCGTCATAGCCAGCGGCGATGTAATCGTCGTCTGTCATAACGGCGATGCGCGTGACGGCAGGCCCGTGACCGGGCAATTCAAGTGGCGCCTTGCCCATAGGGCCGTCTTTATGGAAAAAAGGCCAGCATACGACAGCCTGCGCGCCCGATGTCGCGAGCCAGCGGGATTTATGTGTCCAGGCCATAGACCGGGTTTTGCCAGGGTAGCCTGCCATACGCATATTGGCCTTGTCTTTGATGCGCCATCCGTGCAGCGCGCATTCTTGCATTGCAGTCACAACATGTGTGCCATCCGGTGACCACGTAAGCGCTGTGTGAGATCCTTTCCATGGTAATGCGACTCCGCTCCCACTGCCAGACACCCAGCTGAGCGTCACGCCACCATAATGACTGGCTGCGAGGCGTTTGCCTTTAGGGTCAAATGCAATACCTGTGATTGCACTAGGGTGTGCTATAAACATTTGAAGATCAGCATTCTCTTGTATAACGCAGACTTGCTTGCCAACGGCTGCGACCAAAGCATGAGACACTGACGACTGCGCCACATGCTCCACCCATTTGTTTAGGCCAATATTGGCAATAACGTCCACCCTGCCATCCGCCTGCACCCTTAATACTCTGCCTTTGTCTGTACCTAAGACTATGCTTGCCGTATCCGTGCTTGAGCAAGATGACAAAATTGTATCGCTCGTGACAACAGTGGGATTTTCACCGCCAAAACTTATTCGTCCATCGCTATAAACAATCGCAACGCTTGATTTAAGAGCAACGACACTTAAGCCATAGCCACCATGGGCCAATGCCATGCCGCGCTTACCGAGCAAGCCCCCTTGCTCGGCTGTCATGCAATTGTGCCTTCAAAACCAGCCCTTAGAACATCCCGATCAAGATCGCGACCGATAAAAACAAGCCGGGACAAGCGTTTTTCATCCGCACGCCACGGTTTCTGGACATTCCCATCCATTATCATGTGAACGGCTTGAAACACAAAACGCTTATCTTCGCCCTTGAAATTCAATATGCCTTTCCAGCGCAACAAATCAGCGCCCTTTTCGGCGGATAACTGGTTGATCCAACGCATAAACATATCGCCGTCCAAAGGCTTATCCGTGCTCAGCGACAAGGATGTTATATCTTCATCGTGATCTAGTGCATGGTTATGATGATGATGATGATGATCGTGATCGTGATGCACGTGTTCGTCTAAAAACGCCGGATCAAGTGAAATAATTCTTTCAAGATCGAACGCGCCACGACCCAGTATCTTATCAAGCGCAATATCAGAGTTTTTTGTTTGATAGATATGAGCAAATGGGTTCAGTTTGCGCAACCTTAATTCAACTTTAGCCAGTTCATCATCACTCACCAGATCAGTTTTATTAAGCAACATCACATCCGCAAATACAATTTGCTCGGCAGCCGCTTCTGTATCTGCAAGCCTCTCCAAAATATTTTTAGCGTCTACAACTGTCACAATAGCATCGAGGCTGGTTTTTGCCCTTACATCATCATCCACAAAAAAAGTTTGAGCCACCGGTGCAGGCTTAGCTAGGCCCGTTGTTTCAACCAGTATGCCGTCAAATTTTTGATTGCGCCTCAGCAAGCCTTCAATAATGCGAATAAGATCGCCGCGAACTGTGCAACACACACAGCCGTTGTTCATCTCAAACACCTCTTCATCGGTATCGACCACAAGATCGTTATCGATGCCAATTTCACCAAACTCGTTGATAATCACAGCATATTTTTTGCCATGGTTTTCAGTGAGAATGCGATTAAGAAGTGTGGTTTTTCCAGCGCCGAGAAAGCCGGTAAGAACAGTTACAGGAATTATTGTCATGTTCGACACATAACCCCTGCAATGTGAGCATTCAAGAGCGAAGCTTAACTTTGTATCCGCCAAGTTCCATCCGGCTGCCGACACGCTGTACCGTAGGCCTGCTGGGTTCTGCCAGCCACAGTTATAGCCTGTTGATATTCCCGGCAGGTGTTTCCATTGCTGGCTTGGTATGCAGGTTTTGGAACAACATAACCGCTGTTACCGTTATCGGGGTTCGACCAACCGCTGCGTACGCCCGATCGTGATGTTTCAAGTGCATGTTGCGCGTTACGCTCCGCTGTCAAGCGATCCGTCTTGTCGAGACCATTACCGATTTGATTGCCGATCACGCCTCCGACAAGTGTTCCAAGAATAATGCCGACACCCCGACCCTCACCGTGCCCACCAATTGATGCGCCTGCCAAGCCACCCAGTGCGGCTCCACCGAGCGTGCCAACAGCTTCTTTGGTGCCTATGTTCTGATTTGCACATGCTGAAACTAATATCACCATACCAAGCATAGCCATGAATTTAGAGAGTGTCCGCGAAATAATCATGATTGATTTCCTTGTTGATAATTTATGTTTATTACATATCAAACTCTGTCTGAACTCATACTGAATGGCTTATGGCAAATTTGCGGCACGCCAAAAATTAACACAATTCAGCCTTTATTTCTCGGCCATTGGCAACCATATATTCACACACAAACCACCTAACGCTTTAGAAGCTTCAAAGCTTGCCAGACCACCATAAATTTCGGCCACATCTCTAACAATGGATAAACCGATGCCTGCGCCTGATTTCTTTTCATCTAGCCTGACACCCCGCTCAAACAGGGGCACCTGTTCGGGGTCAGGGATACCTACACCATTGTCTTCAACACTAATTTTCACCATAGATATATCATCAATATTATCTGCAACAGCCTGCACAAGCACCTGACCATCGCCATATTTGCACGCATTATCCATAACATTACCAAGTATTTCCTCAAGATCACGTTTGTCGCCACTAAATGACAACGTTTCAGCCCCAACCACTGATATTAAAACTTTTTTATCGGTATAAATGCGCTCCAGCGCTCTTTTTAAACCGTTCGCCGAAACGATGACAGGGGTGCGCACAGTGAGTGTTGCCTGACGACCCAAAGCACGTGCCCGCGCAAGATGATGATCAACATGACGCTGCATAGTTTCAATCTGATTCGTAACAATATCGGCAAGCGCCCCTGGTCTTGATTGCGCTTCATTCATCAAAACTGCCATAGGTGTTTTTAACGCATGTGCAAGATTACCAGCATGGGTGCGCGCACGTTCAGCCACCTCTTCCGTGTGCTCTATAAGAGCGTTGATTTCGTTGGCCAGAGGTTGAATTTCCATCGGATAGTTGTGTGCCATTCGTCTGGCCGTTCCAGTACGAATTTTTTCCAGGGCCGTGCGGATTCTGTTTAAAGGTGACAAGCCATACGTTGCCTGAAAACTTGATAACGCCAGCAACCCGATGCCTAACCCCACCAGCGACCATATTAGCGATTTTCGAAATCCGGCAACCTGCAATTCGAGCTCATCAACACGTTCGGCAACGATGAAGCGATACACCTCTGAAGAGCCAGGCAAAATGGCATCACGCTCAACAAAACGTAATCGCTCTGCTGTAGGCCACTCGGTCCGTGAACTGAAATGCTCCCTGAAATACAATTGCTCAAAATCTATATTAAGCGCACGATCCCATAAGGAACGTGAACGATAAGGCGGATGCCCTTTAACATTAACCTGATAGTAGAGACCCGAAAAAGTTTCAAAAAAACGCTGGTCTCCCAGCGGCCTGGTCAGGTGAATATCACCAGCCTGATCAATTTCGCTCGCTGCAATTAAAGAGACAACAAACTGAGACAAGCGCTTGTCAAAATTTGTTGTAAGAGCGTTGCTGATAACTTTGTTAAGACCAATACCCCCTAAAACCAAAAGTGGAATAGTCCAGGCAGCTGCAACAGCAACCAATCGACGTTTAAGCGATTTGCCGGAATCCTGTTTGGTCAGTTTGCTGGTAGGGTTCGTCTGTTTTTGCCGGGCCACAAAAAAGTTTTCAAGCTGGATCTTCAAGAACATACCCCAGACCACGAACAGTCTTGATGATGTCTATATTCATTTTTTTGCGAATGCGGTTGATAAAAACCTCAATAGTGTTCGAATCTCTGTCGAAATCCTGATCATAAATATGTTCTGTCAATTCCGTACGCGAAATCACTTTACCTTTGTGGTGCATGAGATAACCAAGCAGTTTATATTCCTGCGCTGTCAGTTTAACCGCAGCGCCATCAACTGTTACACGGCTATTGCGTGTATCCAACAGCACTGTACCACATGATAATTCTGGAGATGCCAAACCTGATGCACGGCGTATCAACGCACGGAGCCTAGCTTGCAATTCCTCCATCTTAAACGGCTTGGTTAAATAGTCATCGGCACCGGCATCAAGGCCGGCAACCTTGTCTGACCAGCTTTCACGCGCCGTCAACACCAGCACAGGCATTGTTCTGCCTTCCATGCGCCAGCGTTCCAGAACAGTAACGCCGTCAAGCTTCGGAAGGCCCAGATCAAGTATAACCGCATCATACTCTTCTGTGCTGCCAAGAAAATGCCCTTCCTCACCGTCAGCGGCCATATCAATTGCATAGCCGAAGTTTTCAAGGGCTTCGTTGAGCTGCCGTGCAAGCACAGGCTCGTCTTCTACAATCAACAATCGCATGTATTGTACCTTGAAGCTGGAAAGGCTCTAGCGGCCTTCCTGATTAATAATCTTACCGCTGTGCGCATCGACATCCATGCGCATAACCTTGCCGTTATGACGCAAAAATGTCAGGCGATAAACGAAAATACTAAATCTGGCCTGACTTTCATCAAGGTCGTTGCCAATCAATTCACCCTGCGAGCGCCCGTGCACAGCCGCGAGAACTTGTTCAAGCGGAAGGCATTGGCCAGACTGGACACACTGATATGCAGAAACATGATCTTGAGCAAACGAAGCAGGGCTAAAGCCAAAACCACCCTCTAAAACGGCCATTATTCCAATTAATATTATATTTTTTTTCATAACTGCTCCTTACCGGATCATATTATGACTTGCCAGCCTGAATTCGACATGAACATATGTCTTTTTTTATGGCTCCTCCGATTCTCTCCCTTGAAAATGCCGGTGTCCGACAATCATCCCAATGGTTGTTTGAAGGTATTGATCTTTATATTGCCCCCAAAGACAGGGTTGCGATGGTTGGCCGCAATGGGGCCGGTAAATCCACGCTTATGCGCTTGCTGGCTGGCACACAAGAACTTGATGCGGGAATTAAAAGACTTAATTCAGGCATTTCAGTTGTTTATCTTGAGCAGGAACCGCCTGTATGGCTTTATGCCACGCTCAGGGATTATGCTTTAAGCCCGGTTGTGAATGATGGTAAAATCACGCTTCAAGGGGCAGCACCGCATGAGATAGAAGCCATTGCAGACGAACTGGGCCTTGATCTTGATAAGGTGTCTACCCGTGCCTCAGGCGGCGAGGCCAGGCGTGCGGCACTTGTTCGGGCACTGGCGCTGGACCCATCAGTGTTGCTGCTTGATGAGCCAACGAATCACCTCGACATAATGGCCATTGACTGGCTGGAGGAACGTTTGCAGCGTTTCAGCGGTGCTCAAGTGATTATAAGCCATGACCGTGCCTTTCTCTCAAAATTAACCCGCACCACATTTTGGCTGGAACGTGGCAGCCTTCGCCGCAAGGAAATCGGCTTTGGTGGCTTTGAGGAATGGCAAGAGCAGGTTTTTGCAGAAGAAGCAAAAATAGCGGACAAACTGGATGCCAAACTACGACTGGAACAGCATTGGCTGGAGCGCGGTGTGACAGCGCGACGTCGGCGCAATCAGGGTCGCCTGGCAAAACTCTATGAAATGCGAGACCAACGCAAAGCCATGAGTGGCCAAAGCAATACAGCAAAGCTTGTGCTTGAAGCCGGTGACCAGAAAACAAAAATTGTTATTGAAGCAAAGTCGATTTCGAAAACGTACGGCACCCGCACCGTTATCAAGCCGTTCTCGCTGAAAGTGGCGCGTGGTGATCGGCTTGGTATCATAGGATCCAATGGTGCGGGTAAAACCACGCTCTTGAATTTGCTAACCGGAAAACTTGAGCCTGATGAGGGTTTTGTTCGCTTGGCAAAAACCAATGAAATGGTGACCATTGACCAGCAAAGATCCGTGCTTATCCCTGGCCTCTCCGTGCGTGAAGTGCTGACCAATGGCGCGGATTGGCTCGATGTGCGCGGCGAGCGAAAGCATATTGCCAGTTATCTCAAAGATTTTCTATTCGATCCAAAACTCTCTGAGGTAAAAGTTGAAACACTTTCTGGTGGCGAACGCGCGCGTATATTGCTGGCAAAGGAATTTGCTCGCATGTCATCGCTATTGGTGCTTGATGAGCCCACCAATGATCTAGATCTTGAAACTCTCGACCTGCTGCAGGAAGTGATCAGTGATTATGATGGTACTGTGCTTATCGTCAGCCATGATCGTGATTTTCTTGATCGTACGGTGAACGTCGTTCTGGGCCTAGACGGCGAAGGTAATGTTGACATAATTGCTGGTGGATATTCTGACTGGCTGGCAAAACGCAAGGTTAAACTAAAATCATATTCTATTCATTCTTCTCCCAAAGTTGAGACAGCACATAGTGTTAAAAAGCAGATTAAGCTTACATATAAAGATCAGCGTGATTTTGACACGTTTCCCAAAGATATCACAGCACTTGAGCGTCAGATCAGAATATATGAAAATCAGCTCGCTGATGCTGGTCTGTATCAGAAAAATCCGAGGCATTTTGACAAGCTCAATGAAGAGCTTGGCAAAGCACGAACAGACATGAATATTAAAGAAGAGCGTTGGCTTGAACTGGCAGCGCTTGTTGAGGGGATGCAGGTAAGCGAGTAATACCTATTCAAGCGGTAAAGTAACCGTAAAACGTGATCCATTATCAATCGAACTTTCCAGCGTAATATCGCCCTGCATCAACCGTGCTAGTTCTCGGGAGATATGCAAACCAAGACCTGTGCCTTCAGGCTTGCCTTTATAGACTTCGCCGGTCACTTGCTGGAATTTTTCAAAAATACGCTCATGGTTTTCCGCAGCCACACCAAGCCCTGTATCCCAGACAGTCAACGCCATATGACGACCAGCCATAACATCAGGGTTTATATCGACACCGATCATGCCTTTCTCTGGCGTAAATTTTACGGCATTGGTGAGAAGATTCACCAGTATTTGCAAAGCACGTCTTTCATCGGCAAAAGCTAGTGTATTTTCAGGGATGGCAACAGCATCCAAATTAATTTTCTTTGCATCAGCGCGCAACGCTATAAGTGCTTTGGCCTGTACGACCAAGGGATGCAGATCAATAATATCTCTACTAAGCGTGATATCACCAGATTCTATAACTGAAACATCAAGTACATCGTTGATCAGGCCCAGCAAATGCAAGCCGGCATTTTCAATGTCTTTAGCATAAGATGCATAACGATTTTCAATCGGCCCAAAGACTTGCAAATGCATCGCCTCTGCAAAACCTATAATCGCGTTTAGAGGCGTACGAAGCTCATGGCTCATGGCAGCCAGAAATTCATTCTTAACTTTAAGCGCTGTCTGTGCGTGACCGGACGTAATATCAAGGGTAATATTCTTGCGTTGCAGTTCGGTCATAGTCATTTCCAGACTTTGTCGCGCCCGCATTGTTTCTGCTTCCATGGTATAGCTTTTTGTCACGTCCGTACCAGCACCGCGATAACCGCGAAATTTACCTTCGCTGTCGTAAAGGGGCACGCCCGCGAGGTGAAACCGGATTATACTGCCGTTTGTATCAAGCATCTCGAATAACTGATCCCGAAATGGAATAAATTCTGCCCGAGCACGGTGAATGGTTTTTTCGCCATTCAAATTCGGCATTAATCGACCAAGTGTGTCAATTGGTTTGCCGATAAATTCAGAAGCCAGAATACCGACCAAGGCTGTGATGCGGTCAGAAAGTGCCGTAAATCGAAAATCTATATCGGTTTCCCAAAACCAATCAGAGGATGCGCGCGCAAAATCACGAAAACGTGCCTTATCGCGCATTGCCTCATTGATTCGAGACAATTCTGCTGACCAATCTTGAAATGCGCCAAATACGCCTGTCACATTATTGTCCGAATCCATAACGGGGCTATAACGAACCCAGAAATGACGGATTTCATTTGAAAACTCAAGTAATAACGGACGTGTTATCATTTTAGCTTGCATAATCATGCGATTGCTAACGGCTCTGAAACCGGGCACCATAATGTTTTTATTGCCACCCAAATGATTATTTAAGGCCTGAAAATGCATATTTTCATTAATAATCACACCTTGCATATCAACATGCACAAGACCTATTTTTGCCTGATTTGCCAAATTCAGGGTCATATCTGCCAGTGTTCCATTAACAATAGCTGATTCGGTCAGATGCATTATCGCGTCTACATTATGCGCAATTTCAACATATGGATTACTAAAAGCTGTGCATAAATCCGGCATGGCGCTTATTGATGGACTTCGGCAAGCGCGTCCAAGGCGAATTGATAGCCGATATCGCGTTGCCATAGCGCCAACACACGCTCAGCATGATGGTGGTCCAACTCATCAAATAAACCAACAATAGCTCCCAAAACCATAGTGTTTTTTGGTGATTTAGGCGCATTCACATCTGAAAGAAGCAAAACAATTGATGTCGTGATATCCCTGCTCATCTCAATGGCTTTTGCCAACACAATAAAGCTCTCGTATCCCGTATCGTATATGATTTTCCATGCCGTTAAAAAATTCATACTGCCGCGCTCGGCAATACAGGCAACAAACAAATTCAAGCGTCGTTGTCGCAAGGTTCTCAACAAAAAATTATCGTTGAGCTCACCATCGTCGTGCAACTGCCGAGCCAGACGCATGGCTCTTGCTTGTGCATTTTGCCCGGTTTCATATTCAGCCATAGCGCGCCGCGCTGCGTCTTGCACACATTTATCAAGTTGTACTTCATTAACGGAAAAGTTGCGCAATATATGCCGCTTGAGAGCGGCTGATACCGACCAATACAAGCGATGAACCAATTCAATTGGCAAGTCATTACGATTAAGCAACGGTTCCTGAAAGCGGTCGTAGCGTTTGCTTTCAGAGACAAGGTATTCCATGGCGCGCCTGGAAATAACGGCATTTTCGTTGCGCAAAAGTGCTTCAATAACATCCGGGCTGCCGTGATCTACAATAACTTCGCTCACATCACTCGAAACATGATCGCGCAATGCAATCGACAAACGGTGTTCATCGGAACGGTTAATAACAATTTCTATCAGGTCACGATCATGCAAGACGTGACTTGCCTCCAGAACCGGACGGGCAATTTCGATTTCATCGTTTGCCAGCAAACGTTCCAGGTCAGGCAGACCAACACCGGCATTCATAATGGCCTCTGCCAGGTGAACACGCACATCTGATTCAATTGATGTTACAAGCTTGCCTAAAACATCGCCCATCAAGGCGCGTTGCTGTTCTGTCAACCGCTGATCGGCAGGCAGAAATAAATCTATAATGGCATTGGTTAATTGTGTTTTTGCAGTCACTGTGCGCTCTGAGGCAAGCTGAATGAGCTTCGTAGTGTCTATGTATGCCATGCGCAAGCCTTAACTCTCATTTCATCAGGCCTAACCAACCTGTTAATATTCAAATTTTAAACTAATCACATTAAAATTTATTTAACTATGTAAATCAAAGGAAATTCGTTAACGAAAGTTTTGAAAGACTGCTGATAATTTGATACGATGCTTGCAATGCTGTTTGATCAAGTGTCAATTTACTGATTGCTTCCGCAGAATTAACACCTTCAATATCGCCCACTAGTTTTTCCGAGGAATTTTTACGTGCTTTCTGCGTAATGTTTACCTCGTCAACGCGTTTTTGATTAATACCATTCAGCGATTGCTGTGTCTGCGTTGCCTGTATGGCTGTATCAAGTTCAGCAAGTTTACCTTCAAGAAACGTTTGCTGCGCCGTGGTCAACTTTCCACTGAGTGGTCCATTCGCAGATGCATCATATCGAGCAATATCTCGAAAAACCTTGAACACGCCAGATGCCGTTTCACTTGCCAGAACGCCATGCGAAATATCTGTATCGTCTGCGATACGACTTGTTGCTTTGACTGTGTCGTTAGCAAAAGCCGCATCGGAGGTTGGCAGGGCCGCCAGATCGTTCAATGTGCTGACCGTAATAGGTTTGTTGTTGGTTTGCGAACCCGTAAACAAATACTGGCCATTGAATTGTCCGTTAAGTGCACTGGTCACAGACTGAAATTGTGAATCAATATTTTGACGAAATGCCGTGCCATCCTGCTGCCCAATAGCGTTAAAAACCGTATCCCTGAAACTGCGTGCGGAATCCACAGCCTGGGTTAAAAATGCATCATTTTCTGATAGTCGGTTACTTAACTCATTATTTGTTTTTATGTACGTGCCTGTGCGCTCATCATAAGCTTTTGTTGTCACCAGTGCTCCAACATCAGCATCATACCCCTGATATTGTGTTGATTTATTACCAGACGCGATCTGGTTCTGAAGTATGGCAATTTCTCCCTGACGATTGAGCGCACCATCGATCAATGTCTGGCTGCTAGTAAAACTGGCTATGCGTGTCATAGATGTATCCTGCTATTATTTAAGAATGCCAATGAGAGTATCGTATAGATCGCGCGCCGTGGTCACCAACCGCGCAGCGGCGTTATAGCTGTTTTGGTAGACCACAAGATGTGCCAGCTCTTCGTCGAGGTTAACGCCCTGAAAATCTTGTTGCTGTTTCACTGCTGCTGAGAGCAGGGCCGTGTTATCTTTATCACTCGTGGTTGCCCGGGCCGCGCGCTGTGCGGCATCTGCCAAAAATGATCCAACATAGCCGGTTGGCGTTGTGGTAACTTTGCCAAGCGCGCCAGAATTTGAAAAATCGATGCTCTTCAAACTTAAATCACGTAATTGTGCGCCCCCTCGGCCATCGTTGGCGCCGATGGCCTGAGCGCCAATAACTGTTGACGTGCCAAATTGCGCAAGCGCCAGTTTTGATGGATCTGCTGCAATATCGGCACGCACTGTATTATTGAAGGCAGCAGAGGATTGTATACCGCGACCTAGTCCAAAAAATTGTGATAGAGATATTTTTGTGCTGCCTCGTGATGTTGAATCCGAAATAACATTGACGATCAAATTACCTTTATTGGGTTTTGGTATTTCGGATAAGTGCCCTTTGGCATCGAGCGAAAACGTAACATATTGGCCAAGACCAGCCGGGTCGTTAAGTTGTGTTAAAATATCGTTAACACTGCTGCCGCTGAGAGTCACAGATTGTGCTTTTACAATAGCGTTATTGCTATCCTGAATATTAAAACTGATTGTGCCGCCAGCATTAAAGCCATGTGCATCCGTGCCCTGCAACCCAGTGTCAAAGTTTGTCGGTTGGAACGTTGTGATAAGGTCATTCAGACCAAAAGTTTGTGAAAAACCCCGACCGGATCGGCTACTCGCCGTGGCCACATCCTCGCCCAGTGTAACGCCCGTATTGGGGGCAGCCGCTATCAATGTAAATTTTCCATCAACAAAGTTGGCTGTGCCTGCCCCGGCAAGGCCAGTGTTTATAGCTGTGGTAATATCGGCTATTGTCGCCCCTGCTGGCAGGCCGTCAAAATCAAGTGTAAATTTTTGGGCAAGAATGCCATTAGCCGCCACAATGCCAAATGTTGTTTTACCAGTAAAGCCAGATAAATCCGTGGACAACAAGCCAGTATTTTTACCACTGAGCACTGTTGGCGGAGGAACGGCCGAATTTTGATTATGCAACGCATTCAGATTGTCAACAAATGTTGCAGAAAATGAACCAAGCTCATCTGCCAGTTGTGATAAATCACCGTCACGCAAATCAAGCAAGCCCCGTATTTTGCCGCTTGATACATTGCTGTCCAAAGTGAATCCCGTATCTTGCGTCGTGCCCGAATTCGCGTTCACATTCACGATATTGATCGCCGGGAAACTGGTTCCAGCAGCAACAACACCAGGGCTGTTATACAGAGCGCGTCGAGTATTACGATCCAGCAAAGTAACGCCTGAAGTTGTTTGCAACAATACAGTGCCGTCATTTTGTTTGACAGCATGAACATCAATTAATTCTGAGAGCTTACTGATTGCCAGATCACGTTGTTCATATAATCCCGAAGGTGTTTGGCCAATCACCTCTTTTTCCGATATTTGCTGGTTTAATGTTCCAAGCTGACTGATCAGGTCGTTAGCCGATTTAATCGAAGCATCCAGTTGGTTACTGGCATCTGTTCTCAGGGATTGGATATCGCTCCCTAAAGTCTGTGCTTCACCAAGTAAATCCTGCAAGCTATTCACCGCTTGCCGCCTGAGAGCGATATCACTTGGTGAATTTGCGACCTCACTCAAACTGCTGAATAAAGTGTTAACGCGATTGGCAATTGTCGATCCAGCATTTGGGTCGCCGATAAAATTCTGCAACTGCTTGTGAAAACTTGCAAGAACGCTTGAACTCGCTGCATCGGATGTTGCACTGAGTGCGGACTGCTGCAAGTATTGATTGGCAACACGCTCAATTTCAGAAATTTTAACACCACCACTGCCTGATCCGTATGCCAACGCCTCAAGGTGCACAACCTCGCGGCCATAGCCAGGGGTGTTAACATTGGCAATGTTATTGGAGATCGACCGCAGAACATCCTGTGATGTTGAAAGTCCGGTGTATGCTGTATTTAAAATGCTGTTTAACGACATACTGTGTAGACCTCGCGGCAATAATTGCCGGTGCTGACCAAGGCACACTTGCTCTTAACTGAGATCAGTACATCATAAAAATATAGGATACTCTGGCATGTAGGCGGGTTTCTCATACGATTTTCAATCAACTTTGTGTTTATTCAAAACTCACACAAGCAATTGATGTGCCAGATCATTCAAATTTGTTTTTCTCAAACGTAGTTAATCGTTCCTTTAGGAAAATCAGTTATGCTTTACATAAATATCAAGGATTATATATGTCGGCTTATTTGATTGCAGGCGCCGCAGGATTTTTAGGATCACAAATTGCCAGTCGGCTTGTTGTTGCGAACAGTCATGATCGGCTGGTTCTGCTGGATTCTCTAGGGCCTACATCCCACTCTGGGAACATTGATATGATCGTGGATCACGATCGCGTTATATCTGTGGTTGGTGATATTCGTAATGCAGGCGTTGTGAATGATTTAATCCGCAGCCACGATATAACTCATATCGTCCAATGCGCAGCTGATGCTTTTGTTGATGGTCGTGCAGAAGATGTGGGTCATTGGCTCGATTCAAACGTCGTTGGTACACTCACATTGCTCGAAGCGGCAAAAGCAAACTGGTCTCGCAAGCAGTATTCACACGGTACACATTTTCATTACGTCTCTTGTGCGGACATACTTGGGCCCGGCAAAGATAATAGCATAGATGATTTTTCACCAGCCGCTCCCGAAACACTATTCGCATCAGCGAAGGCAGCGGCTGAAGCCTATGTTCATGGTTATACGAACCGATATAAAATGGTAACATCCATATCTCATCCAACCAATGCATTCGGCCCTTGCCAGTTTCCTGATAAACGTATTGCGGCAATAATTTGCGCTATGCTTGAAGGCAAGCGTGTACCCATATATGGCAATGGCGATGAACAAATCAATCTTGTGTCTGTATTCACAGCTGCCGCTGCCATTGTAGACATTTGCTCCCGTCGGCAATCTTTCGGGCGCTATGGCATTGCTGGGGAAACAATCAACCTCCGCGATCTTGCTGGTATGATTTCATCGAGCATTGACATGCACTTTGCAGAAAAACCAGGGCTATCAAATTTTTTTCAGCGCGCGCCGGCAGCGCAAAACATGAGTAGTCGCAACCTGATTACAATGGTGCAGGACAGGCGGCAGAATCACAGACCCAGACATTATGATTTCAAGCGACTGCATGATGAGTTAGGATTTCCGGCTTACACATCCTTGTCCAGCGATATTCATCGCACGGTCGGCTGGTATGCGGCACATCCACATTGGTGGCGCAGTATTATGGATGGAAGCTACCGCACCAAGCCCGTAAAAATGTTAATGGCGGGATAGGTTCTTGCGCTTAGGCTATTAACGCCTGTGCTTGTGAAAAAGCCCTTGGCTCATCGACATCAATCCAGAATTTACCGGTTACATCAACAGCGTGCATTGGAATGGGCAGTAAACGCACACCATCACTCAGCGATGGTGCTTGTGTTTGTGCGGCTTCATCAAGGCTGTTTATAAGATCACTTGTGCCAACAAATATGCCTGTATCAAAGCCATTATAGTCGGCAATATTTTTCCCGATAGCCGTGATGACGTTAGCCTCCACTTTAACGCGCGTTACGTCATCCATATCGACAAGCGGGTTGTTCAGGTCAAAATCAATGCCGAGTGCCGGGCGGCCATCGGTCACGGCTGCCTCAATCACACGGCGCGTCAGGGCCGGATCAACAATGTGGTCAGCCATGGTCAACACGAAGCGCGGAGATAGCAGTGACCTTGCAGATAACACCGACAACCCGTTTGGTTTTTGCCAATCCGGGTTATAGGCAACGGCGACCACCCAGCCATGCACGGCTGCAATTCTGTCAAGCTCTGGTTCAAGATTGTGTCGCTCATAGCCCGTTACCACAACGAATCGCTCAACGCCTGCGGCTGCGAGTCTTTCCATGCAATGTTCAATGAGAGGTTTACCGTTCAGCATCACAAGTGGCTTGCTGGGGCCAAGCTCCCTGATCCGGCTTCCCATACCGGCTGCTAGAATTAATCCTTGCATATCATGATCTTGCTTTTGTTATATCATTTTAACATATCATTTTCATGGTCGTTCATACTGTCTCAGCACAATCAAAACAATGGCCCACATCAATAATTGACACTGGTGTCTGTTCTTATTTTGTTCTACTCTGTTATCATGCAAGTTGCCAATACCCTCCGATGGCTCTTTCTTGACCTGAACAGTTATTTTGCCAGTGTCGAGCAACAGTTAAACCCTGCCCTTCGAGGTCGGCCAATTGCTGTTGCCCCTACAAACACTGATTCGACATGTGCCATCGCTGCCAGTTATGAGGCCAAGGCTTACGGCGTAAAAACCGGCACCAAAATATATGAAGCGCGCAAAATGTGCCCTGGTCTTGTTGTCGTGCAGGCTCAGCATGAGGCATATGTGCACTATCATCACCGCATTCTGAAAGCGATTGACCGTTATCTGCCGGTGACACGGGTATGTTCGATTGATGAGGTTGCCTGTTCGCTCATGGGAAACGAGCAGTCACCGGAAAAGGCAACCGCTTTGGCCAAAGCCATCAAGGCTGGTATTCAGCGCGAGGTGGGTGAATGTTTGCGCTCCTCCGTGGGTATTGCACCCAATGCGTTTCTAGCCAAGGTCGCCAGCGACATGCAAAAGCCGGATGGCCTGACCATCATTCACCCTGATACGATTTATGAGCAACTGGTGGGGCTGCCATTAACAGATCTACCCGGCATAGGTCGCAATATGATCGTGCGGCTGGTGCAGGCGGGGGTGCCAGACATGGCAACCTTCTGGGCCCTCGCACCCAAGCAGGCCCGCGCCATTTGGGGCAGTGTGGGGGGTGAAAAAATGTGGATGGAGCTGCACGGTTACGATCTGCCAACGGTGCCAACCAAACGCAGCAGCATTGGCCACAGCCATATGTTGGCGCCTAGCCTGCGACGGGCAGACGCCGCCTATCAGGTCACACGCCGCCTGCTGGCCAAGGCTGCAAGCCGTTTGAGGCGCATGGAGATGTTTACATCTGTGCTGGTGTTAAGCACGCGTGTTGAACACGGGCCTCGTTTCGCTTTTGAAATATCATTCGTGGCAACCCAGGATAGCTTTGCCTTGCTGGCGAGCCTTGCAACCTTGTGGACCCGCCTCATGCGTGAAGTGCCAGGTGCCGTTCGTTTCAAAAAAGTCGCCGTTACCTTGCTGCGCCTGCAACCCACATCCGAGCACGTGGCGGATTTGTTTGATCCGCCAGCAACCGCACTCCGGCATATCAAACGTCCTGAGCTGAGTGCAGCTCTTGATGAACTGAATGCGCGCTATGGCCGCGACACCATCGCCTTTGGTCGCTGGCAAAGCAATGCCGTCAACCGTGACACCGGCACCAAGATTGCTTTCACGCGCATTCCTGATGAGGCTGAATTTCATGAATGAGGCAGACTGTTAAACTATAATTTATAGCTAACTGTATGTTAATCATCTCTTGTTAGCGGCTTACTAACCTTTCTCATCTAAGATTATGGTTGGTGGAGAAAGGATTAAACTCACGTGACACACGTTCACGCTTATACAATATCAGATTCAACGTCAGGCAGCTCTTTGTTCGACAGCATTTGCGAAAATGCCGAGCAAGCCGTGCCAACGAATTATATCGCCTTGCTTCGCAGTGCTGACAAAAATCATCGGCAAACCATGTATGCCGATTTTGCCCATCTGTGCGATCCGTACATCACCAGTGTTCCAGACATGTTTGAAAAGGCGCTTGCCGGGCTTATTGCCCATGGTGTTCAAGGTGACGACATATCGGCGTTGCTGGTTGCAACTGGCCTCACAGCCAAAAGCGATGCTGGCGGTTATGCCCTCGAATCAGCCCTTGGCCAGTTCAGGCGCTTTGGCACAGCCATCGGCCGACCACCTGGTTTACCGCGCCTGATGGAAGCCGAAATGCTGATTAAAAAATCAAAAAATCGCATGCTGAACCTGACGAGCTCCGGCAGGTTCGGGGTTGCCGTTGGCGCGTTAATGCTTGCTGATTATATCTGGTCGGCCTTAATTGATCATCTTGGTATCATTCTGCGCGATGAGCCAATCGTGCGGCCTGTGGATATAGCGTTCTTTGCTGTCGAGAGGGTTTGGACAGATAACGGCAGACGGCTGTTTGATCTTGCATACAAGCAAACAGTGCAGCCGAATATTGAACGCTCAATTCAGTTTGGAGCCGAGCAAGCGATGGTTGCCCAGATGGAAATTTTCGACCTGCTTGAGAGCCGCGCTCAGATGATCGGGTACGAACATTAAGCTGAAATAGCCTCTAATATACTCAATTTAAACTACAATTATTTTTATAAAAATAGTTCTTTCCTACAGCATGCGGCTTGTGACATGTTATTTTATACCAACATAAATTGATTCGTTTGATCTGACAGGAGTTGACCCATGACGGCTATTGCTTTGCTATGCGCTTTTATAAGCCAGCTCATTTTTTTGTTTGACGTGATTCCGAGTGTATTTGCTCAAATTGGATCGGCTGCCGAAACATTCTATTTTCATAAAGCCAATGGTGATCAAACAACGTATCTGGCAGAAATCTTTAAACCTGCGCCATCAACGCTTCATGCGGCAAAAGCCTATGCACTCATTGAGCTGGAGCCGGACACACGGGCAATTCAGAGGTGGGGGAAAGATGATCATCCGCCAACAACCGGTGAAATTTTCAAAACTGGTTTTATCAAAAAAATAATGGCAGTGATTGAAAGTAGCAAAATACCAAACATTGCACGTATATTCTCTGTAGGCACTACAGAAAGTTTAACGGAATTTTCGCCTTCAGAAAAATACTGGAATGCATCCGGCATGATAAAATACACGTAAAGAGGCAAACAAGCTGCGATTGCAAAGAACACTATTATTTTTACAAATTTATAACGTAAAAAAATTAATATTGATGTGAAAACAAATAGAAGACCACCTGCGCCATTTAATAGGAGTAAAATTCGGGTTAGATATCCAGAGCTGAATTCTGTACCTTCAAGGTCGTACGAATATTTAAAAACGAGTACTGCGTTCATAAGACAGAAAATAGACAGAAATGTTTTGGTGCTGTTGATCTTCACTACAAATTAAAACCTTTAAAAACTCTCTTCCGCATAGAGCTTCATCACATCTCCACCCCATCGGCCATGATACGCCTCAAGCAATCTGTCTGCCCTTGTCTGGCTCTGCTCCACCATTTGGTGCAGTTCATTCAGGTAGCCTTGTTCGGAGTTGCCGCTGCCATCCAGCCGTGCACGGTTCTTCAAGCCAGTATCCGCTATCGCTAAAGTTTGACGCGCGACATCCAATAAAGTGCTGCCACGAAACGGCGTGCGCAAACCTAGGCGGGGCACATCGCGGCGCATGGCAAGATGCTCCTCAGGGGTCCAGTCCCTCACCAGATCCCAACCGGCATCGAGCGCTGTCTGATCGTACAGCAAACCAACAAACAAGGCTGGCAATGCACAAATGCTTGCCCACGGACCGGAGTCTGCACCGCGCATTTCCAGAAATGTTTTCAATCGCACTTCCGGAAAGGCTGTCGAGAGGTGATCTTTCCAATCGGCTAAAGTTGGTCGCTGGCCCTCAAAGCCATCAAGCTTGCCAGCCATAAAATCGCGCCAGCTGTGCCCTGCCACGTCAATATACTGGCCGTCGCGGTAAACAAAATACATTGGCACATCACACATATATTGCGCGTAACGGTCAAAGCCGAAGCCATCCTCAAACACAAACGGCAACATGCCCGTGCGGCCTTTATCCGTATCCGTCCATATGTGTGAGCGGTAGCTGAGGTAGCCGTTCGGTTTACCTTCGGTGAATGGTGAATTGGCAAACAGCGCGGTGGCGATGGGTTGCAATGCCAGCGACACGCGAAACTTTTTTACCATGTCAGCTTCTGATGCGAAATCGAGATTGGTTTGCACCGTGCATGTGCGCAGCATCATATCGAGCCCTAGCGAACCAACCTTTGGCATATAGTTCAGCATGATTTTGTAGCGGCCCTTGGGCATGACTGGAATTTCGTCGCGGCGCTTATCAGGGATAAAACCGGTGCCAAGAAAACCAAGGCCAAGCACTTTGCCAAGCGCTGCACATTGTTCCAGATGCTTGCCGGTTTCAGCGCAGGTTTCATGCAGTGTTTCGACAGGCGCACCAGACAGCTCCAGCTGGCCACCGGGTTCGAGGCTGACCGACGCCAAGCCCTGCTTCAGTGCAATCACATTGTCGTTCTCGATCACCGGCTCCCAACCAAACGTGGTGAGCGCACCCAGCACTTCGCGAATGCCGGACGGTTCAGCATAGGATGGTGGCCTCAGGCTATCCTTGTGATAAACCCATTTTTCATGCTCAGTTCCAGCCCGCCAGTCCGCCTTTGGCTTGTTGCCAGTCGCCAGATACGCGCCAAGCTGGTCTGTATGCTCAATAATAACATCTTCATCAGGGTCTTTGGTGCGTATGCTCATACAGCTTGAATAAACTGTTGCAGCGCAACCAGCAAGTGATAGCCCCGCCGAATCGTTCTTTAGGACAGAACAATATGTTTCACCAATCGCCGATTGTTGACTGAAAGAGGGTTATCGCAGCCACAGCCGCTGTGTCAGCGCGCAATATACGTGGGCCGAGAGAAATGGTTCTGGACTGCGGCATCGCATTGATAAAGCCTCGTTCGGCATCTGTAAAACCACCTTCAGGACCAATAAGAATGGCGTGTTTGCCACCATTCTTTTCCATGAACGTGGGCATTGATGCAGCCTCATCACAAAACAGCAGCTGTCGATCGTCCGGCCAGGCTTTCAGAAGCTTTATTAAATCTGTTGGTTCATTTATGCTTGGTACGTGATTGCGGCCACATTGCTCGGCAGCTTCTATCATATGGGCTGTCAGCCGCTCTAGGTTGATCCGCCCAACCACAGTGCGTTCAGTGATCACTGGTATAAGCTGTGCAACACCCAGCTCACAGGCTTTCTCGACAGCCCAGTCCATGCGGTCTTTTTTCAGGGGTGCCATACACAACCACAGGTCCGGTGGCACTTCTTGCACAGCCGTCTGGGTTTGAAGCTTTAAAACACAATGTTTGCGGTTGGCATCGATAATATAAGCTGTCCATGCACCATTGTTGCCGTTGAACACTTCAAGAGCGTCACCGGCGCGATGTCTCATGACTGTAATAACATAATGCGACTGCGGCTGCGGCAAAACTATAGTTTCATCGCTTATCATGGGTTGATCAACGAATATGCGAATGAGAGGTTTGGCCATAAACTCTGATAGAAGCCGAAAAGCCCTTCGACAAGCGAAACAGTGCCAACTATAACTGTGTTATGGCCCAACAAAAACCAGCCGATGCCGTGCCCGACAGCTGGGTGAATGGTATCTCGCCACGCTTGCAGCCCTACATGCGATTGGCACGCTTTGATCGCATGACAGGCGCATGGCTGCTGTATTGGCCATGCGCTTGGGGAGCGCTGCTGACAGGCCGGACTGCTACAAACTCAGCCCGCTGGCTTATTTTGTTGTTCATAGGTGCTGTGGTGATGCGTGGCGCAGGCTGTGCTTACAACGACATCATCGACCGCGATATTGATGCAAGAGTTGCCCGCACATGTGGCAGACCGCTACCATCAGGCCAGATGAATGTACGACAGGCATGGGGATTTATCATTTTGCTATGCCTTTTGGGCCTAGGCGTTTTGCTACAATTGCCCCGATTTGCTCAAATGGTGGCTCTAGGCTCCATCCCACTGGTTGCGGCCTACCCGTTCATGAAGCGCATCACCTGGTGGCCGCAACTGTGGCTTGGGCTGGCGTTTAACTGGGGCACACTGGTTGGTTATGCCGCTGTCTCCGGCACTCTGGATGTACCGGCATATCTTTTATATGGCGCAGGTATTGCGTGGACACTCGGCTATGATACAATATATGCCTTGCAGGATATAGAAGACGATGCCCTTGCCGGTGTTAAATCCAGTGCAAGAGCTGCCGGACGTTATGCCCTTCCATTGATTGCCACAGCCTATAGTGTCATGTTTATATTATTTGGCAGCGCAATTTTCCTTGCCGGAAAAAACAACCTGATATTGCTACCTGCACTGATATTTACAGTCATCAAAGGCCGACAAGCCAGAACCATAACGACTAAAACGGCCTTGCAGCTGTTTCGCAGCAATGTCCCGCTTGGTTTTTTAATTAATCTCGGATTGCTGCTCGTATCCACTTGAAATGAGTTAGTAATCATGATCAATTGCATCATTATATTTTCATGAGGACAACACCATGCCCACACAAAACCTTACCACTCTTCGGCTGATACTGCGCCATTGGCGTGAGGATGATCTAGTACCCTACGTCGCCATGACCTCAGACACTGAAGGCATGAAGCATCTTGGTGGCATAAAAACACAGAGCGAGGCGCTTGCAACAGTCGAAAAATATAAATCTCATTTTGCCGAGCATGGTTATGGATTTTGGGTTATTGAGGTGCCTGGTATGACACAGTTTGCCGGAATTTGCGGCCTCAAACACGGCGACATTGATATTCCTGCCATACCGGCACCCTGGATTGAAACGGGTTGGCAGCTGGTTCACGAGCATTGGGGGCATGGCTATGCTACAGAAGCAGCGCAAGCCGCTCTCAATCATGGCATGAGAGAGCACCACATTCCTGAAATCATCGCGCTCACTGCAGCAGACAACAAACGCTCGCGCCGGGTGATGGAGCGTCTCCACATGACACACGATAGTAGAGCTGATTTTGATTATCCGACGATGGCAGCTGATGACCCTGCACGACGCCGACTGGTTTACAAAATTAAGGCTTGATTTACTTGACCGTCCAAGTCTGGCCATGCCGCAGTAACTTGTTTAAATCTGGCTTGCCTTTCTTTGCCGCGATATCTGCGTTCTGTGCTATAACGGCACTGTCAAATGTCGGTGCCGGATTGCAATAGAGCACACCCATCGCGACGGGATAACCATCAGCAAACTGCATCTCGCCCAGCATATGGGCGACAGATTTATTTGTTTCGTCGTGCACCAGAATGTCAGCCTCGGTAATGCCGTTTTCACCAAGTGTAACGACCTCAAGATGCAGATGATCACGGTTTAACCGCAGGCCCTTGGTTTTATCCTTGCCATAGATCATTGGCTTGCCGTGCTCGAGCAGCACTTGGCTGTCTGCGGCAACTGGCTTCGCTGTAAAATCAGCAAAGACATCATCGTTATAGACCACACAGTTCTGGAAAATTTCTACAAAGGATGCGCCTTGGTGCTGATAGGCGCGTGTGAACATTTCCGGCATATGCTTTTGTGCCGTATCAACCGTGCGGGCAACAAAACGCGCGCCTGACCCAAGTGCAAACAGCACCGGACTTGCCGCACGATCAACCGATCCGAAAGGCGTTGATGGCGATTTGGTGCCGACGCGCGATGTTGGTGAATATTGCCCTTTGGTGAGCCCATAAATCTCGTTGTTGAACAGCAGGATTTGAATATTCAGATTACGCCGCAGCAGGTGCATGGTGTGGTTGCCGCCAATCGACAGCGCATCGCCATCGCCCGTGATCAGCCAGACATCGAGTTCAGGGTTCGCCAGTTTAACACCGGTAGCCACCGCTGGAGCGCGGCCATGGATGGTGTGAAAGCCATAGGTTGCCATGTAATAGGGAAACCGCGACGAGCAGCCGATGCCGGAAATGAACACCGTATTCTCTGGCCGAACGCCAAGCGTCGGCAACGTGCGTTGCATACATTTAAGAATGGCATAGTCGCCACAACCAGGGCACCAGCGCACTTCCTGATCGGTGGCAAAATCATCAGCTTTGAGTGGGGTGAGATCGTTCATATTAAATTCCTATTTGCAGAGCTAGAAAGAACTTTATTGAGTGCAGATAAAGCTTGTTCATGCTTTTCCTGTTCCAGACTTCGCTTCGATGCCAATCGCCCAGCATCTTCGGCACGTTTGTAAACTTCATCAGCTGAATTGATTTTCTGCGCCTGTTCTAGTGCGTCGAGATAGTCAAATGTTGTCATGCGCATGATTCGTTGATCGTCATTCATGGTCACAAATGTTCCGCGAATAAGTCGATCATCCTCTGTCAACAACAATGCCTGCTCGTCTTCTCCCAAATAGGGTGTATTGCGCGCGACCTCCACAGCAGCGCGTTCACCAAGCCCACTTTCTGGCTTTATCCCGAGCTCAAGACTGGCAAAATAAGCTGTCAAAGTGCGCGTGGCAATGATTTGAATATGCTTCGCGCGGTCTTGTGACCAATCCAATATATCTGCCGCCCCAAGCGCATCGCTCTTGATTGTGGCTTCATACAAAATCGCATCAGGAACAAGCACGGGAAGTCCCGGTAGTAACAGATAGTCCAGCGATCCAGCAGCAGCCAGCGTAATCAGTGGCCCGGTATCCATGATCAAAATGCGCAATGCTGACATCAGAGAAGCTTTGGTGCAGCATTTTTGATGGCCAGCTCTTTCACAAGCCGTATTGCTACAGGATTAAACGGCCTACCATAGCGCGGTAGTGGTAAATGCGCTTGGTGCAGCATTGCTAACATATCTCCAAAAGAGATGGGTTCCCCAATCAATTGTCCCAATTCAATTCGTGAGATCTCACCGGCACTGAATCGTTCAAGTGTGGCTCGGGTCGCAGGCGTGAGATCGTTCATATCTATTTTTCCCCGTGCTGAAAATCAATATCTTCTGCTGCGCGCAAGATCGCAAAATTATCGCCGAGAACCATATTGTGGTGCGCTATGATTTGTGCCGCGGACAATGCGCTGTTTGAGAATGTGCTGTGCGCATTGCTCGCCAGAATGACCTCATAGCCAAGTGAGAAGGCACGGCGACAACTGGTATCAATACAATATTCAGTCTGCATGCCGGCAATAATAATCCTGCTCACCTTGTTCGTTTGCAAATGCGCGTGCAACGGCGTCTCCTGAAAGGCGTCACAATAGCGTTTCTCGACGACAACATCAGCATGACGATAGCCGGTTCCCGGATGCAGTTGCCAGCCTTCCGTTGGCTTTTCGAACGTATGCCCAGCGCCACCATCGTGCTGGACAAAAATAACAGGTACATGGGCGTTGCGCGCCCGCTCTACCATTCCGGAGATACGCGCCAGCAAAAGATTACCTTCATGCGGCTGTTCCTTGTGCGTGAACATCCCCTTTTGCACATCGATGATGAGGAGGGCGGTTGCGCTCATATCAACAACTTCTCAATCGCCGCCTCGATCTCTGCAATCTTGAAGGGTTGTCCCGTCACCTTGTTCAGCGGCTTGGCATCGACCAGATACTGGTCGCGCAGCAATGTTTTAAACTGGCCGGTGTTCATTTCTGGCACCAAGATGTGCTTGAAACCATTGAGCAGGTCGCCGAGGTTCTTCGGCAGCGGCCAGATATGGCGAACATGAATGTGGCTGACGGATTTGCCTACCGCCCGGGCACGGCGCACCGCTTGGCGGATTGGCCCATAGGTGGAACCCCAGCCGACGATCACCAGCTCGCCGGTATCATCACCCTGATCTACTGTTTGCAGCGGTATATGATCAGCAATGCCCAGAATTTTGTTGGCGCGGGTGTCGGTCATCTTCTGGTGATTAGCCGCTTCGTAATTGATGTTGCCGCTGTTAAAATCTTTCTCGATTCCGCCAATGCGGTGCATCAGCCCTTCTGTGCCTGGCTTGATCCAGATGCGCTTCAATGTTTCCGGATCACGCGCATAAGGGTTGAGTTTTTCACCCTCTGCTAAAGCCTTGTCATGAAACACAACCGGAAACGACTTGTAATTTTCCATTGATGGCACACGCCACGGCTCAGCGGCGTTGGCAATATAGCCGTCGGTCAACAGCATCACGGGTGTCATAAACTGGGTGGCAATCCGGCACGCTTCAATGGCCACGTCAAAACAATCGGCTGAAGAGCGCGCTGAAATGACACACAGCGGCGCATCACCATTGCGGCCATAGACGGCCTGATACAAATCCGACTGCTCGGTTTTGGTCGGCAACCCCGTTGATGGCCCGCCGCGCTGCGAGTTGATGATGACCAGCGGCAGTTCAGTCATGATCGCAAGGCCCATCGCTTCGCCCTTCAGGGCAATGCCGGGGCCGGAGGATGATGTGACGCCAAGTTGACCGGCGTAGGAGGCACCAATGGCTGAACAGATGGCCGCGATTTCATCTTCTGCCTGAAATGTGGTGACGCCAAATTCTTTATAGCGTGAGAGCTGATGCAAAATCGCCGATGCCGGCGTGATCGGGTAGCCACCAAAAAACATTTTGAGGCCGGAGAGTTCAGCGCCTGCCACCAGCCCCAGCGACAAGGCTTCAGCACCTGTGACTGTGCGATACAAGCCAGGCGCCGATGCCACAGCATCAACCGTCGTCTGGGCCAAGCCACCAATCTCCGCCGTTTCACCAAATGCATGGCCGGCATTGAGGGCTGCAATGTTGGCATCCGCCAGCACCTGATTTTTAGCAAACTTGGTGTTCAGCCAGTCCACCAGCGGCGCGCGATCACGATCAAACATCCACAGCGCCAATCCTAGCGTCCACATGTTCTTGCAGCGCAGTGCATCCTTGTTGCCAAGCCCGAATTGTTTCACTGCATCAACCGTCATCTGGCTGATGTTGAACGCCAGCACCTGATAGTCCCCCAAAGAGCCATCATCTATCGGGCTTTGCACATAGTTGGCCTTTTGCAGGTTGCGCGCATTGAACTCGCCGGTATCGATAATCAGCGTACCGCCACGCTTGACTGCGCCAACGTTGGTTTTAAGGCCAGCCGGGTTCATGGCGACAAGCACGTCTATGTCATCACCCGCCGTCTCGATATCGGTTGCGCCAAAGTTGATCTGGAATGAAGACACGCCAAATAATGTGCCAGTGGGCGCACGGATTTCAGCCGGAAAGTCTGGAAAGGTAGCCAGATCATTGCCCGTAAGAGCGGTTGAAAGGGTAAACTGGCCACCGGTCAATTGCATCCCGTCGCCAGAATCGCCGGCAAATCGCATCACCACGGATTCGGATGAGCGTTTGGCGGCTTGCGTATTATGAGAGGCCTTAAGCGCAGTGGCCATAAAAGTTCGTCCTGTTCCCGTTATTACTTTTCAGATGTTTGAATATACCTGTTGAATCCCGACGGCAACGCAGAAAATATGGAAGTATGCGAAGCTGGACTATACCGCCTTCATGCGCTCTGGTCGGCATGTCATGTTAAAAGCTTATTATCCTTAACTGTGCCGTAACCCTTTGTGTGGCACTCTCTTACTTCACGCATCAAACAGGATAATATTATGATTGAGACGCAGCAAAACAACGATATTGGCGTTTTTGGGCCTTTGGCCAACCGGTTGCTGCACTCATTGGACATGGACAGTGTTTCAAGCGGCAACCGTGACCTGCTGTGCGAAGTCCTGCGCTTTGCCGCACGCGCCGAGCAGGAACTGGGCAACCGACAAATGGCCTTGGCCAAAATGGAGGCGCAAGCGCTGATCGATCCTGTTACGGGCCTTGAAAATCATAAGGGCATGCAGCTGGCGTTTAGTCGGGCAGCAGCCGCCGCTGGCCGCTACGGCGATCCGGCATTGCTCATCATAATTGCGGTCAATGGCCTGGCAGACATCAGCCATACTCATGGCGAAACCGCCGAGAATTTTATATTGAACCGTATTACAGACGAACTCAGATCCGTTACCCGACGCTCCGATGTTATTGCGCGGATCAGCCATCACGAGTTTGCCTTGCTTCTCACGCATTGCCCGAGTGATTTTGCGACATCCAAGACGGCACAGCTTGTGGCATCCGTCAGCGCTCTTAGCATCTCTTATCGGGGGCATAGCCTTGAGGTGCAGGCCATTGGCGGCTGCACAACATTCAGCGCTGATATTACGCTTGAACGGGCTTATGCGACAGCCCATGCCATGCTGGCAAAACGCTGGGAGCCTGCATTCAAACAATCTGGTTTTGGGCGACGCACAGCCCCTGCCGCAACGGTTGCCTTAAGTCCGCAAACGCACTAGACAACCAAGTATTAAATTTTATTGACGAGGCAAATATGAGCGCTGAAGCGCAACTCCAACGTCTTGGGATTGATTTGCCCAAGCCGCCGGCACCCCTTGCGAGCTATGTCCCAGCCATCATAGTCGGCAACATGCTCTACATTTCCGGCCAATTACCCATGACCGACAGCGGATTGTTGCACTCTGGTCTGGTCGGGCATGATGTGACACCGGAAGATGCAAAATTTGCGGCACGACAATGTGGCCTTAACCTGCTTGCTCAGGTGAAGGCAAAGCTTGGCAGCCTTGATAAGGTTGTTCAGGTGGTGCGACTGGGCGCTTTTGTGGCTTCTGCTGACAGCTTTACGGACCAACCGTTCGTCGCAAACGGCGCTTCAGATCTAATGGTGGAAATATTTGGTGACAGCGGTCGCCATGTACGAGCAGCTGTGGGGGTGAATAGCCTGCCGCGCGGTGTTAGTGTCGAAGTTGAAGCCAGCTTCGTGATCGCGGCATGAATTATTCATATAATTCTTGTTTTACAACGGTTTTGTTAAGTAGTATCTAAGCGTATGGCTGCAAAATCCCAACCAATCAAAAAAAACCCATTGGCCTGGCTTACGGCTCAGCCATTTGCGCATCGGGGTTTGCATGATGCTGGTCAAGCAGCGCCAGAAAATACCATGTCGGCCTTTACGCGCGCCATGACCGCCGGACATGGGGTAGAGCTTGATGTGCAGGTCAGCTTTGATGGTTCTGCCATGGTTTTTCATGATGAAACACTTGAGCGGTTAACCGATGTCGAAGGGCCAATCGGCAATTTTACCAGTGCGCGTTTGCGTGATGTGAAATTGAAGAACAGCGATCAGTACATTCCCAGTCTTGATATGGTGCTAACCCTTATAGGCGGTCAGGTGCCGGTTCTAATTGAGGCTAAATCCAGTATCGACACTGATTTTCACCCTCTATGTTTTGCCATTCGCCGGGCTCTTGAAGGGTACCGTGGGCCAGTGGCTGTTATGTCGTTTGATCCGCGCGTGGTCTCGTGGTTTGGACGCAATGCCCCCAAGCTTATTCGCGGTCTGGTGGTCTCGGACCAGGAAGCCAATTCCAATAACCTGCTGGAGCGACTGGGCTGGCTACGGCTGTTTGCTATCTGGCGTGCCAAACCCAATTTTATTGCGTATAATGTAAAAAATTTGCCCAGTACATTATCGCGGAAATTGCGTGACAATCATATTCCGTTGCTCACCTGGACAGTGCGCACGGCCGAGGAACGCGTCATTGCGCAGGATCACGCTGACAATATTATTTATGAGGAAGAAGCAGCCGTTGCACACTGAAATGAGGCGGTAGTACAGCGTCAAGATGTTCTAATAATTTGGCAGCCCCCTCAAAGTGGTGGCCAACAAACCCGCTCTTTTCTGCTGCAATAACATTTTCCAGCCGATCATCAATAAACATGGCGTCGCCGGGCTTGGTACCAAAACGTTTGTGAGCCAAGACATAAATAAGCTGATCTGGCTTCATTATTTTTTCATCGCCGGACACAACCACATCTTTGAAATATTGTGTGACTGGAAATGCCGCAGCAAAGCGAGGCCAAAATTCACCTGAAAAATTCGTGATCGCATACAGTGGCACAGATTGATTGTGAAGTTCTGCAATAATTTCAAAAACGCCGGGAACAGGTCGACCAATAGTTTCAAGCCATCGCGGTTCGTACAATTTTATAAGTTCAGCTTCATGCGGATGTTCTAGGATGAGCTCAGCAATCGTGTCTACGGAAGGTCTGCCCATATCATGTTGAAAATGCCATTCGGGTGTGATGACATGATCGAGAAAATGATTAAGTCGGGCAGAATTAAAAATCAGCTTTTCGTATAAGTAACGAATATTCCAATCAACCAGAACATGGCCAATATCAAAAACAACAGCTTTTATCAAAACTGCTCAACCTTTAAAAAAGCTCAGATAAACTAACCCTGACGGGCTTTAAAACGGCGGTTTGTCTTGTTGATGACATAGACACGCCCTTTGCGACGAACAACGCGACAATCTCTATGGCGACTCTTGAGGGATTTCAAGGAATTACGGATTTTCATAAACAACTCTAGTAAATATCTGATATGTGAAAGCGTTTGCTAAAGTTTATGCCAGTCAGAGTCAAGAGCCACAGCTGATATACCTAATTTAATTTCCATGAAACCGGGACGACCAAAGTTGTTACACCCGGAGGTGGCGGCGGGAGCTGACCCAGTTTTTGAAACAACTTCTCAGTTTCTTTATCCAAAATATCACTTCCTGATGAAGCAACAAGTTCAACTTTGGTTACAGCGCCTGAAGCTTCGAGAAACATCCTGACTTTGGCAACACCTTCCTCTTTCCTGGCCTGCGCAATGCGTGGATAGGATTGATTGGTCATAACAAGTGATACGATCTGATGTTGCCAGCTCGACGTGTCAGCATGAGCACTAGATGGAAAAACCAGCGCGCCGCTTTCTAAAACGAAAACAACGCGAGCAGCCAAAGACAATCTGTTAAAAAAGCTTTTCCTATTTATCATTTTCAGACCTTTTGAGAATAATGTGTTTGTTTTTTTTGAACTAAAAATATGATAGTTTGAAATCGTAAAATCTTAGCTAAGAACATGCCTAATTTAGAAGTTGATCCTCGAATAACGACCGAAAAATCAGGTTAATTTTGTATGAAAAGAACGACTTTACATGTCGGATTGATTTACAAGTCTGATATTCAATTTATGGTTAATTGATTATAAACAGCTCAAAACCATAGAGCTATTATATTGGCATAATTACTGCATTGATTTATCCATGTATTGCTGCCTTGATTTTGTGTGGCATTTCAGGCTATATGGCTGTGTATACGGGAGTTTGGTTAATGCGGTCCTTATTTTATTCCACATTGGTGGGAATTTCAGTCGGAATAGCTGGTCTCGCTAATGCAGGACCCGCATTGACAACTTTTGATTGGACCGCAAACACCGGCTTCACGAGCTGGCGCGACTCACTCAGCAACACCAGCGGTCAGGATAAAACATTCATCGACGCGACACCAAGCAGCCAAGGTTCCAGTTCCAGCAGCGGCGGAACAGCTTCAATGGCAACGCAACTGCTTCAAGGTGGCGGAACAACAGTATCAAATGGCTTATCTGGCGCTAATTGTCGTGATGGCGTGTGCAAAGGTGGCGATGCCGCTAAATCCGGGATAACAATTACCAATATGTCCTCTGCGCCAGCCGTATCGACTATAACAAATGGTTCATCCACAGATCTTACATTCAACATTGCCGAGATTACGCACAATCATCAATCCGTGTTTTATAACTCTGCTACTCTCAAGACAGCTTCTATTGACGGTAATTTTTCAATGGCTATGCCCGGTGGTGCCGCGGCTATGTCCAAACAATTCAAGCTCGATTTTTTCGCAGCGTCACCCCTAGGCTCACAATTTGGCAATCAATTCCGCTGTGCAGCGGGCACCACTGGTGCAAATGGTTGTAATGACATATTTGCTATGTCACTGGCAGATTACAATAAAACTTTTACAAAAGACGTTGTCAAATATAATGGCAATGAATACACGTTTAGTTTCTTAGGCGTTGACGGGGCGGGTAACGCTTTTCAAACATTATCCGATGAAGCTTGCGGACAAGCTGGTCTTGGTTCCGGCTGTAAGGGTTACACAACATCTTCAGGCGAAATAAACACCGCTAAAGTTCAGCTGAAAGTTAGCATTCGTCCGTTAGACGCGACTGTGCCTGAGCCAGCTTCATTAGCCATCATTGCTTTGGGAATGACTGGATTATTGGCGTCGCGCAAACGAATTAGTAAAAGCTGAGTTTGCCGGTTAAACCCTCTGCGGCAAGTGTATCCATAAAAACACTCTTCGTTGTTGTCTTCAAAGTATCCGGAAATTCCTGATCTGACCTTATTTTGATATCAAGGTGTGTTGTGCGCACACGACCAACCATTCTGATGTTCCCGACCTCGTTAAATTTTACGCTTATTTCAAACTGCTTTTCAAGCTCTGCATCATTGTGATTGCTATCAGCTTCATCGCCTTTCTCATCATTATAGGCATGTGGCGCAATGATGGTTAAAGGCACGAGCGTATCTGCCATGCGCAAAGGAACCATTGTGACGCGCGATTGCGATACGTGAGTATCTGAGCTGGCGGCGGCGGCGCGATACGTCAGATTTTCTATACTGGCCGCCAGGCGTGACAATGGTGCGGACTGCGATGTATTCAGTTGCATTTGTGATGCAAATACTTTGTTGGCCTTAAGAGCATGAAGCAAGAAAACCACTTGTGCCGCTAGCTTGTCGCCAGGCGCTGGAATGTGATTGATTAAACCCGTCTCGCCGAGCACTGATTGAGCTGATACAAAAGTGTCGTTCATCAAAGAAACAAGCAGTTTCGTTTTTGCGTGCTGCGTATCAACAAGCAAGTTCTTCGATTTTTCACCTGCAAGTGTAGTGTCACCTTCTACCAGAAGAATAATATGCGCGTTTAACGGCAGATCTGCCATTCGGCTGCTGGATATTTGCAATAAGAATTTTTCTTGAGGCTGGTTTAGCGGCACAATGACAGCATGAGTGTCGTCCACCCTATTGACGACAGATGCAAGCAATGCCCTTCCACTGCTCACAAGTGATGTCAGTGGCAACGTAGCGCCGCCTGCAAGCAGGCTGGGCTGAATATTGGGCAAGACATAACTCTGCGGCAATATGGCTAGAAGCGTTACTGGTGCTGCTTTTATGCCTCCTAATGTCGATGCTATAATAGTATCGTTTGTCATGGATGATAGCACGCCGCGAAAGTCACTCAATGCGATATTATCATTGATTGGCAATGTAACTGTGGGGGCGTTTGACACCATAGACGGCGGCTGCAAACCGTTAGTCGCCGGTATAATCACAGGTGTGCTTGGAACCTGCCCTGAGAGCAAAGGCGCTGGCGCATCTGGCACGATCATCAAATTGCTTATTGGCTTGTCTGGCAGTGACAAGGCTATTTCTGATGGTACAGCTGAAAGGCTTGATTGACCGGAAAAATATTCCGCAACCTGCCTTACGAGAATGGTTGCATCCCCCACTGTTGCAAGCTCTGGCAATGGGTCAAGAGCCACAACACCAAAACTGTCATGTGCCGATACCGTGGTGTCAACAAGCGCAAGCTGAACATTAGCTATCTGACTTCTTTCAGCACTGTTTATTGTCGCCTGGGGCGTAATCACAGCTACAATTGTTTTATTAACACTGGTAACTTCAATTGAAACAGTCGTGTTCACATCCAGATGTATGTCAGGTGGCAGGGTGAATATACCCCGGTCTGTGACTAAGTACGATGTCCCATTGGCAGATTGATGCCCAACAAAACCAATAATAACATCGCCAACTTTAACTCGAGCTAAACTTGAAGCAAGCTCTACGGCCACGCTATCTTTGCTTATAGTGGGTTCCGCAGATATTTTAGCCTGCCTGGATTGATCCTGCTGCGGCCCTGCGTTTTGGCTTTGTGGCTGACCTGAATTCACAACAATCGATTTATCGCTGACGCTCGCAGATCGAGTCACAATTTTACCAACGTCCGTTGCCATAAACTATTGCAGCCGTCTGGCAATAGCCAAGACGTCTTCAGATGCAGGACTATTCTGAAAGCGGGTGAGAATAGGCATTTGAGCTCGAATGCTATCCACAACGTGACGATCGTGCCTGATAACGCCAAGCAGACCAGGCGTAAAACCAAGAAAGTTTTGGCAGGCTTTTCTGAGTGTCTCAAAAATACGATCTGCATCTTTCTTTGACGCTGTGTTATTGACAACAATTTCAATTTTTGCTGCTGGATCTCGCATATGACGCAATTTTATAAAGGCATAGGCATCTGTAAGTGATGTGGGTTCCGTTGAAACCACAACAATCGTAAGCCCATTATGGTGCGCAAGCGACATAACATTGGTATCAATACCTGCGCCGAGATCAAGAATGATATGATCGTACTGTTCTGCAAGTTCTATCAGGGAACTCTTCATCGATGTGACAGCCTGGTGATGCAAGGACCCCATATTACCTGAGCCTGATCGGCCGGCAATGACATCGAAACCCTTGCTATCCTGTGGCGAAATGCTTTGCCGCACAATGATATCTTTTAATCCATACTCACCGCTCATAACATGGGATAAATCTCTGTCCGGTGTCAGGCCAAGTTGAATATCGATATTTGCCAGGCCAAGATCGCCATCGAAAATAAGGACCTTCGCTGCGTTGATTGCGAGTGCATGCGCAAGCGTAATAGAAAACCACGTTTTACCAACCCCCCCTTTTCCAGAAGCCACTGTGATCAAGCGCTCTTCTGCGGACTGTAAATGTGAGCGATAGGATTGATGAGCGGCGATCATGATGCAACCTTAAACTTAGGGGAAGTAGTGGTAAAATTCGCTGACGCTTTATGAAGCATGGCATGTGCAAGAGAATGAGCTGTGCCGGGTAAAAGTGAATCTGCGACATAGGGGCTGGTCGAGAGCGCTGCCAAAGTCATTTGTGACTTATTTAAAGCATTTAATATTGTACTGAAACGCCTAGATGTATCGCATCTGGTCGCTATAAAACGCTTGACACCCATAGACTTTAATATTTCTGCGCTTTCGCTGATATCAACTTGATCGCTATTGGCAGCGAAAACCCAAACCAGTTCAACTTTACTGGCGGCGCAGAATGTGGCTAGTGCTTTTAATTCCTCCAGTGCGTAAGGATTTAACCCGTCAGTATCAATGACTGTAAACCCATTAAAATCCTGACTTAAATAATCCTGAAGGTCAGCTAAGTTGTGAGCAGCGGCAAAATCAATATCGAGAGGCTGACAAAACGCTTTAAGCTGTTCAAGCGATCCAGCTGATGCGCTATCAGTTGTAATAATGCGCACTTTGCCACGCGCACGCCTTGCTTGCATCGCCAGTCTGACGGCTACGAGTGTTTTCCCCTGCCCTCCCTGGCCCACAAGCATAAGTGCATCTTGTGTTGTTACGTCGATAGATTTGAACTTAAGCAAACTATCAAGCCCAAGTGTAAGGGCTTCTTGCAGACTGTTATTTGAGCGCGCCATTGATGATTTCTGCAACTTGATGAGGAATTGAGCATCCAGATTATGAAACGTTAGAATATCATCAAGATAGCTTGAATCGTAATCGCAAACTTCTGTTGGAATAGAGTGATGAGGTTCACATACTGTATGGTCAACTTCAGCAAGTGCTGCTGTAATGCGGACCTGTTTACCTTGGTTATGTTTATCTATATTGACGATGATAGCATCATCACCAAGAGCTTTGCGAACTTCATCCATAGCAGCCTTCATTGACGTGCCGGTGTAAATTTTAAGTCGCATCAGAGGGTGCCCAATGCGCGGATGCGTGCTTTGGGGTGGATCTCATTTTGGGACAGTACAACAGTTGCAGGTCGAAACCGTTCCACTATTGATCGTACATACGGCCTGACTGAAGGCGATGTCAGCAAACATGGAAGTTCTCCAGATGTTGCATGGCTCTCAAAGGTATCCCGAATGGCTGCAATAAATTCTTGCAGCAACGATGGAGCCATTGCCAATTGTCTGTCATCCCCTGCCCCATGAAGTGACTCCGAAAATCGCTGCTCCCATCCTGCTGATAATGTTACAAGAGGAATGACACCGGAACGTGCCTGCGCTGTAGAAATTTGCCTAGATAACCTTGAACGAACATGTTCTGTAATTGACATTATATTTTGCGTATAGCCGGTGGCATCCGCAATACCTTCCAGTATAGTTGGCAAATCACGCACTGAGATATTTTCACTCAGCAAATTCTGTAATATCCTCTGCACACCTGACACGGTCATGCGGAGCGGTATAAGATCCGCTATAAGTTTCTGAGCCTCTTTGGGCAGGTCATCCAATAGTTTTTGTGTCTCTGTGTAAGATAAAAGCTCCGACAGATTATCTTTAATAACCTCGGTGAGATGTGTCGTGATAACCGTTGCTGCGTCGACAACAGTAAACCCTCTAAAACTGGCTTCATCGCGCAAGGAACGATCAATCCATGTTGCAGGCAAACCAAAGGCAGGCTCTCGTGTTTCCTCGCCAGGCAGGTTTACAGTTTCACCTGTCGGATGCATAGCAAGAAGCATTTGTGGCCGTATTTCACCTGATCCGATCTCAGATTCTTTAAGATACACGGCATAATTATTTGTCGGGAGTGCCATGTTATCCAGTATACGCACTGATGGCATTACAAATCCAAGATCTGATGCAAGTTGACGCCGCAATGCTTTTATTTGATCCGTGAGCCTGTAACCGGACGGGTCGTTTAGCAAAGGCAAAAGACCATAGCCCAACTCTAAGCGTATCTGATCAATTGACAGTGTTGTTGAAATAGGTTCTTCGGAAGGCACAGCACTTGCCACGTCCTTGGCTCGCGCAGCAATAACAAGTGCAGCATCCGCTTTTTTTGTGTTATTCTGAAGCCAATACGCAGAATAAGCGGCGCCGCCCGCCATAAGGGCAAATATGAAAAATGGCATGCCTGGCATGAGGCTCAAGCCGAACAACAAAACGGATGCAACGCCAAGCGCTTTGGGATATTTCGTTAGCTGGCTGAGCAAAGCGTCTTGCGTTTTACCCCGCATACCCCCTTTAGTGACCAACATACCTGCTGCCGTAGAAACAATCAGCGCTGGTATTTGACTGACCAAACCATCGCCAACTGTCAGAACCGTATAACTGTGAAATGCTGTTTTGAAATCGATGCCTTTCGTGCCCACGCCCACGATAAGACCGACAATAATATTGACTGCTGTAATCAAAAGACCGGCAACAGCATCACCTCGGACAAACTTGGATGCACCGTCCATGGCACCAAAGAATCCACTCTCGTCTTCCAGTTCACTGCGTCTAAAGCGCGCTTGCCCTTCATCTATCAATCCCGCTGACAAATCTGCATCAATTGCCATTTGCTTACCTGGCATAGCATCAAGACTAAAGCGTGCAGCAACTTCAGCAATACGCCCCGCCCCTTTTGTGATAACAATGAAATTAATAATAACCAGAATGATAAAAATAGTGATGCCGATAATAGTTTCACCACCCATCAGAAAGGTTCCAAAAGCTTCTATTATAGAGCCTGCTGCATGTGTACCCTCATGACCATGCGCCAATATTAAGCGTGTAGAGGCAAGATTTAAACCCAGCCTTAACATGGTCACGACCAAAAGAATGGTCGGGAAACTCGATAATTGCAAAGGCTTCTCAATAAACAATGCCGTCATCAAAATAATAACAGCCAGAGTTATAGAAAGCGCCAGACCGAGATCAAGCAAGAACGGGGGCATTGGCACAATAAGCATAAGAATAATGCAAACAACGCCAATACCAAGCGCAAGGTCACGTGATTTAAGTAGCGCACCACCAATGACACTAAGAAATCCTTGAGGCGTTTCAATCGTTTCTTCGGACATCAGCTAGCCAAGCGCTCGCTTATCTGTGTTGCAGATACAGCTATATTTTCAGACTGATACTCGTTCAATTTATTACGCAGGGTTCTTATAGAGATGCCAAGAATAGTGGCAGCGTGAGTGCGATTGCCCAAGCAATGTTTCAAAGTATCAAGAATCAATCCACGCTCTACATCAGCGACTGTTTTACCTACCAAAGAATTGCTATCCTGCTGGATGGGGCTTGTTACATCCTGATCAACAGAAACACCATCATATGACTCTAAACCTGGCCGACTGCCATCAGGCATGACAATCGCTGCAGCTGTAATTTTATCTGTGGTTGAAATAAGAACAGCGCGATGAATTGTGTTTTCAAGTTCTCTGACATTTCCAGGCCATGTGTGGACCATGAGCGTTTCAATAGCTTCGTCGTCGAGTGGCCGATGTTTTATATTATTAAGATCTGCATATTTCTTGGAAAAATATTCAGATAAAACTTTTAAATCTGACAGTCTTTCACGCAAAGGTGGAATTTTAATATTCAATACGTTCAACCGAAAAAATAAATCTTCACGAAACCGGCCTTTACTCACTTCTTCTGTCAGATTTCTGTTTGAAGTTGCAATAATTCTAATATTGATCGGTGTAGACTTATTACCACCAAGACGGTCAACCTGACGCTCTTGAATAACCCGCAGTAATTTCGCTTGAAGCCTAATATCCATTTCCGAAATTTCGTCTAGCAGTAATGTGCCAGCCTCAGCTTCTTCAAATTTACCCACTCGCCTTGCAACTGCACCCGTGAAGGCACCTTTTTCATGACCAAATAGTTCTGATTCAAGTAGATTTTCCGGTATGGCCGCACAATTGATAGCAACAAAGGGTTTGTCTGCACGGTGAGATTTTTTATGAATGTAATGAGCCATCACCTCTTTACCAGTACCACTTTCTCCCGTTATCAATATCGATGCTTCAGATGGCGCCACCTGATTCACCAAAGCTATAACCTTCACCATAGATTGATCACGAAAAATAAGTGGGTAGCTGTCATCAGAAATGGCCCTGATGACGGCTGCTATCAGTTCAGCATCTGGCGGCAGAGGAATATATTCTTTTGCGCCTGCCTGAATGGCCTGAACAGCAGCGCGAGCATCTGTGCCTATACCACAGGCAATAACTTCTGTTGAAAAGCGTTCAAATCTAAGCTGCGATATAAATGACCGGATATCAAGGACGACATCAATCATGACTAAATCTGCACCATTTGTGCGCAAGCTTTCCAAGCCCGCCTCTACATTGGTTGCATGTATAATTTTCGCACCGGCTGCCTTAGCCATTTTTGAGGCTGTTACAAGTTGACCGCTTAATTCGCCTATCATTAACAATCGCATTTTATATTTTCCAATAAATAGTATTATTCAATTTATGAATGATCTTGCTTGACTATTTCAGTCATGGTTACGCCTAGATGTTCATCTACGACAACCACTTCGCCACGTGCAACAAGACGATCGTTCACGTAAATGTCTATTGCTTCTCCAACTCGTCTATCAAGCTCTATAACAGAACCAGTTGATAGTCTCAGAAGTTGATTAACTTCCATAGATGATTTTCCAAGCACAGCCTGAACTTTTACAGGTATATCAAACACAGCCTGTAGTTTATGAGCTGTATGTGTTTCCACATCAGGCGATTTGATAAAATCTGTGTTAGTTATATTCTGATTATTCTGCTTCTCGAGCTCCGTTAATATCATAGCTTCGGTGTTGTTTTCACTAGTCATATCTGTTCAACCATAGTTTCTTCTGTGTGCGCGTTATTATTGTGTATTGATATTATGAACTCTTCCAACTTTTCTTTTAATTTCACATTCTTGTTTTCGTTATCGATAACCACGCCGCCATTGGCCCATTCAATTGATGGCGGACTATTGATATTACCCTGAAGAGGTACGTAAATAATTTTACCCGCATACCCTTGATTCAAAGCAATGGAATCGATCTTGTTTCGAATCATATCAATCAAATTTTCAGGCAAGCGCATTACAAGGCGTGGCATTTCAATTAAGTCTGGCATTATCGATGTAATCGTAGAATCTACTCGTTCATAGAGTAGTTTATCATCGATAATTTCACTCAGTATTTGCGTTATTTTTTTAACCGCTTGAGCTGATTTAATTACAAGCAGGCTGTGCATTGTGCTGATGTCTTGAAATATTCTTTCAAGGTCACTTTCTATAGCTGACAGAATAGTATTTTCCTGGATTTTCAGTTCAGATAATGCCTGCCTTTGCCCTTCATCAAAACCTTTAGCCTCTGCCTCTTTCTGAACCTGAAAAATATCACGGTCAAACTGCTCTTGAAGGCGTGATGTTAAATCCTGCAAACCACCATCAAAATATTTATCAAATTGATATTTTACACTATTCATTATCAATATACCAACTCATCATCACCTTTGGCATCAATAAGCATTATTTCACCAGTCTCTGCCAACTGTTTAGCAATCAGCACCATTTGCTGCTGTGCTTCATCTACATCTCTCAATCGAACTGGTCCCATGGATTCCATATCTTCACGCATAATTTTAGCAGCACGCTCGGACATATTTGAGAAAAATAAATCTCTTAATTTTTCTGAAGACCCTTTTAGAGCTAATGCCAACCTGTTCTTCTCTATATTCCGCAACAATGTTTGTACGCCGCCTGGATCGAGGTTGGACAAGTCTTCAAATGTAAACATGAGGGCACGAATTTTTTCGGCTGAATCACGGTTTCTTTCTTCCAATGACAAAAGAAACCTGTCTTCAGATTGCCTATCAAGATAATTAAATATTTCAGCTAATGTTTCATGGCTATCACGACGCGCTGTTCTTGCAAGATTAGACATAAACTCAACACGTAGTGTGCTTTCCACCTTGTCTAAAACATCCTTCTGTACAGCTTCCATTCGCAACATACGCATCACAACTTCCATAGAGAATTCATCAGGAAGTGCCGTTAAAACTCTTGCTGCATGCTCGGGTTTTATTTTCTGCAGCACCACAGCTACAGTTTGCGGATATTCATTTTTTAAATAAGTTGCGAGCACTTGTTCATGAACGTTTCCAAGTTTATCCCACATTGTACGGCCAGCTGGGCCGCGTATTTCTTCCATTATTTGATTAACGCGATCCTCTGGTAAAACTGATGTCAGTAATTTTTCAGTATTATCAAACGAACCATATAAAGATCCAACAACAGAAACGTCGGCTGCAAATTGAATGAACAATTTTTCTATAATGGCTGCTGGCACAGCGCCCAAGCCAGACATGGCTGTTGAAAGTTCTTTAACTTCATCATCACTCAGCTGATCCCAGATAGGCCTGCCATAATCTTGCCCAAGCGCCAGCATTATTGAGGCAGCTTTATCCAATCCACTCATTTTAGCGTGTTCCAGAACTGATGTTCCTGTCATACTTTGCCTCGACATTATCCATACATCCATTGACGAATCACTGAAGCTGCTTCACTCGGGTGGCGCTCAATAACTTCGCCTACTTTTCTTATTGCAGCGGCCTTCACCCTGCCTTCGATTTGCGCGACATCAATCTCATTTTCCAGCGGCAGATCGATTTCGTTTCTGTAGTTTTGCAATTGTAAAAGCGCATCAGAATCACCTGAGTTTGCCTTTGACATCAGTTGTTCTATCTCGAATTTATTTGGCGGTAACAAAGCCAACTGATCTTCTGATTTACCCAGTGGTCCACCACTACCCTGGCTTAAATTTTTATTATGTGTGAACAATTTTAGCAGTGGCCGAATAATAAAAAATAATGCCAGAATTGAAACGACAGCCAATATGCCTGTTTGTGCGAGTTTGGTGACATCAGCGCCTGATAAACCAAGTGGAAATGCCGATTTTACGACATCAGATTTATCCATTTGGCTGTCTATAAAGCGCATATTTGCAATTTCTACAGTATCACCACGCTCTGCATTATAGCCCACAGCGCTTTCTACCAAACGCTTCAATTGATCAATTTCATTTTGCGATCTTGAACTGTAAGTTGTCTTTCCTTGTGGATTGTTACTGTAAATGCCGTCAATAATTACAGAAACCGAAATATGCTTTATAGTCCCTGATTCACGCACAGTGACAGTGTGTGTTTTGGAATTTTGATATTCAACTTGTTCAGAGTATTCTTTTGAAGCGGACTGCGAACCGCCGGCCACTTGAGGCAATGGCTGTGCCGTTGTAGTGCCGTTAGCTGAGCCAGGTGTTGGCACGTTATTGCCAACTGTGACTTCACCGCCATTATCCTGATTTCGATTTTGGTCATTGTGCTCGACGGTCGTAGAGCGCGCAACAACTTGTTTATCAGGGTCATATATATCAGCATCTTGACGAATTTGATTGGCATCAAGCTCAAGCGCCACTTCAGCACGCACATGCCCTTGCCCTACTATGCGCTCAAGCATGGTTTCTATTTGCTGACGCAATTTTTGTTCTGCGATGTTTTGGTGTTCAATCAAACTATTTGCAGTATCACCGAGCCCGTTGCCATCCGATTTGGCGAGCAACGTTCCGTTTTGATCAACAATTGATATCTTGCCAGGGTCAAGATCCGGAACAGCGCCGGATACCAAATAGCGTATTGCATTCACTTGACTGACGGGTAAATTTCCACGTGTTCGCAATGTGATAGAGGCAGAAGCTTTGTGCTCTTCCTTTTCAAAAAGTTGTTTTTCCGGCAATACCAAATGAACGCGCGCTGATTTAACCTGTTCAAGTGATTGAATCGTACGTGCTAATTCTCCCTCTATGGCTCTCGCCTTATTTATTGATTGAAGAAAACTTGTCGTGCCTAAGGCATCTTGCTTGTCTAATAGCTCATAGCCAAGTTGACCACCAAGCCGTTCGCTTGCAAGCGACAACCTAAGCTCACCAAGTTTATCTTCAGGCACCATTATACTGGTGCCGTCTTTGCTCACTTCAAAAAATATTTTCTGAGTTTTAAGCTTTTCTATGATGAGTTGAGCCGAAGAATTTTCAAGATCACTATAAAGCAATGCCATTGGTGGTTTATTTGCAATTACCGTAAAGGCAATGAGACTTGCAATAACGATAGTTGTTACTGCTCCAATAATAATTAGTTTTCGCGCGCCGAAATCGGCGATTAGACGCTTTATTTGTTCCACCAGAATTCTCTCAATAGACCTGAACCAACATGACTGCTGATACTTCTCACACTGAGGACTTTATGTGAATGAGGTAAAGGAGATATGAACGCTCGGCAAATTTTGCCGATTATTTAGTTAATAGAATGTAAAAAACTGCTATTGCTACAATAATAGCAACAGCAGTTTTTTATGTATTCTGTATTATATACGATTATCAACCATCCGGTAATTCTGGATACGTGTCACGCGCAACCCAGGCATACCATTCTTTTCAACTGATCGTTGCCATGTCAGCAATTCTTCCACTGACAAATTATAACGTTCACATGCCTCTTCAAGAGTGAGAAGACCTCCCTTGACAGCTGCCACTACCTCCGCCTTACGACGAACAACCCAACGAGTTGTTCCGGCGGCCGGCAATGAGTTGAGTGTGAGTGGTTCGCCAAGCGGACCAATCACCTGATGGGCTTTGAATTTTTGATTTTCCATCATAGTCTCTAACTTTCTACTCCATGCCTGACCCTGTATTTGCTGTTATACCCAAGGGACTTTAAGGAACGTCTAAGCGGTGGGGTTAATGGCAGATCAATAGAAATGAACATAAGTTTATAGTTTCACTAAATTATCGTTTAATTTGGCTTAGTTCTGTCAGCATTTCGTCTGCCGTCGTAATAATTTTTGAGGCTGCAGAATAAGCACGTTGTGTGGTAATGAGTTTTGTAAACTCTGATGCCAAATCAACTGTTGAGGCTTCAAGTGAAGATGGAGCCACTCTGCCAGCGCCCCCCAGACCTGGCTCATTCAGTGCATAAGCGCCCGAAAGGTTAGATTGTGAGTAGGTATTGCCTTGCTGACGCACAAGATCGTTAGGGTCCTGAAACGTTGCAATTGGTATTTTGTAAACATCGCGGCTTACGCCATTACTGAATTGAGCCGTGACTGTGCCGTCATTTTTTACATTAACACCCAGCACATTGCCAAAAACAGCGCCATCATGATCAGTCGAGATAACCTGAGAGCGCGCTTGAAATTGAGTTATGCCGTCGATTTTACCATTAGTGCCAAGAGATATTTTTATAGGTTTCGAACCTGCACCACTTGTCCAGTTAACTTTAAGTGTGTCTGAGAGTGGGCCACCTGCTGGCGTTGACAATAAAGTGGTTGCTGGTGCTGTCGATAAATTGAGCGAACCATCCGCATTAAAAACGACTTGACCTGTCGCAAGCTGACCGGGCTGCAAGCCTGCAACTGGCGCTATGCTGGATGCATCTGGCGTATAGATTTCAACATTCCAGGTATTAGGCGTAGCGCTTTTGACATAACCAATATTGACAGTCTGTGTGCCACCTTGTTGATCGAAAACCTGAATTGACTGAACGACATCTGGTTTAAATGTGCCACTGGCTAAATTGTGCGCTACATTTGTCGGGTCGTAACTAGCAATATCAGAACTTACGGCTTGACCAGAATTTAGATTCGCACGAACCCGCACCGATGATGTTGCCTCTGCTGTGCCAGTCAAGCCTGATGTCGATATTGGCACCAAGCTTTTGACGCTGCCATCATTGATATATTTTCCATCTGCATCCAGCGGCCATCCAACAAGATAGTTGCCGGCAGCGTTTTTGAGGTTGCCAGCAGAATCCTGGGTAAATGATCCTGCGCGGGTGAACCCGACATCAGTAGACGTTGGACTTGGTCGCGTGATAAAGAAACCTTGACCATCGAGTGCAATGTCAGTTGGTGATGCTGAGGACTGCAACAGACCTGTTTGCGAAACCAGCTGACGCACATTTGCTTTCACACCGCCTGGAACATAGACAGTTGATGATTTGGCTTCAGTCACCAATGTTGAAAACTGGGTATCATTGGCTTTGTAACCGACTGTGTTCACGTTAGTGATATTGTCTGAAATTGCACCCAGTGCGATCGAGTTGGCATTCAAACCAGAGACGCCTGAATAAAGAGCTCCGTATAGACTCATTGTTTTTCTCCTGAATAGAATAAAATTAATTTAGTGTTGTGGAGCCACTATTCTGTGGCGATGTTGTCGCATTTGTGCTCGCAGCAGGCTGCGATACACTTGTGATTTGATCTAATGTTACGGGTGTTTTGCCAATCAATACTGTTAAACCTGATGGTCCATTATCAATGGCACTAACTTTATCAGTAAGGCTAATTGAAGTTATAACATCCGTATCAGTTGCCGTTTTAGCTTTAATAGAAAGTGTGTAGTCTCCTGCAGGCAATGCATTGCCATTGGAGTCCTTACCATCCCATACAAAACTGTGAAGGCCACTATCTGTACTGCCTGTTGCTGAGCGCACTGCGTGACCTGATGAGTTTGTAATCGTTATCGCTGTTGTCGCAGAAGCGGCACCTAAATTATAAGACCAGGTTCCGCCGTTGCCATCTGATGTCAGGTTCGGCGTGTTGGCTGTTGCTATTTGCCCGATATAATTTGTTGCGGCTGAAAGGTTGCTGGTTTTGATTTCACCAATCAATGTTTCAAGATTTGTATTTTGCTTGATAGATTGCTCAACGCCACTGAATGTCGCCAATTGCTGGGTAAATTGAGAAGAATCTTGAGGCTTAAGCGGATCCTGATTTTGCAGCTGCGCGGTCAGCAATTTAAGGAACGTGTCAAAATTACTTGATAAGCTTTTTTGAGCTGTCGCTGAAGCGCTGAGTGTTGTCGATGTCGTGTCGATTGCTGTTGTCATGCTATAATTCCTTAGGCAATTACGTTTATGCGGCTATCATTCAGGAAGTTTTGCAATGATAGTTGTACAATTTTAGTCGGGGCGCCATCTGCGGTATTGAATACAGTTGCTGGTGAGTTGTCTGACGAGTGAGTATTGCGAAAATACTGGTTGTCACGTTGATTTTGATTCTGGTCACGTAAATTAAAACTCAAAGCACTGCCTTCGGTTTTTAATCCTGAGTCCGTTAGTGCTTTTGCCAGACTGCCTGCTTCTCGACGTAACAAATCATGGGTTTGTGGATTATCACTGGATAGTACGGCCTGCACTTTTCCATCATGATCCATATGAAGTTTAATCTCGATGCGGCCGAGCTCGGCGGGATCGAGACGAATTGTGAATTCTGTTTTGCCCACTTGAGACGCTTTGACAATTTCAAGACCAACCTCGTGCGCCATAGTGGCCATATGAGGTGTTAGTGTTATGATATTTGATGTGTGCGCGGTCGTAGGTGTCGCTTGCGTCAACAGTGTCGTATTGTGTGTCGCAAGGGTTGTTTGTGTGCTCGCTGACTGTATATGTGGCATTGCTTTAGAATCGATATTGAGCAGTTTGTCAAAAGCAGTCGCGGCATTGGGTATGGCTACAGGCTGTGTGGTTTTATCAGGCTGAAAACTTTTTAATATATTTTCAGTGTCTGTAGTTACACTCCCATTCTTGTTCATGTTGACTTCATTTTTAGTCACATTTGTGATATGCTTGTCTGATCGTATAATTTTTATATCTATCGATGAAGATTTTTTCTCTGTTGCCACTTGAGCTGGCACGACGACAGAAAGAGTTGCTAATGCAGAGTTATCCACTTGTGTATTTATGCCTGATGTGTTCGTTTTTCCTGTATCGCCGGACTCTTTATCATTTTTACGTGCTGTCGATTTTATCACCGGCTGACTTAACGTTGCTTCAACTGATTTTGTTTTAGATTGGCCAAACGTTATTAATCTCGCAAGTGTCGCGTTAATATCTTCGGGCGCGGCTACATTCCCTGCTTCAGTTTTTAGCAACGCATCAGACAATGGCTTAACTTCGGATTGTATGGTTTTATCGGTAGATTTGGCGGTTTGAATATTAAAAGCCCCTGTTTGCAGAACATTAAAAATGTGAGGATCATTTTGCTGATCAGTCGGGTTAGCTTTACTCGTCGTCGCAGACGCTGTTGTATTGACTGGTAGAGTCTGACTTTTTACGGGTGCAGCAGCATCAAGATTGGTTTTGACGAGCAAGTCTGCAAAGCTGTTCAAGGTTTGGGGTGTGCTGGCTGCAATCTTAGCATCTGCACCTGACTCCACTGTATCACCCAGTCTCACAGCCGGTGCTGGCGGAGCACTTTGTGATGAGGCTACATATTGTACAGTGGCGGATGGCAAAGCAACCAAAACGATATTCCTTTTTGTAAATCAAGACATGCACTGCAAGCTGTGGGCCAAATGCAATGTTAACCAAATATATCAGTCAATACGGTGGTTTAACCGCTTTAAATGGTCGCGCTGTTAAGGTTTTGCGCGCGCCTAAAGGGGTAAGGTTTGCCGGGTGGAGACTGGCTATTGCTTGTAGGACCCGGCAAAAATAGCTATTGTCTGGGAATGCAAAATATTCCTCTCAACAGCTTGGGCTTTGCCAAGCCAGCCAGTCAAACACGTGTAGTGGTGGCGATGTCCGGCGGTGTCGATTCATCTGTTGTTGCCGCTTTGCTCTGCGCACAAGGCTATGACGTTATCGGCATTACATTGCAGCTCTATGATATGGGGGAGGCCTTGAAAAAAGCCGGAGCATGTTGTGCTGGATCTGATATTCAGGATGCGCGCTCGGTGGCCGCCAAACTTGGCATTCCGCACTATGTGCTGGATTTTGAAAACCGCTTCAAAGCCGAAGTGATGGAGGATTTTGCCGATACCTATCTTGCCGGGGCGACGCCCATACCTTGTATAAGATGCAACCAGCGCGTTAAATTTCGGGACCTGCTCACCACAGCTCAAGATCTGGGTGCGGACTGTCTGGCCACTGGGCATTATGTCGAGCGGCGGCTTGAGCATCAGGGTACAGAAATGCATTGCGCGGCTGACCCTCATAAAGATCAGAGTTATTTTTTGTTCGCAACCACGCAAGCTCAGTTGGATTATCTTCGATTCCCGCTGGGCAGCATGACCAAAACCGAGGTTAGGCAACTCGCCGTTCTGTATGATCTGCAAATCGCCGATAAACCGGACAGTCAGGATATTTGTTTTGTGCCGCAGGGGCGTTATGTCGATGTCATAGAACGGTTAAGGCCAGGAGCGGCGGAGGCTGGCGATATCGTGCATGTTGATGGCAGGGTGTTGGGCAAGCATCGCGGCATTATTCATTACACCATCGGACAGCGACGCGGCATTGATGTGGGCGGCCTTGCCGAACCGGTTTACGTTGTGAAATTAGACGCGGTAAGCCGACAGGTTATTGTTGGTCCGCGTGCAGCTCTGGAAACCGCTTCGTTGCAATTGAAGGATTTAAACTGGCTTGGGCCGTCACGCGATCAGGCATGTGTCGCTTCAGGCCTGACCGTCAAAATTCGCTCTGGCAGCCCTCAACTATCTGTAAAAGTCGAATTTTTGTCTGATGATACAGCAACAGTTACATTCGATACACCTGTTGAAGGTGTTGCGGCCGGACAGGCTTGCGTTTTTTACAAAGGCACCAAAGTTTTGGGCGGTGGCTGGATTGCAAGCACTGAAGCCTCGTTGCATACGACGAAGTGTGATGAACGGGCGGTTGCTTGACCTCTCACGGTAGAAGCGGGTATGTGCTTTTGAATGGTATGGCGGGGTAGCTCAGTTGGTTAGAGCACGGGAATCATAATCCTGGGGTCGGGGGTTCAAATCCCTCTCCCGCTACCAGACTATTTATTGTAATGAGTGACTTAAGACGATATTGCTACATCTTTATCGTAACAGCACATATCCGGTTCGAAAAGTGGCATAATTATGCCCGTTTTTGATTCCTGTAGGCAATAAGCCAAAATTACAAAATGAAATCATAGAGTTGCAATTTTTTTAAAAAACTGCTTTCCTACAGTATACGGTTTGTGTGATATTAGTTTTTTAACCGAATTGAATTGATTCGGTTTTGCAATGGAGATAGATATGACGATGATTTTTGTTTTAGGGGTTTTGATTCTTGGCGTGCTGGCGATGAGCTCGCTTGTGGGCATGTGCTTTGGGCAGGGCACTGATATAGTTATTGCAAATTGTAAAGTGCTGCTGACAACAGGGGCTGTTATTGAAGGTACAACTTGTAAGCTTGGCGAAGTACCAAAATTCGGCTCATCGATAGCCCACATGATTGCAAAATTTGGCAAAGCCAAACCTCACTTAAGCGCTGACGGTAAACCAGTTGCAGAGTGGGCAACAGTTGATAAAATTATTCTGAAGATATTTGCAAACAACGAAAACGATAACAATACCAGAAGCCCTATTCATTCACTCATAGCGACAGCGCAGATCGCCATGCCAAAGGCTTCTGATATTGATTTTTTCCCTTTCCTCTCGACGAGCTAACCCCACGGTCTATAGCCACCCTTCCCCACCAATCTGTGGGGGAAGGTGAAGTATCCATAGACAAAGCTGCATCTTCTCAACCGGTAAATGAATCTTCGCTGATGCGGCTGAGCAAAAAATCCCGCAATACGGACACGCGCTTTGAGCGCCGGAGTTCAGCTGGATAGACAAAATATGTTTGCAGTGACGGGCCAACAATATCTTCCAGTATAGGTGTTAAACCCGAGGACCCGCGAATGATGTAATCTGGCAGCGCGGCTATGCCAATGCCAACTTTCACAGCTTGCATGAGACCAAATAGGTTGTTGAGATTAAGCACTGGCTTGCGCGACTGAGGCGGATCGCCAAGATTCAAAATCCAGCTTGCAGCGTGCAAGTAATCTGGCGCATTGCTGCCAAACGCCAGCAAGCGGTGGTTGTCGAGATCATCAACTTGTGTTGGCGTCCCGTGTTTCAGCAAATATGCCGGAGATGCACAAAGTGCAAACTTCAAATGCGCCAGAGGCCGTGCAATCAGCTCGGTCTGCCGGGGTGAATAGAACCGTATCGCCACGTCTGCCTGGCGCCTAGTGAGATCAAGCTCGTCATCGGTAAGAATGATATCGAGGCGAATATCAGGATAGAGATTGAAAAAATCACTTAATTGACGCGGCAACCATGTTGAACCAAAACTGACAGTTGTGGTCAATCGGATTTCGCCGGAGGGCTTTGAGCGGGTTTCCTGTATCGCCCGCACAGTGCGCTCAACCTTGTCGTTGATATCGCGCGTGGCGGTGAGCAGTTGCTCGCCTTCGTGCGTCAGCGCAAGGCCGCGCGCATGGCGATGAAAAAGCGCTGCGCCAACGGATTCTTCCAACGCCTGAATTTGTCGGCTAAGTGCGGACTGGCTACCGTTCATGCGCTGTGCCGCACTCGTAAAACTGCCTGCTTCAGCCACCAAATGAAACAGTCTGAGCTTGTCCCAATCCATTATGTATTGATCATCATTCGGCTGCAATTCTTTCAGCATCACGTTCTGCCATGCCGTGCGCCAGAAATTTTTCGGCTTCCAGCGCTGCCATGCAGCCCATGCCCGCCGCAGTCACGGCTTGACGAAAGATTTTATCTTTTACATCACCAGCTGCATAGACACCAGGCACGGATGTAGACGTCGAGTCCGGCGCCGTGATGATGTAGCCTTCATCGTCCATAGCAAGCTTGCCCTTGAACAAACTGGTGGCCGGATCGTGGCCAATGGCGACAAACAAACCGTCAACGGCCAACTCGCTGATGGCACCAGTGTTGATATCACGCAGCTTCAAACCCGTGAGACTTTGTGGCGACTCTGTGCCCGTGATGACATCAACCACAGTGTTCCAGATCACTTTGACTTTCGGGTGATCGAACAACCGCTTCTGATTTGTTTTATCCGCGCGCAATTCATGGCGGCGATGAATGAGTGTGACCTCGCTCGCGTGGTTGGTGAGATACAGCGCCTCTTCAACGGCCGTGTTGCCGCCGCCAACAACGGCGACTTTTTTGCCGCGATAAAAAAAGCCGTCGCATGTGGCGCATGCCGATACACCAAAACCGCGAAAGGCATCTTCGCTTGGTATGCCAAGCCAGCGGGCCGAAGCGCCCGTGCAGATGATAATGCTGTCCGCATCATAGCGATCACCCGATTCGCCGATGGCCACAAAGGGCCGCTGATTGAGATCAACGCTGGCGATATGATCGTTGATCAGTTCTGTCCCCACATGCTTCGCCTGCGCCTCCATCTGTTCCATCAGCCACGGCCCCTGCACAGCGCCAGCAAAACCAGGATAATTCTCCACGTCGGTGGTGATGGTAAGCTGACCGCCAGGTTGCATACCGGCCACCAAAATCGGGTTCAGGCTGGCGCGCGCGGCATATATGGCCGCTGTATAGCCTGCCGGACCAGAACCGATAATAAGCAGGCGAGTTTTATGAGTTTTGGACATAGACAAAAGACCTTTGAGAATTTAAGTTCTATGTAAGGCGTGAGCGGCATGGCCGCAAGATACACATTATTATTGCACTATATTATGGCCTTTAGGGCTTATGGTATGACTGTTAAAATCTTTTGATATTACTGTTTGGGCCGCAGTTTCATCGTCTCTGTTGGTTTGGCGCTTGCGTGTTCAGCCCGTACAGCCTTCACCTCATCAGTGGTAAAGAGTTTTGCCGATGATGCCTTTGCAACCCCGCCAACCACGTGGTTCAGCAAGGCTGCCACTTGCTCATCGCCAAGGCCAGCCTGGGCTGGCATGTACCCATTGTAGGCACGCCCGTCGATTTTAAGTTCACCCATAATCCCGGCTGACACAACCGTGATGAGATAGGCGCGGCCTTGCGGATTTGCTGCAAACCGAGCAACCTGCGCACCAAGTTTAGGATATACCCCCGGCACGCCTGCCCCGCTGGCCTGATGACAAGCTGCACACCGCTTGTAAATGTTTGCCCCATCTACGACCGTTTGCGTGTGGGCAAGAGACGGCAGGGCCAGTGAAAATAAAAGTGTAGCAATCGATTTGATCATGACTGTTCCAGTTTTTTTGTTACGGCGCAAGTTTATTTTCAATCAGCATTTGCCGGATAAATGTTGAAGGGATGGCGTAGGTGATGGCACTGGGATCGCTCAGCACTTTCTCCTTTGTTGAACGAATAAAGCTAGCAGACACGATTGCCAGCACCTCGCCGCTATCCACCATGTAAACCGGCCCACCGCTGTTGCCAGGGTAGGCAATAATATCGAGTTGATAGGTGAGATAGCGCGGCGCACGAATGTCGTTCGCTCCAAGTGTAAATGAATTTGGCTCAGCTCCACGGTTTGGCGTGAGTGCCGAAACTATACCGCGCGCTGTTGCCGGCGTGAGGCCAAGGGCCGCACCAATGGGAAAACCAGTGATGGCAACATCGCTGCCTTCCGGGGCCATATCTGTTTTCGTGTAAAACTTTACTGCCGGCAGGGCTGGCCCATCGATTTTAAGCAGCGCGAGATCATAGGCCGGTGCTACAGCAATAACTTTCACCGCACGCCGATCATACACTGGCCCATTCCACACATTGGCATAAAGCATCTGCTTGGCTGCCACATCGTGCTCGCGCACAACATGATAGTTGGTAACAACATAGTGCCCGTCCGCCACGGCAAAACCACTGCCGATGAGTTGCGCTTGCTGGTACTTTGTCGGGTAGAGGATTGAAATGCCCACGACCGATTGCTTCATTTGTGCAACGGTTTCAACAAGAGTGGCAGCATGCAGTGCCTGTGCCATCAACAACCCAAGCATCACTGCAAACAGTTTTCTCATCTTTAAACCAGCTGCTTGCTGGGCGTGCCGACAAGACGACTGAGAGAGCGGTCAAACATCAGCACCTGCCAGAGCAAACGGCCATGATCAGCAACACCGCGGGCGTGATCGTCCAGCACCTTATCCAGAAAACCACGATCAAACCAGCCGGTGTCTAGCATCGGTGACGCTTTGAGCATTTCTGATATAGTGTTTTTCAGGGGCCCTCGAAACCATGCACTGATCGGGATCGAAAAACCCTGTTTTGGCCGATACAGCAAATCATGCGGCACATACGGCTCCATGGCTTTTTTCAAAATATATTTTCCCTGGCCGTTGCGAATGCGCATGTTGAGTGGCAAGCCAGCGGCCCACTCAAGCAGCTTGTGATCGAGCAGTGGCTCGCGCGCTTCAAGACCCACCGCCATGCTGGCGCGATCAACTTTGGTGAGGATATCGCCAGGCAGCCAGATTTTGATATCGGCATATTGAATTTGACCAATCACATCGTCAGCTGGTGCGCTATCAATTACCTTGCGCATATGATCGAGCGACCGATAGCCCTGAATTTCACGCCGGTACGTGTTGGTCATCATTTGCTGGCGCATGTGTGGCCGCATGATGGAAATGGAATTCACATAGGCTTCTGCAGTTGACATGCCAAGCGCCTGAAAGGTTGAACGGGCACGCAAAAATTGCGGTGCCCAATCCATCTGCGGATAAGCCTTGCCGAGAAAGCCAAAGAAAGGCCGCCGAAAACCAAGAGGCAACCGTGAGCGCACACGTTCTTCATGCATGTGCATTTTATGACGGCGATAGCCAGCAAACAATTCGTCACCACCATCACCGGACAATGCAACCGTGACGTTTTCCCGTGCCAGCTGGCAGACACGGTAGGTCGGCAGTGCAGACGAGTCTGAAAACGGTTCATCATAGGCGTTCACGAGTGTATCTATCAATGAGAAATCGTTGGCGGCGACCATGCGGCTGCGATGATTGGTTTTATAGCGATCCGCGATTTGCTGTGCATAGCCTGTCTCGTCATAGGCTGCCACATCAAAGCCAATCGAGCAGGTGTTCACCGGTGCATGCATTAAGCCAGACATCATCGCGACAATGGCGCTGGAATCGACACCGCCGGATAGAAAGGCACCGAGTGGCACTTCCGACATCAGGCGAATCTTTACCGCTTCACGCAAACGTTCGGTCATCTCGTGTGCAAGATCAGCCTCACTGCCTTTGTGGGTATGGGAAAAGCTGATATTCCAGTATGGCTTTGGCAAACCAATTTGCTGACCGTGGCGCAACAGCATGGTATGGCCAGCGGGCAACTTGAACGCCGCTTTCAAGATCGTGCGCGGATCCGGAATATAACCGTAAGTAAAATAATCCTCGATGGCATGCACATCGAGATCACGCTTGATCTCTGGATGGGCCAGCAGGCTTTTTAACTCGGAGCCAAACAGCACCCAGCCACTGGCGAGAGCCGCCACATGCAACGGCTTCACACCCAAACGGTCGCGAGCCAGAAACATTGTGCCTGTGCGTTTGTCATACAGTGAAAAGGCAAACATGCCGCGAAATTGCTGCACGCACGCCTCGCCCCATTCCATCCAAGCATATAAAATGACTTCCGTGTCGGAATGCGTGCGAAACTTGTAACCATAGTCCTCAAGCTGTCGGCGAATGTCCATGAAATTATAAATTTCACCATTGTAGCACACAGTGATGTTGGAATCTGCCGATGACATTGGCTGCTGGCCGCTGGATAAATCGATAATCGACAGCCGTTTGTGGCCAAGACCAACACCGGGGCTGATAAATACACCCGTTTCATCAGGGCCACGGTGGTGCTGGCTATCATTCATGCGAACAAGCACATCACGGTCAACGGTTCGCCGATCCCTGGTGTCGAACATGCCGGTGATGCCGCACATATTATTTCTCCGTCAAACCAGCTTTGAGACCAAGCCATGCATATATCTGGGGTTGAACAGCATCTAAGCTTTGGATGAACTGTAACAAATCACCATCGCGCGATTGCTGACTGTCCACACGTTCTGCCGTTAGTATGAGCGTTGCTGCTTCTGTGCGTCCACCCGAAAGTCGCACCAGCGCTGATGCAATTTTTGCACGCGTAGGGCTTGCATATAATTTGCCACCAACCATAAACCACTGCCACACATCACGCACAACCTGGTTCTTATACATGGTATAGGACCACGGTTGCGGTGTATTTTTTAATTGTAGTGGCTTGGTGTTGGCCGTCCACGCCCATTCGCTGCGGTGCTCCTCGGTTGGAAGGAATGCACCATTGCCATATGTCACAAGATTTTTATCGGTTGACTGCATTTTAAAAACGCCAAGGTAGAGCGTTACACGATGCCCGGAATCATCAACAAACACCGTTTGTTTTGCAGCATCGATATTTTTGTATACCGGTTTCCAATCTTCGGCATCTGCGGCACTTGCCTCACGCCAGCCAGCAACGATAATTGGCTTGATGACCACGTCAGCCAAAGTTGGTGCGCGCGTTTCGATCATATGACTGTAGCTGGTGAAGGCGGCAAGTATGGCAAACCCTGCACCCGCTATCCACCAACCATATAATTTGTGCGGTGCTGACCCTGATCTTGCTGCCAGAAGAGGTTCTATATCGATAGCAGGGGCATCCAGTGGTTTATCAGAAAATGCCCGGCAGATAAAAATGAACATCACCATGACCAGAGCAAAAAATACCCAGCCGTACAGTATGTGATCGACACCCATGGCCAACTTGTTGCCGGAGATAAAGGCTAAATATATGATGCCCCAAGCGCGAATGCCATTCGCAACAATCGGAAGGGCGACGGCCAGCACCATAACGGACACACGCCGCCACGGGTTCTGAAAAGCAATATTGGCAAAGACCGCCCCCACGGCGACCATCGACGTTAAGTAGCGAATACCCGAGCACGCTTCTGCGACCTGAAAATTTCCGTTCGGTACATGAAAGAAAACCCCGTCAAGCGTGAACGGCACATGCGCCAAAGCAAGCAACTTGATAACAAACCACACTGTGACATGCTGAAGTTGCGGCACCACCTGATCACCCACCGGAATCATGAACAAGGCAAATGCCCATGGAAACAAAACGGCTCTGGTCACCTGAGGTCCAAAGACCAGCAGCACACTCGATTGCAGCATGAAAATAAGAGCCGCATGCTGAACAACGTTGATGCGCCCTGCCCATCCCACCAGCCACAAGCTCGCGGCAAGAAACAGTACCAGCAGCCCTGGCCACCACGCCTGTGGTGCAACCTTGGCCACCAGTGTGCGGCGTTGCCATACCAGCCAGGCAATGATTGGCGCAATCAACAGGCAATGGCCAAAGGCAACATTGTTGTTCCATATATCGAAGAGCGATTCAATTGTTGGCCAAAACAGGCCAATAAGCGCCGCCACCAGCGCTGCCCACATCAGCAAGCTATGTTGCCATGTCTGCATTATGTTGTTTTTATTTGGCAGTATATGCACAATGCTTGTAACCATATCTTATCCTAACGCACCGGCAATGATCGGGCCAGCCATATTGGCAACCGATAGCGGCAGTTTCTTCCAGGCTGAAACCATCGCCCGGTATTTTGGATTGAGCGGATTGATATCCGGCATTGATTGACCAGCCGCCAGTTTGAATTCGTAGGCAAGAGGTGTCGGCTCAAAACCCCAGTTTTTTTTGAAGGCATAGGCACCCGTGCCAATTTTACTGCGGCCAAAGTCAAACGATGTGCACCCGCGATTGATGGCGTGTTCCATGAGCATCCAATACATATGGTCGTTGGCGCGAAATTCGCGCGCGGCTTCAACCCCTCCGCCATAGTAAGGAATAACCTCGTTCCTGAAGTACAGCGACAACACAGAAGACAGCGGCATGCCATTGTGACTAACCGTGAGGATATTGGCATTCTCGCCGTAACATTCCAATAAATTCCGGAATAATTTTTTGGGAAACACCGGCGTGCCTAGTTTATGCACGGAAGCACTGTAAACGGCGAAATGCTTTTCCGTGTTACGGTCAATATCAACAGTCAGTTGGTTGCCCAAAGATTTGCGCACTTCAGCCCTCTGCTTGCGCGGGATGGCCTTCATGTTCTCATCTGAATTTAATGATAGCGAGCGCTTGAAAGTGGCATAGGTTTCACTCTTGCTTTGCCATTCCGTTCGCGTTGCTAGTTGTGATCGATATTCAAGTACAGGCACGCCAAACTTTTCCGCAAGGCCCCAAGCAGCAGCATCAAGCACATCATGCGCATCTTGGCCATCTGCAAGCGGGCCACCATAAACTGCAAATGCATTGGAAATGAGCGCATTACCGAAAAGGCGAGATTTCACATGAATGAGTGGCAAAACACCCGCAAGCTCAGCACCGCGATAGGCTGCCAGATAGTGAATGCCATGGCCAAATGTGCGGTGAATAGCCCTGCCCCAAGCTGTGAGGTGAAAAGCCGTGCCTGCATCGTGCGCTTGCACAAACGCATCCCAGGCAGCAGAATTCACGTTGCTGTCAAGTGCCAGAGACCGAACCGTTAAAGCCACCACTGCCTCAAGCCGCCTGCGGCTGTTGCAGCGCTGTTTCATTTTTGTTCAGAAAAACGTTATCAACGCGATCCCAATGAAAATCATCCAGCGCGCGACCGACTTTGCCAAGCATATGCTTCAAATTCACATAGTGGCGCAGACGCGATTTTAACGGTGCCAGATGTTGCACCGGCTGATCGGCATCAACTTCCCAAGGGTGAAAATAAAACATCGCGGGTTGCTGTTCAACTGTATTAACCTGATCAATTGTCCAACGCGAAAGTGCGTATGGCAGCAATCTGAAAAATCCACCACCACCACATGGAAAAATCTTTCCCATCGTCTTGACGGTGGTCACCGGAATTTCAATCATAAGGCTTTTTGCGACCGGCTGAAACGACCAGCGCGATGCCGATGGCCAACCGTAGTGATCGTGCGCTATCGGGTAGACACTGGATGAATATTGATAACCGCTCTCGGCAAGAATATCGAGTGCCCAAAGGTTTCGCTCACCAATGGAAAAACTTGGCGCACGGTAACCGCTCACTATGGCGCCAGAAATATCTTCCAGAATGGTTTTGGTGCGCACCAGGTCTTTTGCAAACCGCTCAGGATCAAGCAAGTGCACGCGCGTATGATCGTAACCATGGCTGGCCAGTTCGTGGCCCGCTGTTATAATACGCTTAATTAGACTCGGATGACGTTCTGCCACCCAGCCAAGCGTGAAAAAGGTCGCGTGCATATTTTTTCTGGCAAACAGATCAAGCACCAAATCAGTGTTGTATTCAACGCGGCTGGCGATTGTGTCCCAATTCGATTTCGGAATCGTGGTCTCAAACGCCCCAACCTGAAAAAACTCCTCAATATCCACTGACATGGCATTGATGATCCGCCCATCAGCCGCACGCTTTACATATCTGCTGGAAGTTTGCGACTCACTGTTCATTGGTTCCGGTCTTCAAAGGCACAGGCACAGCCGCCGCATCTGCCCAGTCACTCAATATTTGCAAGGTTTGTCTGATTGTTTGGTCATGCGCCTTGGCATAGCGCTCAAGCACTTCGATACGACGCACAAGTTCAGGGTCTGCACCCATTAAATCGCTGTTCGCTGCCGCCAAATCAGCACGGATTTTGGGCGGCACATTCGATCTCACCAGTCCGCCACCTGCAAACGCCATATCGGCCACACCTGGATGCTTGGGGCCGGTTGTTGGTGTACTGTCCTTTTTAAGGTCGTTGATCACCTCTTCAACAATGTCATGGTCTATTTCGGTCTTGCCTTCGAGAGAACCAAATAGCAAAATACGAGATGCTAAATTGTTGAGCCTGCGCGGCACACCCCCTGAATAATCGAACATGGTGTCAAAAGCCGCGTCTGTGAATCTCGGGTTGTTGTTCCATCCGCAAAGCTTGAGCCGGTGATAAATATAACCCGGCAATTCCTCTTTCTGCATTGGCTCCAGATGGTGTGTTGCAATAACCCTCTGGCGCAGCTGTTCCAGCTCGTTGGAATATGCAAGCTTGTCACGAAACTCCGGCTGACCCAGCAAAAATACTTGCAGCAAAGCTTTATTGCCCTCTTGATAGTTGGAAAGCATGCGCAATTCTTCCAGCGCACTGACAGGCAAATTCTGCGCTTCATCAACAATCAGCAGGGCGCGACGGCGATCGCGAAACTGCTGCCGCAAAAACAATTCAACGCGGCCAAGTATGCCAGCCTTGTCCAAACCATCGATGTGAATACCAAACGCGGCTGCAACCATTTTTAAGGTTGAATCAGCATCGAGTTGTGTGGTGACAACCTTGGCAAACACGTAGCGGGTTTTATCGAGAGAGTCGAACAAGTGCCCGACCAAAGTGGTTTTTCCGGCACCAACATCACCTGTAATTATGATAAACCCTTCACCTTGCGACAAGCCATAGGTGAGATAAGCCATTGCCTTCTTGTGGGTGCGGGTATCAAAATAAAACCGTGGGTCAGGTGTTAGCTGAAACGGTTTGCCTTTGAGTTTGTAAAAATCCTCATACATGCGCGTGGGTAAACCTTTATGTCTAAAATCTGGCCTGCAAGCTGACAGTTATATTATTTTCTTTAATATTAAACCCGGTTGCATTGGTCTGACGTTTACTAAAAAGATATTTTGTCTCCAGCCTGATCTTGGGTGTAAACTCGACGCGGTAACCAACAGTTCCACCGTAAAGATAATCACGCCTTGCGGTATCAAGTGAGTATTCACTGTAGCGAAAATCAAGGTCCACCAGAATGCTGTGGGTTTTATCAAGGTGGTGCTCAAAGGTTGAAGCCGTGCCGATGGACCTGTCATTGGGAATGGCACTTGGCAAAATTGGCCTTTGTCCCGGTAAGTATTGCAGGCTAAGCAGCTGGCGATCTTCAGCAAAAAGACTGATGTTGGCATTCAATGATGGACGATCATAAATGTACGTCAGGCGCGCCGTGCGTTGCAGGAAAGTGCCGTTGTTGATAGCAAGGTTGCCTGTGTAGCCACCATTGATCGGGTCGAACCCGTTAAGCGGCAACAGAACGGGTGTGGAGCGCTGACCAAGCACCTGCACTTGTGTCGGCCCACTGATGCCGTTTGAATAATTGATGCTGCGAGTGAGCAAGCGAGACAGACTATCAAGATTAGTGCCGTAGCTCAGGTTAACCGACGAATGTTCGGAAAATTTATGAAAGCCGTTAACACTGATATTAGCTGTACCAAAACGCGCCCCGCCGCGCACGGTGATGTCAGTACGGCGGCTTGGATTCCAGTGAAAACCAGCGTCCCATATGAAGCCCTTGCGATCAATAATTCGCCCATCGCGTCGCGGCAGCAAGCCACCAATACCATCGGACAGTTGCGGGTTTGTGCCTGTAAGATTGGTGCCATTGCGAGAGTCTGCATCACGCAAAACCAGAAATGTACCGTCTGGCAGCACTTCCGGAAACCGTGTGGATTGATTGGTCACTATGACATCTTCGACATCTTTGCTGGATTCATAACCAGCACTGCCAACCAGGGAAAATCCACGCGTAAGCGGCACCTCAAGATTGGCAACACCTGAATAATCATTGTCAAGTTCATTCAGATACCGGCGCTTGTCACGGCTCCATGATGCCTTCAGCTCCCATTTGAAATGCTGAAAAGCGTCACCGCTTTGAAGACCAGCTGATGCACTTTCGTTATCGCTGCTGGATCCTGGTTGTGAAGAAAAATTTTGTGAATTAACCCGATTGATATTTGTAAAAAGCGGATCATTGACATTTGCTCGCAGTGGCCGATTGTCCGGTTGATCCTTCAGAATTGTCAGCCCCACTTGCGTGTTGATTGTCAAATTCAGATATTCATTCAATCGCCGCCTGATGGATGGCTCAACATAAAACGTTGCCACATGATCGAGATTGTTGCTGAAGGTATCCGGGTTTAAAGTCACTGAACCCTGCGGGTTACGCACCAGCTGGGTAACAACAGCGCCCGCATTCAAGTAGAGAAAATCATCAATAATTTTTGCTGAACCTCGCGCCAGCAAATTATGTTTGACTGTATTGCCTCTGGTACTGGCAAACAACGCTTTCCTGATGCCTGCATTATAATCAATTGTCGCCTCAAGTTTGGCGCTGTTGATTGTCACGCCGATACCGGGCTCGAATACCGTTATAATGCCTGCATCTTTAAAACCATCAGGTGAAGCGTTCACGTTGTCGGAAAAAACAGCACGGACATCTACACGCGGTTCTATTGTTATGCGCGCCTGCGCCAGTGGCGTGAATATACAGGATAGCGCCACGCCCGATGAAAGCATGGTAAGTGTAGCGGAACGCCGCCTTGACAACTGACTTCCAGTTTTCATGAAGTCCAATCCTTTATTAAGCGCCATAACCATAATAGGAGCCAAACTTACGGCCTCCAGAACTGTATTTTGTTTTGTTGAGCAACAAATGTGTGTTTTTGCAGGCAGAGATCATGGCAAGGCCTTCGCGAAGCTGCTGCTCGCGTGTGGACTCCGCTTCCACGACAAACAATGTTTGGCCCACGTGCAATGCCAGAACCGACGCTGCCGAACTCGCCAGAACTGGGGGAGAATCAAATATAATGACACGGTCGCGGTAGCGCTGGGCAATTTCCTCTATCATCATACCCATGCGCTCCGATGCCAGAAGCTCTGTTGTCAAGTGATGCTGACGACCTGCAGGCAATACGGAAAAATTTTCTATATTTGTGCGAATTAAGCAATCCGACAAATTGAGGGACGGATCGGCAATCACGTCAATCAATCCTTTGCCGCCTTCAAGGCCAAGTGTTGAGAGAATTTCAGGCTTGGCAAAGTCGGCATCAACCAGCAGCACAGTCAAATCACGCTCTGAAGCAATAGAGAGTGCCAGATTGATCGCACAAAAGGTTTTGCCTTCGTTAGGCTGGGTTGAACAAACCAGAATGAGGTTACCGTTGCGGATGGCGCCCTCGCCGCGCGCAAAAGCGTTAAGCAACAGCTGCCGCTTTAACAGGCGAAACTCTTCCGCTGTAACAGTTGCTGGCGAGTCCGGCACGATGTAACCATTTTCGCGTAATGAAACGAGATCGATTTCCCCGCGACGACTGAGCCGTTGCGGTGAATCGTCAGCGTCTTCGGCTAAAGAAACCGGCTGTTCAAGATCGAGTGTGTTATCGTAAACCTGATGGCGAATGGCCTCTTGGGATGCCGATGGGCTGGAAGAAGACTGGTGGCCAAGTGCATGATCAAGCCGACGCGCAGCTCGCTCCAATATGGAAACGCCTTCATCTTTCAGTGTGCTATCGTTATCAGACATTTATGCGTTCCTTGCACTGCACATTAAATAGCCGTTGATCTTTGGGTGATCTCGATAGCCATCAACACCCCGTAAATAACAACCAGGCTACCAAATGCGAGCAGAAACATGCTGAGCCACATACGCGCCTGATTGCGCTGTTGCTCGGTCAAAATAGCCGAAACGCTGCCGAGAACTGGTATATTGAGGCCATCACGCAACTTATTAACGTTTAAATATGTTGTGTGAATTTGGCTGAGAATGAATGATGCCGCAATACCCAATATCAATCCGGCAATGATCACTCCTGATAACAACAAGGGGCGATTAGGGGCGACAGGCTTTAATGGAACTTCTGGTGCATCAATAATGCGAATATGGAAAGGCTCAGCGCCGGTTTCAGCTGCAAGTGCCTGTTTTGCTTTTTCCCGCTTTTGCAGCATTTCATCATAGCTGTGGCGCGTAACTTCATAATCGCGGTCTACTTTTGATTTCTCAGCGGCTGTAGAAGGCATCGTTTCAGTCTTGCCATCAAGGCTGGATATTTCACCTTTCAACTGCGCATAACGCGCCTCTGTTGCATGCAAATCCGTATCTTTTTGAATCAACTGCATTTTCGTTTGAACATATACTGGGTTAGATTGACTCGCAGCATTTTCAGCGGCCGCTTTTTTGGGCGCTGATCGCTTTTCAAGCTCGAGTTGTTTCTGCAATTGAGAAATCTGCGATTTGATTGTTACAACGTCAGGGTGGTTTTCTGTCAAACCCTTCGCAAAATCTTCGGTCAGTTGACGCTGCATAACTTCAATGCGGCCAGCTGTTGAATTTGGATCTTCGCGGTATCCACCCGTTGTGCCACCGGCTTGCTGAAACACAAATGTGCTGCCAGGTATCGTTGCTGGTATAGAGCCAAGCTGTGCTGATAATGCCGAGCGCGAAGAGCGCAGTTCAGTCAGCCTTTGTTCAAGCTGGGCAACTTCTGTCCGCGCTGTAGAAAGCCGTGTCTGGTAGTTATCCGGCCCCTCTAGAAAACCTTTGTTAGCACGCTCGAAATCAGCTTTTGCTTTTTCATACTGCTCAAGCTGGCCTTTAAGATCATTCAGGCGCTCATCAAGAAACCGAATGACGCCATTCAGCGTATCTCGCTTGCCACCCATGTTGTCTTCAACGAAAATGTTAATCAGGTTTTGCACCACCCGCTTGGCAAGGTTGGCGTTTTCCTGCGTGGTCAACCGGCGCGCGCCAGACTTGTATGAAATCGTGAACAAATCTTCGCCCTGGTTTTTGAGAGATATATTTTCGGCGAGTTGATCTATTAACTTTTCAGTATCGGACTCGTTTGATGCCGTAAGATCCAGATCTGTGCGCCTTATAACACGTTCAAGATTAGCGTGGTTGATGAGCGTTCGCTTCACAACGTCAACTTGTTTCAGCACATTGTTTGATTGGCCACCCTCAACATAATCTTTCAAGGCTTCATTTGTATCGACATATATGCGAGCTGTGGCTTCGTAAGTGTCAGGGATAGCCGCGACTATGCCCCAGCCAAGCAAGCACACAGCCCACATGGTTGCAATGCCATACCAACGGCGACGCCATATCCCGTAGAGTGTACCCAAAATTTGGTCGTAAACTGAAGTCATGCCTTATCCTGTTGTGGCCTTCATTATTTTGGCGCGGTTAATCAAAATTTGAATTTTATTCAACTAACCAAACATAATGACCACTTCTATATTCATGGTCTTAATGTGTCTTTAACGACACTTGTTTTCCTGCCTTCAAAAAAAGCAACACGTCAGGTGCGCTCATGAAGCCATTATTCTAGAAAAAACTTTCAGGGATAATGATCACATCGCCAGGCTCAATACGAATATTTGACTTCACATCGCCATCTTTCAGCAAGCGACTAATTTTCAGATCATATTCTTTTTGTGAACCAGTTTTAGGATCAAACCGCACCAGGTGCGAGCGATTACCCGCTGCGTAGTCCGTTAATCCACCAACAGCGATCATGGCGTCAAGGAGCGTCATGTTCGCACGATAGGGTATAGCTGCCGGTTTTGCTGCTTGCCCGACTATACGCACTTGCTGCGAGTAAGGACCATTAAAATCTGATACAATAACAGAAACAATTGGGTTTTGAATATACGTTTTGAGCTTTTCTTCAATGGCTTTTGCCAGCTGAGTTGGTGTCTGACCCGTTGCCGACAAATCTTCTATTAATGGCACGGTTATACGCCCATCAGGTCGTACACGCACCGTTGTTGAAAGCTCAGGGTTACGCCACACGAAAATGTTGATATTATCAAGTGGCCCAATCACATAATCAGGACCTGGGCCTTCTGCGGGCGCCACAAACGCTGCCGGCGGCAGTTGGCCCGACCTGTTATTTGCGCAACCACCAAGCGCAATCACCGACACTATGCAGAGGCCTGTGGAGATTTTTTGCGCAAGTTTATACACGGAAGCAGAAGTTGCCGCTGTTAATAATATCATAATTTTTTCCTTCATTAAAAAGCAATCAAAAGCACTAATTGCCAAATCTTTAAGTTATATACATTATTACTCTAATGTTTTCAAAGGGTCATTTGCAAGTATCATATAAAGTTAATTTCATTAATAAATGGTTAACTCCTTACGACTCCGTATCCAAACATAGTTAATAAATATTAACCGTATATGAACAAGATGTTGAGTGCTACCTTAAAACAAAAAATTATCAATCAATATCAGCTATATAATGATTTCTTTGGGGTGAGCGTGCCCCAAAAAATCTTTTGGTGACGCCGAAGCGCCGTAAGCTCCAGCGAGATATATGACGACAAGATCATCTGGCTCTGCATCAGGCAAAAGAACTCTGTCTGCCAGACGATCAAGTGGGGTGCATAAACAGCCAGTAATGGTTACTTTATGTTCTGTTTTTCCATCAAGATTAGTTGCAATAACAACAGGATAATTACGTCGCAAAACTTGACCGAATTGACCGGCCGCCGCCAGCTGGTGATGCAACCCACCGTCCGTAATTAAAAACGTTTCTCCGTATGAGATTTTCTTATCGAGTATTGTGCATATATAAATGCCTGCTTCGGCAACAAGATAGCGACCAAGTTCAATAACAATTTCGGCAGCTTTGATTTGCTCGGATCGGTTGGCGATTTGCGTTGCCAAAGCATTGCCTATTTTCACAATGTCGAGAGGGGTTTCACCCGGAAAATAAGGCACACCAAAGCTGCCACCTATATTCAACACTTTGGGCGAACATGGTGCAGCCACACTCAATTTTTCAAGCATATCAAAGGTTTTAGCCTGCATTTCGATAATGTTTTCCGCGTTTAAAGATTGCGAACCTCCATAAACATGAAACCCTTCAAAAATAAACGGTTCTTGACCAAGTGTTGCCAGCACATCAGGCACGCGGGCCTCATCAATGCCAAACGGCTGGGCAGTGCCACCCATGCGCATGCTAGTCCCCTTAATATCAAAAGACGGGTTGACGCGCACAGCAACGCGCACGGTTTTGCCAAGCGCCATTGCAATGGCACCCGCTCTTTTCGCCTCAAGCTCAGATTCCAGATTCACTCTGACGCCAGCACGTATTGCATCGTGTAGTTCGGTATCAGTTTTGCCTGGCCCAGCAAAAGAAATTGTTTCGGGAACAACACCTGCCATCAACGCGGATTTGAGTTCGCCGCCTGAAGCAATATCAAGCCCGTCCGTTAAACTTGCCATGAGTGATACAATAGCCGGGTGCGGATTGGCTTTCATGGCGTAATGCAGCTTTACATTAACTGGCAGAGCAGCGCGGGTTTTAGCCACACGCGCATGCACCAAAGCTGTATCGTAGACAAACAGTGGTGAGCCATGCTTGGCAACCAGCTCTGTGACTGGCAGACCAGCAACTGTCATCACGCCGGCCTGATTGCCATAACCTTCCGGAATATGATGCCACTTGTTAAACATTATGGCGTGCTTTGATATTTTGAGCGATAACCGCTCTATCGAGCTTTCCATTGGGATTACGCGGTAAATCCGGTACGACTTGAAGCGCATATGGCACCATAAAACCGGGGAGTTGTTGACGACAAAATTTGAGCAACATTTCTGTATTTACAGCCTCGCCGTTTTTTGAACTTACGGCAGCCACGATCAATTGACCGAGCGTGTCATCCGGCACGCCAGTTACAATTGCATCTGCAATCTGGCCGGAGGCATACAACACTTCCTCCACTTCAGTCGGGCTGACACGGTAACCAGAAGTTTTAATCATATCATCATGACGCGCTACAAAACTCAAAAAACCATTTTTATCCCTGACAACAGTGTCCCCCGACCACACCGAAATGGTTCCTAAAGTTACAGATGTTGCGCACGTAGGCGCGGGACGAAACCGTGCCTGTGTTCTTGCATCATCCTGCCAGTAACCCAATGCCACTAGCGGCCCCATGTGCACCAGTTCTCCAGCCTCACCATCAGCTGTTTCCATGCCGTCCGGTCGCACAACACGAACTTCGGCGTAAGGAATTGCCTTACCGATAGAATGGGGTAACACGTCAGCTAACCTCGGGTCGAGATAGGTCGAGCGAAAGGCTTCCGTAAGGCCAAACATCAAATAAATGTCACTGTGCGGCAAGTGCAAACGCAACTTGTCAAAAACCGCGCGCGGCATGCGCCCTCCAGTGTTGGTGATATAACGTATTTGCCCAGCAAGCGCTGCTGGCCAGACAGCATCCACCAGTTGGCTCCACATCGGCGGCACACCAGGAAGGCCTGTAATGCGATACTGCTCAGCCACTTTCAAAACATCATTTGGCAATAAATAATCATGCAGAATTGCTGTCGCACCGCTGATCAGGGCTGTGAGCACTTGATTCAAGCCGTAATCAAAGCTGAGCGGCGGCACGCACAAAATACGATCGTTTTGAGTGATGCCCAGATAGCCTGCAACACTAACGGTGCCCGTGCACAGATTAGCTTGGCTCAGCATGACGCCTTTTGGGTTGCCTGTACTGCCGGAAGTGTACAATATGGCCGCTAGAGTGTCGGGTACATCGACCTGAGTTTTTGGTGGCGACGTTGTGTTAAACAGCAATGGTGCCGCAGCGTCAGCCTGCCAGCCAGCTGAGAGCAGAACTGACCGCGCTTTAGTTGTGACCAGCGTAGTCGCACTGCAGTCCGACAGAATATAATCCACCTGACGCGGCTTTAACGCTGGGTTTATTGGCACAAATACCGCACCGATAGACGTTGCGGCAAACAAGGCAACCACGACCTCGATCTGTTTGGGTAGCCAAACAGCCACACGGTCTCCTTTGGCAACACCTTTTTGCTGCAACTGCTTTGCCATCTTGTCTACTGCCAGACCTAACTCACTGTAGGACAAAATCTGGTTTTTGACGACCAGTGCCTCGCGCGGCCCATAACGCATCACCGAGGCTTTAAGCATATCGTCAAGTGACGCTGGAATATTCATCAGCCAAACCTGAAATCAGCGTATTGAGACCATGAAACGGATACCGGAAAACCCTTGAGACGGGTGGAAAGCGTGATTTGCAGTTTGCCAAAGGAAATAAAAACAGCTGATCCTAAAATATTTGCGCCCATACGCGCGTGGGATTTCAGCGAGGCCATATTGTTATCGGCAACCCGGCTGACTGTTGATGTTTTACCCTGTGCCTGAAGATAGGCTTTGGCACCCGCCCAAAGTGCTTGAAATGCTCTGCCGCTGCGATAGGCACGTGGTATATTGAGGCCCGTATCCCACGACAATGGTTCTGTCAGTTTGTAACGCGCGCGCACTTCATCCTCAATAAATTGTTCTGATGTTAGCCACAGACTGCCAACAAGCTCAACGCCCCGAAAAGCTGCCAAGCACACGGCTGCCTGATTGTAGCGGTATTGCCGAACCTCAGCTGAGGGTTCGATTATAGATATAACAGGCTCATATTCCGATACCGGGCGGGACGAAAAGCCACGCGGCATATCTGGCAGACTTTCAACAGGCTGTTGTACAAATATATAACGACGCAATCGACCAATATTACTATATTGCAGCAGCCGGTCGCACACATATGCAAGTGTTGCGACAGGCTGCAAGGATACAGCTCCGGTCGTTTTCTGTGGTGTCAAGTCAATCACGTATTTGTCGCTTTGCAAGCCATGAAACTCATGTTTATAAGCATTGTCTTGTAATGTCTAAGTTATTTGCCAAAGATTAACACCTGAATATTAAGATTTGAAGCCGAAGAGCATATTATGAACTTATCCGCACATACACAGCCTACGGCTGATACCTTGCGTCAAATTCTGGCTGATATTCTGGGGTTGGGCAGCAAGGCCGGTGCCCTGCAAGCAGATACTGCCCTTTTAGGATCGCTTCCCGAACTGGATTCCATGGCGGTTGCGACAATCCTCACGGCAATTGAGGAACGCTTCAGTATATTGATCGATGATGATGAAATCAGTGCCGATATATTTGAAACCTTTGGTTCTCTCACACACTATATCGATTGCAAATTGGCTGCAATTAAGACACAAAAGCCTTGAGCGTACCACACCTCAAATGGATAGGCAGCACCAGCCGGGAGACGGCGTTACTGGCATGCTGGCCTGCCATCCGGCGCCACAAGGCAACCGTTCTCTTCATCCCGCCTTTTGCCGAAGAAATGAACCGTTGCAGACGCTTGATGGCCTTAAGCTGCAGTATGCTGGCAGACCGCGGAATCGGCAGTTACATTCTTGATGTGCCCGGCACAGGTGATACCCCCCTGCAGTTTCACGATGCCAGCTGGGATGTGTGGAAAAAAGCCGTTGCCGATGGATTTCTGCATTTGAATACAAATGGTGCGCCCAAAATATATGGTGTCGGCTTGCGCCTGGGGGCTGTTTTGGCTGTCGATGGGCTGCTTGACAAAGCCCCTGTTATAGCAATTAACCCAGTCGATGGGGCCAGCCAAATCAGAACATTGTTGCGGGCAAAAAGCATTGGCACACAAGCGAGCAAGCAACCGGTGAGCATGGCTGATTTGATGGATGCCCTGGAACGCGGCGAAAGTGTTGAAGCGGCTGGTTATACGCTATCATTGAAACTTGTTAAATCTGTCAATGCAGCAAAGCTTTCGGATACAGCGTCCAATAATGTCAGGGTGGTTGATATCACAGGAACGGGTTCACCCTTGTGGCTGCAAAACGAACCCGAGCCAGCGGATGAACTGGCCGTTGAACTTGCGACTGTGCTGCTTGGTGAGATATTGAAATGAACAGTGAATTACCACAGCCGCTGGCCTGGACGTGTGAGGGCAAAACCTTGCTGGGCTTGCTGCATCGGGCAATGGCCCCCAGCACCACAGCTGTTATTGTTGTACCGGGCGGTACGCAGTACCGGGTTGGGGCACATCGTGGTTTTGTTGAGCTTGCTCAATGCCTTGCCAGTCAAGGCTACCCGACACTGCGCTTCGATTGCCGCGGCATGGGCGATAGCGGCGGACACCACCCGGGCTTTACCAACCTTCACGAAGATATTGCATCGGCTGTTGTTGCCCTGAAATCGGCGGCCCCTCAGACTCTGCGGATTGTTTTGTTCGGTTTGTGTGACGGTGCAACGGCGGCCTTGCTCGCATCTCAAAAAGTTTTGGAGATTGATGGCTTTATCTTGTGCAACATGTGGGTGCGCAGTCCAGCAAGCCAAGCCGCAACTGTGATCAGCCATCACTACAAGGCTCGTTTTCTGGACAAAAGGGCATGGCAGCGTTTGTTGCTGGGTCGTATCAATGTTGCCGAAAGCGTCAAATCTGTTTTTGGCTCACTTGTTTCGATGCGGCATAAACCAGCTTCATTGGATGATCTGGTTGTTAATGTAACCACCGCATGGGAAAACAACACCAAACCGGTTTTGTCTGTAATCGGTGATAAGGATTTTACCGGAGCCGAGTTTGCGCAATTTCTAAAAGCACGGCCTGCCAAAGCACATATGACTATAAAAACTGTAATCGGTGGCGACCACAGCTTCTCGGGTAATGATAATAAAGATGATTTATCATGGCTTTGCCTATCATGGCTGGCAAAGCTTTAAAAGCGAATTTAATCGCTTGACATAGTCACTGTATTACGATAGTAATACACCATTCTGTGAAAACACGGATGTTTGTAGATGGATAAGATTATGACAGCAGCCACATCATGACCGAAGCATGGCGCGATGACCAGCCCATATACCGGCAAATACGTGACCGTATGATTGCCTCTATCCTAGATGGCAGTCTGAAGGAGGGTGAGCCCCTGCCTTCAGTGCGGGCCGTTGCTGTCGATGTGCAAGTAAACCCGCTTACCGTCTCCAAGGCCTATCAAGAGCTGGCCGACACTGGCCTTGTTGAGCGTCGGCGCGGCCTAGGCATGTATGTGACTGAAGGCGCCAAACAGCGCCTCAGCGTCACCGAACGCGAGCAATTTCTGAAGCAAGAATGGCCACTGGTTGTCCAGCGGATTCAGCGCCTTGAACTCAAGGCCTCAGACCTTCTTGCTTTCCTGACACCTGAAGAAGTTTTAAAAGGGCCAAGATAATGATGAACATCGTTGAAGCTAACAATTTAGCAAAAAAGTACGGCACCAAACAAGCCTTGAAGCCGGCAACGTTCAGCATTCCTGCGGGGCAAATTCTCGGTGTTATTGGTGCCAACGGCGCTGGTAAAAGCACCATGCTCAACGCCTTACTGGGTCTGACATCCTACGACGGTACCTTAAACGTGCTGGGTAAAAACCCCTATGCCGAGCGCGCCAGTCTGATGAACGAGGTGTGCTTTATTGCCGACGTCGCCACCTTGCCGCGCTGGCTAACGGTGGATCAGCTGATCAATTTTACCGCTGGCCTGCACCCAGCGTTTGATCCCGCAGCGGCACGTGCAAGACTGGCGAAAACCAATATCAAGCTGGGCAGCAAAATAAAAACGCTCTCGAAAGGCATGGTGGCGCAGGTGCATCTGGCTATTGTGCTGGCGATAAAAGCCCGATTGCTGGTGCTTGATGAGCCGACGCTCGGTCTTGATATTCTAAACCGGCGTGGATTTTACGATGCAATTATCTCGGAATATTTTGATGAGGAGCGCACTATCATCATTACCACCCATCAGGTGGAGGAGATCGAGCAGATTCTCAGCCACGCCATGATTATTCGGGATGGCGAGGTTATTCTCTATCACAGTCTGGATGAACTGGCCGAGCGCTACATGGCCGTGGATGTGGAAGAAAACCGCCGCGCTGAAGCCGATGCGCTCAAACCCCTGATGAAACGCGCCGTTATGGGCCGCACCAGCTATTTATTTGACACTGTTGGCCATGATACGCTGGCAACGTTTGGCACGCCGCGAAGGGTTGGGCTGGCAGATTTGTTTGTGGCCCTCAATCAAACCGATACCACACAGGGAGATGCGAAATGAGCGCCTTCATCACACTCATCCGCCGGGAAGTTCTCGATCACAAGGGCGCGATGCTCTACACACCGCTAATTGTGGCTGCACTGCTTGCTATTTTTGCAGTGAGCGGAACAATCAGCCTATGGGGGAACCCCGATTATGTGAAGTTGGATACATCCGAGCTGGGCCGGACGACTGCCGTGCCATCGCCTCCGCCAGCACTTCAACCAGCTTTCGGTTCAGCGGACATCACCACGACAACAACTAACACGCTGCCCGATAACTCTGTGGTCACAAAAACACTAAGCCGTTCCAGTGACGGGGATGAGGAAAGCACGACGGTTACCGTTTCGCCAGACGGCAGCAAAGAAATCAAAACTGTTGCCAGAAGCAGCGACGGAGACACATCCGTTACGCTGAACAAAACCACGCCAGATAGCAAGTCATCAAGCACATCGACTGCAACAAGCCCTGATGGAGACACAAAAGACAGCGGTGATTACAACGTTAACATACAATCCAATGACCAAGGCATTCATGTAGGGGGGAAAAATCTGGCAGACGTTGCCAGTGCGCTAAGGACTTTGCCCGCCGGACAACGCATAGACGGCACACGCTTCATCGGTGCTGGCCTGTTTACTATTGGTGTGATTGGGGTTTTCATCACGCTGTTCACCATACCTTTTGTGTTACTCTCATCATTATATGATGAACGGCAGGATCGCTCGATTTTGTTCTGGAAATCTTTGCCGGTATCCGACACCGCCACGGTCATGTCCAAACTGGTATCCGCAACATTTGTAAGCATTGGCATTGCCTTTAGCCTTGGTATTATTGTTCATGTTATATATCTTGTGGCTCTCTCGATACTGGCTGGCCATTTTGGCATTCCGGATATTGGCGAGGCGTGGCATTTGCCCACGATCTTTACCATGTGGTTTGACTGGCTGCTGTTGCTTATAGAATATGTGCTGATGGCCCTGCCCATTTATGCATGGTTTCTGTTTGCCTCCGCATGGTCAAGCTCAAAGCCCATACTGCTTGGGATTGTTGGGCCAATGGCGGCTGGCTTGCTGGAATTTATTCTTCTGCACACACATTATATTGGCGATCAATTTGGCTGGCGACTTGGATATAATCTGAGTGATCAACTGAAATCTCTCAGCATCTCATCCTACAGCGGCCTGTCTTCAAAACTATTCTCTGACGCGCTGGGGAAAATTCTTGAGGGCTATTTGCGACCTGACTTGTGGATTGGTGTCGTGGTTGCAGCCGGACTTATTTATGCAACGATTGAAGTACGCAGAAGAAAAGCACTGTAATAGAGCACCATGAATAAAAATTCAAAAAGTGATTATTAATAAATTAGGAAGTGTTCATAATGTTCGATCCAGAAGTTGCCACTCAAGCTTATATGGCCACAATGAGCGCGGCTGCGCGTGCAAAATCAAACGCCTATTTTGAAGGCGGCTATTGGCTGCAGCTGATTGATTTCCTGTTCGGGGTTGTGGTTGCTTGGGTACTTTTAAAAACCCGCTGGGGGGTAAAAACCCGCGATTGGCTGCAAGGTAAAATCAAAAACCACTATTGGCAGGCGGCAGTTTTTACAGCGGCCTACATCCTGCTCACTTTTATCATCGGGTTACCGCTAACCATTTATGAAGGTTTTGTGCGTGAGCACGCCTATGGTCTTGCCAATCAAACATTTATGCCGTGGTTTGGTGAGCAGCTGATGCAGTTTGGCATTTCAACCCTTCTTGGCAGCCTTAGCATTGCTGGCATTTATGTTTTTATAAGGCGTTTCCCGCGCACCTGGTGGGCTTGGAGTGCTGCTGCCTCGGCGCTGTTTATCATGGTGTTTGCAACAGCGGCGCCTGTGTTTATCATGCCATTATTCAACAAATATACGCCGCTGCCACAGAGCCAGTTGCGCTCAGAAATACTAACAATGGCGCGCGCCAACGGTATACCCGCTGATAACGTGTATCTGGTCGATGCCTCGAAGCAAAGCAAGCGCGTGTCAGCCAATGTCAGTGGTATGTTTGGCACTATTCGAGTTTCCTTGAATGACAATCTGCTTAACCGCACCACACCGGCAGAAGTGCGCGCTGTTATGGGCCATGAGATGGGTCATTACGCGCTATCGCACAGCTTGCCACTCATCACTGGCAGTGTTATTTTTCTACTTGCTGGCTTTATGTTTGTGCATTTCAGTTTTGGCTGGGTGATGCAGCGTTTCGGCCACAGTTGGGGTATCACCAGCATCGCTGATATCGCTGGCTTGCCCTTGTTTGTCGTCCTTGTTTCGTGTTTCTTCTTTCTCATCACCCCACTTAGCAACAGTCTGACACGACTTTATGAAACACAAGCGGATCTGTTTGGCCTCAATGCTGCGCGCGAACCTGATGGCGAGGCTCTTGCAGATTTAAAACTCGCAGAATATCGCAAAATGGACCCTGGCTATTGGGAAGAGGTGATCTTCTTTGACCACCCCAGTGGCGCCAATCGTATTCGTATGGCCATGCGCTGGAAAGCCGAGCACCTCAACGACGCGCAGGTTGCCTTGCCAAACCTACCGCGCGGGGTACCGGAAGCGGCCCAAAAATAGTGATGGGCGGGGGAAATTAATTTGACTTTTTATTATCGCAAAGATGGCCGTCGGATAATCAGTTTGCGAAAAGCAAACCAAAGGGAAACAGACCGTTATGTAACGTTTATTGAAAAAACTTAGCATAGAAGAGGATGCTGCAATAACCAAAGCGGCGTTGTCTGACCCTGATGCAGTGCCACTGACAGATGCTGAATGGAAGACCGTAGAGCCGACAATACGGCGTGGCAGGCCACCTGCCCAAATTACAAAAGAGCGGATCACAATTCGTTTATCGCGTGATATTATAGAAAAATTCAGAAACTCAGGCCCTGGTTGGCAATCCAGGATCGACGCAGTGTTAACAGAGTGGACCAACCATAACGAACTTTAATATCTGACTGTGTTTACCGCGCGGGGTACCGGAGACGGCCCAAAAATAATGATGGGCGGGGGAAGGTTTCCGTTGTCTTGATCACTCTCGCCTTCACCTTCTCGAAGTTCATGATGCCACTGATGCGGCGATCAAGAAATTCAAAGGTGTCGGCACTGTTATCGGACTCATCGCCGAGCCAGACCGCCAGAGTGCTTGCATAAACGGCGCTGAGTAGAGCACGCTTGGTGTAGTGGTTATAGTCTGTTGCGGTATCTCCGCAGGCTCGCCAGATGGAATCAGCTGTGCGCCACAACGTGCGTGCCGCCAATCTTGCGTTTTGCGGCATGGCAAGCAGCGTGGCCGCGCGGCGTGCGGCTTCCCGGTGAGGCGCTGCCTGTTCAAACCGTGTGCGCACGCATGTGGTAATGCGCTGGCGTATTTTGAGGCTGTTCAGGGTTGCCGCTGGCAAGGCGTCCAGCATGTCGACGTCCGCCTTAGCGATATAGGCATCCAGCATATCATGCGCTCCCTTGGGAAATGATAGCCGTGCACGGGCACCGTCCAAACCAAGATCAGCGGCGGCTGCTATCAGCGATTTGTCGCTCCAGCCGTCAAAAATCACATGCGGCAACATCGCTGAAATTAGCACCGGCGGGAGTTCCAAAGAGGTCATATCTTGATACATAATCATATAATTAGGCAACAATCCCTAAAAAGCAATGTCGAATGGCTGATTTCAGGCATATTCAGGCTTGCAAATAGCGTCAACTCTGCTAGGTGGAACGCAACGTGACGGGTGCGACTCGCCGCGAGCCCTTTTGTTTTAATAAATTATAGCCATTTTAGAAAGCGACTGCCACCCTTATGCAAATTATCGTCCGTGAAAACAATGTAGATCAAGCTCTTCGTGCGCTTAAGAAGAAATTGCAACGGGAAGGTGTCTACCGCGAGATGAAATTGCGCAAGCACTATGAAAAACCTTCAGAAAAGCGAGCCCGTGAAAAGGCCGCCGCGATCAGGCGGTCACGCAAAATGGACAGAAAGCGTGCAGAACGCGACGGTACCCGTTAAGCCTCTATTAAGTGTCATAAATTAATTGTAAAGCCGCTCTTATGGGCGGCTTTTCTGCATCAAAAAAGGATTATTTGAATGAAAACAATCACCACAGCCCTGATCAGCAGCATGGTATTCGCCGGATTGGCAGCGCCTGCATTGGCCGACGGAGCGACCAACCTCAAAGCAGCCGAAGTGTTTTTGGCGGCCAACAAGAAAAAAGCCCACATTATCACAACCAAATCTGGCCTCGAATATAAAGTGATCAAGCTCGGCAAGGGCATCAAGCCAACCACGGCAGACAGTGTGCGGGTAAATTACAAAGGCTTTCTGGCTAATGGTACGGTGTTTGATCAATCCAAAGAGCCTATCGAGTTTGGCGTCACGCAAGTGATTCCGGGTTGGACAGAAGCCGTTCAGCTTATGCCTGTCGGTTCAAAATATCGGCTTTGGGTCCACCCTGCCCTTGCTTACGGCGAAAGCAGCCCCTCGCCCATGATACCGCCAAATTCCATGCTGATTTTCGATGTGGAGTTGCTTGGTATCCCGGGCAAATAACAATTTAAGGAAGCCGCCATGGAAGCCGATGTGTATGCAGAAATGGCGGCTCTGCAATCACGCCACTGGTGGTTTGCTGGCCGTCAAAAAATCCTCGCCAGTCAGATTGAACAGCTGAAGCTGAAACCGCAGCCAGATATTCTGGAAATTGGCTGCGGGCCTGGTGGCAACCTGGCAATGCTCAGCCGGTTTGGCCATGTCAGTGCTGTCGAGCTTGATGAATACGCGCGCACTTATGCGCAAAATCTTGGCACCGTTGCTGTAAATATAAAGGCTGGCAGACTGCCCGATGATATACCCTTTCCCCCGAATAGTTTTGATCTGATATGCCTGTTTGACGTGCTGGAGCATGTCGAAGAAGACGCACAATCGCTGAAAGCCTTGCGTACATTTCTGAAACCCGGTGGCCGCTTGATAATCTCGGTGCCAGCCTACCAATGGCTGTGGAGCATGCACGACGTGCGGCTTCATCATAAAAGGCGTTACACCATAGGGCGACTGAAAAACCTTGCCGAACACTATGGCTGGCAGGTTGAAAAACAATCGTATTTTAATATGTTCCTGTTTCCGTTGGCAGTGATGGCGCGCTTGAAGGACAGACTTATGCCAAGTGGGCACGTGACAGGCACCGGGATGCCGCATGCTATTGTTAACACCGTGTTTGAAACAATATTTGCTTCTGAGGCCAAGCTGATTAAATTCATGAATTTAAGCTTTGGTGTGTCGATATTGATGGTATTGAAAGCTGTATAAACTCTGTGTCTTGACGGTTTCACAGCAAGACCCCATATCTTGTTTAAGAGGATGCCAAAATGCCAATGCCAGCGCCTGCTATTGAAGCTATGATCAAAACTGCTTTTCCTGACGCGGTGGTGGAAATTATTGATCTTGCAGGTGATGGGGACCACTACGCCGCCACAGTTTCAAGTGCATCGTTTCAGGGCGTTAGCCGTGTAAAACAGCATCAGATGGTTTATGCTGCTCTTAAAGGCAAAATGGGCGGCGAGCTCCATGCCCTGCAACTCAACACGCACGCACTTTAATTTCAAGGAATTATACTGATGACCGCTCACGATCGTATTCAAACGTCTATCACCACCAATGATGTGGTGCTGTTCATGAAAGGTACACCACTGTTTCCGCAGTGCGGCTTTTCATCAAAAGCCATATCAATCTTGGAACATTACGGCATTGATTTTGCCAGCCATGATGTGCTCCAGGATGCTGAAATTCGAACCGGTATTAAATCCTATTCGGATTGGCCAACCATTCCCCAACTTTATGTCAAAGGTGAATTTGTCGGCGGATCAGACATCATGACGGAGATGGCACAATCAGGAGAGTTGCTTGAACTGTTTCATGAAAAAGGTGTGATCGTCAAAACTGCATAGAAAGACATCGGTGATGAAACTTTATGAAATGCGACAGGCACCCAATCCGCGTCGTGTGCGCATATTCCTGGCTGAAAAAGCCATTGAGATAGAAAAAATAGAAATGAACATCCAGGCTGGTGATCACCGCACGCCTGAATTTCTGGCCATCAATCCGCGCGGTTTGTTGCCCACTCTGGTTCTTGACGACGGCACCGTGCTAGACGAATCAATGGCTATTTGCAGGTATTTTGAAGCCCTACAGACTGAGCCCAATCTGATGGGCAAAACACCCGTTGAAATCGCACAGATTGAGCAGTGGCAGCGCCGGATTGAATTTGATGGTCTAAGCTCAATAGCCAGCGTCTACCGCAACTCATCAACATTTTTTGCGAATCGTGCGGTGCCGGGAAATCTGCCGGATACGGTACAAATTCCTGCTTTGGCTGAACGCGGCAAGCTACAGACACAGCACTTCTTTGAGTATCTTGATGCGCATCTGTCCAAATCGGCATTTATCGCGTGCGAACGATTTACTGTGGCTGACATCACGGCGTTTGTGTGTACTGATTTCTCGCGCTGGGTAAAACTTTCGCCTTTAGAAGCGTTTACCAATATTAAACGCTGGTATGATGCCATCAGTTTACGTCCGTCTATCAAAGCCTGAATACGGCAAAGACACTATTAACTAAACTTTAGCGCCTCTCAGTGCATAAACACCCTCAAGGAACATCAGAATTCTGCTGAGGATAACGCATGAACACCCAAAACTTAAAGTCTGGCATGTATGCAGTCTTCGCCAAGACCAAACTGATTGGTAAAAATTTTCGCTGGACGTCTCTTGGTGTGCGGATGATCGCCATATCCACTGTGCTGGTATCAATTGGTATTATAAGCCTTGGGTATATCTCAATACAAAATGAAAAACAGGCTCTGCAAACGGCTGCAGCCGAGCGATTGAATGCCATTATGCAAGCCCGCAAGTCTGATCTCAGTCGTTACATCGATACAGTCAGCCAGGATGTGATCACACAAAGCCAAAATCCGTGGCTGAAAACAAAATCAACCGAATTATTTTCGGCGTGGGCGCAGACAACTGGAGCGCCTGCAACATATTCAGCGACTTACAAAGCGGGCACCAAAGGTGCTTACAAAATCAATGATGCGCATGATGGTTCAGAATATTCCAAAGTGCATGGCAACATTCATGAGTGGCTGAGCAATCTCTCGGCAACCAACAACTACCTTGATATTTACCTAATCGATAAAAATGGTGATGTCGTTTATTCAGTCAATAAAAACAGTGATTATTCCAAAAACGTTTTGAATGGTGAACTTAAATCGACGGGCTTGGGGGAGGTTTTTCGCAAAGTCAGTGTCAAACCCACAGCCTCTAAAGTCACGTTCGCTGATTTTTCACCGTATGCTCCAGCTGGTGATACCCCTGCTGCCTTTATTGCAACGGCAATTCTGGATTCCAACGGAGGTTTTATCGGGGTATTCGCTGTTCAGATGCCCGTTGATCGTATCAATGAAATTACGAAAGAAGCCAGTGGTCTTGGGAAAACGGGTGAAACATATCTGGTCGGAGACGATAATCTGATGCGCTCGGATATTCGACTGAGCAAAACTCTAACACTGCTAACAAAAAAAGTTGACACTGTCGCTACCCAAAAAATCTTCAAGCCAAACCACAACGATGTGAAATATAATGTTGCCAACACCGTCGATTCAATCTCATTAAGCAACGCGCCTTCTCTCGCTGCATTTGGAAAGCTTGATGTATTTGGTGAAACCTGGGCCATTATCACTGAGCAATCGCTTGATGAGCTCAACGCGCCAATTGTCGATATGGAACACAAAATAGCCAAGGCTTCCGCTATACTGTTGATATTTGCGATAATTGGCGGTGTATTTCAGGCGCGCAACGTTGCAGGACCAATCAACATTTTATCCAACACTATGAAAGCAATTGCCAAGGGTGGTCACGATATTATGCTGCCGACATTTGATCGCCGTGATGAGATTGGTGATATGTCGCGCGTTTTGCATATTTTCAGTGAGAATGCATCCGAACGTGAAAAGTTGGCAACTGCGCAAACGAAAGAAGCTGAAAACAGAGCTGAGCGTGCCAAGATCATGCACGAACAAGTGAGGAATTTTGAGATAAAAGTGCGTACGGCACTTGACCGATCGACAACAACAGCGAATGACTTGAAAATAACAGCTACAAAAATGATAGAACTATCTGACGACACACATCTTCGCGCGGCAACTTCGGCGACTATAACCACACAAACATCACAGAATATACAAACCGTTGCTGCAGCGTCTGAAGAGCTTGCCGTATCGATTGATGAACTGCGCAAACAAATGGAAATGGCACACACCATTTCTGAAGATGCGCGGCTTGAAAGTGTGTCTGCCAACAATGAAATTAACGTGCTGGCCAAACATTCCCTTAAGGTGAGTGCCGTCGTTCAATTGATCTCGGATATTGCTGAACAAACAAATCTTTTGGCACTTAACGCAACAATTGAAGCGGCGCGTGCGGGTACCGCTGGCAAAGGCTTTGCAGTTGTCGCGTCAGAGGTAAAATCCCTTGCTAACCAGACTGCCACTGCCACTGGTGATATCGCTGATCAGGTCGGCTCCATGCAGCGAGCCAGCACACAAGCCGTCGATGCCATCAATAAAATTAGCGAAACGATTATAAAGATTTCTGAAATAGCCTCTGTTGTTGCCAGTGCTGTTAATCAGCAAAGCGCTTCGACTAATGAAATTTCAAAATCTGTCCAAAGCACGGCTCAAGGGTCGTCTGAGCTTAACGAACAAATGCTGTTGATGGTGAATGTCGCCAACGATGCCCGTGATGCTGCAACGCAGGTTGATAGCGCAGCTGGTCTGGTTGCTGAGGATGCCGTTTTCCTGAAGTTCGAGATAGAGGACTTCCTGAAAAATATCGCCGCTTAGGCTTTTCACTTATGATACTGCGGTGGCACCGTCTGTGTTGAAATATTTTTATAACGATCGCGCAGCAATGTTTGCCTGGATACCATTGCCACCGCTTTCCCGCCAATAAAAACATCTACCGGTGCTGAACTGAGCGCCAGCGGTGGACCATCCCACACCACAACGTCAGCGCGTTTGCCTTTTTCCAATGACCCTGCTTCTGAAGCAAATCCGAATATGGCTGCGGGGCTTGAAGTTATCATCTCCAGAGCTTCGCTTTCGCTGAGCTGATTTGGTGCTAGCACACTGAGCAAATTGCCGGCTACCTGCGGTAGCAATCGCGATTGCAAGGCATCAAAATCAAACGGCCCAGATCCGATGGCAACCATGACACCTGCATGTTTAAGACGTGCCGCATTGGTTGAGGTGGCTGAAAGTTTCTCAAACGCTTCAGGAATATTGACGTAAGTATGAATAATAACCGGAATGTTTGCCGCTTTTATTTCGGCTGCGATCTGCCAGCCTTCAGCAGCACCGACAACAATAATGCGCAGGCGCTGGAAGTTTGATTTCAGGCGTATAACATTACGAATATCCTGCACGCTTTCCGCATGTACCAGCAGCGGGATTTGACCAGAAACAACCGGTATCAGAGCTTCTGTATCCAGCCGGTTTGTCAGTGCCTCACGAAAGCCGCCACGTTTGTAGACAGAACTATTGAGCATGTAACGCTGTGTTTCATCAAGGGCATTGCTGAGCGATACATACGACGCCCCGCGAGAACCGCCAGCACGTTCAGCACCGGTTTCACCAAGTTCAATATATTCAAACGCTTTATGACGCATGACGCTGTTATTCGTACCACTGGTATTGATGATAGCACCGTAGCCGCCAAAAAAAGTGGAACCGGTTTCAGGAGCAACCACAGCACTGGTAACGCCAGCAATGCGTGAAATGGCAATGGATGAGTCACCAGGATTAATTGATGGTTCAACATCAAAAGCTGCAGCAAAATGCGCTTTGCCTGGGCTGGCATCGTTGACGCTCTCGACAGCTTCTATTTCAATCAGGCCGAGGCGCGAAAAACCGTCTACAAGCCCAGGCGTTACATATTTGCCAAAAGCATCTATAATTGTGGCCCCGGCTGGGATAGACGGGCGCGCACTAACAGCGGCAATGCGGCCATTCTCCATCACAACTGTCAGGCCTGTTTGGCACGGTTTGCCGGGCACCGCTGTGCAAACTGTGGCTCCGGTGATGGCGATTGTTTGTGCATGAGCTGTGGTGGCCAGAGTTGTGGTGGCCACTACGATGCCAGCCAAAAGCGATACAAGATTTCTCATTTGGCATCTCCGCTGCCGGGCTGTCCGACTTCAAAATCATACACCGGTTGCAAAGCTTTATCATGACGATCGTAGAGCTGTGCACCGTCAATCCACACCATTTCCGGTCGTGCCTGCACCGTAAATGGATCATCTGACCACAAAACAACATCCGCCATTTTGCCAACTTCAAGTGAGCCAGTTTTGTCAGCTATGCCCATGGCCTTGGCCGGATTATACGACAGCCACTGCCATGCGGCAGCTTTCGTAATGTTGAGCCCGGCGCGGTTGCCATAGGCCAGTGCCTTGGCCACCTCCTGATTCAGTCGCTGCACACCGTAGGGGCTATCAGAATGGATCATCGCGCACGCACCGGCAGCATGGACAAAAGGAATATTTTCGCGGATGGCATCGTAGGCCTCAAGCTTGAAGCCCCACCAGTCCGCCCACATGGCAGAACAAATGCCCTCTTTCGCCAAAAGATCAGCGATTTTATAGCTTTCAACCGCATGATGAAAGGCTGAGATTTTGTAGCCAAACTCTTTTGAAATATCGATCATGATCGCCATTTCATCGGCACGGTAGCAGTGATTTTGCACCAAGATGTTACCACGCAACACTTCTGCAAGTGTTTCGTTTTTCAAATCCCGCGCCGGCATGTCTGACTCTTTGGCTGTGCCCGCGGCAACCTTCGCATTGTATGCATCCCACTTGCGACGATAGTCTGTCGCATTGATCCACGCGGTGCGGTAGCCTGCCACGTTGCCCATGCGGGTAGAAGGTGCACGATCCTTACCGCCATAAACGCGCTTGGGGTTTTCGCCGCAAGCCATCTTGAGGCCGTATGGTGCGCCGGGGAATTTCATCCCCTGCACAGTGCGTGATGGCACAACTTTCAGGGTTACTGATCGCCCGCCAAACAGATTGGCTGAGCCGGGGAGAATTTGTACTGTCGTCACACCAGCTGCCAGAGCACGACCGAATTGCGGGTCTTGCGGCCACACGCTATGTTCGGCCCAGACTTCCGCCGTGTTTGGTGAGGTCGCTTCATTGCCGTCAGACGACGCCTGAACAGCAGGTGAGGCATACACCCCCATGTGGCTGTGAATATCAATGATGCCAGGTGTAACATAGCGACCGTTGGCCTCGACGACGCGTATGCCTTGCGGCAGATTCTTTATCTCAGACGCAATTGCTGTCAGCTTGCCGTCCTGCATCAGCACATCGCCAAGCAGCCGCTCACCACCGCGCCCATCAATAACATGCGCACCACGAATGAGCGTTGGTGGCGCTGGCAGAGGCTTGTAGGTGGAGGGGAACGGGTTTGCAGGGGATTGCACTGCACTTGCGGCTTTAGTTATAGTTGTCGGTGCTTTGGCCGTGGTGTGGGTTGCACAGCTTGCCAACATAACGGACACAAACACGCCCGTTATCGCGGCCTTGAGCTGGGGCCTCAAGCGGCAGTCCATGCTTTTTGATGTTGCATGTTGCGTCCTGAGGTTCTGGCTTTCGCCGAAATGACAAGAGGGAATGAACGACAAATCTTCCATTTTACAAAACCTTATGCATCCAGCGTCTGAGTAACGGCGAAATAAGCAAAACAAAAATACCAACCCCGACAGTGTACAAGCCAAAATCATGATAGACACCGGTGTAGGTGGTCAGCGACAATTTCGGATTCAGCACGTCACCACCAACGGTTTCTGTTGAGGCCAGTCCAGCAATGAGACCAGCACCGAACTGCCCCATGGCTACGGACAGATACCACACACCCATCATCATACCCACGAGTCGCGCCATCGACAGCTTGGTGATCATCGACAAACCGACAGGTGACAAGCACAGCTCCCCGAGGGAATGCAGCAAATAGGCAGCCGCCAGCCAGAACATTGGTACGCGGTAATCCCCATTGGCAAAGCGCGCCCCAAAGGCCAGCAGCAAAAACCCTGCTCCAAGCAATATCAGCCCTAGTGCAAATTTCACGGGCGTTGAAGGTTCAATGCCGCTTTTGTTCATCCATACCCACAAAATAGAAAACAAAGGCGCACAGAGCACAATAAAAATCGCGTTGAAACTTTGCGTTTGTCCGGCTGGCATCTGCCAGCCAAAGATATCAAGCTGTGTGTTGCGCTCCGCATAAAGGGTCAGTGATGAGCCGGCCTGCTCAAACAATGAGAAGAATACAAAACAAAAAATGCACAGCACAATTGCCACTGTCATCATGTGAAATTCTTCTTTTGAACCAAATTTATAGGCGTAAAATGGCACACCAATCACCACGGCTGTAAAGAGCGTGAGCAGGAAGCGACCCATCAAAGATTGTGACTGAAACCATGCCCACAAACCGGTTCCGGATCTGACAGCACCTGCCGCCGCCTCAGCGGTTGTCATCGCGTTGGTCATTAAAAACCAGGCAACAGGAACGGCTGCGAGCAAGCTGAGATAGACCCAAAGTGAGCGGTCTGGAGTACCTGCAGGCAATTCGCCATAACCCTTTAACCGACCACCATCGAATTGAATCAGACACCACGCGACGGCCATGCCGATTGCTGCAAGCACAAAACCAGCCGACCAGCCATAATATTTGGCGATCAATGGGCACAACAGAATCGAAAGTGTTGAACCCAGATTGATCCCCATGTAAAAAATAGTAAAGCCGCCATCACGGCGCGGATCGTTCTGGCTGTAGAGCTGGCCGACCATGGTGGCGATATTGGGTTTGAAACAACCGTTACCAACAATCACCAGCGACAAAGCCAAAAATGCCAGACTAACATAAAATGGGCTGCGATCCCCATCGAATTTATAACTGCCTTTGGCCAGAGTGGTAGGCAAGCTGGTGCCATTGTGTGGTGCAGTCAGCACAATTGAGCCATCATCATTTGCTTTGATCTGGTACTTGCCATCGCTTGCAACGATATATTTGGTTTTTGCCTCCCCCGACTTCACAACCTCAACAGCATAGTGTTTTCCAGCATATTCAAGTGAAGGCTTGGCATCCGGTCCGCCAAAGCACAACAACAGGTAGCCAATACACATAATGATAGCACCGGTTTTCACGGTTTTCTTGTGCCCAAGATATTTATCAGCGATTAACCCGCCAAAGAATGGCGTTAAATAGACCAGCGAGGTATAGGCTCCGTAAAGTGGGTTTACGACCTCATCCCGGAATACGAAATGCTGTGCAAAATAGAGCGTTAGCAGGGCGCGCATGCCATAAAAGCCAAAGCGCTCCCACATCTCGGTACTGAACATGCGCGCCAGCTGCGGTGGGTGGCCAAACCAGGTTTTGCTGTCGGTTGCAGTGGTTGAGGCAGGCGATGCAGACATGGCTTTATTCCCCGTATATGATTTATTTACAGATTGATTAACCTTTCCCGAAGCGCGAGGGAAGCCCCATAAATCAAAGCAATCAGGTGAATAACCATTTATGGCAAAAATACAGTTTGAAGTTTACAGCATCATGCCAGCGAAGGCTGGGGTGACGAGCTTGGTTATATTGATTGCTTCCCAATAAATACACTTCTCCATAATCCCAGATCAGCCTGATTCTCTGGCTAAATCACATATCTTTAGTGCTGCAACGAATTCCAGTCGTGGTATTGCGCGGCTTAAAATACCCACATCTTGTGGTGAAAAAACTGTTAAGTTTCATTTATTTAATTTGAGGGTGACACGCTATCGGTTTTATGGTTCTATGTGTGCGTCAGTATGTGTTGAGTTGATATTGACAAAAAGACCGACAGCTTTGATTATCCACCGTGCACCCATCAACCGATGTAACATTATGGAGAAAACGTTATGGCATCATCTGCACACGCAACCGCCCTTTCAGCCAAGCATGTTCAACTCGAAGCCATGATTTTTCAGGAAACCCAGCGGCCCCACCCGGATGACACTCTTGTGATGCGCTTAAAAAAACAAAAATTGCGCGTTAAAGAGCACATCGAAAGTCTGCGATAAGGTTCCAATTAAAGCTTCAAGTTTTTTTAAGGCAAGCAAGCACTCATCAAGTCTCCTGACCTTGACGATCATAGCCGAAACGACCTCTGTACCGTGAAAGCCCGCGTCCCGACACCACCCTCTCTCTCAGGTGTCGAGACGCGGGTGGTGCGGTAAACTTTGAAGATCTAATTTAGAATTTTTGGCCGAATTTAATGCCCATATAGCGCGGCTTGATAGGATAGTTGCGGGCATATTGAAAGCTTAGATTAACTGAAGCGACGGTGTTCTGAGACAGTGTACCGCGACTATCAAATGCGTTCTGCATGAAAACCTCAAATGTGGTGTTTCCAGACTTACCGCCAAAAGAAAAATCAGCTGTGGTGAAGCCTTTGGTATTGGGAACACCGTAATCGGGAAAAAATGGTCGAGTGCCATCTTGTGTTGCCAATACGCCTTGAAGAAAAGCGTCTATGGTACCGAGTTGATGATCGTAACGAGCCGTCATATTAATTTTATATTTTGGCTGTACAGGCAATCGTGTTCCTTTGAGTATGGTAATATTACTAGCAAAGGCAATGTCTTTGGTGGCCGCTGTATCGATGTAACTGCCGGAGCCTGAAATTGTAAATTCAGGGGTTACACGCCAGCTAAGATCAGACTCTAAGCCATAAACTCTGGCATCACCCGCATTAAACGTACTGAACACGCCGTTAGATCCGGGAGGACTGAGAGCAAATTGTAAATTTTTCCACTGCTCATAATAGATTGCAATATTTAAACGTACCTTACGATCCAGAAAACTCGTTTTTGCACCAAGCTCAAAATTATTAACTGTATCGGCAATATAAGGAGCATATTGTGGTCTACGGTTTACACCACCTGGGCGAAATCCAGTTGAGTATGTAGCGTATATGAGCTTGTCAGAATCTATTTTGTAAGACAAATTAAGCTTGTGTGTTTCGCCACTTTGATTTGTTCGAACTGGTCCGCTGGCGCCATTAGGTGCGTGAACATTAATGCAGGGTATGCCAGGCAAACTGGTTGGCAAACACAGACGACGACCTTTTGTGCTATCATTAGGATCGTATGCAGGATCAGTTATATCTGGCGAACCTAAATTGTAACTAAACCCTGAAAATCCTATGAGGGAATTTTTCGATAGAAAGCCACGAATACCACCTGTAAGTGTTAAATGTGGCAATATATCATAACTTAATTCACCATATGCTGCGTAATCTTTATCGAGGCGGTTAAGTCGCGTTAAAAATGCAGTGTTTGTTGTTCCTGGCACCACACCAAAAGGTGCGTTTGCATTGACAGCATTAGACAATCCATCAATCACATAATCAGCTTGTACATAGTCGGTTTGCCTTTGATAAAACAAACCCACTGTGCCACGGACAGGGAGATCAGCTGGCGATGTTATGCGAAACTCTTGATTTAGTTTTGTATAGTCATCTCGACTAATTATTTGCTGCGTCGGATTGATATAATTTCCAGCTGAATCAATAAAGTTTGTGTAGCCTGGAAAAGAACCGCCGCTCGTAATTGTATCGTACACCACAGTATAATAAGAGTAATCACTAACATTGGCAGCAGTGCGAGCAAAATAGCCACCAACATACGTTAGGTTAAAGTTGCCAACCTTACCTTCAATCGTCAACCCTGCTTGATAAAATTCATCGGCATTACGTGTTGGCAAAAAGTCAGTGACTTTTAAATCACCAACCTTGGGATCATAGAGGAAAGGGCCATGCGCAACCTGCTTTTGGTATGCTACCGTTGGCGTCACTGTCCAGTGTTCGTCGAGGTTAATACCCAGTGCTGCGCGCCCGCCGTACGTATCCACATAGTTAAAATTCTTTTTAACCAGCGCCGCATTATTAACGGTCAAATTAGTTGTGGGATCATTGTCATCTAAAGTGAAAGTTCGCGTCTTGGCTACGTTGGAAATGTACCCCCCATCATGTTCATAAAAACCCACAAGCCGGATCGCTACTTTATCTTTTACAATTGGAATGTTTGCAAAGCCTTCCACTGTGCCGCCTGCGTCGCCATTGCCAAACTTGTCTAAGGTAAGATCATACCCTGCTTCAAATACGTTTTGCTTCGGTTTATTGGTTATCAAACGCAAAGTACCAGCTAGGGAACTTGCACCATATAAAGTGCCCTGAGGCCCTGATAGTGCCTCCACTCGCGCGATATCATAAACATGAAGATCAACGGCGCCACCTATGGTTGTCACAGGAATTTCGTCAAGATAGAGACCAGCCGTTGGCAGCGACCCGATGTGCAATCCATCGCCGCCGCTGGTGATGCCGCGAAATGACAGCTGGGTCTGGCCCGGACCAAATGATTGGAAGCTTACGCTTGGCAACAGCTTGGCATAATCATCAAAGCTCGCCACCTGATTTTGTCTGAGCTTTTCTGTGCCAAAAGCTTGAATACTAATCGGTACAGATTGTAATTTTTCTGAGCGTTTGGTTGCTGTTACAACAATTTCCTCAAGCCCTGCATCTTTTGTAACAGGCGTTGTTGCCGGGGCTGCCTGTTGCGCCAGCGCAGGGCCTGCAGTTGCCAGTATTGTCGTGGCCAGTAACGCAGATATTTTGGAATTACGAATTTTTGTAAAATATAGTGCTCTGCTCATGGCGACTCCCGACGTGTTGTGATAAATTCAAATTTTGGGTTAACCAAAGCGACAAGGACGGTCAAGCGCTCAAAGAGACTGATGCATAAAATAATGCATAATTGCATAATTAACACTGAACTGTGGTATATTTGTCATCAATCTTGCATTATCACAGTTTTAGTCTGGATAGCCGCTCAACACAGGTTCTAATACGGTTTTAAGCGGATTAAGCCAAGGTTCGTAGTGCTGCCATTGGTCAACACCTTCCTTATAGATAGGTTTACGCACTTGTTCGGAACTGGCGGTGCGAACAGCGCGATTGTTTTCATAATAACGTAGGCATTGTTCTTCAAAATCCAGCCCGCAATAGGCCAGTAGCCTGCGGATTTCTGTTTCCGTATCGCTTACCATATGTTCATATATGATTCGATGCACACGGCCCGGCAGCACCGCATCGACATGCGCCATCAAATCTACGTAGTCGCTGTAATACCGACCAATATCTTCAAGACTGTAACTGAAATTCTGGCCTCTCGCGAAGTGCTGCTTGAAAATTGAAAAACAACAGCCGAGCGGGTGACGGCGCGCATCGATAATTTTGGCATTGGGGAGAATCAGGTGGATGAAACCTGTGTGCAAGAAGTTATTGGGCATCTTGTCGATGAAAAAGGCTTTGCCCTCGCGGCGCTGAATGCGGGTACGGTTTATAAATTCTTCACCCAGCGCATGCAACTCCTCTGGTTTAAGATCGGCTAAAGCTTCGGGATAATTGCTCTCCTCTTCACGTTTTTTGCGTCCGCCTATACGCCGCGACATGGCCATAATGTCCGGCAATTCCATCGTGCCCTCAACCTGCGAATGACTGGACAGAATTTGCTCAACAAGCGTTGAACCTGATCGCGGCAGACCTACGATAAAAATTGGATCAGCAAGCGTGCATCCCTGGCCTGCACGATTGGACAGAAAAGATTTGGTGAACAGTTTTTTGGACCGCTGCACATGAGCGGATGTATCTTCAGCATTATAATCAATCTCCAGCCGTCGCTTTTTATTACCCACCGCATAGTGTTCAAACGATTGTTCATAGTGCTTCAAATCTTCAAGCGCCTTGCCAAGCGTGAAGTGAAGGTGAAAATCATCCTCGGTGCTGAGATTTTTGCTGGCAAGCTGATCGTGTATTTGACGTACATCATCGTCAGTAAAACGGAATGTTTTCAGGTTCGCCAAACTCCAGTAAGCCTCACCCAAATTTGGTTTGAGTTTTATACTTTCCCTATAGGCAGTAATACTATCAGCTTGTCTACCAACAGTTTTTAACGCATGGCCGTAGCTCATCCAGCCCAGTGCGTGCTGCGGATGGTCTTTCAACATTGCATCGTAAATGACAATGGCTGCATCATAATTGCCAACGCTCACCAGTGAAGCTGCCTGCAAATTTCGGTATGTCACATTGCGCGGGTCCGCTTCCAGCAATTTATCGAGTTGTGCAATAGTTTTTTCAGATTTATTCTGCCGGTAAAGCACAATGGCGTAGTTGTGTCGCGCTGCGGAAAAACTTGGCATCAGCTCAAGGCAGCGGGATAGCAAGTTTTCAGCATCCTCATAACGGCCCAGTCGTGTGGCAAGTTCCGCAAGCATGCGAATAGCGCCAACATCAGTCGGGTGTATTTTAAGAAAATCTTTTAGCAGTCGCTCGGCTACGGCCAGCTCGTTATCGCAAAGTGCAACAGCCGCTTCCATCAGTTGCGGATCGTTCACAGCCGATTTGATGTGTTGACAATAGGCGTCGTCCGCCGCCGCAACATCACCGGTTAATGTAAGTTGATCGCCCAGAGCACGCCATGCGGCGGCGTGCTGTGTGTTTACTTCAGTCGCCTTTTTTAAGGCAGCAATAGCTGATTGTGGATCACCCAGTTCCGCGTGAACCAACCCCATTTCGTAATGTGCCTGGGCAAAGTGCGGCTGGCGGGTGAGCAGAGACTGAAAAGTATATCTCGCAACCCCAGCCTTGCCTTGCAGACGCTGCGCAACGCCCAGATACAATTGCGTCTGCGGATGATCCGGCACCACCCGCAAGATTTCCGCAGCCTGCTCCTCGGCCATAACCGGTGATAATGCCAGCAGACGCTGTGTATGGGCCAGAGCCGTTTCCAAACTACCCTGCGGGTCTGGTGGAGTTGATTGCTCAGCCATGAATGCCTCGGTACACCTTTGTGCGGGTTGGTTGATTTTCAGCGCTGAGGCCTATATCTATCACTTGTACTCACAAGGCAAGAATCATGGCATCAGGGCAAAAAATACTTATTATTGGTGGCGGGCACAATGGCTTGGTCTGTGCGTTTTATCTGGCGTCGGCTGGCTTTGATGTGACAGTGTGTGAGAAGCGTGGTGTGGTTGGCGGAGCCGCCATCACTGAAGAATTCGCTCCAGGTTTCCGCAATTCCGTTGCAAGTTATACCGTCAGTCTGCTCAGTCCAAAAATTATTGCTGATATGAATTTACACGGGCTTGGCTTGAAAATAATTGATCGGCCAATTTCTAATTTTTTGCCAACCGAATGTGGCCGCTATTTAAAAGTTGGCGGCGGGTTGGAACGCACTCAAAAAGAAGTGGCAAAATTTTCTGAAAAAGACGCTGCCGCCCTGCCCGCTTATTACAACATGTTGGATGCGATTGGCGATGTGTTGCGCGATCTAGCAATGGAAACGCCTCCCAATGCCGCTGATGGCATCAAGGGCTGGCCACGCGCGCTGCGCCAAGCCAACAGCATGCGTAAATTATCGCAGGAACAACAACGGGATTTGCTTGATTTGTTCACCGAAAGTGGCAGGGATTTTCTTGACAAATGGTTTGATAGCGATCCCATTAAAGCCGCCTTTGGTTTTGATGCGATCGTCGGCAATTATGCAAGCCCTGATACACCGGGCTCAGCTTATGTTTTGCTGCATCATACATTTGGCGGCGTGAACGGCAAAAAGGGTAACTGGGGCCACGCCATTGGTGGTATGGGAGCTATCACCCAAGCGATGGCCCGTGCCTGCCAGGCTAAGGGCGTCGTTTTAAGAACCGATTCACCTGTCAAGCAGCTGCTCGTGGATGGCGACAAAGCCGTTGGTGTTGCTCTTGAGGATGGCAAGGAGCTGCGCGCTGATATTGTTATTTCCAACCTGAACCCGCGATTGTTATTTCAGCAGTTGATTGATACTAAAGATCTTGATGCCAGCTTCCGAAAACGCATTGATGGCTACCGGTGTGGTTCTGGTACATTCCGTATGAATGTAGCCTTGTCAGAGTTGCCTGATTTCACTTGCCTGCCTGGCAAAAGCAATGCTGAGCATCTTCAGTGCGGCATAATATTAGCCCCAACACTGGATTATATGGATAGGGCATATCAGGACGCACGTGCACAAGGCTGGTCCAAACAGCCAATCGTTGAAATTCTGATTCCAAGCACCGTCGATGATAGCCTTGCACCGAAAGGTGCGCACGTTGCCAGCTTGTTTTGCCAGCAGTTTACACCAAAACTTCCCCATGGTTCGTGGGATGATGAACGTGAAAACATAGCGGATATGATTATCAAAACAGTTGATACGTGGGCACCGAATTTTAGCAAATCTATAGTTGGGCGCATGATATTGTCACCACTTGATTTGGAGCGCAAATTTGGCTTGATTGATGGTGACATCATGCACGGGCATATGTCACTCGATCAGTTGTGGGCAGCACGGCCTGTGCTGGGCAATTCAAGTTACCGTGCGCCAATCAAAAATCTTTATATGTGCGGTGCTGGCACGCACCCAGGTGGTGGGGTTTCAGGCATGCCGGGCTATAATGCAGCGCGTGAAGTTATGCGTGATAATAGTGGTTGGACGGCCCTCAAGCTGGCTGTCGGAGGGCATTAAATATTAAGCTGCGTGGGCTGTGACAGTCCCTCGGCCTGATAGTTTGGCAATGAAATAATCCATATCGTCGAGCCCATCCTCAAACTGCGTGACCACACGTTCCATCATCACCGAGCGCAGAGTTTGGCGGTCATCAATATTCCCGCCAATCTCATTCATGGTTTGCAAAGCCATCCGCACAACCTTCAGCATATTGGCAGGCATTTGGGCTTTTTCGAATAGTCTTTCAAGACCTGTCTGACCGCGATCGTGGATCAGTTGATACGCATTGGCGACTGAAATATTGGCTTTACGCGCAAGGGCCGCTTCAAAAAAAGATATGTCTCCCATACATATGGCACGCAGCACAATGGAATCAGACAGTCGTTTGTTTTTATAGAGTTGGTCAACGAGCGCCACCACATCCGGCGCCTCGTCATCACCATCAAGCAAATGCAGTGTTGCACGCTCTCGGCTATCTAGCAGCAAATCCATAGCCATATCCGGTGACAGATCGTGATGCGTGACAAGATGATCGCGAATTTTTGTCGAGACAAGATTGACCAGGCGTTCTGCTATGCCAAGTGGCAACACTTTTCGGTTTGCCATCGGATTCGATATTTTAGCAATATGACCATGTGTGTCCAGCACTTGCGCCATTGTTGCCTCGTTTACAATTGCACCCTCATTGGCGACGAGTTGTGCAACGACAGTTTCGTTGCCGGTTTGAACCAGTGCCTTGGAAACGTGCTCAGAAACAACGGCACGTGAGGCAACGGCACACTGATAATCTTCCGGTTTTGTCGCTACAATATTTATTAAATCTTCATCGGTGAGTAATTCGCTGTAGGTAATGATTGGCAAGGCAACATCAGCCACATCATTTGCCAGCGTTATTGCAATATCGCGTGGTAAATCTTTGGATAAGCGTATGCTGTGCGACAAAGATTTTCTCACAGAAACTTCCAGATCTCTGATCATCAGCCGGAAAATATCCTCAGCTGTACGGCGCTCTGAATCGCTAAGAGTACCATCTGTGAAATGAGTGCCTATTTTAGCCGCCGTTTTTGAACGATTTTCTGTTGAAGGATCGCTAAGCAGTGAGCGCACATCAGCACTGCTCAGTTTATGTTCATCAGCCATATAAAATGCTCCTGCTCATTATTCACAAGCTATTTAGTTATATACAACTATCAACGTTGCAGGTTAATCTCGGGTTAAATACAGTTCGAGAATAGCATTTTTTAAAAACTGGTCATGCTAGGAATTTGCAATGAGTGATTTTCCAATCCTAAACTTTGCATTAGGGGCAGATATTGACATACTGCGAGAGTCCGTAGCCCGATTTGCGGCCAGCGAAATCGCGCCGCATGCAGCTGATATTGATGCATCAGATCAGTTCCCAATGAATTTATGGCGTAAAATGGGAGATCTTGGCGTTCTGGGTATTACAGCACCAGAGGAATTTGGCGGTGCACAAATGGGGTATTTGGCCCATTGTGTGGTTGTTGAGGAAATCAGTCGTGCCTCAGCTAGCGTTGGGCTGTCTTACGGCGCACATTCTAACCTTTGTGTTAATCAAATCGTGCGGAACGGCAATACTGTCCAGAAAGCACAGTATCTCCCAAAACTTATTTCTGGTGAGCATATTGGTGCTTTGGCGATGAGCGAGCCGGGTGCGGGCTCGGATGTGGTGTCGATGAAACTAAAAGCGGAAAGGCGTAACGATGGTTTTTTGCTCAATGGCACCAAAATGTGGATCACCAATGGGCCGGATGCTGATGTGCTCGTTGTCTATGCCAAGACCAGCCCTGAGCTGGGCCACCGTGGTATAACAGCGTTTCTGATTGAAAAGCAGTTTGCGGGCTTCTCGGTGGCGCAGAAACTGAACAAACTGGGCATGCGTGGCTCGCACACCGGTGAACTGGTATTTGATAATTGCTATGTGCCTTATGAAAACATACTTGGTGAGGAAGGTCGTGGCGTCAATATTCTGATGTCCGGTCTTGACTATGAGCGGGTTGTACTGGCCGCTGGTCCACTTGGCATTATGCATGCAGCGCTTGATATTGTACTGCCCTATGTTCATGAGCGGGAACAGTTTGGCCAACCAATTGGTACTTTTCAACTGATGCAGGGCAAGCTTGCTGATATGTACACGACATGGGGCGCATGCCGCGCTTATGTCTATGCTGTCGCACAAGCTTGCGACCGTTGTGAAACGACCCGCAAGGATGCTGCCGGTTGCATTCTTTATGCAGCAGAAAAAGCCACATGGATGGCTGGTGAAGCTATTCAGTGCCTTGGTGGCAATGGCTATATCAACGATTATGCCACAGGACGCTTATGGCGCGACGCCAAACTGTATGAAATTGGCGCCGGTACATCAGAAATCAGGCGGATGCTGATTGGTCGAGAGTTGTTTAATGAAAGCTGATACAACTTTCCGAACACCCTAAAAATCAAACGCTGACCTGAATCCGATAACACTACTGTTGAGGCTGCTTGTGCCTTGTGTTGTTCCAACCCGGCCTGAACCGGGTATACCGCCAGCTGCATTGAGGTTTAACCCCTTGACGCTCACATAGCTGTAATCAAGCATGAAGCGAATATAATCGGTAGGATACCAGTTAAGCCCCAACTGATAGCCATATTGCTTGCCGCCGTTGACAAAACATGTACCAGGCGTTGCCGATGCAGCGACAACGCAGCCACCAACTGAGCCGCTGGTAATGCCTGGAGCAACCGCTGTTTGCGCAACGGTTGAACCTGCCTTGCTGTTAAGATCAAGATAATCAAGGCGCCCGATCAGCTGCCAGGCTCCCCAACCGCCTTTGTCAAAGCCGTTCAAGACTTTGGTACGATCAAACTTGCCTTCTGTTTTATTGTAACCTCGTGTTTCACCTGTCAAAAAATACCCAGCTTCAGCATAGGCACTGTAAAAAGTAGGATTACCAGTGAGCCTTGAACCACTTGTTAGATCAGGGGAGGTAAGTGCAGAACCTTGATTGTTAGCATTGATTGACACCACTTCACCTGGCTTTATAGCATTCAGTTTGGTAATCTGCGCTTCTGCGACCACATGCAAGGGGCCCATTATGCCTGCGGCTTCCACGCCTGCTGTAATATCGCTTTTACCTGACAACATTCCGGTATCAACATAGCGAATATCGGTTGTCTGAATAAAAGGCCTGGCACGGTAGCGAAAAGTCTGATCCGCCTGTCGCGCCTGATGACGCTGAAAGTTCGCACCAAAATGCAATTGATATTCGCCGTAAAGCGGATTGTATAACAAGCGACCTGCAGCTTCCCACTCGTCGTTATTTTTTGTATTTGCATCGAGATTGTTAAGTGCGGAATTGAAAATGCCGACACCGATTCCCAGATCACCTTTGTAATAATCTACGCCAACACCCAACCGTCTGGTTGCATTGAAAGCTTCATTCATTTGAGAGCGCTCAAGAAACGAAGTGAACCTCTCGGAGGTAATTTGTTCAAGAGATTCGTAAGGCTCAAAATTGCCGATTGAAAATTTTAATGGGCTATTGTTAGCCTGATAATGCAACGCTACCTCACCGAAACTGATAACTGTGTTGGCAAAATCAAAGTCAAATAAGTAACTGAAACCGCCCGGCATACTACCTTGTGCACCAATTCTAACACGCCGCAAGCGAGATCCGAAACCGAATTGCCCCGGTTGCCCATTGGCACCAATGAAGTTACCGCTCGGATTACCTATGACAGGCACACTGCCCCCAGTTGTGATTGGCACACTGGTTGATACTGGTGCATTAAAATTATCAACCAATATTCCTGGCTGACTGGTGTAACCTACATCATATTGAAATCTGCCATGTACTTTAAAAGCCCAACCGGAATCACCTGAAAGCTGGGGAGCGCCCTTCCATTTGACTGTGCCTTCCTGTTTTTTCATCCGCTCCTTCAGTGAATCAAGCTGAGCCTGAAGCGCCTCAACCTGAGCCTGCAAAAGAGCGTTCTGTGCTTGCTCCGGTGTTGGGTTATCCGACACAGCTTCAGCTTGTTGAGCAATAGCATGTGTTGATAAAACAGGTGCAGACAAAGTAGTCGTACTTAAAAGCAATGCTACAATATTAAGCGTTTTCATTATATGTTCCAAAGCAAGTTAATACTATCTGATGCCAAAATATGCGATCATTAAGAAATATATAATTTTTGTTACGTTTTTATGACAGTATAGGAAACGTAATTCTATGGTACCAGCCAACCATAGCTTAAAATATTGTTATCCCATGTAAATAATGCTCTTCGGTGGCCTTCATTCGCAAGATAAAGCCACTCGATAGTGTGTATGTTAACCTGTAAAATTGCAAAATTAAGCCTGCCAGCAGAAGATTCCTCCTCGCTTGGCTTTATGCCCTGAAACTGCAGCGTCAAGCCTGAAGTTGGCTTATCGGACGAACTGCCGGGTGCAATACCAGCGAGATAACAACGCCTGCCATATAAGCTTATCTGTTTCCACGCCAAATCTACGGACGGTCCCTCGGTTAAAATTTCGGCAAAACCATTCAAGCGAAGTTGAATTTTTGCAGTTGAATCATAACAGAGCACAGAAACGGCATGAGATAATTCAAGATGAGCAACTTTGGCCGACCTTATATCTGTGTGAAAACGCAACTTTCGCATTACAGCATCGACGCTGCGAAGCACCATTATCCGCGAGCTTGGCTCAGCTTTATCAATAGTCGTCACACACGGAGTGTGAAATGCTGTGCGCCTGTCGCTGCTGCCGACAACGAGCATTTTCCAGGCCAGCGCGAGGCTGAGCTGTAAATCGTTATAAAAATCGGTGCTTTGCGTTGGCATAAAGCTTTACTAGAGTCATAAAACAATAACCGCAAATTCGAAGAATTACGCAGCTATAGTCGATGCAATAGAAGGTTCAGACCGTATATAAAATCCCCGTAAATCCGGTGAGGGCTGCAATGTTGGCAAGAGACCAAAAACTGCTTCTGATGCCCCGAGAACAAGCGCTCCATTGCGATTGAGTTGTCGCTCTAATGACTCAAGAACCTTTATTTTTCCAGCCTGATTAAAATAAATCAACACATTGCGACACAAAATAAGATCAAAACAGCCAAGACCAGACATTGAATCGAGTAAATTAAATTTCTGAAATTTAACTGCCGAGGCAATTTTAGGTATAATTTTCCAATTCTCATCAACTTGCGTGAAATATTTCATTAACAAATTAATCGGTAGACCACGCTGAACTTCAAATTGTGTATAAACACCTGCACGCGCACGCGCCAAAGGCAACTCTGATATATCTGTTGCAAGAATTTCAATTGACCAGCCTTGCCACTCCACAACTTTCTCATTGAACATCATAGCCAGAGAATACGGCTCCTGGCCCGTGGAGCATGCAGCACACCAAATGCGCAATTTTTTTTCTGTGGCATTCTGTTTTCTGAATTTCGATAGAAAATCTTCGTCAATATTAGAGAAAGGCGCTTTATCTCGGAAGAAATAAGTTTCGTTGGTCATCATAGCTTCGATGATTTCTGTAAGAATTACATCATTCGGGTTGGCTAGCACATCTCTCAAAAGTAATTTATAGTCTGCCATACCTCTGCGCCGTGCAAAAGGCGTTAGTCGCGTTTCTAGGAGATAAATTTTATCCATAGTCAGCATCAAGCCAGAACGTTTTTGAATAATATCTGCAATTGTTGTGAACTCGGTAGCTGTTAAATTACTCATATAATGGCCCCCTGCATTAATCGTCCCACGAGGGACGCCATGCTTGACAAGGGTTCAATGCGGCAGGCAAAGCCAGCTTGCACAACTGCACCTGGCATGCCCCAGACTACAGAGCTTGCTTCGTCCTGCGCAATAACGGTACCGCCGACATTGATAACATCGCGCGCAGCACGCGAGCCATCTGATCCCATTCCAGTTAATACTAGACATAAAGCAGCATCGCCGTAAACACGTGCGACAGATCGAAATAGCGGATCGACTGCTGGTTTACAAAAATTTTCGGGTGGATCATCTGAAATGACGATACGATGGCAACCGCCGTGATCAACCCTGATATACATGTGTCGATCGCCGGGAGCTATATAGACGGTATTATTTTTCAAAACTTCATCATGTTTGCCTTCTGATGCCAAAAGCGATGTCAGTCGTGTGATATGTTGCGCCAGCATAGATGTGAATGTAGGTGGCATATGCTGCGTAATAACAATCGGTACGGGAAAAGGCTTCGGTAATTCTTGCAAAAATGAAAACAAAGCCTGTGGTCCACCAGTTGATGATCCTATTGCCAGGATTTTAGGAATTGATTGTGATAAAGGTCGGAAATTTATATTCCCTGCATTCATAACTTTGTTTGCTTGATTTTGAATCTTATTGATAGGCTCTATTTTAGTATCGCTTTTTAAAACTGATCCTAAATTTTCAAGCGTGCGATATCTTTTTCCTAAAGCTAATACCCTGTCTACAAGAGAGGCTTTAAAATTATTATCTGCTGTAGAAAACCTAATGCCAGAGGGTTTTGCTATATAATCTGCCGCGCCTAACTCAAGGGCTTGAATTGATGCTTCGGCATTGTTCAACGTAATGGTAGAGACCATCAATATTTGTATATTGGGTCGAAGCGCGATAAGTTTGGGCAGTGCAGACAAACCATCCATCTGCGGCATTTCAACATCCAGCAGAATGACCTCTACATCATAGGCTTCAAGCATTTGTATTGCCACAATACCATTTGCAGCGGTTCCAATAACTTGGATTTCGCCTGAGAGTTCTAGCCAGCGCGATATAAGACCACGTATAACGGCTGAGTCGTCAACGACCAGAACTTTAATTGGCTTTATTTCATCCTTCACGGCATATTCGTCTGGCACTCTACTTTTGGCCACATGAGCGTCGGACATAATAAGATCCTAGTTTTTTAGATAAGTCCAACTTGAGATAACTTGGCTTCAATAATTTCACGATCAAACGGCTTCATGATGTATTCATTAGCCCCGGCATCAATCGCTGCGCGTATATGTGCCAAATCATTTTCAGTGGTACAAAAAACAACTATTGGCTGTTTTGGAACATCCGATCCGCGCAATTGGCGCAGAAAATCAAAACCATTCATCACTGGCATATTCCAGTCCAACAAAACCATATCCGGCATTTTTGATTGGCATTGCTCCCATGCATCATGACCATCTACTGCTTCATCAATTTCAAATTGTAATTCTTCCAGAATTCTGCGCGCAACGCGCCGAATAACTTTCGAATCGTCAACAACTAGACATGTCTTCATATTAGTCTCCGTCAGCCTCTACAGATTATATCATTCACTTTAATCAAAGAGCATTGAGAAGGTGTTAAGCTGCAATAGAGAAATCAAGATCGAGCAAGCGTTCCACATCCAAAATGATCAGTAATTCATTCTGAAGCTGATAAATACCTGCTGATGCCTGACGCCACCGACTATCCAGGGTAACCGGATTTCTTTCAAAATTTTCATCATCAAGCGCCAAAACTTCACACACACTGTCAATCAATAGTGAATAGGGTTCGCCTTGATATTCAATAACAATACTCATCCCAAACCCGGTTGTAATTTTGCGTGGTGGCAGACCCAGACGTCGGCGCATATCAATCGCAGTTACTATTTTGCCGCGTAAATTTAACACACCTTCAACCCAATCCGGTGCCAACGGCGTTGGTGTTATCTTGTGTGGTTTCAGCACATCGTGAACCGACAAAACAGGGATGCCGAGCAACTGATGCGCAAGTCTTAAAGTAACAAATTCTTGAATCGCCATATGATATCCTTAAAATTATTTATTTATTTCTTCAGGCTGCTTCAGAATGAAACTTTATTTGCCGATCAATAACCGTGAGCAGAGAATCACGATCAAATTTTGCTACATAGTCGTTGAAACCAGATAACCGGCCACGTTCAATATCCTTAGCTTGGTTGAGTGACGAAAGCGCAATCATTGGTGTTTCTGACCATGGGCCGGATTCACGTACGGTTTGTGCAAAATCAAACCCTGACAAGCCTGGCATTTCAATATCAGAAATAATAATATTAAATATTTCACCATCTTCTCGCAGCTTGAGAGCTTCGCTTGCATTTGGAGCTGTTGTGACGGTGTAGCCTGCAGCCATGAGTATGGGCTTAAGCATGGTTTGAAAAAAAGAACTGTCGTCAACCAAAAGAAGTTTTTTGCTCTTTGGCATGGCAAACAAATCTAGAACTCTATCTTCAGGCTTTTTCAGGAACTCTTTGAACGTTCTGGTAAAGTAATGGCCGACATCAATAATTTCAGTAACCTTGCCTGCAATGATGGCGGAGCCTACGCGACCATTACGTTCATTTGAAAGATCAATTTTTAAATCCGTTTCTATGATATCAAGTATTTCATCCACAATAAGCGCCATAGTGAGATCGCCATCGTTAAATACCAACAGCGGCTGCCTGCCTTCACTTTTAAGTTGGCAATCCTGATCGATGAAAAGCAATGGCACCATCTTGTTTCGATATTGCACAGTAGGCTTACCTTCGGAAAATTCAATTGTGTTAGTCTGAACATCCTCAAGTCGGGCAACAAGTGATAATGGAACCGCTTTTGGAGTGGAATTGCCTGCGCTGAATATCAGCATGCTTTCTTTATTGTTCAAGGAAGCCTGGATGTCTTCGTTTCTTTGAGAGTTTTCATCTTCAATACGATTTTGAGAAATTATGTTGGCTATACCATTTGGATCGAGGATCATAATGACGCTGCCATCTCCCAAAATTGTATTGCCGGAATAGATTGTTAGATTTTTTAATATCGGTGCCACAGGTTTAACAACGATTTCTTCTGTATCAAACACCTGGTCTACAACAATCCCAAATATAAAAGACCCAACTTGCGAAACAATAATAAACATTTCGTCGTTTTCACTTGGTGTATCTTTAAGTTTTAATATTGAATTCATAAATACCAGTGGCAGCAATCGATTACGCAAACGCAGCACAGGTGTTTCATTAATGCGTTCTATACGATTTTCGCTATCCGAGGCTGTGCGTACAAGTTCCAGCACTGAAATTTGTGGTATGGCAAAACGCTCACCACCCGATTCAATTATTAAAGCTGAAACAATTGCAAGAGTGAGCGGGATTTTTATAGAAAATTTTGTTCCATGACCTTCCTGAGATGAAACATCTATTTTCCCTGATATTTTTTCTATATTGGCGCGCACTACATCCATACCAACACCGCGACCTGAAACAGACGTAACAGCATCCGCTGTGGTTAAGCCAGGGTGAAAAATAAATTTGTGGATTTGATTATCAGAGAGCGCTTCTGCATCGGCCGCCGTAACTAGTCCGGACTCAATAGCTTTAGATTTCAGTTTAGCAAGATTAAGACCGCGGCCATCATCCGCAATTTCTATAATGATATATCCACCCTCGTGATATGCATTCATTCGAATGTGACCAGTCTCAGATTTACCTGATAACCGGCGCACTTCAGGTTTTTCTATGCCATGATCAACAGAGTTTCGAATCATGTGCGTCAGTGGATCCTTGATCATTTCAAGTACCTGACGATCAAGCTCTGTATCCTGGCCTTTAAGATCAAGTGTTATTTTTTTACCAAGATCTTTTGATAAATCTCGTATAATACGCGGCATTTTTGACCATGCATTGCCTATAGGTTGCATGCGCGTCTTCATGACGCCTTCTTGAAGTTCGGTTGTGCATTGGGACAGTCTTTGAACAGGAATTGTAAATTCACTATTCTCACTCTTTCGCACAAGTTGTGTTAGTTGATTGCGTGTTAGAACCAGCTCTGAAACAAGCGTCATCAGGTTTTCAAGAAGATCAACGGATACACGTATATTTTGTGTCCCCAGTTTTGCTTGATCCTCTTTTGAAGAGGCCTCTGGTTCATTATATGACGTATAATCCTGTCGGCTTTGAGTAAAAGCGGTTTCCGTCAAAACTTCCATAGAGTGGATATTTAAATTATTGTTGTCACTTTGGTCTGCAACGGCGTTCAATTCAGCAATAAGTTTAAGATCGTTACCGTCTGGTTCGAGGCCTGTTTTGTGAAGGTTTGCCAATATAAATTTGATACAGTCAATTGATAGCAGAATAGACGTAACAATATTAGAATTAGCAGTAAGTTTTCCTTCTCTGATTTTTCCCAGAATGTTTTCAGCTGCATGCGCAATGGCTTCAAGCCTTGGCAAACCAATAAAGCCACACGTCCCTTTGATTGTATGAACGAGTCTAAAAATATTGTCGAGCACAGCCTTATCGTTTGGATTGAGCTCAAAGCGCAGTAGCTCATTATCAACAATATCAATGGCTTCTTGTGTTTCCGCTAGGAAGTCTGTTAATAATTCGTCCATTGCACCCTCAATAACTGTTACATAGTCTTGCAGAAATGTTCTACATGCTCTGAGTTCAGTTTGGACGCTGTAAGGTTAAAGTCTCGTAAAGGATGTTCAAAAAGCTATAAATAAATTACGCTGTACATGCACTTATGACGACTACAGCTTGATCAGGAGGCGAAACATTAATTATGCCGGACACACCTAAAAGTTTATAAATCAAATAAGCGGGCGCTGTACGTGCATCTACATCCTTGGCCTCAATCGCGCCTGTCAATGCCCTTCTCAATTCTTCTGGTAGTAAAGTGCGCGAGCCTTCTGCTCGCACGCGTAATTCATAAGATTGATCAGCAACACGTTCAGCTGCTAGCACCAATATACCGCCCCTCAGCAAAGCTTCTCCAGCCAAAAGTGCCATATTCATAAAAATTTTGATTTCTGCTTTGGGCATTGATGACACGTTGACTTGCCAATCAATCTTGACTTTGTCTGGTGAAAAAATGCCTTCTATAGCTGATTGAATTTCTCGCATATCAACAAGACTGTTGAAACGTCCAGCAGCTCCAAATGCAAGTCGAAAAAACTTTAACTTATTTGCCGTTTGCCTTGCACTATCTGCAAGCAGTTGCATGCATTGCTCGCGCATGGAGGCATCGGTTTCATCGCTTAAAAGCTCAACACCATTGGTTAATGCACCGACAGGGCTTACAAGATCGTGGCATAATCTTGAACATAATAAACTGGCAAAATCAATATCTAACATATCAAGCCTTTTCATAATCATAAACTCTTAATGGTCGTTTTAAAGTTAATTTTTAATTAAACATTGGTCGTAATTATCGCAATCATACCCATAACTATTAAAATACCAGCTGCAAAATGATTCATAATCACCAGATGGCGGTCTGAAAACTTAGCGCGCCAGTGAACAATAATGCTTGATAAGCCAAACCACCATACCATAGAGCCTATGAAAACACCCAGCACGAGCAGACTGCTATTAGTGATAGCGTCTGGCGTTGAGTTCCCTATCAACTTAAAGCGGAACATGGCAAAAGCCGTTATAAACCATAGTATGGTTGCCGGGTTTGTTAGCGTCATAATGAATATGGCAACGGCCATATGTTTTGCTTGCGGTAATGGTTTCTTCGAGTCTATGCTATCAGGTATTTTTCGCCATAATAGAGCGCCAAAACCAATCATGAAAATACCACCTGCATATCGCAGCACATGTTGATTGGTATTAAGCAAAGTTTTAACAAACCCTAATCCTAAAGCTGAAACACCAGCAAAAAAGGCATCTCCGGCAGCGGCGCCTAGCCCCAGCACCAATGCTGAGGCTATGCCGCGTTGCAGCACACGCTGAATAACAAGCACGTTCACAGGCCCGATAGGGGCTGCGGAAAACAGACCAATCAATATGCCTACGGGCAAATACCAGTTTGCAAATAATAACAAAAATATTGTGCCGTTTTCTCTGTGTTTTCAATTAAAGCTTAACCATATAACTTTATAAGCAACAATTGAAATGAATTACCAGTAAGGGTTTGGAAAAGGAGCATGATTTATGGCGTTGCTGCCATATCAAAAATCTAGGAGCTTGTGGGATTTAGGCTACCGAATGACATCTGCTGAGATTGAAGTTGAAAGTTTATTAATACCGGGGCTTTGTAGGACATTGCTATGGCAGGATCTTGATCAAGCACCGTATTTTCCAGTTTTATGCGGCTATCTCAATCATTGGAAGGGCTGCAACACAGGCCATCTATGTTCCGTTCAAGTGGCAACATATGATGCCATAACACCTGATGATCTTAGTCATTTGCGCATTAGCATGCAAATACATTAATTGAGCAATCTTTTTTAACGCAGTAATTTAAGTGCAGTATTTGCAGTTTCGTCAATACCCTTAAAAACTTCAATATTTGCTTTGTACGCAGCAGTGGCCTGCCTCAATGTTAAAATATCTTCAGCGTACGAAGGTGTATAAAGTGGTGTGCCTTGTGGTGGAAAGCTTGTTATTGCCAAATTCGCCGGTGATGAAGAAATTGGCTGTTGGTATCCCTGGGAACCAGCAAATGAAGAACTCGTCGCTAATGAATTGACCACCTGTTGACTGGCCGCTCTGGTAAAGCGATCGGCAGCATTATTGAGGCCATTTACTGCCATCGCATACGTAGACATCATTATCCGCCATCCTTCCGCATTTATCGGCATACTCAGCTTTAATGCGTATGTATTGTTTCCTTGTGGTGTTGACAGCACTCATTTTATGGCACTGACTAACATTTAAAGAATGCCCCATCAAATTTAACAGTGTATTAAAATTATGCGATATAAATCGTTAATGGAGGAAAATAGTAGGTTAATGTATAGCTATTGAGGCTTTGGTATTATGCGTTTATGATAAACATATATAATAACAGATTATGAAGGGTATCGGTAGTAGGCGTGTCATTATATTGAATACATTCTCAACATTACCAGGTATATTCTTGTGCTCTCCTCGCCATGGGGAATTGCTAGCCTTGCAGGTAAGGCAATTTGGGTATGACCCATACGTCATTAGTTTTGAAAACTTACAAGAAACATTGGTAAATTCGTCTATATCCACCCTCATAATTGATTGCAGAGGCGCCTTGCCGCAAGGGTTGTCAGCAGTATTGCAAGCTGCCGAAGTGATTAATAAACGTCAAGGTGCGCTCTTGGTTTTATTGCAACGCAGCAATGTTGATGCACTTGAAAGTTTGTATCAAGCCGGTGCTACACATTTTTTGGTTGCGCCGTTTGAAGATATTGAACTCTCTGAAACCATTCGATTCATTTTACGAAATTGTGTGCGCTTGGTAGAAAATGCAACACCAATCTCGGTTCAGGACGTGCGCCCGAACGATGATCCGTTAACTGGGCTTGCCACCGAAGAGACAATGAGGGAGTGGCTTAATAATGGCTTTATTAGCGCGAGCTCTGAACAGGATTTTTCTGTAGCTGCCCAAGTATTGATATTGGTCAGTCTCAGTCGTTTTGACCGTGTTAATACAGCTTACGGAAGGCGTGTGGCAAACGGACTTTTACTAGCCGTATCGAAACGATTGATACGGCTGATGACGTCAATGAGTAATGGATCAGGTCTATTTAATCGACGTCGTTTGGCACGTTTTGGTGGTGCTGAGTTTGGCATTCTGCTTGAACCACCGCTGCAGCTTAAGGATGCTGTTTTTAATGCCCAACAGATTGCAAATCTTTTTGAGCGACCCTTTGTTGTTGATGGTAATGTCATTCACGTTGCCTGCCGCATCGGCCTAGCCATGAATGATACCGATATTTGCAATGCTGATACCCTTATCCGGCAAGCCACACACGCACTTTCTGCCGCACAGACACAGGCTCCAAACAGTTTTGTGGTTTATCAGTCTGATCTGGTACCAATAGTCGATGCGCAGGCCGAGTTAGAGAGAGATCTTCGTATTGCAATTACAACTGAAACATTATCCCTTGCCTATCAACCACAAGTTCAGATGGCTGATAATAATATCATTGGTATGGAAGCTTTGGTGCGCTGGAACCATCAAAGTTTAGGGCCAATAAGTCCTGATACATTACTGATGGTCGCTGAAAAAGCCGAAATTATGACAGTGCTCGGCACTGAAATTCTCAAGCGTGCTTTGCGTGAGGCGAAACAATGGCCGCAAATTAAGGGTAATAGTTTTCGGCTGGCCGTCAATGTTGCAGCTGTTCAACTTAAGTTTAACGATTTTGAACATATTGTTCAGGCTACCTTGAGTGAGTGTGACTTTGATCCACATCACCTCACTCTTGAAATAACAGAAAGTGCTATCATCGACGATGTTCAAAATGCCATCGTTACAATAAAGCGGTTAAAAGCAATTGGTGTGCGGGTTGCCATTGATGATTTTGGTACAGGGCATGCATCCTATGCTTACCTTAAATCGTTACCGTTTGATTATCTTAAGATTGATCAAGGCTTTATTAAAGGTTTAGCAAATCATCGCAGTGACAGAGCCATGGTGCGCTCAATCATTGAAATGGCGCGCACGCTTGGTATGTCTGTTATCGCTGAGGGTGTTGAGACAGAACAGCAACTGCACTTGCTTTCGCGTGAGGGGTGTACGGCTTGGCAAGGCTATTTATGTGCAGAGCCCATGCCAGGAGATCAGGTCGCTGAGTTTATAAATAAATGGATGATCAGCAAAAAAACAGCGCTCAACCGTCAATATGCCTAGAATAAATCTCTTGAATGTGAGCAATTTAAACGAAGATTATTAACTTTGCATGGCTATACAATTATTTTGGTTTAATAAAACAGAATAAAAATATGCTCAAACTGGGACGATTTATAGTGTGGGATACTTTGAATGAGTATCGCATATCAATTGCTGATCAATTAAAACAGCGCGGCTGCGATGTGGCTGTAGTCAATAATCAAAAATCTTTGGCCGAAGAGCTTCTAGTAGAAAAATATACAGATGCAATTATTGTTCGAGGTGATTGGCCACTGTTGGTTGGCAAAGCTGGACAAGCTGTTCGAGCAGAATTATTAGCTGTTACAAAATCGGCGGCTTGCCTGCTAGTGGCACTTTGTGACGAAATTTCTGCAAATGAACAAGATGATCTTATTCATATGGGTTTTGACGACGTCGTACATGAACCTATTTACATTGGACAATTAATTTCGAGGTTATCAGGATTAAGCCGTCTTGCCTTGATGAAACGCGAGCTGAATAATCGCTTAAGTACTATGCAAAAATTCATGATTGTAGCTGATCCTGAAGATACTCAACTAAATTTTGTACATGATAATATTAAAGGCAAGTGCACTGAGCCAAGCATTTTATTGATAGACATAGATACTAGCAAACGTTATCAATCAATAATCTACAATCAATTACGTAAATTCTCCGATGTTCATTATTGTGATAATGTGCAGTCAGCGCATGCACTATTATTCACAAGAGATATTGATATATCGATTATGCTGGCATCAGAAAATACTGATACTGCTCTGTCATTTGCTGCAGAATTGCGCAATTCATCGCGCCTTTACAACCATCCTGTAATTATGCAGCTTGATACTGAAAACAGTTATGATCTTGAAAGAGCTTTTAATGCGGGGCTGAATGATGTTGTTTTTGGCAGTCCATGTATAGATGAACTTGAATCGCGTGTGAGGGCATTATTGCGCCATGAAGTTTTAAGGCGTCAGCTTTCTGAAGAATGCCATAATGTAAATGAAAATTTTGTGAGAGATGGATTGACAGGATTGTATTCTCACGGTTTTGGACTTGATCACGTATGCCTGTTAATTAAAGAAATGTCTTTTGCCAACCGTGCACTTTCAGTGGGTCAATGTTCATTTATGAATCTAAACATAATTAATGAACGCTTCGGATATGTTGCAGGAGATGCGATTCTTCGCCAAACAGCCCAAATAATTTCCCGCTGCGTGCGTGGTGAAGATATGGTGGCAAGATTGAGTGGATCAAAGTATATGATTGCATTTCCAGAAAGCGATCATGCCCAGGCACATTACGCCATGTCGCGCTTGAAATCTATTTTACACCATACAATGTTCACAATGCCTGGCCGTAGTGACACTGTGCCAGTTCATATTGAACAGTCTTTGGTTGAGTGGAATTCCGGAATGAACGTCAATATGCTATTGTCAAAGCTTAGGAATATTCATACTCTTGCTGCATGAATAATTTTAGCATTATACTATCGACGTAATTTCTGGCCAAGTTGGCCAAGAATTTCGCCGGCACAATCTATCAAATTGCTGCCTGGCCCAAAAATGGAACTCACACCAGACTGATACAAAAAATCATAATCCTGTAGTGGTATAACACCTCCTACAAATATCATTATTTCATTTTGCCCTCTCGATTTAAGTTCTTCGATAAGCGCTGGCACGAGTGTTTTATGGCCTGCGGCCAAGGACGAAATACCAATAGCGTGCACTTTCTTTATTATAGCCATATCAACCGCTTCCTTCGGGCTTTGAAACAGTGGACCAACTTCGGCATCAAACCCCATATCAGCAAATGCCGTGCCGACGACTTTTGCTCCACGATCATGTCCATCCTGACCCATTTTAACTATCAATACTGTTGGCTTTTTGCCAACTCGCTTTTCAAACGCCAAAACATCTTTCTTAATTTGGTCAAACCGATCATCGCCTTCGTAATTTTTAGCATATACGCCCTGTACGGTTTTTACATCTGCCACATGCCTTCCAAACACATCTTCCATAGCGCTTGAAATTTCGCCCAGCGAACAGCGGGCACGCGCTGCGAACACTGCCAGATCAAGCATATTATCGTTCCCCTTGCCACCGCGCCGGATGGCTTCCAAACATGCTGATACGTCATGCGCATTTCTATGACGTTTAATACTATGTAATCTCGCAATTTGTCCTTCCCGTACTTTTACGTTATCAATTTCCAGAATATCTATTGGCGCTTCTGTCTCCAGTCGATATTTATTCACACCGATAACAACCTCTTCCAAGCGATCTACGCGCGCCTGTTTAGCTGTGGCCGCAGCCTCAATTTCGAGTTTAGGCAAGCCAAGGTCTACAGCTTTTGTCATGCCTCCAGCCGCCTCAATTTCTGTTATCATCTCCCATGCTTTATCAACGAGCGATTGTGTCAGGCTTTCAACATAATATGAGCCACCAAGTGGATCGACTACCCGAGTGATATTACTTTCCTCTGCAATGATAAGCTGTGTGTTGCGTGCAATACGTGCCGATGTATCCGTTGGTAGTGCAATTGCCTCATCAAATGCATTGGTATGCAACGATTGTGTGCCTCCCAGTGTTGCTGCTAGCGCCTCAAGTGTTGTGCGCACTATGTTATTGTAAGGATCTTTCTCAGTCAATGAAACACCGGAGGTTTGGCAATGTGTACGCAACATTAATGAAGAGGCCTTCTTGGCACCAAAATTTGTCATTATGCGTGCCCATAATTGACGTGCGGCTCGAAGTTTGGCAACTTCCATGAAAAAATTCATTCCAATAGCAAAGAAAAAACTCAATCGACCAGCAAAAGCATCGACATCAAGTCCGCGCGCCATGGCAGCTCGAACATATTCCATGCCATCTGCAAGCGTGAAGGCTAATTCCTGTAATTGTGTCGCTCCAGCCTCCTGCATGTGATAGCCTGAAATGGAAATGCTGTTAAATTTTGGCATATATTTAGACGTGTATTCGATTATATCAGCAACAATCCGCATTGATTGTGAGGGTGGGTAAATATACGTGTTGCGCACCATGAATTCTTTTAAAATATCATTTTGAATAGTGCCTGATAGCTGATCTGAAGAAACGCCTTGTTCTTCAGCGGCTACAATATAAAACGCCAAGCAGGGAATAACAGCGCCGTTCATGGTCATACTGATTGACATTTTATCAAGTGGAATGTCCTGAAATAGAATTTTCATATCTTCAACTGAGTCGATCGCGACACCTGCCTTACCAACATCACCCGCGACGCGTTCATGATCGCTGTCATATCCTCTGTGAGTTGCAAGATCAAAGGCAACACTAAGCCCCATCTGGCCAGCTGCAAGATTACGTTTATAAAATGCATTCGAGTCCTCCGCTGTGGAAAACCCTGCATACTGGCGAATTGTCCACGGGCGATTAGCGTACATTGTTGCACGAACGCCTCTGGTATAAGGCACAAAGCCTGGCATTTCAGCACGGATGTCCCTGATATCGTCAGCCGTATAAAGCGGTTTAACTTCAATGCCTTCTGGTGTCGGCCAGGTCAGATCTGACAGTTTCAAGTTTCCAAGCTCTTTTTGAGCGAGTGCCTGCCATTCCGTGGTCATTCTATCAACCATAAGCTTTATCTCCTATTTCACATCGTGTATCAAACATGATAACAAGACAGTCAATATAACCATTAATATAATAGTGTAGGACTAGAAACCGTATGAATTCAGTTTCAAATTTCAGGCTTATAAGTATCTTGTTAAAAAAAATACTTGCCACATTTTTTATATTCTACCCGTTTTGCGTTGTCGCTCAAACAACTGAGACATTTAAAACTCTGCTTAATGACCATTGGGAATGGACACTAAAAACTAATCCTGTTCTGGCAACCACCTTGGGTGATCACCGCTACGATACGACCCTGGGTGAGCAGTCTATTGCTAGTATGGATCGCAACGCAAATTCAGCAGCACTGTTTCTGAGGCGTGCAAACGCAATCGATCCGCTTGCTCTTACAAATGCAGACCGTATCAATTGGGAAATATTACGCCGTGAACTACAAGACCTAATTGATGGTAATGCTTTTCCTGAGCGGCTGATGTTGTTTACCAACCGATATGGCTGGCATAGCTTTTTAAGTGGACTGCCACAGCAACTACCGTTTTACAATAAAGCAGATTATGACAGTTATGTTGCACGTCTTAACGACGTGCCTCGCTTTAATGCAGAAGGTATTGCCACAACGCGTGCAGCTCTCGCTGCGAATGTTACACAATTTTGCCCATCCATGCTGGGTTTTGAAAAAACAATTTCGGCCAATATTGTATCTGATATTTCCAAGTCAGTATTTATGCAACCATTCGATAAAAAAACAATAGCAATAAGTGATACGGAGTGGTCGCAGTTGAAAAAGGCAGCCCAGACTGCTGTTACCGAAAAAGTAATGCCGGCTTATAAAAGTTTTCTAAATTTTTACGTACAGATGTATAAGCCCACATGCCGCACAACAGCTGGTGTGTCATCAATGCCTCAAGGTTTGGCATATTATAATTACCGAGCACATACCCAAACTACGACCAATCTCACGCCCGCACAGATTCACCAAATTGGACTGAATGAGGTTGCACGTATTCGCGGTGAAATGGAGGTTGTAGTCAAAGCTTCTAACTTCAAAGGCAGCCGTAAAGATTTTGTAAACCATATGAAAACAGACCCCAAATATGTTGCATCTTCGGCGGACATGTTACTGGAAAAAACGTCTGCCTTGATGAAGCATGTTGACGGTGAACTGCCTAAATTATTTGGGCGATTACCACGCCTGCCCTACACTGTAAAAGCTATGGAAGATGATGTGGCGCCTGGCAACACCACCGCATATTACGAGCCTGGACAAGCAGAAGCTGGCAGGCCGGGGGTTTACCGTGTAAATACGACAGAGTTATCGCAGCGCCCTCTGTATGAGTTGCCATCGCTCAGCTTGCATGAGGCCGTGCCGGGCCACCATTTACAAATTGCCTTGCAGCAAGAATTAGATATGCCACAGTTTCGTCGCCAGGGTGCTGGCTTTACGGCATTTGTTGAAGGCTGGGGTTTGTATGCAGAAAGCCTTGGCACATCAATGGGACTTTATGATACGCCAGAAAAAGATTACAGTCGTCTATCATATGAAATGTGGCGTGCTTGTCGTTTGGTTGTAGATACCGGCATTCACACAATGGGCTGGACTCGAGAGCAAGCCATTGCCTACATGACTGATAACACTGCTTTAACTCACGCCAATATTGAAGCTGAAGTTGATCGTTATATCAGCTGGCCAGGTCAGGCGCTTGCGTATAAAATTGGCGAACTCAAAATTCGTGCCCTTAGAAATGATGCAGAAAAAAGGCTTGGCACTAAATTCGATATCAGACGTTTTCATGATGCGGTGCTTGAAAACGGACCCGTACCTTTAGCTATTCTCGAAACTCAAATTAACCAATGGATTACAAGTGAGGATACCAAATAATGACAGATGACAGATTACCAGAAACAACAAGTTGGATACAATCCAGCCATCTTTCACGCCGTCAGGCACTTGTTTCAGGAACACTCGCCAGTGGTTTTGCACTTGCTGTTCAACCTGTTGCTGCTTCAACGTTGCATACAGACAGTGTTAATTTGCTTGAAGGCATGATTTCGGTGCCGACAGCGGATGGCACAATGCCATCTTACCGAGCTAAACCTGTTGGCATTAAAAATCCGCCCGTAATAATTGTTATTCACGAAATTTTTGGATTGCACGAATGGCTGCGCGATGTGGTACGCCGGTTTGCCAAGGCTGGTTATTATGCAATAGCCCCCGATCTCTACGCACGCTTTGGTGATGCCACCAAAATTGCTGATATTGATACACTTTTTAAAACAATTGTTTCCAAAGTCACAGATGCTCAGGTTGCCAAAGATATAGATGCAACCATAGCAACAATCACAACAGATGGCGGCGATGTAAAGCACATGGGTATTACCGGCTTTTGCTGGGGTGGCCGTGTGGTGTGGATGACTGCAGCATATAATCCACAAATCAAAGCCGGTGTTGCTTGGTACGGTAAATTAAATGGCGAGCCATCAACAGAGCATCCTACGCATCCGTTAAATATTGCAGGTAGTCTTAAAGTTCCTGTGCTTGGTCTTTATGGCGCTCTTGACAAAGGAATTCCGTTAACCGACGTTGAAAAAATGCGTGTAGCCCTAGCAAATGCAAAATCAAAATCCAAGCTTGTTGTATTTCCTGCAGCAGAACATGGTTTTTTTGCAGATTACAGGCCGAGTTACAACGAAATCGCCGCACGCGATGGCTGGGATGAATGTCTAGAATGGTTTTCCAAAAATTTGAAATGACTAATAACTACTATTTCAAATTATCAACAAATCATCCGGAAAAATGGCTTCTTTTGAAATGGTTTTTTAGACTGTATCAATCTTTGAGCTCTGCAGGCACATACCCACCGTTGGCAGCCAACTTATTCATTACCTGTCTGTGCAGCCATATATTCATTGTGGCTGAATCGCTCATATCTCCGGTGTATTCCAACTGGTCGGCTAATTCCTTGCGGGCACTCAAGCTGGAATCAAGGTCACATAATTTCATCAAATCGACAATTGAAACACGCCAATTAAGATTTTCCCCTTTAATTTTAACGGCCGCGTCCAAAATAGACTCGACATTAACCTCGCCAATTGGCGCATGCTGATCACTTGCTTGTTCTGTTGTTGTAGCTTCAACAGGTTGCTCAACATTAGTATTAATTGGTGAATTAGAAGGGGGTGCCGACACAGCAACTGGCGCCGGTGACTCTTTAGCTTTGCCAAAAATAGCATTCTTAATCGCGCTAAATATACTCATTGTATCACTCCTTGGGTTTTCAATCTTTAATAAAATAGTATATTATAGTACTTAATCATAATGACAACAACATTACAGTCATTATAACTTTATGTACGCAAAAAACGCAGATACCACACCGGACGCCCCTCACCTAAAGCCCATGCCTCATAGCGTGTTTCAGGCCAATCATCAGGCCTTATATTCCAGTCTTTTTTGGCTTCAGCTGTCCAAGTAAAACTTTTATGACTTATAGTCATGAGGCTATGTTCCATATAGATTTCATGATCTGTGCCCACCCTAAGTTCGCCGCCAGCTTTAAGCTTGGCAGCCATCACTGCCAACGGTTTTTCATTAATAAAACGCCGACGAACGTGTCTTGTTTTTGGCCAAGGGTCTGGATGTAATACAAATATTTTTTCTAACGATGCATCTGGCAAACGTTCCAGAACTGATAATGCATCACCCATGTACAGCCTTACGTTGGTAATTCCAGTGTCCTCAATCAAACCAAGGCAGGCGGCCATACCGTTAACATAAGGCTCGCAACCAATGCACAACACATCAGGGTTAGCTTGCGCGTTTACAACCATGTGTTCGCCTTTGCCAAAGCCAACCTCAAACCAGTTGCGCTGTTCGACAATAATTGGCCCAGAGTCGGGCAGCGCGAGTTTCGGATAAAGCTCAGCCATCAATCGCGCTGGCCGGTCACGCAGCTTTGGACCCTTGCGTCTGCCGTAGAGGTTACGTTGAGGCTCAGTGCCAGCCTTATGAGTCAATTCGTTGCGGGTCAAACGGTAAAGCTTTCCCCACAACCACAACGGCCCTTTTCATTTGGATTGCTGAATGTGAAGCCAGCTGTAAAATCATCCTCTGCCCAATCCATTTCAGAACCGATGAGATATAAAAGCGAGCCAGAATCAATAAACAACTTACCCGACGGTGTTTCCACAACTTCATCCAATAAATTTGGTGATACGACATAATCAACTTTATAGGTAAGACCGGAGCAGCCTTTTTGTGGCGTGGTCAAACGTAAACCCTTGGTATCAGCTGGTGCTTCTGCCATTAAAGTCGCGATACGCCCGGCAGCAGAGTCTGTTACTGTAAGAGCAGCTTTCATATCACAACATCCCTAATTCAAGTTTTGCATCGTCGGACATTTTCTGCGGATCCCAAGGCGGATCCCACACCAATGCGACATTCACACTGCCAACACCTGGCACAGCGCCAACCTTGGTTTCAACTTCCATCGGCATGGATTCAGCAACCGGACAGTGCGGTGTTGTGAGTGTCATCGTCACATCAACATGGCCACCATCGATATCAACCCCATAAATCAAACCAAGATCGTAGATATTTACGGGTATTTCAGGATCATGAATATTGCGCAGGGCTTCAATCACTGAATCATAGAGCATGCCACCCGGCGCTTCGTTTGGTACAACAGCGGGCGTTTGTTTCAAAAATTTATCAAGATAATCCAGCTTACGTTCGACAGCATTGGTAACTATTGGACGCTCAGGTACGGGTGGCGCTGTATCAATTATTTCTGATTTAATAATTTGCTCGCTCACCTGAATATCCTCACAACTTTTTCCATGGCACTTCCTAGCCGGTCAATATCATCCGCTGTATTGTAGACACCAAAACTTACCCGCGCTGTTGCGGGCACGCCAAGCACATCCATAAGCGGCTGTGCACAGTGGTGGCCCGCGCGGATGTTAATGCTGTCCTCGTCAAGTATTGTCCCTATATCATGCGGATGCACACACTCCATAACAAAAGAAACAGCCCCTGATCCGTGTTCTGGTCCAAGCACACGCACAGAGTTAAAAAGACGCAAGGTGTCACGGGTTTTAGCCAGCAAATGGGCTTCGTGTTTTGCTATATTTGCCATACCAATCTCGCACACATAATCAACAGCTGCATGAAGCCCGAGCACGCCAACAATATGTGGGGTGCCGGCTTCAAAGCGCAGGGGTGGAGGTAAAAATGTGCTGCGCTCAAAGCTCACCGTTTCAATCATGGCACCGCCGCCGTGATAGGGCGGCATGGTGGCCAGCACGTCATACTTTCCGTATAGCACACCAATACCCGTTGGGCCATAAAGTTTGTGGCCTGAGAATGTGTAAAAATCACAGTCTAGCGCCTTCACATCAATCACCATACGCGGCGCAGATTGGCAACCATCAACAAAAGTTTTCGCCCCGACTGCCTTCGCCATAGAGAAGATGCGCGGCAGATCTATAACAGTGCCCAATACATTTGATACATGAGCAATCGATACAAGCCTGGTGCCCTCACTTATAATCTGCTTAGCCGCATCATAATCAAGATCACCCTCACCATTGATGGGTATAAACTTCAGCACAATACCAATTTGATCACGCAGCAATTGCCACGGCACAATGTTGCTATGATGTTCAAGCTCGGTAAGCACGACTTCATCACCAGCCTTCAAGAAAGTACGGCCCCAGCTTTGCGCTACGAGGTTGATCGCTTCAGTTGCCCCGCGCACGAAAATGATTTCTTTCTCGTCTGCATTGATGAATTTCGCAACAGCCACACGAGCCGCCTCATACGCTTCAGTCATGTGTTGAGAACGCGCGTAGACGCCGCGATGAACGGTTGCATAATCAATTGCATAAGCGCGCGCGATGGCATCAATCACTGAAATCGGCTTTTGTGCTGTGGCGCCATTGTCGAGATAGACGAGTTTTGGGTTGGCTGAAAAAACCGGAAAATCTAGGCGGGCTGAACGGCTACTCACAACGCCACCTTATCCAGCCACATGTCCGTATGAGCGATCATATTGTCACGCACGACACTGTCTTGCACATCATCGATCACGCTCATTACGAAAGCCCGTGTCAGCAAAGATTTTGCTTCAGCCTCATCCAACCCTCTTGTTTGCAAGTAAAAAAGGGCATTTTTGTCAAGCTCGCCAACTGTTGCCCCGTGCGCACACTTCACATCATCTGCATGAATTTCCAGCTCTGGCTTGGTATTGACTGTTGCCAAACGACTCAACAATAATGCTTTTGAGGATTGCGAGGCATCGGTTTTTTGCGCCGCTTTCATCACTTGTATTTTGCCAAGATACGTGCCGGTAGCTTTATCGGTAAGCACCGTGCGCACTGTTTGCCTGGAAGTGGCCCCCAGTTCAGCATGAATGATGGTGCAAACTATTTCCAGTGTCTGCCTTGCCCTGCCGAGCTGCACAGTGTTTAATCTAAAATGGGCGTTCTCATGCAACACTGCACGAATGGCGATGCGACCAAATGAACCTCCGTAATTTAATATATCAAAAACCGCGCGCGCATCCTTGCCAATCACCAGATCAATGGTTTGTATAGCGACTTCATTGTCTGCCGCGTCCTGCACGATGGCGCGTGAAAATTCGCCGCCTGCTGGCACGATAATATGCTCCGGTGCGGGCAACGGCCATACCGCCGCCACTGCTTGCAAATCACTATAGCGCCAGAGTTCATTGCGCTTGGTTGGCACTGCATTCATGCGGCGATCCCTGCATAGCCATCTCGCTCCAGTTCGTGCGCTAGCGACTTATCGCCAGTTTTTACAATGCGGCCATCAGCCAGCACGTGGATATAATCTGGCACCACATAATCCAGCAAGCGCTGATAGTGCGTGATGAGAAGAATGGCCTTGTCAGGCGCACGCAATGCATTGATGCCTTGGGCGACCACCCGCAGCGCATCAATATCAAGCCCTGAGTCGGTTTCATCAAGGATAGCCAGCGTTGGATTGATCATCGCCATCTGTACCATCTCGTTGCGCTTTTTTTCGCCGCCAGAGAAACCTACATTCACTGGTCGCTTCAGCATCTCATAGTCCATACCAAGTGCTGCTGATTTTGTTTTGACGAGCTTGAGAAATTCACCACCGGAGAGTTCCGCTTCACCGCGCCGTTTGCGCATCGCGTTCATCGCCGTACGGAGAAAATTCACATTTGATACGCCCGGAATTTCTACCGGATATTGAAAGCCAAGGAAGATGCCAGTGGTGGCGCGTTCGTGCGGCTTCATGGCAAGCAAATTATGGCCGTTGTAGGTCACAGATCCTTCCGTGACATCATAACCATCGCGGCCGGCTAGCGCGTAAGAGAGCGTCGATTTACCGGCACCGTTTGGCCCCATGATGGCATGGACTTCGCCAGCATTGATGGCGAGTGTGAGGCCCTTGAGGATTGGGGTATCGTTGATGGCGACGTGGAGGTTGTGTATGTTGAGCATAGATTATCCAATTTGTAACAGTTGAGCGTCATTCCGGCCTTGCATCGGAACCTCAGGCCTCGGCGCGCACGTGCAAACGTTAGGTAATATTGCCTGAGATTCCGGCTTTCGCTGGAATGATGGGGCTTGATGTGTGTTTCCAATCACCCCACGCTCCCCTCTAGCGATATCCCCAATAACTTCTGCGCTTCAACCGCAAATTCCATTGGTAATTGTTGCAGCACTTCTCGGCAAAAACCATTCACAATCATTGCCACCGCTTCTTCCTGCGTTAGCCCGCGCGACATGGCATAAAATAGCTGGTCATCGCTGATTTTCGATGTTGTAGCCTCATGTTCAATCTGCGCCGTCGGGTTTTTGACTTCAATATAGGGCACTGTGTGGGCACCTGATGTTGATGACAGCAACAATGAATCACACTGCGTAAAGTTGCGTACATTGTCGGCAGTTGCAGCAACACGTACCAGGCCGCGATAGGTGTTCTGACCCTTGCCGGTTGAAACACCCTTACTGACAATGGTCGATTTTGTGTTCTTGCCCAAGTGGATCATCTTGGTGCCGGTATCGGCTTGCTGATGGTTATTCACCACAGCCACTGAATAAAACTCACCGACTGAATCATCACCCGATAATACACACGACGGGTATTTCCACGTGACTGCACTACCGGTCTCCACCTGTGTCCAGCTTACCTTCGATCGTTTGCCCTTGCACAAGGCACGCTTGGTAACGAAATTGTAGATGCCGCCTTTGCCGTCCTTGTCGCCGGGGTACCAGTTCTGCACAGTGGAATATTTTATTTCTGCATCATCAAGCGCCACCAATTCCACACACGCAGCGTGCAACTGGTTTTCATCGCGCATCGGTGCGGTGCAGCCTTCGAGATAACTCACGTAAGACCCCTCGTCAGCAATGATCAGCGTGCGTTCAAACTGGCCAGTATTTTCAGCATTGATACGAAAATAGGTGGAAAGCTCCATCGGGCAGCGCACGCCTTTGGGGATATAGACGAATGTGCCGTCGGAAAATACGGCGCTGTTCAGGCAGGCATAATAATTGTCCCGCTGCGGAATTACTGTGCCGAGATATTTCTGCACAAGATCTGGATATTCGCGGATCGCCTCGGAGATCGACAAAAACACTACGCCCGCACTCAGCAGTTCCGCACGGAATGTTGTGGCAACAGACACGCTGTCAAAAACGGCATCCACTGCCACTTTGCGCGCACCCTCGACACCAGCAAGAAACTTTTGCTCTTCAATAGGAATACCCAATTTCTGGTAGGTAAGCAAAATATCAGGGTCAAGTTCATCAAGCGACTTAATCGTTGCCTTGAGCTTGGGCGAGGCATAATAATAGGCGTCCTGATAATCAATTTTTGGAAAATCCACCATCGCCCATGTCGGTTCTTCCATACCTAGCCAGTGTCGGTAGGCCTTGAGTCGCCACTCCAGCATCCACACGGGCTCGTTCTTTTTTGCAGAGATAAACCGCACAGTGTCTTCGGTTAGACCCTTTGGCGCAAATTCAGTTTCGATATCAGTCGAGAACCCCCATTTGTAGGTGCTGGTGAGGTCTTCGACTGTGGCAATGGTTTCGCTAGTCGCGGACATGGTTTACCTCCTTCATTTGAGGGGGTCTGAAATCAAAAATTGGTGCGGGTTTGGCAAGATCAGCGACACTCAGAGACATTAGAGAATCGCGCACTGTCCGGTTAATGATTTGCCAGTGCGGGCTGACTGTACACATGGAGAGGCGATCACATGGCGTTACGTTCGTCGTATGATCCGTGCAATGGGTGAGGGCAATAGGTCCATCTACAGCTTCGACCACAGCTGCGATGCTGATTGCCTCTGGCCCAAGCGCCAAACGAAAGCCACCATGAGCGCCGCGCTGGGTAGTCAGCAAGCCTGCCTTTGCCAGTAATCCGATAATCTTTGTTACAGTCGGGGTTGAAAATGCTAATTCACTAGCGATGGCCGAGGCTGAAAACCAACCACTATTCACGCTGTCGCAATTCCTCTGGGCGACGTGAGCCAGCATAATAACCGCATAATCAGCAAAATTTGATAATTTTAACACTTATAACCCATTTAATTCATACCATTGTAGTATGAATTAAATGGGGATAAAAAGCCCTTACGTCAAGGGTCAAACCGCCACAGCCAGTTGATCGATATCAATCGACGACCTATTCGAATTGTGCGGACCCCTATTAAATTGCATATCTAATGCCGCGTCCATCAAGGGCTTAAGCCGCAACATCAGCTGAATTGGCGTTTCACCTGCAAATCTATGAAATTCTTTGATTAAATGAGATTGATCGTAAAACTCGTCAGCCACTGTGTCTTGCCAATCGTTTCGCTCGAAATTTCGCATCGCTTTTAAAGCACGCAAAAAACGTTGTCGCCTAAGCAACAATTTAGGTGAATAGCCGAAGCTTTCCGTTGTTAATCGCTCCAATTGCCTGAGGCTGAGGTCAACGGCCTCTGCCAACACTTCGACCTTATTGATATTTTTATTCTCCAACACCTCTTCTATAGCGCTTATAGCTGGTGAAGACTTTAAGCCTCCACGCCTTATAAGCCGGGCGCTCCAAAAATCATCCATAACCGTCACCATATTGGCGTCTGATCTACAGGCACGCAAAGCATCGGTTATTGCATCAGCATCATACCTCCCGATCAAATCCGCTAAATCAATCACATCATCGGCAATACAGGCTTGCGGGATATCAAACAGCGAATCCCAACCTGCTGCACTAATACCAATCCCAAAAACTTTAAAAGGACCACTAAAATTTACCGTCGTTGGATAACTATTGGGGCCAAAAGCAAGGGCTGAAGGCGTTGGTTCGAGCGTGCGCTTACGAGTGGCAACACGCGCATTGCCGACTATCAAAAAGCGAATATTCGCACGTTCGCCCAAAAGCTTGTCAGACATTGATACACTATGAGGAATATGCGCTGCATAATGATAATAGGTTATAACAACCGTTTGCAGTGATAGTGATGGGGTATGATATCTGGCCACTAGCATTCAAGCACCATGGCAAAGTATAAAAAAACTTAGTATCGACAACATCTCATTGGTCCCTCAAATGAGTAATTGCTCTAATAATAAGTTACATCCGAATCATTGGCTGTGATAAAATACACATACTTTATATATATCATATCTGACAAAAAAAGCCCACTCTCTACATGAGTAGGAGCGGGCGAAGTGTGGGTTCGAGTCGACTGAAACTTCAAGTGCGAATTCGATTCCCTCGGGTGATGAATGTTTGCAAGTTTAAAACTCAATTGTATTGTAGAAACACGCCATTTCACAATTAATATGTGTGTATAAAAAAAAGAGTAATATATTATGAAATTATACAAAATTTTGCATGCAAAGGAATGGGCAACGTTGCGACGTGAAGGTCGTTTTCAGGGCTCCGAGGTGGATGCAATCGATGGCTATATCCACTTGTCAACAGCATTACAGGTGTGTGAAACGGCAGCCAAACATTTCAAAGGTATAACAGGCCTTGTGCTGGTAGAAATTGATAGCGATCAATTGGGCGATTCTTTGAGATGGGAAACCGCGCGCGGCAGCCAATTATTTCCACATTATTTTGATGCATTGTCAGAGCGCGCCGTCACGCTCTCCTGGGCATTGCCGTGGGACGGACACAGCCACCGCTTCCCTGATGGTTTTGAAAACGATATATATTAATCATGGCTTTATTTGACACTTTGCGTCCTGTCCTGCATTTGCTTGATCCTGAAACGGCACATAATCTCACTATTAAAACACTTAAATATATGCCGCATAAACATCAGGTTGATCCACAATCTCTGCATATAAAATTATTTAATCTGGATTTTCAGAATCCTGTCGGTTTAGCCGCAGGCTTTGATAAAAATGCTGAAGTGCCAGATGCTATTCTCAACCTTGGCTTTGGTTTTGCTGAACTAGGTACGGTGACACCACTTGCTCAACACGGCAATGCCAAACCACGCATATTTCGTTTATCCAAAGACCGCGCTGTGATAAATAGGCTGGGTTTTAACAATGATGGATTGACACCTTTCGTAGCAAGATTAAAATTTCGCTTTCTAAACGGCGGCATCATCGGCGCCAATATCGGCGCCAATAAAGATAGCCAGGATCGCGTAGCAGATTACGAACTGGGTATTAAGTCCGTGCTTGGATTATGCAGCTATATTGCCATAAATATATCATCACCAAATACGCAGGGGCTTCGAGCGCTTCAAGAGGCTAACGCTCTTGATGAATTGATCGAGCGGTGCCTTGCTGCAAGGGGCGCTTCGAGAACGCCTATGCTTGTAAAGATTGCGCCAGATTTAAATGACAGTGAGCTTGAAGCTATAGCGGCCATAGCACGCGCCCGCCAGATTGATGGTTTGATTGTCAGCAATACAACTATTGATAGATCGATGCCTTTATTATCTCGACAAGCGAAGGAATCTGGCGGGCTATCTGGACAACCCTTAATGCATAATTCCACAATGATTTTATCCAAAATATATAAAATTACTCATGGAAAATTGCCAATTATTGGCGTCGGTGGCATAGCTTCCGGTGCAGACGCCTATACTAAAATTTGTGCCGGTGCGTCATTGGTTCAGCTTTATACGGCGTTGATTTACAAAGGGCCGGGTTTGATTCGACAAATTACAACAGAACTGGATACCCTCCTATTGCGAGATGGTTTTAAAAATATCGCAGAGGCCGTAGGAACAGCGCATCATTGACCTTGATCCTGAAACCAGCCATCTAGCCTTATATGAGCACTATATTAGATTTTGAGAGACCTATTGCTGATCTTGAAGCCAAGATTGCTGATTTGAAAGCATCTGTCAAAGCCGTGACAGCGGGTCCAAATTCCATGTCAACTGAAGTTGCCAAACTGCAAACCAAGGTCGATCAGCTACTGGTTGATACATATTCCAGGCTTAACCCATGGCAGAAAACCCAAGTGGCACGTCATGGGGACAGGCCACATTTCAGCGATACAGTAGATCGTTTGATAGACGACTTCACACCTCTTGCCGGCGATAGGGCATTTGCTGAGGATGCCGCAATTATTGGAGGCATAGGTCGATTTAATGGTCGCGCTGTGATGATTATGGGCCATGAAAAAGGCCGCGATACAACCAGTCGTCTTAAGCATAACTTTGGCATGGCAAAGCCTGAAGGCTATCGTAAGGCTATAAGGCTCATGGAGCTAGCCAACCGATTTGCATTCCCGGTAATCACATTAGTCGACACACCTGGTGCTTTTCCTGGCGTTCAAGCGGAAGAACGCGGACAGGCTGAAGCAATTGCCCGCGCTACGGAAGCTTGCCTCAATCTTTCTGTGCCACTGATATCTGTTATTGTTGGTGAGGGTGGCTCAGGTGGAGCTGTGGCACTTGCTTCCGGTAATCGTGTGATGATGTTTGAACATGCAGTTTATTCGGTTATTTCACCAGAAGGTTGCGCATCAATTCTTTGGCGCAAAGCAGACAAAGCCGCCGATGCCGCCGATGCCCTTAAGCACACTGCACAGGACCTGCTTCGTTTAAAGGTGATTGACCGCATTATTCCGGAGCCGATGGGGGGAGCGCATCGCAATCGCGACCTTGCAATCACCACTATGGGTCAAGCCATCGAGCAGGAACTTGGCAGCTTGAGTTCGCTGAAGCCAGCTGAATTGAAGGCTGACCGCCGTGCCCGCTATCTGGCTATTGGCCGCATTTAAGAGTATGATTAAATAATGAAGTGTTGCAGTACTTTTTTTGCTCTGCACTGCGCTCTTTTTGTTATGAGCTCTCACGGCTATGCTGAAGTCGTTACTTACGGAACAGATGATGCCGCTCCTCCACCAACGCCTCCTCTAGATTTACCTTGGTTTCAACCAGAAGACACAATAACCTTTCCTGCATTTGGGGTAGACAGGGCGCGTGCCCTCGATTGCCTGACATCTGCCGTTTATTATGAAGCGGCTACTGAACCAACTTTAGGCCAGGAAGCCGTAGCGCAAGTGGTGCTTAATCGTGTCAAGCAACCAAATTACCCAAAATCTGTATGCGGTGTCGTCTATCAAGGTTCAACACGACGCACCGGATGCCAATTTACCTTTACATGCGATGGGTCTCTTGCCCGTCTGCCTGTTAATGCTCTCTGGCAAAAAGCTGAGCGCGTAGCGTCACGAGCTCTAGATGGTAAATTTGAAATTGATCTTGGACCCATCACACATTATCATACGTATTGGGTTAATCCGTACTGGAGCAGCTCACTTGTTGAAGTTGCCCGCATTGGGGCACATGTTTTTTATCAAAAGTCAGGTTCACAGCCCGTTCAAAAAATAGTGTCAATAACCGAAGAACCTGCCCCAACTCTTACACGCCGTTCTACTAGACATCATCACATATCCAATCCGTTGCCACAAAAAATCTCAAGTATTTTTAGCACATGGGGCATAGATGTTGCTTCAATTGCTATAAAAAACGGGGCCTTGGCCGTCCATCCGCCTGCAACGAAACCTGAATCAAAATAATGTTAATGGCTAATCCCATAACGCTTAAACTTATTTTCATTCGGCCTGAGAGAAAGTGCAACATAAAAAACTATAAATTTGACGACTAAATAAAGCATGATCTAACCCTTGGTAGATTATTTCTTTCCTTTTAACCAAGAGAACATGTATGGAATATGAATGATAGTTTTGTGACATAAATTACATTTATACTACATCCAATCAAAATATCGCGGACCGAAACGATTACTTGATAGAGCGCTGTTTACCCTATATTTAACTATTTTGATTGATTATTTTGGGACTGAATCTCAGATGCTTACGGTAGTGCAACATAGCAACAACATTCCTGACAGCCTTGATCAGCTTGTCGTTGAACGTGGCTTGGTCACTCAGGAAACCCTGACCAGAGCGCGTCTTGTGCAAAGCGAAACCGGCGAGAGGTTGGATGCTGTTCTCACCCGTCTCGGTTTGATTTCCGAACATGCCCTTGCCAACGCGATTGCTGACGCAACAGGCTTGGCTGTGGCAACTATAGCCAGTTATCCGCAACAGGCCCTTGATCTTGCCAATGTTACACCGCGTTTTTTGCGCGATGCCAAAGCAGTCCCATTGCAATTTACACCGCATGGTATGGATGTGGCTTTTGTTGATCCGTTTAACCCCTTTCCCATACAGGCATTGCGTTTTGCCAGCGGCCAAAAGATCAATCCCATAGTTGCAAAATCTAGTGATCTGGAATCTGCACTGGATCGCCTTTACGGTGCTGTTGCAGATTATAATGGTGAGATTGACAGCGAAGCTGACGATGTTGATCTGGAAAGATTGAAGGATCTGGCCAGTGACGCTCCTGTAATTCGCGCCGTCAATCGCTTGATTGCACGCGCGGTTGAGGAGCGCGCTTCTGATATTCACATTGAACCAAATGAGGATGGTCTTGCAGTACGGTTTCGGATTGACGGCGCCATGCGCGATATAGATCCACTGCCAGCAACTATGAAGCTTGCGTTTGTCTCCCGTATAAAAGTGATGTCCGGCCTTAACATTGCAGAAAAGCGTTTGCCGCAGGACGGTCGTTTGCGGCTCGCTGTGCGCGGTCATGATATCGACCTTCGTGTTGCCACCTCACCAACCATTCACGGTGAGAGTGTGGTCATGCGTATTCTTGACCGATCAAATCTGGCACTGGAATTTGAGACATTGGGTTTCGATCAGATCACACTGAATAAATATTTGCCTGTGCTCAAGCGTCCGCATGGGATTGTTCTGGTCACTGGCCCAACCGGCAGCGGTAAAACCACAACACTTTACGCATCCCTGTCAGAACTCAATACAACTGACAGGAAAATTCTGACTGTTGAAGATCCGATTGAGTATCGCCTTGGCGGGATCAGCCAGACACAGGTGTCCGCTCAGATAGGACTGAATTTTGCAGCCGCACTGCGCTCATTTTTGCGTCAAGATCCAGATGTAATGATGGTTGGAGAAATTCGTGATCTTGAAACCGCACAAGTGGCAGTTCAGGCTGCGCTAACCGGCCACACCATTCTTTCGACACTGCACACGAATACTGCAGCCAGCGCCGTTACGCGCCTGCTGGACATGGGCGTTGAACCCTTTCTCATCACTTCTACATTGAACGCTGTTCTCGCTCAACGCCTTGTCAGAAGGCTATGTCCGCATTGCAAAGAATCGTTCAAGCCTACCCAGGATGCCCTGGAAGCGATTGATGTGAATATTAAATTGCAAAGTATAGTCACGCTTTACAAACCGGTTGGCTGTGACAGATGTGGACACACAGGCTTTCGCGGTCGAGTGGCACTGCTTGAACTGCTGGTCATGGACGACGCTGTCGGTCAGCTGGTGTTGCACCGGGCTGAAGCGCGTGAAATTCAGCGCGCTGCCATTGCAGCTGGTATGCGCACTATGCTTGAAGATGGTATAATAAAGGCAGAAGAGGGCCAGACGACGATTGAAGAGGTGTTGCGCGTCACCAGAGAGGCTTGAGAGGCGAATGGGACAATTTAAATACAGAGCTGTGACCGCAACAGGTGTCGTTCGCAGCGGCACACTGGAGGGTATTTCCAAACCCGATGCTCTCAATAAGGTCCGTCAGCTTGGTTTATCCCCGATTGATGCAGTTGAAGCCTCCACAAATGGTGGTCGCGCTAAAACTATTAAATCCAGTGGCGCAACACGTAAAACTGTCAACAAGGCAATTGGAGAACTGTCGGTGCTTCTTGGTGCGGGACTGACTCTCGATAGGGCTCTGACTATTTGCATTGAAAATATTGATAATAATGCCGTTTTAGCTGGCTTTGTTGAACTTCACAAACAGGTTAAAGAGGGCATTCCACTTTCCCGCGCGATGGCCTTTGCAGAGGGTTTGTTTCCGCCTATGGCATGGGCCATGGTGGAGGCTGGAGAGGCTAACGGCAAATTAAGCGCAGCTCTTGCTAAACTTTCTGAAACATTAGAACGTGCGGAAGATTTACGACAAACTCTTTCCACATCGATGATTTACCCAATAATTTTGCTGATCATTGCAACCTCTGTTATACTGGTAATGCTTTTGTTGGTTGTGCCACAATTCGAAAGTTTGATAACAGCCAATCAGGCCAAATTGCCACCGATGACAGAGGCCGTGATGGGGGCCAGCCATGCACTGAAAAATTATGGTCTTTACGCTTTAGTGGTCATAATTTTAGCGGGTTTGGCTTTTTCCCAGTGGATGAAGCAGCCGAGTGTGCGACAAGCTTGGCACCGCAATATGCTGGGCCTGCCACAAATAGGTGTGCTGATAAAAAACAGTGAAACGGCTCGTTTTGCGAGGGTGTTGGGCAGTCTGGTCGATGGCGGGGTTCCATTACCCACGGCAATCACCATTGCTCAGCGTTCACTCTCTAACACTTACATGGCGGCAGCCATTGGTCGAGTGGCAGCCGGACTTAAACAAGGCGGTGGTCTTACCGGCCCCTTGGCGGCAACCGGTGTTTTCCCAAAAATGGCTCTGGGTTTCTTGCGAACCGGCGAAGAAACGTCACAATTGGGTCTTATGCTTGAACGATTGGCTGATGTGTTGGACCGCGATGTACGCCTTAAAATCCAGAGATTGATTGGTGTGCTCACTCCAGCTATAACGGTTATTCTAGGCGGTGTGGTTGCAACCATAATTGCATCAATCATGTCCGCTATACTTGGCTTTAACGATTTGGCACTCGCACCATGACAAACAAAAATATAGATATACCACTATACAACGAGCGGAAAGATGCAGGCTTTACACTGCTTGAACTACTTGTTGTGTTGGCAATTATGGGCATGTTGGCTGCTATCATTGCCCCTCAAGTAATCAAATATCTTGGGAGTTCTCGAAGCCAGACCGCCAAAGTTCAAGTGCAAAACATTAGTGCAGCCCTCGAACTTTTTAAGCTTGATGTCGGTCGTTACCCAGGCCCCGATGAAGGTTTGAAATCGTTGGTTACCGCGCCTCAGGGCATACCGTCGTGGAATGGGCCTTATCTTAAGGACGCAGCCGCTTTGAACGATCCGTGGCAAACACCTTATGGCTACCGACTTCCAGGGCGCAAAGGCGAATTTGATGTTTTTAGTTTAGGTTCCGATCATAGTGAGGGCGGAACCGGTGAGGCCAAGGATGTCACAAACTAATATATATGGTCGTTATGAAAGGGATGCTGGTACCACTTTGATAGAGGTGCTGGTGGTCGTTGCCGTGACAGCTTTGATAGGTGGGATCGCCTTTCCCCGCCTCCAACAAAACCTTGGTACTCTTGCGCTTAGGCAAGCCGCGAGTGCCCTTGAGGCCAACCTGCGCATTGCCAGAGCCGAAGCGCTTCGCAGTGGCGGCAGGGTCGTGGTCGCCATGGCCCCTGATGGTCGAAGCTATGGTTGGTTGACAGGTTCGCAAACGGCTGTGCCTGGTGCTGTCCACCTCAATGCAAATCCGAACCGTAGCATTGAGTTTTATCCTGATGGCACATCTACCGGTGGACATTTTGTTATGGCCACAGCGTATCGCTCCATAGGTATTTCAATCGATTCGTTCACTGGTATCGTCACGGTTCAATGATGAATTTGACGGCTCAAAAATCAACGAGAGATAGCGGTTCTATATTTATAGAAACTCTCATTGCATCTGCAATTGTTGCTTTGATGCTGGCAGCCACTTACCGCTCGATTGGTGATGCATCACTTCGTACTAAAAAAGCTGAAGAAAGGCGCGAAGCTCTGCTGGTTGCGCAATCCCAGATGGCAACGGCTGGTATAACGCAATCACTATCGACTGGCGGCACATCCGGAATTGATGGGGAGATGGCCTGGCAGCTTGATGTTGCACCCTATGTTTTTGCCAGTGATGAGAATGACGTGGGCCAGATGGAGCGGGTTCGTGTGACTGTAAGGCGGAGAGATGCTGATCAGGACCTGATAACACTTTCTAGTTTGCGGTTGTTACCCAAAAGGGTTGCACAATGAATCGCTCTTGCGCTGGGTTTTCTTTGGTGGAGCTCTTGGTGAGCCTCGCAATTCTTGGCATGGTTAGCATGATGTTGATGTCAGGTGTCGGCACCGGCCGGCGAGTTTGGGAGCATATTGAAACACGCACGGCAACAGGTGAGTCGGTTGAAGCGGCACAGACGATATTGCGTGATCGGCTGGAACGGATTTTCCCTGCAACACGCTATGATTCAAGTGAGCCTTATGCTGATCTACAGGGCATCGCAGACTCGTTTGTTTTTTTTGCTGAACCTAAAGCTGTAGCAGCTCCCGCAGCTCTGCATCGTTATCGTATTTGGCTGAGTGCGGGGGGAGATCTAACACTGACATCAGCAGACAGTGTATCGTCGCGGGTTGGCATCAGTGAACTTGCCAATTTGCCAGGTCCACCAAAAGGCCCGTGGGATAACGATGTTTTACTACGCGGCGTGCAGTTCATGGAAATTTCTTATTACGGCATTTTACCACCGGATAAACTTGCCTCTTGGCATCCGCGTTGGACAGATCGGCCATCACCACCAAAACTGGTGCGCATCAAAGTTGCTTTTGCGACAAATGATAGTCGTAACTGGCCTGAGCTTATTGTCCGACCAGCCGCCAACACGGATATTGCGTGTGTTATTAATGGCACAACCGGGAAATGTCAGGGGCGTGCCGCATGAGTATGCAAGATATTCTTAATGCCGACATGGAAACACTGAGTGAATGGATAAAAAGCGGCTTTAGCTGGTGGCTGGGTGAACTGAGTGCCATAATGCCAAAATTTTGGCACAATAGGTTTTCATCAAGAACAGCTCTCACGGCAGAATCTTTGGGCGGCGGACAATACAGATTTACCAAACTTGGCAATGAGATTGCCTTCAGTTCCAAAGCTGATGGCCGGCGCACACCAGTGACATTAGTCATTCCAGATAGTCAGGTTTTACAACGTACACTTGATATGCCGCTGTTGTCGGCTAAAGATATAAATCGCCTAATTGCCCTAGATATTGATCGGTTAACGCCTTTTTCAGCTGAGTCGATTTATCACAATGCGTATCAGGTTGCCCGCGACTCTGATAACGGCAGGCAAAAAATTCAGCTTGGTGTAATCGTAAAAACTGTTGCTGACAGCGCCGTTGAGCTCGCCGCAGCCCATGGACTTGATGTTAAATGCCTGACGACTGCGGGAACGCGGCTGGATTTCATCCCGCCCATGCGTGCAAGCGAGGGAAAAGATGACGAGCATAAATCGAGATTGATCTGGTGGAGCAGTGTTGCTGCACTTTTACTGATCAATCTTGCCGTGCTTATTTTTCGTGATATGCACGATATCAATCAGCTTCAAACGACAATTGACGGTCAATCAGCCACAGCCAATGTTGGTCGCCAGCTACGTCAACGCATTGAGCAAGACCACGCGCAGCGTGAAGCCGTAATTGCGCGTCGTGCAGGGCAAGAGCCACTTAAAATTCTGTCTGCTGTCTCACAGACATTGCCTGACGAAGCTTGGGTTCAGCGTTTGACATGGAATGGCCAGACCATTCGGCTTGCCGGTTACAAGCGCAGCAATATCGATATGATTGCTGCGCTTTCCCGCTCAACCATGCTCAAGAATGTTCGCCCGTCAACCTCAGATGTTGTGCTGAAAAATAACGCCGGACAACCTTTCGATATTACAGCTGATACAAAAACTCCGCAAAACATAAAGGCCGGGCGATGAATAATCTTACAGCCCGGGAAAAACGTTTGATTGCAATTGGATTGCTCTTTGCCGCTGTGTTGCTTGTCGGGTTTGGTATTGTTATGCCAATCGTAAGTGGTTTCATGGATCGTGCCGAGACCAGGGCCAACTTGCTCCGCACATATTCAAGCAACGACCGTTTGATAAGCGCCATTCCGCAGTGGCGTGCAGAAGCCAACAGTTTAAGAGGTAGCAGCGGCCAGTTTGCAATGACATCGCCCAGCGCGGCAGCGGCGGCTGAAATTCTAAAAGCCCGCGTTATTAAGCTAGTGGCCAGCCACGGCGGTGAGATCAAGGCGGCGCAGGAAATGCAAGCCAACACTGGTTTTGTCAAAGTACGTTCAGATATACAGTTGAGCCTGATCCAACTCACCGATAGTTTAAAGGATTTGCAGAACCAACCTCCCTATATCTTTATAGATTCTTTAACAATTGCCGCAGACCAAGCTTTGGAAACTGGACACTTAACCCCGATGGATGTACGCCTTGAAATTTCCGCCCCATATATTGCTCCCGCGTCCCGGTAGCACTGGTTTTTTGCCAGCTGTGCTCAGTGGTTTTTTGCTGCTTGGGCTTGCTGTGCAATTTATTTTTCCTAATCAAACTGTTTTGCCGCCAGGTTCTAATTTGATGCCAAGGCACGTGCGCGCTTCGGTTATTCCAAAAATTGGAGAGTATCCGTTCATAAAAGAGCGCCCCCTGTTTACCCCAACGCGGCAGTTTGATGAAATCACTGCAACCGCTACGGCAACGGCCAGTACGAACGGGAGTTTTGTGGTTGTTGGCATCACCACAGGTAAGACACTGGCAATAGCGTTCGTAAAAAATCGCGACGGCACAACGGCTGCACTTCATACTGGCGAACTTCATGAGGGTTGGCTAGTGCAGGCCATACATCTGGACAGGGTAACGTTCACACGTGCTGACAAGCGCATAGAAATACCCGTCGGTTCACGTGGTGATACAAATGGACAAACGATAGCGACGAACCAAAACACAATTGCTGTGCAAGGCCAGCGCGAAGCACCCAATCCGGAAGCAGAACAGCCCGCTCCCGACAGCAACCCAGAAGAGGCCAACCAACAATGATACAAACACACCGCATCAATCGCCAAACGATGGCGACGGCTACGCTGGCATTAATGCTGGGTGGCTGTGCATCCATGCATCGACAAATTAATCTGCCCGTAGCTGAGTCTGTTCAAACCACAAGCATATCACCGTCTCCAGCTTCAGAAAAAAACAAAGTCAATGTTCAGGTTGATCCCGCTGTTCGCAGCACTATAGTTGCGGGTCAGGCACCCTTGCCGCACACCACCAACAACATCCGCATTTCGCCGCGCTCTGGCGATATCAGCCTGAATTTTCCAGCCGCCGATGTGCAGACTGTTACCAAAGCTGTGCTCGGTGATTTATTGAAACTTCAATATACCCTAAATCCCGAAGTTCACGCGCCAGTGACACTGGTTACCCAGCGGCCGGTAGCGCGTACTTCTGTGCTTGCAATGTTCGAGGAAGCCCTGAAGGCCGCCAATTTTGCTTTGGTGCCGCGTGGTGGCACGTACACAGTTGAGGCTATCGATATTGCCAAAGGCCAATCAACCGTCGTCAACAGTCAATCCACCGGTTTTGGAACGGAGACCATTCAGCTCAAGTTTGTTGGTGCGGAAGAAATGCGCAAACTGCTGGAGCCAATTTTACCCGGTGTCGTGACAAAAACAGAGGGCTCTGAAAATACGCTTGTGGTTTCCGGCACCAGCGGCCAGCGCAACAGTGTCCGCGAATTGCTAAAACAGTTTGATGTTAACTGGTTGCGCAATATGTCGTTCGGCATGTTTGTGCCGCAACGCACTGATAGTCGTTTAATCGTGCCAGAACTTGAGAAATTGCTAAATGGCAATGGTGCCCCGACCAAAGGCTTGGTGCGTTTGATTTCCATGGAGCGTTTGAATGGAATTCTTGCAATTTCATCGCAGGCTCAATATCTCAACGATGTAAAACGCTGGATCGAAATTCTTGATCGAGAGGGTCAGAATAACGAAAAACGCTTGTTTGTTTACCGGGTGCAAAATGGTCGATCTGGTGATATTGCAAAAGTGATCAACAATGCTTTTGGCAATGGATCGTCGTCAGGTGATGATGCGCCAAAGGAACCTTTTGCTACCGGCTCGCTTGGCAACGCCGCGTCTTCTATTGGTAGCGCGAATGCTGCTGACACTCAGAACAATAACTATAATCGTTATAATTCCAGGCGCGGCACTGGCAACCAAAGCAGCGTACCAGGCAACACAATTGGCCGAAGTAACAGTCTAAGCGATACTGCAAACAACGTGAATGCTGCTGTCGAAACTGGCATACGCGCTAAAATTACTAGTGATGAAACAAACAACGCCATCATCGTTTTTGGAACGCCGCATGATTATGCCATAGTTGAGGATGCGCTGCGCAAGCTCGACGTTTTGCCTTATCAGGTCATGATTGAAGCCGCTGTGACAGAAGTAACGCTGACCAATGCACTGCGCTATGGAGTGCAGTGGAGCTTTCAGAAAGGCGACGCAAATTTCACACTGGGCGGCGCGCCTGGTGCTGCTGGCCAAGGCACAACATTTCCCCCTACCACTGGTAACACAACTTCAACTTTGAATACGATTGCTAATCTTGCGCGTACATTTCCTGGTTTATCGACATTTTATTCAAACGGGAGTTCGATATCTGCTACATTGGAGGCACTCGAAGGCTTGACGACGATCAAGGTCATTTCAGCGCCTAAATTGTTGGTGCTGAACAATCAGACGGCAGCCTTGCAGGTTGGCAACCAAGTACCGATATCAACTGGCTCGGCCAGTACAATTGGCAACGCAAACCCAACCGTCGCGAATTCAATTGAATATAAAGACACCGGTGTCATTTTAAAAATTACACCACGTGTGAATAGCGGTGGGCTTGTTTTGCTTGATGTTGCCCAAGAAGTCAGCCAAGTTACAAATGATACCAACAACACATCACAAACCGCTATTGCGTCGCCCGTTATTTCGACCCGTAAAATTGCAACAACTGTTGCTGTACAAGATGGTCAAATTATTGCTCTTGGTGGCCTTATTTCAGAAAGCAGCAATAAAGGTAAAAGCGGACTGCCTTTCCTCAGTCGCATTCCAGTTATCGGCGGCTTTTTGTTTGGCAACAATAATAGCAATATAGGCAGAACTGAATTGCTGGTGCTGTTACGCCCACGTGTCATTCGAACGCCTGATGATGCTCATGCTGTTACTGAAGAGCTAGAAAGCAAACTTCGCCTTGTGCAGCCAATCATTAAAAAAGAACGCCTGCCTTGAACAGGCGTGGCAACGAAGCGGGTTATGCGCTGGTTGCGGCAGTCGCTTCAATTGTGGCCTTTGCCTACGTAAGCTATGAAATTTTGGCTGCCAGTCGCGGGGCCATGCTTGGCGTGAGCGCACAATATGATCATGCAAAACTGGTTGCTGCTGCCGAAGCCGGGCTTAATCTTGCCATTCAGGGCGTTGCCATTAAAGATAAAACCCGTCGCTGGGCCATAGATGGTAGCATCCGCCAGATTAAATTTGACGCTATGAATATCACTATCAAGGTGGAAGACGAACGCGGTAAAATCCCGATCAATATTATCGATGAGAGCCAGGTGCGCGATATGTTTGCACTGGCTGGCGCCAGTGGAGACCGTCTTAATACACTGACAGATTCGTTTCTGGATTGGCGCGATGACGATGACCAGAAACGCACCAACGGTGCTGAAGCGCCAGACTATGTGCAAGAAGGCAAATTACCAACCAATGGCAGCTTCCGCACAATTGATGAAATGGTAGAAATAAAAGGTATGGATGCCGCCTTATTGGCCAAACTCTCTCCAGCCCTCACTGTATTTTTTGGATCAAGCGGAGGCTTTGATGAGCGCACAGCTAATCCTTTGGCACTTGCGGTCATGACAGGTGGCAGCCTTAATTCCGTTGCCTCAATTCAACGTCAACGTGAGCAGGCGGGGGAACGCACAGCAATTGGTTTTACGGAAGATGAAAAGATTGCAGGCCGCGATCTTACTATTCGTGTGCTGGTTGAAGATGGCCACGGTGCCCGTTTGGAGCGTGCAACAATTGTGGAATATACAGGCTATGCTGGTGATCCATATCGCGTAAGGTTTTTAGAATAAAAAAGAATTTTTACCCCTGCTTTTGCCAGCCACCTGTATCTGCTTGCTGCCAGTATGTCAGCTGATGATCTTCCGATTTAAACATTTTCCAGTGTTCTCTGGCTGTTGTGACAGCTTGCGGATCGTTGCCGTCAAACAGATAGAGACACCGGTCAAAATTTTTAATGTCGTCATCCACTCGGTTATCAACCAATGTTATAACTGTGGCGGCATTGGGGATTTCTGTTTTAGTAGTGATGAAAATCGGCTGTAAATCCAGCTGTTCATTGCGATCGGTACCGTGTGGCAGAAAACTCGCGTTATCATAGGCCCACAGGGCACGGTCAAGTTCTTGAACGCGCGCATCTGTTGCCGCTCGCACCACCACCTTCAATTTGGCAGCATAGGCCCGTTCCATTAACTTAGGCAAAGCCTCACATAGTGTGTGGCATGTGAGATGATAAAAACTGATATTTGTCATTTTTCTTCATGATGATCGCGGATGAATGTGTCCAGCAAACGGACACCGTATCCCGTAGCGCCTTTTTCCCATAGAGCCGTGTCCTTGCTTGACCATGCCATGCCAGCGATATCAAGGTGTGCCCAGGCGACACCTGGCTTGACAAAACGCTGCAGAAATTGGGCGGCCGTGATAGACCCCCCCTCGCGCGGCCCGACATTCTTCATGTCAGCAATCGGTGAATTTATCAGACCATCATAGCTATCACCCATTGGCATACGCCAGAGCTTGTCTCCCGACGCGAAACCGCTGCTGCTTAATTGTTTGCAAAGGTCATCGTTATTGCTGAACATACCTGCATATTCGTGACCAAGCGAAATAATGATTGCACCTGTCAGTGTGGCAAGATCAATCATCACTTTTGGTTTAAAGCGTTCTTGCGCATACCACATGGCATCACACAGAATCAGGCGACCTTCAGCATCTGTATTGATCACTTCAATCGTCTGGCCAGACAGCGAACGCACAACATCACCCGGGCGCTGTGCCGTGCCAGATGGCATGTTTTCTACAAGGGCCACGACGCCGACCACATTTGCCCTGGCGCGACGTATTGCAAGGGCATACATGGCCCCTGTCACGGCCCCTGCCCCGCCCATATCCCACTTCATATCTTCCATGCCGCCAGCTGGTTTAATGCTTATACCACCCGAATCGAAAGTAACGCCTTTGCCGACCAGCAAAACTGGTGGTGCGCTTGCAGAAGTTGATGTCTTGTTGCGCTTGTCAGCTGGTTTGGGCGTTGCTTTTTGTGCATGACCATTCCATTGCATAATTGCCAGTTGAGGCTCCTGGGCGGAACCCTGCGACACGCCAATCAAAGCGCCAAAGCCCAAGCGCCGCATTTCTCTTTCGCCGAGAATTTCTACTTCAATGCCGACATCTTTTAATGCCATAATTCGATCGGCAAAGTTTTTTGGATATAAAACATTGGCCGGTTCACTGACCAGATCTCTGGTCATGAACACCCCGTCGATAACCGGATCCTGATTGTTGAACAATTGATCAGCTTGCTTGTAGTCTGAAGTAAGCACTACAAAACGGGTCAGGCTGGGTTTTTTGGCTGCTTTTTCCTTTGTGCGATATTTATCAAACCGGTAGCTGCGTAATCTGCCACCCAAAGCAAGCCGCATTGCCGCTTCTGACACTGTGATAGCAAGGGTTCCAATTGCATCCATGATAACAGAGACCACAGTTTCGCCTGAAGATTGGAGTTTTGCAACGATTTGACCGCCGATACGTTCAAAATCAGCGTGCCCCGCTTTGCCAGCACTCCCCAAACCAACCACCAGAACACGAGAACAGCGCAGGCCTTGTGGCGCGAGCACCTCAATGATTTCTGCAATATCCCCGTGAAATCGGCTGGCTTTTAAAGCACGGCTGAGAGCGCCTTTGCATGTTTTATCCAATTGTTGCGCCGACTTTGTCAGGCCAGGGCCCTGCACTGCAAAAACGACGATAGCACCGGCTTTTACGGCACTGAGCTTGGCAAAATTGAACTTCATAAAATACTCTTTCAGATTGTGATATATCTATCCTTAAACTGAGGTTTCAGCTGTTGCAAAGGGTCAATATAAGCAAATAAGTTGCTCATATATACTAGGCCCGAGTATGGAATGGCATGAGACTTAATTTAGCGCCCTTGGCAATCTGTATTTGTGCAGTTTTGGTCATATTTAAAGCACAGGCAAGTGTGCCGGTAAGCCAATCACTCAATGATGCGGCTGCAACGCAAGACACACGCGAAATTCAACCATCCACCGCACCTATTGAAACAGAAATTGGCTTTGAGGCGGACAAACTCACATACTCGGAGAATGACGCTGAGGTCGTAGCCACCGGGCATGTTGCTGTTAACAGACAAGGCAATCGCTTGACTGCCGATCAAGTTATTTATGACCGCACCACTGGAGTGGTAACAGCCGTAGGAAACGTTACCATCACGGACATCAAGGGCAATATCGTAACAGCCGATAAAACCACGTTGACGGAGGCTCTACACGACGGTGCTGTAGAAAATATCATGCTCATCCTTAACGATAAATCCAGACTGGCCGCACGATCAGGCACGCGACTTGGTTCTAGCAACCAACTTGATTACGCGATTTACAGTCCATGTAATGTTTGCTCAAAATCCGGCAAGGAACGCCCTGTCTGGCGCATCAAGGCGGTAAAAGTGACGCTTAACGAAGCAAAAAAACGTGTTTATTACGAGCACGCCTTTTTGGAATTTTTTAATGTGCCTATTGTTTACTTGCCAAAATTTTCGCACCCATCTCCAGACGTAGCACGTTCGAGCGGTTTGTTGGTACCCAACATCAAACAATCTCAAAATCTTGGTTTTGCCGTTGAACTGCCTTACTTTATCAATCTTGCGCCTTGGCGTGATCTCACCGTATCGCCTACCGTATTCACGCTTGAGCGGCCTGCGCTTTCGCTTGAATATCGCGAACAGTTGAGAAATGGCTCGTTGAAAGTCGGCGGCACACTCACCAACGTTGAAGGCACGGATGGCAACAACATATCTTCAGGCAAAAGCATATGGCGCGGCTATGGTTATGCTGATGGTGAGCTTCAGCATAACAAGGCTTGGCGCTCCACTTTTGGGATTCGGGTTACAACCGATGATACATTTCTTCGCCGGTATGAGATTTCTAATGACGATACCCTTCATAGTTATTACACCTTGGAGCGATTTGGCCCTAACAGCTATTTTTCAGCAGAACTCAATGGTTTTCAATCGCTTCGCTTAAACAGAACGCAAGGCATTGTTCCGCTTGCCCTGCCACTCCTGAACTACTGGTGGCGCTCTGCGCCTAGCAGTTTTGGTGGGCACCTGACCGTTACGGCTGATACAGCCTCAATCATACGAACGCAGGCAGCCGACAGCCAGCGCGTTAGTCTGATAACAAATTATGAAATACCTTATATCAATCGTGTTGGAATGGTCTGGAAATTAACCGGTCAACTTCGTGGCGACATATACTACCAAACTAACAGCGTTTTACAGGATTCTGGCGGAACAACCTACGTAGGGAAAGATGGTTTTCAGAGTAGAATTTTGCCAACCGCAGCGTTGCAGGTGAGTTGGCCACTGGTTGGAAAAGGCCTTGGTGGCAGTCAAACCTTTGAACCTATTGCGCAGCTCGTTGTCAGTTCATCTGATAATAAGGTTGGTATCATTACGAATGAAGACAGTCGCTCTATCGATCTTGATGAAACAAACCTTTTTTCACTCAATCGCTTTCCGGGCTATGATCGTTCAGATGGGGGTGCGCGTTTTACATATGGTGTACGCTGGAGTCTCCACCGAAAAGATATTAATTTAACGGCTGAAGTCGGGCAAAGTTATCGATTTAATAACAATTCAAATATCTTACTTTTACCGGCTGGTGCAGGGCTCTCTGACGAACTATCTGATATCGTTGGACGAATTGACTTTAAATTAAACGACAGGTTTAGTTTTATACATCGATTTAGATTGGATCAGGCCAGCTTTGCCATACGGCGCAATGAAATTGATCTTCAATACACGGATAAAAGACTCAATTTTACAATAGGTTACAGTAAACTCAATCGCGGGATTGCTATTGAGGATGTTCAGGATGGCGAAGAAATTCGCGGGGTTGCAAAATTTCGCGTGACCCCGCGTTGGTCAGTGGTTGGCAGCACAATTTATGACCTTACCAAAGGCACCAGTCCAATCCGCAACAGCTTGGGTGCCCTTTACGAGGATGAATGTTTCACCTTTGGGATAACCTGGCGGCGCAATTACACGTCGGACCGCGATTTCACCCGTGGCTCAACGTATCTGTTCCAGATTGCGTTAAAAAACCTTGGTGGTTCAAATCGATAAAAATTTAGACCAATCTTGCCATTATTAAGCTTTACTTTGCTGCTATAACTTGTGTTCAACTAGAGGCTTCGTTTAATCGGTTATTATGAAAAAAATCATCTTTCTTTTATTTACATGTTTAATATCTGCCTTTCCTGCATTTGCGCAGGATTCGGGTGATGCGAAAGCGCCCGAGGACAATGTGCTGCTTAAGTCTATCCCAACCAGAAACGACTCGGCTCGGGACACTGATCCACGAATCAGAAAGGCAGCTGCCATTGTTAATGGTTCTGTTGTCACTGATCTTGATGTTGACCAGCGCCTTGCGCTCGTCGTGACCGCTTCCGGAACGCAAGTGCCGAAGGAAGAGCTGACAAGGCTTCATGCTCAGATACTGCGCAACCTCATTGATGAAAAACTTCAGGTTATTGAAGCCAAGGTTCATGATGTGACGATTGATGACAAGGAAGTAAATGATGCCTTTGACAGAGTGGCACAAAACTTTAAAAAAACACCTGATGATTTTGACAAGTTCTTGCGCTCGACTGGCTCATCAAAAATGTCGCTGCACGATCAAATACAGGCCGAACTTGCCTGGAATCGCCTGCTGCGTCGCCGTGTAGAACCATTTGTTAATGTTGGTGACAACGAAGTTGATGCCGTCATTAAAAAGCTGCAAGACTCGAAAGGTCAGGATCAATACCGGATAGCTGAAATTTTTCTGGCAGCAACCAAAGAGAATGAAAGCGAGATTACAGCGCAAGCCAACAACATTCTTAAACAAATCAAATCAGGCGCATCCTTCATAGCCTATGCACGACAATATTCCGAAAGTGGCACAGCTGCTCTTGGTGGAGATCGTGGATGGGTTGCAGCACCACAACTTGACCCGAAGCTTAAAGACGCAATTTCCAACCTGAAAACTGGAGAAATTGCCGGCCCTGTTCGCGTGCCGGCCGGCATATATTTATTGTTGCTCAATGAAAAACGCAAAATCCTTGCACCTGATCCACTTGATGCTGTGGTAACATTTAAACAGATTGTCGTGCCTTTTCCTACCGGTGCAACAAAAGCGCAACTGGAGCAAATGGTCCGCACTCTAACTGCAAGCAGCACTACCATTACAGGGTGTGGCCGCGCTGCTGATATGGCGAAAGCTGTTAACGGCAAAGCTGTTGATGTGCCAAGCCAAAAAATTCGTGATTTGCCTGAAGGCCTTCATGCCCAGATGATCAATTTGCAAATTGGTAAATCAACCAAACCGTTTGGAACAGAAAAGGAAGCACGTGTTTTAATGCTCTGTGGGCGTGACGATCCAAAATCATCTACTGAACCCAGCTATGATGAAGTCTATGCACAAATCAATGAACAACGCATGGACCTTGCCGCCAGACGTTATATGCGCGATCTTCGCCGTGATGCGGTGATCGATTACCGTTAATGCTGAAACCGGTCATTGTTTCCATGGGCGATCCTGCGGGTATCGGCCCAGAGATTATTGCTCGAGCCTGGGCCAAACGCCATGAGCTGGGTCTGCCTGATTTTGTAGTGGCTGGTGATAGATCCGCATTTGATTGTTTTGCTGAAAAGCCTGCTCTGATAGGCGATTTTGCCAAAGCTGAATACACCTTTGGGCAATCCAGTCATGCATCGGCACAAGCGGGGTGGGATGCATTACAACAGGCAGCAACTATGACTGTGCAGGGTTTATATTCGGCTATTGTGACTGCACCTGTGGCTAAATCAGCACTTTATGCGCTTGGCTTTAAATGGCCAGGCCAAACTGAGTTTGTAAGCGAAGCTGCCGGTGTGAACGCTGCTTATGCGGTCATGATGCTGGCTGGCCCTAGTTTGCGCACTGTGCCGCTTACCATTCATATGCCACTCAGCCACGTCGCATCATCGCTGACATCTCTTATGATTATTGATCGTGCGCGCACCGTTGCAAAAGCCTTGCAGCAAGATTTTGGCATAGCCAGGCCTCGCTTGGTGTTGGCTGGTTTAAATCCACATGCTGGTGAGGCGGGCACCATTGGTCGTGAGGAACTCGATGTGTTTTTGCCCGCTGTTACTATGCTGCAAGCGGAGGGTATAGATATTCGCGGGCCGCTATCAGCTGATACCCTGTTTCACCAAGCCGCTCGCAAAAGCTATGACGTCGCTTTATGTGCATACCACGATCAAGCGCTCATCCCGATCAAGACATTGCATTTTGATGACGGTGTTAACGTAACGCTTGGCCTGCCGATTGTGCGCACGTCGCCTGATCATGGCACGGCTTTCGATATTGCTGGCAAAAATATAGCAAAGCCTGATGCCATGATTGCAGCCATCCGTATGGCAGGGGAAATTGCCCTGCGTCGCCACCGGCAGCATGGCTGAACTTTCAAAACTCAAGGATGTTATTGCAAGGCACGGCCTTTCTGCAAACAAGGCGCTGGGGCAGAATTTTTTGCTGGATAGCAATCTGTTGGCCAAGATTGTTCGGTGTGCAGGCGATATCAAGAGTGAAACTGTTTACGAAGTTGGGCCAGGCCCTGGCGGCCTGACACGCGCTATTCTGGATGCAGGGGTCAAAAAACTTGTTGCAGTGGAATATGATGTGCGCGCTGTAGAGGCTCTTGCAGAGCTTGTGGCACACGATGCCAGGTTGAATGTTCTACATGGCGATGCCCTTAAACTGGATGAGCAGGCACTGGTCGGCAAGAGCTGCCACATTATAGCCAACCTACCCTACAATATTGGCACTGCGCTTTTGGTGCGCTGGCTCAGCAACGAGCGACCCTGGCCAAGTTGGTGGCAAAGCCTTACGCTCATGTTTCAGAAGGAGGTGGCAGAACGCATTATCGCCAAGCCAGACACCAAACATTATGGTCGGCTTGCCATTTTAGCCCAGTGGCGCGCCGAACCGCGTATAACCATGCATGTACCGGCGTCGGCATTCAGCCCTGCCCCGAAAGTAAATTCGGCTGTTGTCCACATTGTGCCGCGTGAACCACTTGTGGATATACCTGTAAAAACACTTGAAACTATAACCGCCGCTGCGTTCGGTCAACGCCGTAAAATGCTGCGCACCAGCCTCAAATCTGCAACTCGAGATGTGCCCGCCCTGCTTGATTATGCCGGTATAGATGGAAACCGCAGAGCAGAAACGCTTTCCGTTAAGGAATTTTGCACGCTGGCTGAAGGATTGACGAAGGTCTGCGTCGATTGAAGCGTGATAAATTTAGTTTTATTATAACGTGTTTTATTTTTGATTTAGACCATACGCTTCATCCTATCAATGTCTGTGCAAACCCTTGCCATAAGGGTGTTGATGCGAACATGATGTGAAGTGGTTGCAAGACGAGAAACAATCCACCGCCCCAGAGTGTCGCTGGATGAAGGCGCCCCCGATTTGCCACATCAAATGAAACAAGTGTCATTAAAAATATATCGGCTATTATCATACCACCAATTGGCCCCGCGGGTAGAAAATTTAACGTGTGGTGTAGCATTCTGGCGATCCGTGCACCTGGCGGAATAAGCAAACCAAAGGTTGCAATCAGCATCAAGCGTTTATGATTATCGCCCTGCCTTCGGTTTGCAAATCCTGCAATTACAAAGCCACTAAATAGGATAATATTACTCAAAGGAATAAGAAGAAACGCGCGACTGCTCCAGCCTGGCGGATGATGGCCAAGTCTGCCAGCCATTATTGCCGTCTCTGTGCCAACAACTACAATCGCCACAGCGACCAAAGTCGATACCAAACCGAATATACGATGCAGATCAATCCGGTGTTTTGCTATCAAGCTGACTTGTGTAACAAATAGTAGCATCCAGGCTGAAAAGACCACAGCATGTACATGCACCAGCGGCGTTAAGTTAGCACCGTCTTTAGACCCAAACGAGGTGGTACCATGCAAATATTTTAGCAAAAAATATGTTGGTGAAAATCCGATGAAAACCACAACAACCATAGCTATGGATATACCGGTGAAGAAAAGGCGTTCTGCATTTAGACGCTTAGTCATAATGAATGTAGCCATGGCCGTAACCCCGTAATGATTCATCCTCACTTTAGAGGATCAGTTCATCGTGACCGCTGGACTACTTAGCTTTACTAAAGCAAAACAAATAAGGAAAAACTATTGTTTGTTCTTAACATTTTTATTTGATGTGTTACCTGCTGCTGGCTCTATCTGGCTCAAAGTATTCGCATCGCGAGCTTGTGCAAGAATGGGGTCAACTTTGCCAGCAACCACACGACCATTATTGCTAGATTTGATCCACTGATACACGCCAATGACAGCTATGCCCCAGCCCAGCATGATACCAGCAACCCAAACCAAAACTGAATTACGGAGAGAAAATAATGGAGACTCTTTATTATTTTTACTGATCACAATATATCCTTTGAGCATCACTTCTTAGCGTTGATGGCTTCGCAAAATGTTTGATATCTTATTATAAAGTCAATAGTCATACAGGTATAGTAATTCCCACATATAACAGTAGAATTACTTGCACAGTTCATGCCAACTATATACAATGGCTATAATCCAGAGTCATTTCTGTCTCATTTCGGGACAACTATGACATTATAGTTAAAAATTGTAAAATACCGCGACATATTTATGACGCTGCGCCACGTATGTTTTGGCCAAAAAAACTTGTTACGTGGCTACATCGAGCGCATAACCAGCGGACCGAACTGTACGAATTAAATCCACTTGGCCGGGTGCATTGAGAGCTTTTCTCAAACGTCTAATATGTACATCAACTGTCCGCACTTCCACATAGACATCCCTGCCCCAAACGGAGTCTAGCAGTTGCTCCCGGCTAAAAACGCGATGCGGATTTTGCATAAAGTGACGCAACAAGCGGAACTCCGTTGGCCCTAACTGAATGGTGTTACCATCCCTCAGAACTTTGTGCGCTGTGGTGTCCATTTCTACACCACCATAAACAAGTTCGCCACCTGTGAGAGCGGGGCGGACCCGCCGAAGCACCGCTTTGATACGTGCGCTCAATTCTTTTGGACTGAATGGTTTTGTAATATAATCATCTGCACCCGTATCAAGGCCGCGTACCCGATCTGTTTCCTCAGCGCGTGCTGTTAGCATAAGAATGGGCACAGCAGCCATATCCGGTTGGCGCCTTAGGCGTCGGCAAACTTCAATGCCAGATAGACTAGGCACCATCCAATCAAGAATGATGACGTCGGGATGCATTTCATCTGCTAGAATAAGCGCATCTTCACCATCAGCTGTATGGGTGACGGCATAGCCGTCACGTTCAAGGTTGTAACGTAATAATTCTGCAAGGGCGGCATCATCTTCTACAACGAGGACACTGGGTTTCATGATCACTTTTCGTCCTGAATAGAAGCCGGATTAAACACATAGGATGTCATATCGCCTTTCGGCCTGACATCAGGTATGACGTTTCCTGTTACATTATAATGAATTATTTCTGATATATTTGTGACATGATCACCAATTCGCTCAATATTTTTGGCTATAAATAATAAATGCGTGGAAAGCGTTATGTGATGAGGATTTTCCATCATATGTGTAAGCAAAGTGCGGAAAATACTATTATAAAAATTATCGACATCCCTGTCTTGTGCCCATATTTTTCTTGCCGACACACTGTCACGGCTGCTGTATGCGCCCATCACTGCACTCATCATGCGTGAAACCATGCGGCCCATTTCCGGAATAATGATCATAGGTTCGATCGCGGCATATTGCGCCAGCACGGACGTGCGCTTGGCAATGTTTTTCGCATAATCACCGATACGTTCAAGCAGCGCACTGATTTTGAGCGCCGAAATAATTTCACGTAGGTCATCTGCCATCGGCGCACGCAGGGCAATAAGATTGACTGTCATTTTTTCGACATCACTCTCCAGATTGTCGAGTGATATGTCCATTTCGATAACGCGGAGGGCTAAATCCGCATCACGCCTTTGTAGCGCTTCAATAGCACTTAAAATCTGTGCTTCGGCAATACCCCCCATTTGAGCAATCAGGGCTCGTAGTTGTTTCAAATCATCATCATAAGATTTTACAGTATGCTTTTGTGACATATCCTAGTGCCCTTCAACCGTAACGACCGGTTATATAATCTTTTGTACGTTCTTTGCGAGGATTGGTAAAAATATCAGTTGTGGCACCATATTCAACCATAGAACCCAGATGAAAAAAAGCTGTTTTCTGGCTGACACGGGCTGCCTGTTGCATATTATGTGTAACAATAACTATTGCATAGCGCCCGCGCAATTCTTCAATGAGCTCCTCAATCTTTGCTGTTGCAATTGGATCAAGTGCTGAACATGGTTCGTCCATTAAAATGACCTCAGGGTTTACTGCTATAGCTCGCGCAATACACAAACGTTGCTGCTGTCCACCTGACAATGCTGTGCCAGATTCATTCAGACGATCCTTGACTTCTTCCCAAAGTCCAGCTTTTTGCAAACTATTTTTCACCACTTCGTCAAGGCCTGTTTTGTTAGAAATTAAACCATGAATACGAGGCCCATAGGCGATGTTTTCATAGATTGATTTAGGAAACGGGTTGGGTTTTTGAAACACCATACCGACGCGAGCACGCAACTGAACCACGTCCATGGCCTTGCCATAAATATCTTCACCATCGAGCTTGATATCACCGGTTACACGACATCCTGCAATCGTGTCATTCATACGATTGAGGCAGCGCAAAAATGTCGATTTGCCGCAGCCGGACGGACCTATAAACGCTGTGACTTCATCGGCGCGGATATCGATTGTCACATCTTTTATGGCTTGTTTTTCATTGTAGTAGACATTGCAATTCAGTGCCGTCATTTTGACTGCACTGACATCCTGCTTGTTCATTCCAACACCTGTTATATTATACATGGTTTACCAGCGTTTTTCGAAACGATTGCGAAAGTATATAGCTGTTGCATTCATAATTATGAGAAACAACAGAAGCACCAATATTGCCGCCGATGTTTTTTGCGCAAACAAACGCTCGGTCGCACTGGCCCAGATATAAATTTGTACTGGGAGCACTGCTGTTCCATCATTAAAAGAGCTTGGTATGTCACCAAAAAAACCAACCATACCGATCAACAAGAGTGGTGCGGTTTCACCTAAAGCACGAGACATGCCTATAATAGTGCCGGTAAGCATACCTGGCATCGCAGATGGCAAGACATGATGAAACACTGCCTGTAAAGGCGACGCACCAAGCGCAACTGCACCATCGCGTATTGAGGGTGGCACAGCTTTGATGGCAGCCCTTGAGGCAATAACAATGGTCGGCATTGTCATCAGCGCCAGGGTTAAACCACCAACCAGTGATGCTGACCGATGCATTTCCATAAAGCCTAAATATACTGAAGCACCAAGCAAACCATATATTACCGATGGCACCGCGGCCAGGTTATTAATATTAACCTCAATAAAGTCAGTCAGATGGTTTTTGGGGGCAAACTGTTCAAGATAAATCGCAGTGAAAATTGCCAATGGAAACGCTGCCAGCAACGTTACAAATAAAGTAAGCAACGAGCCTTTGGCAGAACCGGCAATACCGGCAAGTTCTGCATGTTTTGAATCTGGCGCAGAAAAAAAACGTGTATTAAACGTCTTGCGTAATTCGCCATTTGATTGAGCACTGTTCAGCCGGGCCAACATTGTGTCCGAGGCCAGCCGTTCACCCACAACCCCTTTTGCGTTTAATTGATTTTTGACGTAAAGTTCAACAATATCTGAGCCAGGTAGCCAAAAAACCTTTGTTTTGCCAATAAGATCAGGATTAGCCTCTACGGCTGCTTTTAAAACACGTTCGGCATCCTCACTAACCAGTTCCCTTAACTCACGTTTTGTTGTTCGATTTTGAGCTTCTGGAAAACGCTTTGCAAGACCAGCTTTGATAAATGCCCCATATTCAGCTGCATCAATATCGGCGCGGGTTCTTGCAAGGCCAAAAGCTGTTGAATCAAATGTGACGGATAGCTGTATCTCCGCAGCTGTAAAAGCCGGAAAAGCTTTCAAAACCACATCGCCGATTAAAAATACCAGAAATCCCAATGCGAATATGACTGTGGTGAAACCAAAAAGCCGAAATCGCTTTTCTGCAGCGTAGCGTTTTTTTATACGCTGCTGCATGGCTGCATCCCGCCAATTGGTTGGCACTTGCTGCGTTTGATGGTCCTCAATCATAAGCTTCCCGGTATTTTTTGACCACGCGCAATGCAATAATATTAAGAAGCAACGTAATGATAAACAAAAGTAAGCCAAGAGCAAAGGCAACCAATGTGCGCGGTGAATCAAATGTTTCATCACCGCCTGTTAATGCCGCAACAATTTGTACAGTGACTGTAGTTACTGACTTGAATGGATTGATTGTAAGATTTGCAGCTTGGCCTGCGGCCATCACAACAATCATTGTTTCACCAATAGCGCGGCTAATGGCCAGCAAAAAACTGCCTGCAATGCCAGGTAGCGCTGCTGGCAGCAAAACCTTGCGTATTGTTTCTGATGGCGTCGCGCCGAGTGCCAGAGACCCGTCGCGCATTGACTGTGGAACAGCTGTAAGCGCATCGTCTGACATCGAAGACATAAACGGAATAATCATCACGCCCATCACCAAACCGGCAGCCAGCGCACTATCCGATGTGGCGTCAATGCCCATAGATTGTCCCCAGGCGCGAATGGCTGGCGCAATGGTTATGACAGCAAAAACACCGTAGACAACTGTTGGCACGCCAGCCAATATTTCAAGCACCGGCTTCAAAATGCGTCGCATTTTAAGACTGGCATATTGCGTCAAGTATATGGCTGACATCAACCCGATTGGCACTGCGACCAACATAGCTATCAGGGAGATAAATGCAGTTCCATAAATCAGAGGAAGTGCTCCAAAACTGCCAACTGACCCCACCTGATCAGACCGGATAGCCATTTGTGTTGACCACGATGTACCAAGAAAATTCAAAAGCGGTACTTTTTCAAAAAAGCGGATACTTTCAAATAGAAGCGACAAGACTATGCCAACGGTAATCAATATGGCGATGACCGAACTTAAAGACAATCCGCCCATGAATATTGCTTCTACAATAGATCGCGCTTTAAATTGTGTGGTTATTTGAGAGCTGCTGACTACCAATCCAATAATAGCGGTGCCAAGCACGCTGATCGCAAGCCATAACGTCGCTTGTCTTAGCCTAACTTCATAGTTTTTTGCAGCTTCTGCCATGGCAGGTGAACTCGGCAGTATGCCGCTATGCTGAGACAGGGATTGAATTTCATTCAAGGCCACCTGTCGGGATAACGCATCTACAGGTTGTTCATTGTGTGGTAGATTTTCTAGAGTTGCCGCATCTATTGTGTGTGGCAAGTAAAAACTTACGGCAATTAAAATAACAAGTGCCGGCAAAAAAGTTATCAGGGCTGTGTACCAGCCATGATGGCCTGGCCTTGAATGCAAATACTCATTCCGGCTCAGCACTACAGTAGCTCGCCATTGTCCAACGGCAAAGCCAACAAGAGAGAGCAGCACTAATGCAAATATTACAGGCCAAATTTGCACCAGGCTGCTCCCGGGATTGCGCTATTATTTAAGTTTGCTGAAATCAAGTTCATTAAGGGCATTAATGGTGGCTGTACTTGATTGGCGCTCAACAGCCGGCATAGCAATCAAACCCTTTTCAACCAAAATGCCATCGGTACCCCACACGGCGTCACTTGCCCATGTCCTTGCGTATTCTTTCAAACCTGGAATTGCGCCAATATGCGATTTTTTAATGTAAAAGAAGAGTGGGCGTGAGACAGGATATTTACCCGAAGCAATATTATCGTAACTTACTGGCACACCGTTGATGGGCGATGCTACAATTTTATCAGCATTGCCTTCAAGATAGCTAAAACCGAATAAACCAACGGCTTGAGGGTTGGTGACGAGCTTTTGTACGGTAAGATTATAATTTTCACTGCCAATTACATATTTTCCATCTTCACGAAGGCTTTGACACATTGATTTCCATTTTGCCTCCTCGGTCTTTTCAATGGCAGCAATTGCAGGCGCAGCAGCAGCACAACCAGGCTTCATCACCAATTCAAGAAACGCATCTCTTGTACCTGATACTATAGGCGGGCCAATAAGTTCAATCGGCTGGTTCGGCAAACTTTTATCGATGTCGCTCCAGTTTTTATTTGTGTTTAGTTTGCCGTTCGGTAATTTTGCCGTCATTGCTAAATAAAGCTGTTTTGTAGTGAGAGCAAAGTTTGGTTTGGCTTTTGAGTGCGCAATGACTATGCCATCATATCCTATTTTAACTTCAACGACTTTGCTTACACCATTATCACTGCATAATTTGGCTTCCGAAGCTTTCATGCGACGAGATGCGTTCGTAATATCCGGGAACTTTGGCCCTACACCGCCGCAAAAAAGTTTCATACCGCCACCAGTGCCGGTTTCTTCAACTTTGGGTGTTTTGAATTTACCGGTCTTGCCAAAGCGCTCTGCTACAGTTGCAGCAAACGGAAAGACTGTTCCGGAGCCAACAATGCTAATTTGACTGCGTGCCTGAGCGTGGGCTCCATTCGTTAACAATATTTCAGCGGCCAAGATTACCAGTGAAAGAGAAAATGCTTTTTTTGACATACTAATTACCTCCAGTACGGATTAAAAAATAAGGGTAAATTCATAAATATTTATTATTACATAATATTTAATGGTGCGATGCGTAAGATATGTGAATTTTTTGTTACAGTTTGATGACATAAATTACGATTTATAAGAACAAAATAAGAACATAAATCATTTAGTGGTGCTACATTTAATGAGTGCCATCTGGTCAGACAATCGGCCATCCGCTACACAACTTGCATCATAAAATAAAACAGCATAATTTTGGCGAATATCGATGACTTTTAAATCTTTTGAGATCACACCTCAGGTTATTGACGAGCATGGTTTTACACCTGAAGAATATGAGCGGGTGCTAAAAGCGCTCGGCCGTACACCCAATATAACTGAGCTAGGCATATTCTCGGTGATGTGGTCCGAGCACTGCTCCTACAAGTCATCGCGTATTCACCTAAAAAAGCTACCGACCAATGCACCTTGGGTCATTTGCGGCCCTGGAGAAAACGCGGGCGTGATAGATATTGGCGACGGCTGGGCTGCTATTTTTAAAATGGAAAGCCACAATCACCCAAGTTACATAGAGCCTTATCAAGGTGCGGCTACTGGAGTTGGTGGCATATTACGCGATGTTTTTACCATGGGAGCACGCCCAATCGCCAACATGAACGCTTTGCGATTTGGCGATGTGGATCACCCTAAAATGCGTCATCTTATTGCAGGTGTTGTGTCTGGTATTGGCGGCTATGGCAATTGTGTCGGTGTACCGACAGTGGGTGGTGAGGTTAATTTTCACTCATCCTACAATGGCAATATTTTGGTCAATGCCATGACCGTAGGCCTTGCCCGCACGGATAAAATTTTCTATTCCGCCGCTGCTGGTATTGGCAATCCGGTGGTTTATGTCGGTAGCAAAACTGGCCGTGATGGCATTCACGGTGCCACCATGGCATCTGCGGCGTTCACCGAAGACAGTGATGCCAAACGCCCTACAGTGCAAGTTGGCGATCCGTTTACAGAAAAACTGTTGATCGAAGCCTGCTTGGAACTGATGGCATCGGATGCTATTGTTGCCATTCAGGATATGGGCGCGGCTGGCCTCACATCATCATCCGTAGAGATGGCATCAAAGGGGGGCGTTGGGATTGAACTTGACCTCGATCAGGTACCGTGTCGGGAATCTGGTATGGTGCCCTATGAAATGATGCTGTCTGAATCGCAGGAACGCATGCTGATGATTCTTAAACCAGGTCGAGAAGATTTTGCACGCACTATTTTTCATAAGTGGGGTCTTGATTTTGCAATAATTGGCCACATCACGGATACGGAATGCTTAGTACTGAAATTTGGTGGCAAAACTGTTTGCGATATTCCCTTGGCGCCAATTGGCGATGATGCACCGCTCTACAATAGGCCTTATGTCGCAACACCAAAACGTGAGCCGTTAGAGATTATAGAAGAGCCAAACGATTACGGCCAAGCCCTGGTCAAACTTATGGGTTCGCCGGACATGGCCTCGCGGCGATGGATCTGGGAGCAATATGACCATATGGTGATGGCTGATACGATTGCGCGACCAGGCGGTGATGCTGCCATCGTCCGCGTGCACGGCACACAAAAAGCTCTCGCTATGTCAACGGATTGTACGCCGCGCTATTGCTTTGCCGATCCGTATGAGGGGGGCAAACAAGCGGTTGCCGAGGTATGGCGCAATATTACCGCTGTCGGTGCGTTACCTTTAGCAATCACCGACTGTATGAATTTCGGTAACCCGCAGCGGCCCGATATTATGGGCCAGTTTGTCGGCTGTATTGAAGGCATGGCAGCCGCATGCACAGCACTAGATTTTCCCGTCGTCTCTGGCAATGTGTCACTCTACAACGAAACAAATGGCACTGGTATTTTGCCAACGCCCGCTATTGGTGGTGTTGGGCTGCTTGAAAATTATTCCATTATGGCAACATTGCCTTTCAAGGCGGCGGCAGAAAGCATTATTTTGATCGGCGAAACGAATGGCCATCTGGGCCAATCATTATACCTGCGCGAAATTCTGGGTCGTGAGGATGGACCGCCGCCGCCGGTTGATCTTGTGGCTGAAAGGCGCAATGGAGATTGTGTGCGAGAGCTAATCAAGAATAAATATGTGTCAGCCGTGCACGATGTGTCTGATGGTGGTTTAATAGCGGCATTATGTGATATGGCAATGGCGTCCGGAATAGGCTGCAGCATCGATCAATTTTTGCACACTGTTTTGTTTGGTGAAGATCAGGCACGCTATATCGTTACAACAAGCAAACCAGAAGCTGTGTTAAACAGTGCGGAAGTTGCCGGCGTGGTGGCCGCCGTTATTGGCACGACAGGTGGCAATACAATCAAGGTTGAAAAAGTACTGAATGTTTCGCTTGTTGATATCAAAGCATCCCACAACGCCTTCTTTCCAAAGTTGATGAATGGCTGATTTATTTGGCACAAATGAAGACATCAAGGCTGCAAAGCAACCCCTTGCTGAGCGTTTGCGGCCACAATCGTTAGCGCAGGTTGTCGGGCAAGATCACCTGACCGGTCCAGACGGTAGCATTACGCGTATGGTTGCCGTTCATAAGCTCGCATCACTGATTTTATGGGGGCCACCGGGTACAGGTAAAACGACGCTGGCACGATTGCTGGCAGAGGCTGTAGGCTTACGTTTTGCATCGCTTTCAGCTGTTTTCTCCGGCGTGGCCGATTTAAAAAAAGTTTTTGAGGAAGCGAAGATCGCTGCATCGAATGGTAAACAAACCCTACTGTTTGTTGACGAGATTCACCGCTTCAACCGTGCACAGCAAGATGGTTTTTTACCCTATGTAGAGAATGGCACAGTTATTCTTGTGGGTGCAACAACAGAAAATCCGAGCTTTGCTTTGAACGCAGCCCTACTGTCACGTGCTCAGGTGCTGGTGCTGAACCGGCTAAATGAGAGCGCTTTGGCTGTGCTTCTCGATCGGGCAGAGCGTGACGCAAATAAATCACTGCCGCTCCAAGCTGATGCTCGTGAGGCGCTGCTCAATTTTGCCGACGGAGATGGGCGATTTCTACTCAATCAGGTTGAAACCTTATTATCGCTTGAAATCAAAAGTCCACTTGATATTTCTTCCTTGGCAACACTGCTGCACCGTCGCTTGCCTGTCTACGATAAAGACCGTGATGGTCATTATAATCTGATCAGTGCCTTTCATAAATCCTTGCGCGGATCAGATGTTAATGCATCTCTTTACTATCTTGCGCGCATGCTTGTGGCTGGTGAGCAGCCGTTGTATCTGCTCCGCCGCATGGTGCGATTTGCTTCAGAAGATATTGGCCTCGCCGATCCGCAAGCACTTTTGCAAACCCTTGCTGCAAAGGATGCTTTTGATTTTTTAGGTAGTCCGGAGGGTGAGCTGGCAGTTGTACAAGCCTGTATTTATCTCGCCACAGCACCAAAATCCAACGCCGCTTACAAAGCTGAAAATGCGGCAAAAACACTAGCGCGCAATACCGGTTCGCTTACACCACCAAAATCTATATTGAACGCACCAACAAAGTTGATGAAGCAACTCGATTATGGCAAAGATTATGCTTACGATCATAATACGACAGATGGATTTTCTGGTGCAGACTATTGGCCAGAAGAGATGAATGCACAAATTTTTTATGAACCTGTAGAGCGCGGTTTTGAACGAGAGATTATTAAGCGGCTAGATTATTGGGCCGGCCTTAAAAATAATAAGGACGAATAGTATGTGGGCGACACCAACAACACTTGAAAGCGAGAATATACAGCTTCGACCCCTAATGTTGGATGATGTGCAAGGCCTAGTTGATGCAAGTCAGGATGGTAAACTTTGGGAGTTATTCTTCACACCCATTCCAGTTCCAGAGAAAATGCATGAGTATATTATCAGTGTTCTCGATGAGCAGGAAAAGGGTAGCACAGTCGCATTTGTAGTTATTGACAAACTATCAAAAAACATTATCGGCATGACGCGTTATCTCAACATCGCACCCGCGCACAGGAGACTGGAAATCGGGGCAACTTGGTACCGTAAAAGCGTACAGCGTAGCTCCATTAACACAGAGTGTAAATTACTGCTTTTAAACCACGCATTTGAATTTTTGCAAACCAATGTTGTTGAATTTCGCACTGACTGGTTCAATCTTAAATCGCGCGCGGCGATAGCTCGCCTTGGCGCCAAGCAAGACGGGGTGCTTCGTAATCACACAATTATGGCAACAGATGGCCGCATCAGAGATGTCGTGGTCTTCAGCATTATTGCAGCAGAATGGGCAGGTGTTAAAAAAAATTTACAACACTTAGTTGAAAAGTATAAATAAAATAATCTATGGATTTGTTCACGCATTTCATTGCCATCGATTGGTCTGGCGCAAAATCTGGTTATGGAAATAAACTGCAGATTGGCTTGTGCAAGAAAGGTAAATCAGCTCCAGTATTGGTAACGGCGGATAAGCCATGGTCGCGCGAGTCAATTTTACACTATTTAAAAACTCAGATTTTATCAGAGCATTGCATCCTTGTCGGTATTGATTTTTCATTTGCACCACCATTTATGGATCATAAAGCCTATCTGCATGGTGTAGAGGCTCCAGTCACTGCAAAAAATTTCTGGCAATTTGTTGAGGCTCAATGCGATGACCCTGATCTAGGCGCTGCATCGTTTGTTGACGTCCTTCATTATAAACAATTCTATCATGGGCTGGTGTCTGGTGAGAAAACTAATTTTATGCGTTTGCGTGCGTGCGAACATAGTTTCAATGCAGCTGGCGGCGGCAAGCCATCCTCGATATTTGATGCCGTAGGCGCGGCACAGGTTGCGAAAGCCAGTTTTGCTGGAATGCGGTTTTTGCACCATATAAAAAATGATGTTGCCATCTGGCCATTTGATTTCAAGCCACACAATAAATCAGTTTTGGTTGAAATTTATTGCCGCGCTTTTATTCGCCATGCAGGTTTGAGGGGAAAAAAGATTCGTTCGCTTGATGAGCTGAATATCGCTCTTGCCGCATTCGGATCAAAACCAGTTACAAACATACCAAACCTTACCGATGATAAAACAGATGTGCTTATTTCTGCAGCGGGGCTGCGGCACATATCGTCTGATCCGCGTTATTGGAAGCCGTTAGGTTTAACACCAGACATAGCTGCAAAAGAAGGCTGGACATTCGGAGTACTTTGAGAATTCAAGTTGTAGATACTTATGAATATTATTGTTACAAATAAAATTTTAAGTAATTGGCAAGTATTTAAATCCAAAGAATTTTTCTAAAAAGTCTGCTCCTAGATTATACTATACCTTTATGCATGCAGGTAGTGCCTTTAAAATAATCGTTGCTGTAAACGTTTTTCCAGGCGCTACGATGGGCATCGCAGGTTGATGACTCAGTATATTTAGCGTATTACTGATATGGGGCACAGGCTCAAAACAAAAGGTTTTCCCACCTGCAGGAATATAAACCACAGCTGCACTTAATTCGGGTGAAGCTTGAAGGTACAAAGAGTACGGTCGAAATTTCCATGCCATGGTAGCGCTGCAATTCCAGCCTGCATAACAATGATCAACGTTATGGCCAGCAACGGTTGTAATCTGGCTGAAATCAAATTCTCCCTCAGGGGTAACAGCTTTTGTGGGCAGATTATCCTCTCCAGACAGCCAGACACGATCAGCCTTAAATTGTAAAGATGCACCCTCATTATCAAAATATAGATGATGGCCGAATGACAAAGGTGCATCTTCTGTTGCCAAATTTTGTGCACTTATATTCAATGATAGTGTATCGCCACTCAGGCTAATTGTTTGTTTGGCATCAAACGACCATGGCCAGTTGTTATCTGCTTTGTGCCTCAATAATAAAGTCAGTTCTGCTTCTGATTGATGTGTAATCACCCACGGCAATTGCCAGCCGACACCGTGAATGGCATGGGCTTCAGGTGGGAAGTTTTTTAGCAATTGATAGCGCTTACCGTTCCATTCAAATGTTGCGTTGCCAATCCGGTTAGAATACGGAACTAATGGAAATGAAGACAGGCCAAGCGGATCGCCAGCTGAAATAGCTTCTGGCCGTGCCATAGACAGTATCTCTTGCCCGTCAAAACACCAGCGCGCTATGCCGCCTCCTAAATCAGGGTATACGTCGCAGCGGCTCAGATTGCTGCAAATTGAAGCCGTTTTAGGCATTGATTTCATTGTATCAACATTGCGCTATGTGCATGAACAGTGTATTTGATATTTAAATATGTCAAGTTGCATTGAACACAACTTAATTCAAAATTTTTGCCTGCGCTCAATAAATCTATTTTATCTTAATAAAGGACACAAATCATGAAATTTTTTGTTGATACAGCTGACACGAAAGATATTACTGAACTTGTCACCACTGGTTTGCTCGATGGTGTTACCACCAACCCATCCCTAATACACAAGGCTGGCCGCAATTTTCTCGATGTGGTGAGAGAGATTTGCGGTATCGTTGATGGACCGGTTTCCGCAGAGGTTGTAGCGCTTGACCATTTGACCATGATGAGAGAAGCTGATGTGTTGCGCAAGATTGCTGATAATGTTTGCGTCAAGGTGCCCCTTACTGTCGATGGTCTAAAAACCTGCAAAGCGCTCACTCACGAGGGTACGCAAGTGAATGTGACACTTTGCTTCTCTCCCAATCAGGCACTGCTGGCTGCCAAGGCTGGGGCCACATTTATCTCGCCCTTTGTAGGGCGCCTGGACGATAATGGTTTTGATGGAATGCAGCTGATTTCAGACATTCGATTGATTTATGATAATTATGGTTTCGAAACTGAAATTCTGGTCGCTAGCGTGCGGCATCCGGTTCATGTGCTAGAATCCGCCAAGATAGGTGCGGACGTGATGACCGCACCGCCATCTGTTATTAAGGCTTTGTTTAATCATGTGTTGACCGACAAGGGCATTGCAGGATTTCTGGCTGACTGGGAAAAAACTGGCCAGAAAATAGTTTAGCGCAAAATTTGAATGATGCCACTTGCCAGGTATACTAAAGTTAAGGAAATTTCTTTTCAACTACAGTGGGTGCATCTTCCCAACCGCCACCAAGAGCTTTGAAAAGACTTATCTGACCGTCGGCGCGATCAGCTGACGCCTGCGCAAGAGCCGCGCGAGCCGTTGCCCGGGTACGCTCTGCATCAATCAACTGCAAGAAACTATCGGCTCCATTATCGAACCTGAGACGTGAGAGGCGCGCTGCATCGCTGCTGGCGGTCAAAGCCCGACCGAGAGACAGTTCTCTCTGCACGGCTCCGTCCAGTCTTGCTAAAGATTGCTCTGTTTCCTTGAGCGCAGTCAACACTGCACCATCAAATTTGGCAAGCGACCCCGCGGAGACCGCGTTGGTCTCCCTGACCCGCGCACGCAAAGCGCCGTTGAATGGAAAAGCCCAGCTGATGGATGGGCCAATTGTATAACCAAATGAAGAACTATTACCAAGATTGCTTAACTGAGTGGCACCCAATGTGGTTGAGCCAAGCAATCTGATAGATGGGTAGAGTGCCGCTGTTGCGATACCAATGCGCGCCACGTCACCAGCCAGTTGTCGTTCTGCTTGGCGAACATCAGGCCGCCTTGCCAACAGTGCCTGTCCATCGCCAACCGGAACAGCCGATTTTACAATAGGCAGATTATGACACAGGGATGCGCTTGTTTCAAAAATAGTATTGGGTGCATCACCTGTTAGCACGGCCAGTGCATAAAGTGCACTGCGTCGATTGGCTTCGAACACGGGCACTTGTGCGGCAGCTTGCTCAACCAGGGTGATGGCTTGATCAACTTCGCTGCGGGTACCGCGACCAGCGCTGCGCCGGCGCTCAGTAAGATCGAGTGTGCGCAGTTGCAGAGTTTTTGTTTCACGCGCAACAGCCGCTTGGGCGCCATAACCACAAGCTTGAGCATAGGCTCGCGCTGTTTCAGCGGCTACGGACACACGTGCTGTATTAACAGACGCAGCAGCTGCATCGACATCGGCACGCGCCGATTGTATCAATCGCGTAACCCCACCGAAAAGATTGATTTCATAAGCAGTATCAAAACCGCCGACAAAATAGTTTGTGGTGTAGGCTTGAGTGTTGATAGTGCCGTTGCTGCCAACAGCTGCAGCCGATGTGCGGCGACGCACGGCTTGGGTTGTGACATCTGATGTTGGCAAGAGTGCCGCACCGCTTTCTGACAATACGGCCCTTGCCCGTTGTAAATTGGCGACAGCAACTCTTAAATCAGTGTTGTAAACCAAAGCCTTTTCAACAAGCCGGTCAAGTTCGGGGTCATCAAACAAATGCCACCAGTGGACGGGCAGCGTTTTCGCAGATACATGGCTATTCGCGATCATTTCATGCAATGCCGCTTGCTTGGCATTAAGAGCTGCAGGACGCTGATAGTTCGGCCCGACGACACAAGCGCTAAGGATCAATACAAATATTGCAGGCGCACAAAGCTTCATTCCTTTGACTCCGCTTCAATTGATCTTTTGGTTTTAGAATTTAACTTGTTACCCAACTGACGGCTAATGATGTAGAAAGACGGCGTAAACAGCAAGCCAAACAGTGTCACACCAATCATCCCGAAGAAGACCGCTATGCCGAGCGCCTGTCGCATTTCAGCGCCTGGCCCCGCTGAAATCACCAGTGGCAAGGTGCCAAGAATAAAGGCAATGGATGTCATTAATATGGGTCGCAGCCGCTGGTGTGCTGCTTGCTCGGCGGCGGCTCTTGCATCAAGCCCCTGCTCTTCTCCCTGACGTGCGAATTCGACAATCAAAATGGCATTTTTGGCGGCCAAACCAATCAACACGACCAAACCGATTTGTGTCAGTATGTTGTTGTCACGGCCCATGATATTGACACCCAGTATGGCAGCCAGCAGACACATGGGCACAATCAGTATAACAGCCAATGGCAAAACAAGACTTTCATATTGCGCTGCCAGTAATAAAAACACAAATACCACAGCCAAACCAAAAACCAGCACGCTGCTGTTGCCTGCTGTTTGTTGCTGATACGCGAGTTCGGTCCACTCATAGTCAAAACCTGCTGGCAGAATGGATTTTGCCAGCTTATCCATTGTCTTTAAAGATTGACCTGAGGAAAACCCGTGCTGTGTGTCGCCCTGCAACTCTGCTGCAGGATAGAGGTTGAAACGCACCACACGGTAAGGACCACTATCGTTTTTCAATGTCATCAAGGCAGCGAGTGGTACCATTTTGCCTCCTACCGAGCGTGTTTGCAGCTTGCCGATATCACTCACTGAGTTACGATACGGTGCATCGGCTTCTGCTGTTACGCGGAACGTGCGGCCCAGAAAATTAAAATCATTGACATAAGTAGAGCCAAGATACGTGTTAAGTGTAGAGAAAATACTGGCGACGGACACACCCATTTGCTCGGCACGCTCACGATCTATGTCAGCATACAGGCGCGGGGTTTTGGTGCTGAACGTAGTAAAAACCGATGTGAGGCCAGGTTCCTTGTTGCTGGCCGTCATCATCTTGAATGCCGCCGCTTCCAATGCGCGGTAGCCAGCCCCGGCGCGATCTTCAATCAGCATTTTAAAGCCGCCGCCCGTGCCAATGCCACGCACCGGGGGCGGTGCCACGACAAGTAGATTAGCCGCCGTGATCGACCCGAAAGATTTCCTGATAGCATTGGCAATTGTATCTGAATTGTCGCTACGCTCTGCGTGATCCTTAAGCAGAATAAATATGGCGCCAGCGTTTGGAGCTGTGGTGAAAGTGGCACCATCAAACCCTGCAAAGGCAATGGTTGTTTTAACAGCAGGGTTGCTTCGAGCCAGTGCCACAGCCTTTTGAATGATCTCGTCTGTGCGTTGCAAAGAGCTGCCTGGCGGCAATTGCACAACCCCAATCAGATAGCCTTGATCCTGTGCAGGAATAAAGCCAGAAGGCGTGGCTGAAAAACGCCAACCTGCCAAAGCCAACAACACAACATAGGCGATACCAAGAACACCCAGCATACGCACCAGTTTCGCTGTCAGTTTACCATAACGTTTTGACAGACCATCAAACCCGGTATTGAAGCCGCGAGCAAACCGGGCTGAAAATCCACGCCAACCTGCCGCTGGTGCATTATCATGCTTCGGTTTCAAAACCAGCGCTGCCAGGGCTGGTGACAAGGTAAGCGATACAAATGCCGAAATCAACGTTGCTGAAACGATCGTTAAAGCAAATTGCTTGTAAAACGCACCCGAAATACCGGAAATAAGTGCTGTTGGAATGAACACGCCACATAAAACCAGAGCAATGGCGATAAGCGCACCAGACACCTCATCCATAGTTTTGTGCGCTGCTTCTTTGGGTTGTAGGCCCTCTTCCTCCATCAAGCGTTCAATGTTTTCCACCACGACGATCGCATCATCAACAACAATACCAATGGCCAAAACCAGACCGAACAACGATAGATTATTTAGTGAAAATCCGAACGCTGCCATCATGGCGAAACTGCCGACCAGTGAAACCGGAATGGCAATGATCGGGATAAGCGAGGCGCGCCAGCTTTGCAAAAACAAGAGCACAACAAGTGCAACAAGAATAATAGCTTCAACCAGCGTATGCTCGACAGCATTGATCGAGGCGCGGATATATTCGGTTGGGTTATAGGGTATTGTATAGATCAAGCCTTGCGGAAACGACTTTGCAGCTGCTGCCATTTCGGCCCGCACGGCATCGGCTGTTGTCAGAGCATTTGAACCTGGCAATTGGGAGATTGCCACACCCACAGTGCGTTTGTCTTCACGGTAAGCGTTGGTGCCATAATCCTGCGCTCCGAGCTCGATGCGGGCCACATCGCGGAGCCGAGTTAACTGTCCGGCTGCACTACGCTTAACAATGATATCGCCAAATTGTGTGGTGGATGTCAATCTCCCCTCAACTTGGATGCTTAGCTGAAAGGCTGTGGCACCGATGCTGAAAGGGGGTGCTCCAACAGATCCTGCAGCCACCTGTGCATTCTGGGCACGAATAGCTGCAATAATTTCATCAACGGTTAAACTATGTGTGGTTGCTGCATCCGGATCAATCCAGACACGCATACTGTAATCACGCCCGCCAATAATCCTGGTGCCGCCAACGCCTTGCACCCGACTAAGCCGATCGACAACATGCAGGGTTGCATAATTGGAGACAAATTGATCTGTCAGGCTTTTGTCAGGCGAATATATGTTAATCACCATGAGTAAATCAGGTGAATTTTTTCGCACTGTTACACCAATGGTCCGCACTTCTTCCGGCAACCTTGGCTCAGCCGTTGCAACGCGGTTTTGCACCAGCACTTGTGCCTGATCGATATTGGTACCTGGCATGAAAGTGACTGTGATTGCTACGGTGCCATCAGCCGTTGAAGATGATTGCATATAAATCATTTTCTCAACGCCGTTGATGGATTCCTCAAGCGGTGCCGCAACTGTTTCGGCAAGTGTTTCCGCTGTGGCACCAGGATAGTTTGCCGACACCACAACCGTTGGCGGCGCAATTTCAGGATATTGTGCAACTGGCAAGCCCGGATAAGCCACCAGACCAAAAATAACGATCAGAATGGACAAGACGGTTGCAAATATTGGCCGCTCAATAAAGAAATGTGGAAAGCGCACTGTGCGACGCTCTACTGTGCTTTAGCTTCAGATGCAGGCGGCGCTGCAAGGGCGACCGATGTCGGGCTGTCATCTTGAGCGCGAGGCAGGATCCTTGCATTCACAACCTTGACTGCCATACCTGGTTGCAACCGCGCCAAGCCATCAAGCACAATTTTATCGCTAGGCTGTAAACCACTTTTTACCACGCGCAAACCTTCGACAATCGGCCCAACAATTACTGAACGTTGCGCGGTTTTACCGTCTGGCCCAACCACAAAGACAAACCGGCGCGTTTGGTCGGTCACAATTGTTTCATCAGGAACAAGCAAAGCAGCATATGGTGCAGAACCCAGCAACCGGGCACGGCCGAACATACCGGGCACCAGAAAACCTGTAGGGTTGGAAATGATCGCGTGAGCACGTATTGTGCCAGCTTGCGGATCAATAGCATTATCGACAAAACTCATGTGCCCATGCCAGCTGTAGCCTTTTTCATCCGCCAGCTGGATATCAACAGGGTTGGGGGCATAACGCGATGATTTCCGTGTGCCTTGTTGGGCAAGACGAACATATTTGAGGTAAAAGCTTTCTGCTCCGTCAAAACTGAACCAAATTGGGTTCGTGGACACAATACGCGTCAAAAGCGTTGTGCCATTTGAAACATTGTCCCCCACGGCCACGCGTTTATCAGAAATTCGTCCGGAAATTGGCGCTCTGATAGACGTAAAAGAAACATCAAGAGCCTTGGACTTAACGTTTGCCTGAGCCGATATCACCGATGCCGATGCGGTTCGCACAGCCGCCAGTTTTGTTTCATAATCTTCACGACTTATAGCCTCGGCATCAACAAGTTTTTGGGCGCGCGTCAATTCCGTGCGTGCATTCGAAAGAGTTGCTTGCGCCCTTAATGCATCAGCACGTGATTGTGCCAGCGCCGCCTGATAAGGCCTTGGATCTATCACAAACAAAAGTTGACCCTTGTGTACCTCAATACCTTCACGAAATAATATCTTGTCAACCGTGCCGGTGATACGTGGCTTAATTTCAACGTCTTGAATTGCTTGAAAACGCCCGACATAATCGTCCCAATCCACCACATTCCGCATTATGGGTGTTGCTACGGAGACAAATGTCTGTGACGGTGGAGGTGGCTTGGCTGGAGAGCAAGCAACAGCACATATTAGGAATAATATATATATTTTATTCATTGCATCAAAATAGTGCACTGCACAATAATCGTCAATAGCGGCATTGCAATTATCAACGTGGAAGTCCATTATTAAGGGAATTAATGACGAAAAATATACACATTAGATTACATTTGCAATTAAGTGCTGAAAAACGAATTGGTTCCATTATTGCATTTGAACAGGTTGTTATACGCAAGTGACAGCATTCGGGCGTCTAGCGCATAGGGTATTTATGCTCGTCACTAATTCTAAATCGACGAAGTAGTTTGTTCCTTCCATTGCTTGAGTTATAAGAGTTGAGAGCTGCAGGCATGAATATTGCCCTATTTGACCAGCAGAAATAACTATCCTTGCACATCAAATCCTGCTCCTACGACGGGGTGATCAATAGAAACGCTTAAAAACTTTTGGAGATAATCGCATGAACACCTCCACCCGTAACACGTCCTTTGGGCTTGTCGTCTTTGTTGTGGCACTTTTTTTTCTCTGGGGTGGCATTACCAGCCTTAATGATATCCTCATTCCCAAACTAAAAGGGTTGTTCCAGCTGAGCTACGCACAGGCAATGCTGACACAGTTTGCGTTTTTTGGTGCCTATGCGATTGTTTCACTGCCAGCTGGTGCGCTGGTGGCCAGGCTTGGCTATGGGAGGGGGATTGTTGCTGGCCTTGCTGTAATGGCCGCAGCGTGCCTGCTATTTGTGCCAGCCGCACATGTCGCGAGCTATAATCTTATTTTGGTGGCATTATTTGTACTGGCGGGTGGCATAACCGTTTTGCAGGTGGCGGCCAACCCGCTGATTGCCAATCTGGGTTCGGCAGAAACATCGCATAGCCGGTTGACATTAGCTCAAGCATTCAATGCGCTGGGCACAGCCATCTGGCCGTATGTGGGCGCGCAGATCATCCTAGGGTCAGTGGCAAAGATTGACCCCGCAACGCTCACCGGTGATGCCCGCACGGCGTTTGAGGTGCATGAAGTGGCTGTTGTTGGCCACACCTATCTTGGCATTGCGCTGGTGCTGGCTGCCCTTGCCGTGGTGTTTTGGCTGGCGCGTCAGCATTTAGGCGGAGCAGATGCATCCGCCAATATGAATGGCAGCGTAGCATTATTGCAGCGCGCACGGTTGCGCTACGGCGTAGCCTCAATTTTTCTTTATGTTGGTGCGGAGGTGACCATTGGCAGTTTTCTGGTCAACTACCTTATGCAATCGTCCACATTAGGACTGCTTCAGGAAGCGGCTGGGAAAAGACTGGCACTCTATTGGGGCGGTGCGATGGTGGGGCGTTTTATCGGTGCAGGTGTTTTGTATGTGACCAAAACCCCAGGCAAGGTGCTGGTGGTTGCCGCAATTGGTGCAGCGTCGCTGGTATTGTTTTCATTGCTTTCCACGGGTCCGCTGGCTGGTTGGACCCTGCTCGCCGTCGGGCTTACCAATGCCATCATGTTTCCAACTATTTTTAGCCTTGCTGTCGAGGGTCTCGGCGAGAAGACGCCGCAGGGCTCCGGCTTGCTGTGCATGGCGATTGTCGGCGGCGCTATCATACCGCTTATGAGTGGCAAGCTTGCTGATGTCAGCAGTATCGGCACGGCTCTTGTAATTCCTGTTTTGTGTTATTTTCTAATCGCCGCTTACGGCTGGTCGGCCCGCAAACCGGCCAAACCTCTATTGTCAAACTAAAGAAAAAAATATGCATTTTATTTCACTCCTGATTGTTTTAACCTCATTGACCAGTTCTGCGTCACTTGCACAAAACGCAGCAACCCGTGCAGCAGCAACAGAAACGAAAATGACCGATGCAGAGCGCACGGTGCTCACACATGGTATAATGGCGGTGCCTTTTGGCGGACCCGTTAACCTGCCAGCCGATGGCGTGATTGGTGCCGGCTATATCACTGGCATTCCGCGCCTTGGCGTGCCTTCTGAACGTGAGACGGACGCAAGCCTTGGCGTGTCATATGTCATGGGCCTGCGCAAGGATGGTGCAACAGCAATGCCATCGGGCATGGCCATGGGCGCGACATGGAACCCGACGCTGATCAAACGTGGCGGTGCGATGATTGGCAGTGAGGCGAAAGCCAAGGGCTTTAATGTGATGCTGGCGGGCGGCATGAACCTGATCAGAGAGCCACGCGGTGGTCGCACGTTTGAATATTTCAGCGAAGATCCGTTACTGTCCGGGGTGCTCAGCGGTGCAGCGGTAGCCGGCATCCAGTCTAACCATATTATCTCAACGGTGAAGCACTTCGCGCTCAACAACCAGGAAACGGCTCGTCATTTTATTGATGTGAAAATCAGCGATGCAGCCGCACGAGAAAGCGATCTGCTGGCGTTCGAGATTGCCATCGAGCGCGGGCAGCCTGGGTCTGTCATGTGCTCCTACAATCAGGTGAACGGCGCCTATGGCTGTGACAGCGACTATCTGCTGAATACCGTGCTCAAAAAAGACTGGGGCTACAAGGGTTATGTTATGTCGGATTGGGGCGCTGTGCCACGGCTGGAAACAGCCTTGCACGGACTCGATCAACAGTCCGGAGCGCAGATTGATCCTGCGGTGTTCTTTGCGGGGCCCCTGGCAGCCGCAGCGACCCACAGTGCCGCTTACAAAACGCGGCTGGCAGACATGAACCGCCGGGTACTCTATGCCATCTATGCGAACGATGTGGATGTAGCAGCACCGCGTACAACCATTAATTTTAAAGCCAACGGTGATGTCGCCGAAGCCACCGCTAAGGAGGCCATAGTGCTGCTGCGCAATCGCGGCAATACGCTGCCGCTTGCAGCATCCGCCGGAAAAATTGCCGTGATCGGCGGCTTTGCCGATAGCGGCGTGCTGGCCGGTGCCGGATCATCGCATGTGCAAGGCGAAGGCGGCCCAGCGGTAATTATACCGCTGAGTGGCGATGGCCCATTTGCCGGCTTCATAAATCAGGCCTATCATCGGTCCTCACCGCTTAAGGCGATGAAAGCTCGCGCGCTGCAAACCAGCTTTGTCTACCATGATGGTCGTTATATTACTGATGCCGTGCAGGCTGCAAAGGGAGCCGATGTGGCAATCATCTTTGCCACCCAGTGGATGAGCGAAGGCTTCGACGTGCCTGATCTCAATCTGCCGAACGGCCAGGATGCCCTGATCGACGCTGTGGCTTCTGCCAACCCGAATACAATTGTTGTGCTTGAAACCGGCGGGCCGGTGGTAATGCCATGGCTTGATAAAACAGCAGCTGTGGTGGAAGCGTGGTATCCGGGTGCGCGGGGTGGTGAGGCGATTGCTTCAGTGCTTTATGGAGACATCAACCCGTCCGGTCGATTGCCCGTCACATTCCCCGCAAGCGTCAGTCAACTGCCGCATCCTGTGCTAGCGGGCAGCGATACTGTTGAACCAAATTTTCAGGGTATCGGCAAACCGGGGCAAACTCTTTCCATTGATTATAATATTGAAGGTTCCGATGTCGGCTACCGCTGGTTTGCACGGACAGCAGCCAAACCTTTGTTTCCTTTTGGTTATGGCCTGTCCTATTCAAACTTTGTGCACAATGGTTTGAAAATTTTGGGTGGCCAAACGATTTCTGCAACCTTCAATGTTCTAAACACTAGTGCGAAAGCGGGTGCCGATGTGCCGCAACTGTATCTTGTTTCCGTTAACGGGGAGGCAAAACAACGCCTTGTCGGATTTGACAAAGTAACACTTGCGCCAGGCGCATCGAGTCGTGTTACACTAACAGTAGACTCACGTTTGCTGGCTGAATGGAAAGACGGACAATGGATTGTTGCCGCTGGCCGTTATGGTTTTGCAATCGGCACATCAGCGAACGATTTGGGTCCAGTGCAGAACATTACCCTTTCAACGCATAAACTGGGTGTTCATGGAACTGTGGCGATGCTCAAATAATTTGATCGTGAGAGTATAGCCTAAAACGCTTTGCTCACGCCCGCATAAAATCCCCGGCGTGCGCCGTATTGCGGTGCTCCTACACCAACACCGCTGCCATCGCGGACAAGATAGCTTTCATCGAAGAGATTTGTCATATCCGCGCGCAGTGTTATGCCGTCAAGCCAGCCACCCATGCCCTTAAAGTTTTGAGCAATGCCGAAGTTGACCACCGCATAAGGTGCCAATGTGCCGCTGTTGGGAAGTGTTGCACCGACTGGCGTCGCGCGTAGGCCACTCCCGTAAATCAAGTCAAACGAAGGCACCAGCGTACCAAGCTTATATTTATAATTATAACTGCCACCTGCCGAAATGGTCCACTTCTGATCGTGATCGGTGTGAATTTTGTTCACGGCAATTGCATCAAGATCTGCCTTGCTGAAAAAAAACTGGCTGGAGATAATATTGCTGCCCTTTTCTTCTGCTAGTGCTGCGTTGGCATAAGCTGTGTACGCTCCGTGATGATAGTTGGCGCTGAGCTCCACGCCCTTGCTGTACCCGGTGGCATAGTTAAACGGCGAGAATATCAGCGACTCGCCAAACTGCCCTTCATCGAGCAGATTTTTCTTAATTTTGTAATAGACATCAAGCCCGATATCAAAACCCGGTAACACTGTTTGTAGCACACCTACATCAAAATAATGCTCACGCTCAGATTTTACCGGGTCGTTTAAACTGGTTTCAGCCTGCTTCACAGTGCCATTGAACAGGGCCACTGTGCGCGGGGCAATCAGCTCCTGCGGAGGGGGCGTGAAATTGCGCGCATAGCCAAAATGTAGCGTGCTGCCTGTAAAAGGTTTGTAAACCACATTGAGGCGCGGGCTGACTTGCTGCTCATGGGTGTAGGCCCGCACAAGATCGAGCCGGGCACCATAGTTGACCGTCAACTGATCGCTCAGTGTCCATTCATCCTGTACATAGAGCCCGTAAAGCCACCCGGTTTTACTGTTGGCATCCGCAATGCTGAGCGGAATGGTGGCAGCATCCTTGTTAAATCCAAGCGGTGCAACTAAGGCCGGAAGCGGCAACACCTGGCTGATCACATTCGAGCACGTGCGTTCGGCACTGACAAATAAACCGGCGCGCACAGTGTGGTAATCATTAAGTTTATAACTGGCATCAGACTGAACACCAACCGAGAGACTCGACAGCTCCGAGTTATCGGACACACCACCAAATATTAAATCACCGCCGCGCGGATCGGGCGAAAAGCGTGTGCGCGAGTAGCGTACAAAGGGCGCCACCACAATATTGAAAAGGCTATGTGAATGCTGGGCACTCAGCACACCATAAAAATTATATTCATGCTGGTTCTGGTCGAGTGTGGCTGAGTCCCTGTTGGTATCAACAGCAACATTCAATGTGGCTGGCTGATTCGGTCTGCCAGGAATTTGAAACGATGCAATCGCGCCCCCAAAAAGTCCACTTAGTCGCGTTTCATCAGACACAATATCGGATACATATGCGAACAGCTTGCCTTGTTGCGTTTCATCATGAATGGCTATGCGACTGGCTGTCGGGTTCTCAATACCAAGCTGATTCTGCAAATAGCTCGCCGACACAAAATAACTTAAACCACCACGGCTGCCCTGTACTTCGGCGCTCGGTTGCACCGCACCAAACGATCCGCCGTAAATCCCTATTTCGCCGCCATCTTTCAGGCTGCCGCTTTTGGTGGTGAGGTTTACAACACCCGCCGTCCGGTACCCATATTGAGCGGGCAGAGCGCCAGTCAGCAACGATACATTGTCCGCAACGCGCGTGTCGAGCGCCTGACCAAAACCACTGATGCCTTCCGGCACAATCACGCCGTTCACGCGGTATTGCAGATTGCCATGTTCGTTGCGTATGTGAATTTGCCCGTCGCTGTCCTTGGTGACACCGGGGGCTTGCAATAATAGCTCGTTAAGGCCGACATTGGCACCGCCGGGCTGGGCAAGAATGGCCTGTTTGCCAATTACATAGGTCGCAGCCCCGAGGCTTGGCTGGATGTTATCGCGCGCTTTGTCGAGCTTGCGAGCGGTAATGGTGATTACGGCAACTGGTGACTTGTCCGCAACAATTGCGTCAGCCGCGCGTGCCACGGGTGACCACAAAGCGGTCGCCGTTATCAGCCAAAGGGTATGGCCGACCAAGTGCTTGTGGCAAGTATCGCTGATCATCAATGCTCCAAATGTTACACTATAACATTTTTATTAATATGTTACAGTGTGACCTGTCAACTATGGAGCCACCACTTCAACGGTTTAGCCAATCGCCCTGCCGCCTGTTCAACCACATGGCCAACTTTCAGAACCGTTTCCTCATCGAGGGCTTTCCCGATCAGGTGCAAACCCAATGGCAGTCCGCCGCTGTCCACACCAGCTGGCACCGACATCGCTGGCAAGCCGGCAAGTGAGGCTGGCACTGTGAATACATCATTCAGATACATGGCAATCGGGTCAGCCGATTTGGCTCCCAGAGGAAACGCCGCTGATGGTGCAGTCGGCGTTAAAATCACATCGCAGTGCTCAAAAGCCCGATCAAAGTCCTGTGCAATCAGCGCCCGCACCTTCTGAGCTTTGATATAATAGGCATCGTAATAGCCCGCTGACAGCACATAGGTGCCGATCATAATGCGCTTGCGCACCTCCTTGCCAAAACCGGTCGCGCGCGTGGCCTCATACATGTCGCTGAGCGAGCCATGCTTCGGAGATACTCGCAAACCATAGCGCACGCCGTCATAGCGCGCGAGGTTCGATGAGCATTCGGCGGGTGCAACGATGTAGTAGGTTGGCAAGGCGTATTTTGTGTGTGGAAGCGATACATCGACTATTGTCGCGCCGGCCGCGCTGAGCCAGTCAATGCCTTTTTGCCACAGCGCATCGATTTCAACTGGCATACCGTCTACCCGATATTCTCTTGGAATCCCAATCCGCAAACCCCTGATATCACCGGTCAGTGCTGCGGTGTAATCCGGCACCGGCTGGTTGATGCTCGTTGAATCCTTCTCATCGTAGCTGCACATGCTGTTCAGCAGAATGGCACAATCCCGCACATCGCGCGCCATGGGCCCGGCTTGGTCCAGTGATGATGCAAACGCGACTATCCCCCAGCGTGAGCAACGGCCATAAGTTGGCTTGATTCCAGCTATGCCAGTGAAAGCCGCTGGCTGACGGATAGAGCCGCCAGTGTCTGTGCCGGTTGCCCCTGCCACAATACCAGCGGCAACGGCAGCGGCGGAACCGCCTGAAGACCCACCCGGTACAAGCGCCTTGCCCTCACTATTCCTGAATGGGTTAAGCACATTGCCGTAGGCACTGGTCTCGTTGGATGACCCCATGGCAAACTGATCCATATTGAGCTTGCCCAGCATTACCGCCCCGTCGCGAAACAGGTTCGCTGAAACGGTCGCTTCGTATTGCGGCACGAAGCCTTCGAGTATCTTGGATGCTGCTGTGGTTTGCACCCCTTTGGTGCAGAATAAATCCTTGATACCCAGCGGAATGCCTGCAAGCGGCCTTGCCGTGCCTGCTGCCAGCGCTTCATCAGCCGCTTTGGCTTGCGCCAGGGCAATGTCTGGCGTTTCCACAATAAATGCATTGAGAACGCGCGCATCGGCCACGGCTTTGATATGCGCCTTAGCCAGTTCGACGGCTGTAAATTGCCTGGCACGCAAGCCAGTTTGCATGTCGGCAATGGAAAGATCCGTTAACAAAGAGTCGTTCATATTATTCAATCACTTTGGGAACTGAGAAAAACCCGAATTGGGCATCTGCTGCATTGGCCAAAACCGCAGCCTGACGCGCACCGCCAGTGAGTTCCGGCTGGTTGACCACATCAGCGCGCCATTTGAGTTTTTGTGATACGACTGATGTCATTGCCGGAATAGTGCCGGTTTCCACTTCTTCTAATTGCTCGATCCAGCCCAATATTCCATTGAGTTCATGCATCATGGGGGCCACATCTGTATCATCCAGCTGCATGCGGGCAAGATGCGCAATGCGTTTCACAATTTTTTCATCAACAGCCATTTTGGTGCTCCTTCAAACTAATCCGTTCTCTAACATGCACTTTCCCTCTTGCCAATCACTCCCTATGCAGATGATATCTCGCACATGAAACCAGCTGTAAAAACACAATCTACCCCAGCCATCAAATTTCTATGGATTATCGGCACGCTGACCACTTTGGCTGTGCTCGGTCTTGTCGGCTATCATGCATTTGCGCCGCAACTGATGAGGTTATCGATGGTGCCCAGCATCAGCTTTGAGGCCTCAGGGCTATCAGCAAAGCCTGATTACAGCAAGCCAAGCGCCTGGGTTGCCATTCCGGGAATGCCGAGTGATCAGTTCGGCAGCAACCCGGCCCTTGATGCCCCGAAAAACTATCAGGCAGCACCCCACCCGGTCGCCGATGTGTTTTTCATTCCGCCGACCACCTATTTCGATAAAAGCCACTGGAACGCCCCGCTGGAAGAAAAAGAACCAAACCGCTTGCTCAATCAAATTGCCCGGCATTTTGCCAGTGCCTTCAACGGTGCTGGTCAGCTCTGGATTCCGCGCTACCGTCAGGCCACTTTTGGCGCGTTTCTTGAAGATAAGCCCGACCGCAAGAAAGCTGTGAACCTTGCCTATACAGATGTGCTGGCCGCCTTTGATGCCTTTCAAACCCAGCGCAACGCGGACGGCCCGCCACGACCTTTTATTCTGGCTGGTCACAGCCAAGGCTCGCTTCATGCGTTGCGGCTATTAAAAGACCGCATTGTCGGCACCCCGCTGCAATCACAGATGATTGCGGCCTATGTGGTTGGCTGGCCGATTTCCATCGAAGCTGACCTTGCCCCCCTAGGCCTTAGCGTTTGCCAGACGCCGCAATCAACCGGCTGTGTTATTTCGTGGCAAAGCTTTGGTGAACCGGCAGATCCAAACCCAGTGCGCCTGCTGATGGAGGCAGACCCTGGCCTTGGCGGCACCACGCGCAAGGGCACCCACATGGTGTGTGTCAATCCGCTCAGCTTCTGGGCCAATCACGACAAGCAACCCAAAGCCGCCAACATAGGCGCGCTGGCCTTTGCCAAGACCGGCGAGCCGTTGCCAGCCTTGCTGCCAGCCCTCACCGGCGCGCAGTGTCAGGCAGACGGTGTGCTGCACCTGTTGCCCAACCCTGAAAGCCCGTTCGATGAGCGGGTGCTGCCAGGGGGTAACTACCACACTTATGACTATATACTATTTTGGGCCAACATCAGGGCCAATGCTGAAGCCCGCGTCAGTGCGTTTTTCACCCCACGGTAGCGGATTCATGATTACCACTGATATCGCAATTTTTCGGAATAAGCTCCCCGACGGCGGTCGGCTTGCCGGGCTTGATGTCGGCAGCAAAACCATCGGCCTTGCGGTATGTGATGCGGGCTGGGTGATTGCCTCTTCAGCTGAAACACTCAAGCGGACCAAATTCACGGAAGATTTTCAGAAACTTTCCAGTTTCATCGCTACGCAGAACATCAAGGGCCTGGTGGTTGGCCACCCGCTCAGCATGGATGGCACCATATCCCCGCAAACCCAGTCGGTGCGCGGCTTTGCCCGCAATGTGGAACGCGCCTTGCCAGACTTACCAATTCTGCTGTGGGATGAGCGCTGGTCAACACAGGCGGTCACCCGCACGCTTATTGATGCTGATGCCAGCCGCAAGCGCCGTGCTGAATTGGTTGATAAATTAGCAGCAAGCTATATTCTGCAAGGGGCTATTGACGGCTTGCGCTGGTGAGGAATTCAGGATGATTATAACGGCGATGAACTCCAATGTGCATATGGATCCGGCATTGACCGAGTGGCTGACCAATGAAAAAAACAAAGGCTTCGGTGCAAGGCAATTGATCGAGAGTATGGTAAAGGCAGGTTACACACAACACCATGCCGAGGCTTTGGTAACGCAGGCCTATAGCACCGCTGAGCCACAGACTGCATCTGCGCCTGTTGCTGCGCAGGCAACCGATAAGGTCAAGCAGGATCAGGCAGCGGCCCCGAATGCTATTGACAGAAATGGCCATACGGCCAAACTTCTCTTTTCCATGGCCCAGCCGCGCGTGACGTTGCTGGGCGATTTTCTCGGCATTGATGAATGCGAGACGCTGATCACCCATTCGCGATCAAAAATAATACAATCCACGGTGGTTGATCCTGAAACCGGTAACTTTGTGCCGGACGGCAGGCGCACATCGCAAGGCACTTTTTTTAATATCGGCGAAACACCCCTGATTCAGGCGATTGAATCAAGGGTCGAAGCGCTGTTGGGCTTTAGTGTTGCTCATCAGGAACCACTGCAAATTCTGCACTACGATATTGGCGGTGAATACGAACCGCACTTTGATTTTTTTGACCCTGCCGTGCCCGGCAATGCCATGCAACTGTCGCGCGGTGGCCAGCGCATTGCCACACTAATCATGTATCTCAACGATGTGACATCGGGCGGTGCCACGATTTTTCCGTCACTTGGCTTGGTTGTTAACCCGCAGCGCGGCAACGCCATTTATTTCGAGAACACTGATGAGGCTGGCAAAATATTAGCCAGCACGCTGCACGGCGGCACACCGGTTGGTGCCGGCGAAAAATGGATTGCCACAAAATGGATTCGTGAAGGGGCTTATGTTTTAGGGCAATTGCATGAAAATTGAGTAAGGGGATTCCCAAGACTGTTTTTGTCTGACTCATAGGATGCTTCACAATTATGGAGCATGTTATGGATTGTTCATTCATCGATCATTTCAGTGCACTCAGCGATCCACGGCAG
>JANYGX010000012.1 GCA_025362295.1 Sphingomonadales bacterium | reverse complement strand
CTTTATGTTTGTCAGCGAAATGCCCCATGGCGGGGTGAAAAAATCCGGCTACGGCAAAGACTTGTCCGCCTACAGCCTTGATGATTACACAGTCATCCGGCACATCATGATCAAGCATTAAAGTTATCCATTCATCAACATATTGGTGCCCACGACCGGAGTCGAACCGGTACAGGAGTTGCCCCCCGAGGGATTTTAAGTCCCTTGCGTCTACCAATTTCGCCACGTGGGCATATGCTGTGGATTGGCTTGCACAGTGGCTAGTCGAAGAGTGCTTTGGCGTCAATGCCATAACAATTTTTTCCTATTAGGTGAAAATAATACTTGCATTGTAGGCAATTATGGCATATGTTGATCTTGATTTGTTCTAAACTCTTTCTGGATTTTGCCATGAACCCTTTGATTATAAACCTCATTATTGCCGGATTCGCAGCGCTTGTGAGTGTCGCCCTTGGCTGGGTGATCTGGGGACGTGGGCTGATCGCCGCGCGCCATCTTGCAAAACACGAGCAGGGCCGGTTCGAGGTCGCGATCAGTGAGTTGGCAGCGGCACAAGCACAGCTCAAGCACAGCGATGCGCTGCGTGACGAGCATCATGCCCTGGTGCACGCCCACAGTGCAGTGCGTGAACAGCTGGTGCGGGTTGAAACAGACGCCGCTGCACGGCAACACGCTCTGGAGGCGCAGATTGCTCAGCTGAACGATGTGCGCAAGGCGCTGGATACAACATTTGCCGCACTCGCTGAAAAAGCGCTTGGCCAATCGCGAGATAATTTCATGGTGCTGGCCAACGAAACATTTACCAAACACCGCGAAGGCAACCAGGCAGCCTTGCAGGCCTTGCTGAACCCCGTGCAGGATACGTTGAAGCGCTATGAAACCAGCCTTGGTGATATCGAAAAAAACCGTACCGATGCCTATGCGTCGCTCCGCACCCAAATCACACATATGACTGAAAGCCAGATACAGGTGCGCGACCAGGCGACCAAACTTGCCGGGGTGCTGCGGTCCTCCGCCAAGGTGCGGGGCAACTGGGGGGAGCACCAGTTGCGCAATGTGCTGGAAATGGCTGGATTATCAGCATATGCGGATTATCAAACGGAAGTGTCTGTGGACAGCGAAGATGGTCGATACCGGCCGGATGTGGTGATCCGTATGCCCGGTGGACGCTCGCTCATCATCGATGCCAAAACACCACTGGCAGCTTATCAAGATGCTGCCGAGTGCAACGACGATGAAACGCGGCAGCTGCATTTGCACGCCTATGCACGCTCGATGAAAGCGCGGGTTGATGAACTGGCAGGTAAAAAATACTGGGAAAAATTTGAAGACACACCGGATTTTGTTGTCATGTTTGTACCGGGTGAACATTTTGTCCACGCCGTGTGGGAGATCGACCCGAAGCTCAATGAATATGCCATGCAGAAAAAGGTGGTGATTGCAACGCCGACAAACCTCATTGCCATTGCGCGCTCGGTTGCCCTCATTTTGCGGCAGGAAAAGCTGGCTGAAACAGCGCAGCAGGTGTCACGCTTGGGCAAGGAACTTTATGGACGTTTATCAACACTTGGCGATCATGTTGGGAGCGTTGGCAAATCTTTGCAATCCGCCGTGACGCACTATAATAAAATGCTTGGTTCGCTCGAAAATTCTGTGCTGCCATCGGCGCGAAAATTTACCGAGCTGGATTTGGAAGGCGCATCCGTGCCACTGCCAGAGCTGGTGCGCGTCGATATAGCTGTCCGCGAACCGGTGAAGCTTGTGTATGAACGCAGCGGGTGAATGGTTGCCAAACTAATCAAAACAAACTTTGAACTTTCGGGCAAGCAGTTTGCTACATTGAGTTATAGTTTAACGCCGTTGGATATAGTGTCTTTCCTGTAGCAAAAAAGCGCAAAACGAGAGGACGCTTATTATTCGCAAAATTCCTAAGATGCAGGTGACATTGATACGCCCGGTGGTACAGGCGTATCGGCAGGAACGAAGAAATCTGGAAGAAGATGTTGCGTTGGATCCATACGATATTGGTCGAAATCACGAACGCCTGCGTCATAGAGCAACACGTCATCGATGAAGAAATTGCCAGTGCATTCGCGCGCTGACCGGGTCAAAATAATATGGGCAGCGTCTGCCAAGATATCCACGTTGCGGCAGCTTTTGAGACCCTCTGGACCTGTAATGGCAAACTCCATTGCAGCCGTTGCAATCGCGGTTCTTGGCCACAGAGCATTGAATGCGACACCTTTGTCGCGGAATTCCGTGGCCATTCCCAGAACGCACATGCTCATTCCAAACTTCGCCATGGTATAGGCGACGTGCGGCCCAAACCAGACGGGGCTCATATCGAGTGGTGGAGATAGATTGAGAACATGGGGATTTTCGGCGTTCAAAAGATGCGGCAAGCAAGCTCGCGAAACCAGATATGTGCCGCGAGTATTTATGGAATGCATGAGGTCATATCTACGCATATCGGTTTCGAGTGTTCCCGTCATGCTGATCGCCGACGCATTGTTAATGCAGATATCAATACCGCCAAATCTATCAACCGCTTGTGCAACAGCGTCATCAACAGCAGCCTGATCGCGAATATCGACTTTAAGCGGCAGGGCCTTGCCGCCCGCTGCTTCTATTCCTGCAGCCGCCGTATGGATCGTACCAGCAAGGTATTTATGCGGGGCATCGGACTTGGCCGCGATTACAATATTCGCGCCGTCCCGCGCTGCGCGCAATGCGATCGCCAATCCAATTCCTCGACTTGCTCCGGTGATGAAAAGTGTTTTGCCATGAAGTGACATCTCAATATCCTTGTGTAGTTTGGATTTTATTGTGCTCGGCTCTGAAAGAATGACATAAAGGCGCTTTGCGCTTCGGCTGATTTTGTTTGGTCAAGGAAAAGCTTACCTTCTTCGACCATGAGATCACGAATTGCTTGCTGGTCGCCGCGTAGCAAACGCTTTGTGATTGCCAATGCTTGCGGGGAGCGCTTACAAAGATGTTCGGCTGCAGCACGTGCTTTCGTGAGAGACTCATCCGGTTGTGCGATTTCGTTAATCAAGCCTGCCGAGAGTGCTGCATCAGCCGATAACGCCTGCCCCATGGCCAACATAGCATAAGCGCGGACGTGCCCAATTCGCGCCGGTAGTAATTGTGAAGACGCGCCCTCCGGCGTTAAACCGAGATCAACAAACGGCGTTGAAAAACTGGCGTCAGGCTCGGCAAATACGAGGTCACAATGTAAAAGCAGCGTAGTGCCAATACCGACTGCTGGCCCCCGCACAGCAGCGATCAAAGGTTTGCTGAAATGGGTGAGAGCATTCAGGAATCTACTGACAGACATAACCTTTGCGCCATCATGCGCTGTGGCGATCGCAATAAAGTCTTTCAGATCATTGCCCGCAGTGAAGACAGCGCCCTCAGCATGAATTATGGCCGCAGCAACGCTATCATCCGCATCCGCTGCCTCCAACGTATCCGCCAGCGTGGCGTACATAGCGTCGGTGATGGCATTGCGCTTTTCGTGACGTGCGAGGCAAATTTCCAGCACTTTACCATTTGAAGAAATTTTGACATTCTCGGTCAATAGTAAACTCCCAAATCTATCTTTGTTATAACAATGTTATAGAATTGTTATGGACTGTCAAGCCCTAACTATGCTATTAGAGTGATGGATTAAATAAACATAATACGGAGTACGGATTTCTGATGAACGATAGCCATAAGGCAATTCAAAATCAGGAGCGCGGCGAAATCCGGCAAACGCTGTTATCTGCTGCGAGAGACGCCATCCGTGTTGACGGAATTGACGGTATCAACCTTCGCCAAATTGCAGCACAAAGCGGAACTTCGACGCAAGCAATCTATACGTTGTTTGGAGGCAAAGAAAGTCTAGTCGGGACGGTTTTTCGGTATCTCGTTGAAAACTTTGCTGAAGCCATCGCTGAGGCATTAGCCAGAGGTGCCGATCCCGCGGAACGATTGAGGGCGGTTGGCCGAACCCATCGGCGACTAGCGAAATCTGACCCTGCACTATTTCTCGCACTCACCCGGTCCCAAACATCAGAAGGAACACCACAGTTATCTTTGTTGCGACATTCGGTCGCCGCCACCCGTTTTGCAGATACGGTGAAGGAAGGGCAACAGCTCGGTTTATTTCGCCCCGACATTGATCCGATCGAAACATTTGAGGCTATGTGCAGCGCCGGGCACGGCCTTGTTGTCTTTGAGCTCTGCGGGTTCTTCCCCTCCGAGGCCGAGGCGGAAGCGCGCCTAGAGAGTCTTATGGATATGCTGCTCAATGGAATCTCCACTCGGTAAATCCTAAAATCTCTGCTGTCACCGATAACAAATTTTCCAAGACTATTTAGTCCACGAGCAATTTGGGTTCCGGTGACACGTTACTTAACCGCTTTTCTTGACATCCGTTTGATCTCCCATAACGTCTATCCATGGCACGTTTGGCTGGTCTTATGTTAGCTGGTATCCCTAACAGTCAACCATCAACGAACATGAGGTTGCACTCCTAGCTTGACACCTCGGAACCTAGAACCTGAGAAGATGCCTCGCCAATGACCATGAGTCAATGCAAAGGGCTTTTAGTATAATACGGCGGCTTGCAAGCCCTGTTCTTAAACGCTCAAAATTTAGCCTCAAGCTTGCCTGCCCGCAATACATCCGGCGCCTGCGCCTCAGCTTTCAATTGTGATACCATAGTGCTGAGGCTAACCACTTCCTGCTTCTCAACGCCGAGCCGCCTGACCGCTACAGTCTTCTCATCCGCCTCGCGCCTCCCGACCACCAGCAACACTGGTACCTTGTGCACGGAATGATCGCGCACCTTGAAGTTGATTTTCTCGTTGCGCGTATCGATGTCGGCACGAATGCCGGCGGCGCGCAGGGCATCGACGGCTTCTTGCGCATACGCATCGGCTTCAGACACCACCGTGGCCACCACCACCTGAACCGGCGCCAACCACAAGGGAAATTTACCGGCATAATGCTCGATCAAAATACCGATGAAGCGCTCAAAGGTGCCAAGAATAGCCCGGTGCAACATGACCGGCCGGTGCTTCGCGCCGTCCTCACCAATATAGCTGGCGTCCAGCCGCTCGGGCAGCACATAATCGAGCTGGATAGTGCCGCACTGCCAGGTGCGGCCAATCGCGTCGGTCAAATGGAATTCCAGCTTGGGGGAGTAGAACGCGCCTTCTCCCGGCAGTTCCTCCCACTGATATTCCGGCCCGGCCCGGCCTGCCAATCGCACTGCTTCGCGCAAATCATGTTCCGCACGGTCCCACATCTCGTCAGTGCCGAAACGCTTTTCAGGGCGCAGTGCCAGCTTGATGGCATAGCTTTCAAAACCGAGATCCTTGTAGACCACATCGAGCAGCTCGCAGAACAGCCGCACCTCTTCGACAATCTGATCTTCACGGCAAAAAATATGACCATCATCCTGGGTGAACTGGCGCACCCGCATGATGCCGTGCAGCGCCCCATGCGCCTCGTTGCGATGACAGCAACCCATCTCGGCCATACGCAGCGGCAAGTCGCGATAGCTCTTGATGCCCTGCCGGAAAATCAGCACATGCGCTGGACAGTTCATCGGCTTCATTGCCATCATATCGGCCTTGCCGGAGAGCACTGGCCCGTCATCATCAATGTTCGGCACTTCGTCTGGCACCACAAACATATTTTCACGGTACTTGCCCCAGTGGCCGGATTGCTCCCACTGGCGCGAGTCCATCAGCTGCGGGGTTTTCACCTCAACATAACCAGCGCCGTCAATCGCCCGGCGCATGTAGGCCTCAAGCTCGCGCCAGATAATATAGCCCTTTGGGTGCCAGAACACCGAGCCGTGCGCCTCGCTCTGCAAATGAAACAGATCCATCTCGCGGCCAATCTTGCGGTGGTCGCGCTTCTCGGCTTCCTCCAGCCGCAGCACATACGCCTCGAGGTCTTTCTTGTTCGGCCATGCCGTGCCGTAAATGCGCGATAGCATAGCGTTTTTGCTGTCACCGCGCCAATAAGCACCAGCGACTTTCATCAGCTTGAACGCATCCGCAGGAATTTTGCTGGTGGCGGGAAGATGTGGCCCGCGACAGAGATCATACCACGCGCCCTGCCGGTAGATGGTGATGGTTTGATCAGCGGCCAGATCGCTGATGATTTCGGCCTTGTAGGTTTCACCAATGGATTTGAAATGCGCAATGGCTTCATCGCGGTTCCATGCCTCCCGCGTTAGTGCCTCGCCTTTTGCGATGATCTCGCGCATCTTGGCTTCAATCTTTGGCAGATCATCCTCGGTGAACGGGCCGCGTCCACTTGGGGCAAAATCGTAGAAAAACCCGTCATCGATGTTTGGCCCGATGGTCACCTGCGTGCCGGGGTAGAGCGTCTGTACAGCCTCCGCCAGCACGTGGGCAGTGTCGTGGCGGATCAGCTCCAGCGCCTCTTTGTCCTTGCCGGTGACGATCTCAAGCTTCACGTCTGCAGTCTCGAAAGGCCGGTTTAAATCCCACAGCGCGCCGTTCACCCGTGCCGCTATGGCCGCTTTGGCAAGGCCGGGGCCGATGCTCGTCGCGACATCTGCCGCAGAGGCACCGCGCGGAAGCTTGCGGTTTGAGCCGTCTGGAAGGGTAACGGATATTTGATCAGACATGCGTTGGCTTTCGGATTTTGATTATACAAAGACTACTATCTGGCTAAGTCTGATTGGTAAACGCCTAACCATGTTGCTTTTCAATAATGTAGCTTTTATGCTTATAATATAGTCATAAATGGAGCATTATTATGAATGTCGCGTTCCCACCTGTCGATGAAAATTTCATCAAAAATAAGGTTCAAGATGGCTATTACAGCAACGCCACTGAGCTGGTGCGCGATGCTGTCCGTCGGTTGCGCGAGCAAGAAGATGGTAAAACTGCAAAGCTAATGGCAGCATTAGAGGTTGGTCGCCAGGCTGTTCGTGACGGGCGCATTGAAGTCTACACACCTGAATTTATGGATAAAATTGTAAGTGATGCGCGCCAGTACGTTGCCGAAGGCAGGATACCGGATCCCGATGTCTGCCCATAAAATAAAGATTGTAATCACGCAGCCGGCTGCGCAGGATTTAAGAAATTTATTCGCATACACGCTGGAAAAATGGGGCAATGCTCAGCTTTTGGACTATCAGTTAAAAATCAATATTGCTTTTGAAGCAATTCTCGACAATCCAGCTATCGGTAAATTTGGTTATAGTTGCCAGATCTACCCGGTTGCGCAACATCGTATTTTTTATGACACTACTGATCAAAATCTTATCATATTGCGCGTTTTGCACCGACGTATGGATGTTTTACGCCACTTGCCAGAGCAAAAAGAACAGTGACGCATCACCCCCTACACGGCTGGCTTAACATTGATAAACCCGTCGGCATGTCGAGCGCGCAGGTGGTGGGTGCATGCAAGCGTATTCTGCGCCCGGTTATGCCGAAGGGCCACAAAATCGGCCATGGCGGCACGCTTGATCCGCTGGCGACCGGTGTGCTGCCGATTGCGCTGGGTGAGGCGACAAAACTGAGCGGCTACATGCTCGATGCCATAAAAGGCTATGATTTCACCATAGAGTTTGGCACCGCGACGAGCACTGAAGATAAGGAGGGGGAAGTTATCGCCGTATCCGATGTGCGGCCGACCCTTCAGCAGATTGAGGCTGTACTGCCGCAATTCACTGGCCTGATTTCACAAATTCCACCCACGTATTCAGCGCTTAAAATTGATGGCGAGCGCGCTTATGCGCGGGCAAGGGCGGGGGAGGTGGTGGCGATGCTGGCGCGGCAGGTGACGGTTTATGCGCTGTTGCTTCACCCCGCCCCCTTGCAGAGCACGGGTGCTCAATGCCTCCCCCTCTTGAGCGGGAGGGGGACCGCTTCTTTGGCGGTGGAGGGGCAGGCCGGCGGTGAGAACGATGCCGAACATTGCGTTGTCACCCTTTCAACCCTTGTCTCCAAGGGCACCTACATCCGCTCGCTGGCGCGCGATATTGCCGTGGCGCTTGGCACTGTTGGCCACGTGTCCATGCTGCGCCGGACAAAAGCCGGGCCATTTACGCTTGAAACAGCGATTTCGCTGGACTCGCTCGCCCAACTTGTCCTAGGCAATATTCAAGAACAGGCGCTACTGCCATTGACTGCAGGGCTGGACGACATCCCGGCTCTTGCTGTCACCCCTGATCAAGCCATTCAACTGAAGCACGGCAAACGCCTTGTTTTGGGGCCGGATACAGCGGGGCACCTTGCAAACCCTGGCACTTACCTGGCGATGAACTTGTCTGTTCCAGTCGCCCTGGTCACCTTTGATGGTGTGAGTGTGAGTGTATTGCGGGGTCTCAACCTTTAGATGTTTGAAGGATATACCTATGTCTATTTCGGCTGACCGCAAAACTGCGGTGATTAAAGAATATGCCCAGAGCGCCAACGACAGCGGCTCACCAGAAGTGCAGATTGCCATTCTGACAGAGCGCATCACCAACCTCACCGAGCATTTCAAAACCCACAAAAAAGACAACCACAGCCGTCGTGGCTTACTGGTGATGGTGAACAACCGTCGCCGCCTGCTCGATTATCTGAAATCTGTTGAGGAAGCGCGGTATACCACGATCATCGGCAAGCTTGGTATTCGTAAGTAGCCTTCTTCCTCTCCCCTCCCTTGCTGGGGAGATAGTGACACGTGGAGGCACTTACTTGCCTTCTAGCATAGCTGAGAGAGGGGTGCTCTTCGCTCCACAAACCCCTCTCCAACTTCGACCAAACGCCAAGAAAGTGGTGTTAAGTCTGCGTATCCTCTCCCGCAAGGGGAGAGGATTAAATCTCGCACCCGGCCAATAGGGGTTCGGTGCAATTCATGAAAAGAAACATACATGTTCACTATCCATAAAGAAGAAATCAACTGGGGCGGTCGCACGCTCACCCTCGAAACCGGCCGCATTGCGCGCCAAGCTGACGGCGCTGTGCTCGCCACCTATGGTGAAACCGCCGTGCTGTGCACCGTTGTCGGTGCACGCTCTGTCAAAGACGGGCAGGATTTTTTCCCGCTCACTGTCCACTATCAGGAAAAGTTTTTCGCTGCTGGTAAAATTCCCGGCGGCTTCTTCAAACGCGAAGGCCGGCCAACTGAAAAAGAAACGCTGACCTCACGCCTTATCGACCGCCCCGTACGCCCACTGTTTCCGGAAGGGTTTTACAACGAGGTTCTGGTGATTGCACAGGTCGTGTCCTACGACGGTGAAAACGACCCTGATATTGTTGCACTGGTTGGCTGCTCGGCGGCCCTGACGCTTTCGGGCATTCCATTCATGGGCCCGGTTGGCGGTGCCCGCGTTGCCTACATCAACAACGAATATGTGCTGAACCCGACCAACGAGCAGCGCGTTGATCTGACACTCGATCTGGTTGTTGCCGGCACAAGCGATGCTGTGCTGATGGTTGAATCTGAAGCCAAAGAGCTTAGCGAAGAAACCATGCTGGGGGCTGTGATGTTTGGCCAGAAGGCCTCGCAGGATGTGATCAATGCCATCATTAATCTGGCTGAAAAAGCCGCCAAAGATCCTTGGGATGTGACCCCGAAAGCCGACACAAAAGCACTGGAAAAATCCCTGCACGATCTTATTGGCAGTGATGTCAAGGCCGCTTACAAAAAGACCATCAAGCAAGAGCGTGTGGGTGCCTTGAATGAGGCGAAAGCCAAGGCTCATGCAGCGCTCGACGCCGATAACAACCCGCAACTGGTTGGCAAACTTATCAAGAAAATCGAGGCTGACATTGTGCGTGGTGCGATTTTGAGAGAAGGCATTCGCATCGACGGCCGTGATAAAGTCACTGTACGACCGATCATGGCTGAAGTTGGCGTGCTGCCACGCACCCACGGCTCATCGCTATTCACACGCGGCGAAACGCAAGCTTTGGTCACAACCACACTTGGTACCGGCGATGACGAACAACGCATCGACAGCCTTGATGGCCTCAGCAATGAACATTTCATGCTGAACTACAATTTTCCACCGTATTCAGTGGGCGAAGTGGGTCGATTTGGTGGCGGCGTTGGTCGCCGCGAAGTTGGCCACGGCAAGCTGGCATGGCGTGCACTTCATGCTGTGTTGCCAGACAAGGCGACATTCCCATACACATTGCGGGTGGTTTCTGACATTACGGAATCAAATGGTTCATCATCAATGGCCTCGGTCTGTGGCGGTTCGCTGTCGCTGATGGATGCCGGTGTGCCCTTGAAGCGTCCGGTCTCCGGCATTGCCATGGGCCTTATTCTGGAGGGCAAGGAGTTTGCTGTGATCTCCGACATTCTTGGTGATGAAGATCATCTGGGTGATATGGATTTCAAGGTGGCCGGCACGGAAGCGGGTATCACGGCCTTGCAGATGGACATCAAGGTCGCTGGCATCACCGAGGAGATCATGAAGGTCGCTTTAGCACAGGCCCACGAAGGCCGCGCGCATATCTTAAAAGAAATGGCCAAGGGTTTGACCGGCGTTCACGAAATGTCAGCCCATGCACCGCGCATTGAAACCATCAAGATACCAAAAGAGAAAATTCGTGAAGTCATTGGCACTGGCGGCAAGATTATCCGCGAGATCGTTGAAGTGACTGGCGCCAAGGTCAGCATTGAAGATGACGGCACCGTGAAAGTATCATCCTCGAACGGTGAGCAGATTAAAGCCGCACTCAAGTGGATCAACGGTATTGTTGAGGAAGCCGAAGTCGGCAAAATCTACGAGGGCAAGGTTGTGTCAACCGTTGACTTTGGCGCGTTTGTTAATTTCCTCGGCAGCAAGGATGGCTTGGTGCATGTCTCGGAACTGAAAGCCGAGCGCGTTGAAAAAGTCAGCGATGTGGTGAAGCAGGATGACATCGTCAAGGTCAAGGTGCTCGGCATCGATGATCGCGGCAAGGTGCGCTTGTCCATGCGTCTGGTTAATCAGGAAACCGGTGAGGAAATCGCCGACGACCGGCCACCGCGCGAAGACGGCGACCGGCCAAAGCGTGACGGCGGCGACCGTGGTGATCGCGGCAGTCGTGACCGGAAACGCCCACGGCGGGATTAATTGTTTCTGCTTCTCTTCTCCCACCCTTCGCTAGGACAAGCTCTTGCGAGGGGAGGGGAGAGGATCAAACCCCTGTCCGTGTCTCGCCTGCCCCATCGCCATACGCCTTGACAATATGCCCGACCAGCGGATGCCTGACGACTTCTGATGGATCGAACCGCAGCATCGAAATGCCGGGAATATTGTCGAGCTTGCGAATGGCATCGACCAAACCCGATTGTACAGTGTTCGGCAAATCCACCTGATGCGGGTCGCCGCAAATCACCATGCGGCAGCGCTGGCCAAAACGGGTGAGCATCATTTTCATTTGCATGGCCGTGGTATTTTGCGCTTCGTCAAGGATGACAAACGCATCGGACAGTGTGCGGCCACGCATGAAGGCAAGCGGTGCAATTTCAATTTCACCGGAGGTCAACCGGCGCTCCACCTGCTCGGCAGGCAGCATATCATACAGCGCATCATAAAGTGGGCGCAGATACGGATCGACTTTTTCCTTAAGGTCACCGGGCAAGAAACCCAAGCGCTCACCCGCTTCAACCGCCGGACGGGACAGGATCAACCGTTCGACGCTGCCGTTGATGAGCTGGCTGACGGCCTGCGCCACGGCGAGATAGGTTTTGCCGGTGCCTGCTGGCCCAAGGGCAAAAATAATGTCGGATGATGCCAGTGCCTTCATGTAGGCGACTTGTGTGGGTGAGCGCGGCTGAATGGTCTTGCGGCGGGTGCGGATTTCAAGTGGTGCCTCACCGGATGTAAACAGCCCCGGTGCATCGCCGTTGGCTGCCCGCCTGCCCGCTGCCACAGCCTGATCGATATCGATGGCTTCAAGCTTGCCGTGCTTTGCCACCTGATCGTACAGCGCCTGCAATGTGTCGCGTGCAATATGCGCCGCTGTGCTTTCGCCTTCAATCGTAATGCGCGTGCCGCGCGCCGCCATGTAAACGCCAAGCCTGTTTTCAAGAACAATCAGGTTTTGGTCAAACGCACCGAATAAAACACCCAATAAATCCGGTCTTTCAAAATCGATCGTGAGGCGAATACTGTTAACGACAGAGAGATCGGACTCACGGGTTCGATTGCGCTTGGTCATAAAATGGCATTTCCTTCCAGACTGTTTTTCGAGGCGGCAGTGATGGTAACGTTGACGATATCACCGATTGCATGATCGGGTGCAGTGAAGCTGACAAGTTGCAGGTAGGGCGTTTTACCAACCCAGTGCTGCGGCTTTTTGCCCGGCTTTTCGATGAGTATGGGCTGCACAGTGCCAACGCATGGCGTGTTAAACGCCAGATGCTGTTCGTTCAGCAGCGCTTGCAGCTGCGCCAGCCTGTCCGCTTTAATATCTTCAGGCACTTGCTTGTCGCTCTCTGCTGCCGGTGTGCCCGGCCTTGGTGAATATTTAAATGTGTAAGCGGCAGCATAGCGCGCCTGTGTGACAAGTTGGAGTGTGTCAGCAAAATCTTTATCCGTCTCGCCGGGAAAGCCGACAATAAAATCTCCCGACAGGGCGATGTTCGGGCATGTCGCGCGCACCCTGTCAATCGCTCGGATATAGTCAACCGCCGTATGCCGCCGGTTCATCGCTTTTAAAATTGTATCGGAGCCAGATTGTACTGGCAGATGCAGATACGGCATTAATTTGGGCAGCTCTGCATGCGCTGCAATTAGGCTGTCGTTCATATCAAGCGGGTGCGATGTGGTGTAACGAAGCCGTTTCAGCCCGTCGATTGCAGACAGTCGCGTGGCCAGCGCTGCGATGTCCGTCTCGTGCCCGGCACTGTCCTTTCCGTGATAGGCATTGACGTTCTGGCCAAGCAGGGTGATCTCGCGCACACCGCGCGCCACCAGCGCACGCGCTTCCGCTTCAATCGCCTCCGGTGGCCGCGACACCTCTGCGCCGCGTGTGTACGGCACCACGCAAAAACTGCAAAACTTGTCACAGCCTTCCTGGATGGTGAGAAACGCCAGCGGTGATGTAGCCTGACGGCCTTTGGCAAGATGATCAAACTTGGTGTCCGCAGGGTAATCCGTATCCATCACCTGTGCAGCAAACCCGCGCGCCCGTTTGGCGACCACATCCGCCAGCATGTCCGGCAGGCGGTGATAGGTTTGCGGGCCAAACACCATATTGACGGTTTTTGAGCGCCGGAAAATCTCCGCCCCTTCCGCTTGCGCCACACAGCCTGCCACCGCCACCAGTGTATCCCGGCCATTGGCCAGACGCTTTGGCTCGGCCACCCGCAAGCGGCCAATATCCGAATACACCTTCTCAGCGGCCTTTTCACGGATGTGGCAGGTGTTGAGGATGACCAGATCAGCCTCGTCAGGTGCATTGACAGCCGCATAACCCTCGGCCTCCAGCAGCTCACCCATGCGCTCACTGTCGTAGACGTTCATCTGACAGCCATAGGTTTTAACGTGATAGGTTTTTGTCATGATTGAGAGTATAGCGCAGCTGACTTTGCATGGCCAACGGATTTGACGGAAGCTGTGGTTCGAGCGTATCAATAATTATGAACAAAATTTATACAGTTGCCATTATGACGGCCTTGTTTGCCTTACCTGTATGGGCCAGCCCACCAAAACCGACCATCGCTGGGGACTGGAAAACCTTTGATGATCACACCGGCAAGCCGCGCGGCATCGTGCGCATCACCGAATCGCACAGCAGTTACTTTGGTACCGCCATTGGATCTGCAGTCGCTGGAGAGCGCAGTGATGCCGTGTGCGACAAATGTACTGGCGCACTCAAAAACCATCCCATGAAAGGCCTGCAGATCATTCAAGGCGTGGCTGACGGCCCAAACGGGCCAAACGGCGGCACGATTCTCGATCCGGATTCGGGGAAAATCTACAAGGTGAAATTCACCCTGTCGAATGACGGGCATGCGCTGACCGTGCGCGGTTATATCGGCACGCCGTTGTTCGGGCGATCGCAGCACTGGATGCGGGTGACACCTTAGAGCCAAAGCTCAGGGTTGTTTGCCAGTATTTTGATCACTTGTGGATAGAGTGTGTGCTCGGCCAGCAGCACCCGTGCGGCCAGAGTCTCCGGCGTGTCGCCTGCAACAACCGGCACCCTTGCTTGCAATATAACAGGCCCGTCATCAAGGCCTGCCTCAACGTGGTGCACCGTGCAGCCATGCTCAACATGGCCAGCGGCAAGTGCCCGTGCATGGGTATCAAGGCCCTTGAAATCGGGCAACAGCGATGGGTGAATATTGATGACGCGGCGATGCCAGCGCTCGGTAAAACCAGCCGATAAAATGCGCATGAAACCTGCAAGACATATGAGTTCCGCACCGGAATTTTCCACTATAACTGTCAGTGCTGCATCAAAAGACTCACGGTCCTTATAGTCTTTATGGTTGAGTGTGGTTGTTTCGATATTGGCGTCAGCAGCGCGCACAAGGCCGTAGGCATCCGCCACGTTGGAAACGACATGCACGATCATTGCCGGAAAATCCGGATCGCCACACGCATCAATCAGCGCCTGCAAGTTGCTGCCGCGACCGGAAATGAGAACAGCGAGCTTCAGTTTATCCATGAGGGTGCTGTGCCACCCAGGCCTCTTCATAGCCCCATGTGCCACGCGCGCCTTTGACCGCGCACACCACCGTATCTACCTGTGCCTCGATGCAACCAATTTCAAACACGGTTTCACCGCTGGCGATCAGCGCTTCAGTCGTGGCAGCCACATCGGCCGCAGCAACCACAGCCACCATGCCAATGCCGCAATTAAATGTCCGCACCAGCTCGAAGGGCACCAGACCGCCCGCCTGTCGCAAAGCCTGAAACACCTCTGGCAGCACCCAGCGACCGGCATTGATATGGGCGCAGGTTTGTGGAGGCAAAACGCGCGGGACATTCTCCGTAAGACCGCCACCAGTGATGTGCGACAGCGCCTTGATCCGCCCAGCCTTGATTTCTGGTAACAGTGACTTCACATAGATTTTTGTCGGCGTCAGCAGGGTATCGATGTCCAGCGCGAGCCGCCCGTCGCTTATGAGCCGCCTGACCAGCGAATAGCCATTTGAGTGCAGACCCGCTGAGGCAATGCCCAGAATCACGTCCCCCGTCACCACACGGCTGCCATCGAGCAGATGGCCGCGCTCGGCAGCGCCCACAGAAAAGCCGGCCAGATCATAGTCCCCCGGCGCGTAAAGCCCTGGCATTTCGGCAGTTTCACCGCCCACCAGCGCGCAACCGGCCTGTTCGCAGCCTTTGGCAATGCCTTTAATCACAGCCTCCGCGACGTGCACATCCAGGCTGTTGCAGGCAAAATAATCCAGAAAAAACAATGGTTCAGCCCCTTGCACCACCAGATCGTTGACGCACATGGCGACCAGATCGATGCCGATGGTGTCATGCTTGCCCGCTTCAATGGCTATTTTAACCTTGGTACCCACCCCGTCGTTGGTGGCAACAAGTATGGGATCGTTGAAACCGGCCGCTTTCAAATCAAACAAAGCGCCAAAACCACCCAGCCCCGCCTCGGTGCCCAAGCGGCGCGTGGCTTTGGCCAAGGGGCCAATGGCCCGCACCAGTGCGTTGCCGGCATCGATGCTGACACCGGCCTCGGCATAGCTGTAGGGGGTGTTTTTACCACTCATGGCCGCTCCTTGCATACAGAATGCAGTGGCTTTAGCAGATAAGACTTGAGATGCGACACCGTTTTCGCAACAAGGCATCATGATGAAGTTTTTTATTCTTGTCTTGGCGTTTTTTTCTGCCACTCCCGCCGTGGCGCAGCGCTATGCCGACCTGTTCTCCATCGACGGGATTGATGTGGATGTCAAAGGCCCGACCGCAGAAGATGCGCGAGTCGGCGCCTTTCGCGAGGCAGCCAAGAAGGGCTGGGCCAAACTCTGGGACAAACTGGTCGATCCATCGTACAAGGGCAAGGCACCGCCAATCTCCAATGGAGATGTCTACCGGGTGGTGTCAGCCATAGATGTGTCAAACGAACATATGTCAGCAACACGCTATATCGCACGCTTTGGCATCACATTCGATCCCGGGGCCATGCGGTCGGCCTTGGCGCGCGCTGGCGCTGGCTACACTGGCAGCCGCAATCGTGCCATGCTGCTGATGCCTTTGCTGGTCGATGGCGGGGTATCGTTTGTCTACGACACCGGTAACCCATGGGCGGTGGCGTGGGCAAAGTTCCCGCTGATAAGATCTCAGATCGATTATATCCGGGCGGATGGCACGCTGGGCGATGCCATTTTGCTGAACCCTTATGAGGCTCGGGCACGAAATCCGGAGCGTGTCCAGACGCTGCTCAACCGCTACCGCGCAGACGGTATTGTTGTTGCCAAAGCCGTGCTCAGCCGCAGCTACCCCGGCGGGCCAGTGCACGGTGTGTTCTATGCTTTCTCAGGCAGCAACCCCTTGCCGACAGGTGTGTTTGAACTTAATCAGCCAAACGATAAAAATCTGCCGGACATGTTTAACGACGCCATCTCGCGCCTGGACACTATTTTTTCAGCCACAGCCAAAAAAGAACGCCCTGTGGAAACCGGCCCTGTTAAACTCGGTCGTGTGGTCAGCATTGGTGGTAACCTCGCGCAGATATCAACACCAGATGCCGCATCGGTCGAGAGCTGGACCCAGCGCTTGCGCAATGTCCGCACCGTCAATTCGGTCACTGTTGCCGAACTAGCGATTGGCGGCACATCGCGCGTTCGCATAGGGGCAAGCGAGGGGCATGACATGTTGCTTTACGAACTCGATCAGGCTGGACTCCGCATGGAGGCCGACGGCTATATCCGCAACAAACTCCCGGGCGATGCGCCGATTGCAAAACCAAAAACACAGGAGGAAATACTGAGTGAAAAAGATGCCCGTGCGGCAGCCGAAGCCAGTGCTGGGGCTGCAAAACTGGGTGTGTCGCCGCCAGCAAACCCAACCGAAATCAAACCTGCTGATAAACCAAAAATAAAATTGACAGCCAAACCCCCAGCTGATGCCCCTGTACAAATGTTGCCGGTGAAACCATGACCGAAAAATACGTGCTGCCGCAAAAATTTCCAGCATGGCTCTGGTGGCTGATCGGGACTGTTGTGCTGCTTATGTTCATCAACACTGTGAGCGGTATATTAATGCCATTTCTGGTCGGCCTGACGGTGGCTTATCTGCTTGATCCGTGGGCTGACAAGCTTGAAGCGCTGCACGTGCCGCGCGGCCTGGCCACGGCTATCGTGCTGTTAGGTTTCATACTCTGTCTTGTTGGCATAGGTTTTATCATTGCCCCTATTCTGCAGGATCAGGTTGGCGGGATCATAAAAAACCTGCCGTCCTACATCGAACATGTCCGACCCTTTGTCTACAAGCTGCTGCGCAAGGCCAGCAACGCCTCGCAGGCGCGCGATATATTGTCAGAAGCCGGCACCAAAGCCGCCGGTTTTCTGTCCTCAGAAGTTGGCACTGTGCTTTCAAAAGGTTTTGCCCTCGTTAACACCCTCACGTTGGTGGTAATATCGCCGGTTGTGGCTTTTTACATGTTGCGGGATTGGGACATTATGGTTGCCAAACTCGAAACTTTGCTGCCGCAGGATTCAAAGGCATCCGTTATATCCCTGCTGCTGGAATGCGATGTGGCACTGTCGGGCTTTGTTCGTGGCCAAACCTTGGTGTGTCTGGCGATGGGTGTGCTCTATGCCATCGGCTGGAGCATCATCGGGTTGCAATATGGTTTTTTACTGGGTGTGCTGATTGGCGTTTTGGCTTTTGTACCAACCGCCGGGCCAACCATTGGCCTGGCTATCGCCATGATTGTTGCCATCGGCCAGTGGGGCGGCACCAACAACGGTCATATTGCCCTAGTGTTTTTGGTGTTTGTGATTGTCCAGCTGCTTGAAAATGCCATACTCACACCCAAACTGATTGGTGAAAAAGTTGGTTTGCATCCGGTGTGGGTGTTGTTTTCTATTTTTGCGGGTGGTGAAATACTGGGTTTCGTCGGTATCTTTATTGCTGTGCCCGCAGCCGCTGTCATTGCGGTGCTCACCCGCTATGCTGTCAAGCGCTACCTCGCCAGCCGCACATTCTCTGGATCATGAGCATGGGTGCGGCGCAACTGCCATTGCCACTGCTTTGGGCGGGTGGCCACCACGCCCATGATTTTTATGTTGGCGCGTGCAATCAAAGGGCTGTCGATTGGCTGGATCGCTATCCAGCCTGGGGGCATCATGCCACTGTGCTGACCGGCCCGCCTAAATCCGGTAAAAGCCATCTGGCATCAATGTTTGCTGAACGCCACGGGAATGCTGTGCATGTGATGGATAATGCCGTCCCAATCAGGGATGAAACCACTTTGTTTCATCGTTTCAATACAGCCAAGGACGAGGGGCAAGGTTTGCTCATAGTCGCACATGACGGCCCTGCCCTGTGGCCGCTTGCCTTGCCTGATCTCAAATCTCGACTGGCGGCCACGCCTATGGTCACCATTGAAACGCCTGATGACCGGGTGCTGGCGGCAGTGCTGATCAAACAACTCCGCGACAAGGGCCTTATGGCACCTCTGCCGGTCGTGGACTATCTGACAACACGCATGGAGCGAAGCTTTGCCGCCGTGTATGAACTTTCCATCAGGCTCGATGAGGCCGCACTTGCAAACCAGCGAACACTCACTGTAAAATTTGTTGCCAGTTTGCTTGATGATCTGGCATCTACACACTGTATCGACTACACTGATTAGACATTATGGAACATTCACATTACCCAACACCACAGCGCGCCTACGAACTTGGCAGTGCCGTGGTTTATCCATCGCCCGATCCTGAGCGATTTCTCAATCGTGAACTCTCGTGGCTGGCTTTCAACACCCGTGTGCTAGAAGAGGCGCGCAACAAGCGCTACCCATTGCTGGAGCGATTGCGCTTCCTGTCCATATCAGGCAACAATCTCGATGAATTTTATATGGTGCGCGTTGCCGGTTTGCTTGGCCAGGTTGAAGCGGACGTTGAAGACATTTCATTTGACGGCCTGACCCCCAAACAAACCCTCAAGCTTATTGCCGATCAGGCTGAAACGCTCATGCGGGCACAGCAGGCGATATGGGCAGAGCTGGCGCGGGAGTTGCGGGAGGCTGGCATTCTTATTGCCGAGCTTTACGAACTCACGGCTGCCGACAAGATTTGGCTGGAGGATTTATTCCTGACCCAGATTTTTGCTGTGCTGACCCCGCTTGCGATCGATCCGGCACATCCGTTTCCATTCATCCCCAACAAGGGCGTGTCGCTGGTGCTGGAACTCAGACGCCATATTGATGGTGCGCCACTGAATGCCTTGCTGCCACTGCCCATGATGATGAACCGCTTCATCAAATTGCCCAATGATGATGCAGTCATTCGCTTTATTGCGCTTGAAAGCGTTATACGGTTGTTTCAATCGCAGATTTTTCCGGGTTATGAGCTTGTTGGGCACGGCAGCTTCCGGCTCATTCGTGACAGCGACATGGAAATTGAGGAAGAAGCCGAAGATCTTGTGCGTTCTTTTGAATCGGCTCTTAAACGCCGACGACGCGGTGAGGTTATCCGCCTTAAAATTGACCACGCAACGCCGCGCAGTTTAAAGCGACTGATTATCAACGAACTGGATGTTGCCAAAAAAAACGTTGTCGAAATTGAGGGCATTCTTGGCATCTCTGACCTTTCGGAGCTGATCGTTGAAGAGCGGCCTGACTTGAAGTTTGAGCCCTACATACCACGCTTTCCTGAACGCATTCGCGAACATAGCGGTGATTGTTTTGCAGCGATCAGCGCTAAGGACTTGATTGTGCACCACCCGTATGAAAGCTTTGATGTCGTGCTATCGTTCCTGCGCCAGGCAGCCGCCGATCCGGATGTGATTGCTATCAAACAAACCCTCTACCGCGCGGGCAAGCAATCCGGCATTGTCAAGGCGTTGTGTGAAGCCGCGGAAGCCGGCAAATCCGTCACCGCTGTCGTTGAACTGAAGGCCCGGTTTGATGAAGAGCAGAATATCAAATGGGCGCGCGATCTTGAGCGCGCCGGCGTGCAGGTGGTCTACGGTTTTCTTGATCTTAAAACCCATGCCAAACTGTCGATGGTGGTGCGGCGTGAAAGCGGGCGACTGCGGACCTATTGCCACTTTGGCACGGGTAACTATCATCCGGTTACCGCGCGCATTTATACGGATTTATCATATTTCACGCTTGATCCCGCCTATGCCGATGATGCAGCCCAGGTTTTTAATTTCATCACCGGTTATGCGCACCCTGCCCGCCTTGATGTCCTCTCCATGTCGCCTTACGGCATTCGCACAGTGCTCATGGAAAATATCGACCGCGAAATTCGCAATGCCGGCATGAAAAAACCAGCGCAAATCTGGATCAAGCTCAATGCCCTTGTCGATCCGATCATCATCAACAAGCTCTACGATGCAAGCCAAGCCGGTGTGCAGGTTGATCTTGTGGTGCGGGGCATATGCTGTTTGCGTCCGGGTGTTGCTGGCCTGTCTGAAAACATTCGTGTGAAAAGTATTATCGGGCGGTTCCTTGAACACAGCCGCATTGCCTGTTTTGGTAATGGCAAGGCGCTCCCCAATAATGAAGCTTTGGTTTATATGTCTTCAGCGGATTGGATGCCGCGCAACTTTGACAGGCGGGTTGAGGTGATGGTTCAAATCATCAACCCCACGGTTCATGCCCAGATACTTGATCAGGTGATGGTCGCGAACCTCAAAGATACAGAACAAAGCTGGCAGATGCACAGCGACGGGCATTACACACGCTTCCACAACGGTCGCCACAAATTCAACTGCCACAGATATTTTATGACCAACCCGTCGCTTTCCGGACGGGGTGCGGCATCGCGTGCCGCGCACAAGGCACCGAAATTAAAACTCGAATTAAGCGAGCCTGAAAAAATTTGATTATGACCTTGCTCACAGGCGGAACGAAGGTTAGATAAATTTACGTTTCATGGAGTACAGAGTTTGGCATCAACCCACGTATTGCGCGCTGTGACTGAGGAAAATATACCCGCCGCCGACAGGGTAACGGCTATTATTGATATCGGTTCAAATTCTGTACGCTTGGTGGTGTATCGCGGTCTGGTGCGAAACCCGTTGCTGGTTTTTAATGAGAAAGTGATGTGCGGTCTGGGTCGCAGTGTGGGGCAATCCGGCATGCTTGATCAAGCGGCCATGCAAAAAACAATTTCCACCCTGAAGCGTTTTTCCATGCTGTGTGCTGATATGGAAGCGCACGATATTCATGCCGTAGCAACGGCGGCTGTGCGCGCTGCCAGCAATCGCAGTGAATTTATTGCTCACATTGTGCAGGAAACCGGCTTGAATGTGAATGTTGTGTCAGGTGAAGAAGAAGGCCGTCTATCAGCTCTCGGCGTCATCGCGGCTATAAAAAATGCTGACGGTGTTGTTGGTGATCTGGGCGGTGGCAGTTTGGAACTTGTGCACATCCACAACAACACCGTGAACGAACGTGCATCGTTGCCGATTGGCCCGCTGAACCTGCATGGCAAACCAGATGACGTGCAAACGTCAATAGTGAAAAAAGCTCTGGCTAGTGTTGATTGGCTCGACGCTTGCCACGGCAAGCCATTCTATATGGTGGGTGGTGCGTGGCGCGCACTCTCGCATCTGCACATGCACGTGACGGATCATCCGGTGCCCATCATTCATGAATATGAAATGCCGGTTGATGCGCCAGATATATTGATGAAAGTTCTAAAGACGCTCGATAAGAATCAGGTGAAAAATATTCCCAACCTTGGTGAGCGTCGTCTGTCGAGTTTGCCACTGGCGGCGCTGCTGCTCAAGCATGTTGGTGGACGGATGAAGGCCTCGGCACTGGTGGCATCTGCCTATGGATTGCGTGAGGGTGTTTTATATAACCGCCTGTCAGCCGCAGCCCGGCTTGAAGACCCGCTGATTGCCGCATGCCGCGCGGAAGCTGAGCTCGAAGGCAGGTTCCCGGAACACGGCGAATTGTTGATGAGCTGGATGAACCCGCTGTTTGACCCTGAGGAAACGCCCAGTGACCGGCGCCTGCGGTTGGCAGCGTGTTTGCTTGCCGACATTGCCTGGCGCGGCCACCCGGATTTTCGGGCCGAGCGTGCTGTGGATGCTGCCGTTTACGGAAACTTTGTCGGCATTGATGTTCGCGGTCGATTGATGCTGGGTGTTGCGTTGTTTGTCGCCTACAGCAACACGCTTCAGGGTGGGTTTGCCGAGCTGGCGCGGCGGGTATTATCTAAGAATGATGTGCAGCGTGCACAATTATGGGGGGCAGCGCTTCGCTTGGGGCAACGGCTGACAGGTGGCACAGCCAAGCCGCTCGAAGACAGCCGCATAGCCATCACTGGCGATGAACTGCTGCTCACAATCGAGGCTGTACACGCCGATCTTTACGGCGAAGTGGTCGAACGCAGGCTCAAATCATTGGCAGACATGTTGAAACTGAAGCCTCGGTTTCGCACCGTTTAAACGTTGGTTATGCGCTTGACTATCGCATCAATATCGCCTGCACGGCTGGCCATCAGAGCACGTGCCGCCGCCACGCGCGCCGCTCCGGCTTTTTCAGGCGAACCGCAGTCAAACGGCGGTGCAGGGCCAGTCATATCCAACTGCGTCACTTGCGAAAAACAAGAGAAAGCCAATGTTGATGAACTGAGCCATGATCAACTCTCCTGAATCTAACTACATTAACCGCCAAACTGCGCTGTTGGCAACCCGCGCACATACGGATCAATTTCAAACAGCGCACCGGCATGTGTTTCACTGTCTGCATCCACGGCAGCGGATGTGACAAACATGCGGTCAAGCCCTGGCCCGGCAAACGTGCAGCTGGTGATCTGGGAGGCTGGCAATTGAAGGCTGCGCATTCGAACACCATCAGAATCAAAACGGCTGACTTGGCCGGTACCCCAGTGAGCCACCCACAGGCATCCCTCAGCATCAACCGTCATGCCATCAGGCTTGCCCCAATCGGCGGCAAATGTGATGAATGTTGATTTATTGAGCAATTGGCCATCTGCTGTCAGATCGAAACTGTAAATCAGGCCGCGTGCTGAATCCGTATGATAGAGCCTGTGATTATCGGGGCTTAACGCCGGGCCATTGGTGATCCTATAATCGTTATCAACCTTATGAATTGTATGATCAGGATCGAGACGGTACAAACTGCCGGTTTGCAGTTTTATCCCGACATCCATAGTGCCTGCCCATATGCGGCCACTCAAATCTGCCTTTGCATCATTCATGCGATTGTTTGGCAAATGCTTTTCAGGATCGATCATTGGCATGATGCTGAAAGGCTCCAGAACCAACGCAGCAAAACCGCTTTGAAAACCGGCAATAAAACCTGATGCGTTTTTACGTTCAATAACCCAGCCTAGCATTTCCGGCATTACCCAGGTTTGAACACTTTGATCACTCATGCTGTAACGGTGCAACGCAGGTGACAGAATATCAACCCAGTACAGCGCATTGTCACGTGCTGACCATAACGGTCCCTCGCCAAGCTGGTCACGTGCACCTCTTTCAATAATATGAAAGTCAGTCACAGCGGTTGTTGATCCTGCGGCATGACGACTGGACCCTTCAATAAACTGCGTGCCTCTATCAGCAAATTTTGCATGGCATCCCGCGCAGCGGTTTCATCGCCAACGGCAATCGCTTCAGCTATTTTGGCATGGTCAGGCACATTGGGTCCATCAACACCTTTCGATCTGTTTGTGACGCGAATGGAAATGCGCAACGCCACATCAATTGTGTGGCGCATATTGATAAAAAAACGATTGCCGCTGGCATGCAGAATAGCCACATGGAATTCCACATCGGCATCCAGCGCACTATCTTCCTGTCTTTCTGCAGCTAGCATGCGCTCCAACGCTGTAAATATTTTTGCAATGGCTGGCTTATCTTGAGCACGTGCAGCCATAGCGGCTGCCGTCGGTTCTATGCCAAGACGAAATTCGTTAAACTCCTGGATCAATGGGAGTGTGTTGCCCTTGACATTCAAAAACCAGTCCAGCACATCCGGATCACTCAGGTTCCAGTTGCCTGATTTTTCGACAATACTGCCAACACTCGGGCGCGATGTAACCAAGCCTTTGGCTGTCAACGTTTTCACCGCTTCGCGCATCACAGTGCGACTGGCATCAAATGTTTTGCAAAGCTCCTCAATCAGGAAAACGGAGCCTGGCTTATAATCGCCAGACACTATTGAGTGGCCAAGCGCATTGGCCACATGATCCGTAAGATTACCTTTGGAAAATTTAGCCATACTTACTCTCCCCGGAAGCTGCCACTAGATATGCCTTGTGCAAACCGGCCAGAACGGCATCCCGACCATCAATCTGCTCTGAGTTGTAGCCATAAATATCAAGAGCGGTTGCATAAAGCGTTGTAAGAACAGGTGAGCCAACCACGGTGACACAGGTGGCATCTGCATACAAGCTGGTTGCTGAACGAATATCTGCACCAATGCACAACCCTGCAAGATAGGAGTCCGCATCTTCAGTCTGCAAGTCTGCCATAATTTGCCGACTGCGTGTGGTGAAAAGCAAAGACTCTAACCCTAACATGCTCTTTTGCATGTGTCTGACGCCATCAGCAAATGCTGCGCTTATGGTTGCATGTAGCGCGCGTTTAGGATTGAGTAAAATACTGTGGTTGCCTAAAATATCAAGTAATTCACCTGTCATAGCCGTGTGAAAGGCTGTGATCGCCTGCTCTTTCACGACCACCCATTTAACGTGAGTGCCGGGCAAACAATACAGCCTGTCATTTCTGTTGTCGCAACCGATAATCTGGGTTTCTTCGCCGCGCATAACGTCCGGCAAACCATCATGCCGTGTTGTTGAAACGCCAGGAATAAGAATGAATTGTATATTGCGAGCGAGAAAGCAGTGTTGTGCTGCGCTAATCGTTGCCGTTGTCGCCGGCGTTGCAACATAAGGTGCCAGATGCCAGCCAATGTTGGAGCCAACCATACCGGCCAGTATCACCGGCACCGGGCCGTGCACATCAATCCAGCCCTCGATCGCTTGAAAACACGCGGCTTCAATCGCCTCAGCCCCGTTTAATCGCGCAATGCCAGGGCCGCTGCGCTCCTCCAGTGCCGTGCCGTCAGCATCCGCCAGAATGAAGCGTGCGTTGCTGGTGCCCCAATCGACCCCAATGAAGGCGGCTGCACCCATTAAACCCGCCCTGCATCAATAATAAATTGCTGTGCTGTTATCTTGGCACTGTCATCTGCAGCCAGAAACAAGGCAAGATTGGCCACATCACGCGGCAATATCCGGTCTTTGATTGCCACCATTGCAGACCATGCCGCTTCTGCCTCCGGCGTCAGCCATTTTCCAAGCTGCCGTTCTGTCACCACCCAGCCCGGCAAGATGCAATTGACGCGAATGTGATCTGTGCCATATTGCCGAGCTAGCGCTTTTGTCAGGCCCAACAGCCCAGCTTTGGCCGCCACGTAGCCAGGCATCTCAGTCGGGCCAAGCACGGCATTGATGGAGCTAAAGTTGATGATGGCACCGCCACCCTGTGCCTGCATGAATGGAATTGCTGCTTGCGACGCAAAAAATGCCGAGTCGAGATTCACAGACATGCATTGGCGCCAATATGCAGCCGTCACTTCAAGCGGTGCGTGGCGTGTGTCGTTGGCGACGTTGTTGATCAGAATATCAATACTCCCCATACGCACAGCCGCCGCCTTTACGGATGCCTGCAGCGCTTCAACATCTGTCACATCGACTGTTTCGTAATGCGCTGTGTTCAATGTTTTTGCCAGCGCGTGGCCAGCGTCTGACTGAATGTCTACAAACGTCACGTGGGCACCCTGCGCCACAAAACTCTGCACCAGTTCTGCACCAATGCCGGTTGCACCGCCGGTGATGTACACATTACGCCCGTTTAAGCTTGGGTAGGTTGCGTGGCTCAATGGGATTCTCGCGTGACAGTCGAACCACTTTTACCAACCAGAAAATCCAGATCGCAGCCTGTCTCCGCCTGCATCACATGGTTGACGTGCAAATTGACATAGCCGCGCTCGCTGTTCGGCGGTGGTGGCGGCACTTGCCATGCCGCGCGGCGACGCGTCAGTTCAGCATCATCGACCAGTAGCGACAGCGTGCGTGCCGGGCCGTCCAGTTTGATCCGGTCGCCGTTTTGCACCAGCGCTAGCGGGCCACCCATGTACGATTCCGGCGACACGTGCAAAATCACCGTGCCGTAAGCCGTGCCGCTCATCCGTGCATCGGAAATGCGCACCATGTCGCGCACGCCCTGTTCCAGCAGTTTTTTCGGCAGCGGCATGTTGCCAACCTCCGGCATTCCCGGATAGCCTTTCGGGCCGCATTGCTTGAGCACCATGATTGAGTCTGCGGTGACATCAAGATCTGGATCATCCACGCGCGCCTTGAAATCTTCGATGGATTCAAACACCACAGCTGGCCCTTCATGCACGAGCAGATGCGCGGATGCTGCATTGGGTTTCATGATCGCACCACCAGGTGCGAGATTACCACGCAGCACCCAGGTGCCGGAAGATGCGTTCACCGGCGATGCCAGTGGTCGGATCACCTCTGTATTAAAACTTTCGCCACCAGCAGCAATCTCACCAATCGTTTGGCCGCTGACCGTTGGAGCATTTGTGTGCAGCACGTGGCTGATGTGGTTCATCACCGCTGGCATCCCACCGGCATAATCAAAATCTTCCATCAGAAACCGGCCGGATGGTTTCAAATCCACCAGCAGTGGAATATCACGCGACAGCTGATCAAAATCCTCAAGTGTGAGCGTAACGCCGCAGCGACCTGCCAGAGCCAATAGGTGCACCACCGTGTTGGTTGAGCCGCCGATTGCGGCATGAACACGAATGGCATTTTCAAATGTTGCACGGGTGAGAAATGTCGAGAGGGGCAGATTCTCCTGCACCAAGGCCACAATCCTTCTGCCGGCCATGTGCGCCATCGTCCGCCTGCGCGCGTCAACAGCCGGAATGGAGGCATTGCCGGGCAGCGCCACGCCTAGCGCTTCGCATAGGCTGCCAATTGTCGAGGCTGTGCCCATGGTGTTGCACACACCGGCACTGCGCGACATCGCGGCCTCGGCACTGAAGAATGAGTCCTCGCTGATTTCACCGGCCCGCGCCGCTTCGCTCAAACGCCAGACATCCGTACCAGAGCCAATGGTTTCACCGCGAAACTTGCCGCTTAACATGGGGCCAGACGACACCACCAGTGTCGGCAAATCCACCGATGCTGCACCCATCAACTGACCCGGCGTGGTTTTATCGCAACCGCCCAGCAGCACCACGCCGTCCATGGCATAACCGCGCAACGCTTCTTCCACATCCATCGCCAGCAAATTACGGAACAGCATAGCCGTCGGGCGAATTTGGGTTTCGCCCAGCGACGACACCGGAAACTCCAGCGGCACCCCACCGGCCTGCCAGACACCACGCTTCACATGCTCTGCTAGAATGCGCAGGTGCGCGTTGCACGGTGTCAGCTCCGACCACGTGTTGCACAGGCCAACAATCGGCCGCCCGTCAAACGAGTCATCCGGCAACCCCTGACTTTTCATCCAGCTGCGGTGAATGAAGCCATCGCGATCTTTTTTGCCGTAAACTCCAGCACTGCGCAGGGGGGGCTTTTGGGGCAAGTCGCGGTCTCCAGTTGATGAATTTACAATGTCTTATCGCATAGTAATATTAATAGCATTGAAGTTCAATGTGAATTCTGTCTCGCGTTATTGCAGGATAAGATGTGGTGCACGTTACCAATTGTTGTGCAACTTGATTGCGTTTGTTGGATTAAGCCAACGATGGAAGTTTATTCACAAATGACAGAAACGCTGCATTAAACGCTTCGGGATCCTCCAGAAATGGCGAATGGCCACCACGAAACAGGCGCACCTTGGCATTGGGTATAGCTTGCACAGCGTGCTTGCTGCGTGCCCAGGCGATAATGTGGTCTTGCCTGGCCCAGGCAATTAAGTCTGCAGATATTATGGAATGATTAATTCATAATTTTAGCACACAAACACCAGCAGGGACGATCAAAGCTTTGCCAACGATGATTGTACCACCCATCACCACATCCGACACATCAACAGGCTCTGTTCCATAGTTAAACAGAAAAATCAGATCACCCCGCCGCCGTACCCGCACAGTTTCCGGCACAGACATTATTGCAATATCTGCCTCCCCTGCCATCGACGCAATCACCTGCGCCAGTAAGGCGTCATCCGGCCAACCGGCAAGGTAGCGATATTGCGCCTGTTTGAAACAAATACCGCAGCCATTATCAAGTGCAATTTCTGGCAGCGAAACACTTTCGATATGTTCAAACCACCGGTTAATCTCAAAACCCGCACCATGCAGCAACAGCCCTGGCCGTAGGCTTTCCACCCGCAGCACGCGGAACGGCATCAGCTCTTGCAAGGGTCCGGGTGGCAGGTCATCAGGCATTTGGAAGTCTCTGGTTTTGCTGCCCGTGCGCGGGCCTATCAACACTGGCCCACCAAAGTTTTCCAGTGTCGCCATAATTTCGTTGCCGAGAATGGGGAGCGACGGGATCACCAGCATTTTATAGTGGTTGAGATCAGCATCGGGCGCCACGATATCCACATCTAGGCCATGTTTGCGCAAGGCTGTATAAAACTCAAAAACCAGTTGCAAATAATCAAAATTTTTGCCTTGTGGTTGTGTCTGGATCATCCACTGCGCTTCATAACTGAACACCAGCGCAACGGATGATAGCGGTTTCCCCGCGCCAGCCAAGTGTTCAAGGTCGCCTGCGGCTTCTGCAATTTCAGCGCACGCGACATCCGCACTGCCATCCGGTCGTTGCAACCCGGCGTGCATTTGCTCCTGCGCAAACGGTGCCTGCCGCCAGCGAAAATAGCTGACCAGTTCGGCACCGTGCGCAAAAGCCTCCAGTGTCCACAGCCGCACCATGCCGGGCAGCGGCGACGGGTTATAGGCTGCCCAGTTCACCGGCCCCGGCTGTTGCTCCATCACGCCCCAGCGACCGTTGCTACACCCACGATACAAATCATGATGGAAGGCAGCTATATCCGGATGGCCTTGCCGTGCGTATTTTATTTTCTCGCTTTCTGTAAACCAGAACTGCTCGGTGAAGCCCAGCGGATAGCTGTCCCATGTCGCGAGATCGAGATCAGCACCCAATGTGTGATGATCGAAATCTGTCACGAAGCCCATCATGTTGTGCGTGATATCTGTGTTGGGCGCATGGGCACGAATGATATCAATCTGCATTGTATTGAAGCTGATCACCTGATCAGACGAAAAACGCCGAAAATCCAAAATGTGCGAGGGATTGGCTTCTGTGACTGTCAGGTTGGGCAGATCAATCTCGTCAAAGCTGCGATAGGACTGACTCCAAAATACGTTACCCCACGCGCTGTTTAATGTTTCAACAGAATTGTAGTGACGCGTCAGCCAGTTGCGAAATGCCAATGCCGCTTCAGCTGAATAACTCAGCGTTGTATTGTGGCAACCATATTCATTATCTGTTTGCCACATGACGATGGCCGGGTGCTTGCCGTAGCGTTCTGCCAAAGCGGTCACCATGCGCGTTGCTTCCCGTCTGTATGTCTGGCTTGAAAAACAATAATGCCGACGCGAACCAAAACCACGCACCCGGCAATTGCTGTCTTTTGCAAGAATATCCGGGTGAGCATCGACAAGCCATTTGGGCGGCGTCGCTGTCGGTGTACCGAGAATGATGCCCAAGCCTGCCTTGTGTAAAGTTTCAATAGCGCGGTCAAGCCATGCCCATTCAAAACGACCCGTTTCTGGTTCAATCCGGCTCCAGGCAAACTCGCCAATACGCACTCGCGTCAGACCGAGTGCTGCCATTTGCGCCGCATCCTCCTGCCAGCGGAATTCGTCCCATTGCTCGGGGTAATAGCAGACGCCTAGGTGCATAACAGTCTCATTTTAATGTGTCCCGACAGCGCCATTTGTAACTATTCTAGGCCCGCCATCAATACCTATACATAATACCCAGCTGCATAAAATAAATATTAGCAGGCATTTTATATAGAGTAACCGGGTGAACGCTTCTCCGTGAAATTTCTCCCCCATTTGAGGGGTAGGATAAACAAGCTTTCACCCGGTTCCTCTCGCGTGCCGCAACGCTGGCCACGTCTCCAGTTTAGCTTGCTCATGTGCACTCAAACGCAAGCCGAGCTTTGTCCTGCGCCATAAAATATCGTCTGCCGTGCGGGCAAATTCGTGCGTATAAAGATAGTGCACTTCAGCTTCGTAAAGCCCTGCACCAAAGTGATGACCAAGATCATCCAGTGATGTTGCCTTGCCAATCACATCGTGAATACGTGTGCCGTAAGCCTGCATCATGCGGTGCAACTGTGCTGCCGGTATCCAGGCATATTGTGCGCACAGACTATCATAAAATGCACCAACCTTGTCGGCTGGAAAATTCCCGCCGGGCAACGCTTTTTCAGCCGTCCAAGCGGGTCCGATAGCGGTAAAATAAGGCGCCAGTTTATGCAGCGCCTCTTCAGCCAGGCGACGATAGGTGGTGATCTTGCCGCCAAAAATCGACAGGGCTGGCGCAAGTGTATCGTTTGCCGCATCAAGATCAAACACATAGTCGCGGGTAACAACCGAGGCTGATGAGCTCTTGTCATCATAGAGTGGGCGCACACCGGCATAGGACCAGACAATGTCATCCTGCGTGACAGGTAATTTAAAGTATTGGCTTGCCGTTGAACAAAGATATTCGGTTTCCTCAGGGGAAATCTTCAGTTCGCCCTCTTCAAACGACCACTCCTGATCCGTTGTGCCAATCAGTGTGTAATTATGTTCATAGGGGATGGCGAAAATAACGCGTTTGTCTGGCGACTGAAAAATATAAGCGTGCTCGCCTTCATACAGTTTTTTTGTAACAATGTGACTGCCCTTGATCAGGCGCACACCTCGACTGTTAGAGAGACGGCCAAATTTACCCTGTATGTCCTCAACCCATGGGCCAGCGGCGTTCACCAGAGCTTTGGCCTTGACCTCACGGGTGGTGCCTTCTGCTGTGGTGAGTGCTGCGGTCCAATACGTTTCGCTGCGGCTAAGGGCCGAGCATGTTGTGCGTGTGAGAATTTCGGCACCATTCTCGGCAGCGTCCACTGCGTTCAACACCACAAGTCGCGCATCGTCAACCCAGCAATCGGCATACTCAAAACCCTTGCTGAGGCGCTCGTTTAGCGGTTTGCCTTGCTGGCAGGTGCGCAGGTTAAGGGTTTTGATGCCAGGAAGCAGCGAGCGCTTCGCAAGGTGATCATACAGAAAAAGGCCCAGTCGAATGAGCCATGCCGGGCGCAGGCCCTTGTCAATCGGCAGCACAAAACGCAGCGGCCAGATGATATGCGGGGCCATGCGCAACAGTGTTTCACGCTCGCCAAGCGCCTCGCGCACCAAACGGAATTCGTAGGTTTCAAGATAGCGCAAGCCGCCATGAATGAGCTTGGAACTGGCTGAGGATGTGGAACTGGCAAGATCATTCTGCTCGCACAGAACAACTTTAAGACCGCGACCAACAGCATCGCGCGCAATACCGACGCCGTTAATACCACCACCGATGATCAGCAGATCAAACATAGTGTTTGAACATTTTTTCCATCATTAAAGACTTTACTTTATCCTACTTGATTTAAATTTTCTAATTCGATGAAATCAGTATCACATTTGCTCACACAATATATTAATATTGCGGCGGATTGTTTATGGCCTCACATTAAACTTATTAACCAAACGTTTGGTTGCAACAAAACCATGTTCGTCCACAAGCGCCAGTATCTTTTTTTGCCTTTCGTTATGCTTATCAACCATGTTGTGCGGCCTTAACGTGCAGGTGAAACAAAAACACAGTTTCAGGAAAAACCTGTGGCAGCTGCAACCCCGCCGACATGAGCGCAGCGCCGCTAAAAGCACAGCCGTTTCCAGCCAAATCTGCTGCTTCCGTGATAGATGGAGACGTTCTGGAATGCCAGTTTTGTGGCCAGATCAGCTGCAGCCAATATGTTTTATCAGGATTGAGACCTGTAAAGCGTGCCTGCCCCGGCACAGTGTGTGGGTTGGTATGCAGGATGGCCCAGGAAAACAGGGCTTCTGATTGATCCTGTGAAACCACGCCAACAGCGTTCATGAAATCGGGCGTGTCAAGCCGGTGAAACTTGCCTGAATGCAGCAAATTTCTGTGGGTTTTATAAAGCGAGACCGCTTTTTTAAGCACTGCAATATCGCCGTTCAATTCTTCAAGCAGATTGAGTTCCAACCCCATGTGACCCATGAGTGCTGTACCAGCACGCATTTCCATTGACAGTGTGCGGCCAGTAATGTGGCACTGGCGCGGCCCGACATGAGAGCCAAGCACCTCAAGAGGCAGCAAAAAGCTGGCACCGCGCTGGATCATCTGGCGGTCTAGCGCATCATTGCTGTCGGAGGTCCACACCCTGTCTGTATGGTTTAAAATGCCGAAATCAGCCCGCGCGCCGCCTGATGAGCAGCTTTCAAACTCGATTGTTGGGTGCGCCGCACGCAACCGGTCGATCAGCGCATAAACAGCAGGCACTTGAGCGAAGGCGCGCGGATGGCCATGCACATCACCCGGATGGTTAAGATCGCGGTTCATGTCCCATTTCACATAACCGATTTTGTGGTCGGCAAGAATGGCATGTATTTGATTGTATAAATAATCCGATACCTCCTGACGTGATATATCAAGCACATACTGGTGCCGAAAAGGCACTTGCGCCACGCCTTTGAGTTCCAGAATCCAATCCGGATGAGCGCGGAACAGATCACTGTCCGGGTTGACCATTTCAGGCTCAAACCAGATGCCCATCTCCATACCAAGGCCAGTCACATGATCGATCAAGGGTGTCAGTCCATGGGGATACACGTCGGCTGAAACTGTCCAGTCGCCAAGCCCTGCCTGATCGTGTCGCCGTGCACCAAACCAGCCATCATCAAGCACAAAGCGCTCTACGCCGATTGCAGCCGCCCTGGTGGCCATGGCTTTCAGTTGATCAACATCATGATTGAAATAAACTGCCTCCCAGCAGTTGTAATGCACAGGTCTCGGGCGGGCACGTACAGCTTGCCGCAACACTTCATCGCGAACATATTGATGAAAATGCTGACTAAGGGCTGACAACCCCAGTGCCGAAAAGCCCGCCACTATTTCAGGGCTGGCATAGCGTTCCCCAGCTGCCAAACGAATCTCACCCGGCCATAACAAGGCTCCAAGTGATGCTATAACCCGTCCATCTGCAAGACTGTCGACGCGCAAACGATGATTGCCCGACCACGCCAGATGCAGGCCGTAGGCCTCGCCGGACTGTTCATTCGTATCATTCTGGCACAAAAACATGGCTGGAAAACTATCCTGCGAAGTGCGTCCGCGGCGGTTTTCTCGCATGTACGTACCGGCAAAGCGGTTGATTCTTTCGCGTTGGAATTCACCCGCCCAGCGTCCCTTAAAGCCAATTATATCCGTTATATGTTGAGGTATTGGCAGACAGGCCGTTGCCATATCCTGCAATTCCAGCACCCCTTCGCCATCATTCAAAAGTGCAGCCGAAAGGCAAAACAGTCCAGTTTTAGGCTGATATTTGATCGTATAATCGAGTTTAAGCTGTGTTTGTGCGTCACGACACTCGATTAGTATCTGATGATCATGATGAATTACGTCCGTCACCACAAACCGGCTGCCCCAATCCCTGCCTGCCCGGTGCGCCGAAAAGCCCACTGGCCCCATCAGCCCGAGGCCAGGCTCAAGTGCCAGCGATGCTTGCACTGGCACATCCTCGCCGCCGTTGACCCCCTGACGGGTCGTCAGACGGGTCATATGCTCCGGTGATACGTCCGCCTGAAGTCGCTTACCCCAGTACAGCATGTGAGGCGGCTCGCCGATGGCGCAGGCAAGTATCAGCGTGGTTTCACCAGCGTCGAAACGTACGTGGTTCATCTTGATTCCTTTTGAACATCAACATCTCAATTCGATACTTGTCTTTTTCAAAAAGGAAAGTAGCTTCGTGCATTGAGCCCATTAATATGATTTTACACACGGGCTGTTCGGGGAGAGTTCAATGCAAAAGGTTGGCGCGTCAACATTACAGATTGCCGTTTTCCTCGGGCTAACGGCCTTGGTGGCCTTGCTGACTTACTGGAAGGTGCACGGCAAAGCCGCTAACCGCACCGGTGAGCTTGGCAGCACCCGCGAGGTGTTTCTTGCAGGCGGCGGTCTCACATGGTTGTTTGTCGCAGGCTCGATCACGCTGACCAATCTTTCGACCGAACAGCTTGTCGGCATGAACGGCACCCAGATGCTACTGCTGGCTTGGTGGGAGATATCCGGCTTTTTCGGCCTGTTGATTCTCGCCTTTGTTTTCGTACCGATTTACTACCGCAACCATTGCACCACAGTGACTGAACTTCTGGAAAAACGCTACAATGGTGGCAGTATTCGCACGGTCATTTCGTTTTTGTTTCTGCTCGGCAATATTTTCATTTATTTGCCGGCAGCCCTCTATAGTGGCAGCCTGTTTCTCAAGTCGATGTTTGGCGTCGATTGGTCGCTCATATGGTTTGCAGCACCCATGGCAATTATTGCAGCGGTCTACACCATCACAGGCGGGCTAAGGGCTGTGGCGGTGATGGACACATACTCTGGCATTGGTGTGCTCAGCATTGCCTTACTAATAGTGTTTCTAGCGTTACAGGCAGTGCATTTTGACCTTTCAACTGTACCTGCTGAAAGATTGTCCATGATCGGCAGCATCCACTCACCCATTCCCGTTCATACATTGTTGACTGGCATGGTTTTCATTCAGATATTCTACTGGTCTACCAACCAAAATATCACCCAGAAAGCCATGACAGCCCCGACGGTGCGCGAGGCACAAAAGGGGGTTCTGGCTGCTGCAACAATTCGCATTCTGGTGATACCCGTTATTGTCGTTGTGCCGGGTGTTGTCGCCTACAAACTGTTTGGCAACATTGGTGATCAGGCTTATGGCCGTCTTGTCGGCACAGTGCTGCCCGGCTGGATGTCCGGCGCATTTGCAGCCATGATGATGGCCGCTGTGATTGCGCATACAAGTGCCATTCTTAACAGTTCCGTTGCACTCTATGCTGTCGATTTTCACGATAAATTTATTGCACCGGTGAAAAATCACTGGCGTTTGGCAGCGGTTGCTTCAATCGTGCTTACCTTCAGTTCTATTGCCATGGTCCCCGCATTTGAAAACGCCAAGTCAATCATCAATTTGCTCCAGGAATTGAACGGGCTGTCGTCGATGCCAATATTATCAGCATTTATTACTGGCTTGCTGTTTCGCAACGTTGATGCACGGGCAGCGATTACAGGTCTGGTATACGGTTTTTGCACGTATGCGTTTCACAATTTTATTTTGAACAAGCCTGACATGTTTTACCCCGGTGAAAACTGGTATCAACATGCAGGGATGCCATGGCTGCACTATATCGATGTCATGCTGATCGTGCTTGTAACGTCTGTAATGGTTGCCCTTACTGTCAATCGTTTTGTCTTTGGTAACACGGCAACGTTTATATTCAGTAACAGAAGGCGGGCTATGAAAGTACAGGAAGCTGTGTGAAGAGCGCGTGCCAGATAATATATAATCCACGACAATCGCGGGAAACCGTTTTTTCGCCAACGCGTGACCCTAACGAAGACTCATGCGTGCTTAGTTTAGAAGTGCTCTCCCCTTGCAGGGGTGGGTTTTTAAAGTTTATACCAATGTGCGGTAGCTTCGTTGCCAATATTTTTGCTACGGCACCAGCACCATGACCTCTCACCTCCTCGTTATCGATGAAGGCACCACCTCGACCCGCGCCATGCTGTTTTCGGCGGCTGGCGCGTGCCTTGGCCGTGCCCAGCGACCGGTCACGCAGCACTATCCGGCACCCGGGCGTGTCGAGCATGATGCTGCTGAAATATGGACACTGACATTGGAGTGCGCGCGCGAGATGGTCACCTTGGCTGGTGGGGCAGACAAGATCGCCGGTATCGGCATTACCAACCAGCGCGAGACCATTGTGTTCTGGGACAAGCGCACTGGCGAGCCGCTTGGCCCAGCGATCGTGTGGCAGGATCGCCGTACAGCGGACATGTGTGCGACATTAAAACAGCGTGGCGCGGAACCCACCATGCAAGCCAAAACCGGCTTGCGGCTCGACCCGTATTTCTCCGGCAGCAAGATCGGCTGGGCGCTTGAACACTGGCCGCAACTAAAAGACGCTGGCTGTAACCTTGCTGTTGGCACGATTGAATCGTATCTCGTTTACCGACTGACGGGCGGATTGCATATCAGTGATGCTACCAACGCCTCCCGCACGGCATTGATGGCGATCGGCAGCAGTGGCTGGGATGACGGGCTGCTTGACCTTTTCAACGTCCCTCGCGATATTCTACCAGAGATTACCGATTGCGCTGAGCGGCTTGGCAAAACATTGCCGGAGCATTTTGGTGGCTCTATCGAAATTTGCGGGCTGGCCGGTGACCAGCAAGCCGCCACCATTGGCCAGGGATGTTTGCAACCAGGCCAAACCAAAGCGACGTTTGGCACCGGCGCTTTTGTGCTCACGCAAACCGGCCGCACATTACCGCAATCAAAACATCGTTTGCTGTCAACAATTGTTTGGCAAATCGATGGTGAACGCCACTACGCATTGGAAGGCTCCGTGTTTGTAGCAGGCAGCTTGATCCAGTGGCTGCGTGATGACCTGGGTTTGATTGTGTGTGCCCCAGATACAGAACCACTCGCGCGCAGCGTGTCTGATAATGGCGGGGTTTATGTGGTGCCAGCGCTCTCCGGTTTGGGTGCGCCACATTGGCAACCATCAGCGCGCGGTGCGATTTTAGGCCTGAGTTTTGCAGCGACAAAAGCTCACATTGCGCGTGCAGCGCTTGAGGCCATGGCGCATCAGGCGCATGATTTGAAGAATGCTTTTGCAGCTGACGGGGCCGAATGGGAAGAGCTGCGCATAGATGGCGGTATGGTGGCAAACGATTGGATGGCACAAGACCTTGCCGACATGCTGGCCATTGATGTGGAGCGGCCATCTTTCATTGAAACCACGGCACTCGGGGCGGCCATGCTGGCCGGTGTTGGGGCTGGGCTTTATAAATCCTTGCAGGATGCGGCCGCAATGCGCCAGGCCGTCATGCGGTTTTCCCCGCAGATGAACGACCGCGAGCGACAGAAACGCCTCGACGGCTGGGCAGACGCACTGGCGCGCGTGCTAATGTAAGGTTAGAGATACTTATGATCAGTTTGCAACAGGACTTTCACCAGCGCTTAACGGCCATGCCCATCGTCGCCATATTGCGCGGCATTAAACCCAATGAAGTCGAAGCTGTGGGGGAGGCGCTCATCGCCGCTGGCATCACACTTATCGAAGTGCCGCTCAATTCTCCTGAGCCGTTTGCCTCTATTGCCTTGATGGCGAAGTGTTTTGCTGGTCGCGCACTTGTCGGCGCGGGCACAGTGCTTTCTGTGGTTGATGTACAGCACTGCAAGGATGCTGGCAGCCAGCTTGTTGTATCGCCAAACATGCGCACGGATGTTATCAGAGCTAGCCTTGCTGCCGGTATGCTTTCGGCCCCTGGTTGCCTGACCCCAACGGAATGTTTCACAGCTCTTGAGGCTGGTGCTGATGCGATCAAACTCTTTCCCGGTGAGCTCATAACACCGGCTGTTGTCAAAGCCATACGCGCCGTGCTCCCTGTATCATCAACCGTGCTGGTGGTGGGCGGTGTGAGACCTGACAGCGTTGCCGCCTTTCGTGTTGCAGGCACCAGTGGTTTTGGTGTCGGTGGCGCAATCTACCGTGCCGGCATGACACCGACAGAGGTTATGGAAACGGCCCGGGCTTTTGCAGATGCTTTCAAACAAAGGATATAAACAGATGCTGAAATATTTCCCGCTGCTTGCCACCATGATATCGATGAATGCCTGCTCAGGTGAACCGACCACCAGCAAACCAGCGGCCGATGCCCCTGAACTGTCAGCACCCGGTGCCTTTAAAATCGGCACTGTGATTGAAAAAATAGCTGTTGGTGCCAGCCGGACAGTGAGCGTGCGCCTGTGGTATCCAGCAACAGATAAAGTTGGCGCAAGCCCAATTGTCTACCATCACAAACTGCCTTTGTTTGTCGGCAAATCATCAACCCTTGATGTAACAGGTCTAGCGGTTGCCGATGCGCCTGCTGTCAGTAACAAGCGTTTTCCACTGGTGGTGGTTTCACACGGCTTTCAGGGTGGGGCCACATACTTCGCTTATCTCGGTGAGAATCTCGCCTCGAAGGGCTATGTGGTGGCGGCCATCGAGCATGATGATGGCTTTATCTATAGCAAAGGCTCTTTTGTATCGTCGTTTGCTGGTGCCGTTGCCAACCGCACACAGGATCAGCGCGCTGCAATTGCAGCGCTGGTGGCAGAAGCCAAAACACCAAACCATGCAGCCGCAAACATGATTGATCCAGAGCACATTGGGATAATCGGGTATTCCATGGGTGCATTCGGTGCGCTGGCAACGGCTGGTGCTGCGTATGATGCGGCCTCCACCACTATTGCACCGCTTCCAGCGGCGACACGCGCAACGATCACAACAGCCGATGCTGCCAGTGCCGGCCAGATCAAGGCGATTGTGGCCATAGCCCCGTGGGGCGGCCAACCAGCCAACCGATCGTGGCAAGCTGTGTCACTTGCCGCTATCAAGGCACCAGTGCTGATGATAGATGGTGACCACGATGATGTGGCAAACTATAAGGACGGCGTATCGTGGATTTTTGCCAGCCTCACAGGCACAACTCGCGCCATGCTGGTTTACCGCGATGCGCTGCACAATGTGGCCGGCAACCCTTTGCCAAACTCACTGGAAACCCACTTTCAGGCCTATGAATATCTGAACGAACCGGTGTGGCGCGGCGAGCGCATTAATGCCATCAACATTCATTTTATTACAGCCTTTCTCGACCTCAACCTGAAGGGCGATACGGCCAAGGCCGCGTATCTGAATGTGCCGACGCCCGTTGCCGGTGATGGTGACTGGCCGCAGGCTTTCGGCGAGCAAAACGGTGGTCGTGTTGCCGGTGCTGGCGAGGCCAGATACTGGCGCGGCTTCCAGCGCCGCTGGGCGCTAGGGCTGGAGCTGCACCAGCGCGCGGCAGGCCAGTGAGGTTATTGCCCGGCATTTAAAGCCGCTGTTGCCTGCTCAATGCCATCGGTGTCTGCTGCTGCTGTTGTATGATGCGTACCTCGCATATCAACGAATTCGAAGGCAAACCACATAAACCCGAGCGCCCAGAGGAGGGCATACCAGCGACTGCGAAAAATATTTTTATATTTCACGGTAAACATGAGACGTTCATGAAGTGCAAAATTTACAGAAGCATCAACAAACAATGTTAACGCCTTTTTGTGACATCGAGGGATTATTGGATTCGCTATAACGTTGACAGCGCGTTTTTGCACTGCAATATAAAATGATGCAGAGCAGCAACATCATCGCGCAGTCCCCTGATATGCGCTACCTTGGTCGTCTTCTTGGAAACGTTATTCGTGACTTTGGCGGTGATGCGCTGTTTAACCACGTGGAAGCCATTCGCACAGCCTCGATCGAACGACACCGCTCACAAACTGTATCGGCTGCGGTTGACCTTGCACTGGGCACCCTGTCGCTGGATAATACGCTTGCTTTTGTGCGCGGCTTCATGTTGTTTTCGACTTTGGCTAACCTTGTAGAAGATCGTCAGTCTGCCGCCGCTGATGCTACCGCCACGCTTGAGGCGACGTTTGCGGATATTGACAAGTCAAGCGTCATCAAATTGCTCGCTACGGCCCGTATTGCGCCTGTGCTCACAGCACACCCAACCGAGGTGCGGCGCAAAAGCATGATCGACCATAAAGACCGCATTGCCGAACTTATGCAGCTCAAAGATCAGGGCAAGAGCGAAACCCCGGAAGGGGACACCATAGATGATGCCATCTACAGGCAGATTGCATTGCTTTGGCAAACATGGCCGCTCCGCCGGGAGCGATTGTTTGTAGCGGATGAAATCGAGACAGCCCTGTTCTATATGCGCGACGTGTTTTTGCCCGTGATTCCAACGCTGCTAACGCATTGCGAGCGTGTGCTTGGCAGCCGCACATCAGCGTTTTTGAAGCTGGGCAGCTGGATTGGTGGCGACCGCGATGGCAACCCGTATGTGACTGCCGATATTGTTCAGCATGCAACCTGCCGCTCGGCATCGACCGTGCTCAATCATTATCTCGATTGTGTTCATGCGCTAGGCGCAGAGCTCAGCATTTCCACCAGTCTTGCAGGTGCTAGCGCTGCACTTATGGCGCTTGCTGATGCCAGTGAAGACGATGCACCCAGCCGTCAGGATGAACCTTATCGCCGTGCCCTCTCTGGTATTTATGCCCGTCTGGCATCAACGCATCAGGTTCTGATTGGCTTACCACCAGCGCGGCCAGCCCAATTGGCTGGAACGCCCTATGACAACCCAGAGGCTTTTCGTTCAGACTTAGTGAGTGTGGCGCACAGCCTTGCTAACGGCAGCAAGGGTGCCATGAGCACTGTCGGTGCGCTTGGTCGGCTTATTCGCGCCGTTGATAGCTTTGGTTTTCATCTGGCCACGCTTGACCTTCGGCAAAACAGTGCGGTGCACGAGCGCACGGTTGCTGAGTTGCTTGCCAAGGCCGGGGTGTGCGTTGACTATTCCACACTGAATGAAAACGCACGCGTTGAACTGCTGCGCCTTGAGTTGCGCGGCCCTCGCCTGCTTTCCAATCCATTTGCTGGCTATTCTGAAGAGACACGCAGCGAACTCGCCATTTTTGCTGCCGCAGCAGACGCCCAGCGCAGCCTTGGTTCAGAAGCGATTACAGCCAGCATTATATCAAAGGCTGAAGCTGTTTCTGATCTGCTGGAACTGGCCATTTTGTTGAAAGAGGCAGGGTTGTTTGTTCCTGGCAATGCTGATTTGTCAGAGCCACCGCGATGTTCCGTGATGCCGGTGCCTCTATTTGAAACCATCGACGATCTTGAACAAGCCCCGGCAATCATGAAGGCCTATCTGGCCCTGCCGGAAATGTCGGCCTTGGCAAAAGCGCGTGGCTATCAGGAAGTGATGATCGGCTATTCTGATTCCAATAAAGATGGTGGCTATCTCACCTCTGTTTGGCAATTGTATCGCGCCAGCGAAGCCTTGGCGACTGTATTTGCCGAGGCTGGTATTGCCATGCAGCTGTTTCATGGCCGTGGCGGCGCTGTTGGCCGTGGCGGCGGATCAGCCTATGCAGCCATCACAGCGCAACCAGCCGGCACTGTGCAAGGCCGTATTCGTATCACCGAACAAGGTGAGGTGATTGCAGCCAAGTACGGTTCGCGAGCAAGTGCCCTGGCAAATCTGGAGTCTATGACAACCGCAGCGATTGTTGCCACAATCGCAGACAATCCGCTGTCTGTTGCCGACCGCGACCGCTTTGGCACGGCCATGGATCAGCTATCGGCGCACGCCCAAACGGCGTACCGCGCCCTCGTCTACGGCTCGGATGGTTTTCGCACATTCTTTCGTCAGATGACGCCCATCGCAGAAATCTCGACACTCAAGATCGGCTCAAGGCCCGCCAGCCGCACTCAAACCGGTCGCATAGAAGATTTGCGCGCCATACCATGGGTGTTCAGCTGGGCACAGTCCCGTGTGATGTTGCCTGGATGGTTTGGAGTGGGTGCTGCCATCTCAAGTTTTGAGGATCACGGCTTGCTGGTGGAAATGGCCGCGCGCTGGCCGTTCTTTCAAGCCACCCTTGCCAACACTGAGATGGTGCTGGCAAAATCCGATATGACAATCGCAGCACGCTACGCGGCTCTGGTTGAAGATAAAATATTGGGCAAAACAGTGTTTGTTGCCATTAGCCGCTCATGGCAACAAGCCCACGACGGCGTTCTTGCCATTACCGGCCAATCCCGCCTGCTCGAAAAAAACCCAGCGCTCGATGCCTCGATTCAATTGCGCCTGCCCTATATCGAACCGCTCAATTTGTTGCAGGTCGAGCTCCTGAAACGTCATCGTGCTGGTGAGACGGATGCCCGCATTGCCGACGGCATTCACTTGTCAATCAATGCAATTGCAACGGCGCTAAGGAATAGTGGGTGAAGATTTTCAAAATATATTTCGTTATATTTTACTACCCGACAGCAGAAGTCTGTGGCCTTCCATAAAGCGCCATAAGCGAAGTTTATAAAGCGTTGTCAGCGCACGACGCTTTTCGCCAGGCGACAGTATGTTACTTTTTAGAACGCGCGGTGTGTGAGCAAGCGCCGAGAGCGGCATGGCCCAAGTGCGCAAAAGCCATTTTAACTTGCCGTGGCGCTGTTCAGAGATGAGGAGATAGTTTTCGCGTGCAATACGCTCCCATTTCTGGTGCAGTTCTTGCCAGTTACGCCGAGCAGGGTGCGTAACACACGCATTTGGAGCGTACTTTATTTTCAACCCTGCTGCTATAGCTCGATAACTCCACTCATTATCTTCTGATTTGCCAACGCAAAAGCCGCCAATACGTTCGAAATTATGTCGGTGAACAAATAAATTGCCGGTACCGGTGAAGCCCTTACGCTCAATGTAATCTTTCTGATTGAACGCAAATAAAGCCTCAAACGCTTCCGCGCCTGACATCTGGCCAGGGTTATCAATCGGAACCTGAACACTGCCGCCAACAAAACTGGTTGTGTCAAGCATGGCGACGCCCTCAGTAAGCCACGCCTTGCATGGCCGACAATCGGAATCAGTGAAAGCAAGTATCTCGCCCTTGGCATGCGCCGCAGCGCCGTTTCGTGCCGGCCCGGCCCCGCGTTCTGTGACAATCACCAAAGCCGCATGCGGGAGCACAACATCCTCCAGGACACGGCGTTCTAAAGGCGATGCATTGTCCCCAACGATAATTTCAAAATCATCACGAGGGTATAATTGTTGCGACAAAGAATTCAAGCACACTGACAAGGCAGCGATATCGTTATAATGCGGGATTATAACACTGATCTTGGGTTTCATGCGCTAAGCCCAATGGGTTGACGTTCAGAAAGTCTTTCTAACTTGCATCATCATCCGTGCCAGCGACAACCGGACCACTATCAAGTCCCTTGGCAGAAACGTCGCGGTCTACAAACTCGATAATTGCCATGGCAGCAGCGTCATCACGACGAAAACCGGCTTTCAGCACGCGGATGTAACCACCGCTGCGGGCTTTATAGCGCGGGCCGATAATATCAAACAATTTTGCCACCTGCACGGATTCACCCATACGGCTTATAGCGATGCGGCGGTTTGAGAGGCCGCCTTTTTTTGCCAGCGTCACCAGCTTTTCCACATAGGGACGAAGCTCTTTGGCTTTTGGCAAGGTGGTTTTGATTTGCTCATGCTTGATGAGTGAGGTTGCCATGTTGCGGAACATGGCTGTGCGATGCTCCGTAGTGCGGCCCAATTTGCGATGGCCAAAACCATGTCTCATGTTCGTATTCTCCGTTCGTTAGGGGGCCGTATCAGGTACCCCAGACCAGGTTCAGGCAGCATGCCAAAACCGAAAGCATAAAAGTGCTTTAGTAATCGGCTTCCATTTTTTTAGCCAAATCTTCAATATTCTCAGGCGGCCAGCCGGGAATCTCCATACCCAGACGTAAACCCATTGATGCCAGCACCTCTTTAATTTCGTTCAGCGACTTGCGACCAAAATTTGGCGTACGCAACATTTCAGCTTCTGATTTTTGCACCAGATCACCAATGTAAATGATATTATCATTCTTGAGGCAATTGGCAGACCGCACTGACAGTTCAAGTTCATCAACCTTCTTGAGCAGGAATTTGTTAAAGGCGGGGCCATCTTCTTCCGTGTGCGCGACAGCTACGCGCGGTTCGTCAAAATTCACAAACAATTGCAGCTGATCTTGCAAAATTCGCGCTGCATAGGCCAGTGAATCATCCGGCGTTATGGTGCCATCGGTCTCAATTGTCATGGTAAGCTTATCATAATCCAGCTTTTCGCCAGCACGTGCAGCTTCAACCTTGTAGGATACCTGACGCACTGGTGAATATAGGGCGTCAATCGGGATCAGGCCCACCGGTGCATCTGCCGGGCGGTTTTCCGAAGCTGGCACATAGCCTTTACCATTTTGAACCGTGAGGTCCATATTCAACGTCGCCCCTTGATCGAGCGTGCAAATAATCAGGTCTGGGTTCATGATATCGACACCGGCAATGGCCGTGATTTGGCCAGCACGCACTTCACCAGGGCCAGTGCCGGTCAAGTGGAGGCGCTTTGTGCCCTCCGCAGTCATGCGGATGGCAAGCTGCTTGACGTTGAGCACGATGTCCGTCACATCTTCGCGCACACCCGCGATTGATGAAAATTCATGCAGCACACCTTCTATTTTAAGCGCTGTTACCGCAGCGCCCTGCAAGGATGACAGCAATACGCGGCGCAAGCTGTTGCCGAGCGTCATACCAAAGCCGCGCTCCAGCGGCTCAGCAATGAATGTGCCCCGGCGGCTGCTTTCTGCGACACTCTTTTTCTCAAGATGCGTTGGTTTAATAAGGTTTTGCCAGTTTTTGGCGATCACATTCGTCATGCGGTTTGGCTCCAGACGTGTTTGGCTCTAGCGATAAATACCGCAGATTATACGGCAAGTGAAAAAAATATGGGTAGGTTGCCCCGGCCCGAATATATAAAGTTAAACGATCATCAAACCCTGCGGCGCTTCGGCGGGCGACAACCGTTGTGTGGTATCGAGGTCACATCGCGAATGGATGTGATTGTCATCCCCACCGACTGCAAAGCGCGCAGTGCAGACTCACGACCTGAACCGGGCCCCTTCACTTCAACCTCAAGGGTTTTCATCCCATGCTCCTGGGCCTTTTTGCCGGCATCTTCAGCCGCCATCTGGGCCGCATAAGGGGTTGATTTTCGTGACCCTTTAAAACCCATCGTGCCAGAGGACGACCAAGAAATGGTGTTCCCTTGCGCGTCAGTGATTGTAACCACCGTGTTATTGAAAGACGCATTCACATGCGCTGTACCACTTGATATATTTTTACGCTCACGTTTTTTTACGCGGGCAGGTTCTTTAGCCATAGCTTGGTCCAGTCTCTCGAAAAAGTGAGCTTATTTTTTCTTGCCAGCAATCGGCTTGGCTTTGCCCTTGCGGGTGCGAGCGTTTGTGTGGGTGCGCTGACCGCGTACAGGCAGGCCTTTGCGATGACGCAGACCCCTGTAACAGGCCAAATCCATCAGGCGTTTGATGTTCATGGAAACTTCGCGGCGAAGATCGCCTTCAACCTTATATTCAGCATCAATCATTTCACGAATCTGCAGCACTTCCGAATCGGTCAAGTTTTGCACACGACGATCTGGGGGAAACTTGAGCTTCTCGCAGATTTGCTTGGCTTTGGTGCGGCCAATACCATAAATATAGGTTAAACTGATCTCAACTCGCTTGTTGGTCGGTATGTTTACACCTGCAATACGCGCCACGCTTTATTCTCCTGTTATCAAGTTTCAGTCTCTAAACTACCTGAAATACCTGATTATTAAGCTTATTCATAAAATCTACCCCCTTACGGCGAATAGTTTCCTATACGCTGCAAAGCGGCTACATCCGAATCGCTGAAGAAAGAAACTATAGTTCCACTAATGGCGGCGTCAAGCGCGGTTTTTGCATTCGTTGCAACATAGAGCCGTGCCGTTCTTGATGCTGATGATGATCAATGTTAAAGTTTCCATAAATAAGAATAATAGAAATGGAACAAATGATGCGTAAGTGGTTATGGGGATTAGGTATTACGGTCATAGCCCTTGGGACTATAGCCTACATCAAACGCGATACGCTTTACTTTCTTGCCCACGCGCCCAAAGATCGCAACGTGCTGCAATGGACTGTTGAACAGCGCGATTATGCTTTTGGCCACCTTGAGCAATTGCCGACTGTTCAATCTCATCCCATGCCCCCAAGTGCTACACCGCACGCTTTCGCGCATGCCCCTGGTTTTGCCATTATGACCGCAAATGGCACCACCGCCTTTGATATAGACGCATTCATGACAGCACAGCGTGCAGTTGGCACCCTGATTGTGGTGGACGACAAGGTCAGGCTTGAGAAATATGCCAAAGGCTATTCCGATCAGGGCGCATGGACAAGCTTTTCGGTTGCCAAATCCTTTACTTCGACGTTGTTTGGCGCAGCGCTCAAAGATGGCTTTATCAAAAGCATAGATGAACCAGTCACAGATATTATTCCCGAGTTCAAGGGCAGCGCTTACGACGGCGTCACGCTTAAACATATTCTCACCATGAGTTCTGGCGTGCGCTGGAACGAGAATTATGCCGACCCGAATTCAGATGTTGGCCAGTTCGATCATGTGAAGCTGGTGCCCGGCGAGGAACCGATTGTAACCTACCTTAAAAAATTGCCGCGTGCGGCAGCACCTGGCACCTTGTGGCACTATAACACTGGCGAGACCGGCTTGCTTGGGGTGATTGTCATGCGTGCCACCCACAAGCCGCTGGCCACGTATCTGACTGAAAAAATCTGGCAGCCGTATATGGCACGGCCAGGTTTTTGGGTGCTCGACACAACCGGGCGCGAAATCGCCGGTTGCTGCATTTCCGCGTCACTTGGCGATTATGCCCGCATGGGGCAGTTCATTATGGATGGTGCTAGGGTGAACGGCCAGTCCATACTCCCGAGTGGCTGGATCGAGGCGGCGACGCATAAGCAAAAAGATATTGGCGAGCCTGGCCGAGGCTATGGCTATCAGTGGTGGACCTATGACGACGGCAGCTTTGCAGCGCTTGGGCATTTTGGCCAGACAATATTTGTTGATCCCAAGCGCAAACTTGTAATTGCAATGAATGCTGATTTTCCCAGCAATGATGAAAATGATTTTATGGAAGCACGCTTTGCTTTTCACCGGCTTGTGCAACAGGCGGTCGACCGCGAGCAAGGCGTGACGGGTCGGATGCTCATGAAGTAAAAAATCAGGTTTTTGGCATTCTGCACGCGCATAAAGCCATTTAGCTTAATCCAGCAAGCGCGCTATGTCTTCACTCACATGCCCCATGTCCGCCATGCCGTCCACACGCGCCAGTAAACCTCGCGCTTCATAATATGGCAATATTGGTGCTGTGTTGGCCCGATAAACGGCGAGACGCTCTCGCACCACAGCTTCGGTATCGTCAGGGCGGCGGGTAAATTCTGTCGAACCGCAGACATCACATACCCCAGCAATCTTTGCTGGTTTGTGACGATCATGATAACCAGTTTTGCATTTGACACACGAATAACGACCCGTAATCCGATCGACGAGCGCATCTTCATCAACAGTGAGTTCAATCACCTTGTCAAGTGTGCGGCCATGCGATTGCAATAGTGTATCAAGAGACTTGGCTTGCGCTTCGGTGCGTGGATAGCCATCAAATATAACACCTTTGGCAGTGTCCGGCTTGGTGAGCGCCTCGCCAATCAGCCTGGTTACGATATTATCTGATACCAAAAGCCCCGCTTTCATAAGGCCTTCCACTTCATGGCCCAGAGCAGTCCCGGCAGCGCGTTCAGCGCGCAACATGTCACCGGTTGAAAGCTGTTTCATACCGCGCTTGATGACTAGCTCGGCTGCTTGTGTGCCCTTCCCCGCCCCCGGCGGGCCAAGCAGTATAATATTCACTTAGCGCCTCTCCCTGATTTCGCCCCTCTCAGCTTGGACTTTTTAATTAAGCCTTCGTATTGATGTGCCATGAGGTGACCGTGCAATTGGGCTATTGTATCCATTGTGACGGAAACCACAATAAGCAAACTCGTGCCGCCCAGATACCCGGGAAGCTTGGCTTGACTGGTCAAAATTTCTGGAATCAGGCAAATGGTGGCGAGATAGGCAGCGCCAATAACCGTGATGCGAGTGAGCACAAAATCGAGATATTCCGCCGTGCGCGCACCAGGACGAATGCCGGGTATAAAGCCGCCGTGTTTTTTGAGGTTGTCAGCGGTTTCTTCCGGATTGAACACCACAGCGGTGTAGAAAAAGCAGAAAAAAACAATAAGTAATATATAACCAAGCATGTAGCCAAATTTACCATGCTGAAAATGCGTTGTAATGAAAGCAAGCCAGGGTGGTGCGTTGGCGCCGGCAAAGTTTGCAACTGACAGCGGCATCAGCAGCAACGAAGATGCAAAGATAGGCGGGATAACACCAGCAGTGTTTAGTTTCAGCGGCATATGGCTGGTATCGCCCTGAAACTGTTTGTTGCCCTCTTGACGCTTGGGGTATTGAATGGTCACCTTGCGCTGGGCACGCTCCATAAACACAATACCAACAATGACAGCGGCTATCAACACAAGCACGGCCAGAATAACGATTGGTGACATTTCGCCGGACTTGCCAAGTTCAAACATGCCCGCCAATGCGTGCGGCAACGATGCGACAATACCCGTGAAAATGATCAGCGATGACCCATTGCCAATACCTCGTGCGGTAATTTGTTCTCCCAGCCACATCAAAAACATGGTGCCACCCAGCAGTGTTACCATCACCGGAAATTCAAACGTGAAAAACCCGGGATCAATAACCACGCCACCACGCGCGCTTTCGAGTCCACGTGCAATACCGTAGCCTTGCAACAATGCCAAACCGACCGTACCCATACGGGTGTATTGATTGATTTTCTTGGTGCCGGATGCACCCTCTTTTTTCAGTGCCGCCAGCGACGGCGACAAGGATGTGAGCAGCTGCACGATAATGGATGACGTGATGTACGGCATGATATTGAGTGCGACAATCGACATACGCTGTAAGCCGCCACCCGAGAACATGTTGACCATGCCCAACACGCCCTGCGATTGCTTGTCAAACAAGGTTTTGAATGCCGCAGCGTCTATACCTGGCAGCGGCACAAAGGTCATCAGGCGAAACACGATCAGCGCACCAATGGTAAACCAGATGCGCTGCTTGAGCTCGGTCGCCTTGGAAAAAGCACCGAAGTTTAAGTTCGCTGCAAGTTGCTCAGCAGCTGATGCCATGATCTAAACCTAACGTTAGCGCTTATGCGCGTTTTTTAACACTATTCTTTTTTGCAGCTGCTTTTTCAGCCGCCGATTGCAAGGCCACCAGTAGCTCAACTGTACCGCCAGCTTTCTTGACCATATCCAGCGCCGACTTCGATGCGCCCTCAACCTTGAATGTGAGGGCCGTCGTCAATTCACCTTTGGCGAGCAAACGCACACCATCTCGCGATTTACCAGTAAGGCCATGATCAAGCAACGTCTGATGATCCAGCACATCCCCTGCTTTGATTTTACCTGAGTCAACCGCCTTCTGGATCGCACCGGTATTCACCACATCGAAATCCTTGGCGAAAATATTGTTGAAGCCACGCTTTGGAATACGCATGTAAAGTGGCATCTGGCCACCTTCAAAACCGTTTATGGCAACGCCCGAACGCGAGGTTTGGCCTTTTTGGCCACGACCGCATGTCTTGCCTTTGCCAGAACCGATGCCGCGACCAACGCGCATCCGTCTCGTATGGGCGCCGTCGTTATCTTTGATTTCATTCAACTTCATTTTATTCGCCTTCCACGCGGACCATATGAGCAACTTTGCGAACCATACCGCGCACTGACGGGGTATCTTCTAAAGTGGCCGTGCGGTGCATTTTATTCAAGCCCAAACCCACAAGCGTCGCTTCGTGCGATGGTGCTCTGCGGATAGGTGATCCAATCTGCGTAATTTTGATCATTTTCTTGGTTGTCATGATCTTTATCCTTTAAGCCACTTGCGCTTCAGCTTCGACTTCGGCAGCTTTGCCACTCATGTCGGCGCGACGTGAAATCAAATCCGTTACCTTTTTGCCGCGGCGCGCCGCAACGATTTTCGGCGATACCTGTGTAACCAGCGCATGAAACGTTGCACGCACCATGTTGTAAGGGTTATTCGAACCCATGGATTTTGTCACCACATCGGCCACACCTAAAGCTTCAAACACCGCACGCATTGGGCCACCGGCGATAATGCCGGTCCCCGGCACAGCAGAGCGCACGAACACCTTGCCCGCCCCCCAGTGACCGTGATTGTCATGGTGCAATGTGCGACCTTCCCGAAGCGCCACACGGATCATTGTTTTGCGGGCCGCTGAGGTTGCCTTGGCAATGGCTTCCGGCACTTCCCGGGCTTTGCCATGACCAAAACCAACACGGCCCTTTGTGTCACCAACAACCACGAGAGCGGCAAAACCGAAGCGTTTACCACCCTTCACTGTCTTGGATACACGATTGATGTGCACCAATTTCTCAACCAGCTCCGTACCGTCTTCAGCGCGCAGTGGTTCCTGTTTTTTTGCTTCACGAGCCATAGTTAAAACTCCAATCCGGCAGCGCGTGCTGCTTCAGCCAGCGCTTTGACGCGACCATGATAAATAAACCCGCCGCGATCAAACACGACTTTTGCGATACCCGCCTGTTTGGCACGTTCCGCCACCAGTTTGCCGACTTCGGCGGCAGCCGCAGATGTTGCACCTGTTTTGCCCTTGAGAGCTTTCTCAAGCGTTGATGCTGCAACCACCGTACCGCCTTTGCTGTCATCAATAACCTGCGCATAAATATGCTGCGACGTGCGATGAATTGACAACCTTACGCGGCCTTTTGATGTGGCCTTGAGCGACGTGCGGACCCGCTGACGGCGCTTCTCAAACATTGAAAGAACTTTACCCATAGGATTACTTCTTTTTGCCTTCTTTGCGGAAAATAAACTCGCCGCGATACTTGACGCCTTTGCCTTTATACGGCTCTGGTTTTCTGTAACGACGAATTTCGGCAGCCACCTGCCCTACTTTTTGTTTATCCATACCACTGATCACGATTGTTGTGGCATCCGGGCACTTGATGTCGATGCCTTCTGGCATTGGATACGGTATATCGTGGCTGAAGCCCAGTGCCAGATTGAGCTGACGGCCCTGCACGTTAGCCTTGTAGCCAACACCAACCATTTCAAGCGTTTCGGTGAAACCGGCAGTCACACCAACGACCAGGTTTGAAACAAGCGTACGCTGCAAACCCCAAAACGCGCGCGCACGTTTTGAATCTGTACGTGGTTTGATCGAAATCACGGCACCATCAATCGTGCACTCAACTTCATCTGCAATCGACAGTTTCAGTTCACCCTTAGGGCCTTTGATTGACAGCAGTGTGCCAGCAAGATTGGCCGTGACGCCAGCTGGAACAGGAACAGGTTTTTTCCCAATACGTGACATTGTTTACCCCTTTCCTTAAAATACTGTGCACAAAACTTCGCCGCCAACATTCTGGTCGCGCGCTTCCGCGTCAGACAGAACACCTTTTGGCGTTGAAACGATGGTGATGCCAAGACCGTTTTGCACACGCGGCAATTCACTGACACCAGAATAATAGCGGCGCCCGGGCTTTGATACACGCTGAATCGAGCGAATGACCGGATCACCTTCGTAATATTTGAGCTCAATGCGAATTTCTCGGCGGCCTGGGCCAAGATCCGTTTCACTGTAGCCGCGAATATAACCTTCACGTTGCAACACATCAAGCACGTGGGCTCGCAGCTTTGAGGCTGGGCTAACAATCGTGTCTTTACGGGCCTGTTGGCCATTGCGTATACGCATGAGCATGTCGCCCAAAGGATCAGATAGAGACATCTGTTTCCCCTTCCCTTACCAGCTAGATTTCGTCACACCGGGAATCAAGCCTTTATTGGCCAAATCACGGAGCGCGATACGAGACATTTTAAATTTACGATAATAGGCACGGGCACGTCCCGTCACTTCACAACGATTGCGAATGCGCGTTGGATTACCATTGCGCGGTACTTCCGCCATTTTGAGACGCGCCATGAAGCGCTCTTCGTCCGGCTTGGTTGCATCATTTGCAATTGTCTTCAATCTTTCAAGCCGACCGGCGCAGGATTTAACCAGCTTCCGCCTTGCATTGTTTTTGTTGATCGAACTCGTCTTTGCCATATGTCCAGTTTCCTTTAAGCCGCAGCTTGCGTCATGCCAGTGAATGGCATGTTGAAAGCACGGAGAAGTGCGCGGGCTTCATCATCATTTTTTGCCGTCGTACAGATAATAATATCCATACCGCGAATTTTATCGATCTTGTCGTAATTGATTTCAGGAAACACCAGTTGCTCCTTCAAACCAAAAGCGTAGTTACCGCGACCATCAAATGACTTCGGGCTGATACCACGAAAATCTCGAATGCGTGGCATAGCAATTGTCACCAGCCGATCCATGAATTCATACATGCGTTCACGGCGTAACGTAACTTTGCAACCAATTGGCATGCCCTCGCGCAACTTGAATTGCGCAATTGATGTTTTGGCTTTTGCAACCACCGGTTTCTGGCCGGCAATAAGCTGCATGTCTGCAACAGCGGCATCCACCTTCTTTTTATCCTGGGTTGCATCGCCAACCGCCATGTTGATGACAATCTTGTCAAGGCGCGGAATCTGCATGTCGTTTGTATAACCAAACTGCTCCTTCATCGCAGCACGAATTTTTGTTTCGTACTGCGTTTTAAAGCGTGGCGTGTATTTTGTATCAGCCATGGATGACCTCACCAGATTTCTTGGCAACACGAACTTTTTTGCCATCAACTATTTTAAAACCAACCCGAGTTGGCTTACCAGATTTCGGATCGGCAATCGCCACCTTGCACACGTGCATTGCTGCTTCGCGGCGTTTTATACCGCCTTGCGGATCTCCCTGGCTTGGCTTGGTGTGACGTGAAATCATATTAATTCCACCAACAACGACCTTGCCTTCGCTTGGAATGGCGCGAATAACTTCACCCGTGCGGCCTTTGTCTTTACCCGACAACACAACAACGGTGTCCCCTTTTTTTATTTTGGCTGCTGACATAATCAGAGCACCTCCGGCGCTAGCGAAATAATTTTCATGTGGTTCTTGGCCCGCAGTTCGCGCACAACTGGTCCGAAAATGCGCGTACCAATCGGTTCTTTCTGCTTGTTGATCAGCACGGCGGCGTTTTTGTCAAAACGAATGACTGAACCATCAGCACGACGCACTGGAAAGCTTGTGCGCACGATCACAGCACGGTGCACATCACCTTTTTTGACGCGGCCTTTTGGTGAGGCTTCTTTGATGGAAACCACAATCACATCACCAACACTGGCGGTGCGACGCTTGGAACCACCAAGCACTTTAATGCATTGCACTCGTTTTGCGCCACTGTTGTCAGCAACTTCGAGATTGGATTGCATCTGGATCATATATAATTCCTCTTACAAACCAACTATTGAACTTTATCGACAACGCGCCATGTCTTCAGCTTTGACATTGGACGACATTCTTCGATACGAATGATATCACCGGACTTCATTACATTACCTTCGTCATGCGCATGAAATTTTTTCGAGCGACGCACAATCTTGCCGAGCAAAGGGTGACGGAAGCGGCGTTCGACCAGAACAACCACCGTTTGGTTGGGCTTGTCTGAAACCACGGTCCCTTGCAAAATACGTTTTGGCATCGTGTCCGTTCCTTCTACTTCGCTGCCGCTGAACGCGTACGTTCAGACTGCAGGGTTTTAATACGTGCAATAGTCCGGCGCACAACACGAACCCGCGCTGGCGCTTCAAGCTGGCTGGTCGCCGTGCGAAACCGCAGATTGAAACGCTCTTTTTCCAGGCTCTGCAAATCCAAAGCCAGTTGATCGTCCGTTTTAATTTTTAGGTCTGCGGTTTTCATAAAATCTTTCTAGACTCAGAACTGTTCGCCAAGGCGGCCAACAACGCGCGTCTTGATTGGGAGTTTTTCGGTTGCAAGCGCGAAAGCCTGACGCGCTGTTGCCGCGTCTACGCCATCGAGCTCAAACATGATGCGGCCCGGTTTGACACGCGCCACCCAGTATTCCGGTGCACCCTTGCCAGAACCCATGCGCACTTCAGCAGGTTTTGATGACACTGGCACATCCGGGAAAATGCGAATCCAAATACGACCCTGACGTTTGATAGCACGGGCCAACGCACGACGGGCCGCCTCAATCTGGCGCGCGGTAATGCGCTCAGGCTGCATGGCTTTTAAGCCAAACGAACCGAAGTTCAGCGTTGTGCCGCCTTTGGCATCGCCGCTGATCTTGCCTTTAAAGCCCTTGCGGAACTTTGTTTTCTTAGGTGACAACATATTTCTTCGCCTTCTGACAGAGCCTTGAGGTTGCCCTCAAGTCACGCCCTCGATAAGGCGGCTGGTCCTTACCGGGCCGGCCGCACGCCTGAGGTTTGTGCATCTAACATAATTTTTTCTTGCGCCAGTGGATCGTGGGCAAGAATTTCGCCTTTGAAAATCCACACTTTCACACCGCACACGCCATAAGCTGTATGGGCCTGCGCTTCAGCGTAATCAACGTTTCCGCGCAGCGTATGCAATGGCACCCGACCTTCGCGGTACCATTCCGTGCGCGCGATTTCGGCACCGCCCAAACGGCCGGCACATGTAATTTTAATGCCTTCTGCACCAAGCCGTAAAGCTGATTGCACAGCGCGCTTCATGGCGCGGCGAAATGCAATCCGGCGCTCCAGCTGGTCGCATACACCGACAGCAACCAGTCGCGCATCAATCTCCGGCTTGCGAATTTCAACAATGTTGAGCGATACTTCTGATTTCGTCATCAGGCCAATGCGCTTTTTCAACTTGTCGATATCAGCGCCTTTTTTGCCAATAATAATACCTGGACGCGCAGAGTAAATCGAAACGCGTGCCAGTTTGGCCGGACGCTCGATGATCACTTTGCTGATACCAGCCTGCGGCATTTCCTTGATCAGAGTGTTGCGGATATTCAAATCTTCGTGCAGCTGATTGCCGTAGGCATCGCCATCGGCGTACCAGCGGCTGTCCCAGGTGCGATTGATCTGTAAACGCAGACCGACGGGGTTGGCCTTCTGACCCATTATGCTTCGCTCCCAACTTCACGCACAATTATGCGAATACGACTGAACGGCTTTTGAATGGCAGCCGAACGACCACGCGCGCGCGGACTGAAACGTTTCATCACCATGGACTTACCCACTGACGCTTCTTTCACAACAAGCGCATCGACGTCGAGATTATGATTGTTCTCGGCATTGGCCACCGCCGACTCCAGAACTTTTTTCACGTCACGGGCAAAGCCCTTTTTACTGAAGGTAAGATCAGCCAACGCTTTTGCAACCGGCTTGCCGCGAATAAGGCCAGCGACTAGGTTCAATTTATAAGGCGATCCACGCAGCGAGTTGCCAATGGCAAGCGCTTCAGTTTCACCAACACGACGGGGGGCTTTTGGTTTTGACATGACCTAGCTCTTCTTCGCTTTTTTATCGGCAGAGTGGCCAGGGAAAGAGCGGGTCGGTGAGAATTCACCAAACTTATGACCAACCATTTCCTCAGTGACAAACACCGGAATGAATTTCTTGCCGTTATAAACACTAAACGTCAGGCCCATGAATTGGGGCACGATCGTCGAGCGCCGCGACCATGTTTTGATCGGCTGCTTATTGCCAGCGGCTGTTGCCACTTCAGCTTTCTTCAGCATGTAGAGATCAACAAACGGACCTTTGTAGCTTGAACGTGTCATGGGTTAACCTTTCTTCGCATGACGAGACCGCACAATGTACTTGTCAGTCGCCTTGTTCGAGCGTGTACGTTTGCCTTTGGTTGGCTTGCCCCATGGTGTCACAGGGTGACGACCGCCAGAGGTCCGACCTTCACCACCGCCGTGCGGGTGATCGACTGGGTTTTTCGCGACACCACGTGACAGTGGCCGATAACCAAGCCAGCGATTGCGACCAGCCTTGGCAAGATAGGTGTTCATATTGTCAGGATTTGAGACTGCACCAACCGTCGCCATGCACTCGCCGCGCACGTAGCGTTGTTCGCCCGAATTCAAACGAATGATAACCTGACCACGATCACGACCAACCACTTGCACATAAGCGCCAGCGGCGCGCGCCATTTGACCACCCTTGAGTGGCTTAAGTTCCACATTGTGAACAATCGTCCCAATCGGCATCTGACCAATTTCCATGGCGTTGCCTGGTTTCACGTCGGTTTTTTTACCGGATACAATTGTGTCACCGATAGCCAGTCGTTGCGGCGCGATGATATATGTGAGATGACCATCGGTGTACTTGACCAATGCAATGAATGCCGAACGGTTCGGGTCATATTCAAGCCGCTCAACCGTTGCTGGCATGTCCCACTTGCGCCGCTTGAAATCGATAATGCGATAAGACTGCTTGTGACCACCACCAATGCCGCGCGCTGTGGCGTGACCCATGTTGTTGCGTCCGCCAGATTTAGACATGCCTTCTGTCAGCATTTTGACAGGCTTGCCCTTCCAAAGCGAAGACCGGTCAACCAGAACCAGACCACGACGGGCCGGTGAGGTTGGATTATAGCTTTTCAGTGCCATTGTCGCTGTTCCCTCAAATGCCGGTTGTGATGTCGATGGATTGGCCAGCCACTAATGTGACCATAGCTTTTTTCTCATCGGATCGAATATATTTCACACCCTTAAAGCGCTTTGTTTTGCCCTTTTGAACAGCTGTGTTGACAGCTTTCACCTTGACGTCAAACAGCGCTTCAACAGCCGCCTTGATTTGTGGCTTTGTCGCATCCGGATGCACCTTGAAGACAACCACGTTGTGCTCAGAGAGCATGGTAGACTTCTCAGTGATTACAGGTTTCCGCACCACATCATAATGGGAGAGCGCACTCATGCTAAACGTGCCTCCAGCTTTTCGATAGCCGACTTTGTGAGCACCAGCGTATCGTGATTGACAATATCGTAGACGTTGGCACCCATCGCAGGCATCACATCAACTTTATAGAGGTTTGAACAGGCCAGCTTGAAGTTATCATTGACTGTATCACCGTCGATAAACAAACCACGTGCAATGCCGAGACCTGCCAGCTTTGCCAGCAACGTTTTTGTTTTTGCCTCGCCAAGTGCCAGATTATCGAGCACCACCAGCTTGCCTTCAGCATGCTTGGCAGAGAGCGCTGTGCGTAATCCCAAGGCACGGATTTTTTTGTTGAGGCTTTGATCGAACGTGCGAGCACGCGGACCATGGGCTGCACCGCCGCCAACAAACTGTGGCGCAGCACGATTGTGGTGACGGGCCGAACCTGTGCCCTTTTGTTTATACATTTTTTTGCCGGTGCGCGCAACATCTGACCGCTGACGGGCAGCGCGTGCTGGCGCGCGGCGGTTGGCAAGCTGCCAATTGATCACACGAAACAGGATATCTTTGCGCAGCGGTGCACCAAAGAGGATATCGTTTAGTTCGATATCACCGGCGCTACCACCATCAAGCGTTTTGACTGAGAGTTTCATGATTATTCCCCTGCACTTTCAGGCGTTGCTTCTGGAGCAACCGAAGCGGGCGCCTCAACGGCAGCAGACATAACAGCTGCTGGATAAGGCAAATCTTTTGGTGCTTTGATCTTGACGGAATCTTTCAATGTCAGCCAACTGTTCCTGGAACCAGGGACAGAACCACGCACATAAATCAAACCACGCGCAACATCTGTTTGCACGATTTCAAGATTTTGCTGCGTAATTTGCTCGTCACCCATATGACCAGCCATTTTCTTGTTTTTGAACACTTTGCCTGGATCTTGGCGTTGACCGGTCGACCCATGTGAACGGTGCGATACCGACACACCGTGTGTCGCGCGCAAACCACCAAAGTTCCAGCGTTTCATAACACCAGCAAAACCTTTACCGATGGTCATGCCGGTCACATCAACAAATTGGCCGGCAACAAAATGCGCTGGCGAAAAGCTTGCACCAACCGGCACAAGTGCATCATCAGCAACACGAAACTCAACCAGCTTGGCTTTGGGTTCAACTTCAGCTTTGGCAAAATGGCCACGTTGCGGTTTGGCAACGTTTTTGGCTTTGGCTTTTCCAGCGCCCACCTGAATAGCCGAATAACCGTCGCGCTCAACTGTCTTTTGAGCCACAACCTGACAACCTTCAAGCGACAGAACAGTCACGGGAACGTGAACGCCATCTTCTTTGAACAGCCGGGTCATGCCGACTTTCTTCGCTAATAATCCGGTGCGCATTGCACCACTCCTTTTCTAACAGAGGCTCCGACAGCGCTTACGCCTGGAGCTTGATTTCCACATCCACGCCAGCGGCGAGGTCTAACTTCATCAAGGCGTCAACCGTCTGTGGTGTCGGGTCAACAATATCCAGCAAGCGCTTGTAGGTTCGCACCTCAAACTGCTCGCGTGATTTTTTATCCACGTGCGGAGAGCGGTTCACTGTGAACATCTCCATTCGTGTCGGCAAGGGAATTGGCCCACGCACAAAAGCACCCGTACGCTTAGCAGTCGCTGCGATCTCACCGGTCGCCTGATCAAGCACGCGATGGTCAAATGCCTTAAGGCGTATGCGTATATTTTGTGTGTCCATAGTGTAATTCCGTTACTCAAAAAAATTAAAAACCAGAGCAACTTTCATTGCTCTGGTCTATCGACCCTACTCGATTATTGAAGCGACAACGCCAGCACCAACGGTGCGTCCGCCTTCGCGGATAGCGAATCGCAAACCTTGATCCATAGCGATAGGCGCAATTAGCTTAACCGTCAAACCAATATTGTCCCCTGGCATCACCATTTCTGTACCCTCTGGTAAGGTCACTGTACCAGTGACATCAGTGGTGCGGAAATAAAACTGAGGACGGTAGTTGGCAAAGAATGGTGTGTGACGGCCACCCTCTTCTTTCGACAACACATAGGTTTCTGCTTTGAACTGTGTGTGTGGCGTGATCGAACCTGGTTTTGCCAAAACCTGACCGCGCTCAACCGCTTCACGTGTCACACCGCGCACAAGCGCACCAATGTTATCACCAGCCTGACCTTGATCCAGCAGCTTGCGGAACATTTCAACGCCTGTAACAACCGTTTTGGACGTTGGCTTGATACCAACAATTTCGACTTCTTCACCAACCTTGACAATGCCAGTTTCCACACGGCCAGTCACCACTGTACCACGACCGGAAATCGAGAACACATCTTCGATTGGCATCAGAAATGGTTTGTCCAGCGGGCGCTCAGGCTGCGGAATGTAACGATCCACTTCGGCCATAAGCTTCAGCACAGCTTCACGGCCGATTTCAGGACGTTTGTCTTCCAGTGCACAGACAGCTGAGCCTTGAACGATTGGAATATCATCGCCAGGAAAATCATATTTGCTCAGCAGCTCGCGGATTTCAAGTTCAACCAGCTCAAGAATTTCAGCGTCATCAACAAGATCAACCTTGTTCATGAACACAACAAGTGCAGGCACACCGACCTGACGGGCCAGCAGAATGTGCTCGCGCGTTTGTGGCATAGGGCCATCAGCAGCCGACACCACCAAAATACCGCCATCCATTTGAGCAGCACCTGTGATCATGTTTTTCACATAATCCGCGTGGCCGGGGCAATCAACGTGCGCATAATGGCGGTTAGCCGTCTCATATTCAACATGCGATGTTGAAATGGTGATGCCGCGTGCTTTTTCTTCCGGCGCTTTGTCGATCTGATCGTAAGCCGTGAATGTGGCTCCGCCGGTTTCAGCGAGAATTTTTGTAATCGCCGCTGTCAGCGAAGTTTTACCATGGTCCACGTGACCAATAGTACCAATATTGCAGTGCGGTTTGTTCCGCTCAAATTTTGCTTTAGCCATGGCTTAGTCCTTTCCTTAAGCGTATTTTGCTTTAACTTCTTCTGCCACATGGGCAGGAACTTCTTCGTAATGTGAAAACGTCATCGAGTACTGCGCGCGACCCTGTGAAAACGACCGCAGGGTGTTAACATATCCAAACATGTTTGCCAGCGGCACGTGAGCGTTGATCACATCGGCGTTGCCGCGTGTATCCGTGCCTTGAATTTGACCACGTCGGCTGTTTAAATCACCAATCACATCGCCCATGAAATCGCTTGGTGTTACCACCTCAACCTTCATGATCGGCTCAAGCAATTTAATGCCAGCTTTTTCAGCGGCCTCGCGCATCGCACCACGACCGGCAATTTCAAAAGCCAGGGCAGACGAATCTACGTCGTGATAGGCGCCGTCAATCAAACGTACTGTAAAATCAATGATTGGGAAGCCGATAAGTGCGCCTGAGGCTGCAATATCACGAATGCCCTTTTCGACAGACGGGATATATTCGCGTGGAATATTGCCGCCCTTAATTTCATCAACAAACTGCACACCAGAACCCAATTCACCTGGCTCGCAAATCAATTTCACGCGGCCAAATTGACCTGACCCGCCAGATTGCTTTTTGTGTGTGTAATCCAACTCGCAGCGCTTTGCCAAAGTTTCGCGGTATGCCACTTGTGGCGCACCGACGGTGCATTCAACTTTGTAGTTACGGCGCAGCAAGTCAACCTTAATTTCAAGGTGAAGTTCGCCCATGCCCTTAATAATGGTCTGACCGCTTTCGTGGTCAACCGAAACGCGGAACGATGGATCTTCCTGCGCCAGACGGTTAAGCGACAGGCCCATTTTTTCCTGGTCAGCTTTTGTCTTTGGCTCAATGGCCTGCTCTATAACCGGCTCAGGAAATTCCATTTTTTCGAGAATTATCTGCTTGCCTGGAAGGCACAGCGTATCACCCGTAAACACATCCTTCAAACCGCACAGGGCCACAATGTCGCCAGCGCGCGCTTCCTTGATATCTTCGCGGTTGTTGGCGTGCATGAGCAACATGCGACCGATTTTTTCTTTTTTGTCGCGCGTGGAATTTGCCACCTGCATGCCGGTATCGAGCACACCAGAATAAACGCGAAAGAATGTCAGCGTACCGACAAACGGATCAGTCATGATTTTAAAAGCAAGACCAGAGAATGGCTGGCTGTCATCGGCCTGACGTGATTCTTCCTTACCATCCAAAGTTTCACCCAGGATGGCCGGAATATCTAATGGCGATGGCAGATAATCGACCACACAATCAAGCAAGGGCTGCACGCCCTTGTTCTTGAACGCTGAGCCGCACACCACCGGCACAAAATCAAAGTTGATAGTGCCTTTGCGGATAAGTTTCTTCAATGTGAGCGCATCAGGCTCTTCACCGTTAAGATATTTCTCAAGCACCGCTTCATCTTGCTCGACAGCCAGCTCAATCAGCTCTTGGCGAGCTTTTGCAGCGGCCTCTTTCAAGTGATCAGGGATGTCCTTGACTTCAAACTTCGCACCAAGCGATTCTTCAAGCCAGACAATCGCATTGTTATTCACAAGGTCAACAAGCCCAATGAATTCAGCTTCAATACCAATCGGCAAATATAAAACGGCCGGACGTGCCCCAAGACGATCTTTGATCATCTCAACACAGCGCTCGAAGTTCGCGCCCATGCGGTCCAGCTTGTTAACAAAACACATGCGTGGCACTTTATATTTGTCAGCCTGACGCCAGACAGTTTCCGATTGCGGTTCTACGCCCGCAACACCATCGAAGCATGCGACAGCACCATCGAGCACGCGCAAGGAACGCTCGACCTCAATGGTAAAATCCACATGGCCCGGCGTATCAATGATGTTAATGCGGTGATCATTCCAGAAGCATGTGGTGGCTGCCGACGTGATGGTGATGCCGCGCTCCTGCTCCTGCTCCATCCAGTCCATGGTCGCAGCGCCGTCATGCACCTCACCGATTTTGTGAGACTTGCCAGTGTAGTATAAAATGCGTTCAGTGGTCGTCGTTTTACCAGCATCAATGTGCGCCATGATGCCGATATTACGATATTTACTGATCTCAATTTCGCGTGCCATTGTCTGTACTCTTGATTACCAGCGATAGTGCGAGAAGGCTTTGTTGGCCTCCGCCATGCGGTGTGTGTCTTCGCGTTTTTTCACAGCTGTGCCACGATTGTTTGAAGCGTCGATAAGCTCACCGGACAACCGGGCAGCCATGGTGTTCTCCGAACGCTTGCGTGCCGCGCCAATAACCCAGCGCAACGCCAAAGCCTGCGCGCGGTCCGGCCGCACTTCGACTGGCACCTGATAAGTCGCCCCGCCAACGCGACGCGACCGCACTTCGATGCCCGGCTTCACATTGTCCAGTGCTGTGTGAAAAATAGCCATCGGCTCTTTTTTCAACTTGGTTTCAATGCTTTCCAACGCACCATAGACAATCGATTCTGCAATCGACTTCTTGCCATCATACATAACGGCATTCATAAATTTCGACAGCACAAGATCCTTGAACACTGGATCCGGCAAAATTTCCCGTTTTTCGGGGCGGCGGCGACGTGACATATAATCTTCCCCTTACTTCGGACGCTTCGCGCCGTACTTGGAACGCGATTGTTTGCGGTTTTTAACGCCTTGTGTATCGAGCACGCCGCGCAAAATGTGATAGCGCACGCCTGGCAAATCTTTAACACGACCGCCGCGAATCAGCACCACAGCATGCTCTTGCAAGTTATGGCCTTCACCCGGAATGTAACCGATCACCTCAAAACCATTGGTCAGGCGCACCTTGGCGACCTTACGCAGAGCCGAGTTCGGCTTTTTAGGTGTCGTTGTATACACGCGCGTGCACACACCACGCTTCTGCGGACACGCCTCCATTGCCGGAGCCGTGTTACGCACCCGCTGTGGGGTACGCGGCTTGCGAACCAGTTGGTTAATCGTTGGCATAATAATATAGCCTCAATCGTTAAAAACCATAAGGCCGCCATGGATCGAAACCCTTGGCAACCAATTCATTTCATATGCAAGGCGGACTTCTGTTTATCATACGTTATCTTCATCAACCACACATGTGGCAGAGAAGCACCCGGGGGAAATGCATTAAAGGCTTGATTAAAGACAATAATACCGCAAACAAAACTGAAGCTCTTATCGTTGGAATGCGTCTAGGCTGATCACCTACCACCAATCCGCGAGCAATATTTGCGTGTGTTATAGCGGATGTATGAAGGCGTCAATATGATTCTTGCAACTATGTTCAGAGCATTTGAACAATACTGTTTTGATGCCACCAAAAAAGAGAAAAGACTTAAAGTTCGATGTTTCGGCCAAACACCCTTGAAAAATCAAATAAGTCAGTCTTGATCGTTATACTCATACATACACTATTATTGCCAAAGCCTTGCTAGCGGCAGCACCACACCAGCAAAAATTGACCAGTTCTGGCTATTGTTATTCAGCCCTTTGGCAATGCCCGCGTCGAAGGTGATTGTCTTGCTTGGGCTGAATGTGAGCGCGCCAAGCAACTGTGCTGTGGTCGGCACGCCCTGCTGCACGACAGCAGATGGCTCTGCGGTCAGGCCAAAACGCCCAGATAAAGGCAATGAAAAAGCCGCTGACAGATTGGTTTGCACTCTTGATGTGGCAAGGTCATGCTTGCCAAGCAAGGCGAGCGTTACATTGGCGTCCATATGCACCTTACCAATATCTTGGCTGTAAATGCCATTGACCAGGAAATCCGCCTTGCCGGAGCCAATGGGCGCAGAGGCGGTTGGCAATTTGGTGATAAGCTCAATGCCGAATGCGGTTTTTTCAGACACCAGAAATGCCCGTTTTAAAGTTATGTTGATATCACCGAAAGTTTTGGCATCATGATCCCGCGTGTAAACTTGGCCTCCTGCCAAAATGCCCCAATCTTTGTTGAAGGCCAGTTTCAGGAGGATTGGCGTGCTATCCAGTACAACACCGTTGCCGCGCGCGCGCAGGCTGCCCATTTCTAGCTCCAGCTGTCCGGCTGTCGGCAGCTGTGCCGGATTGGATAGCGATGGTCGATAGGGTGTTACAACCGTCGCCTCCTGTGCAACAGAATGCTGTATCCGGAAAGAGAATAAGAAAAACAAGATAATAAGATGAATAAATTTTTTCACCAGTTTCTCACCCAAGCGAAGGCTGGTGCTCACCTTTTTGTCTGATACCGCAAGGAAAAAAATGGATACCAAGCTTTGCTGGTATAACGGTTTTTGTTTTAAACCGTGTTTTCGGTGCCAATACTTACTCACCGGATTGCCATTTTAAAAACAACCAAAAAGCTTGCCCTGAGTGTGCTTTAGCCGCTATCGCCATAGAGTATGTCCAATGTTGTTACGATGTCCAATGAGCCTTTTGACACGCCGCCGCGCGTTCTAGCCAGCGATTTGTTACCGAATTCGATGGCTGAGGGGGCTTTTGTTGTCAATCTCGATGGGTTTGAAGGGCCACTCGATTTGCTGCTGCAAATGGCCCGCACCCAGAAGGTTGATCTGGTGCAGATTTCAATTCTGGCGCTGGTTGAGCAATATCTTGAATTTATCAATCAGGCGCGCCTGCTGAAGCTTGAACTGGCGGCAGATTATCTCGTGATGGCAGCCTGGCTTGCCTATCTCAAGTCGCGTTTGCTGTTGCCAAAGGAGGAGGTGCCGGAAAATGAGCCTTCGGCGCTTGAACTGGCCGCTCGCCTGCAACTGCAATTGCAGCGGCTGGAATCCATGCGAGAGGCCGGTGCCCGGCTGATGGGGCGCGACCGGCTGGGCCGTGATGTGTTTCTGCGCGGCGCACCTGAGCCATTAAAAATTGTCAAAACCAGAGCGTTTGACCTCACATTGTATGAGCTTTTGAAGGTTTATGGCGATGTCGCCGCAAAAGCGACAGCAACCCACTACAAGCCGGAGCGGCGCCCGGTTTTTGGGCTGGAAGCCGCGATCGAGCGCTTGCAGCGATTGATTGGCACGGCCATCGAATGGACCGATCTGGTCGGTTTTTTACCCACAGGGGCTGACCCTGCGTATCAACGCTCGGCACTTGCCTCTACCTTTGCGGCCAGCCTAGAAATGGCGAAACTTGGCCGTGCAGAGCTTCAACAACTGGAGGCCTTTGGGCCACTGTACCTTAGAATCAGGCCGGAAGGAGACCGCCATAATGGTTGATGCCACAATGGTTGATCATGATCATGTTCGGATGCTGGAGGCGATACTGTTCGCCGCCGGTGAGCCATTGTCGGAAACCGTGCTTGCCAGCCGTCTGCCTGAGGGCACCGCGCTTGAAACCGTGCTTGGCGCTCTGGCCTTGCGCTACGAAACAGCCGGTGTGCATCTGGTGCAGCGCGGCAAGACCTGGTTGTTCCAGACCGCGCCGGACCTTGCGTTTTTGTTACGCAAAAATGTTGAGGAAACCCGCCGCCTGTCGCGCGCCGCTGTCGAAACACTGGCGGTCGTCGCCTATCATCAACGCGGCCGCAAACAGGTGATGAAGGGTGTATCGCGGGCTGAAATAGAAGATATTCGGGGTGTGGGCCTATCGAAGGGCACACTCGATGTGCTGATTGAGGCCGGCTGGGTGAAGCCAATCGGTCGCCGACCCGTGCCGGGCAGGCCAGTGGTTTATGGCACAACGGCCGCCTTCCTAACGCATTTTGGCCTCGAAACACTCGACACATTGCCCGGTATGGAAGACCTGCGCGCAGCCGGTATGCTTGACCCGTTTGATCAGTCCCTGACTGATCTTATGCAAAAAAACTCTGAAAGCGAGGAAGCTGAGCCGGAACAAGAAATGCTGCCACTGGAAAATATCGATGACGATGCGCCAGAAAGTTTGCCGGATATGGTGGGTGATGGCGAGCCAAGGCCCGCACAGGCTCTTTAGGCTCAGGGCTCATTGACAACAACCCGTAGCCGCATGTTGCAGCGATGGAGTTGACGGCCATAAGTGTGTGGGCGCATCACGCCATAACAACCCGTGCTTGATGACATAGATAATACCCGAGACGACCCGCCGGTCATCGACCCTGGGTATCGGAAAAACGGCTCTATCCGGCGCATTTGTGCCTCACTCAGCTGAAACGGTACACCCATCGACAGCGCCGCCTTGATGCCGCCATTGGGCCAAAGTCAACGCGCAGCGGTAATCAACCAATGTTCCCACTTGCAATCATTTTATAGGTCCTATGCCTAGCCATGGTATCCGTGGATGAAATAGGCTATATTGTGTGAATAACGATTTTGAGTTGGAGAAAAACTATGGGTTCATTCAGTCTGATACATTGGGTTTTAATAGGTGTCGTGGTGCTCTTGCTGTTCGGCAAGGGGCGCATTTCGGATGTGATGGGCGATGTCGCCAAAGGCATCAAAAGCTTTAAAAAAGGCATGGCTGATGAGGATACACCAGCGGCCACGACCCCGCCGCCTGTGCGCATTGTGCAATCGCCCGTGATTGATGCACATGCCGAGCCAGCAAAGCACGACGCCAAAGGTTAAGCGATGTTTGGTTTCAGCTCTGGCGAGTTGTTTATTATTGGACTGCTCGCACTGGTGGTGATTGGCCCCAAAGATTTACCGCGCGTGCTGCGCGAACTTGGCAAGTTTACCGCCAAAGGCCGCGCTATGGCCCGCACCTTTCGCGCTGGCTTTGACGACATGATGCGCGAAGCTGAGGTGGATGAAATCCGTAGCATGGGTTCGTTGGAGCACATGATGACCGGGCCAAAGCCAGCTGAACCTGTTGTTCAAGCAGCCGCGCTGGACACTCTGGCCACGCCGCCTCATGAGCATTGATCTCGACGAGTCCAAAGCCCCGCTGATGGAGCATCTGATTGAGCTGCGCTCGCGGCTCATCATGTCGGTGGCTGCTTTGTTCATCACCTCGATCATCGGCTTTGTGTTTGCTGACAAGGTTTTTGATTTTCTCACCCAGCCGCTCTTGAAGGCCTTCCGCGCCAGCGGCACCCACGACCCGAAACTGATTTACACGCACCTAACCGGTGCCTTTGCAACCAAGCTGAAACTCGCATTTTTCACGGGTATTTTTATTGCTTTTCCAATCATTGCCAATCAGGTGTGGAAATTTGTAGCGCCGGGCCTTTATAAAAACGAGAAGCGCGCCGTGCTGCCGTTTCTGGTGGCAACGCCTGTGCTGTTCACGTGCGGTGCTGCACTGTGTTATTATGTGGTGATGCCAAACGCTTTCAAATTTTTTCTGCAATTCCAGAAAACCGGCAGTGCGCTCGCTATCAGCCAAGAGGCGTTGCCGGACATGGGCGAATATCTTGGCCTGGTGATGCAATTCATTCTCGCGTTTGGTTTTGCATTTCTGCTGCCGGTGCTCTTGGTGCTGCTGGTGCGGGCAGGCCTTGTGCAATTGGAAACGCTGCAAAAAGGTCGGCGTTATGCAATATTGATCGCCACAGTTGTCGCCGCTGTCATCACCCCGCCAGATGCAATTTCCATGCTGAGTTTAGCAATCCCGCTGGTGTTGCTGTATGAATTGTCGATCCTGGTGCTGCGGTTTACGGTGAAGCGAGCCGCAACACCAGATACCCTGCCAAGCGTTATGGAATGAACCCCCTCGAAGCCGCTGCCGCTCTCATCAGCCTCATCAACGTTGCGCTAGTAATGCGCCGGAGCCTGTGGAATTTTCCATGGGGTCTGGTGGGTGTGGTGCTATACGGCGTCGTGTTTTTCCGGGCACGGCTTTACAGCGACACACTGTTGCAAATATTTTTCTTCGCAACCCAGGCTTACGGCTGGCATGTGTGGTGGCGCAGCCCGAAAACCGATAGCACGCATATTGAAGTGTTGGTGCTCTCAGCCGCCGATCGCCTGCTGTGGGCTGGCATGACAACTGTGGGGGCGGTGATGCTGGGGTTCTTAATGCGCCATTTCACCAACGCGGCCGTGCCATGGCTGGACGCGATTATTGCCGGCTTCAGTGTCAGCGCCCAGTTGTTGCAATCGCGGCGCTATCTCGAATGCTGGAGTGTGTGGATTGGCGTGAACACACTGGCGACCGGGGTGTATTGGACGCGGCATTTGCATGTGACCTCGGGATTATTTTTGATCATGCTGCTGATGGCAATTTTTGGCCACAGGGCATGGCGCCTTGCGATAATGCAGCCTGACGGTTAAGATCGGCATGACGACAAAAAGTACTTAATACACCTATGACTAAAGGTTCTATCAATGCTCGATATTCGCTTGCTGCGTGAAAACTTTTCTGCCTTTGAAGCAGGGCTTGCCCGGCGTGGGCTGAGTGACGTCGCGCAGGCATTGCAGCACCTCGACACCAGCGCCCGTGCAGCCCAAACCGAGCTGCAACGTGCCCTAGCGGAACGCAACGACACTTCAAAACTGATTGGCCAGGCGAAGGCTGCCAAAGATGAAGCGAAAGCCCAAGCGTTGATGACAGCGGTGGCTAGCCTCAAAGAGCATATCCCTGCACTTGAGGATGCCGAACATCTGGCAACCGAGGCTTTTAGCACGCGCATGGCGGCCATTCCGAATATCCCTGCGGCTGATGTACCGGATGGCAAGGACGAAAACGATAACGTCGAGCGGCACCGCTGGGGCACGCCGCGCGTGTTTGATTTTACGCCACTGGAACACGATGCGCTTGGCGAACAGCTTGGTCTCGATTTTGAGGCGGCTGCCAGAATAAGCGGCGCGCGGTTTGTGGTGTTGCGTGGGCAACTGGCACGGCTAGAGCGAGCGCTGGGCCAGTTCATGCTCGATACGCAAACACAAACCAATGGCTATACAGAAATGAATGTGCCGCTGCTGGTGCGTGCAGAAGCGTTGTTCGGGACTGGCCAGTTGCCAAAATTCGAGGACGACCAGTTCAAGACCACCAACGAGATTCCGTTTTACCTGATTCCAACAGCAGAGGTTTCGCTCACCAACACCGTGCGCGAGCAGATTTTGGAGAACGAGAGTTTACCGCTACGTTTCACAGCGCTCACACCGTGTTTTCGCTCCGAAGCTGGCAGTGCTGGGCGCGACACGCGCGGCATGATCCGCCAGCACCAATTCAACAAGGTCGAGATGGTATCAATCACCACCGCTGAGCAATCCAGCGTCGAACATGAGCGTATGCTTGGCTGTGCGGAAGGCATTTTGCAAAAACTGGGCCTCCCCTACCGCACAGTTGTGCTTTGCACAGGCGATATGGGCTTCTGCGCTCAAAAAACGTACGACATCGAAGTGTGGTTGCCGGGCCAGGGCCGCTACCGTGAAATTTCCTCATGCTCCAACTGCGGCGATTTTCAGGCCCGCCGCATGAACACACGCGCGCGGGTGAAAGGCGACAAGGCCACCCATTTTGTCCATACTCTCAACGGTTCCGGCCTGGCGGTGGGTCGCACGTTGGTGGCCGTGTTGGAAAATTATCAGAATGCCGATGGCAGTGTGACCATTCCTGATGTATTGCTGCCATACATGCATGGCCTCACAAAACTGGAACCAAGACTATAATGCGCATTCTCCTCACCAACGACGATGGTATCAACGCGCCGGGCTTTGCGGTGCTTGAACGCATTGCACGCCAGCTCAGCGATGATATCTGGTGCGTGGCACCAGCGGATGAACAATCGGGGGCTGGCCATTCCCTCACGCTCACCCAACCCTTGCGGGTTCATCAATACAACGACCGGCGTTTTGCCGTGAAGGGCACGCCAACAGATTCAGTGATGATGGCACTTGGCAAACTGGTCAGTGGCAAGAAACCTGACCTGTTGCTCTCCGGTGTCAATCGCGGTGCTAACATTGCCGAAGACGTGACATATTCGGGCACGGTGTCCGCCGCGATGGAAGGCACGCTGGCAGGCATCAAATCCATAGCGCTCAGCCAAGCCACAGTTGACCGTCCAGTGGGTGAAGATGCGTTTGAGGCCGCCGAAACCCATGCGCCAGACCTCATCACAAAACTGTTGCAAGCCGGCTGGCCGGAGTCTGTGTTCATCAACATCAACTTTCCGCCCATTGCGGCTGATGTGGTCAAAGGTGTTCACGTGACTGAGCAGGGCTTTCGCGATTTTGGTGCGACAGTTATCGACGAACGCATCGACCAGCGCGGCTTCACCTATTACTGGTTTGGCCTTGGCCGTGCCACAAAAAATCCTCGCCACGAAACGGATATCAAGGCACTAAAAGAAGGTTTTATTTCAGTGACACCGCTGCATCTGGATTTAACGCACCGCGAAACTTTGGGGCACCTGCGCGCCAGCCTGGCCAGTTAAAGACCATCACATTCGTGAATAAAAAGGCTTTTGTACTCAACTAGTCCAAAGGACGTAACACTCATGGACTATAAATTTACATGACAAATTTATGACATGAAATCAAAAAACATGTGACGTTGAAACGCTATAAATAGATCACTCATTTATTTTTTGATTAACCATACATCCACAAACCGTGTGCCCGGCGTAAGAGGTATGCATTGCATTGTGCAATGCTTCATCTCTAACTTAAGGATAAGTTCATGTTGAAAAGAAAAATCACTGGTACAGCCTTGCTCGCCAGCCTTGCGTTTCTTGTATCACCGTTTGCTCACGCAGCCGACACTGCTAGCTTCATTGTTGTTCACGGGATACCTGGTCGGGACGTCGGGCCAACAGTCAATCCAAAACTGCCTGTTGATGTTCTGGTCAATAAAACAACCTGCCTGCTGAAAGGTCTGCAGTTTGGTCAGATCACCAACGCTGTCAAGGTTCCAGCTGGCACATATGGTTTGGACATCAGCCTTGCCAACACAAAAAACCCGTGCAGCAATGCTGCTGTCATTTCAGCATCAGCAACCCTCGCTGCTAACAATACAGTCTCAATCGTTGCATCGTTGACAAAGGCTGGCGCGCCGACAGTGCAAATTTTTCCAATCAATGCATCAGCACCGGTCGCAGGCAAGGAGCGCGTTATCAATATCCACACTGCTGCTGCACCGACATTGCTTTTTGCAGGGACGTATATTCCGTTCAATTTTGCTTATGAAGCAAAAGTCGCTACAGGAAAATCTAAAAATCTGGATATATCCAGTGACAAAAATATTTTTTATTCTTTGAGGGATGCAAAAGGCACCACGGAATACAACTTTGGCAGATTCAGCACAAAGGATAAAGGTGTATACGCCTTGTTTGCCGTTGGCAGCGTGAAAAACAACACTCTTAAAATATTATCAAAAGACGTTACAAAAACATTTAAGTAAACTTTTATAATGTGAGACGACAAAAAAATTACATTTTTTGTCGTCTCTTTTTATATGTTCTGAAAAATGTTGAAGTTATAAAAACACCTAATGGTGCATGGCACTCAGGGCTGCGATGGACAAGCCGCCAAAAAACATGCTCATCAATGCGCCTATAACAACAGCCGAGAATATCCATGTGATGACCATGACCACCAAAAAACTGACAACGGCATAGCCTGTAGCCTTATCCTTTGGTGCTTTCATGAGGCTTGGTATACCAAGGTAGAGCACGTAAGCCCCATAAAGCCAGGCTAGAAAAACAACGAAAGTGCCCAAATACGGAATGATGTTTAAAACGCCGGCAACCCATGCCGGCGTCGACGCATAGACTGCCAGTTTCATCGCTTGTGTTTTATCTTTCTGGCCATCAAAATTTGGGGCGAGTGCATTGACAACCAGCCCAAGCACATAGGTCGTGAGCAAGGAAAGCACGTATGTGATGGCCGCAAAAACGGACCCGCCAGCAAAACCCCACATGCTTCCCTTGAACAGCGTGATTACCGCCGGTATGGCGGCCAGCACCATGGCATAGCCGATAAAAATGCTTTTGGTATCGGTCATTTCATTGGCAATCACCGGCCACTCTGTTGCAGGTGTCAGAATAATGTTTTTAGCGCGGTCGATTAGTGACATGGAACACTCCCTGTTGTTTGATATAATATTTAATAACGCATACACGGCAACGCAACGAAAGGGTAGATTGAGCTAAACTATTGCATATGTCCATAAGTTAATTGCATTAAATGGCCAACCTCACGGCTCTTTTACAAGCGTGCCCCTTGTGGGTCATGCGTTCACCCCACATCATCACTCAGGGTCAACGCGTCAAAATGCAAGCGGCAGCTTGACCCCCCATCGTCTAGTTTTGTCTCTGCACCGGCAAATTGAAAATCGATCAGGGCATAGCCATTCAGCATCAGGTCAGCATCGTGCAACGCAGAAATAATTCTGTCGGTCGCTGGCGCTGACTGTTGCAGCGGGCCATCGTTGTGCAGGGCCATTTCCAGATGATGATGGGCGCCATTGAAGGTTGCACTGGCCCATGGTCTGGTTTCCAGCAGCGACACGGACAATCGTGGCGGCTGGTGTTCATCGGCCAGCAGCAGACCGGCAAGCATGGCATCGCTGGCCAGTTGCTTGCGGACAGCGCCAAGCAGCTGGGTATGAACGTGCTTTGGAGTCGGGTTTTGTGCTAAAGACATGGTGGCTTCCTTTTGTGAATGGGTGTGTGGGTTGAGCATATTTAGTGGCGAGCCGTTTTGACGGGGTGGAGGTTTTGGATATATCGAGTGATACGTTCGAACAGCGGAGGGCCAAGGGTGCGGCCACGCCGGAGGTCAAACACCAGTTGCGGATCGCCTGCGGCCTCGCGGCCAAAACGGGATGGCGGGATCTTGTCGCGTTTCATGATTTTTTCGATCTGATGCAATGGATGGCTTGGTTGGCTTGGCATAGGGAACTCCGAAACAGGTGTTGTGCAGGTAAAATCCTATGTAGCTCAAAAGAAATCACTTGTCTAGTTTTTTTCCTATGATATAGGTATTTTGTAGGCAAATTCGTGTTTCATGGCGAAAAACGTACATCAGGACAAACACAGTGACACAAGGTTCAAAACAGGATGTGACCGTCAGGGCAAGGCTCGATGAGTTGATTCGGGAGCGCGATGAAGATTATGCATCGCTGTCAAAGTTGCTCGGGCGCAACGCTGCCTATATTCAGCAATACATCAAGCGCGGAATTCCTCGGAAACTGGGCGAGGACGACCGGCGCTTGCTGGCCGAGCGCTTGCAGGTGAGTGAGTTGGAACTCGGCGCGCCTACGGGTCGCATCAGCCAGGCACGGCGCATGAAGGGTCACGATAAATCCGTTGCTACATATCATAATGATGCTGATTATGTGCTGATACCGCGCTATGACGTGCGCGCCTCGGCTGGCAGTGGCACCCTCCCCGATGACATGCCCGACGAGACCGCACTGGCATTTCAGTCAAGCTGGGCACGGGCCATTTCATCCGGCGGCATTGCTGCGTTGTCGGTCATTCAGGTCGAAGGCGATTCCATGTTGCCGACATTGGCCAATGGCGATCACATTCTGATTGATACAGCCGACACGGAGCGCTTGCGTGATGGCATTTATGTGCTGCGAGCTGAAGAGGCACTGCTGGTGAAACGCCTGTCCATGCACCCGTCACGGCATCAGATTACCATAGCCAGTGATAATCCGGCCTATGCCAGCTGGGTTGATTGCGACCCTGAAACCATCCACATCATCGGTCGGGTGGTCTGGATGGGCCGACAAATTTAGGGCTGTAAAGGTTTTTACCTATTTTTGTTCCAGAGGCTAAACAAACCAGCTAAAACAAGTCCGGCTGCAACGCCTGATAAGACGCCAATGCTGACATTCCCAAAGCGGCTGCCAGCAAGGCCACCCAACAATATGCTGATTGGCAGAAATACGCCGCCCGCGATTGATGTTCTCATAAGTGTTCCTTGTTTATCAAAAAGATATATCACGATTGTGAGAGGTTTCAAACGTCTCAAAACGGGACAAGTGTGTATCAATATGCTAACAATGGCATGGCTCTAAGTTTTCAAGCTATTGTTTTTAAACAGATTAATAAATGGCTCAAGGCTTGCGATGTGGTTGACAGAGAGATCAACCCAGCGAGGCGCATCATGCTTGAGTACAATCAAACCACAGCCACAGTTCTTCCAGTTATTGCGGATCGTGTCGCATTCTTGTGCGCAAAAGAGCTTTTGCGACTTGAAGGCGATGATGCCATTCTGACAGCTTCAGCACTCGCGGAAGAGGCCATGGGCCGCGCCAATACCGATCAGTTTGGCTACTGGCGCCGTGTTGAGGTCGCCATACAATTGCTCTTGCTCGAAGATGTGCTTGGAACAATTCACTAAATAGGACGGACGGTTGACAATTGGCTTTCCCTTGCCGTCTTGAGGCCATAAACTTGGCGGATGCAAACCATAGGGCATAAGCAGAACCATAGCGCAAAACCTGCCGCGAGATTGATTACTTCACTGATTTTTTGGTGCGAGGTTCACCTGCGCAGCAGCACCCGCACATGTTACCGATTGAAAGCAATAAGCGCATTCCCTTCGTGCAGAGTGTCCGATGCCTAAAGAACACGGATGTTCAGAAAAAATTTTGCCTGTTCGCTGTTGAGCACAGCCACGTTGACGGTCGCCGTCATCTCAGGCGCAATTTATCCCAAAATATTGCAACACCTGTCAACCGTCGACGCTTCGTTTCGGCAGCGGGACAACCATTACGGGAAGCACCTCTACAGATTTATGTTTCCGTTGGACAAAGTTTTTAACTAAACGTTAATAGAGTGGGTTAATAAAAAGAAAATATATGACCATGCGTGCAGACCATCCCTCCCAAGAGACTGCCGGTGACGATTTCAACTGGCAGCTGCCAAAGCGGCCTCGCAAAGCCTTTCTCATTCCAGCTATTATATCGGCTGTTTTGTTACTGGCATTTGCTGGCATCTTGTGGCTAGACAGTTCGAATGGCCAGCGCTGGGTTACCAACCGACTGGCAGGACGCGTTAGCAAAAGTGGATTTTCTATCAAGGTCGGTAAAATTTCCGGCTCCCTGTTTGACTCATCACAAATGGAAGCTGTTCAATTGCGTGATCTGGATGGCACCTTTGCTGTTATAGATGCAGGCGACTTGATATGGCAACCAGCGGCCCTGCTGCGTCGAAAAATTGATATCAGTGATCTTCACATATGGTCAGCACGGTGGCTGCGACAACCGCATTTTTATCCCAGCGATCCGCACGATCCTTTGCTGCCCAAAGGCGACATCAATATTGCCAACCTGCGCGTGGACAGGTTGGTGGTTGAGCCTGGTGTTTCCAGTCGTACCTTCACACTGGCGGCAAAGGGCAATGCCGTCCTGCGCGATCAGGCGTTGATAACCAATCTTGACCTGACAGCCCTAGACGCACCGGACCGGGCCTTTATAAAAATTCACGCAGCGCCGGATAAAGACATTTTTGATATTCAGGCCCGCGTTGATGCGCCAGCCAACGGCGCCCTTGCTGCCTTGCTAAGATGGCAACCCGGGCTTGATCTTGATATTTCCGGCAAAGGCAGTTTTGCCAACTGGCATGGCAATTTGAACGCCTCGATTGCCGCGGCACCACTTGCAAATCTTGCACTGCATGCAACCAGCGGCGTCATATTTGCCAAAGGCACTTTGGCGGCAAATGTAACATTGCCTGTTCTGGTGCAAAAAATCATCATGCAAACACCCAACGTCTCTGGCTCGGTGTCCATCAATCGCCCGAATGTGCAAACGTCTTTGACGCTTGTTGGCGCAGGCATGAATATTTCTGCAAATGCCACTGTTGATCTTGAAAAATCCAGTTTGCACAACACGGCTGTTAAAACCAGTGATGCTGACGGGCATTTGCTATCCATATTTGAACCCGGTTTGTTGGCTAAGAATGTGCACGCCACAGCATCACTCGAAGGCTTGTTGCGCAACCCTGACATGAACCTGCAAATTACAGCAAACAACTTCAAGCAAAACAAAACTGAAGCCAGTAAAGTAAGTTTAAATGTGGCCGGAAAACCTCTGGACCATTCGGAAGGGCAGAAACCTTTGAATGTTACTTTCAAGTCCGCTGCAATCACAACAGGCGATGTGGCACTGGCACGCTATTTGACAGACGTGAATGCCAAGGGACAATTCCTGCAAAGCGGTGGCGACATAACACTCAGTGGACTCGACGTAAAAAGCCACCTTGCAAGCATGACCGGCTTGATCAACCTCAATCAGAACACGGGCAAGTTAACCGCCGTTGTGCAACAGGCAAACCTGCCACTTGCGACTGGCACGTTCGGGGATATGCCTGTTGTCGTCCGTGGAACGGTAAAGCGTGATAGCAGAACGGCCGCTCTGATCAGCGACATCACAGCAAGTGCCACAACAAAAAACTGGCACGCACCGGCAGAAGTTATACGGTTTCTTGGTGATCAGCCGCAACTTCGTGGCATTATTCAACTGGGGCAGGATGGCAGCCTGTCATCGCAAAAACTGGCTCTTGTTGGCAGCAGTGGTGACTTTACCGGATCAGGATCGCTGCGCGGCAATGCGATCAGTGCCTCTTTGGTTGGCACGATAAAAAACTTAAAGGCGCTCGCCCCTGATACGCCTATTACAACGACCAAACCTTTGCCGGTTATATTTCGCATTGAAGGCACCATCAAGCAACCCCGTATTACGGCAGATGTGTCAGCACCTGAACTCAATGTGGCCGGCTTTACAGCAAGCAAAGTCACGGCGCAGCTGGCCCCGATTGATACGCAGCGCTGGCACGTTGTTTTAAAGGGCGACAGCGAATTTGGCCCAGTAAATCTGGCGGCCAATGCGCGCACGGGCATTAATCCAAGTTTTGAAAACATAACCGGACGGATAGGCACAGCTGAAGTTGATGGCAAAAGCACATTGCTGGCGGGAAAGTTATGGCAAGCTGATTTGTCTGTTGTACTCAAACCCACCGGCGATCAATCAGGCGCGCTTAATATTGTTGCAAAACTTTTTCCTGAACAAAATCGCCAAGCGTATAATTTTAATCTGACGGGTAAAAATCTTGAAAGAACATTCCGAGGCAAGGATATCAGTATTGATGCGGCGACGCTAATAGGCTCTGGTTTTTTGGGGGGTGAGCCTACTCTTAAACTTCAGAGCAATGGCAGTGGTATAGATATCGGCAACACGCATTTCGACCAGATTAGTGTGGCTGGCGGTGGTTCCATGCGTAACGCAAGTTTCAATTATACGGCACGTGGCTCCAACGCCAGCCCTTTTGATGGTCATGGCATTATTGTCACGCGCGGTTCACAAACCGAACTGCTGGCACTCTCGGCTACCCTCGATGGCACTTTGGCACATCAACCTGTACAAATGGCCAACCCGCTGGTTTTGCAAAAAGACAGAAATGCATGGCAATTGCGGCCCACAAAAATCAACGTTGCAACCGGTTCAATTATTGCAACCGGTCGCAAGGTGGGGGAAAGCGTTGATGCACAGCTAACCCTTGGCGAAACGCCCTTGACGTTTCTCGATATTGTCTCACCCAATCTCAACCTGACAGGCACAGCAACGGGCAACGCGCACCTGGTGTTGGCTGGCAGCAAACTCAAAGCCGGTGATGCAACAATCGCTTTAAAACGTGTGCGCCGGGCAGGTTTGTTCCAGTCATCGCAACCCCTCGACATCAATACTGTGCTGGCGCTCAGAGATCGCGGCCTCACGGGCACTGTCAGCGCACTGGTCAACCGTCAACCATCCGGAGACGCGCGTTTTACAGTGGCACGAGACCGAGGTGGCAACCTTGTATCAGGCGCACTTGCCGGCCGCTTGACATACACCGGACCCGCAGACACTTTGTGGGGTTTAACCGGTCTTGATGCTCACGACATACGTGGACCTCTGGCACTCAGTACAACTCTTGCTGGTAAATTGGATAATCCGTATCTAGACGGCACGCTCCGCATGACCAATGGCCGCTACGAAAGCATTGAACTGGGTTTGATCGCGACTAGCCTCTCCGTTGATGGGCGCTTCAAGGGATCAAAGCTTGCCATCAGCGGTGCATCTGGCAAATTGTCTGGCGGCGGCAGCTTTACGGCAGGTGGCAATATTGATGTGTCTGCTGCGAAAAACTTTCCGGCATCGATCAATATAGCGCTTGATCACGCAACTGTGATAAAGCGCGAGGATCTGGAACTCGCCGTAACCGGCCCGCTGCTGGCAAGCTATGATGCTGATGGCGGCAAAATTTCCGGCCCGCTGGTGATCAACCGCATGCGGGTCAAGGCTGGACAGTCGGGGGGCGAATCCATTCCGGAGTTGCAGTTGAGAGAACGCAATCGCAGCAGCCGATACGGCACGGCTGGCGCCAACGGCAATCGCGCTCAACCCGTTATCAAATACAGAATTGCACGACCATTTGAACTTGCTCTCAACATGACAGCGCCGCAGAAAGTGTTCGTTGAAGGACTAGGACTCAATTCAGAATGGGGTGGTGACCTGACTGTTCGGGGCAATGCCATCAAACCGTCCATCAGCGGTCGCCTGCATCTTATTCGCGGTACGTATGATTTTGCCGGCAGGCGATTTTTGGTCGATCGGGGGACAGTGAATTTTCAGGGCCAGGATACACTCAACCCTGTATTGTCACTCTCGGCAAGTTCGAGTGTGACCAACAGAGCAACCAAAGACACTCTTGAGGCGCTGATTAACATTGCTGGCACGGCACAGCTGCCGCAAATCAGCTTTTCATCAACGCCGTCGTTGCCACAGGATGAAATCCTGTCTCTCATCCTGTTTGGATCATCGATTGAAACACTATCACCGCTTGAAGCGGTGCAGCTTGCCAGCGCGCTTGCGCAAGTGAGCCAGGGTGGTGTGAGAAACTTCAATATTCTGGGCAAGACCAAAAAACTGCTGCGCATAGACAAGTTTGGTATCGTTGCCTTTGACGAGAAAAACAGCGCTGGAAACGCAACATTAGGCACGGCAATTTCTGGCGGCAAATATGTTAGTGACCGGGTTTATGTCGACGTGACCACCGACGGTCGCGGGTACACATCGACACCACTGGAAGTCGATCTTACCAAAACACTGTCAATCCTAAGCAAGGTGAATACATTGGGCGGCACAAACGTGGCGGCCAAATGACCACGCGATTATTAAAAATATCCGCCTGCCACATATTCAGGCTCCATTGGCAAGGCAACTGCGTCTAGGCCCCCACTAGGGTTGCAATCAAACGGTTCAGCACCAGCCTTCCGGCTGCTGTCGCGGTGACACCTTTGGGTGTTGCAACCATTAGGCCATCATCGATTGAAGCGCTGAGCGCGCTTTGGTCTATAATCCCGTTGAGTGGCGTGCCGGTGCGTTGATAATAGAGCTCTGCATCAATCCCGACGGTCAATCGCAGACCCATCAACAGCGCTTCCTCCGCGCGGGATCTTGAATCCAGCGGCTCGGCGGTTTCAAGACCGTTGCCGTGCTGCTCGACGCGCTCCAGCCAGGCCTCCGGTCGTTTCAGGCGCGCTGTTGCCTGATGCAAACGGCGACCGTGCGCACCGGGGCCAATGCCAACATAATCATCGTAGGCCCAATAGCTGAGATTGTGCCGCGATGCTTGACCTGGCCTGGCGTGATTGGAGATTTCGTAGGCAGGCAAACCGGCATCTGCCGTCATGGCCTGCGTGAGCGTATAGAGCTCTGCGGCAGTGTCTTCGTCTGGCAACGTAAAACCACCTCGTTTATAGGTGCCGGCAAAGCCCGTGTTTGGTTCGATGGTGAGTTGATAGAGTGAGAGATGACCGGTGCCAAATGCAAGCGCTTGTTTCAGTTCCTGCTCCCAGGCATCGATCGTTTGTTCAGGGCGCGCGTAAATAAGATCAAAACTCACACGATCAAAAATAGCCTGCGCTGTTGCCAGCGCGGCAAGCGCTGATTTCAGATCGTGCCTGCGGGTGAGAAATTGCAAAGCCCTGTCATCCAGCGCTTGGATACCCAGCGACACCCGATTGATGCCAGCGGCAGCAAAATCCTTGAACCGCGCTGCCTCAACACTGGATGGGTTGGCTTCAAGTGTGATTTCAAGATTATCGTTTGTCGGCCAGAGTTTTTTCACGGCATCAATCAGTGTGGCTACAGTTTCGGGTTGCATCAACGACGGCGTGCCGCCACCAAAGAAAATGCTGGTGACCTGATGACCAGATGTGAGCCCTGCCTCGAAGTTTAACTCCGCGAGCAATGTCTGCCGCCAGCGCGCATGATCAACCGTGTCGCGGACATGCGAATTAAAATCGCAATACGCGCATTTGGATTCGCAAAACGGCCAATGGATGTAAACAGCCAGTGTGCCTGATCTAGCAGACGGCACAATCGCGCTCCCACTCCGGCAACTCGCCCCAGGTTTTTCGCAAGTGATCGACTATGCGGCGCACCTTGGTCGAGATGTGACGGTTGGGTGGATAGACGGCATAGATGATGAACGGTGGTCCTACATATTTTTTCAATATGGGCACCAGTCTGCCCGTGCGAATATCGTCTGCAACGATAAAACTGGGGCCGTAGATAATCCCTTCGCCATTGAGCGCTGCTGCCCGCAGCACTTCACCATTGTTGGTGATGATGCGGCCAGACACCGGCATGGCAAGAGCTTGTTTTGTATCCGGGTCGAGAAAACTCCACTCCTCGGCAGGACCGAGATTGGAATAGCGCAAGCACTTGTGGCCAAGCAAATCGCGTGGATGCTGCGGTTCGCCGTGCGCTTCCAGATACTGCGGGCTGACACTCACGACCGAGCGCGCGGAGCACAGTTTGACAGCGATCAGATTGCTGTCTTTGAGCCGCCTTGAAATGCGGATGGCAACATCAAAACCTTCTTCAACAATATCAACCATGCGGTCGTTGAGCGCGAGCTCAACCGACATATCCGGGTTGGCTTTCAGAAAACTTGATATCGGCCCACCCAGGTGCGCAATCGAGAACGTGACTGGTGCTGCTAGCCGCAGTAAACCCTTGGGCGCGCGCGCTTGTGACGAGACCAGCTGCTCGACCTCATCAACCTCCTCAAGGATACCTAGGCAGCGCTGGTGATAGGCTTGGCCAACCTCTGTCAGCGACATTTGCCGGGTGGTGCGGTTGAGCAGTTGGGCGCTTAGCCGGTCTTCCAGCTCGGCAACGGCTTTCGATACCACGGATTTTGAGACACCCAGCTGGCGTGCTGCACTGGAAAAACTTTTTTCCGCCACAACTTTCACAAACATTTCCATGGCGGTCAGTCTATCCATGCGCAGGCTTGTCCTTTCAGCTGTATGCGGCACATTTTGCCGATTGAAAGCGGGTATGTATCAGCCCGTGCCATAGAAAGCCACATTTTAGAGTTTGGCCTGACTTTTGCAAACCTGCAGGGCACTACCCGACTGCGCCATATACCTTTAAAAAAAGAAGTCGCCGCCCATGTATCTGAACATACCCGCTTCCCCTGAGGTGCTTGTTGCCACTGTCGCCAGCAGCATGATCGAGCGTTTGGGGCCTGGTCGTGCTGTCAGCCTCAGCCTCAAGGCCATTGCCGCCATGCGCGACAAAGCCGATGCTGAAGGCCTGTCACTCTGGCTGGATTTGCATGCCATGGTGGCATTGCACTCTGCACCAGTGAAGCCGCGCAAGGGCAGATTGTTGCACTAATCCGGCAGAGGGCCGTCGGCTGCAAGAATGTCTTAAACGCACGTTATGCTAGCCGCATTTGCTTACCATGCATTAGCCGTTGAATGTGCGTTGCCACCAGCCTTTGCGGGTTGAGATCGGCGTTGTGTTTGCGGGCGCGACGTCCTGAATAGCTTCTGAAGACGTTGTGCCTATGACCACAGGATCAGGCGTTACAACCGGTGCAGCGACCATTTTTGCATCTGGCACATCAACCAATGTGTTCGAAGGTTTAGCTTCAACGGCAATCTCAGCAGACGCGTCTGTTGGAAAGTCTGGCGCATCGGTTTTTTTCACCCTGGGCTTCCGCACGCGCTTTGGTTTGTCAGCAGCATCGTCTGGAACATCAGCATCCGGGCCAATCAGCTCTGCGGGTTGTAAAGTGTTAGGCGTATCCTGTGCATCAGACAAAACAGGACCGTCAGCGACATGAGACGTCGTCTGTGCTTCATCGCCAGTTCCCGCGTCTGATTTACCGCGATTGCGGCCACCGCGCCTGCCACGGCGACGACGGCGGGGATTTTCGGCTTCAGCATCATCACCGGGCACCTCAGCTGTTGAAACGCCCTCACCACCCTCACCATCAGAGGCACCATCACCATCCAGCGGGGGAGCGGCTACGGTTTCATTGCCGTTAGCGCTATCCGCTGCAACGGGCTGTTCGCCGTCCGTTTTGGTTTCATCATGGTCGCGCCCGCCACGACGCTTGCGGCGACGGCGCTTGCGACCGCGATTGCCATCCCCGTCGCGATCGGCGCGCTGTGTATCGCGCTTGGCTGCACTGCTGTCGGCATCATCCCTGTCATCGTCTTCACGCTCTGACGTGTCGGCGATCTCTTCGTCATCGATGTCATCAGGTATGTCATCTTCAGGTTCGATTGGCATCGGGGCAAGCATGGCCGCTGGCGGCACCGTTGGCGGACCACCCGCGCGATCAATTTCAAATTCAGGCGCCATCAGCGTGGCGCTGGGTTGCACCTCGACCGTAACACCGCAGCGGGTTTCAACATCAGCAATCTCTACCCGTTTGTTATTCAGAATATAAATCGCCACATCGGCGGGCACTTTGAGTGTCAGCTCAGAAGCGCGGCCTTTGCCAGCCTCATCTTCAAGACCACGCAAGGCAAACAATGCGGATGATGGCACCGAGCGGACAAAGCCCGCCCCGGTGCAGGTTGGGCAAACGTGGGTGGATGCTTCAAGCACGCCGGTGCGCAGGCGCTGGCGTGACATTTCCATCAAGCCAAAATTTGAAATACGGCCTACCTGAATACGCGCCCGGTCGTTTTTGAGCGCCTCCTTCAAGCGCCGCTCAACGGTTTTGATATTGCGGTTTTCATCCATGTCGATGAAGTCAATCACCACCAGACCCGCCATGTCGCGCAGACGCAGCTGACGCGCGATTTCATCCGCCGCCTCGCAGTTGGTTTTCACTGCCGTTTCTTCGATGTTATGTTCTTTGGTTGAGCGGCCCGAGTTGATATCGATGGAGACTAGGGCTTCTGTCGGGTTGATGACGATGTAGCCACCTGACTTCAGCTGCACCGTTGGATGATACATGGTCTCCAGCTGCGCCTCGACCTGATAGCGCTGAAACAGTGGTGCCGGTTCACGGTAGAGCTGCACGCGCTTGGCATGGCTTGGCATCAGCAGGCGCATGAAGTCTTTAGCAGCGCGGTAGCCGGGCTCACCGTCAACAATAACCTCATCGATATCCTTGTTGTAGATATCGCGGATAGCACGCTTGACGAGGCTTGAATCCTCATAGACCAGCGCTGGCGCTTCCGAGTGCATGGTGGTTTCACGAATTTCGTCCCACAACCGGGTCAGATAATCAAAGTCGCGCCGGATTTCAACTTTCGTACGCTTCAAACCGGCTGTGCGAATGATGCAGCCCATGCCCATCGGCAGCTGCAGATCACTCATGATTTCCTTCAGCCGGCGCCTGTCGGTGGACTGGGCAATCTTGCGGCTGATACCACCAGAGTTGGTGGTGTTGGGCATCAGCACGGAATAACGACCTGCAAGACTCATGTAGGTTGTAAGTGCAGCACCTTTGCCGCCGCGTTCCTCTTTCACAACCTGCACAAGCAAAATCTGACGACGGCGAATAACTTCCTGAATTTTATAGTGACGGCGCAGCAACGTGCGGCGACGACGTGCAGCTTCTGCTTCGGCCTCATCGGAGGCGCCAACTTCGGTGATCTCGGCTGGTCGGTCTTGTACAGTCTCAGGCTCCACCCCACTGTGATCCAAACTATCGAGATCCGCACTGCCAAGATCTGCACTGCCGTGATCTGCGTCAGTTAAATTCACATCGCCGTCATCCGTGCTGATATTTTCGGCTGTGTCTTCCATGGTATCTGCGTTCTGGTGATCCTCAGCGTGTTGTATCGCTTCGGCGACCAGTGCCTCGTCAGACATATCTTCCAGATGATCATCGTCTTCATCATCGTGATGCGCATCGCGCGTCACATGGGCGTCGCGCTCGGCTTGCAGCAGTGCATCGCGGTCTGCCTGCGGAATTTGATAATAGTCCGGATGAATTTCCGACAGCGGTAAAAATCCATGGCGGTTGCCGCCGTATTCGACAAACGCTGCCTGCAACGAAGGTTCTACTCTGGTGACCTTGGCGAGATAGATGTTGCCTTTAAGCTGGCGTTTGGCTTCGGCTTCAAAATCGAATTCTTCAATCCGGTTGCCGCGCAGCACCACCACGCGGGTTTCTTCCGGGTGGCGGGCATCGATGAGCATTTTTGACATGAGATAGTCTCCCTGGACCCGGCCTCACCGATGGCGTGTATACCGCAGAGATATGCGGACCACTTGCCTCAAGATGGGCGGGGATTATGTTTGTGTAAGAGTGTGTGTGACAGTGCTGGCACGTTGCCAGACGGCTTGCGCACATGTGATAGACGCAACTAGAAACTGCCGTTGACCGGTAGATTCTATGATCTCTATCGCGCATGGGCGCATGGATATGTTTTAACGTCATCCGAAACCGGACCTAACTTGATAATGGCTGTATTGTTGCTAAAATACATACATTGCACGGCATATCAGACGCGAAATAAGTGATATTTAACAAAAAAATCACCCTGCTCAGATACGATTCGTACGTGCTAACACCATTTTGGTAGTCAAACAACCCTAACTGTCATAATGGCTTCACACAATTGTTTTGGCCATTTAAACTGGTTTGAAGTAGAGTATTCCGAATGGTTCGTTATCTCAGCGTTACAATCGTGTTGCTAGCCGCTCTGGTCGGGTTACCCGCCCTAGCGGCCCATATCACCGATATTCGTGTGGAGGAAAAGGCGAGCGTTGGCGAAACGCTGATCACACTGGATTTTGATGGCCCGTTCGACCGGCCTCAATTGTTTGCACTTGATGCCCCAAAACGCTGGGTGCTCGACATACCAGGCGTCAGCAACAGCCAGAAAGCTTCAATTTCGGTTGCTGGCCTCGTCAACGCCATCCGGTTGGGCCAGCCAAAACCGGGTTCAACACGTGTTGTGATGGATATCAGTGATGCCGCCATTGTCTCAGGCACGCGCACATTTGATGCTGCGGACAACACCGGCAAGCCCCGGCTGATCATTACTCTCAAGGCCGCAGATACCGCCGTATATGCCCAAACCATGAAGCGTGGCAAAACCACAGTGCCGGGGGCGACCACGGCAGCGCATCTGAAACCAGCTGATGCGGACGATACAACAGAAGTTGGTGCGAATTTCGGCACCCCGTCTGGCCCGGTGATTGAATCAGGCGCGCCTGTAAAACCGGCAGCGCAAAAACCGGCTGTCAAAACAACCTCAACACAGCCGCCACTCTCGCAAACTCCCCTTACAAAACCAGTGGTTATTGCCAGCTTGCCAACATCGAACGTGCCTCTTTTGCCACCGGAGCAAATTCCGGTGGCTGTTGAAAAACCACCGCTTTCGGCTAAAATTCGCGGTCGTTTGCCGATTGTGGTGATTGATGCGGGACACGGCGGCCAAGACCCAGGTGCACCCAGCGTGCTGGCCGGTCGCAAGGAAAAGGAAGTGACGCTGGCAATCGCGCGCGCCATCAAGGCTGAAATTGATGAAGGCGGCAAAGCCAAAGCCATGCTGACACGCTCGACCGATGTGTTCATACCGCTCACCGGCCGTGTCGAAATCGCCCGCAAGCTGGGCGCTGATCTGTTTATCTCGATCCATGCCGATTCGATCGTAGACCCCGCAATCCGCGGTGCCACGGTTTACACCCTGTCTACCAGAGCCTCAGACAAAGAGGCCGAAAAACTGGCCGCTAAGGAAAACAAGGCCGACATTATTTCAGGCATCAATCTTGGTGGAGAAAGCCCGGATGTGACCAATATCCTGATTGATCTCGCCCAGCATGAAACGATGAATTACTCTTCGGAATTTGCCCAGACGGCTGTGCGTGAGGTGAGTAAATCTCTCTATTTTCGATCGAATTTTCATCGTTTTGCCGGATTTATTGTATTGAAGGCCCCCGATGTGCCATCCATTCTGCTGGAAACCGGCTATATGTCCAACGCGCTTGATTCGAAATTTTTGTTTTCAGAAGATGGGCAGAAAATCATTGGTCGCGGGGTGGCGCGGGCTGTTGAACATTTTTTTGAGCGTCGAGTCGCTGCCAATTAATTATTCATTTTGTGTTCATCAGCATGCTTAAAACTTTTATCAAAGCCATTGAAATTCAATCATATGAGCGGCCGACTCGCCGACTCTTACGTTTTAAAAATAATGCATAAATATCAATTGGTTAGATTAAGTGTTGAGGATTGCTCGGGTTTGCCTTGTCAATCTATTTATTTAAAGTAACTGAACGTTTCTGCGCTTGCGTTCGTTTTTGAGTTCGATACACTCTTCAAACTGTCACAAATAATCGATTCTTGAAAGCTTCAGTGTGTAAGACGGATGTTTGCATCCGCAGTGCAGAATTGGCGCGGCCTTCAAATATTGAAAACGATGTGGCGTATACCGGTAAAATTTTCCAGTTTTATCAATATTCTATAATTCAATAAGGCGCTTGGGGGCGACGTGGGGAAATGATGAGAGAGAGTGATGGCAATGAAGATAACAGCCGTATCCGTGGCTTTCATACCTCCAGCGATAGTTTCAACAGCGATAGTTTCAACTCTGGCAAAGCCCGGCAGATGACATCGCCCATTGATATGATTCCTGCGACTACCAGTCCTATGGCTGTTGCCGCTGTAGCGGGCGCTCTTTTGTTGCAGCCTGACACAACCGACAAAACTGTTAAGAGTGGCACAGAAGCTGAAACAGGGATTGCAGACGCCTGGGCAGCCATACGAGATCACTTGCGTGCGGAATTTGGTGTGCGGACATTTGAAAGCTGGCTGAAGCCCCTCACGTTTGTCAGCGCTTCCGGTAACGAGGTGCTGCTAGCACTCCCCAATGGTTTTATGCGGGATTGGGTGGCCAGCCATTTTGCCGAGCGACTGCGCAGCCTGTGGGCCGCCAAGACGGATTGTATAACATCTGTTCGTCTGGTTGTTGCTGCAAGCACACTGGCCCCGCCTGCACAACACAATTTGGCCACGCCTATGGTGACGCCATCAAATGGCGCCACGAGCACGGCCGCGACCCAGAATGCTGCGGCTGGAAGCGCTGTTAATGGCAACACGTCGGCGGCTCTAGGATCGCCACTGGACCCGCGCTATACTTTCGATCGCTTTGTGGTGGGTGCCTCGAACCAGTTTGCGTTTTCGGCCGCTCAGCGCGTTGCGGAAGGCGGCACTGTGGCTTTCAATCCCTTGTTTCTGCATTCAAGTGTCGGGCTTGGCAAAACCCATCTGATGCACGCCATTGCTTGGGAAATCCGCCGTCAGCATCCGGAACGACAGGTGGTCTATTTATCGGCTGAAAAATTCATGGTCGAGTTTGTGTCTGCCCTCCGCCATCAGGATACAGTGGCCTTCAAACAGCGCTTCCGCAATGTCGATGTGCTGATGATTGATGATGTACAATTTATTGCAGGCAAGAACTCAACGCAGGAGGAGTTTTTTCACACCTTCAACGCGCTGATCGATTATCGTCGCCAGCTGATCATCTCGGCGGACCGCTCGCCATCTGACCTCGAAGGCATCGAGGAGCGCATTCGTTCCCGCCTCGGCTGGGGGTTGGTTGCGGACATTCACCCGACTGATTTTGAGCTTCGGCTTGGCATTTTACAGTCCAAACTGGAAACCATGGCCAATGCCCATGTGCCCTCGGACGTGCTGGAGTTTCTGGCCCGCCGTGTGTCCTCCAACATTCGGGAACTGGAAGGCGCGCTCAACCGTGTGGTGGCGCACGCAACCCTCACGGGGCGTCCGGTCGATCTGGAATTTGCCCGCAGTGCTCTGCAGGATCTCATTCGGGCCAACGATCGCCGCATCACCATAGACGAAATACAGCGCAAGGTGGCTGACTTCTATAAAATACGACTGGCGGATTTGCTCTCGGCTCGGCGCTCGCGCGAAGTGGCGCGGCCGCGCCAGATTGCCATGTATCTGGCCAAACGTTTGACACCGCGCTCACTGCCAGAGATCGGGCGCAAATTTGGTGGCCGCGATCACACAACCGTGATGCACGCGATCAAGCGAATCGAATCTTTGCGTCTGACAGACAATGAAATGGAAACCAGTATCACCGCCCTCAGCCGCCAGCTCGACAGCTAAAATTTTACGAACAGTCCTGGGGACCTCCCAAAGTTTTCCATGGACCGGCCTGAAAATCTCTCTGCTAAAGGCGTTGGTCCGCCTGCGACAGATAAGATTTTCAGGCCAATTTTTTGGCATAATATATAGCGAGCCCCCGATAAAATGAGCTTCATTTTATCGGGACAAGGCGAACGATAACAAAGAGCTATAGTGAATGCGTTGATGGTCGTCATCCCCGCTTCTGGTGCGAGATCTCTAAGCTCTAGTGAACACTGCCGCCACCGAGACCTTATTGCCCAAGTTCCCCGATCAAGCGTTGGGGATAACGATGAACGCCCAATTTATATTGCGCCGCAACATGTTTCTTTGTCCCTAAAATTCTTCGTAACTTAAAAATTTAATAAAATAATTTGCATCGTTACGCATCTTATGTTCATTTGCATGCAGTTTAACACGTTCAAGTGAGGACTATCATGATTAAATCTGTTTTATGTTCAACTTTATTGACAACGGCTTGCGTTTTGGCTGTTGCTGCACCAGCGCAAGCCGCTGATGCAGTTGAGACACTGGCAAAGGCCAATGCGGCCGCCACTGTTCAGTTTGAGCTTTTTTTGCCGCTGCGCAATGAAGCGGGTCTTGAAGCCCTGCTATCCGACCAACAGACACCGGGTTCAGCCAACTATCATAAATGGCTGACACCGGCTGACTTTGGCACACGCTTTGGCCCGACACAGGCATCAATGGCCAGAGTGCACGATAGCCTGAAGGCTGCTGGCCTTAACGTCAAAGCCATGCGCAGTCGCTCCATCACGGTTTCAGGCTCGGTTGCGAAGATTGAAAAACTACTGGGCACACGCCTTGGCGTTAAATCATCGGCCACTGGCAAGGCCAGCATGGTCGCCATGTCGAAACTTGCCATGTCACCGGCGCTGGAAAGCGAAAAAGTTGTCATTGCTGATTTTGCCAACATGCATGCAGCCAAACCAATGGCCGTCAAAACCAACGGCGTCATTGCGGACAGTCGTCGTGGCATCAATCGCGGTTATTATTACAATGATCTGAAACAAGCGTACGATTATCCTTCCTATACTGCCAAGGTAAAAGGCAAGAAGCTTGACGGGACAGGGTCGAACGTTGCCATTCTGATATCAAATGACATTCTCGATACAGATGTTCAGGCAATGTTTGATCATGAAAACTTCACAACCAACACCGGCAAACCCGTGCCAACCATCAACCGCTTGCTGATCAACGGTGGTGCGCCTTTTGACCCTAACCTGTCTTTTGAAGCCTCACTGGATGTGCAGCAAGTGATCAGTGGCGCGCCCGGTGCAAATGTCACTTTGGTCAATGTTCCAAACCTTTCGTTTGCAAACATTCTTGATGGATATTACACTATTGTTTCCAACAATACGTTTGACCTGGTGAATTCATCCTTCGGTGCTTGCGAGTTGTTTTTCACCGCAGACTATAACAATGGTGTTGATCAAACTGGTTTGCTTAGGGTTTATGATAGCATATTTGCCCAAGGCAATGCCCAAGGCATCACCTTTGTTGCAAGTTCAGGCGACAACGGTGGCTTGCAATGCCCAAGCGCTGATGCTTTCTCAAGCGATCCAAATGCGGCACCAACATGGATTCCCGGTGTTTCCTTTCCGGCGCACAGCCCGCACGTGACATCTGTAGGCGGTGGCAACCTGATCACACAATTTGTGCCAGGCACGCTCAAATCAAAATATGTGCGTGAAAGTGCCTTTGGTAATCCGCTGATCCCATACAGCCCGTTTGGCACCAACCCGATTTCTGGTGGTTACTGGGGTGCAGGCGGTGGCATCAGCACCATTTTCAAACGACCGGACTATCAAAAACTGGTCACGACCAATTCAAAAATGCGCACACTGCCTGATGTTGGCATGTTTGTGGGTGGTTGCCCAGGTATTGCATCATCCTGCACCCTCGATGATGGTTTTGATATCATCTGGGATAACGGCTCGCGCGCTGGTGTGATTGGCACGTCGGTTGCCTCACCTGAATTTGTCGGCGCACTGGCCCTGCTGGTGCAATACCAAGGCGGCCGTCTTGGAAACGTCAACACCTTCCTTTACACACAAGCCAAAGCGCAAAATACAGCGACGGGTCCGCAACCAGCCATACAGCCTTATCATCGCAACAACCCGGGTTTCGATGGTGTTTACGGCACCGACTTTCCTAAAAAATATAACTATATTTATGGTAACGGCTCACCCGACATTCGTGCGCTGTTCAATATGAATAAAATTGGGCCGGCTGGTGACCCGCAATCCCCAAGCAATCCCTAATACCCACACGCTCTGATATAAAAAAGGCAGGAGAAATCCTGCCTTTTTTTTAATGCTGTTTTAATAGCAGAGGTCGTTTTAACTGACTCGCGATATAATCGGTGGTCATGCCGGAACGAGCGTGATTATTTCTTCAATATCCCTAGTGCTGCCATAGTCATCGCCTCCACCCCGGTCTTGATTGTTGGTTCAGGGTCGGGTGCAAAGAATGGCGAGTGCATGGTGGGCAAGCTCACACCTTTTGCCTTTGCAGCAGCGTAGGCGTTTGGCTCGGCTGAGCCGAGCCAGAAAAAGGTGCTTTCAGCAGTTTTGTCCGCCTGCCAATATTCGGAAAAATCTTCACTGCCCATTATGGCTTGCATGGCTTGCACGCGAGTGTCACCAAAATGTTGCTTGAAGATCGTGGCGACGGCCTCGGTTTGCTTTGCGGTGTTAAAGGTTGCCGGCGCAAACGCATCGACCACAGTGATCGTCGGGTAGAGTTCTGGTGGCAGTCCTGCGGCCATGGCATTGCCATCAGCGATGCGTTTGATACCATCGATGAGGGCCTTGCGGGTTTTATCCGTATAGCTGCGCACGGTCAGTTCGAGCGTCACGCTGGTGCCAATGATGTTGCGCTTGGTGCCCCCGTGAATGGCCCCCACAGTGATGACACCAGGATCCTGCGGATCGATCGAGCGGCTGACGATGGTTTGCAGGCCGGTGATGATTTGGGCCGCAAGCAGCACAGGGTCTTTGCCGAGCTGCGGGCGCGAGCCGTGGCTGCCAATGCCGTGCACGACAATATCAATCGAGTCGGCGGCGGCCAGTGTGTAGCCAACCGTATAACCCAAAGTGCCAGCCGGCAGATCGCTGCTGTCATGCAGGCCAAGCAGATGTGTCGGCTTTGGAAATCGCGTGAACAGACCATCTTTAAGCATGGCTGTGGCACCGCCAATGCGCTCTTCTGCCGGTTGACCGATCATCACCAGCGTGCCGTGCCACTGGCTTTTCATTTCAGCAAGTTGCCGCGCTGTGCCGGTAAACACCGTCATGTGGATGTCGTGGCCGCAGGCGTGCATCACCGGCACACGAGTGCCCGTGTCATCCAGGGTGGTGACAGTGCTGGCATAGGCAAAACCGGTTTGCTCTTTAACCGGCAGCGCATCCATGTCTGTGCGGATCAGCAGCACCGGGCCGTCACCGTTTTTCATAACACCGACCACGCCGTTGCCACCAATATGTTCGGTGACCGTATAGCCCGCCGTGCGCAGTTCCGTCGCCATGCGCTTGGCAGTGGCTGTTTCATGAAACGACAGTTCGGGATTCTGGTGCAGGGTTTTATACAGGGCGACCAGCGACGGGTAATCTTTGGCAATGGCTGCGTCGAGTGGCGCTGCCAGAGCAGAATGTGTTGTAAAGTTAAGCATAAGCAGGATAAATAAATAAAATTTAGTCATAATTCTTCTCCAATTCAATAACCATATAGGAAAATATAACCAAAGTCAATAGTCTGCACATTGAGATTTTTGATGGCAAGCCTTGGCAATCAGCAATGTCGCCAAATACTGGCACTGATCAAAAAGCGGCTTCTCGGGCATTCCTGACTCAAAATTCAAAGCAAATAAAGATATAAACATTTCTTTATGCTTGCTCATTCTACGCATAGCCGCTATGGCAGGCGCAAGATTTCATTCCAAAGGAGCGCCGCATGGCCAGCCACGATTACGCCGTCAAAGATATGTCCCTCGCTGACTGGGGCCGCAAGGAAATTGCCATTGCCGAGACCGAAATGCCCGGCTTAATGGCGCTGCGTCGGGAATTTGGCGAGAGCAAGCCCTTGAAAGGTGCGCGTGTTGCTGGCTGTCTGCACATGACCATCCAGACCGCTGTGCTTATTGACACCCTGAAGGTTTTGGGGGCCGATGTGCGCTGGGCCTCTTGCAATATTTTCTCAACCCAGGATCAGGCCGCTGCGGCCATTGCCGCTGGCGGCACACCGGTTTTTGCCCACAAGGGCGAGACATTGGTTGAATATTGGGATTTCGTCCTTAAGATTTTTGAATGGCAGATGACTGATGGCTCGGTTGGCACCCCAAACACCATTCTCGATGATGGTGGCGATGCAACGGTGCTCATAATTCTCGGCGCTGAAGCCGAAACTGACCCGAGCAAAATTGCCAAGCCCGGCAATGAGGAAGAAGAGATTTTGTTTGCCCTCATTAAAAAGGTCAATGCCGAGAAGCCCGGCTTCTTTGCCAAATGCCGCGATGCCATCAAAGGGGTGTCAGAGGAGACGACAACTGGTGTTCACCGCTTGTATCAAATGCAAAAAGATGGTCGCTTGCCTTTCCCGGCGATCAACGTCAATGACAGCGTTACCAAGTCAAAATTCGACAATCTCTATGGCTGCCGCGAATCACTGGTTGATGCCATCCGCCGGGCAACGGACGTGATGCTGGCCGGCAAGGTCGCTGTGGTTGCCGGTTACGGCGATGTGGGCAAAGGTTCAGCCGCCTCGCTGCGCCAAGGTGGCGCGCGCGTGCTGGTGACTGAGATTGATCCGATCTGTGCCTTGCAAGCGGCGATGGAAGGCTATGAAGTTGTCACCATGGAACAAGCCACCAAGCGCGCCGATATTTTCGTCACCGCCACCGGCAACCTTGATGTCATCACCGTTGACCACATGCGGGACATGAAAGACCGCGCCATTGTCTGCAACATCGGCCACTTCGACAGCGAAATCCAGGTTGCGGGCCTGAAGAACTTCAAGTGGCACAATGTAAAGCCGCAGGTTGACGAGGTTGAGTTTGCGGATGGCAAGCGTATTTTGCTGCTAGCCGAGGGCCGTTTAGTGAACCTGGGCTGCGCCACCGGCCACCCGAGCTTTGTCATGTCAGCAAGTTTTACCAATCAGGTGCTGGCGCAGATCGAACTGTGGCAGCATAACGCTCGTTACAAAAACGAAGTTTACACCTTGCCAAAACATCTCGATGAGAAAGTTGCCGCCTTGCATCTGGAAAAGCTTGGCGTGACGCTGACCAAACTGACAGCGGCACAATCGGCCTACATTGGTGTGGCAGACCACGGCCCGTACAAGCCGGACAGCTACCGTTATTAAAGTACACTTGCCGAGGTGCATCACACAGGGCTAAGGTTCAGGTGTGATGCATGTGGCCCCGATTTCGCTGAAGCTGCTGGTCGCCACACTGCTCTCTGCAGGGTGGCTGGCTGCGGCTGTCCTGGCGATAATTTTCGCAGCACGCCAGCGTGCGCGTGCGCAAGTGACAGAAGCCTGGGGCACACGCCTCCATGCGCTTGTCAACACAACGCCCTACGGTTGGTTGGTCATCGATGCGCAGGGCCATGTCTACACAACCGAGCCCACGCATCAGTGGCTGGGAAAGGACATGCGGGTTAGCACTCTCGAGAGTGTCCTTGAGCTCGTTACAGACAGCAATGAACGCGCAGGCCTTGCCAATGATATTGCCGTCCTCAGAGTTTCTGGCGCAGCGTTCAGACATACTGTCCATTTTGAAGATCGAACGGTCTCCGTTCAAGGTCGGCGCTTGGACATTGACATTACTGGCAATCATGATCAGATCATTCTGTGGCTTACTGATGTCAGTGACAGCCATGGTGTTGCTGAAACCCTGGTCACAGATCAAACAGCCTTGCGCAATATTCTCGATGACGTAACAGCTCTGATTGAAGTTGCCCCTTTTCCGATATGGCGGCGCGATAAGGATTTCCGACTGACGCATGTCAACAGTGCCTATGTGCAGGCTGTTGAAGCCACATCCGCCGATGCTGTTATTGCCAGTTCAACCGAACTGATACGCGGCTTAGGTGTGCGGCCAGCCGATGGTGTCAAAGTTCACTCACACGAAGAAACTGCCATTATCGATGGTAATTTGCGGACACTGCTCATTCACGATGTGTTGATTGATACCGCCTATGCGGGTTTTGCTGTTGATGTGACAGAGCAGCGTCATCTCAAAAGCGAGCTTGAACGCTACACCCAAGCGCAGCATGAAACGCTGGATATGCTATCAACGCCAGTGGCAATTTTCGGACCCGACAAGCATCTGGTGTTTCACAATGGTGCGTTTAGTCGGTTGTTCCACCTCGACCCGGCGTGGTTTGCCGAACGACCACTCCATAGCGACGTGCTTGACCGGTTGCGTGATACCCGGCGCCTGCCTGAAAAAGTAGACTATCGCGGCTGGAAGCAGGCTGAGCTTGATCATTACACCAATCTGCTTAACCCCAAAGAGGACATGTGGCACCTGCCGGATGAGACAACACTGCGGGTGGTGACCCAGCCGCATCCGCTCGGTGGCATCCAGTTGCTGTTTGAGGATGTGACGGCACGGCTGGTGCTTGAGCGCTCCTACAACACGCTGATCAACGTGCAGCAGGTGACGCTCAACAATTTGCATGAAGGCGTTGCCCTGTTTCAGTCAGACGGTCGTGTGCGGCTGTTTAACAGGGCTCTCGCGTCTTTGCTGGTGCTTGACGAAGATATGCTGAACACCGAGCCGCACGTGAATGAATTGCTTGACAAGGCACAGGGTATTTTTCTGATCGAAGACGATAAAAAAATGTTGCGCCAGAATATCCAGGCCATGGTGCAGCAACGTGAGCAGATCAGCGGTGAATTACAAACCACGGATCAGCGCATGATCAGCTATGCCGGCGTGCCGCTGCCGGACGGCGCTGGCTTGCTGACATTTGTCGATATAACTGACAGCCGCAATAAAGAACGCATGCTGCAAGAAAACAATGCAGCCTTGCAAGCCGCTGACCGGATCAAATCACAATTCGTTCAGAATATGTCTTATGAACTGCGCACCCCCCTCACCAGTATCATGGGTTTTTCGGAAATGCTGGAACAAGGCTATCTTGGTAGTCTGACAGACAAACAATCCAAGTATATACGGGATATAGTTTTATCTTCACAAAAACTTGATGGTTTGATTGGAGATTTACTAGATCTGGCACTTATCACAGCGGATGACGATGCAAAGAGCGCTGTGCTAGATCGTGGCAGCGTTGATGTGGCTGATCAAATCAAACACGCTGTAAACCGGGTGGCAGCACGCGCCCAGAAACTGCACACTGGCATAACCATTCATTGCGATGACAGCGTGGGCTCAATCGATGGCGACACACGGCGCGTATCTCAGATGATCGAAAAATTGCTTGATAATGCTCTAAGCTACACACCGCCTGAAGGGCGCATCGCCATCTCAGCACACGGCACGGCACATGATGTGCGGATTGTGATTGCAGACACAGGCGTCGGCATTGCAGCGGGTGACCAGAAGACCGTGTTTGATCGCTTTGCTCGCGGCAGCAACAGCCATGCGATTGCTGGCGCTGGCCTTGGTTTATCGCTGGTCAAACATTTTGTTGAGCTGCATGGCGGCGCGGTAACGCTACAATCCAAAGAAACTATCGGCACTGAAGTCGAGATCACATTACCACGCCATTTTGACGCCGTGGCCGAGCCGTCACACCGATGATGCATGAGCACATTTTGCAAAGTACCGAAGCAACACTTGATTATGGTCGGGCGCTGGCAGGCGCTGTTAGGCAGGGCGATATCATTGCCCTTAGCGGCAACCTTGCAGCAGGAAAAACCACATTGACGCGCGGCCTCTTGCATGGCCTTGGTCTGCCGGAAGGCTGCGATGTGCCAAGCCCGAGCTATACGCTGATGCAATATTATGAGGCACCGCCGCTGCGGCTGGCGGTGTGGCATATCGATCTCTACCGGCTCAGCAATGAAGCGGATATTTTGGGATTGGGGCTGGATGATATTTACGATGAAAGTGTGAGTGTGATTGAATGGCCGGAGCGCATGGGCTTCCTGTTGCCAAAAGGAGCTTTTGAATTTTCACTGGATATCATATCAGATGATCGACGCTTGTTGCGCTACCCTGATGCGTTTCACGCTTTGATCACGGATAAGGTTGCACGATGACATCGGCTTGCCTGCACCCGCATATTGATGATTTCCTGGCAGCGGCCGGTTGGGCCAGAAGTCGTGTTGATTTGCTGGCCGCTGATGCCTCTTTCCGGCGCTATTATCGTGTTGCCTGCGATGACAGGACCGCCGTGCTGATGGACGCACCGCCGGATAAGGAAAACACCAAACCGTTTCTGGCGGTGGATTGCTATCTCAATAGCGTTGGTCTCAATGCCCCTGACATCTATACAGCTAATCTTGATCTGGGGCTGGTTCTGGTCGAAGATTTTGGCGACGACCGGCTCGGGCCGTATCTGGCACAGCACCCACAGCAGGATGCTGTGCTTTACAGCCTTGCCGTGCAGGTTCTCACACAACTGCAAAGCCATGTGCCGCCAGCAGACATGCCGTATCAATCTGTTTGTGGTGGTGGTTCTGTACCGCTTGGAGACTATGATGCTGACGTGCTGCTGCGTGAAGCGCGATTGATGACCGAGTGGTTTTTACCGGCGGCAGGCATATCACCGGGTGAAAAGGCTGAGCATGATTTTGATAAAGCCTGGCTGGAGAGTGTGTCACCCATACTGGAGGAAACCCGAAAAGCGCCAGTGATGGTGCTGCGTGATTATCATGCGGACAATCTCATGGTTTTGAAAAGCGCATCAACACCGTTTGGCCTGATTGACTTTCAGGATGCCCTTTGCGGCCACCCGGCTTACGATGTGGCGTCGCTGTTGCAGGACATTCGCCGGGATGTGTCACCTGAGCTTGAAAAGGCCATGCTGGATCAATTTATATCCACAGCACCAGCGCGCCTTAATATTACATCTCATGCCGCATTCCTGCAAAGCTATCACATTCTGGGGGCGCAGCGAAACACCAAGATCATTGGCATTTTCACACGTCTCTGCAAACGCGACGGGAAACCCCGCTATCTTGAGTATTTGCCCAAGCTCTGGCAACTGCTGGAGGGGAGCCTGATGCACCCAGCACTTGCCCCGGTGCAGAGCTGGTTTCAGCAGCATGTGCCGCACACACACAGAAAACGGATCAGCGCATGAGCGACATCACCGATGTAATGATATTGGCGGCCGGCCTTGGCAAGCGCATGCGGCCGCTTACCAACGCAACACCCAAGCCACTGATCGAAGTCGCTGGCAGAACGCTGCTTGACCGTGCCCTCGATGTTGCCGCGCGTTCCGGTGTGACACATGCTGTCGTGAATATGCATTACTTGGCAGACCAGATGCAGGCGCATTGCCACACGCGTTCTGGCCTGCCCCAAATCGATATGTCTGATGAGCGCGACATATTGCTGGAAACCGGTGGCGGCGTTAAACACGCGCTGCCTTTGCTCAAGGGTGATGCATTTATCGTCATGAACGCTGATAATGTTTGGCCTGAGATGGCTGTGCTCGATGCTTTGACAAACGCCTGGCACCCCGAAACCATGGACGCACTGCTGCTGGTTGTGCCAACCGCACATGCCGTTGGCTATGATGGTGTCGGCGATTTCTTTTTATCACCTGACCAACAACCCCAATGGCGCGGCACCTTTGCAACTGCCCCTTATGTATTTACCGGTGCCCAAATTCTGAAGCGTCACGTGTTTGATCACACGCCTGAAGGTGCTTTCTCGATGCATGTTGTGTTTGAGCGAGCTATGCAAGCACAGCGCCTGTTCGCAACTGTCCATCACCACGGCTGGTATCACGTGGGTACACCTGAAGGTGTTGCACTGGCGGAGGCAGCCTTAGCCCGTGGCTAGAGCCTCGGTCTTCAACATTCCGCCTCATGTGCCGTTTGCCGATGCACTGGCCAGTGGTTTGCTTGCTGACGTTAAGGGCGACCAGATAGCCCTTTCCAGAATACGCATATTGTTGCCAAACCGGCGCGCTGTGCGCACTGTGGCGGATGCGTTCTTGCGCCAGAGTGATGGCAAGGCCTTGCTGATGCCGCGCCTGCAGCCGATCGGCGATGTTGATGCCAGTGAAGATACTTTGGCAACAGGCCTCGACCCAGCGCTGGGCCTTTACGCACAACCAAGCGCCACAGTGGAGGCGCGAATGCTCACCATTGTGCCATTGGTCAAAAAGTGGCTGGAAGGGTCGCGCAAGCAACCCGTGCGCATGAGCGAGGCGCTGGCAGCAGCGCAGCCCTTGCTGGCGCTGCTCGATCAGCTGCATTATGCCGGTGTCGACAGAACGGCTGTTGCCAGATTGGTCGATGATGATCTGGCGCAGCACTGGCAGCACACACTCAGCTTTCTGGATATTGTGCTCACCCACTGGCCGCAGATTTTAAAAACACAAAACAAGATCGACCCCGTTGTGGCACGCATCCTTGAACTGCGTGCGTTGGCTGTACGCTGGCAGGCCAATCCGCCTGCTGAACGGATTATTGCAGCTGGCACCACTGGCAGCGTGCCCGCCGTTGCCGAACTTGTCCGGGTGATAGCCGCGCTGCCGCAAGGCACAGTGATTTTACCGGGCCTTGACAGCACAATGGACGATGCAGCGTGGGACCACATGAAACCCACCCATCCGCAATATGCCCTCAAGAATTTGCTGGCGGTGCTAAGCGAGGACCGCCAGTCGGTGTTGGAATGGCCGTCTGCCGTGGCGGCATCAGCACCAGAGGCACGCACAATCGCTATCCAAACGGCATTGCTTCCTGCGATAGACACAGCGCGCTGGCGGCTGGCGACACCAGCGCACGATGCTTTTGCAGCGGTCAAAACCGCTGAGACTAATTCCCCGCAAGAAGAAGCGCGGGTGATTGCACTCGCCATGCGCAGACAACTGGAGACGCCGGGTAAAACCGCAGCACTGGTCACATTTGATCGCGCGCTTGGGCGGCGCGTTGCCGCCCAGCTCAAGCGCTACGGCATCACCGTTGATGACAGCGCTGGCCAGCCGCTGGTGCGCACATCACTCTATGCCTTTTTTGAATTGATTGCAGACTGCGGTGCCCAAAAACTTGCCCCCGTAGCCTTGCTTGGGTTGGCCAAACACCCGTTTACAATGTGTGGCATGACACGCGCCGCATGGCTTGAGGGGGTCCGGCTCGTTGACAAAAAAGTGTTGCGCGGGCCACGCCCGACATCAGGCCTCGCTGGCCTCAAAACAGCCATGGAGGCAAACGGGCTTGCGCTGGATACGTGGTTTGCCCATTTGAACGCGGCCCTGGCACCATGGTGCGATGCGATGACCGGCCCGCCACGACCGCTTGACGCATGGCTTGATCTTCATGTTAAAACCGCTGAAGCGCTTGCATCACAGAACGACGGCCCTTGCCTGCTTTGGGCAGGCGAGGTCGCCCGTGCCATGAACACGGCACTGGTGGCCGTGCTGGCCAGTGCCAGAGACAATCCGGTCACCGTTGAGCCCGCTGATTATGCTGCATTCTTGCAACACATACTGGCACTGCAGGTGATCAGACCGATTTATGGCACCCATCCCCGACTGTTCATCTGGGGGCCACTGGAAGCGCGTTTGCAGCGGGCGGACCTGATGATCCTTAGCGGGTTAAATGAAGCCAGCTGGCCACCAGCGCCCGAGGTCGATCCGTTTCTCAGCGACATCATGCGCGGTAAGCTTGGCCTGCCAACATCAGAGTTTCGTCTTGGCCAGTCCGCGCATGATTTTACCCAAGGCCTCGGGGCTTCATCGGTGCTGCTCACACGGTCCAAAAAAAGCAGTACGGCACCGCTGGTCAAATCGCGCTTTTGGCAGCGGCTGGCGGCATCGCTTGGTGCGCAGCTCAGCACTGATGATGAGTTGCTGGATGTTGCGAACAGTATAGATGTGCCGGATGTGGTGGATCCAGCCAAAGAACCCAAGCCAACCCCGCCGCTAGCAGCGCGACCGAAAGATTTATACGTGACCGACATTGAGCTGTGGCGGCGCAACCCCTATGCGCTTTACGCCAAAAGAATGCTGCGCCTGAGGCCGCTTGATGATATTGATGGCGAGCCCGATGCACGGGAACGCGGCACTGCCCTTCATGCCGCCTTTGAAACTTTTATGAAACTGCCAGAGGCCGCACGCAGCCATATGGCTTTGCTGGATTGTGGCAGAACGGCATTGTATAAATTTTTTTACATGCCGAAGGTGTCGGCTTTGTGGTGGCCGCGTTTTGAATTACTGGCAGAGCAGTTCATGGCGCTTCAGGCGGCGCGTGTTGGCTGGTCTGTGGTGGGTGTTGAGGTGATTGGCCAGCACGCTTTTCCGGCAATGGATTTCACCATGCGTGGAATCGCAGACCGCATTGACAAAAACGATGAAAACAAACTCGATATTATCGATTATAAAAGTGGTGATCCGCCAACTGCAAAGGAGATCAAAGCTGGCTATGCCTTGCAGTTGCCCTTACTTGGCTTGCTGGCCAGCAACAGCGGCTTTGAAAGCGTTCAGGGCAAGGCTGAACGGCTCAGCATCTGGCCAGCCAAAGCCAAGCGTGATGAGAAACCGAAGATTACCAACCTTGCTGCAAAAACAAGCGCTGAAGAATTGATCAGCACAGCCTACTACACACTGAAGTCTATGGTTGAAGAGTTTTCCAAGGTGGAAAAATATTACAAATTTGAAGTCGGGCCAGAGCGTGGACCCAATCATGATTATGATCATCTGGCGCGTGTGAATGAATGGCTCGGCCGTGACAGTGGCTGACGGTAAAATCATGACACCAGAGCAGGTCCGCACCCTCAGGCCCGACAGTTCGGTTTGGGTGACGGCGTCAGCCGGTGCCGGCAAGACTGAGGTGCTGACCAATCGGGTGCTGCGCTTGCTCATCGACGGCACACGACCAGAGGCAATCTTATGCCTTACTTTCACCAAAGCCGCCGCTGCTGAAATGGCGACACGTATTTATGACAGGCTTGCATCCTTCGTGCAGCTGGAAGATACCGCTCTTGCAACGCAACTGGATACGCTGAAAGCGGCAACAGACCATGACACGCTGAAACGAGCACGCAGTTTGTTTGCCACGACCCTAGAAGCGCATGGCGGCCTTAAAATTCAGACCATTCACAGCTTCTGTCAATCCCTGCTGGCACGGTTTCCGCTGGAAGCGGGTCTGCTGCCGGGATTTGCCACACTTGACGAGCGCAGCGACAGCGTGTTGCAACGCGACGCAATCAATGCACTGTTAACCGAGGTGATTGAAGGCAAGGACAACACAGCCAAAACGGACCTTGAAAGGCTGGCTGGCCAGATTGATGATGAAGGGCTTATCAAGACACTGTCAAAACTGGCTGGCAAGCTGGACACCGTGGCAAACGGCAACGGCTTTTTGATTGACAGTATGGAAGCCCGCCTCCGCGATGTGCTGGGCCTGCCGCTTTCAATCAGTGCAACAGAGTATATTGAAAGCGTGCGCACCAATGGCCAGCTCGACATGGAGCGTGTACGGCATGTTGCTAAAGTGTGGCGGCAATGCACTGGAAAAAGACGACAGGAAGCAGCCGCAAAAATTGATCGTTGGATCGCAGCGGGTGAACCCTATAAACATTTTGATGATTTTAAGTCGGCTTTTTTGACACAGAAAGGTATTTGCTTTGCACAAAGCCAAATCGAGGAGAGTAGTGCTGTTAAATATGATCCGAACATTTATGATACTGTTCTGAAAATTGCTTCTGAATTACAAAATATAAAAAAAACGCTCGCGCTTCTCAACTGGCTGCCGGTGGCGACGGCTGCAAACCGGCTTGCCTTTCGGCTTAGCACCACACTTTCAACATACAAACAAAACAACCGGCTGATCAGCTTTGCCGATCTTATTGATAAAACAGCAAAGCTGCTCAAGAATCCAATGGCGGCCTGGGTGCTCTACAAACTGGATAACAAAATCCAGCATATTCTTGTTGATGAAGCGCAGGACACCAATGAGGATCAATGGCGCATTCTCGACGGACTGTCGTCCGAGTTTTATGTCGGCCAGTCATCCTCTGAAGTGGTTCGCACTTTTTTTGCCGTGGGCGATGACAAGCAATCCATATTCGGCTTTCAGGGTTCTGAGCCAGATATTTTCAGGCAACGCGGGGATGCGTATGCGCTGCGCACAAGGCAGGCGGGGCTGGCTTTTGATGCCGTATCGCTAAGCTTGTCATTCCGTTCAACCTGGGCCGTGCTGAAATTTGTTGATGCTAATCTCAAGCATTTAGCAAATGAAAACCTTGGCAGTCTGATAGATATACCCAAACATCAGGCTAACCGTGAAGCTGTGCCAGGCGAGGTTATCCTTTGGCCATCAATAAACGCTGATCAGGAAGATCAAGTTGATGCGCTGAACGATGACCCGACACCATGGCGGCCACCGGCAGAGCGGACGCTCGCCAAAAAAATAGCCGCACAAATCAAAGCGTGGACGGAGGGTGATGAGCCGATTTCAATTGATATACGCGGCAAGCGGCAGCGGGTGCGCGCTGGCGATATTCTTGTTCTGGTGCGTCGTCGCTCCGATTTAATGGCTGCACTGGTGAGTGAACTGAAGTCTGCCGGCGTGCCTGTGGCCGGCGTTGACCGCATGGTGCTGACCAAGCAGCTGGCGGTGATGGATGTGCTGGCCTGCATTCGTTTTGTCCTGCAGCCGCACGATGATCTGATGCTAGCAACTTTGCTGAGATCGCCGTTTCTGGGATGGGACGAGGAGAGTCTGTTCAAGCTTGCCCATCCACGCACAAAAGACCAGTCGCTCTGGTCAGCGCTACGGGACTCTGCCAATAACGCTGATGATAGGCACAGTGCAAAGGCAACAGCGTGGACGCTTGATCTTCTGAATGCCGCGGACCGGGCACCCCCCTATGAGTTTTTGATGACACTTCTCGAAACCATGCACGGCCGGGCAAATCTGCTTCAACGGCTCGGCATGGAAGCGGATGATCCGATCACCATGCTGCTTGATGCAGCGCTTGAATATGAGCAGGCCCACGTGCCGTCGTTGCAGGGCTTTCTCTATTGGCTCGACAGCAGCGAACAACAAATCAAACGCGATCCAGATGCACCACTTGATCAGGTGCGGTTGATGACAGTGCACGGTGCCAAGGGGTTGCAGGCCCCCGTGGTGATTATCGCAGACTGTTGTGGATGGCTAAATGATCTGGAAAAGGTGGTGACCGTGCAGGCTGCAAGTCAAGGCGAGCGCTTGCCTATTTGGTTTGCCCGCAAGGAAAATCTTGCCGGTCCGCTTGAGGATGAAAAACAGCGTGACCATGCCAAAGAGCAAGCCGAATACTGGCGGCTGTGGTATGTCGCCCTCACCCGGGCAGCTGACCGACTTTACATCACCGGTTGGCATTCAAAAAAGAAGCAGCCAGAGGAAGTGATCACCTGGTATGATATTGCCAAGGCCAGCTTTGAGACAATGAAGGCTGAGACCATAGTCAACAATCGTTGGGGCGACACCTTGCGCGTTAGTAACGGGATGTTTCCAGATACAGTTGAGACACCTGACAATAAACTTTCAAGGGCAGCGCAAGCGCCAATGCCGCTTTGGGCCACCACACCGCCGCCCGCGGAACATCTTCCACCGCGACCCTTGCAACCCTCGATGTTGACCAGCACTGAGACGCTTCTGTGGGACTCACCCGGCGGCCAGATGCAGAGCGCTGCGAGGCTTCGCGGCCAGACGCTGCATACAATTTTTGAAATCGTGCCGCAGCTGCCAGCACACGAGCGTCTGACAGCCGCACGTCAGATTGCCGATCGGGCTGGTTTTGCCGACGCTGAGGCGATTGCAGCCAGCGCCACAGCACTGATGTCAGACCCGGCTTTTGCAGAGGTTTTCAACGAAAATGCTTTGGTTGAAGTATCGATATCTGCCTTGCTCGACAATGGACAGGTGCTGTCGGGACGCATAGACCGTCTGGTGGTGACCGATACGATGGTTTTGTGCATTGATTATAAAACCAATCTCACAGTGCCTGACAGCATAGCCAATGTGCCGATTGCCTACCGACACCAGCTAGCAGCCTACCACAGCGCTCTATCGCGCATTTACACCGGTCTGAAGGTGCAAACGGCTATTTTATGGACTTCACAGCCCAAACTGATGGTTTTGCCGACGGATATCTTGCTGGAATATCACAGGTAAAGCTTATGGCCCACTTGCCGATTTGATAAGGTCTTATTACATTCTCATATAACGGCATTAAGGAGTTTAACCATGGCAACCAAAACGATTACAACTGAAAATTTCCAGACAGATGTGCTTGGCGCTGACCACCCGGTGCTCGTCGATTTTTGGGCGGAATGGTGCGGCCCCTGCAAGGCCGTGGCACCTGTGCTTGAGGAATTGTCCACCGAATTTGGTGGCAAGGTTACAATCGCCAAACTTGATGTGGATGCCCACCCGGAAGTTGCCGGCCAATTCGGCATTCGCTCGATCCCGACCATGATCCTGTTCAAGAACGGTCGGCCGCACGTAACGAAAGTCGGTGCCTTGCCAAAAGCCCAACTCAAAAGCTGGATTGAAGGCGCGATCGCCTAATCCGGCATCTGATCAATTTTTTTATCAAAAGGATACACCATGCGTAAAGCCCTTTCTGTCATTGCGTTAACGTTTGCCTGCGCAGCAGGTTTAAGCCCTGTGGCATTTGCAGACACGACAACAGCAGCACCCGCTGTTGATTCAAAGGCCGCGCAAACCTTCATCCGTGACCTGTCTGACAAGGCATTTGCCGTCTTGCGTGACAAGAACCTGACCCAGACTGTGCGCGAGAAAAACTTCCGCGAACTGCTTGGGCAGGGTTTTGCCATTGATAAAATTGCGAGTGCCGTGCTTGGCCGCAATCGCCGCACGGCAACGCCCGAGCAGCTATCCGAATTCAATGCGGCGTTTCCTGAATATGTCGTGCGTATCTATGCGTCGCGCCTCACGGATTTCAGTGATACCGTTCTCAAAACCACCGGCACCTCATCAATTGGCAGCCGTGGCGATGTGAGCGTGCACACAGTGGTAAGCGGCAAGAGCGTTTCGCAGCCTGTACATGCCGACTGGCGGGTGACGCAAATTCCAAATGTGGGCTTGCGCATCATCGATCTGTCAATTGAGGGCATCAGCATGGCAACAACGCAGCGCGATGAATTCGATACAAAAATTGCACAAAAAGGCATGAACAGTTTAATTTCTGATATTAAATCCGGCAGCAGTGATGTGGCAGTCAAAGTCAAACTGAAAGCCAAGAAATAATATTGATCTCGCCGTGCGTTTTAAAGTTACAGCGGCCGTCCAGCACTTTCCGTTGCTGCACACATTTCGTATCGCGCGCGGTGCTAAAACTGAGGCCGTCGTGGTATACGTTGAAGTCAGTCAGGACGGCGTTGTTGGCCGTGGTGAATGCGTACCCTATGCACGGTATGGTGAAACACCTCATTCAGTCCTAGCACAAATTCAATCCCTTTCGGTAACAGGGAGAGAAGCCCTACAATCACAACTTCCGGCAGGTGCCGCGCGCAATGCCCTAGATTGTGCCCTGTGGGATTATGAGGCAAAGCTCGCACACAAAGCTGTATGGCAAACGGCTGGGTTGTCTTCACCGCAGCCGTGCATCACAGCCTATACCCTAAGCCTTGATACACCTGGTGCAATGCATAAAGCGGCAAAGGCAGCGGCCAGCCGCCCGCTTCTGAAAATAAAACTTGGTAAACGCGATGACATGGATAGGCTGAAAGCTGTGCGCGACGGTGCGCCTGATGCCCAACTGATTGTTGACGCCAATGAAGGCTGGCAACCGCAAGACCTTGATGTGCTGTTGCCGCAACTGGAAGCGGAAAATGTCAGTTTGATCGAACAACCGCTGCCCGTCGGCAACGACGATACCTTGCGCGGACTAAAGGCATCTATTCCCATATGCGCGGATGAATCTGTCCATACATCGGATGATATTGCAGCGCTGGCTGATCGCTATCAAGCCGTCAATATCAAACTCGATAAAACCGGCGGCCTCACAGAAGCATTGCACGCTGTGCGTAAAGCCAAAGCAGCACACATGCACATTATGATTGGCTGCATGGTTGGCAGCTCGCTGGCTATGGCACCGGCAGCTGTTCTTGCGGGTGACGCTCAATTTGTCGATCTTGATGGGCCACTTTTGCTTGCCAGCGATCGTTCGCCAGCGCTACAGTATGAGGATAGTCTTTTACATCCATACAACCCTGCTCTTTGGGGCTAAGCGAGCATTTCATGACCACCAACGCTGATCAATCTGACAAACAATTGCTGCATTTTGTCTTCGGTGGTCGTGTCAAGGATCCGACAGGCGTGGAATTTGAAGATTTAAAGGCGCTCGATTTTGTTGGCATGTATCCAAATTATGCACTTGCAGAACGCGCTTGGCGCGGGGCTGCGCAGCGCACCGTTGACGATGCCCAGATGCGGTATTTTGTTGTTCACATGCACCGGCTGATCGAACCGGACAGCGGCCACGACCATCACTGATAGACGGAGGTAGCGCCCGCCTCAGCAAGGCCGACGGCTGCGCGCATGGTTGCAAACAGTTCTCTGCCCATGCCTGCTGCATTGGCGGACAGATCAACATCGGCAAAGGCGCGTGCACTTAAATCTGCCGCCACTGAAAACACACCTTCATGACCGTCGATGGTGATCAAGTCACCCTCATTCAGTTGCGCAATCGGCCCGTGTGCCAAGGCTTCAGGCGTTACATGAATGGCCGCTAGCACCTTGCCGGATGCGCCAGACATTCGGCCATCCGTGAGCAAGGCAACTTTAAAACCACGATCCTGCAACACACCCAGTGTGGGCGTGAGTTTGTGCAGTTCCGGCATCCCGTTGGCACGCGGCCCCTGGTGGCGCACGACGGCGATAAAATCCCGCTCAAGCTCGCCTTTTTTGAAGGCGGACAGCAGTGCGTCTTGACTCTCGAAAATGAGTGCCGGTGCCGTGATGGCGCGATGCTCGTGCGCCACGGCTGAAATTTTGACAACAGCACGACCAAGATTGCCCGTGAGCAAACGAATGCCGCCTTCAGTGTCAAAAGGGTCTTTGGCACTGCGCACAATGTTCACATCAAGACTGGCGGAAGGAGCATCCTGCCAGATTAATCTGGCCTCCGGCGACAGCACAGGCTCTTGTGACTGGTGATAAAGGTCTTTTCCGCTGACGGTTTTAATATCTGGATGCAGCAAACCATGGTCCAGCAAATCACGAATAATAAAACCCATGCCGCCCGCCGCATGAAAATGATTCACATCTGCCGTACCGTTTGGATAGATCCGCGTGACCAGAGGCACAACGCGGGAAATATCATCAAAATCATTCCAGTTCACCTGTATGCCTGCGGCTTTTGCAATAGCGACAATATGAATGGTGTGGTTGGTTGAACCACCGGTAGCAGCAAGCCCGGCAATGGCATTGACGATAGCTTTTTCATCCACCACGTGACCAACCGGCCGGTAGTGATCATCCAGTGCCGTGTTGTCACAGACTTGCTCAGCGGCGGCTCTGGTCAGCGCATCGCGGAGCGGTGTGCCGGGGTTGACAAAGGCTGCACCTGGCATGTGAAGGCCCATCACCTCCATCAGCATCTGGTTGGAGTTTGCTGTGCCATAAAAGGTGCAGGTGCCGGGGCTGTGATAGGATGCCGCTTCGGCATTGAGCAAATCCTCCCGGCTGGCCTTGCCTTCGGCATAGGCCTGACGCACGCGGGCTTTCTCTTTGTTGGCAAGGCCAGACGGCATCGGCCCGCCAGGCACAAAAATCACCGGCAAATGTCCGAATGCCAAGGCCCCCATCAGCATACCCGGTACGATCTTGTCACAAATACCAAGCATCAGGGCCCCGTCAAACATGTTGTGGGAAAGCGCAATAGCTGTGCTCATGGCGATCACATCGCGACTGAACAGCGAAAGCTCCATGCCCTCGGCACCTTGTGTCACACCGTCACACATCGCTGGTACGCCGCCGGCAAACTGGGCTGTCGCACCTTTGAGGCGGATCACCTGCTTGATGAATTTTGGATAGGTTTCAAAGGGCTGATGGGCCGAAAGCATGTCATTATAGGCAGACACAATTGCGATATTGGCACGCTTGCCAGCACGCAATATGCTTTTATCATCTGCAGGCGCTGCCGCAAAACCATGTGCCAGATTTCCACACGACATATGACCACGTTGCGGGCCTTCGTCGCGTGCCGCGGCAATGCGTTCAAGATAGGCGCTGCGGGTTATTGTGCTGCGTTCGGTAATGCGCTTGGTAACTTCAACGAGTTTCGTGTGCATGATGATGTCAGGCCGTCCAATAGGTTTGAAATGTGAGGGCAGTGTTGTGTAAAAACGCTGCAATCGGCAAGCGTGCAGGGTCATCATGCAATATGGCATCTTCAAAAACGCGATGCTTTTCTGTGCCTGAAATTAGCAGCATATGATGCCGTGACTTAAGCAGTCTGGCAAGTGTTAGTGTCATGCGCGGAAATGGTGCATCGTGTGGCAGTGGGTTTGGCGTGACAGCCGCAACCGGCAGTGGATTGTTCATATCCATGGCAATGTCCATACCATAACCACGCGGAAAAAGCGATGCTGTATGGCCATCCTGGCCCATGCCAAGCACCACAGCATCATAGGCATCCGTCCACGGGTTCAGTCGGCCCGCAACTGTCTGTAGGGCAGCCTCAGGCGTGCTATCGTCAGTGACCAAATCGATAAATTGTGCATGTTTTGCGTCACCCCCAAAAAGTGTTTCCGCAAGCATTTTTGCATTGCTGGCGGCATGTGGTTGCTTCACCCAGCGATCATCAGCCAAAGTAATTGTCACACGCGACCAATCGAGCTTTTTTTGTGCAAGATACTGGTAGGTGCGTTTTGGTGTACTGCCACCACTGAGCACAAGCATGGCACGCCCGCGCGTATCTAGAGCATCATTGAGTATAATGGCCAGTTGTCCGGCAGCACCTTGTGCCATCTCATCAGCGGTGTTGAATTGCAGCGGATCATTCATGCCAGCTGTGTCCATGACGCTCTGTGAGCGCAATCGCGCTGGTTGGCCCCCAGCTGCCGCTGGCATACTTGTGCGGTGGCTGGCCGCTTTGCTGCCAGCCGTTGTGAATGCCGTCTATCCACTGCCAGGCCGCCTCAATTTCATCCCGATGCACAAACAGAGTGCCATTGTTATTAATGGCATCAAGAAACAGCCGTTCGTAGGCAATGCGGCGCGGCTGCTTTGAAAACACATGATCGAAACTGAGATTAAGTGGCACGGCTTTCAGCTTCAAGCCATCCCGATCAAGCCCCGGCACCTTGCTCATCAGATACAGCTGAATGCTTTCTTCCGGCTGCATTTTTATAATCATCTTGTTGGGACTGAGGCCAGCACCCGCCGCCTTGAAAATGGAATGCGGCACGGAACGGAACTGAATGAAAATTTCAGTTGAACGTTCCGCCAGCCGTTTGCCAGTGCGCAAATAGAATGGCACGCCTGCCCAGCGCCAGTTATCGATATGAGCGCGCAGTGCCACAAATGTTTCCGTATTGCTGGCTTTGCTGCCCTCTTCATCAGCATAGCTGACAACAGATGTGCCACCAATTGAACCGGCACTGTATTGGCCCTGAACACTATCAATGGCTGTATTATCTGAGCCGATGGGCCTCAAAGACCGCAAAACCTTGATTTTTTCGTTACGCACCGACGACGAATCAAGCCCGGCTGGAGGTTCCATGGCAATTAGGCTGAGGAGTTGCAGCATATGGTTCTGCACCATGTCCCGCAGCGCACCGGCATCATCATAGTAGCCCCAGCGACCTTCAACGCCGACGGTTTCAGCAACGGTTATTTGCACCTGTTCAATATGACTGGCGTTCCACAGAGGCTCAAACAGCATGTTGCCAAACCGCAGCGCCAGCAAATTCTGCACGGATTCCTTGCCGAGATAATGATCAATGCGGAAAATGCGCTCTTCATCGAATACAGCACCCGCTGCCGCATTGATGGCGCGACTTGAGGTAAGATCGTGGCCAATTGGTTTTTCTATGAGCAATCTGGCCTTGTCGTGAGCCAAGCCGGCACTTTGCAATGCCGCACATATGGACCCATAAAGATTGGGTGAGGTTGACAGATGATAAATCACCTCGCTGTTTTTCACATTGCCAAGAATATCTGCCAAAACTGCAAACGTTTCAGGTTTGGCGCTATCAACGGCAGCATACTCGAAACTTTGACAGAAACCCTCCATTTTGACAGGCACACGATCGGTTGCAGCCACGAATTGCATGAGCGATTCAGCAACAAGCGCCCTAAACGCTTCAGTCGTTAAATTTGAACGTGATGCCCCGACAAGCTTAATGTCTTTGGGTAAAAGATTGTCGCGATACAGCGCATATAGGCTAGGGATTAGCATGCGGCGCGCAAGATCGCCGGTAATGCCAATGATCACAACAGCTCGCGCTTTGTTTTCAGTCAAAATATTTTTGTCAGTCATTCACAGTCCATTTAGTAGGCGAAACAATTATAGATTCGAAAAAAATATCAATGCAATATGTCTTTATATGTCTATGAATTGAAATAATCGCATATTCTCGATTTTTTACTGTATAACCAATTCTTCAGACATGCAGCTTAAATTACGATAAAATTAACAATAAATAACGTATTACAGTTGTATAAATAGTGTTTGTTCCCAATCTGGATAATAATAATGTGGGTTGTGATACATAGGCTTTGGTGATGAAAAACGACAATTTTCTTGTTGAAATGCGGGACGTTGAAAAAATTTACAAACACGGACTGGTCGAGAAAACCGTACTTCAGTCTGTAAATTTGCAAATTGCGCCACATGAATTTATCGCGCTGATGGGGCCTTCTGGCAGTGGCAAGTCAACACTCCTCAACATTATCGGTATGACACTGCGTGCTAGCACTGGATCACACGAATTTTTGGGTCAGCGTACCGATGAGATCGCCGATACCACGCTCACTGAATGGCGACGTCGCCACATCGGCTATGTTTTCCAAAACTTCAACCTTATTAACGATTTGACGGCTTACGAAAATGTTGAAGTGGCCCTGTTGTATCAGGTTATGAGAGCCAGTGATCGCAAGCAACGTATTGCGGATGTGATGGAACAAGTGGGCATTAGCGACCTTGGTGGGCAATACCCGCACGAACTTTCCGGCGGCCAGCAACAGCGAGTGGCGATTGCACGCGCCATTGCCAGCAAACCGATGCTGCTGCTTGCTGATGAGCCAACCGGCAATCTTGACTCGCGTTGTGGCATGGAAATCATGCAATTATTTAAAGACTTGAATGCAACCGGGACAACCATATTGGTGGCCACCCATTCCACAGCCCATGCTCATTTTACGCACCGGATTATCAATATGCTGGATGGGCGGATTTTCGCGGATTCCCTCAATCCGCCAATGCATCAGGTTAAATATGCCATATGAGTTGAATCCAAAACTGGATCTGGATGCTTTGGCCAAGGCCTATAAAATACATCAACGCATTCAAATCATTGATTTTATAACGCCGAAATCAGCTGATGTCATGGCCAGTGTGCTGGAAAATGAGACTGCATGGGCGCTGAGTTATAACGACAAAAAAGACAGTTTTGATGTGTCTGCGGCCGCTTTGCGCCGCTTATCACAAAATGGCTATAATGCCTTGTTTTTCACAGTTTATGCGCAAGCAATGGCGGAATTCTGCTATTTATTCGAACGCATAAAAATACCAATACATACAAAAAAACAGTCAAAAGCAGCAGAAAACAGGCAAAAAATCGCTGATTTTATGAACAAATCGACGACTTTGAGTGCCTTAAGGCACATCACCGGCGCGCCTCGCATTGAGTTTGCCGATGTCCAGGCGACCCGTTACGGCGCGGGTCATTTTTTGAAACAGCACACCGACCACGCACCAGACCAGCACCGGCTGGCGGCCTATGTGCTGAACCTCAGCCGAAACTGGCAAGCGGATTGGGGCGGCCAACTGCAATTCATCGGGCCGGACGGTACCGTGCTTGAAGCTTGCCTGCCAACACTGGGCGCACTCAACCTGTTTGCGGTGCCGCAGCCGCACGCCGTGAGTTTTGTGCCGCCCTATTGCCCGGCCAAGCGCCATTCGATCACCGGTTGGCTGCGCACTTACTCGTAGCGCAGGCTGTCCGCCATATCTGCTTGTCTGATCTTGCGGACATGCCATGCAACCGTGAGTATGGCGAGCTCAAAGGCTCCAAGACCGGCTGCACAATACATATAAATTGGCGTATCGATATGCTTGCTGAAACCGCTTAGCCAGATATGCATGGCCACCCACGCGACCGGCCATGCCACCACGTTGGCCCAGATAATCGGTTGCAGAAATTCCCGCATCAATAGTCTTGTGATATGATTGAGGCCTGCGCCAAACACCCGGCGCACGCTGATTTCCTGCCGCCGGCTTTCTGCCACGTAGGCCGCAAGGCCAAACAGGCCAATGGCCGCAATGATAACCGCAAGGCACGAAAACAAAATGAAGGCGCGTGATTTGAGTTTGTCCGTCACCGTCTGCTCGGCCATCACATCGGAGATAAAGGCGGCCTGAAATTCGCGGCCCGGAACGATGCGTTGAAACAGCGCCTTGATGGTCGCCACGGATTGGGCGCGGTGCTCTGGCGTAAGGCGTAGCGTAAAGGCCGTGAAGCCGGACGTGCGGTGCAGGTAGTAAGCGGGCATTATAGATTTATGCAGACTGCCAAAGCGAGCATCCGCGACAACACCAACAATGGTTGCCGGAAAATGTTTTGCATTTGGCGTATTCGACTGCAGATACACACGCTGACCAATGGCTGCCTGTGCTGACTTGAAGCCATATGTCTTTGCGGCCATCATATTGAGGATCACGGATGTATTGCGGTCCTTTAAAAATTCATAGGACGCGTCTGCAACATCATCTTCAGGTTTGTCAGAAGAAAAAGTTCGTCCCGCCAGAACAGGCATACCAAACACCTGAAACGTGTTGTTGTCTACAGCGTAGAACTCAGAATACACTGCATCCTTGCTATCAACAGCGTTTTTGTAAACATTAAATTGATAGTTCCCCTTCGAAAATATATTGAGATCAGAATACGTGGCCGCTTGCACGGCTTGAATTGTCTGCAAACCTGACATGAATTCTTTCTTCTGCTGCGCTGAAACGGATTCATCAAAATGGTCAATGGTATACAAACCATTCACTTCAAAACCAGGTTTGTCCGTTTCGCTAAAAAGTGTTTGCAAAGCGATAGTCCCCGTACAAATCATCAGGCCGGTTGCCAAAATAAATTGCAAGCACACCATTGCTTTTCTGATGATCACAATATTTTTTTTACCTATATTCTGCCGCCCACAGAGTGAGCCGGCAATATCATTTCCAACCGTGGTCATGGCCGGATAGACACCCCCTATAATAACCAGCACAACAAACAACCCCAGCACCACAGGTAAAATCGTGTGTGGACCACGGACATACAGAGCAAGATGCGTGTCGAGATAAGCATTGAGTATAGCCGTGATGCCGGCAATGATAAACAGGGCTATTGTGATCGCAAAGATCATCATAATGGCTGTTTCCATCAGTAACTGAATAAGGATCTGATATTTTTGACCGCCAAAAATTCGCCGTATACTCATCTCTCGAGTGCGCCCGCTGGCTTCTGTGGTGGTGAGATTGATGAAATTGACGATAATCATGATAACCAGCACGTAGGTTATTAATTGAAAGGCTGTGACAACCGTGTGATGACCAGCTGGGCTTGAAAAGCCGACTTCGTGTTTCGGATAAAGGTGAATGTTGTGCAATGCGGTCAATGCGTATTGGAAACTGTCAGAAAACTTTGTGGCGTCTTTGATGTGTGCAACCTGATCCCATAAACCATTCAGATTATGATCTATATATAACGAATCTTGCGCTGTATGCAATTTGACATAGGTGAAAAACTGCAAGGCTTCCCAGTTGGTAAAATAGTCATTGGAGTCCTTGAAAAAGTCTAGGTTGAAAGGGAGTATAATGGCCATTGAGAAATGGCTGTTGATTGGAAGATTATTGAACACGGACATAACGACATAGGGTTTTGTCTGACCTAGAACAGTCAGTGTAATGGACTGACCGATGGCAGGATGATCCGCGAACAATTGCCTAGCGATTGTTTGACTGATGGCAACGCCTGACGGATTGCCCAGTGTGTTATGCAAGTCGCCGACAATCATTGGCAGCCTGAAAACATCGGCAAACGTTTTATCTACAATGGCAATATCCTGATTTTGTGGTGCCCCATGCAATGGTATCAATGTTGTGGCTACAAAGACACGGGTGCCGGCACGAATTTGACTAAAATGGTGTTGCATGGCTGGTAACATCTGCCAAGCTGAGGCGCTTGTTTCATATTTTTTTTCACCCGGAAAAGCCATCTGCCCTTCCAGCCTGAAAATCTTGTCCGACTCTGGCAGCCAGGTATCATAACTGGTTTCGAACTGGATATAGAGGTGGATCATGAGGGTTGCGACTAGCCCGATGACCAGACCGGCAAGGTTAAGCGCTGTGGTGCGGCGATGCAGCACCAAATAGCGACAGCCAGCACGAATGTTATGCTGGGTGAGAAATAGCGTGTGGGCGACGATGAACTTCATGGCTTACACATATTAACTTGTAGTTGCGTCTAATAGCGTAAGAGCGCACATCTCAGGAATTGGCTTAAATGTGGCACTGAATACCTTCTCCCCTTGAGGGAGAGAGAGGGGTGGTGGAGGGGATTGTCGGGTTAAAATGGCAAGAAGCCTAATACCCTTTGCAAAGTAGAAACTCGCAAAATGCCAATTGCAATCGATCGTCACAAATATTTCACCTTAAAATAGCGGAAACATCAGCCAAATTCATTGACATTAACCTAGCATTAACCATAGTATTCATGTGTCTTCTAATGTTTATATTAATAAAAAAAGGATGAACAATGTCTAAAACTTTGGAAACTACTGCTATTGCAGCCGCTCTCACCCTTCTGGCGACTTCGGGAGCCGCGATTGCCAGTCCACAGCCTGCAGTTGAAGCGGTAACAAGCCATATAAGTCTGGATCAATATGGCCGCCCTGCCGTCAAAGGGACTGACATCTCTGGCCAAATTTCACAAGTGGCCCAAAAAACCCGCGCTTTGAAAAAAATCAGCGGCGTAAACTGTCACACCTGCCATATGCCAACCGCGTAGTATATTTTATTTGCTGTATCCACTGGCTGTTTTCAGTCATTGGTTACACTCTTAAAATATTAGCATAGCCTATGGTCACCGCTTTAAAACAGCACGTCGTCGAGTCTGAGCTTGAACGTGAGCTCATACTCGACAGTGCGCTCACACAAGACCGTCTGGAACTTACCATTTTTCCAACGGAAAAGTGCAATTTCCGGTGCGTATACTGCTATGAAGACTTCGCCATTGGTCGCATGAAACCAGCGATAATAGCTGGGATCATGCGGCTGCTCGATAACCGGGCTGTTGACTTACAGCATTTGCAGATATCATGGTTTGGTGGCGAGCCATTGCTTGCTTATCCAGTGATGAAACAGCTGTGCACCTATGCGCAAGAGCTGGCATCAAGCTTCAAATTCTCTTTTATCAGCAACATAACCACAAACGGCTATGCACTTGACGAAGCGCGTTTGCTGGAGATGACTGGCTTTGGTATCCGGCATTTCCAGATCTCGCTCGATGGTGATGCCGCTGCCCACAACACAACGCGCTTGCGGGCTGACGGGGCCGGCACGTTCGATACAATCTGGGCAAATCTTGTGCTTTTCAATCGCCTTGCGGATGCCGGATTGCTGCACAATGCAAAGGTGCTGGTGCGCGTGCATTTGCACCCAGATAACATAGCCTCAGTTGAAGCCTTGATTGAGCGCATTAAAGCCAACCTCAATCCAAAACATTTTAATATTTTTCTTAAAAATATCGGCCATTATGGCGGTGCCAACGATGCCAATGTGAAGATTTTCGAGGGTGACAAGAAAGACTATATTGATATCACGCACCGGATTTATGAGGATGTTGCAGATTATCTGGAACCATCAACGGATAAGACCTACGTGTGCTATGCCTCGAAGGCCAATGCCTTCCTCATTCGTGCGGACGGCACCCTTGCAAAGTGCACAGTGGCCCTTGCTGACAGTCGCAATTCTATTGGCCGCATTCTCGAAAACGGCCAGCTGCAACTCGCGGATGGCAAACTGGCCCCTTGGCTGCATGCCCTCGATTCAATGAACACCCAGGACCTCGGTTGCCCGGTGATGAACCTCGCGAAAGTCTGATTCAGCCGCGAATCACCCCTTGCTGATTCGCTGTTCAGGGCTGGCAAGCGATTTCACAACCCCTCTCATGGTGCGAACTTCGGCGGCGGTAAGGGTCAAACGCTGAAAAATGCTTCGGACATTTTGTCGCATGGTGGCCGCACGGTGCTCCGGGAAGAAATACTCCCGCACCGTGAGTTCTGTATCCAGATGCGCCAGTAAACCATCGAGATCGTACCGCAGCGCTGGCCCGGTTTCATCGCCGGCAAGATAGCGGGCGGGTTGATCGGTGGTCTGGCGCATCCACTCATAGCCCATCACGGTCATGGCCATGGCAAGGTTGAGCGAGCCGAAGTCCGAATTGGTCGGGATGCTAATCACCGAATCGCCCATGGCAACCTCGCCAGAATAAAGCCCGGTGCGTTCCGGGCCAAAAACCCACGCAGTGCGCGCAGTGCTTGCTGGCAAGGCAAGCGCCTGCCGCACAGCCTCAGCCGGGGTGATAACGTCCTTCAGCATCCGCCGCACGGTCATTGCTGTGGTGAACACCCGGTTGCAATCGGCAACGCTGGTTGAAATATCATCATACACTGTGGCTTCATTGAGCACCTGATCGGCACCGGCCGAGGCTGGCCCTGCCGCCGGATTGGGCCAGCCATTGCGCGGGCTGACCAGTCGCAACTCTGTCAGGCCAAAGTTCAGCATGGCGCGCGCCACCATGCCGATGTTCTCGCCGAGTTGCGGGGCAACCAGCACCACCACCGGCGCCGTTTTTTGTGTCATGAGAGGCGCATCAGCGTTTGCTCACGGCCAATCAGTAACACTAGCGCTGACATGTCTGGCCCGTGCGGCAGCCCTGTGAGTGCCAAACGCAGCGGCATGAACAGCGCCTTGCCCTTGCGACCGGTTGCAGTTTTGAGTGCAGCGGTCCAGCATTGCCAGATATCATCTTGCCACGGCAGGGACGTAACAAGCTGCCTTGCAGTTGCAATATAAGCCGCGTCTTCAATCACCGGCACCATCGGCCCGGTGATGATCGCTTTCCAGTCCGCCATATCAGCAAGCGTGTGAATATTGGGGCCAATCACGCGCCAGTCCGCTTCTGTGATTGTCTCCGGCACATCGGCCTTGATGGCTGCATATGGCAAGTGATGCAGTATTTTTGTGTTGATGTGCACGAGCTCCGCTTCATCAAACAGCGCATTGGCCTTATTGAACTTGCGCCACTCAAAACTGTCGATGAGTGGTTGGATATCGCTGACCACTTCAATTGGATCAGACGTGCCAAGCCGACCAAGATAGGCCATCAGCGACAACGGCAAAACACCAAGCGTTTTGTAATGATCAACACCCGCTGACCCCAGCCGCTTGGAGAGTTCCTGCTCGCGGGTCGAGAGCAGTGCGAGATGGGCAAATTGCGGCAGGTTCGCACCCAGAGCCTCAAACATCTGCACCTGAATGATGGAATTGGTGAGATGATCCTGACCGCGCACCACATGGCTGATTTTCATGTCGATATCATCAACCACAGACGGCAACATGTAGAGATACGATCCATCCGCGCGCTTGACCACAGGATCAGACAAGGACGCTGGATCCATCGACACATGACCCTGCACCAGATCATCAAAGACTGTGCGGGTTTTGGTTTCCAGTCTAAAGCGGTAATGCGGTTTTATGCCTTGAGTTTCGAATGCTGTGCGATCAGCTTCGTTCAATTTAAGTGCAGACCGGTCATAAACTGGCGGCAATGAACGCGACAGCTGAATCTTACGCTTGATATCGAGCTCTTCCGATGTTTCATAGCAGGGATACACCCGACCTTGCGCGAGCAAATTATCAAGGGCTGCGTCATAGCGTTTGATCCGCGCCGATTGTTTTTCCTCGTGCGCCACGGTGATGCCAAGCCACGCCAGATCGCGTTTGATACCAGCGGTATATTCAGGCTTAATACGCGCAACGTCCGTATCATCCAGTCGCAAATAAAATTTGCCGCTGGTTTTCTGCACATACAACCAATTGACAATAGCTGTGCGCAAATTGCCGACATGCAAATAGCCAGTGGGTGACGGCGCAAAGCGCACAATAATTTCAGTCATGATCGAACACCTTCATAGGATTACCGGTAAATGCTCATGGTCTCATTGCAGAATTCAAGCTTGGCTTTTTCCCGGCTGAGCCAGCGCGGATCGGTGGCGATAGAGCGGTCAATTTCCAGCTGTGCGCGCATTTCGCCGATCATGTCAGACCGCTTGGTGCTGAGATCATTGCGTTCAACCGGGTCAGCCGCGAGATCGAACAATTGCGTTTGCGCCGTTTCAGGATTAACGATCAACTTCCAGTCACGGTAGCGTATGGCAGCCGCCGGGCGCCGCAACCACACCAGGGTTTCGTGTGGCCCAGCCTTTTTTTTACCTGCTATATATGGCAATAAATCAACACCGTCGAATTTTTTGCCGGCCGGTCGCGCGGCATCTGTCGCTGCGATTACGGTTGGTGTTATATCCATGAGGCTGACTGGCTTTGTATAACGTGTGCCCGATTTTATTTTATCAGGCCATTTAATCATCATCGGCACACGCAACCCGCCATCGTAAAGCGTCGGCGCGCCACCACGCAAACCATCACACGAGCACGCGCCAGATTCTACATCGCAACCCGTGTCCGACACAAATATAACAATCGTATTTTGTGCAAGGCCGCGATTGTCGATGGCACCCAGTATCTTGCCGACGTTTTCATCAAGGCTGGCAATCATGGCCGCGTAGATTTTTTGGCGTGGTTCGGCAAAAGCTAGCATTTTATCGACCAGAGACTTTGGCGCTTGCAAGGGCTGGTGCGGCGCATTGAAAGCCACGGTCAGGAAAAAACGCCCTTGACCATTACGGTCTATGAAGTCGACCGCCTGATCACCAAAATCTGTTGTCAGATAGCGGTTGCTGATGTTCACCGGATGCGTATCGTCGCCTTTAACAATTTGTGTGTAGCGTGTGGCGACGGGTGGTTGCTGGAAACTTTGTGTTTGTGCAAAAGCCATATCTTCATGACCCGACTCAAAATAACCAGCGTCGCCATCTGTAACGCCGTAGAATTCATCATAACCGCGATTGGCCGGTGTGTATGGTTTAAGGTTACCCAGATTCCACGACCCTATAAAACCGGTGTGATATTTGCGCTCATGCAAGATATCGGAGAGCAAAACCTCATCGGTCGGCAAACCCAGATTTTGCTCCTCATCGCGGCGGCCTGGTCCGTTATCATACTCAAAGCCATTGCGGCTTGGATTGCGCCCCGTGAGCAACCCGGCGCGAGATGGCCCACGTGCCGAGGATACTGCATAGCCGGTTGTAAACAGCACACCGTCTTTGGCAATGCGGTCAATATTGGGTGTGGGCAACCTGCCGCCCGCGTTTATAGACACATCACCATAACCCAGAGAACTTGCCATAATCAGTACAACGTTGGGCGGATTTTCAAAGGCCCGCTGCGTCGCCATAACACCATTTTTTTCAGCTTTCGAGCCCGTCTGGTTTTTACCGCACGCGGCAAGACTGATGGCAAGCAAAACTCCAATAGCCGCAGTCAAAATTCGCGGTAACATCAATACACTCCATATATAACTACTATCTCTATCAAGAATAGCGACTGCGCGTAGCAATTGGAATGAAAAATATAAAGAGTGTCTCCGTTTGAACACGGCGACTGCTGCGTAATATCTTTACCTCAAAAGTAGGGTGCATCAATTAATCGCTGAGAAATCTACCATATATTGCCGCAGGGGTCTGGGATACTACCTTGCCGGTCTCCGTACGGCATATCGTCCACGTCCATAATTTGTTTAGCCCCGTTTCGCAGCGCCGCCGTCATGGCGGTGTCTGCATTTCCGACATATAAATAGCAAACAGCCTTGTTCGGGAGAAACTGCGCGAATATCTCACTTGCTAATGTCGCATGGCGAAAGGTCAGGCTCATATCCGGAATGGCATTGTTATGTTACCATTATTCATTTTATAACTGGCAATATATTTCTATTTGATACAGCTTAGTGAATATTCACACATCCAAATGAAGTGGAATACCAAAACCATGGAAATTTTTGATTATGTCATTGTCGGTGCCGGGTCTGCCGGTTGTGTTCTGGCCAATCGCCTGAGTGCCGACCCAACAGTTCGTGTGGCTGTGCTAGAAGCTGGCGGTAAGGACACACATCCGCTGATTCATATGCCAGCCGGTATTGTGGGTTTATTGCCACCCGGCAAAAGCAAGGCCAACTGGGATTACTGGACAGAGCCGCAAACACAACTTGGCAACCGCCGGCTGTTCTGGCCACGCGGCCGCGTGCTGGGGGGCTCATCGTCCATCAATGGCATGGTCTATATTCGCGGTCATGCATCGGACTATGATCGTTGGGCACAGCTCGGCTGCACAGGCTGGAGCTGGGACGATGTGTTGCCGTATTTCAAAAAATCTGAAGACAGCGCCAGATGTGCCGCAGGCAAGCATGATGATCACCATGGCCTTGGCAGTCCATTGCACACAGAGCAAAAACTGTTTTCACACCCGCTTGTAGAAGCTTTTCTTGACGCAGCACCCGAAGCCGGGTTTTTAAACACTGACGATTTTAATGGCACGCATATGGAAGGGCTTGGGGTCTTTGATACCACAACAAAAAATGGCAGCCGCTGGTCGGCAGCAAAGGCCTATCTCACACCTGTTAAAAATCGCCCAAACCTTAGTATCATAACCCATGCCCAGGCTGAAAAAATAATTTTTGACAAGCAACGTGCCAGCGGCATTGCCTATATCAGCAAGGGCAAACATCACACCATCAATGCTAGGCGCGAGATTATTTTATGTGGCGGCGCTGTCAACTCTCCGCAACTGCTGATGCTGTCCGGCATTGGCCCGGCGGCGCATTTGCAGAGCTATAATATTCCGGTGGTTACCTGCGCTGATGAGGTGGGCAAAAACTTGCAGGACCATCTTGATCATTTGCTGCAATGGACCATCACGGCACCTGTGTCGCTCAATCGCTACGGCCTGTTTCCGCACAACATCACAGCAGGCATACAGTGGGCACTCACCAGTTCAGGTGCAGGCACCTATGCACCCACTGTTGTCGGTGCCTTTTTGAAAACGCGACCAGAGCTTGTGGCGCCGGATATTCAGCTGCATTTTATCGCTGGTTTTGGTTTGCCGCATGGCATTGAAGACAAAGCCAGAGCCAAACAGCATGGCTATTCCATTCACATGTGCCAGCTGCGACCCGAAAGCCGTGGTAGTATCACGCTGAAAAGCGCCAAGGCGATGGATGCGCCAGCCATTGACCCTAGCTATCTGTCGGCAAGTGAAGATATTGAAACCGTGCTGGCAGGCATAGACATAACCAAACGAATTGGCAATGCATCGGTTTTTACCAAATTGGGTGCGCAGCAAGCATGGCCAACACAAGCTATGCAAAGCCGGGACACGCTGATTGAAGGCATCAAGGCGTGGGCAGAAACAATCTATCATCCAGTCGGGACATGCCGTATGGGCAGTGACGATCGCTCCGTGGTTGATGTGCGCTTGCGCGTGCGTGGTGTCGAGAGCCTTCGCGTGGTCGATGCCTCGGTGATGCCAAAGCTTATTTCAGGCAACACCAATGCCCCAACGATCATGATTGCCGAAAAAGCCAGCGATATGATCTTAACCGATTGGAAAACTGGCCATGCTATGCATAAGATGCTAAAATAAAACTGATTATGTTACAAACTTATTCAATACTCATGTTTTGTTTTTATATTGCCTGGAATTCACGTGATCGCTGATACTAAAATTGCCGGTCTTCCATACAAGGGGCGTCAGGCTCTTAGCCTTGCGCTGTCTTTGCCACAGCCGCATCTGATTGTAGTCGTTGATACGGAAGAAGAGTTTGATTGGTCCAAACCATTCAGTCGCGCGTCCGTTGATGTTGAGCATGTGCAGGAACTTTATCGGGTACAGAATATATTCGATGCACAAAACATTATACCGACCTACCTGCTGGATTATCCCGTTGCAGCAACAGCAAAAAGTGCAGCGTATTTTCGGGATCTTTACATCACGGATCGCGCAGAGATTGGCGCACAGCTGCACCCGTGGGTGACGCCGCCGCATGATGAAGATGTCAATACCCACAACTCCTATCCAGGCAACCTGCCTGTGGCCTTGGAGCGCGAAAAAATACGCCGTCTGTGTGATATTATTGAAACCAATGTCGGGGTTAAACCAGCAACCTACAAAGCGGGACGCTACGGCATCGCACATCAGTCGCTGGTTGCGCTGCGTGAGCTTGGCGTGACTGTAGACACCAGTTCCATGCCGGGGTTTGATTGCAGTGAGGATGGCGGCCCGGATTATTCCCGCTATCCAACCCATGCCTATGCAACAGACGATACCCACCAGCTTATTGAAATGCCGACCACCGGTGGCTTTGTTGGTTTTGGCAGGCGCTATGGACCAGAACTTCATCACCTGGCCAATTCAAAGTTTGGCCGAACATTACGGCTGGAAGGCATATTTTCCAGACTGAACCTGAATGCACGCGTTCGGTTATCGCCGGAGGGCTATCGTTTTTCTGAATTGCAAGCCCTGACGCGAACCTTGTTGCAGCAAGGCGACAGGCTTTTTACTTTAAACTTTCACAGCCCGTCAGTCGCTGTCGGGTATACCAGCTATGCAAAAACCATTGCCGCGCGCGATACATTGCTGCGCACGATAGACCTCTACACAAGCTGGTTTCGGGATGAGCTTGGCGGGGTTTTTACAACGCCGCAGCACTGTTATGAAATGTGGAAAAACCACCCGCGCGCATAATCACTTGCATTTTGCCTTTGTGCGCAAACTTGTCTGGCGCGCTTTCACCGATGCACTGGCATCCGGATAGACAACGGAAAGTTCACTGAGTGCAGAACAGGCATCCTGTGGTTTATCCAGGGCCAGTAACGATTCGGCCAAGCCTAGCAGACTGTCAGGCGCTTTTTCACCTTTGGGATATTTTTGATAGCCCTGCAGGAAAGAGCGTGCCGACTGACCATATTGTTTTTTGCTGATATATGTGCGCCCCAGCCAGAATTCCACATTAGAGGCTAGCGGATGCTGCGGATAGCGACTCATGAAATCTTTAAATGCAGCTTCAGACTGATCATAATCTTTTGCAGCATAGGTTGCATACGCCGCGCGGTAAGCCGTTTCAGCATCACCCGTCCCCAGTGTAGACACCGCTGGCGTTTTGCTAGCGGTGGCTTTGACTGCCGGCGGTTTGGCTGTGGCAATCGGGGCAATGATTTTACCGTTTTTTTGCATAACCGGCAACGCTGGAGCGGGTTGCGGCGTCGTGGTTGCAGCAGCACCGGCCTCAGGCTGCGCGGTTGTTGATGTCAGTCTTGACTCAACGTCAGCCTTGAATTTTGAAAGCTGGTCTTCCAGCTGCTTGGTGCGGTTTTCATTTTGCTCCAGCCGGCCGGTTATTTCAGCCAGCTGCTTCTCGACATCCTGAAGGCGCACCTGAAGCTCCGAAACGCCAGCGCCTGCGAGTGCTGGCACTGCTGGCGGTGCATCAACCGCAGACGGGGTTTGCACTTCCGGCTGAAAATATTTCGGGCTGCCGCCGGGAAACACCTTGCGCTGCACAGCGCGCATTTCAGATTCCAGCTTGCCAAGCCTTGGTTCGACAGCCTGGATATCCTGTGCCAGCAGCGGACCCACAGTCAATGACGCCATAAGAACAGCACATGTGATGTGGGTCAAACCTGTTTTCAAACCATTCAAAGCATCATTCCTCAACACGCAAGCCCTAGCGGATAACCGTTACACCGCGCCGGTTCTTGGCATAGGATGTGTCGTCTGATCCGACAATTTCCGGTCGTTCCTTGCCATATGAAATGGTTGTTATACGGGCTCTCGCCACACCTGAATTGGCAAGGTAGGATTTAACAGCTTCGGCACGCCTGTCGCCGAGCGCCAGATTATACTCACGTGTGCCGCGTTCATCGCAGTGACCCTCGATGGAAATTTTGACACTGGTGTTTTTTTGCAGCCAGCTGGCTTCTTTCTTCAAGGTGTCCTGGGCTGTGGCATCAAGATCAGCTGTATCATAACCAAAGAAAACCCGATCGCTGCCAACCTGAGCAATCAGATCCTGCAAGCTGCCCGGCGCGATTGTGCTGGCCGTTGGCTGCGGCGTATCTATCGGTGGCGATGATGGTGGCGGCGGGGCCATGGTGTGCGTCGGTGACGGTGGGGCAGCGGGTGGTGGCGGGGCCACTTTTTTGGCACACGCCCCGGCCAGCGCCAGAATGGTTGCAGAGAGGATCAGCGTGTATGTTTTGGCAATTGTCATTGAGATACCCTTTTCAATATTAAACTTTATTAACAGCATATGAATCATGTTTCAACTGAACAGACTATGAATAACTTTAAAATACAGCGCTTCATCGTGACAAAAGCGGTGACCAAGCTGGTTGGGAACCGTCGCGGGGTGTAGGCACACGTCGTTCATTCAAACCCGTAAGATCAATCGAATACAGAGCAGATTTGCCGCCGGTGCCATCGCTTGCAGTTTTATTGGTCCGACAGAACATAATGACCCGACCGTTTGGCGACCAGGTTGCGGCTTCATCATCCCATGTATCGGTCAGCAGGCGCTCACCCGTTCCGTCCGGGCGCATAACACCAATACGGAATTTTGCATCCCCCATCTTGGTAAAGGCAATCAAATCTCCACGGGGCGACCACACGGGTTCGCCGTAGCGACCAGCACCAAAGGAGATGCGCTGTACATTGCTGCCATCAGCATTCATTACATAAAGTTGCTGTGAACCACCACGATTACTTTCAAACACGATGCGCGAGCCATCAGGGGAATAACTCGCACCATCATCTGTCGCTGGATGATTGGTCAGTCGCTTTGTGGACTTTGTAGATAAATCCATAGTGTAAATATCAGCATTGCCATTTTGACTTAGGTTGAAGACGAGCGTTCTGCCGTCTGGCGAAAAGCGTGGCGCGAATGTCATATTATTAAAATCACCCAACACCTCGTGCTTGCCAGTTGTCAGATTATACAGATACACGCGTGGCTTGCCTGCAAAATAGGACATATACGTTATCTCTTGCGCGCGCGGGCTGAAACGCGGTGTCAGCACCAGCGATTGCCCGTTGGTGAGATAGCGGTGGTTGGCCCCGTCTTGGTCCATGATGGCAAGACTTTTGACGAGCAGTTTCTTTGGCCCTGATTCAGCAATATAGACAATGCGGGTATCGAAATAACCTTCCTCGCCGGTTAGTCTTTTGTAGATTTCATCCGCCGTTCTGTGCGCCAGCCGCCGCCAGTTTTTGGGTGTCAGGCCAGACAACCGGAGACCGTGCAACTGGCTTTCGCCAAACACATCCCACAAGCGAAAATCCACCTGCAAATTTCCGTCAGCAGCAAGGCTCACCTTGCCGGTCACCAGCGCCTGCACGGCCAGTGTGCGCCATGCGTTGAAATCTGGCTGCTCAACTTGCGGTAGCCCCGGTTGGGTGGTGAAAGCTTTCTGATCAATTGGCTTGAACAGCCCTGATCGATCGAGATCAGCCGCAATCACCTGCGATATTTTCACACCCAGTTCCGCCGTTGTGCCCTGCGGGCTGGGCTGGGCTGTATCGGTGAGCAGATTTGTGATGGCAATGGGCATCGGCTGCGAATAGCCACCGGTGATATCGACCTTCAGCACAGCATGGGCCGAATTTGCTACCCAAAGCGATGCCAAGAGAGTGAACCAGAATTTTTTCATCAATCGAATATCCTTGTTGTGGATCGTCATCACATATCTAAGCTTACACCACGATGAACGCTACCCCTGTTGGCTAACGAATAGGGTGGGTAAATATTTTTATCAAAGAAACAGTTTAAAGCCTGTGCCGTCATACCAGCGAAGGCTGGGGTGACAATATGATGTTAAAACGCATTTGCTCTACTGCCCCAACTCATCGGACTTGAAACGAATTTCAGATTCTTTCCAGGCATCATATTTATCGGCGGGCAGTTTATAGGGTTGGGTTTTAAAAATAGCCCGCAAAGTGGCCTCACTAAAAGCCCGGAAAGCGGCGGCATTATCTGCTGTGAGGCCCACCTTCTCGATCACTTGTGGTTGCCCGACCACACGGCCAAGCGGGCTCAAGACCAGACGAATGGTCACCCGCATGGTGTCCACACCTTCGATGCCGGAGGGTTTGCTGTAATTATCATTGATTTGCTTGAACAGTGCTTGCTGCAAAGTGGCCATTTCAAATTGCGAGAGCACCGCTTGTTGCGGCAAATCTTTTTCCAGTTGCTGGGCCAGTTTATCAAATTTCTTTGGCTTGCGGTCTGCCTCCTTGATGCTTTTGTCAATCAGGCTGGCGAGTTTACGCGTGTTGAGCTGCGACGCATTGCCTGTGCTGGTGCTGCCGGCTTTCGGGTCTTCAATGCCGTCGTCCGCCTGTTTTGTTTTGGCAGCGGCTGGCTTTGGCGCTTCCGTTTTATCAAGCACCGTCTCACGCGGGGCAGCCTGCATAGAGGGTTTGGCGACCTCCTTGATTTGCGGTGTGTCAGCGATGGTGGTCACATCGACTGGCACGATGTCTTCAACCCGTTGCATATCCCTCACCGGCTGGCTGGCGTTCCACCAAATAAGTCCAAACACCAAAGCCGCATGGGCAAGAAATGAGAAAAAAACACCGGCAAACTGTTGCGGCTCTGGCAAGTGCCAGTGCTCACGGCGTGCCGTTATGGCAGCACTCATTTTTGGGCTGCTACAGTTGTAACAAGTGCGACTTTCTTGAACCCGGCGTGCGTTGCCTCGCTGACAATATCGATGACGTGTCCGTACGGCAGCGCTGCATCTGCGCGCACATACACCCGGGCTTCAGCATCGCGCGCCTGTTTGATGGCCGCCAGTTTGAGTGGCAATTCCAGCCGCGACACCACAAGCTTGTCGAGATAGATGACACCGGCTTTATCAACACTCAGCTGAATAGGCGTATTATCTTGCGGCAAAGATTTCGCTTTGGCACTCGGCAGATCAACCGGCACGCCGGCGACCAACAAGGGGGCTGTCACCATAAAAATGATCAGCAATACCAGCATAACATCGATAAATGGTGTTACGTTGATATCAGCAATCGGCTTGCGGCGTTGCCAACCGCGCGCTGCGCTGAAGGAGCCTTGCTGTCCGCGCATCGACATGATCAGGTGACCCTTTCATCAAGCTGCCGCGACAAGATGGCCGAAAATTCATCGCAGAATGTCGAGAGCCGGTTGCCAAAACGCGATACATCCGCCTGCAATTTATTATACCCGATCACGGCTGGAATAGCCGCAAACAATCCGATTGCTGTCGCAAACAAGGCCTCTGCAATACCGGGGGCAACAACAGCAAGCGTTGCATTCTGGCTGGCCGCAATACCGACAAACGACCGGATGATGCCCCACACCGTGCCAAACAAGCCAATGAACGGTGTGACAGACCCAACGGTTGCCAGAAAATTCAACTGACTCTCGAGACCATCCATTTCACGCTCGAATGTCACGCGCATCACCGTTGACAATCGCTGTTTGACAGACGCCTTGTCGATACGCCCATTGGGCTGCACCGATCGCCGCCACTCGGTCATAGCAGCAGCAAACACGGCGCTGAACGGATGCTTGGCCTTGCCCGGCGGCCCATCAAACAACGTATCCAGCGATGTGCCAGACCAGAAACTTTCCTCAAAACCTGTTGCCTTGGCGCGCACCTGACCATAGCGCATCAACTTGGAAAAAATCACCGCCCACGACCAGAACGAGGCCAGCAGCAAACCGACAATCACCAGCTTGACAACAATATCCGCTTCTGAAAACAGGCTCCACGGTGAAATATGAATGGCACTGTGGGCCAGGGATGATGTTTCCAATGCATGTCTCCTTATTCAAACATCGAAAATCATTGTGTCAGCAAATGTTGCCAACGGCAAGTTTGGCAGAATTTCAGCGTACCATCTGTCGATTTTCATAAATATTGAAAATTAAGATGGTCAGCTCAATGCGGGTTTCCCGAATATTTTGCGTAAAGCTTGAGCATGGCACTGTCTCGCTCACTTCCGCGAAGGGGAGGATTTTCAAACATCATTTTTTAGATCATTCAAAATTATAATATCGCTCTCAATCTGCGTCCAGCAGTGGCAATATAGCCTGCGTGTTGGCTGGTTGCGGCAAGCCCAGATGGGCGTAGGCACTTTGTGTGAGCATGCGGCCTCGTGCGGTGCGGGCAACCAACCCGGTCTGGATCAGATAAGGCTCAATGACGTCCTCAATTGTATCGCGCGGTTCTGATAGCGCAGCAGCCAGCGTCTCCACACCAACAGGGCCGCCAGCATAATGTTCACCGATAATCGATAAATAACGCCTGTCCATCGCATCGAGCCCAAGCATATCAACTTCCAACCGGTCAAGCGACCTTGCCGCATTGTGTTTGTCGATCATGGCCACACCGGACACACTGGCAAAATCGCGCACGCGCCGTAGCAAACGGCCAGCGATGCGCGGCGTGCCGCGTGCACGTGCGGCAATTTCACGGGCACCATCGGCACTCATCTCGGCACCGATAACCCTGGCACCGCGTTTGACCACCAGCTCTAGTTCGTCTGTGGTGTAAAAATTGAGGCGCACTGGAATACCAAAGCGATCTCTGAGTGGTGTGGTGATAAGCCCCGAGCGCGTTGTCGCCCCGACCAGTGTAAACGGCGGCAGATCAATGCGCACCGAACGCGCTGACGGACCTTCACCGATAATCAGATCCAACTGATGATCTTCCATGGCCGGGTAGAGAATTTCCTCAATCGCTGGCGATAGCCGGTGAATTTCATCGATGAACAAAACATCGCGCGCTTCGAGGTTGGTGAGCAGTGCCGCAAGATCACCCGCCTTGGCAATGACAGGACCGGACGTGGCGCGAAAATTGACCCCCATCTCGCGCGCCATGATTTGTGCCAGTGTCGTTTTGCCAAGGCCGGGGGGGCCGTAGAACAACACATGATCCAGCGCATCACCACGCGCTTTGGCAGCGTCGATAAACACCCGCAAATTATCACGCGCGGTTTGCTGGCCGATAAACTCGGCGAGATACTGCGGGCGCAGCGAAGCCTCCAGATAATCTTCTTCAGATTTTACAGCACTTGCCAATCGGGTGTCGCTCATGCTGCCGCCTCTTTCAGCGCCTGGCGAATGAGGTCACCCAGACCAACACTATCGCCCAATTTGATCTGGGCTTTGGCAACAGCCTCATGCGCTTGCGGCAGACTGTAACCAAGATTGGTGAGGGCCGACATGGCATCGCCGCCATGGCCAGTCGATGAGGCCTGAACCGATTTTGCAGTATCGACGGCAAAAGCAGCGCTGACCGTGTGCGCCTTATCCTTAAGCTCGGTGATAATGCGCAACGCCAGTTTTGGCCCCACACCGTTTGCCCGTGCCACAGCGGCTTTGTCCTGTGCGGCGATTGCCGAGAGCAATATTTCCGGTGGCAACACTGTCAAAATCGCCAGTGCCACGCGCGCGCCCACACCCTGCACAGATTGCAGCAGCCGAAACCAGCGCTGCTCATCGGCATGGCGAAATCCAAACAACCGGAAATGATCTTCGCCCACCTGGGTATCAATTTTGAAAACGATGGTTTCACCCATGACCAATGCGCCAAGGGTTTTGCCGGACGCAAAAATTTTATAGCCAACGCCGTGCACATCAAGGATCAGGTGATCCTCTTCAATTTCGTCCACCAGACCTGTGAGTTTTGCAAACATACTTGACGCTAGCAAATCTGGAACGAATGAGAAACAAAAATCAGCGTTTATTTAAGCAGCAAGGCTATGGATGCCGCTGATACGGCAAACTGGCTAAGGATGGTGCCGATATCGCGGATCAAATCAAGCTTGGCCAGCGGATCGACATTCTTCGGCACAACCACGGAACTGCCGGGCGGCACCTGCAAACGGGAATGCATGGCATCAACACTTGTCAATGGCCTCGCCTGACCGTTCGGGTAGACAAGAAACACATGTTTTTTGTCAGCCGATGGCTGCAAGCCGCCGGCTTCCGCCACATAATCTTTCAAGGGTTTGCCAGCAATAAACTGGAGTGCATTGGGGTTCAGCACGTCGCCGATAGCCAATACAAAATTGGGCCGCTTGGGCATGAAGATGGCGTCACCGGCTTCAAGAACGGTGTCAAGATCCGTACGGCGTGCCAGCACACGCGGATCAGCCTCGACAACTACGCGGCCGGGCGCTTCGGTTGTCGCTAGTGAGGTAGCAAGTGATGAGGCAGCAAGGATGGAGTCAGACGGCACGCTCTTGCGCGATGATGCTGCCAGCAGCGCCTGATTGAGTTCACGCGAGGCGCGTTTGAAACCTTCCTGCTCGGCCAGCTTGACGGTGCGGCGGGTGAAAATGGCCCCGTACGGATAAGCCTGCGTGCTCACCCCGCCAGCCCGCGCGACAAGCTGGGATAAGGTTTCACCCTTGGCTATGCTGTAAAGACCAGGCCGGACAAATTCGCCGGAGAGCAATATGGCACCGGGTTCCTGCGCCGGTTGGCGACCGCGAAACCGTACATCGTCTCCAGGTGCAATCAAGACATCGACCATGCGGGTTTTGGCGAGCGCAATCGTCTGGCGGGCGAAATTTTGTGTGGCAGCGTTGGTGCTCGCGATTTCGACACCGTTTGGATCCGCATCAATGGCAAGGCCTTCGGCAACCGAGACCAGCGTGCTGAGGTTGCTGTCAGAGGCAACCGGATATGCGCCGGGTTTTCTGACCGCACCGCTGATGACAGCCGCATGTTCCAGCAAAAAGGGCAGCACATCAGGCTTCTCTTCAAACAATTTGGGGCAACCGTATTTGTTCAATCCCTGCAACTCAAGATCAGCGAGTTCTTCTCGGGTCTTGTAGTTGTTGCGGTTTAACTGTCCGGCCTCACCGGTGTCGAATGAGCCGCCAGCGTAACTGGCATTATTAGGGTCCTGCTGTCCGGTTGACTGCTGTTGCAATCGCAATTGCTGGGCTTTCAGCAATTCATCTTTTGTTGTCGGGTTAACATCATTCTGTTGTGTGTTTTGTCCAGCGAGATTGTCAGCGTTGCGCACACCAAATCTGTTTTGGCTGGCGCTGGCTGTGGCCAATGTCGCCCGCCCCTGCTTATCAACAATGAACGAGCCACGAATGACGGCGGCAAACCTGTCGGATTGCGTGTCGCGCACCAACATCTCAAGTGCGCCAAGCGCTTTGCATTCCGGTTTGGGGTTGGCCTCGCCGAGCACTATGCGCCGGACATCCTCACTTTGCATAAAACGCACATCGCGCTCGGATATCAGCACAAGATCATCCTCCCCGCGCAGGCTAATATCCCGCCCGCGCGTCAACGCTGCAACAAGATCAACAGCACGGTACTGGCGCGCGCGTGTTACCGGATCAAGCCTGATCAGAACAGCCAACGGCAGATAGCTGCCGGGTTTCAGATTTTCCGGTGCCCCGAGTAGCGCTTGCACTGTGGGAGCGGCATTAAGCGAGCGCAGGCCCGGTGAATCGACAAAGCCGCTGAGCGACACACGGCCGGCAATGCCTTTTTCACGCGGGTTGACAATAATCACATCACCAGGCGCAACACTCATGCCGAATGACCGGGTGCTTGACAATTTTTCATTGCCGTTTCGGTCAAATCGGCCAAGCACAATATCATTGCCAGTGGGTCTGAGCGGGCCGCCCGCCATGGTTACAGCCTGTCCGATAGTGAGAGGGTGGCCAAGCGGCAACTCGTAGATGCCGGGGCGTGCAATGCCGCCAGAGAGAGCCACAACCGGCCCCAAAGTTGGCACAATAATCCGGTCGCCATCACGCAGTCGCACAGAGGGTGGCGCGCCAATTCCCATCAAACCATAAAGATCGACTGTTGCCGTGCGGCCATTGCCCACCACGCGCACGCGGCGCAGCGACCCGCTTAGCTGAATACCGCCAGCGCGCGCAATGGCTGCTGTTACGTCTGACAGCGAGGTGAGCGGATATGTTCCGGGCCGGTTGACGGCCCCGCCAACCAGAACCGTGATGGCCCGTGTGGAGCCGAGTGACAAAAACACATCTGTGCCAAGCAATGTGGCTTTTGTTGCGGCTTCCAGATCGCGTCGCACAGCCCCGAATGTTCGTCCAGCGGCTACAACCGGACGCAATTGGTCAACAACTAGCCGACCTTCGCGGTCAACGCGTGTGGTAATGGAGCGGGTGGTAGACCCCTGAAACAGGATAACAAGTTCATCACCAATGCCGAGCACATAGGACTCACTGACAGCACCGGTTAACGGTTCATTACTGTTTTGCCGGTTGCCAAACAAACCGTAGCCAAATTGGCGCAATTTCGTGTTACCGGTGCGGCGGCGCATTTCTGTTTCGACAGCCGTTGGCTCATATCGGCTATCAAGTTCGTAGCGCAGTTTTTGCGCATCCAGCTGATCGCGCAAATCAGACGATAATGTCCCGGATGTGGTGTTGGCATCCTGAGCGTTGTTGCGCGCCCGGTCTATCGCGGATGATGTTGAAATCGACTGCCCGCCATTTTGGCTTTGCACCTGTTTCAAAATGCTGGAGGGGTCGAGTGTCTGCGCGATAGAACCCTTTGTGATAAGTGCAACAGCAAAAAATGCTCGTAATTTTTTTTGCCTAAAGATCATCGCCATATGTTCACTTATCCTTTAATTGGCAACACATACCAAACATGCGTATCGCATAAGCGCATGGCTGTTGCTGGTCAAGCAACGGACACTTAGAATTTAATTTAGATTAATTTTGGGAAAATTTGGCTGTGTGCGGAAAAATATCGGAAATTACCGCCGCTTCGGCAGTATATTCAGTGGCTTTAATAATGCGTATGTCGTTGCCTGAGGTGATTGGCAAAGCTGCCAACGCCGTCTGCGTGACAGGCACAACTTCGTAACCGCCCGTAACACCCGCTGTGCCCACTGGCAGCATCAAGGTGGTAATGAGAGCCAACCCCAAAGCAGAAATTTTAATATTAAACTGTTTCAATGGTATTTCCTGCATTTGCAGCCTGTCTGCGTACAGACAGATTGATAATGTTTGGTTAATGTTTAGGCTAATGCAACTTTTTTTCCTGAACGTCAATGTTATCTAATTACATAAAGATGAATTGAGGCTGAACGATGACACTAAATGTTATATAGTTACATCTGGTATTCCGATATGTGTTAAAACGGTCCACCACTCTGGATGTTCCCGTTTGATAGCGCTGCAGGCAGCATTCGCCGTTGCTTCGGAACCGAATATTGCAAAGCACGATGCACCCGAACCAGACATGCGCGCTATTTGGCACTCGGGCCATTTCTCCAAATCATCAAGAATAATATCAATAACGGCCAATTTGCCACAAGCATCAACTTGTAAATTGTTGTTTGTTTGAGATAAAATTGTTCTTTCTGGCGGCCATGGCACAATTGGCTGCGTATAGGGTGCTTGCCTTACGGAACGCGCCTTGAACACCTCCGGGGTCGAAAGCGGCAGCAACGGATTGATAACCACGCATGGCACACAGGCGACACGTGCGGTTGGTGCAAGCACATCACCGATGCCACTGACATAACATGGCAGGCTCGAAACACAGGCCGGCACATCTGCGCCGAGTTGTTGCCCTAGCACGGCAAGCGCATCGTGTGTGTAGCCGACCTGCCAAATCCGATTGAGCAACCGAAGCGTTGCCGCTGCATCTGCGGAGCCGCCACCAAGCCCTGCGGCCACTGGAATATTCTTTGTCAGCAGCAGGTGGCCGGTTGCATCTGGCCTCAGCAATCTGGCCGCACGCAGCACAAGATTGCTGCTGTCAGTCGGGGTTTGCGCTGCAAATGGTCCATCCACACTTAGGCAAAGTTCGGTATCATCACCCAGCCAAGCAATGCCGTCGCCGGTATCGGCAAACACAAATAAAGATTCTAAGTCATGATACCCATTGTCTTGTCTGCCAATGATATGCAAAAAAAGATTGAGCTTGATCGGGGCCAGTTCAGAGAGCGACGATAGCAACAAGAAATCAGCGTTTGGCAAGTTGCAGGGGCTCACTCATGCCAAAACGCACCTTGTCCTGCACACGAAGTTTCTGTTCGGCATCCGGCACCGAATCAAGCGAGGCCTGCCAGCGATGGCGAGCCTCAAGCTGCCGCCCGGCTTGCCAATAGGCATCACCAAGATGCTCGTTGATGGTTGGATCACCCGGTTGATTGGCAATTGCCTGTTCAAGGTTGGTCACCGCCTTGTCATAGCGACCGACGGTGTAATGCGCCCAGCCAAGTGAATCCCTGATAAAACCATCGTCCGGTTTGAGATCGACCGCCTTCTCGATCATGGCAATCGCCTGATCGAAATTGCGGCGCTGCTCGATCCACGAATAGCCAAGATAATTCAGCACAGACGGTTCTTCAGGCTTTAAAGTTAAAGCTGTTTTCAAGTCAGCTTCTGCCGCATCCCAGTGCTTGGACCGCTCAAGGCAGATACCACGCACGAAATAAAGCCCCCAATCATTTGACACATGCGCAACATTTGTATCGCCTTTTGCAAGCGCAATAGCCTTGTTGTACGCTTCGATCGCCTGATCGAATTTCTCTTGCTGCCGGTAAAGGTCGCCAAGGCTTGACCAGCCACCAATTCTGCCTGGTGCAGCCTTGACCAGTGTGTTCACCAGCACAATGGCATCGTCCCGCTTGTCGAGACCATCGAGTATACCGGCCTCTGTCAGGATACGCTGGTCTGCGGGTACGGTGTTCGGCTTGATGGCAGCCACCACATCAAGAGCGGCTGTTTTTTGACCTGCCTCCAGAAGGATGTCGGCCAAAGCCAACTGAACCGTGCTATTGTCCGGTGACATCCAGGCAGACAATCTGGCAAAGGCCACGCTCTGAGCATTGATTTCCTCATGCGCCAACTCAACCGCCACAAGGGCAAAGGCTTCCGCCACACCGTCTTGCACCGAACGAACGGGTGATACAAGTTGCTCGCCAGCAGCAAGTTTTGCCTTGGCCTCTATAAGGTTTACAGCGCCTCTCGCTGTGCTGTCAGAGCCCAGTATTTTTTGTGCAGCCGGCATGTTGCCCATTTTTTGCAGCGCTGTTGCGGCACCCAGTTGCGCCCGCACCTGCCCGTTTGGTGTATCGCCCAGCAGCGCTGTAAACGCAGCACTCGATTTATCCAGTCGACCGGCATAAAGCTCAATCCAGCCAATGTGCTCCAACCGGAATTGGCGAAAGTTGGGCGTGCGGTCAAGAACGGCTAACCGGTCTTCGGCTATATCATATTTTTTTTGCCCGGCCGCGACCCAGGCTTTCAGAATAGGCAGGATCAACACATCAAGCCCGACTTCGGTGGTTGCCGCCAGGCGTTTGTCGGCAAGCGCATAATCACCACGTTTGATGGCATCGGCAATCAGCACCAGATTGACTGCGGAAATGGTTTTATCCTGCTTGCTGATATCCTGCGCAAGATTAAGCGCACGGTCCATATCTCCACCAGCAAGGGTTAGTTCAAAGGCCCGCCGACGCAAAACCACATCATTGGGGGCCGCTGCCAAAGCGGCATTGAAATAACGCCCTGCCGACCCGTAGTTGCGGTCCGCCAAACTGAGCGAGCCTGCGGCATAAGCCTGAATGGGTGTTCGCACCGCATAGGCAGGTGATGCCATCAACAGCATGAGGGCCGCTGTATACACTGTTTTTTTCATCACGATATCAAGCATCCTCACATATTGGGATAATTCGGACCGCCACCACCTTCCGGCGTTACCCAGGTGATATTTTGAGTTGGATCTTTTATATCACAGGTTTTGCAGTGAACGCAATTTTGCGCATTGATCTGCAATCGCGGTTCTTTTTCCGGCTCGGCGACAATTTCATAAACACCCGCCGGGCAATACCGTTGCGCCGGCTCATCATAGAGGGGCAGGTTGATGCGGACAGGCACAGTTGGGTCAGCCAGACGCAGATGCACCGGCTGATCTTCCTCGTGGTTGGTGTTGGAGAGAAATACCGACGAGAGTTTATCAAAGGTGAGTTTGCCGTCAGGTTTCGGGTACGCGATTGGCTTTGCCATATCTTTGCGCTTAATACCCTCATTGTCTGGGTGATGTTTGAATGTCCACGGCACCAGAAAACCCAAACCCAGAGTGTTCAGCCACAGATCTATACCCGCATAAAGCGTGCCCAAAGTCGGGCCGAATTTTGCCACAGCTGGCCCGGCATTGCGCACCTGATGCAGTTCTCTGTACACCCAGGATGCTTTGTAGGCCGCTTCGTAAGCTGGCGCTTCACTGCGGCCATTCACACCGGCTTTCAATTCATCAAAAATGGCCTCAGCCGCCATCATACCGGTCTTCATGGCGTTATGGCTGCCCTTGATGCGCGGCACATTGACAAAACCAGCAGCACAGCCAATCAGCGCCCCGCCAGGAAAGCTAAGCTTTGGCACGGACTGCAAACCGCCCTCGTTGATCACCCGCGCACCGTAAGAGACACGCCGACCGCCCTCCAGCATGGTGCGAATGGCCGGATGAGTCTTGTAGCGCTGCATTTCATCAAACGGCGACAGATACGGGTTGGCATAATCGAGTGTGACCACAAAGCCGATTGCCACCTGGCCATTCTCCTGATGGTAAATGAAGCCACCGCCGCCTGCATCCGTGAGTGGCCAGCCTTGGGAGTGAATAACCATGCCGGGCTTGTGCTGGGCCGGATCGACATCCCACAGCTCCTTGATGCCAATGCCGTAGGTTTGCGGCTGGCAATCTTTGCGCAAATCAAATGTGCTAATCAATTGTTTGGAGAGTGAACCGCGCGCGCCTTCGGCAAACAGGGTATATTTGGCGTGGAGTTCCATGCCCTGTGTGTAGCCGGATTTGTGAGCGCCGGTTTTGCTCACCCCCATGTCACCGGTGGCGACACCCATAACCGCACCCGTTTCATCATAAAGAATTTCAGCCGCTGCAAAGCCCGGAAAGATTTCTACACCAAGCGCCTCGGCTTGCGTACCGAGCCAGCGGGTAAAATTGCCCAATGACAGCGTGTGACAGCCAGCGTTGTTAATGAACGGCGGCATCAGCCAGTGCGGAAATTCGGTTTTACCGGTTTCTGACAATATCCAGTGGTGGTTGGAAGAGACCGGCACGCCCATCGGGGCACCGCGTTCGATATAATCCGGAATGAGCTCGGCAAGCGCTTTGGGATCAACCACGGCTCCGGACAGGATATGGGCTCCAATTTCCGAGCCTTTTTCGAGCACACAGACAGAAACCTCATGATTTTCAGCCGCCGCTCGCTGTTTCAGCCGTATGGCCGCTGCAAGACCTGCCGGGCCGCCGCCAACAATCACCACATCATAGGGCATGGATTCGCGTGTCATGTGACAACTCTCCGCCAAAAAATCACTTCAAAACGTACATATGCCAGCTTTGCACAGTTGACCAGAGGGGCATAGAGTCACAAAGTAGGAGGATGGACTTTGATACCAATAATGATTTTGCAAGTTTGCAAATGCTGGTTGAAGCCGGGTGCAGCGATGTGGTGCAAGCCAGCCCCAGAGGCTGGCTGAGACCATCCGAAATCGAGGTCGCCGCCGAAGTGCATCCGGTAAAACCTGCGTCCGCACGGCCCGCCAAGCCAGTCGCACCTGCCCAGAGTCTCGATCATATAACCACACTTGCTGAACTTCGTGCCGCAATCGATGCTTTTGAGGGTTGTGCGCTCAAAACAACAGCAACCAATACGGTTTTTGCCGATGGCCCTGCCGAAAGCCGTGTTATGCTAATTGGCGAAGCGCCGGGGGCGGATGAAGATCGGCAAGGTCTGCCTTTTGTTGGCGAGGCTGGCCATCTGCTTAACCGCATGCTGTCGGCCGCCGCTATGGACCGCGCTAACGTCTACATCACCAACATGATATTTTGGCGGCCACCGGGCAACCGCACGCCGACAGTTGAGGAAATTCTGCAATGCTTACCCTTCGTTCAAAAACACATCCAGCTGGTAAACCCGCAGGCCATTCTGGCGCTGGGCAACGTGCCCTCGAAAACCTTGCTGAACACCGATGAGGGCATTACCCGCCTGCGCGGCAAATGGGCGAATATCAGTGTTAATGGCACATCCTACCCCTTGCTTCCGACGTTTCATCCGGCTTATCTGCTCAGGCAGCCGGCTCATAAAGCCATGAGCTGGGCTGACTTGCTGAACTTTAAAACTGTACTGGATGGCCGCCATGCCCATTGATGAAACCCTGGTTTTTAGGCCTATTAATATTGCCCTGCTGACCGTTTCCGACACCCGGGTGGCAGAAACCGACACATCCGGCGACAAGCTGGCTGAGCTTATAAGGGCTGCAGGCCATCACCTCACCACCCGCACCCTTGTACCCGACGAGGCGCACGATATCGGCCAGCGGGTCAGGCTGTGGATCATGGATAAAACCATCGATGTGATCATCTCGACCGGTGGCACCGGCGTCACTGGCCGCGATGTGACACCAGAGGCCATGCGCTCGATCTGGGACAAGGAGATCGAGGGTTTTGGCGAACTATTCCGCACCATCTCCTACCAGACCGTCGGCACCTCAACCATACAGTCCCGCGCCTGTGCCGGTGTCGCGCGCGGCACCTATATTTTTGCCTTACCCGGCTCAACCGGTGCGGTCACCGATGCCTGGGACGGCATTTTGAAATACCAGCTCGACAGCCGCCACCGCCCCTGCAACTTTGTCGATCTGATGCCGCGCCTGATGGAAAAGGCCCCATTGGTCAAACAGAGGCCGATCTGACAGCAGCGTAAGCCTGGTTGATTCCCAGATCGGATACCATCGCGCTGACCTGTGCAAGGTATAATTCCAGCTGGGGGTGGATCATTTCCCCATGGTGCCCGGGGACGGAATTGAACCGCCGACACAGGGATTTTCAATCCCTTGCTCTACCAACTGAGCTACCCGGGCAAAAAGGGTGATTAAACGGCGGCAGAGGCTGGCTTGGCAGCAACCACTGTTTTTTTGGCAACCTGACGTTTCAGGCGCTGAGCCTTGAGGCTCAGCTTGTCATCCTTGGTTTTCAATAGCCAATGATCGAGGCCGCCGGCATGTTCAACCGAACGTGCACCGTTGGTGCACACCCGAAATGTGACAGACTGGCCAACCGCATCGGACATGAAGGTAATATTCTGCAAATTCGGCAAGAACGTGCGCTTGGTCTTGTTGTTGGCGTGGGATACATTATTGCCCACTTGGCGACCCTTACCGGTCAGTTCACACACACGTGCCATTGTCTTGATATCCTTTAAAAATTCGCAGTGAATCAGCAAAACAAACGCTCGGCTGTTTCGAAAAAAAGCTTATATGCGTATTTTAGCCCAAAGGTCAACCAGTCCGCCAGGGCAATTGCGCGTAATCGGGCCATTCATACATGACCATACACAGCTGCCATTATGGCTGGTTATTTGGCTCAGTCTGACTGTGCCTAGTCTGACTGAGCCCAGTCTGACTGTACATAGCCTTGGGCATACAGCAGTGCCGTCAGGTCGCCGTGCATTATACCGGCATCGGCAGCGGCCAGTGTTTTGGGCTTGGCATGAAACGCCACACCAAGCCCAGCCGTTTCAAGCATCGGAATATCGTTGGCACCGTCACCCACAGCCAGGCAATCCTGCAGGGCAATGTGGTGGCTGTGCGCTTCGTTAATCAGCGTCTGGCGCTTCACTTCGGCGGTGATAATCGGCCGCGTTACCTTGCCGGTGAGGCAATCATTCTCTACGTCGAGGGTATTGGCGTGCTCAACGGCAAAACCGAGGTGGGCGGCCACGCGGCGCGTGAAAAAGCTGAAGCCGCCTGAAACCAGCACCGTGTGACAGCCTCGTGCCGCCATGGTTTGCACCAGTTGGCGGGCTCCGGCTGTGTAACGCACACGGGTTTCGTAGCACTGTTGCAAAATATCTTCATGCAGGCCTGCCAGCAGCGCCACACGGGCATCGAGCGCTGCGACAAAATCAAGATCGCCGCGCATGGCGGCTTCGGTGATGTGAGCCACCTGGTTTTTCTTGCCGACATAATCCGCCAGTTCATCAATGCACTCGATGGTGATCATGGTTGAATCCATATCGGCAATCAGCAGTTTTTTACGGCGTTGCCCGGTTGCCTGCACAAACACATCAACTGGTGCATCTGCCATCGCCTCCAGCAGCGCTGCCCGCGCTGATGCCAGAGTCGGGCCGGAAAAACCGATATCGACAGCATGATGATGCTCAAGGTCGAGCGTATCGGCAATCTCTGCGCCGTCGTGCTTCAAGGCATCAAAGGCGCGCGCCAGCAGCACATGGTTGAGCACGGGCTGTGGTGAGACTAGGGTAGCGATCATCATGACTGCTGATTCTCCGCAAAAATCAATTATTGTTATCGCTGGTCCGACCGCCAGCGGCAAGTCTGCTTTGGCAATTTCGGTTGCCGAAACGAACAGCGGCGAAATTGTTAACGCTGATTCCATGCAGGTCTACGCCGATCTCGCAGTGTTGACAGCTCGGCCCAGTGCGGCGGATATGGCCAGGGTGCCGCATCACCTTTATGGCTGTGTGAACGGCAGCATCGCCTGTTCTGTGGCTGTGTGGCGCGGCATGGCGACGGCGGCGATTAACGACATATGGGCGCGCGGCAGGCTGCCTATGCTGGTGGGCGGCAGCGGCCTGTACATCCGGGCCCTGCTCGACGGCATATCGGATATCCCGACTGTTCCTGAGGCCATCCGCACAGAGGTGCGGGGGCTTAGCACCCTCGATATTGCGGCAGCTTTGCGCATGGCTGACCCCACGATGGCCGAGCGGCTGAACCCGAACGATCGCCAGCGCCTCTCTCGGGCACTTGAAGTGGTCAAGGCCACCGGCCATTCCCTATCGCGTTTTCAGGGCCGTGCGGCCGGTGGCCTTGCGACCGATGTGAATGTCCGCCGCATCCGGCTGATGCCCGAGCGCGACTGGCTCTATGGCCGCTGCGATGCCAGGCTTGGCCATATGGTTGAGGACGGTGCACTGACGGAAGTATCAAAGCTCATGCTGCGCCAGCTTGACGCGACCTTGCCGGTGATGAAAGCGCTTGGCGTGCGCGCGTTCATGGACTATCTGGCTGGCACCTGCACTCTGAATGAAGCGATGGCGGCGGCCAGATTGAGCACGCGCCACTACGCCAAGCGGCAATTCACCTGGCTAAGAAACCAGTGCGCGGACTGGGAAACGCTTGCGGTTCGGGATTGATAATCGATAAATTACGTTATCTTATCTGATGCTACTGGCAACAAAGCGTTACATGCAGAGGAAAAGCATCATCCAAAAAAATGGAGAATATTCTACATTATTTTGGATGATTTATTTATGTATGCTGCGTTTTTTGGCTCGTTTAGAATTTGTAGCGCACCGTCGCGCCATATGTCACCGGTTGGCTTGGGTAGCCTGAAATACTGCCACCCTGGGCAACTGATGGGAAGATTGTGATCAGATACTGATTGTTCAAAACATTGCGACCCCATAGGGACAACTCAATCTTATGGTTCAGCGCAAAAGTTACACTGGCATTCAAATCTTCCTGCTCGCGGCTGTACGATCCAAGTGGGGTATTTTGAGGATTATCGAGAATTTTGGCTTTGCTCACCAGATTGAAATCTGTGGCCAAAGTCACGCTGAGGGAGTCTGATATATCATGCGTATAGCTACCGCCAAGCGACAGGCTATAGGATGGAATGCCGGATACTTTAAAACCAGTAAGATCGCCATTGGGTGAATTGACGTAGGAATCGTATTTTGGGTTGAGGTAGGTTAGGGCAAAGTTTAAATTCAAGGCCTTAACAGGATTAACGGTGCCTTCAAATTCAAAACCGGTGCTTGATTGCTGACCCGCGTTGGTGAGGACAAAACCACTGCCGAGAAACACATTGCCCTGAAAGTTTTTGAGCGTTTGTTTGAATATGGCGAGATCAAAACGAATGCCCGGGAACTGGCCTTTAAGGCCGAACTCAATGGTTCTGGCTTTTTCAGGTAGGGCAAAGCGTGATCCGGTGGTGAGGTTCGGCAAGGCAAGCCCAGCAATGCGAATGGCCGACGATGCCGGATTGGTAACGGCGGAGCCGGGTATGAAATCAGCAGGAGACGGCCTTGAGTCGGTAGACAGGTTGAGAGACGACGCCTTGAAGCCTGTAGCGTAGGTAACATAGCTTGAGATGTGCGGCGAAATCGCATAGGCAGCGCGCAAGGTATAAGACAGGTTATTATCTTTGGTGCGACCACTTTCAACCGCGTTCGGCAAATTCAGGAATGGCGGCAGAAACTGAAACGGGCGAAGGCCAAGCAACGGGTTTGCAGCTAAGCCCACTGGCGAGAGAGCAAAAGCTTGCGATCCAGCCAGCACCTGACCATAGCCTGCCGGACTTGCGGCAGCGAATGCACCAATCTGGGCATCTGTGGCAGAGCCGGGCAGACCAAGCAGTTTGCCGACAGTCGAAGCGACAGCGCCTTTTGTTACAATCGGCACACCGATCTGCACCAGATCGAGTGCTGAAAAAACATCTGTACTGGTGTTGTTAGTAATTTCGCTTTTTTTATCGTTGGTGTAATTCAGCCCGACTGTGAGCGTGAGCTTATCGGTTGGTTTAAAATCAATATCGCCGAATATGGACATAGCTGTGTTGCTGTAGTCGTAATTGTCAAACCGGCCCTGGCCTGCTGCAAAGAATGATCCCGGAACAACACCGAACGGTGCCAGTTGCGCCTCTAGCCCACTGACAACAGCCGACCCCGGCACTTTCCCGATTAGAGCTGGATTGATGAGCCCACCGGCATAGTTGCGGAAGTCCTTACCCAACAACAAATCATCATTGATCTTAATTTTTTCGTTGAAGAAAAAGCCACCCAGCAAAAAGTTGAACGGGCCATCGAGATTGGAGGTTAATCGCAATTCCTGCGTGAACGTCTTCACATTTGAGAACGCACGGTTCTCGCCGATCAGATCAGCGCTGCTAAAATCCGAATCCTGATTGGTTTTGCTGTCGAGTTTACGGTAGGCGGTGATTGACGTTAGGGTAATTTTATCGAAGTTGTAATCGCCTTGAAGCGACACGCCATAATTTTTAAGTTTATTGACCGAAGCGAAGTTGTTGTAGACATTATAAGAAAATGGCTTACCCGCATCGATGGCGCCACCGGCGGCAATTAATGCCGGTGTTGCAAACTGGCCAAGTGCAGGGTTTGACGGCGTGATGTTGGCGGCAATACAACAGTTCTCGTTGATGTTATTATAATCTGCAATCAACCTCAGCTTGAAATCATCCGTCGGCTTGAACAGCATTTGGGCACCAAGGCTGTAACGATTGCGATCATTAAATTTAATGCCCAGATTAAGATCTTTAGCATAGCCATCACGGCGATTGTAGGTGCCAGACAGGCTCACAGCCACTTTGTCAGACAATGGACCCGTGACATAGGCCTTGCCAACAACAGCATTATAACGACCGTAGGAAAGTTCAGCATTGCCACCGAGTTTAAATTGCGGTGCCTGGGTGATGATGCTGATCACGCCAGCGGAGGCGTTTTTGCCAAACAAGACTGATTGTGGGCCGCGCGCCACTTCAATCCGTTGCAGGTTTGGCAAATCGCCAATCTGGGCGGCAGAGCGCGAGCGGTAAACGCCGTCAATAAACACACCAACAGATGGCTCAATGCCGTAGTTATTGGCACCGTTACCAAAGCCACGAATAATAAAGTTGGTGGCAGAGGAGCTTTGCTGCTGTTCGACACGAAGCGATGGCACAATGGTCTGCAAATCGAGCAGGTCGCGAATTTGGGCTTTCTGAATGATATCAGCGCTGGTGACTGACACCGAAATCGGGGTGTCCAGCAGCGTTTTAGCGCGCTTGGTGGCGGTGACGATGATTTCATCTGCCACAACATCTTTTGCAGCAACCTGTGCCGCCGGAGTGGCTGTTTGGGCAAAGCCCGGTAACGTTGTTCCAGCCATCAATGCCGTTGCGCACAACAATTCAATTTTGTTCATAACACTGTCCCTAATTCAACACTATTTTGCTTAGTACTATTATTCTTATTTTTCGAATGTGAGCGGCTGTTTGGCGCGAGTCAACGGCAAAGCCTGCGCATTTTCTGCTGCATTGCGGCATTATGCAGCAAGCCGCAGCGCGTTATCGGTAAAATTATATTGCCACGTATGACGATTGTAGCGCTGTTGCATAAATGCAATAGGTTGTGTCTGTAATTGCAGACGGGTCGTTTGTTACTTCAGGCAACGCTTGACCGGCGCACGAGCGGCAAATCGCCGAAGCTGTTGCCAAAAACATGCGGCGGGTTATCGTTATGCAGGATCTGACCTGTACAGGATTGAGCTGGGAGCTGAAACCAGCCCACTGTTTCAGCAATGCCGGCACACACCACATGCGGATTAACCACCACTTCGACCGGCACGTTGTGTTCGACATGGATGCATGCCGTTTCTGCCACATCGAAAAAACGCGCCGCCTGACTGCGTTGGGGTTCCGCCACGCCGTTAGTGGCATGATTTTGGGGCAGCTCAGCCGCAACATCAACCTTGTCCTGAAAACCCGTACCGCTGAGCGGTGCGATGCGGTCAGCGAAGTGCAAAAGCGCTTTCGGATCCAGCAAATCCGCTGCGGGAATCATCATGCGGCTGCCATCAACGAAGCGCAACACAACAGACGCCGCCTCTACATCGAACGGCAAATAGGCACGGTCAAGCTTGGGGGCTGGCAGGGCGCTCAGACTATGGGCCGAAAGCGGCAATTCGCAATCGTAGCGCAATGTGGCGACATCAGATGCATTGAAATTCATGATTTAAAGTCTCCGCGTCAGTTAAATCATAATACTGCTCTGATTGTGTTAATAAATTGTGAAATTCATCAAAACACTGATTGCCAGCGCTGCGTCCGGTTGTGCTGCAGTTTAAAATCACCCCACATCAAAACTGACACCCTGCGCCAACGGCATGGCATTGGAATAGTTGATGGTTTGGGTTTGACGGCGCATATAGGCTTTCCAGCTGTCAGAACCGGACTCACGGCCGCCACCGGTTTCTTTTTCGCCGCCAAACGCACCGCCGATTTCAGCGCCGGCTGTGCCCATATTGATGTTGGCGATGCCGCAGTCGGAACCTGTTGCCGACAAAAAACGCTCAGCCTCGCGCATGTCTGTGGTCAGGATAGAAGATGAGAGGCCTTGCGGCACATCGCGCAGTGTATGGATGGCCTCATCTAGGGTGTCGTATTTCATCACGTAGAGAATGGGCGCGAATGTTTCGGTTTTCACAACGTTTGTCTGGCCGGGCATTTCCACGAGAGCTGGTGTGACAAATGCCCCACCGCTGCGCTCGATGCGCTCACCGCCGTGCACAGTGCCGCCTTCGGCTCTGGCTGCTGTGAGAGCGGCTTGCATGGCGTCGGCTGATGCCTGATCAATCAGCGGCCCCATCAGGGTGCTCGCGTTGCGCGGGTCACCAATATTGACTGACGCGTAGGCCTTGAGCAGTTTTGGCACCAGCGTAGCGTACACGCTTGTGTGCACAATCAGCCGACGCATGGTGGTGCAGCGCTGACCTGCGGTGCCCACAGCACCAAAAGCAATAGCACGCATCCCCATATCAAGATCTGCGGACGGTGTGACTATGCAGGCATTGTTACCGCCGAGCTCCAGAATGGTTTTGCCAAAACGCGCAGCAACCTTCGGCCCCACACTCAGGCCCATGCGGGTGCTGCCGGTCGCCGAAATCAGCGGCACATGGTGGCTGCCCACCAGACGTTCGCCGATATCTGCCCGTCCCATCAGCAGTTGCGATAAACCCTGCGGGGCGTGCTCAAATTTTTTGGCGACACTTTCAAAAATCGCATGCGTGGCAATCGCCGTCAGCGGGGTTTTTTCCGATGGTTTCCAGATGATGCTGTCACCGCACACAAGCGCGAGTGCCGCGTTCCACGCCCACACGGCTACCGGAAAGTTAAAGGCTGAAATAATGCCGACAACGCCCAACGGCTGCCAGACCTCGCGCATGGCATGGCCGGGACGCTCAGACGGCATGGTGAGGCCGTAAAGCTGGCGCGACATGCCAACCGCAAAATCGCAGATATCGATCATCTCCTGCACTTCGCCAAGACCTTCTGATAATATTTTTCCGGCTTCAATCGTTACCAGCAAACCCAGATCATCCTTGTGCTTGCGCAGTGCCTCGCCGAGCAATCGCACCAGTTCGCCCCGCACCGGTGCCGGCACTGTGCGCCACCCTAAAAATGCTTTATGCGCAGAGGCTATTTTTGCATCGACCTCATCAAGTGTATCACACGGCACGTTGCCGGTGGTCTCGTTGGAGATGGGCGAGCGCGCTGCCAGTGTGCCACCGGTATAGGCGGACGCTGGTACACCAAGCTTGTCCATGAGAGCAGAGATGGCGATGGGTGACATGGAAAACTCCTGTTATGAAAGTGTGCGGCCGGGGGCTATATCGTCTGGATTGGTGATGATCTCAATCAGCGTCGGCCCACCATCTGTTTGCGCCATGGCAAACACGGCTGCAAAATCTTCGGCACGCTCAACCTTCCAGCTGTTCATGCCAAAGGCCTTGGCGAGTGCGACAAAATCCGGATTGGTGAGCGCTGTGGCCGATTGCCGACCGGGATAATGTTTTTCCTGATGCATCCGGATGGTGCCATACTGGCTGTTGTTGACAACGATGAATATAACGGCGGCTTTGTAACGCACAGCGGTTGCCAGATCCGGCATCGACATCATGAAGCAACCATCACCAGCGACCGACACGACCATTTTTTCCGGCTGCATGATTTTGGCAGCAATCGCGGCTGGCACGCCATACCCCATGGCCCCCGATGTCGGCGCCAGCTGCGTGCCGAGTTTTTTATGCTGGCAAAACCTGTGCGTCCACACGGCGTAATTGCCAGCACCATTGCAGACAATGGCATCCTCCGGCAGAGCCTGATCCAAATAACTGAAAATCGTCGAGAGGTTGAGGCCAAGACCATCCGGCGTCGGCCTGATCCACTCAAGATAGGCCGCGCGCTCCGCCACTGGCAGCGCTGCAGCGCGAACCGCGACGCCAGACAAGGCAAAAGCGGCTTCCGGCATGGTCGCACACATCGCAACCGTTGGATAATAGACCCGGCCAAGCTCCTCGGCACTCACATGAATATGCACCAGCTTTTGTTTGGTCACCGGCGACGGCAACAGAGTGTAACTGCCCGTCGTCATTTCACCCAGCCGCGCGCCAACCACAATCAACAGATCGGCGGCTGTGATGCGCGCAGCAAGCTTAGGGTTCGGCCCAATACCCATATCACCCGCATAATGGCTGTGGCGATTATCGATAATATCCTTGGCACGAAAGCTTGTGACGATGGGGAGCCCGTTGGCAACAGCAAACGCGGTGATGTCGACGGCGGCCTGTTCAGTCCAACCCGTGCCGCCAACCACCAACATGGGTGATGCTGCATCTTTGAGCAGAGCTGAGAGGTGTTCGATATCCGCTGCTGCAGGGGCCATGCGCAGACGCGGGCTGGCCGGCAAGGCGCATGCCTCAACCACGTCGGTCAGCATGTCTTCCGGCAGCGAGATGACCACCGGACCCGGCCTGCCGTTTTCGGCCGTGGCAAAGGCTCGGTTGATATATTCCGGCACCCGAGCAGCGTCATCAATCTCGGTTGCATCCTTGGCCAAGGGTGCAAACATGGCGCGGTAATTCACTTCCTGGAACGCCTCACGGTCACGGTCAGCGCGCGCCACCTGACCGATGAACAGGAGCATAGGCACCGAATCTTGAAACGCTGTGTGTACGCCAATGCTTGCATGGGTAGCCCCTGGGCCGCGCGTGACGAAGCATATGCCTGCCCGGCCAGTGAGTTTACCGTGAGCCGCTGCCATATTGGCCGCTGCGGCTTCATGGCGACATGTGATGACAGTGATTGACGCACCCACCAGTGCATCCAGCACAGCCAGATAGCTTTCCCCCGGCACGCAAAACACATGGGTTGTGCCATTTGCCATGAGTGCGTGAACCAGATGCTCGGCACCGGTTTTTAACATAGTAAACTCTGCGGGTTTAGCCCTCTCGGCCAAACGATTAAGACGGTTAAACTATTTGGCAGCGAGCTTGAGGCCACCGAATTTTTTGTTGAATTTCGAGACCTGACCGGCGGCGTCGAGCACCCGCTGGTTGCCACCAGTCCATGCCGGATGCACAGTCGGATCGATGTCCAGGGTCATGGTCTGGCCCTCTTTGCCCCAAACAGAGCGCGTTTCATAAACGGTTCCGTCAAGCATTTGAACCTTGATCATGTGGTAGTCAGGGTGGGTGTCTTTTTTCATTGTGCAACGTCCTAAAAAGGCGCTGGTTTCCGACCAGCCCCGTACTTAAAGGGCGAAATAACCGAAGTAACAGAAAAAGGCAAGTCGGCTGGCACGGTTTTTATTGGCTTGATCAAGCCACAGTCAGCACAACCTTACCCTGAGCTTGCCGGTTCATCACCCAGCTCAGCGCCTCGCCTGCCTTCTCGAGCGGATATTGCTGACTTACATGCGGTTTCAGTTTGCCCTCGGCATACCAACTCAATAACTCGCGCATGTTGGCCGCGTGAAGATCGGGCTCCCGCCGGACAAAATCGCCCCAGAACACACCAACGATGGCAGCGCCTTTCAGCAGCGGCAAATTGAGTGGCAAGTGCGGGATAGGCCCAGCGGCAAAGCCCACAACAAGATAGCGGCCTTTCCAGCCTATCGAGCGGAAGGCTGGCTCGGTATAATCACCGCCAACCGGATCGTAGACCACATCAACGCCCTGCCCCTTGGTCAGCAGTTTGATGCCCTCTTTGATATCCACATTGCTGTAGTTAAGCAGATGATCAGCCCCATATTTTTGCGCCAGGGCCAGCTTGTCGTCCGTCGAGGCGGCTGCAATCACCGTGGCCCCCATGGCTTTGGCAAGTTCGACAGCGGTGAGGCCAACGCCGCCCGCTGCTCCCATCACCAGTACGGTCTCACCTGGCTTCAGTTCAGCGCGCTGGCGAAGCGCGTGGTGCGAGGTGCCATAGGTCATGGTGAAGCCCGCCGCCTCATCAAACGGCATGGTCGGCGCCATGGCAAAGCAGCCGGTGCCAGGCACCACAACCTCTTCAGCAAAGCCGCCATTCAGTGTCATGCCGATCACCCGGTCGCCGGGCTTGACATGCGTCACCCCCTCGCCAACCTCCATCACATCCCCAGCGACCTCACCCCCAGGCGAGAACGGGAACGCTGGCTTGAACTGGTATTTGCCCTGAATGATGAGTGTGTCCGGGAAGTTCACACCCGCTGCACGCACACGGATTTTAACCGTGCCAGCCGTCACCAGCGGTGATGGCATATCCCTGTAGACGAGGTTTTGCGGTGGCCCGAAGGCGTCACAGACAATAGCTTTCATTATAAGACTTTCGCGTTATGGTTCCTAAAACATGGAAACACCACGCCAGCCAATAAAACGCAAGGGTTTATAAACGGTGGCCAGATGTTAAAGAGGACGCTGATTTATGCTAATCGTTGCCACGGACAAGCACTTTTTAGACCTTGTTGCAGGTGCTGCACCTAACGGCTTCAAAATGGCGCCGGGCGGCATAGAGTCGCCTGAAATTCTCCAGATGCTGCGCGAACTGGCGGCGTCGGTGTCGGCGCATTTTGCCCCTGCCGCGTGGCTGATTGTGGAACACAACGAAGTTGTTGGCATGTGCTCGGTGAAAGCCGCACCGTCTGCCGATGCTGCCGTTGATATTGGTTACGGTATTGCTGAAACACGGCGCGGGCGCGGCTGCGCCGGACGCGCTGTCGCCAATGTTATTGCATGGGCACGCGCTGACACGCGCATAAACATCCTCACAGCCGAAACATCCATTGATAATATCCCGTCGCAGTGTGTGCTGAAACGCAACGGCTTTGTGCACACTGGAAACAGAATGGATGATGAGGATGGCATGCTAATGTGTTGGCACGTGTATGTTGGCTGAAACAGGTGTCATGCCAAAAACCCTTTGCGTTGACACATGGTCATTGGTGGAAGCTGTCATCCCAGCGAACCAGCCTTGTCAATAAAGGGATTAAGTAACGTGTCACCGGAATCTTGACACTGCCAAGTGAACCCAAACAATGTGCGGCTGCGCAAACGGTTGCTTGATCCGCACGAACGGAAGCGGGCATCGCGGGCGAGTGCCAACTAGGTTTGCGACCGGTTAATACTTTAACAACATAGCGCGTGCTATTGCAATTTGATCCTTACACTTGGAGACAAGATGCAAACGCGCTTTGCCCATATAAAACCCTCCGCAGCACTGCTCATGCTGTTGACCCTGCTGTTGGCTATTGCGGCTGGTGGCAGCATATGGCGTGCCGAAAATCTGAAACCGGCTAAGCCAAAAGTGGTTCCAACTTTTGGCGACATGCATCTCTATTTCGCCGTCATCGACCGGGTTCATGCGGGTGACAATTATCATGTTGCCGCTGTTGATGAGCAGCGCAAACATGATTATCCAACGCGACCTTTCATGGTCGTTCGACCGCCCGCATTGGCGTTGTTTCTGGCGCAATTGCCGTCGCCTTCATCGCGCATTCTAGCTTTCCGTATACTGCTACTTGTCACATTCTTCGCTTGGGTACGACGGTTCCGACACCTATTTCCCAATCCGCTGACGCGGCTGCTCGCAATGATTTTTTTCATGCTGGAGTTGGTCAATATTTTTTTCGCTGATAATGCCTATTCCTTTCACGAATGTTGGGCGGCACTCCTCGTCGGCCTGTCGCTAGTGCTCAGAACTGAGGAACGTTGGCACGCAGCCGTGGTTATCGGCATGATGGCAGCCGTGGTGCGAGAACTGGCCATGCCCTATTTATGGGTGATGGCTTTTGTCGCCTGGCGAGAAAAGCAACATCAGGAGATGTTTGGCTGGCTGGCCGCTTTTGTTATCAGTGCAGTCTTGCTGTTCTGGCACGCTGAAGCGACTTTAGCGGTCACCCATGGTTTGGGCAAAGCGTCGCTGAGCTGGGTCCGTTTTGGTGGGTGGCTGGCTGCCATGCAGTTCCACGGTTGGAGCTCCGGCCCCAATCAAATCGGCTTGGAAGCAATCTGGTTGCCGCTGTCCATCACCGGCGCGCTTGGCTGGCCGGGCAAGCAGGGTGAACGGCTGGCGCTCCTCGTTTTGGGTTACACTGCTGGGTTCACGGTCTTAGGTCGTGCACCTAACGTATACTGGGGACTCATTCCAGCAATACCCATGATGCTTGGCGCGCTTATGATCATCCCTTCTTTGAGCGATCTATGGCATTCAGCACGAGGCTTTCGTTTTCGCGCGCCAAGTTAGCAGTTTAGGTTCCGCTGACACGTTACCTAAGCCCTTTTTTCTTCATTGGCTTCGGCCCCGGTTTGGCTTTGGCGAGCGTTCGGCCGGTTTTGGATTCGAGCTTAGCAAGTCAGGCGGCGGAGCCGATGGGGTGGCCGATGGTTTCCGCTTTGCGTAATGGCGCGTAGGTCGCTGCTTCGTCGAATTTTTCAGCCAGAAATGTCCTGAAGTCATCTGTCCGCTGCAGCACCGGATTGAGCGCCACATAGCGAAAGGCTGCCAGCGTATGCGCCTCGTCCATCGCCACCGAACCAAAGCGCCCTGCCACAGGTGCCTGGTCTGCCGTTGCTGCACGTTGATGTAACTGGTGTAGCGCTGGTGCAATTTATCAAAGGTGCGCCGCAGGCCATCCTCCGCATCCGGCACGATGATGACATGCACATGGTTCGGCATCAGGCAGTAAAACCAGATGGCGTAGTGCGCCTTCTGTGCCGACTCCGCCAGCAAATCCTGATAGAGTTCGTAGTCGCCGTCCTCAAAAAATGTCAGCGCACGCCGATTGCCCAGCTGGGTGACATAATGCGGCATACCAGGTACAATAAAACGAGCGAGGCAAGCCATGGAATGGCGTTACGGGATGTCAGACGAATGTTAAGAAAAGGGATTAAACACCGTGTCACCGGAATTTATCGGAACTTCCAGAACTTCTAGCGGCGTGACTTAAATGCATGATGGAATTCAGTTGAAATTTCCGTGCTTTGTAATTAAATTAGCCGTAATGGCATTTTTTATTGACAGCGCAACGCTCATCTGGTACTAGTAAGCCAAGATAGAAAAATTAGTTTCGGAAGCAATCCTCAGTGCAATCGAGTGATTGCAGCAATCCTCCCACTTCGGAGGAGGGAACATTTGGCCCTTGCTGGCGAAATAGTGGTGGGGAAACCCCAAAGAAATGAGCCCAAATCTCCCCTGCAGCGACCCCCTCTATCGCCAACCGGCGGTCCCCCTCCCCTAAAGCGGGGAGGAATTTTAACCTAATTGGCCCATTGCAATTCCTGATACTGAGTGGCTTTTTTTAGCCGGGCTTTAGTAACATGAGCATTTCCATCAACTGTCCGGAATTTGAAGGTCACGCATAGCCATCCGCCTGCATGAGCGCGGGGCTGCTGTTGCGGGAAATGCAGGCAGTCCGACCTTCAGAGATGGCGCGCGATCATACTCGCGTGATTTCAAGATAGGTTATTTCATATTTTTCTCAAGGAGGCACTATGTCGACGTCTAGCCTACAATACAAAAACAACAGTGATTTCAGCATCTGGATTCGCACCGGTCTCTGGCCGGTGCCTTTGGATGAAAAACAGGGCAACCCGTATCATGACCCGAATGATGGGCGATTCACCTCGGGACCCGGTGGGGCAAGGAGCGCGACCACAAAGCCTGCGCGCCCCGACGTGCCAAAAAATCCGATTGGTGGTGGTCGACCACCCAAGGCCTCGCCAAACAATATCGCCCACGGCACCAATTCGAGTAAAAATCAAGTGGTGGTAGAAAACTTCGCCTACACGACCATCAAAACCCGCTTGGCACTGCCCGGCGTGACATCCGCCGCCCACGACCAACTAACACGGTTTGTTGATGGTATGCCTGAATCTAAGAGCAGTACAAACTACCTAATCGGCAGCGCAGGCAGCAATGAAATGAGAGACTCAGATTATAGCCGCGAACTGAACACCCATGTCCAGAGTGCCATTGCGAAGCGCAACGGCGGGAAAATCCCTGATGGCAATTACTCATAATTAAATCCGAACAGCAAAGACTATCAAGAACATTTTCACGATCCGCATTATTTCGAGACATTCCGTTCGGCAGGGCTGGCCGAGGCCATCAAGCCGTTTGAGCCTCATGTGACGCTGGCAGATGTGGTTGGCAGCTTTACTGAGACCTTGGCAGTGACTGTGCGTGGTGGCAAAGTGACGTATAGAGGCGTGAATAAAACCACTCTGCAGTCTTTTTGGTTCGGCAATATCCTCCATCGCACCGGAATAGATAGCTATATCGGTACAATAAAAGACCCAGATCCAGGGTCTGGTCCACTTGGCACAGTGACACAAACCATCTATTTTCAGGTACCCAAACAGTACTAAAAAGGCCCTTATGACAACCATTTCAAAAAGCATCCGCACTTTCATAAAAATTGCACTCGCCGTTATCGTTGCTGTTGTGCTTTCAAGTGCCGCTGTTCTTGCAGTTCTGATTTTGTTTCCAAAGTATCATCAAGAATTTAAGGATGAACTCGGCGAACCCGGGATTTACACAGACCCAAGCGGCTATGTATTTTTTATCAAACCCGATATGACTTACAAACTCTGCGACGCCAATGAATGCGTCGAGGGGCATTGGGAATATGCATGGTGGGGGAAGCTTGG
>JANYGX010000031.1 GCA_025362295.1 Sphingomonadales bacterium | reverse complement strand
GTTGCGGGGAGCATCAGCACGATGACGACCAAGACCCTACCAAAAAACGCTCCATTGACCGTGCACAGTCACCGGCGCTGGTTGTTTTAAGGCTATAAAGTTCAATCGCCCCTGTCGGCACCAAGGGGGGAGGTGTGTTTTCAAGGGCGCTTGGTATAAAACCGAGCGTTACTGGGTAATCTTGCTAATGCAATTTTCCAAGCAAACTCTCAAACAGCGGCAACCCGTCAATGCCGCCAAGCTCTGGTTCAATCAGTCGTTCTGGGTGGGGCATCATGCCGAGCACGTTGCCCGCAGCGTTGATGATGCCAGCAATATCGCGGGCGGAACCGTTGGGGTTATCGGTATAGCGAAACACCACCTGACCACTGTGTTCAAGCGCATCAAGTGTGGCTGCATCAGCAAAATAATTGCCGTCGTGGTGCGCAACCGGAATGCTGATGGTTTGATTTTTTGTGTAGCCCGACGTGAAACCGGTGCGCGCATTTTCCACTCGCAAACCTACATCGCGGCAGACGAATTTAAGGCCGGCATTGCGCATCAGGGCACCGGGCAGCAAGCCGACTTCAGTGGCAATCTGAAAGCCGTTACACACGGCAAGCACCCGCACACCGGCATCGGCTTTGAGCTTCACAGCGCGCATGATGCTGGATTGCGCCGCCATGGCGCCGGAGCGCAAATAGTCGCCGTAAGAAAACCCCCCCGGCAGCGCGATCAGGTCAATATCCGGCAGTTCGGTATCCTGATGCCAAACCATCATCGGCTTCACACCGGTCACTTTTTCCAGCGCTGCAGCCATGTCGCGGTCACAGTTGGAGCCGGGAAACACGATGACCGCCGCCTTCATAATTCTATCCGGTAATTCTCGATTACGGTGTTGGCGAGCAGTTTTTTGCACATCTCTTCAACAGACGCATACGCTTTGGCGGCATCTGTTTCAGCGACATCAAGTTCAATATACTTGCCCTGCCGCACATGGTTGGCAGCGATAAACCCCAGACCATGCAGAGCCCCTTCAATAGCCTTGCCTTGTGGGTCAAGCACACCGTTTTTTAGCGTGATATAAATTTTGGCTTTCATACGATCGTTTTTGCAATGTGTTGGCGGTGATTGCAAGCGCAATATCTGTCCCGGATTGGCAAGGCGGTTGTGTAAGATTACGGCACAGCCCAATATTTTATGGTCTTGATATAAAATTGAACTATAAGCACCTTTCAAACGACTGCTTCAACGGATTGTACCATGATTGCCTTTAAAAATGTGACGCTTCGGCGCGGTGCGAAACTGTTGTTCAAAGACGGCACCTTCAACCTCAATGCGGGCGAGAAAATGGGTCTGGTCGGCGGCAACGGCACGGGCAAGTCATCGTTGTTTGCGCTGCTGCGCCATGAGCTGCATCAGGAATCCGGCGCGGTGGATTACCCCGAAAAATGGCGCGTCGCTCATGTGGCGCAGGAAGTTGAGGAAACCGACCGCTCGGCACTCGATTATGCGATCGACGGCGATATCGAACTTCGCGCGCTGGAAGCGGAACTGGCTGAAGCCGAGGTGAGCGAAGACGGTTATAAAATGGCGCATGTTTATGAGGAGTTTGCACGCATCGATGCCTACACGGTGGAGGCGCGCGGTGCCGAAATGCTGGTCGGGCTTGGCTTTACCGAAGAGCAACAATCGCGGCCGGTCTCGACATTTTCCGGCGGCTGGCGCATGCGCCTTAACCTTGCTCGAGCGCTTATGTGCCGGTCGGATTTGCTGCTGCTCGATGAGCCGACCAACCACCTTGATGTCGAGGCCATCATGTGGCTGGAAGTATGGCTGAAAGCCTACGAGGGCACAGTGCTGATGATTTCGCACGACCGGAATTTTCTCGACGCAACGGTTGATCGCATTCTCGAAATCGGGGCACAGAAACTCACGCTCTACACAGGCACCTACAGTGATTACGAGACCACGCGCGCTGAACGTCTGATGCAGCAGCAAGCGATGTTTGAAAAGCAGCAGCGCCAGATCAACCATATTGAAAGTTTCATCACGCGCTTCAAGGCGCAAGCCTCCAAGGCACGGCAGGCGCAAAGCCGCATCAAGGCGCTGGGCAAGCTGGAGCGTGTGGCCGCCGCTCATGTCGATACACCGTTCACCTTCCGCTTTCGCGAGCCAGAGGGCATTTCCAGTACGCTTATGGAAGCCAACAAAGTTGATATTGGCTACGGTGACAACACAATCTTATCGAAGGTATCGCTGCGCATTGGCCCTGGCACCCGCATTGGCTTGTTGGGTCGCAATGGCGCAGGAAAATCAACACTGGTCAAAATGATAGCCGGTGAGCTTGCTGCCAAAGGCGGCGAACTGAGTCTGGATAAGCGCACCAGAATTGGCTATTTCGCGCAGCACCAGCTGGAGTTGCTGAGGCCCGATCGCTCGCCACTCCAAATCATGATGGACGCTGTACCAAACGCACGCGAGCAGGAATTGAGAAGTTATCTCGGCGGTTTTGATTTCAGCGACAAGACTGTGTTTCAGGACACCGGTACCATGTCAGGCGGCGAAAAATCTCGCCTGGTGCTGGCACTGATTATCTGGGACAAACCGAATTTGCTTTTGCTTGATGAGCCAACCAACCATCTGGATCTGGAAGTGCGCGCGGCCCTCACCATGGCATTGCAAGATTTTTCTGGTGCTGTGGTGCTGGTGTCGCACGACCGGGCCCTCATCGAAACCGTTGTGGACCGCTATCTGCTGATTGATCAGGGCAAGGTGCAGGCCTTTGACGGCGATCTGGAAGATTACCGGATTTACCGCGCGGAGACGGATCGCAAGGCGGCATGATGACCACTGGACTGGCTGCAAGCCTTAAATAAATTGCCGCACTGTATCTATAAAACTGCGCACAGAAATCGGTTTGGCGATGTAGGCCTCGCAACCACCGTCGCGGATGCGCTCTTCATCACCCTTCATGGCAAAAGCCGTCACAGCGATCACCGGAATTGTTCTTAAATCCATATCGGCTTTGAGCAGGCGCGTGACATCCAGCCCGGAAATTTCTGGCAGCTGAATGTCCATGATGATGAGATCAGGACGATTCTCTCGCACCATACCAATCACGGCGTTGCCGTCGTTGGTTTGCTGGGTGTCAAAGTCATGCGCTTCAAGCAGATCGCAGAAAAGCTTCATGTTAAGGTCGTTGTCTTCAACAACCAGAATCGTTTTACGCTCCATACACAGTCCCTGTTGATACAAATAGAAGGGCTTCTTGTTGTTCACACTCTTCCATTGATATAGTTAATGAAGAGTTACTAAATTACTTAATCCCTGCAAAAAGATTAACAATGCATGATAGCGAAACAATTGCTTTGCGAGCCCTCACTTGGCTTTTGTCCGATGAGGATTTGACCAACCGTTTCATGGGGTTAAGTGGCATTGATGCGGATAGCCTGCGTGGTGGCCTGGGCGAAAACTGGTTGAATGCGGCTGTTCTCACATTCCTGTGTCATCATGAACCGGATTTAACCGCCTGCAGCCATGCCCTAGACATGCCGCCGCAACAGCTTGTGCGCGCTGCCAAAGCCATAAACGGCAGCTGGGAGCAGGACACTTGAGCCATCGACCGCTGATTATCTCAGATGCTGATGAGGTGTTACTCAATTTCTTTGAGGCCTTTGAGCGCTGGCTTATCAAGACTGGCTATAGCATCAACATGGCTAGTTTTGCCCTGAATGGCAACATTCGCAACCAGAAAGGCGAAACCGTATCCAACCTGGATGTCAAGCACCTGATCGATGATTTTTTTGAAGCCAAAATTGAGTGCATCGCAGCGGCGCCCGGTGCTGTGCACGCCCTTCTGATTTTATCGAAAACATCTGATATCATCATCCTTACCAACATTCCCGAAGTGCTGAGGGAACGGCGAGAGCGCTCGATGGCCGAACTTGGTATGGCCTATCCTGTCATTGCCAATAGCGGCAGCAAAGGCATTGCCGTGCAGGCACTTGCCAGAAGTCGCCAAGGACCAGTGCTGTTCATTGATGATCTGCCACCGCATCACGCCGCCGTTGCCAAGGCTGCCCCCCACGTTCATCGACTGCATATGGTGGCAAATGAGCGCTTACGCCTTTTGGTGCCTGACACGAGCACAGCTCATAACCGCATTGACCGCTGGGACGAAGCGCTGGTGTACATACAGGCTTACTTCAAAGCCTGTGAATAGCTATGTAAATCAATATAAAAAAAAGGCCATCGCTTGTACGGTGGCCTTTTTATTCAATCAGATTTGGTAAGCGTTATGCTTTTTTGAGGCATGTACCAAGATACTGCTGCCATGTCTGGCCAGCTGTCTTGTTAGACGCTTTCAGGGCTTTCCAGTTTGCACCGCAATCTTTCATGCGTTGACGTTGCGCAAGCTGCTTGGCTGACGCAGGCTTGGCCGCGCCTTTGGCTGCCATGGTATCAGTGGCTTTGGTCGTCGCCGTAGCAGCTGTTGCAGGCGCTGCAATTGCTGCTGATGCTTTCTCAGCTTTCTCCACTTTGGCGGCAGCTTTCGCTGCTTTCTTTTCAGCTTTTTTATCAGCTTTAGACATTTTATCTGCGGTTGGGGCAGCAGCCGGTGTCGTTACAGTTTTTGCCGGTGCAGTGGCTGGTGTTTGCGCAACAACCATACCGGAGACCATCAGGCTTCCTGACAATGCCAAACCAGCAATTATTTTACGTGTGAAGTTCATGGGTTACTCTCCAGAGGACGAGGGTTTCGAGAACATTAAGCAACGCTGCATGCGCACCTAACTACTCAAGCACAGTTTAGAGGCAATTTTAGCGAACGGCAACTGCGATTTCAAAAGCTGTTTTGGCCAAAAAATACAAGCACCCACATTTCTGCCGCGCCATTAACCTTTTATTGAAGTGATTTATTGCACAGTCTGCCTCAAGCCGAATCGCTATTAAGATTTGGTCTGAAACTTAAAACGCGACTTAAAAGGTCTTTAGGAGGTACTTATGGCAACGCGGCTTAATGCAATACAGGATATGGGGCAGGACGCTTATCTGCCACACACACTCGATGTTAATTTATCAGCCGCGCGCAGTGGCGACCCGCAAGCATACTACGAACTTGGCTTGATGTTTTCAACCGGTGAAGGTGTTGAGCTTGATCTGGTCGAAGCGCACAAATGGTTTAATCTGGCCGTCATCAAAGGCATAGAGTCAGCAAAAATCTACCGTGCGGAACTTGCCAGTGAAATGAGCACGGAAGATATTTCAGCAGCGCAAAAGTCAGCGCGTGAATGGTTGGCTGAAAGCTTGCTCACTCATTGACCCTGATATAAAACTGCAGATTGTCATAAACTGTCATTGCCTGATGACAGTCACTCTCATCGCCTCCGGCGCTTGGTTGAGAAACTTATGATCGCGCGTTTTGTTTTTTTTAAGCAACCCGTCGCTTAACAGCTCTATTTCCGCTGGATATTATTGTGTCATCGTCTGTCTGCCGTGCAATTGGCTTGACCGTGACTTTTTTAGTGACATTGTGCTTGGCTGGTTTGGGGCTTCCAAACAGAAAACCCTGACCGTAGCTGATACCCAAATCGAGTATGTCGACAACCGCGCGTTCGTGTTCGATGTGTGTGGCAATCAGTTCGATATTAAAGCGCGCCAAATACTGCTTGAGAGTCGGTGTTACATTGTTATGTTCTGCCAGCAGCGTTGCCGCTTCAACTTTGATGAAGCGCACATTCCAGTCGGCCAGCTTTGCAAAGTCGAGCCCCAGATCTGTTATATGATCTATGGAAAATATATAGCCAGCGCGCGCCAATAGTTTAAGTTGTGCCATGATGCCCTGATCAAGCCGTGGCAATGCATCTGCAGAAATTTCAAACACCAATCGTTCCGCAAGTTCCTTGTGCGCTGTCATGAAACTAACAAAATCAGCCATGAAGCCTGCATCGGCCAGTGAGCCGCTCGCAAGGTTGAGAAAAATGGCTGTGCCAAGTTTGCGTTGCCCAAGTTTTCGAATAAGGTTGATGCAGCGAAACAGCAGCAGATTATCCAACGTGGCCACCAAACCAGCTGTGCCAGCGGCTTTGAGATAATCCACTGGAAAAATGATATCGCCCTGCTCATCGCGCACGCGCGAAAAGGCTTCGTAATGAATGATATTCCGGCTGGGCAATTTAACGACAGGTTGCAAATATAAATCGATCCGGCTGTCTTCCAGCGCGCTGCGCATCACAGACAGAATTGTCTCTTCATTCAGCGTTTGAGCAACAGGGTGCAGGGTGCTCTTATCAACCGATCGCAATTTCAAAGCCGCTGGCCTGGCTGGTGATTGTTCTGAAACCGCACCGCGTTCTTTAATGACTTGCGCAAGCAGTTGCTGCAAAACCTGCAACTCGGATCTGATTTGCTGTGTGTTTGTTTCACTGTGCCGTGTCTGGTGACCAGACACTATGGCCGTTTCAAGGGTTTTAATTTTTTGATGATAAGAGTGCGTCTCTTTGGAAAGCGTCGATACGATACGCTCCAAAGTGTCAATTTGCTGCTGTTGGCGTTGACGATCGGTTCCCCAAGCCACAAGACCAGCGCCGGCACAACCAAATGCAGCGATCATGGCCCCTATCGCATAAGCATCAAATGTGCCGATTGAATATATTTGAGGCAAAATTTCGGCCGCCACACCGCCAAGAATCAGCCCACACCCGGCCATTAAACCCGCTTTCAAACCCCATTGGGGCGGCACCTGAACGGCAATGTCCAATATATGTGAGTCTGTTTTCATTGTTATATTATGAAGGTATGAACTTTAAATATGGTTAATATAACTTCAATCCCTGTGGCGCTGATGCACTTAAAAGCCAAATAATTTTATAGTTTTGGGCTTAAAACCTATTATATTCGATTGAATTATTGTTCTTGTTATAATTACAAAATTATTGCAAAGTCTTGTCACTTAACGATTTTTAATAATTGTTTCGTTACAGACATGCATTTAAAGCATGGCTTAATGAGTGTGTGTCAAATAAAAGTTAAGTCTGGTCTTGTAGCACCGTAAGTTACTCTATATTATAGAGCATAGCTTGAAACTTCGGGCTCAATAGAAATACTGCAGTTAATTAAGGAGTGAGACATGGGTGACATGGTTACCAAACTGAAAATGGTTGCAATCGCTGGTGCAACTATCGTTTTAGCCGCTTGCGGCAGTGGCGAAAAAGCCGCAGACGCAGCAGCTAACGCTAGTGCATCCGCCGCAAACGCAGCGTCTGATGCAGCTGGTGCTGCTTCAAACGCAGCTGGTGCTGCAGCTGGTGCTGCAACTGAAGCCGCTGGTGCAGCAACAAACGCTGCCGCTGGTGCTGCCGGAGCCGCTGATTCAGCTGCATCTGCCGCAACAGACGCCGCTGGCGCTGCAAGCAATGCTGCTGGTGCCGCCGTTGATGCAGCCGCTGGTGCTGCTGGCAACGCTGTAGGCGCTGCCTCTGACGCTGCCAAAGACGCAATGAAGAAATAAGCATTTCGATGTTTTGAAAAAGGGCCGCTCACGCGGCCCTTTTTTGTGTTTCCATCGCTTTTTTGCGTTTGGCTTCGCGGCTGTGCCAACCCCGTACACATGCTTGTAATGCTGAATTGCCAGCCAATCTGTTTCTTGTTATATTAACCTATTAATATTTTATGGATGTATGTATGGGCCTGGCCGAAATAACCGAAACAATGAAAACACGCGTGGGTGCCGATTGTGGTATTGCAAAAATAATTAAATTTGATTTCGGTACCGACGGTATTGTACGAATCGACGGCGCATCGAAACCCAACAGTGTGGACAACGATGACAGCACGGCGGACTGTACTATCAAAGTCACCATGGCCGATTTCATGGATATCGCTGACGGTAAACAAAATGCGCAAATGATGTTCATGATGGGCAAACTCAAGGTCGAGGGTGACATGAGTATTGCCATGCAAATTGGCAAGATTCTTGGCTGAAGTCAGCGTCTTTGTCGGGTTATAAACGCTGCATTCATATTTAAAAGCTTATTTAAACGAATAGATTTTCACGAGGATTGCCATGATACGTCCAATTTCAACCCTTGTATGCGCGATTGTTATGGTAAGCTCTTGGCTGCCATCCGCCGCATTTGCTGCCAAACACACGAGCAGCACACGCAAAAATGCCGTGAGCGCGCCAGCGCCCGAATCCCGTGAGCATACACTGTGGAAGTTGCGCAGCGCACTCAATGTTGCGGCTCTGCAGTGCCAGTTTGACCCAAGTCTTAAGCTTATCGAAAATTACAAATTGTTTTTAAACAGTCACAAAATTATTCTTGACGAAGCCCGCAGTGCGCTTACCGCTCGTATGGGTATCAATGCTTTTGATCATTATTCAACGCAGCAAGTGAACAATTTTTCCAGTGTCGATGACCAGGTTATTTTTTGCGGAAAGGCTGCAGCCGCAGCGGCTGAAGCAAATGCTGCAGCCGACAGTGATTTGATTAAGATTGCCGAAACCCGTGTGCCCGAAATGCAGATAGCTGTTCGCACCCATGCTATTCTCAAACTTAAGACAGCCTTGAATATGGCGGCGGTGCAATGTAAAACTATTCCTAGCCTCAATATTGACAAGCGGTACGGCGAGTTTTTAACAACACACAAAGCCGTTCTCGAAACGGTTGAGGGCAGCCTTAAAGCGAGTATGACAGCGGAGAGTTACGATCATTATGTGACCGAACTCACCAACAAATTTTCAGTGATCAACTCACAGCCCGTGTTTTGCCGCAAAGCCGCCACTGTGTTGACTGAAGCCAATGCGAGCAATGCTTTAAGGCTTGCCATGGTTGCCGAGAACAGGGTGCCTGAAATTCAGATGGCACTGGCTACAAAAGTGGCAGCACCTTCTTTGCGCAAGACTCGCGGCAAACGCCGCCGCGCTTGAATGCAGACATCCTAGTGCATGAAATATGTGGCATAGAGCACCGGTATGCAGCTGATGCCGAATGCCATATATGCATGTGATCCAGATCATTCATCCGGACGGCTCTATGAACAAAATGTCAGTGCCTTGCGCAATGCTTTCCAGCGCGATCGCGACCGTATTGTTCACTGCACGGCCTTTCGTCGCCTCAAGCATAAAACCCAGGTTTTTGTAGCGGTCGAAGGCGATCATTTCCGCACCCGACTGACCCATTCTTTGGAGGTGGCGCAAATTGCCCGCACCATGGCGCGCGCTCTTCATCTCGATGAGGATTTGACGGAAACGCTGGCGCTGGCACATGATCTTGGACATACGGCCTTTGGCCATGCCGGTGAGACGGCGCTTGATGCGTGTATGGCACGCTACGGCGGTTTTGATCACAATGCACACGGGTTACGTATTGTCACCGAGCTTGAGCAACCCTACCCGGGATTTAACGGACTTAACCTGACCTGGGAAACATTGGAAGGGTTGGTAAAGCATAATGGACCGCTATTGAAAGTTCCGGATGATACACGCTCGTTGCCTTGGGGGATCAGGGCGTTTAACGATCAGTATAACCTTTCCCTTGCAAGCCATGCCAGTGCCGAGGCGCAGGTGGCAGCCATTGCCGATGACATTGCCTACGATAATCATGATCTCGATGATGGGCTGAGTGCGGGTTTGTTTAGCCTTGATGATGTCTTGACGGTGCCGCTGGTGCAGCTGGCGTGGCAACAGGTGAAAGCCGCATGGCCTCGCACACCCAATGATAGACTTGTTGGCGAACTGATTCGCACCTTGATCGGTAACATGGTTGCTGATGTTCTTGCCGAAACACGCGTGCGCTTAAAAACACTTATCCCTCAAAGTGTCCACGATATCCGGAGCGCTGACAAAGCGGTTGTGGGGTTCAGTGATGGCTTCAAGACAGACGAGCAAGACCTTAAAAACTTTTTGCAGTCGCGCATGTACAGGCACCCCATCGTTCTGTCGCGCACAGAGCAAGCTGAAGCTGTGATGACCGGTTTGTTTAAGGCATTCATGGCCGATGTTTCCTGCCTGCCAGATCATTGGGTGCGCGGTTTTGATGGACTGGATGAACGCGCCCGCGCCCGCCGCATCAGCGATTTTCTTGCCGGTGCAACCGATACCTATGCGCTCGGTCTTCACAGCGCGCTTGCAGCCTAGGCGCTGGGCAGGCAAAGACATCTTGGATCAGGACATGACCTTGAGCATACTTGCTGCAGCGTGTTTTATGGTGGTCGTTGCCATGGTGATGCTGCGTCGTCCCTACACGCCGGGTCGTCCGTCCATCGTGCCGTGGAACGGGGTGCTGTTTATGTGTCTGATGATCGCCGTGATGTCGGCTGTGCACGCCCTCAGCTTGGCTGGCTGGAAACCATGACTCATCACATGGTATCAATCACTATCGATTTCAGCGATTTTCAAGCCAAAATCCCGGTAGAGCATGGCTGTAAAGGCATAGCGAAACAGACGGCGTTTGCCGCGTTTGCCACGCGCAATAAAAAAACCGCGCGGGTGTGAAAAAATATTCGGGTAAAGTTCATGGCTTTCATCCAGCATGTAATCCTTGTCGTCACTTGAGAGGCCCCATTGCGGGTCCCTGCCAAACGCCATGCCCGCATCACTGTTGACCCTCGCCGACTTTAAATGCCGAGCAATAAACCAGCCAATGCCGCCAACCAGCAAAATATTAAAAGCAATGATCGACAGAAGCCATAGTGATAAAATGCCGGGCGATGCCGGTTTTTCTGTCGCGACCGGCTCAGCGGCAACCACGATTGGTTTTGCTGCAGGAATAGCAAGCGGCACCTCGGCAATCGAGGCATTGTCCGTTCCGGACACGCTGTTATCAAGACTGATATGCGCTGCAGGTTCACCATTTGCCAGTTCTGGCTTTAAAACACGCGGATTGGTCGGTGTTGCTAAAGTGCCCGTCACAGTGTGCAAATAATCCTCTGCCCGCTGGCCAAAGATCGATATCACTTTTCCATCAGACGGCGTCATCGGCGCTATGCTGCCATCGCCACCGGAATATTGCATTTCGCCATTTTTTGAAACGCTCACAGCGTAAAGGTTCATCGAGGCACATTTGATTTTGAGTGTTCGCGACGTGTTTGTTAGCCGATACACTTGCCATGTGCTGATTTGGTGGCATGGCCTTGCACCGCGTTCGAGCGCTGCCTTCAAAAATGGTTCGGTTGAATCTGGATTGATATTATCCAAAAGTGCCTTGAAAAGCGACTGACCAACAGCGCGCGTTGAGCCTGGTTCAGGTGCAGCCTCGATTTTGGCAACAGGCAAGATTTTTACTGTCGTCGTATCTTCAATGGCAACTGATTCTGCGTTGGTTTCAGCATGAACAACAATTGCTGCCCAAAACGGCACAAGCACAGCAATCGCAATTATAGGTACAGAAATGAGACAGTTTATTTTCATCAGCAACACAAGCACTTAATATCAGCATATAAAGTTTGACACGTTTGTCGTTGAACAGCAAGGCCACTCATACCTATTTTTGGTCGTTATTTGGTAACATCCAGCGGTTTGCACACGGCCACCGCCGCTTTATTAATCAACAATACGTCACTGTTTTGTAGGCGTAACGGAAAGAATGGTTTTGGATCATTCATCAATTCCTGAATCCGTTCATCGAGCCCGATAAACACAGACCCTGCCAGGGGTGTGCCATCGAGCAGAATAATTTCAACTTCAACGTTGGTTTTGGTGCGGATGCGCGAACCACGCAAGTTCAGGGTTTCCATGTTCATACACAGGCCTCCACATAAGGTTTATCGAAGCCATACTGGCGCACTTTTTCTGTTGTTGCCGGTCGCAAACCCTGCGACTGAAACTCACCGGTAATTTTGCCGTCGCCGCTGTCATCATTGTAGATAAACTTGAACAGTTCTTGCGTCACGATCACTTCGCCTTCCATGCCGACCACTTCCGTGACGGATGTGATGCGCCTGCCACCATCGCGCATGCGCTTGATCTGCACAATCATATCGACCGAATCGGCGATCTGACGTGATATGGCTGCTTTGGGCACTTTCATATCGGACATCAGCACCATGTTTTCCATGCGGGACAGACACTCGCGCGGGCTGTTCGAGTGCAGCGTGCACATCGAACCGTCGTGGCCCGTGTTCATGGCTTGCAACATGTCAAAACACTCGGAACCTCTGATTTCCCCAAGTATGATTCGATCTGGTCGCATACGAAGCGCATTGACCACCAGATCTCGAATGGTAATGGCACCCCGGCCTTCCAGATTGGCAGGACGCGTTTCAAGCGTCAGCACGTGCGGCTGCTGCAATTTAAGCTCCGCCGCATCTTCAATAGTGATCACCCGTTCGCCGGGATCGATCATTTTAGAAAGAGCATTGAGGAGTGTGGTTTTACCCGAACCAGTACCCCCAGAAATAACGATATTAAGCCTTGCTGCAGAAGCAATTTTAAGCAGCGTTGCCATTGACTGCGAGCAACTGCCACCTTTGGCCATCATATCAAGCGTGATGGGTTTCGATGAAAATTTACGAATGGAAATGGCTGTGCCTTTGAGGGACAGTGGTGGCACAATCACGTTCACACGGCTGCCATCTTCAAGCCGGGCATCTGCCAGAGGGCTGCTCTGGTCAACGCGGCGACCAACGCGGTTGCAAATACGCTGGGCGATTTGCAACAGATGCTCTTCATTCCGGAAGGTGATGGTGGTAAGATCCAATTTACCTTTGCGCTCGACGTAGACCTGACGCGGGCCATTTACCAAAATATCGTTGATGGTTGGATCAGTGATCAACTCTTCAAGCGGACCAAGACCAAGCAACTCATCAATCAAAACCTTTTCAAGGGCAAACTGCTCGCGACGATTGAGGTTGATGCGTAGTTCAGCCAGCACTTCGGTGATGATCGGACGAAATTCTTCAGACAGGTCAACACGGCTCAGGTGCGCGGCCGCTTCCGGGTCAATGCGCTCCAGCAGACGCGGCAACACCTGTTCCTTAATGTTGTGAATGGTAGATTCATGGCTTGCATGGCCGTCAGGCATGATCGATTGTTCACGTTCAGTAAGGCGTGCCATTGGATCATATGCCACATCGGCTTGATCGGCTGTTTCATGAGTCTCCGGTATATCTTCGTTCACAACCAATGTTTGAGCGGCTCTTGAGCCACCAAACGTCGAGCGCGTCTGTGCCAAACCAACGCCAATCTGTCCGCCAGATTTTTTTCCAAAAGCCATAGTTTAACCTTATCTCAGGTGATTTATCAGGCTTCATTGTAGCGCTACATGCTTTCAACTTTCTTAATCATAAGGTCGATTTAGGGTTAAAGCTGGACAATTTATAAAGTTCACGGCCAAGGCTTAAGGGGTTAACCGACACTATCAGCCTTGTAATAAGGCGCAACAATACCTTTGAGTTTGATGGTCATGGGTTTGCCAAAACGGTCTTTGGTCTTGCCAACAGCAACGCGCACCCAGCCCTCACTCATGCAATATTCTTCGACCGTGGTTTTTTCCACCCCGTTTAAAGTAATGCCGATTTCGCGTTCCAGCACCTTAGCGTTGTAAAACGGGCTGGTCGGGTCTATCGCCAGGCGGTCGGGAAATGCGGTGTCTGCCAAAGTATCACTCATATATGTCACCCTTTGATTATCGCGCGGCCAGAGCCAAAAGGGCTCTCGCTGCCAGTAAATTCTGATCTGCGCCGGTTTGTTTGCCGTCTCGCTCGGCCTGCATCACGCGAGCCAGCGCCGTTGTCAACCGTGGCGCTGACCAGCGTGACAGCTGGCGCATAAAAGCTGGTTTTTCTTTCCACGCCATGCGGCCCAAAGTGCGCTCGGCACACGTGTCTGCAGACATGCCTTCCGCAATGGCGGCTTGCGCATTGGCCAGCTGCCAGAGCCTGCGGCTGACCACGCGCAGCAGACCAATGCCGTTTTCACCATCTGCATACAAGCGGTTGATGTGCTCATCGGCAAGGCCTGCCTTGCCGTCACAAACAGAGGCTACCAGTTCGGCAAATTCACCAGCGCCGCGTTCAGCGCAAACAGCGTTGACCATTACCAGATCAAGACGTCTGGTTTCGCTGCCAGCAAAGAGAATGAGCTTATCCAGCTCGTTTTTTGCAACATCCCGTTCAGCCCCGGCACTTGCAACAATCGCCTCAGCCGTATCTTGATCCAAGGTGTAGCCTTGCGTCTCTGCCCGTTTTCTAAGGCCCTGAGCGAGTGTGCGGGCATCTTCCGCATAGCAGGCAACGGCGGCCACCTGCAGATGCCCCTCACACAAGCTGCGCAATTTTGATTTTACTGCAAGATCGCCCGCTGTAACAATAATAAGTGAGTGTGAAGCTGTTTGATCAAGCGCCGTCGCGAGCGCCTCGGTAGCAGCATCCGTTGCATCGCGAAGACGCACGAGGCGGCTGCCACCGGTGAGCGACATTGCCGCAGCCTCATCAGCAAGCCGCGCCGGATCAGACACCACATCGGCCATGGCCAGATCGGAGACGCGAAATGGATCGTTAAGATTGTCAAGGATTTGATGTGCAATCATATTGCTGCGTTCGCGCACCAGCGCTTCATCCTGACCAAACAGCAATACCGCTCTGGTTTCTGTGCCAAGCTTGGCAAGCATTTTTGAAATGGCCTGGCCAGTTATTTTCATGGCGATGCCGGCTGGTCGTGAAGATACAGCGATAGCCTGGCCGTGATGGCATCAACCAATTTTGTGACATTGCGCTGATTGGCATTGCGTTCGGCCGTAAGCGTTGCGTATTCACTTTGAACACGGTCAATGCCCAGATCAGAAAACGCCTCACCACTGGTGAGCGTGGAACCGGTTTCAGCATCAACTAAAGTGTAGTGCGCTAACAGACCCAGACGCAGCCTTGTGAAACTTTCATCTTTGCGAATGCCAAACGCCGCCAGTGACTGGTTGATAGTGATTTTCAGGCGGTAACGCGGCGCGGTTGCATGGCCCAGAGATCGCAGCAATCCGTCTTGCAAAAGTTGCCCAAGCCGACTTTCGTGGGCTTTGCCGGTCAGCACTTTATCGGATTGCCGGAGCGGATCGGCCTGCTCTTCCTGATTGTCGATGCTGGTATCAACGACCGGTTCAACAGCGATAGCAGAGAGCCGAGAGCCGGCAAGCCCTTCTGGTCCACCAGCGTAAAGTGGATGAAAACCACAGGCGGGGGCGGCAAGCAATATCGTGCTTGCCAGTATTGCTTTAACCGGCCACGACATTGACAATCCGATCTGGCACCACAATGATTTTTTTTATGCCAAGGCCGTCCAGAGCCCGCGACATTTTTTCAGATGCCATGGCAACAGCTTCAAGTGCAGCTTTATCGAGTCCCTTTGCAACGTTTATTGTATCGCGAAGTTTTCCGTTAACTTGCAAAGCAATGGTTACGTTATCTGTTACAACCAGTAAAGGATCCGCCACTGGCCAAAGCGCTTCCGCAACCAGGCCAGCCTCACCGAGATCGTACCACAGTTGCTCCGCAAGATGCGGTGCCATGGGCGCTATCAGTTGAATTAAGGCCCGTACGGCTTCTTGTGTTGCCACCCGGCCGGCTGACTGGGCAGCTTGCAAAGTGTTGACGAATTCGTAAAGCCGCGCCACTGCCTTGTTAAAATGCAATGCTGCGATATCACCACTGACACCGGCAATGGTGCGATGAGTTGCTTGGCGGAGACCTAGCGCAACATCTGCCGTGAACCCGTCATCACTCGCCGGCCAGCGTTCGTGCGCAAGCCGATAAACGCGCTGCATAAAACGCCAGGCCCCTTCAATACCGGACTCAGACCATTGCAAATCACGTTCCGGCGGGCTGTCTGACAGCATGAACCAGCGCACGGCATCCGCACCATATTGATCGATGATGTCGGTCGGATCGACAACATTTTTTTTCGATTTGCTCATTTTGATGGATGGGCCAACGGCAACAGCCAAACCAGTGGTTTTTTCTGTAGCACCGTCGCTGGTGCGTTCAACGTTCACGGGTTCAAGGGCACGACCATCGAGTGATGTATAGGTTTCATGGCACACCATACCTTGGGTAAACAACCCTTTGAAGGGTTCAGATATGTCTACCTTGCCGGTCTGATGAAGCGCACGCGTGAAAAACCGTGCGTACAGCAAATGCAAAATGGCGTGTTCAACACCGCCAATATACTGATCGACTGGCATCCACTGGTTGGCAATGGCACGGTCGAACGGCTGGTCAGGCCGCCCGGCGGCAAAGCGCAGAAAATACCACGAACTATCAACAAAGGTATCGAGTGTATCGGTTTCGCGAAGAGCTGGTTTGGCGCAATGCGGGCAGGTCACGTGCTTCCACGTCGGGTGACGGTCCAGCGGGTTGCCTGGCACATCAAAACTCACATCGTCCGGCAGTATGACCGGCAATTGCTCTCTTGGTACAGCAAGAGGTCCGCACGCTTCGCAATGAATGATCGGTATCGGGCAGCCCCAGTAACGCTGACGGGATATACCCCAATCGCGCAGCCGCCATGTGGTGGTGCCGCGACCCCAGCCATCATGTTCGGCTCTGGCAATAATGCCTGTCTTGGCTTCGGGCACGCTCATACCGTTCAGGAAGGCGGAATTGGCCAGTACGCCTGGGCCGGTGTAGGCTTCCGTATCGATAGTCATCATGGTGCCGCCCTCCGGCACCACCACAGGTAAAACAGGCAAACTATATTTGCGGGCAAAATCAAGATCGCGCTGGTCGTGCGCCGGGCAGCCAAAAACAGCGCCGCTGCCATAATCCATCAGCACGAAATTGGCGACGTAAATTGGCAGAGTGATTGTGCTGTCAAGCGGGTGCAGCACATGCAACCCTGTAGCGTAGCCACGCTTTTCGGCTGTTTCCAAATCAGCTGCCGCTGTGCCGGTTTGTCGGCAACTCGCCTGAAATACTGTAAGGGCGGCATCTTGGGTTGCCAGCGCCTGCGCCAGTGGATGATCAACCGCGACGGCACAAAAGCTTGCGCCAAACAGCGTGTCAGGCCGAGTGGTGAACACATCGATTGTTGCCATAGGTGATATGGCTTCGGCCACCTTGAATGTAAATTGCAGGCCCTGGCTTTTGCCGATCCAGTTTTCCTGCATGGTGCGAACTTTGTCTGGCCAGCCATTAAGTGTTGCTAGTCCATCAAGCAATTCATCGGCAAAATCTGTGATCTTGAAAAACCACTGGCTCAGCCGTTTTCTTTCGACCAAAGCGCCTGAGCGCCAACCGCGACCATCGATCACCTGCTCATTGGCAAGCACCGTGTGATCAACAGGATCCCAGTTAACGGAAGCTGCCTTGCGCACAACCAGACCGGCAGCAAAAAAATCCAGAAAAATGGCTTGCTGATGCCCGTAATACGTGGGTTCACAGGTGGCAATTTCGCGGCTCCAGTCGATGGCAAAACCCAAAGTTTTCAGCTGGGTGCGCATGGTTGCAATATTCTCGCGTGTCCAGGTGCCGGGGTGCACCTTTTTCTCAAGCGCCGCATTTTCGGCAGGCATGCCAAAACTATCCCACCCCATCGGGTGCAGCACATTATAGCCCTGTGCCCGCTTGGTGCGGGCTATCACATCCCCAAGTGTGTAGTTGCGCACATGGCCCATGTGAATGCGACCGGAGGGATATGGAAACATCTCCAAAATATAGGCCTTGGGAGCAGATGACGTGTCGCTTGCGCGAAAACTGCCAGCCGCCTCCCACGCCGCCTGCCAGCGGGCTTCAGCGGCATGCGGATTAAACCTCGTCATCAGAAATCTTTCAAATACCTAGAGCAAATACTAGTTTTGCGCTGTGGATTGCCGGATTTGCCGAGCCTTGGCAAGAATGGCATCTTCTAGTTTTTCAACGGTTCCTGCGCGCACTGAGGTATCTGCCCACCCGCCACCCTCCCTGACTTGACGCTGCACATTAACCTTCAAGGCATCCGCCCGTAAATCACGGTCCAGAATGAACACGGATAGCTTAACCCGCTCATCCGGGGTTTGCGGGTTGGCATACCAGTCGGTGAGGATGGTGCCAGCGTTTGCATCGGTCTGGGTGAGCGGCATGAAACCAACGGTTTGTAACGATGCCTGCCAGAGAAAGCTGTTGACCCCGATTGTGCTGACTTTGGCCTCAGCCAAAACCTGATGATGGCTGTGGCCACAGGCACTAAGTGAACAGGCAAGCCAGGCAATAGTCACTATTTTTGAAGGTAAAGCCATAATCTATCCTGTCAGTTTAATTGATTTTGAGTAATAATTTGTGCCTTATAGCCATTGTCTTTGGGCAGCGCCAAGCCTTTGCAGATAATTCTTGCATATGACTTGATGTTTACCGTCCTGAATTAACCACAAGATATCTGAAACGACCATTTAAACTGCGCTATTAGCGCCACACTCTGATTGAAAACATTTATATTAACCTTATTTCTATAAGGTAATTGTAGGCGAATCGGCAATAAACGAGTATAACAATCGTATGTATAAGATAGTGCAAATTTCAAAAAACAGAACGTTGCGGTCTATCACCGTTATTGCCACGCTGTGCGCTATTTTATCAGCCGCTTATGCAACTGCAGCCGTGGCTGCTGATAAATCGAATCATCAGACGACAAGCTCAGCCTCTGGCGCATCTAACATTTTAGTGACTAAACCAAATTCTCCGTTTCTCTATTTTCGTTTCACACCATCAACTACTGTTGGGGCGACAACTGTTGGGGAAACGCCGTTTCAGCCGTCACAAACGCTCTATTCTTCTAGCTGGGCGCTGGCCCCAACTTTACACAGCGCATCAATTAACGTGACGAGCCGGACTGGTGCGCTGCTGCCAATCCAGGCCGGTGTTGCTGCCGCAAACACTCTGGCTGGATCATCGCTGGGCGCGACTTACGGGCTTAATGTTGGCCTTGATTACAGAGGATTTGGAGTGGACGCTGGCTACAATCGGATCGGGCCTGCCACACATGCTTCCGCACAAGGCGCTGATCTCAGCTTAAGCTATGTGGCAACGCACTGGCGCACTGTGCTGTCTGTAGGTCAACACAAAGCAGCCGCTGACAATTTACTCGCGTTGGCTGCTATCGACCCTGCCAAAAACTATTCTCTGGAATGGGGCGGTGCCTACCAGATGACAAAAGCCCTGTCTTTGACCGGCGGGCTGCGATATTCTGTAGGGCAAATGCTAGTGCCAATCTTTGATACACCAGACACAACAGACATCCGCAAGACAGCGGCGGTTTATTTTGGTACGGCGATAAAATTCTAGTCGATATCATCCGGGCATTTATTGGGCGCTGATGCCGCCATCAATAAACAGTTCGCTGCCCGTCACAAACTTCGCTTCATTGGAACATAGATAAACCGCAGCATAGGCCACATCATCCGGCTCGCCAATTTTGCCAAGCGGAATTTGCCGCCCCAGCTTTTCAACCAGCACATCGCGCGGCATGCCCATGCCAATGGGATCGATTATGGGTGTGTCTATAAACACCGGGTGTACAGAATTGCAGGTGATGCTGTAAGCCTGTTTTGCACAGTGCAACGCCACCGATTTGGTGAGGTGGCGAACTGCGGCTTTAGCCGAATTGTAGGCTGGCATATTGGCTGCGGCCAGCACCCCAGCAATGGACGATACATTAAGAATAGACCCGCGTGTGCCATCCTTTTTGATGGTGTCTGCCATATAGGGTATTGCCACCTTGCAGCCATAAAAGACTGAATCAAGGTCAACGGCGTGAACCTTCCGCCAGTTATCCAAACTGCAATCTTCAACAGATCCCATTTCACCGCCAATGCCAGCATTGTTGACCAGAATATGCAGACCGCCGAAATGCCCGACAGTGTGTTCCACAACGTTGATCCAGGTCGCCATCTGTGTAACATCGTGGGCAAGCGCCAAGGCTGTGTCGCCGAACGGGACCGCCGCCGCCATAACCCCTGAGTGGTTGATATCGCTAAACACTACGCGCGCGCCTTCACTGATAAAGCGCTTTGCCATGGCCAGACCGAGGCCAGAGGCAGCACCTGTGATAAGAGCAATTTTTCCTTTAAGCCGATCAGCCATAGCGTGTCCCTTGCATGTTTCAGAGATCTTGTTCTGTTCAAAGGCCATTGTCCAGAGTTGCTTTGCGCTGGCGAGCTGGTTCAGAGGTTGATAAAGACCAAGCATGAATTTCTTTAAAGCTCATCAGGATGATCTTGCTCAGCTGACCCGTCAGTCCCGTCTTCGTCAGTTGCAGGGACGTAGAGGTGCGGATTTCGCCTCCAACGATTATCTTGGCCTGGCCAATGCACCAAGGCTCAGACAGGCTGTGATTGAGGCTATGGAGCGAGGTGTGCCGGTAGGGGCTGGCGGATCGCGCTTGCTGCGTGGTAACCACCCGGAGCACGAACGGCTGGAGGCTGAAGCTGCGCAGTTTTTTGGCAGTGAAAGTGCACTTTACTTTTCCAGCGGCTACGCGGCCAACTCAGCCTTGCTGGCAAGCCTGCCACAGCGAGGCGATCTTGTGATTTATGATGCTCTTGTCCATGCCAGTGCCCATGAAGGCATTCGGCTCTGTCGTGCTGAATGTCGCCGTGCAAGACATAACGATATGAATGACTTTGCCGCTATTTTGAAAGATTGGCGTCAGGCCGGTGGCACTGGCCAGCCGTGGTTTGCTGTTGAAAGTCTTTATAGCATGGACGGTGATCAGGCGCCGCTTGCAGAACTTGTCGCCCTTGCTGAGGCGAACGATGCCGTGGTGCTTGTCGATGAAGCGCATGCAACCGGTGTGTTTGGCCCAGACGGGCGCGGCTTGACAGCTGCGTATGAAGGCCGCCAGAACATTGTTACATTGCGCACGTGTGGCAAAGCATTGGGTTGTGAGGGGGCGCTGCTGTGCGGATCTCAGGTGATGCGCGATTTTCTCATTAACCATGGGCGCGGCTTTATTTATTCAACCGCACCGTCGCCCTTGATGGCAGCGGCTGTGCGCGCGGCACTGCAGGTATTGGTGCATGAACCAGAGCGGCGCACGCGCCTTCATGCCCTAGTGACTGTTGCCAAACATCATCTGCGCCCGCTGGGTGTTTTATTTCACAGCTCGCAAATATTGCCGCTCATTCTTGGTGAGGATGCGCGCACCATGACCATCGCAAAACATCTGCAACACAGCGGTTTTGATGTACGGGGTATCCGGCCGCCAACCGTGCCTGTCGGCACATCGCGCCTGCGCATATCATTAACGCTCAATGTTGATGAAGCTGATATTGCAGCGCTGGCCCGAAGCCTGGCGTCGGTGTTGTGAGCGCCTTTGTGATCACCGGTACGGATACTGGCATTGGGAAAACCGTGTTTGCCGCAGCGTTGGCAGGCGCACTGGCAGGTATCTACTGGAAACCCATTCAAGCCGGGCTTGACGATGAAAGTGACAGCGAAACAGTCCGGCGACTTTCCGGCCTTCCATCAAACCATATAGTGCCGGAAGCTTACCGCTTGATCACCGCCTGCTCGCCGCACCGTGCTGCAGAAATTGATGGTATCACCATCGATGTTGATACGCTACACGTGCCGGCCCACAGCCACCCACTGGTTATTGAGGGAGCTGGCGGTGCATTGGTACCACTGACACGGTCATGCCTGTATGCTGATATATTTGCGCGCTGGGCCTTGCCTGTGGTGATCGTGGCACGCACCGAGCTTGGCACCATCAACCACAGCCTGCTCACCCTTGAAGCTATGCGCAAACGTGATGTGCTCATTCATGGTATTGCCTTTGTGGGCCAAACGAATGAGGACAGCGAAGCAACAATTGCGCAACTGGGACAGGTCAAGCGACTGGGCCGTCTGCCATATTTAAAGTCGCTTGAACGTCACACTCTTGCCGATGCATTTTCAAGCCATTTTGATCTGAGAGATTTTCAGATATGACCTCCGCTGTTTGGCATCCGTTTACGCAGCACGGCCTCAATGAACCCATTCCACTTGTCAGTCATGCGGCAGGGGCTGCCATTTACACCCAAAGCGGCGAGCGGATTGTTGATGCTATTTCATCTTGGTGGGTAACAACGCATGGGCATTGCCATCCTCGCATCATGGCTGCCATTGCCGCGCAAAGCCAAGCGCTTGATCAGATTATTTTTGCAGGGCACACACACGAACCAGCCGAAACACTGGCGCGCGACCTTGTTAAAATGATGCCAGATCCCCTCGCCCACGTTTTTTTTTCGGACAGTGGTTCAACCAGCGTCGAGGTGGCACTCAAAATGGCGCTGGGCTATTGGGCCAATATTGGCATGCCGCGCCATAAAATAATCGTGATGCAACACAGCTATCATGGCGACACGATCGGGGCGATGTCCGTTGGTGCGCGCGGCGTGTTCAATCAGAGTTACACACCACTGCTGTTTGATGTCGCAACCATTCCGTTTCCCGCAGCCGGGCTTGAGCAGGAGGCACTTGATGCACTCGACCGCATCTGCCAGATGCCAGACAAACCAGCCGCGTTTATCGTTGAGCCGCTGATTCTAGGGGCCGGTGGTATGCTGATGTATACACCTCATATTTTGAAACAGTTGCGTGAGATTTGCACGCGCCATGATGTGCTGTTTATAGCAGATGAAATCATGACAGGTTGGGGCCGTACCGGCACACTGCTGGCCTGTGAGCAAGCAGACATTGTACCGGACATTCTCTGCCTCTCCAAAGGCCTGACCGGTGGTGCTGTGCCCTTGGCCGTGACACTGGCAACACCACAAATTTTTGCAGCACACGTATCAACCGACCGTGCCAAAATGTTTTTTCATTCGTCAAGCTATACGGCAAACCCTATTGCGTGTGCGGCAGCCAATGCAAACCTTGCGATCTGGCGCGATGAACCCGTACTTCAGCGTGTGAGAACTTTGGCGGGGCTTCAACAATCGCGACTCGCTGAGCTAAAGCACCATGTGCCGCTGCGAAACATGCGACAACTCGGCACCATCACAGCGTTTGAGATCGAAAGCAAAACAACCGGATATCTTGCCACAATTGGTCCGCAGCTGATGGCCTTTTTCAAGTCCCGGCATATGCTGTTGCGACCGCTTGGCAATACCGTCTATGTCATGCCACCCTACTGCATCAGCGCAGAGGATCTCGATGCCGTTTACCACGCAATTCATGATGCTCTCGTTGAGCTGGGTATACCTTGCTAAGCCAGGGTAAATTCGTTAAAGTCACAACATTAAGAAGGAGTTTTTATGGTCAATATATTGAGCGATCACGATCTGGATATTTTGTTTCGGAGTGCCCGCAGCCAGAACGGCTGGCTGGATACACCGGTCACCGATGTGCAGTTGCAAGCGCTTTATGACCTGTTGCGGTGGGGGCCTACACCGGCGAACTGTTCTCCAGCGCGCTTCATTTTTGTCCGCAGCGAGGCGGCAAAAACCAAATTGGTGGCCTGTGTTTCAGAAGGTAACGCCGCCAAGGTTCACACAGCCCCTGTAACCGTTATTATTGGTCATGATCAAAAGTTTTATGATAAAACTCCGCAACTTTTTCCACATATGCCCAGTGCGCGGGAATGGTTCAGCGACAATCAGGTTTTTGCAGACACCACCGCCTTTCGCAACGGGACCTTGCAAGGTGCTTATCTGATGATTGCTGCGCGCGCGATCGGTCTGGATTGTGGTCCGATGTCTGGTTTTGACAATGCCCAGGTTGATGCGGCTTTTTTTGAGGGCACAACCACAAAATCGAATTTTATCTGTTCGCTTGGCGCAGGTGATCCAGATAAATTGTTTCCGCGCTCGCCGCGCTTGAGTTTTGATGAGGCGTGTAAAGTTCTCTAAGTGATACTGACGATTGACACAGCTCTCGATGCCTGCACCGTTGCCTTGCTGAAGCATGAAGTGGTTGCTCAAATGGTCCATGAGCCAATGACACGCGGCCACGCGGACCGCCTTGTGCCGTTAATTAACACTGTACTGGACTTGGCTCATAACCCGCATATCGACACAATTGTTGTGAGCATCGGCCCTGGCAGTTTCACGGGCCTTCGTATCGGTATTGCGGCTGCGCGCGCGCTTGGTTTTGCCTGGAACGTGCCTGTGATTGGTGTGTCAACCATGGCAGCGCTGGCGTTAGCGGCACGAGAATACAATAAAAAACCTGTTTTAGTGGTGCATGATGCCAAGCGCGGCCATGTTTATGTGCAGCTGTTTGACGGTACTGATCCGTTATCGGGTATTACAGTTGAAACACCGCCATTGGCGGCGGACATGGTAACGGCCCATAAGGCTGTGGTTGTCGGCACGGGTGCCGCACATCTGCCGGAGGTGCACACACTGCCTGTCAATCCCTTTCCGATGCCGCGTTTCATGGTGGCGTGTGCGGCCAACCATCCGCTGGGTCTTGAACCCCTTTACGTACGGCCGCCAGATGCCAAAACCCAGATGCCAAAGCATTGACAGAGCGCTTATGATTGTGTCCAAAAGCGGTGTCCACGAGGCTGCCGTTCTGTCTCAGATCATGCAGAACAGCTTTTCAAAAGATTTTGGCGAATGCTGGAGTGTTGCAGACATGCCGGCGGCGCTGAGTTTGCCGCACTGCCATGCGCGACTGGGGCATAGCCAAACCGGTTTGGCCATCGGCTTTAGTTTGTTCCGGCAGGTTGCTGACGAAGCTGAACTTTTACTGATTGCCGTTTTGCCAGCGCATCAAAACAGCGGATTTGGTGCACAATTGCTCCTTGATGCAATGGCTGTGTGCAAAAGCCTTGGTGCCACCCGAATGTTTCTCGAGGTTCGTGATGGCAACGAGCGAGCCGCAGCGCTTTACCAGCGCCATGGTTACGTGCCTGTCGGGCGCCGGGACAAATATTATCGCGGCACAAACGGACTGTTCTACGACGCCATTACGCTGAAGCTTGCACTTTGAACAGACTGGACTTGTAACGGTTTGGTACCGGCCACCTATCTCATTACGCCACCTTGGCTTCGAATGCGAGCGGGCTGATATTGGCATTGCCAAGTTGTTTGCATAAGGGCGCAGAAGAGTTGAGCATGCGGTTTCACGTTGCCATTGTGCGCGCATAGTCGTTCCAAAGACTGAAGGCGTCAGTTCTGGCGTGTCGGTATGAATGGTTGGCAAGGCGGTATCGGCGTGGTCGGAAAATTGTGTTGATCCCTGCCTTCGCAGGGACAAGCTTGGTCGTGGGCTGAAAGGAACCGCTGGGCTTGTCCGGCGGATTTGAACCGGCCCATGATTGTCTCTCGTTTTCGGGTCGGCCTGTGGCTACCTTCGATCCTGTTGTTGAGACCTTTATGAGCGCGGTGATCAGCCTTTGGCGCAAGGTTCCGGATCGGTGCGATGTAGCTCTTCCCAGC
>JANYGX010000018.1 GCA_025362295.1 Sphingomonadales bacterium | reverse complement strand
CCGTTGGGCCTGCCCAGATCGCCAAATATGCGCTCAATGACCTTGCCAACACCTTGTGTGCCCTTGCCGAATGTCCGCTCGGCAGCACCAATTACAGTTTTTTGATCGAATGTAGAGACCTCAAGAATATTCTGGGAGGGTGGGGTAACAGGTGTGCTGTCGCCAGACTGAGTATTGTGCGACGCGCACGCCGTTACCAAAAAAGCAGCGGATATTATTATGTTGCGAAGAGTTAGCGTGTGCACTGAAAATTCCTTTAATTTATATTATCAGTATGAATCAGTTAATGTCGAAAATCAACATGCAGTTACTGGCGCTGAAAACAGTCACTATATTTACGACTCGGTAAATTTACGGAGTCAAAGATTATTCTATAGCCATATCGCGGCCATCCGTGCCCTCTGCTATTCGCTCGCTTATGTCCCTGATACGGCTAACATTTTGAATAATATTAGGCAAATCGTCTATGCTCTCGTAAAAACTCCAGACATACGCCAGCACTGCGTAGATTGCACCAGCGCTGATGTGATCACGGCTGGTCAGGCGGAATAGCGTCCCCATGGTAAGCAGCAGAGCAGCGCATTCGATAATTGACCATGTCCCTGCTTCAGCGCGCGAAATATTCATGCGCCAAAACCGTACACGGCTGAAATGCTTGGCAATATGTTTACTATGGCCAGTCGAGACAATCGCAGGCTCCTGCTCTAATCGATCATTAAGGGCACCATTGAACCGCAGCGACAAACCACTGAACCAGCGACTAACAATGAAAATTGGCATGAGCACAACACAGGCCATGCCAGCAACCACAGGGTCATAAACGGCCATCATGATAATGGCGCCAACCAAAGCTATGGAGCCGCGCGCAATGGCTGGCACCTCGTTTTCCAGAAACGCAATGAGTTCGCGACTGAGCGATACGCGCGCAATCACATGTGTATCGAGTGCCCCGGATGCGCGTTGTCGCGCTACCAATTCCGTGGCCATATGGCCGTAAATGGTTGTGAACACGCTGCTGTCGTAAATATGACGAGTAAGCCCCACCACCATATGGAAGAGCCAAAAAACAGCCAACGGCAAAGCCAGCAAAGGCTTGTGAGCCATGAGTCCGTCCACAGCTATGCCAGTCAGCGAGGGATAGAGCAGATTACACACTGTCTCTGTCAGAGTCAGCGCATAAGTTTTGAGGAGTGGCCATTTGTAGCGCTTGCCAAGAGTGCATAATAAAGTTGAGAGGGCGGCGGACAGCACTGTGTCAGGTCCGCCCTTTCAGCACCTCATAGGCACGGCTTGCGGCCTGAAAGCGAGCAAGAGCGACCGCATCTCCGGGGTTTTTGTCGGGGTGAAGTTGCTTGGCCAGAGTGCGAAACGTGGTTTTAATTTCGTCGCCTGTGGCGGAGGTTGGCAGATCAAGAGCTCGAAATGCGCTGCGTTCCGATGGCGTCAGGCCGTCAGCATGAGCGTCGCCGTAATCCCAAGTGGATGCACTGCGAAAGCCGCGTGCCGTACGCGCTTCGGCTTTAGCGTGTTCCATGGCCTCGTCGTCAGACATGCCAGCAAAATAATCCCAGCCTTTGTTATATTCTGTCACATGTTCTTCGCAAAAGTACCATTTTTCTGGTTTGTGCGGGGATTTGGGAGCAGGAAAGTCGCCCTTCAGGCCACAGCCTTGATGGTCGCACAGCCGTACAGTCACGGTTTCTTTTTCAGAGCCATATTCCCGCCAACGGGGAAAGCCCCAATCATTATTCCGCCTGATCCGCGACACTCAATATTCTCCGATAAAAAACTCAGTAAAATTGTCTACGCTTAAAGAGGGGGCGGGTTCAAGCCCTCGCTCTGAGTGCCTGTTGCCAGGCTAAAGAAGCCAACGCTTCCACTTGTGCTGCATTTTGTTGTGCATGAGCGCTAGATGCCGTGCCGCGAGCCAATCGCCCACGAATACCATGAATGATAGCGGCCAGCCGGAACATATTGAACGCCAGATAAAAATCGAGATGCTCGATTGTTTCTCGGCCAGTCCTCTTACAATATGCCGCAACATATTCGGCTTCGGTTGGTATTCCAAGCTTGTCAAAATCAACGCCAAGCAGTCCGGTAAACACCGCCGATGGCAAGCGGTAGATCATCAGGTGGTAGGCAAAATCAGCCAGTGGGTGGCCAAGTGTCGAGAGTTCCCAATCCAGCACAGCCAGTATGCGTGCCTCTTTGGGATGAAAAATCATATTGTCGCAGCGGTAATCGCCATGAACAATAGATGTATCATCGCCGGGCGGAATATGAGCTGGCAACCATTCGACGAGTCTGTCCATATCTACAACACGACCAGCGGTGGTATCCTCAGTATATTGACGCGACCATCGACTGATCTGCCGTGCAAAGTAGTTGCCTGGTTTACCGTAGTCTTGAAGCCCTATCGAGTGTGGATCAATTGTGTGAAGTTGGGCAAGAGTTGCGTTCATGGCATCGTAATGGGCGCAGCGTTCAGTAGGCGTTTGGCCCGGCAGCCTTGCATCCCACAAGATGCGCCCCTCCACGCAATCCATAATATAAAACCACGTGCCTATGATGCTTTCATCTGTGCATAAGCCAAACGTGCGCGCTACGGGAAACCCTGCTTTGCCAAGGGCAGTAATAACGCGGTATTCCCGGTCTACGGCATGGGCACCAGCCAGAAGCGCACCCGGTGGTTTGCGGCGCAGTACGTAGTTTTGCTCTGGCGTTATGAGTTTATAGGTTGGGTTGGATTGTCCGCCTTTAAACTGCTCGATTGTCATGGGTCCGCTAAACGCCGCGACATGCTGATGCATCCATAATTTAAGATTGGCTGCATCAAATTTGTGAACATCACGCACATTCATAGTACCTGAATTTTGCGTTTGCCTATCACTCATGGTTTATCCTTTGATGTTGCAGTTTGAGCCAAGACTAAGCAAAGTGCAATTTATTATTTTGGCGTTATGCGGGACATTGCATGTCTATAAATCCGAGAACCCCTGTTCTTGTTGGTGTCGGACAGGTGGTTAACCACTGGAGCGGTATAAATCCTGATTTGGCACCTAATCCATCATCTTTAAGGTATATCGCAGCGCTCGCAGCGTTAAATAATAGCGGTGCGCGCAAGGCTTTGATCAAGGCTATTGATCGTGTTGTTGTGGTTCGCACAATGCTTGATTCAATTCCAGGCGTGCGGCAACCGTTCGGGTGTTGTGAAAATCCACCAGCAACGCTTTCTACTGAGCTTGGTATTTTGGGCGGCGAACAGATATATTCAGTAGTTGGAGGCGATCAGCCCCAGGCCCTTGTCAATGAGGCAGCCAAAGATATTTTTAACGGCGATGCCACGGTGGTTTTGCTGGCAGGTGCCGAGGCCACAGCGGCTATGAAAGTGGCCCTGAAACGGAACATAAAACTTGATTGGTCGCAAGCTTCATCTGCTGAAATGGAAGATCGTGGGTTGGGTGTTTCACTGCTATCAGCTTATGAAATCAATAACGGTTTAGGCATGCCAACACACACATATCCTGCTTTTGAACACGCTTTGCGCGGTCGATTGGGTTTAAGCCGTGGGGCTTACGTGGATTTAATGTCTGAACTCTGGGCGGGCTTTTCTGATATTGCAGCACACAACCCTTATGCCCAATTCAGGACGGCTAGGTCCGCTGGGTTTTTAAGCACAGCAAGCCCCGATAATTACCCAGTGGCCGATCCATACCTCAAATGGCACGTTGCTCAGGATGCCGTGAATCAAGGGGCAGCCATTATTATGACATCCACTGGCCGGGCAACTGAGCTTGGTATCAACCCGGCACAATTGATTTATCTCCATGGCTATGCAGAAGTATCCGATAAATTTATGACTGAACGTGAGGATCTTTCGCGCTCACAAGCCATTAAGCTGGCGCTCGGCCTGGCCCTGAAATCTACACACAAATCTGCAAGGGATATCAGTCATTTTGACCTTTACAGCTGCTTTCCCTGTGCCGTTTTGCTGGCTGCCGAAGCCTTGCAGCTTGATTGGCGAAAGACTCCGGCAACAATCACCGGCGGGTTACCGTTTTTTGGTGGTGCTGGAAATAATTATTCCATGCATGCTATTGCGACCATGGTTGAACGACTTCGCCATAACAGGCAAGATTACGGCTTGGTGCTTGCGAATGGGGGTTTTCTGTCTAAGCAGGCCGTAGGCATATATTCGGCTTTACCAAAAGAAAACTGGTTGCCTGTTTTTAGTCAACCTCATCAGTGTATCATCGACAATACACGAGGTCCTCGGCTCCTGTCTGAAACCGTTTCAGCGAAGGTAGTCACATATAACGTCAGTTTTTCCAATAATATGCCTGCGTATGGATATGTTATCGCCAGCAATAATGCGGGTAGAATACTTGCACGTATTCGTCCTGATCAACCCGATGTGCTCGCGACATTCTGCCAAAGTGATATGCTTGGGCGGGAGGTGCACATCGAACATAAAGATGGTGTAAATACAGTTCATTCAATTGGCGATTTATAAATACACTCATAAGTTGTTTATAAAAATATTTTCATTATATTTTCGTTGAAATTATAACATTTACTATTGACATATGCAATATTAACCAATACTAATGGCACTTATAGGTTGTATTTAAAAATGCAATATTAAAGCATAAACAAGGATCAACCTTGGGCTTATAACAGAGCGGATCACATTGCAGAGCTTTGGAGGGCATGATCCCTTTGGCAAACATGTCAAAGGATATCATAAGGTTCGGTGAGTGTAATGAGTATATTTTGGCCATCTTTACTTTCGGGCGTCGCGTCGCCTATTATTTCACCAGGTTATCAGACGCATTTCATGGCGGTTATCCTGCTTGTTAATACACAAGAAAAAGCTTTGATTGAAGCTTTGATTGCAGAAGCTTTGTCAATTCAAAGCATGATAAGCATGCCGGACATCAAAGGCGGCTGGATTCAAATGATGCCTGTAGAAGCGTGCTCAACTGAATTACTCCAAAAAAATTGGTTTCGCATAAGGTTTGATGCGCTAATTTACGCATAAAATTTGTTACATGTGCAGATTTATGTTATAAAAAATTCATAAATACGTATTAATTGCTATCAGATGTATCAAGAACAAAAAATATTTGCGGTAGACATATTGCGCCAACCCTCTCCGATATTATCGATAGTGGTGCCAACATTTAACGAGCGGGCCAATATTGAACCTTTATTGGCGCTTTTGAACAATGCCTTACTGACGTTACCGCACGAGGTTATATTTGTTGATGACAATTCAACCGACAAAACAGCTGAATTTGTCAAGTCGCTAGCAAAAAACGATAGCCGCGTTCGCTGCATTGAGCGTATTGGCAGGCGCGGTTTGTCTTCAGCTGTTGTTGAGGGTGTACTCTCATCAAGCGCTGAATTTGTTGCCGTAATTGATGCAGACTTGCAGCATGACGAAACGTTGCTGCCGCATATGCTAAATCTTTTGCAAAAATCCGATACTGACGTTGTTATTGGCTCACGCTATGTGAATGATGGTGGCTTTGGTGAATGGGCCGCTTCGCGGGTATGGATGAGCAAAATAGCCACATATCTGGCCAGCGCGGTTATGCCGCAAAAAATCAGCGATCCGATGAGCGGATTTTTTATGACACGACGTGAGCTGTTCGATGAGGCAACACCGCATCTGTCAGTTTCAGGGTACAAAATATTGCTGGATTTTCTGGCGTCGAGCCCACGAAAACTTAAATGTTCAGAACTTCCTTACATATTCCGCTTGCGGCAGAATGGTGACAGCAAACTCGACAGCCTTGTGCTATGGGAATATGCAATGTTGCTGATTGACAAGCTGTTCGGTGGCTACGTGCCAGCCAGGTTTGTGATGTTTTCATTTGTTGGTGGTTTAGGTGTTGCTGTGCACATGCTGACCTTGAAAGCTTGTTTCCAGGTGTTGGAAACAAGCTTTCAGACAGCGCAAATCAGCGCAACCATAATTGCTATGGTTGTAAATTTCGTTCTCAACAATCGTTTTACATACCTTGATAAAAGATTGACTGGTGCAAAAATACTGACTGGTTTGCTAAGCTTTATGGCAGTTTGTTCTGTTGGTGCTTTCGCAAATGTTGGCATTGCCAGTTATATATTCAAAAGTGCATATCAATGGTGGGTTGCAGGGCTTGCGGGCATTCTTGTGGGTACCGTGTTCAATTATACCCTTACCTCACTCTTTACCTGGCGTAAGCGCTAGAACTTGCGTTTAAAGCGCCAAGAGTGGTCAAGCGCCAAGAGTGGCGCGTTTCAATCGATCATTCATGGCAATACCAACACCTGTTTCTGGGATGGTGGCAACAGAAATAACCTTGGCCTTGCTGTTGCCGGCAATGTGGAGAGCAGCAAATAAATTGGCGGCTGCCTCTTCCAGATCACCCGATGCAGACAGTGTAATATCACCTTTTACTGCCCCAAAACCGATCATAAATTCATCGATATTTTTATACGAAGCATTGAGACGTAACGGTTGAGTTTGTGCGTAGTGGCGGCTCAGCTGGCCAGGAGCAATAATTGCAGCATCTATTGGCAATTTCGGCAAAACTCCCAGCACAGTCTCAATCATTTCAATTGTAATAGCGCCCGCACGCAGCAATACAGGATGGTTATCCTCAAATCCTATGATGGTCGACTCAAGGCCTATCTCACACGCGCCGCCATCAATTACCAATGGTATATGGCCGTTTAAGGATGCCATAACATGCGCTGCTGTGGTTGGGCTGGTGAGGCCAGAACTGTTGGCGCTAGGTGCCGCCAGAGCTTTGCCGACTGTTCGCAGCACAGCTTGCATAACAGGGTGCGCAGGCGCACGCAGCGCTATGGTAGGCAAGCCTGCCTGCACCAAACTTACTATAGCCGTGTTTGAAAGCGCAGGCAGCACCAGCGTTAAAGGGCCGGGCCAAAACATTGTCATTAACCGTGCTGCGTTATCAGATATATCTGCATATTCAGCAGCGTGGTTGGCATCTCTCACATGAACGATCAAAGGGTTAAAATGCGGGCGGCCTTTGGCGGCATATATTTTGGCCACAGCAATACCGTTCGTGGCATCCGCTGCAAGGCCGTAAACTGTTTCGGTTGGAAGGGCGACGATTTCTCCTGTGCCTAGCAACGCCGCCGCCAAGGCTATACCGGTTTTATCGGCAGGCAGCATATGTGTGCGCAAGTGGGTCTCTTGTTCATTCATCGGGACGGTTATAAAGAGGGAATATATCGTATACCAAGGATTTTTACTCAATGAGCTATCAAGCCCCGATTAAAGAGCAGCAATTTGTCCTTGAGACCATAGCCTGCATAAATGATTTTGCAGTATTTCCAGCGTTCGAAAACGCGACTCCCGATGTCGTGGATGCCATACTAAGCGAGGCAGGCAAGTTTTCGGCGGGTGTATTTGCGCCGCTTAACAAAGTGGGTGACCGGCACGGTGCGACATGGAGTGACGGTGTTGTTACTCTGCCAGAAGGCTTTCAGGCGGCTTACAAGCAATATGTCGATAATGGCTGGGGTAGCTTGGGTGCGGATACGGTGCATGGCGGGCAGGGTTTGCCATTTGTTCTGGCTACGGCAGTGCAAGAACAAATGACTTCTGCCAATATGGCATTTTCGTTATGCTCAATGCTCACTCTGGGCGCCATCGAAGCTTTGCAGGTTCACGCCAGTGACGAGCAGAAAAAATTGTATCTTACCAAACTTGTTACCGGTGAATGGACCGGCACGATGAACCTGACGGAACCACAAGCCGGTTCCGATGTAGGAGCGTTGCGGACCAAGGCCGAAGCACAAGCTGATGGAACATACCGCATCAATGGCAGCAAGATATATATCACCTGGGGTGAGCATGACTGTGCCGAAAATATCATTCATCTGGTGCTGGCGCGGCTACCGGATGCACCGCCGGGCACCAAAGGCATATCGTTGTTTATCGTACCGAAATTTATAGTGAATAGCGACAGCACGATTGGTGCGCGCAACGATGTGCGCTGTGTATCGATTGAACACAAGCTTGGCATTCATGCGTCGCCCACCTGCACAATGAGTTTTGGTGATAACCATGCCTGTATCGGGTATCTGGTTGGCGCTGAAGGCGCGGGTATGCGTGCCATGTTCACCATGATGAATCACGCGCGCATCAATGTCGGGTTGCAGGGCGTCGCCATTGCAGAACGTGCTATGCAAGGCGCTGTGCTCTATGCCAAAGACCGCGTACAGTCTGCCAAATTTGGTGGACCGGGGCGCGAGGCTGTGCGCATTATTGAACATGTTGATGTACGGCGGATGCTGATGATTCTCAGATCAACCACCGAAGCTATTCGTGCACTGACCTATCTTAATGCGGCCTGTGTTGACAGGGCTCATGCGGAAACCGATCCCGATAAACAAAAAGCGGCTCATGGTCTGGCTGATTTGCTGACACCGGTTACAAAAGCTTATGCAACCGATATGGGTGTGGAAATGTCTGCACTTGCCATTCAGGTGTTTGGCGGTATGGGCTATGTGGAAGAAACCGGTGCTGCACAGCATTACCGCGATGCGCGCATTGCCCCGATCTATGAAGGCACCAACGGCATTCAGGCGCTTGATTTGATTGGTCGCAAATTGCCGATGGATGGCGGTGTGCATTGGCGGAATTTATTTTCTGACGTTCGCAGCTTTACCAATAGTTTGCCAAAATCAGGTGATCTTGGTTTGCTCAAGCCATATCTTGAAGATGCACTCGAAGCGCTGAACACAGCAACCGTGTGGATGGTTGGTAATGATGGGCCAGATGCTAACGACAGTGCGGCTGGTGCAAGTCTCTATCTGCGGATGTTTGGTATAACGATGGGCGGGTGGCTGTTGGCAAAACAGGCTGTTGCAGCACAGGATAAACTTGCGGCGGCTGAGGGGGATCAGTCGTTTTTGAAAGCAAAAATTATAACAGCGCGGTTTTTCTGCGAACAAATTTTGCCGCAAGCCGTCGCAATGCTGGGACCCGTAACGCGTGGCGACAGTTTGATGATGGCATTGAGTGATGAACAATTTTTAGTGGCCTAAAACTATGCACTATTTGAATATGAATATGGTTTATGATTGAATTGTCACCCCAGCCTTCGCAATACTCAAGAAAATGACGACAATTTTCGGGGCAACCAATTGATGAGCTACCAAATATTAATTTACTATATTACGCACTGATTTTAATTAACCTGGCAATATAAAACCCATCAAGTCCGCCTTCGGAATTAATCATCGATGGTAGCGTTCGGATACAGCCATCGGGCGTGATCGCATCAAACAACACGCTTGAAATTTCAACAGGATTGACAGGTACAAGCCTGATGTTTTTATGACGGATCAAAGCTGATGCAATCTGATGTTCACCTTCTTCTGGCTCCAGCGAACAGACTGCGTAAATCAATCGCCCACCTGGTTTCAGCCAGCCGAGCGCTCTATCAAGCAGAGCCGCCTGCACAGCACATATATCAGCCAGTTTGTTTGAGTCGCGCAGATGCAACACATCCGGATGGCGGCGATAAGTGCCAGTGGCTGAGCACGGAGCATCCAGTAGCACCGCATCAACCAGTTGAGGTGGAGACCATTTCAAGCCATCCGCTACAATGCATTTTGCTGCAAGACCGGTACGCTTTAAATTTTCGATCACCAGCTTCATCCGTTTGCCGTCGTTATCAACAGCTGTGATGGTGGCGCCTGTGGCCGCAAGGCCCAAAGTTTTGCCGCCGGGGGCAGCGCACAAATCGATTATAGTTTCACCCTGTTTTGCGCCGACCAGCGTAGCCGGCAATTGTGCGGCCAGGTCCTGCACCCACCATGCGCCATCTTGAAAGCCGGGTAGCTCTGGCACCGGTGGGCTGTCGGGTGGCAATCTCACATGCCCCGCCAGCAGGCTGATAGCACCAAACGTTGCAAGCCAATGTTCTATTTTTGTATGATCTTTCAAACAAAGATCAAGTTGTGGTTTACGTGCACCGGCCAGCTCCAGTGCTGCGACCGTTTCATCGCCATAGTTTTTTTGCCAGCGCTCGGCAAATGCTACTGGCAAACGCGGTGAAGGGCTTGCCGAAATATCAGAACGCAACAAGCGTCCCAGAATGCCGTGCACCAGCCGTCGCGGCCCGCCTTCAATAAGTGGCAATGCGGTTGCCACCACGGCATGGTGCGGCAGGTTCAGCACGAATGCTTGGGTCAACGCCAGCCGCAGAACCATCCGCGCGCGGCTGTCATCCGGCAACGGTTTGGCTGTGGTGCTGTCAATCAGATCGTCCCACTCCTGCAAATAGCGCAAGGTATAGCTGGCAATGGAGCGCGCTAGCGCCCGGTCGTTTGATTGGCTAACGCCTTGCAGGGCATGATCAAGTGCGCCATCCAGCGGACGCCCTTGCCACAGCACAGCCATAAGCAGGCGGAAGGCGCCGCGCCGCGCCGCGAGGCCTTGTATTTCTACAGTTTTAAGCACTCATTATCCTTGCTAGCAAAGTTGGGGCAGTTTTTGGCATCAGGCGCACCAACCAGTCAATAATACGCGCATCATAACCAATGCGCACCCGCAGATTGTTTCGCTCCATAGCTTTCAGAATTACCTCAGCGGCTGCTTCTGGTGTGGTGCGCGCGGCTGCATCAAATTTTTCAGCCGTCATGATATTGTTTTCAGTGCTATCCATACCACGAATGAATTTTGCATTGCGGGCGACCGCCGTTTTGATGCCGCCCGGATGCACACAGACAACCGAAATGCGCGGATCGGTTTGGGCAAGCTCAATGCGCAGGGTTTCGGTAAAGCCTTTCACGGCGAATTTCGATGCGCAATAAGCCGTTTGAGTTTCGTAAGGCATGATGCCAAACACAGACGAGATATTGACCAGCCAGGTTTTGCCGGAGCGCTGTTTTAAACGCGGCAAGGCAGCGCGACACCCTTCAACCACAGCATCAAAATTCACGGCCATCACACGGGCAAAATCCTCTCGCGGTGTGTGTTCAAAGGGTGCAACCACAGATAGGCCAGCGTTGTTGATCAGGCCGTCCAGCTGGCCAAAGCTTGTTACTGTGGCGGCAATAAAGTTTTCCAGCGCGCCCGGCTCGGTAACATCAAAGCTCTGGCTCAATTGATGGGCATTGCCCAGAAGCTTTACAGTTTCCGCCAAGCCTGCGGCATCACGGTCAGCCAGCGCGACGTTGGCACCACGTTTGGCCAACGCTAGCACCAGAGATCGACCAATGCCACTGGCTGCCCCGGTGACAGCTATGGTTTTTCCCGCTAAGCTTTCCATATATAATATATCCTGTGTATCCTAAAACGAGTTGATCCCATGTCTGACCCGAAAACACCAGAAGTTAGTGATGCGCCGCCAACCGATAAGGCTATATCGGCTGGTGATAAAGCCGCACTAAAAGAAATAGGCGGCAGCAACAAACCCGAACCAACCCGATACGGCGATTGGGAAGTGGGTGGGATATGTACAGATTTTTGATTTTTTTCCTCCCCCGCAATAAAAGAGAGGAAGATTAACGCGATTCAATGCCGATGGAGCCATTCGTATGCAATGCCGCAATCTCAACTTCATTCAAGCTCAACAGTTCACTTAAAATCTCGCGTGTATGTTCACCGGCACGTGGTGGGGCTGACCTGTAGTCAGCGGGTGTGGATGAAAACTGGCCGGGGAATCCAAGCACTTTTATCGCCGTGCCGTCTGGCCGGTGCATTGTTTTAACAATGCCGCGGGCGGTCACGTGTGGATCGGCCAGCGCTTCCGGCACGGTGTTGATGCGACCGCATGGCAGTTTGGCGGCTTCGAGTGCAGTGATCAGGCCATGGGATGTCCATGAGGCAATGCGAGGTTCAATTTCGGCGTAAAGGGCTGCGCGGTTGACGGCGCGGCTTGAACCTTTTTCAAAGCGTGGATCGCTTGCCAGCGCTGCACAGCCAATCACATTGCAAAAACCAGCAAACTGCCTGTCGTTGCCAAGGGCGATGATAATACTTCCATCGGCCGTTTTGAAGTCGCGGTACGGCACTAACGTCGGATGCTCATTGGCCATGCGGCGCGGCGTTAGGTTGGCGACCAGCGCATTTGAGGCTTGGTTGGCCATCAGCGCCATTTGTGTATCAAACAACGCGATATCAATATGCTGGCCGAGGCCGGTTGCGTGGCGATGGTGTAATGCTGCCAGGATTGATATGACTGCATAGAGGCCGGTCGAAAGATCAACTGTTGGCGTGCCAACCTTGATTGGCCCGGCACCCGGTTCCTCATCGCTCTTGCCGGTCACACTCATCAACCCACTCATGCCCTGTACCAAAAAATCATAGCCGCCAAGGTCTTTGTAGGGTCCGGTCTGGCCAAAGCCGGTGATGGAGCAATAAATCAAAGCCGGGTTAACAGCGCTGAGTGAAGCATAATCAAGTCCGTATTTGGCAAGCCCACCCACACGAAAATTCTCCACGGCAATATCGCATTTGGCAGCCAACTGGCGAATAAGGGCTGCACCCTCCGGCTTTGCCATATCAATCGCGATCGAACGTTTGTTGCGGTTAGCGCTGAGATAATAGGCAGCATCACCCGAGCCATCATTGAGGAATGGGGGCCCCCATTTGCGCGTGTCATCGCCCTGGCCGGGCTGCTCGATTTTAATGATGTCAGCCCCTAAATCGCCCAAAACCTGTGTTGACCACGGCCCTGCCAGCACACGCGAGAGGTCAAGCACTTTAAGGCCAGCCAGCGGGCCGGTGGAGGTTGGAGCATTCATATATTTTTCAAGCGACTTTCTTGAGTTCCAGCCGACTCCATATTTCTACAAGCGCATCACGCAGATGCACCATCATCGCGTCTGTGTGGTGGGGGCCGGGTGTGAAACGCAAGCGCTCGGTGCCGCGCGGCACTGTCGGGTAATTGATGGGCTGCACGTAGATGCCGTATTCCATCAGCAGGATATCCGACATTTTCTTGGCACGGATTGGATCACCGACGGCCACAGGCACAATGTGGCTGACAGACGGCAATACAGGCAGGCCAGCCTCACGCAGCATATGCTTTAACGTCGCAGCGCGCTCCTGATGGCTATCGCGCTCGATCTGGCTTTGCTTGAGGTGGCGCACCGATGCCAGAGCGCCTGCAACCAAAACCGGCGACAGCGATGTGGTGAAAATAAACCCCGGTGCATAAGACCGCACCACATCAATAATGGTTTTGGAAGCGGCGACATAGCCACCCATGACGCCAAAGGCTTTGCCAAGCGTACCCTCGATAACAGTGAGGCGCTGCATCAGGTTTTCCCGTTCGGCGATGCCGCCACCGCGTGCACCGTACATGCCTACCGCATGAACCTCATCAAGGTAGGTGAGCGCGTTGTATTTATCAGCCAAATCGCAAATGGCCTCGATTGGTGCAATGTCGCCATCCATGGAATAAACGGATTCAAACGCAATTAGTTTAGGCCGTGCATCGTCAGTTTCGGCCAGCAGCTCTTCCAGATGAGCAAGGTCGTTATGACGAAATACTTTTTTCTCGGCACCAGAATTTTTGATTCCAGCGATCATTGAAGCGTGGTTAAGCGCATCAGAAAAGATCACACAGTCCGGTAAAATTTTTGCAATTGTGGCAAGCGTTGCCTCGTTGGAAATATAGCCGCTGGTGAACAGCAGGGCCGCCTCCTTGCCATGCAGATCAGCAAGCTCTGTCTCTAGATCGACATGATAATGTGTGTTGCCGGCAATGTTTCGCGTGCCGCCTGCACCGGCGCCCACACTATGCAGCGCTTCTTCCATGGCCGCGACAACATCAGGGTGCTGGCCCATGCCCAGATAATCATTGGAGCACCAGACTGTGATTGGTTGCTCGCCGTTGTGGCCAGCAAAGCATCGTGCATTCGGGTAAGCGCCCTTGTTGCGCAGAATATCAATAAAAACCCGGTAACGGCCTTCGTTGTGCAAACGATCAATAGCCGCCTGGAATATTTGATCATAATTCATGAGAATTTCCGAGAAACATTTAGTTGTGTATGGAATAATGATATATATACGCAATTTCAACAACAAGCATTGTCGCATCGGATAATTAAGAATGATTATCAAGAACACAGCCTTTGCAACTGCGATTATTATTTACATTCCGCTTGCAGCGTGCGTTACCCAGCCTCTTGACCCTCTTAAAATTTATTACAGCAATACTTTGCTGATAACGCAACCGTGGGGCGAAACAGACCGCATGCTGATTGATGCGGACGGCAATTATTCCCAGAGCGGCGGGCGTTTCCCGGCCGCCAAAGGTCATTGGACCTATAAATCGGACCAGTTTTGTATGCAGGTCATCCCTGAAAAGGCAGGCGAAAAGCCTAACCCACCTTTCTGCATGGAACTGAAAGGTCGCCGCATTGGTGACATCTGGACGATACAAATCGGTGATCAGCAAGCTACTTTTAAAATTGCGCAGGGTAGAAACTATTAATATGACTCGCTAACCATCTTAGTTTGCTAAAAGCACTTTCACTTAATCGCTCTTTCAGGCAAATTAGAAAAACTTACTTAAATACTCAAAAGGTGATCAAGGTGCAAAAATTTTTAATGAGTTTTATATTAACGCTTAGTGTTCAGTTTTTTATCGTAACTTCTTCCCAAGCGTTGCCCATTAAAAATCGGCATCATGAATTTTCTTCAACAACGATTACAGAACGCGCAGGAACACCAATCAAGGTTGGCAGCGAAACACTGAGGCCGTGTGGTAATCTCGGTGGATATTGCGGAACATTTGATCGGCCACTTGATCCAACTGGCGAAGTCAAAGATCATATCTCTATTGCTTATCAATGGTATCCACATGCGGATAGAAGCAAATCACGTCGCGGTGTTATAGTCACTGTTCAAGGTGGCCCTGGTTATGGCAGCACAGGCTCTGCGGCAGATTTTCGCATACTTTTCGGGCCATTGCTTAACGATCGCGATATGATGATTGTGGACAATCGCGGCACAGGCCGTTCAGCGGCTCTCAATTGCAGACCGGAGCAACAGTCTCATGCCCAACGTCTCAAAGATGTGAACCTTTGTGCCGCACAACTCGCACGCACCGGACATTTGTATGGCACGCGTTTGGCTGCGCAGGATATGGCAGCCATTATGTCTGCTTTGCAGACGGGTAAAATTGATATGTACGGCGACTCTTATGGCACATTTTTTGGTCAGACTTTTGCTTCTCTCTATCCAAATCGGATACGTTCACTCGTTATCGATAGCGCTTATCAAGCACGCGGGGCATCTCCTTTTTACCCTGAATTTCACGCATCACTCATTCGTATTTTTAATCAGGCATGTCGCGAGTCGGCTGCTTGTGCCAGTCTTGGGGGTACATCCATTGATCGAATTGATGCCTTGCTTGCCGAACTTCGTCTTGCGCCATTTAAGGGTCAGGCTTCCGATAGCAATGGCCGCATCAGAACTGTTGAAGCCAACGCAGAAAATGTGTTTTATGTGATGGCCCATGGCAGTGGTGGCCCTACTGTGGTGCGTGATCTTGATGCAGCATCCCGTGCTTATCTTGATAGCCAAGACAGCGCACCACTCTTGCGTCTGATAGCAGAGGCCATGGTGCTGGGGGATGGCACTGACACCTCCACACGACCAGACTATTACAGCAAGGCGCTTTATGCGGCTGTCAGTTGCAGCGACTATGCGCAAACATATGATCTGCGTTCAAACTTTGAATTGCGACGTGCTGAACAATCCCAAGCCATTGCCGCTCAATTGCAAAAGACACCAAAATTGTTTGAACCCTTCACCATCAACGAATTCCGCCGCTCCTTGTATCAGGAAGATTCACTAGATTTGTGTTTGCAATGGCGCTGGCCATCGGCACTCTATACGCCAGGCCAACCGATCTTGCCTAACGCTGTGTTCACAAGTGCGCCAACGCTCGTGCTGACCAGTGATCTTGATATGACCACGACAAATGCGGAAGCCAAACAAGTCGCCTTACAATTTCCCAATGCAACATATTTGGTTGTGAAAAACAGTTTTCACGTGTCAGCATTGGGTGATCTTGATAATTGCGCTTCAAATATCGTTGTTCAATTTGTTGCTAGCCTGAGTGCTGGTGATGTCAGTTGCATAAAAAATATTCCAGCAGTGCGCACCGTGCCAAATTTCGCCACCAGTTACACCTCGCTCGATCCTGTAACGGCGCTGGATGGTAACGAAGCGAATGCTGATGAGCGGCGTGTGGCGGCGGCAGCCCTTGCGACCGTGGGTGATGCCGTTGTTCGGTATTACAGCAATTTGTTTGGTAACTCTCCGGGCCTGCGCGGCGGCTTTACGGCGTATGATTACACAGTGCCAAATGGCACAGGTTTAAAGTTTAAAAACGTCCGCTGGACTGATGATGTGGCTGTATCTGGCTCTGCTTTCTGGGATCAGTTAAATCGTGTTGTTACAGCAGATATCAGCACGCTTGATATAGCAGGACGTAACGCAAGTTTGCATATCACGTGGTCCACTAGCGAGCCGCATCCTCAAGCGCACATTAATGGCGTTATTGACGGGCATGCTGTGATTGCAGACAGTGTAGCGCCATAACGACACGTTTATAGACTAAAGCTTTGGCAGTGTTTCTGTGGCAGCGGCATCCCGTAAATTTTTTATGGCGCTTGAAAGCCGGTTGACTGTTTCAGAGTTGGCCAGCGGCATTTCCGGTGATGGCTTGTTGGGTGGCATAACGTTTGCTGATGACGGTGCGGGTTGTGTGGCGATCATGCTAATCTGTTTGTGAAGTTCACCCATACGCTCAGCCACTATCAGAAATTTATCGACCGTTTTATGGTTCATATTTGCAACATCAACCAGATTGGCACTGGCAACGCCAAAAGATTTTATTTCAGCAGACAGCGCGGTTGTAGCGTCCATCAGACGTACACTAGCCTGATGATGAGTCTGGCTAACATCTTGCAAATACAAGCTGATATTATCTTTTATGCTATTAAAATGTGTGGACATATCATTTGTATGATCATCACTCTTTGTGTTGATATCGGCCATCACTGGAATTCGACTATCAATGCTTAAGCCTAATTCGATGAGCTGGCCAGCAAGTTTTGCCTCGATAAGTTGCATCGCCAGCCAGCAAAGGCAGGCTGCAAGACCAGCAAAAAATAGTGCGCTGCCAGCTGCCCTGTAACCCAGCATCATAACATTAGCATCGCTTGCAGCATGGAGTTGTTTGTCTACGGCTTGCGTCATAGTGTAAATACAGATCAGTAAACCCAGCATGAAAATAAGTTTGGGCAACAGCCTGAACAGGCCAAACCCAAGGCCAGTGCGACCCAGATAGTTGGCGGCACTGCGCCCCGAAACCAGCTTGCCAGACTGCTGACGAGTTTGTGCGGTATATTTCTGCAGTGCTTCCCCCATAAAACCTTTGATATTTACCACTTCATTGAATTGGGCTTTGGTCATATCGCCAGAGACAGGTAATGCGTTGTGCATAGCCCCTAGCGAACGACTTGTTAATATTGCTGGCACAGCTATGCCAATTAACACGGCCAACAAGCCGCCAAAGCCAGCACCAAAGGCAATTTGTACGGCAGGCTCGGTTGCCAAAGCCTGCGCCAAACCAAATGGCAGATGCAACCGATGCAATCCATCAGCGATTGGCAATGCTGCAAATTTCACAAGCATTGCAAACAAACCACCAAAAACAAATCCAAGCAGCGTGTAAAATGACAAATTAGCACCCATTAATAATTATTATTAAGTAAGTTTAGCAGGTCGGGGCACACAATTCCAGCTTCTGAAATTACTTAAAGTATAATCTTGGATACCTGAAATTGATGAGCATGCAAGCTTTTTGCGGGCAGACTTGAGGTGGGCCGACTTTTTCTCGATTAGATTGAGCTCGAGCGAATAGGCGGGAAGGACGTCGAGTGTGTGACCCGTAGCGGCGATGGCGGTTTGAATGTCGAGACGTTTGTGGAAGGTTGCGTTGTCCATCACGGCAACACTTGCAGCAGGCCGTTTTGGCAATATATGCGGTATAATGTGTAGGTAATCTTCTCGCAAATGCTGTTAAACAGTTTTTAGGTGTAGCGGCTGGAGCATTCTACAGCTTCTATTGATAAACACTGCCGTGGAGTAGATCAAAGCCCTGCCAGTAAACAGGCAGGGGCTTCTTAATTTACAACTTTAAGTATAATCTTTTAAAATATATATACTTTAAGTAGTAGTTAACCATTTATCCATAAGTATAATCTTGTTTAATATTCAACAGGAGAATTTATGAATTACCAGCCTAGAACCGCCTTGCTGCCACTGCTGCCAATTTGTCTCAGCGTCACAAGCTTCATTGCTGTTGCGCTCTTTGATAGTCATGCCAAAGCACAACCCTCAGCAACGCCTATGCAGGAGTACCAGCCAGTCGCTCATGCCCGCGCGGCAGGGGCCAACACCTGCGTAGGTACCCTGACTGCACTATCAAGACTGACGATTGATGGCAATTACGCTGCTATGTCCAATTGGAATAAATCCGCACCTGATGCACACATGTTTAACTCGGTTATTGGCATTAACCATGCGAATGCCACTATACCTAAAGCTGTCTCGGTTTTGGTCACTGCGCCAAATGCCGTGCACAATTGCGATGCCACAACTGTTCAGGTGCAACCCTCAGCATTACCCTGCGCGACGCTGCAAAATAATATGATGCAGGACAAGCGCAACATACTTCGGCAACTTGCCAGCCTGTCAATCATAGACAGCAATACAGCGGTGCGGTATTTATTATTGCCTGGTGATGCGAAAAACTGCGTTATTGTTGCTGTTGGAAATTATACTGTGCAATAAAAAACGGCTGGTGTCAGGAGCACCAGCCGCTATTTTCACAACTCACCACGAGAAGTCATTGCTATGAACTGCCGGGATCAGAAGAGTGTTTGGCTACTCAAGATCGGAATTCGTTTATGGCTGTGCAAAGGCGGTGCCACATCCGGATTTTGAGGTATTTGTTCAGGCACAATGGTAAACGCCTGAAAAGCAGGTTGGTAGCTGTCAAATTATTCGACGTTATTGACCTGTGAAGGCGGCGGGGCGTTTCGTGAGGAAAGCGGCAACGCCTTCGATGTGATCCGTCGTTTCTCCAGCCGTTTTCTGACTGATGCGTTCAAGTCGAAGCTGTGCCGTCAGGTTGTTCTCAAAACTGGCTTTTGTCATGCGGCGAATGAGTGTGAGCGATTGTGTAGGGCCGTGGGCAAGCTTGCTGGCTATAGCCATAGCTTCAACCATCAATGCATCATCTTCAACCACTTTATAAACCATACCCCAACGCTCAGCCGTTTCTGCTGGTATTTTTTCACCTAACATCATCATTGCCTGTGCACGCGCCTTGCCAATCAACCGCGGCAACAGCCATGTGCTGCCGACATCCGGCACCAAGCCGATATTAATAAAAGCTTGCAAAAAATATGCAGACTTTGCTGCAATCACTATATCCCCTGCAATTGCCAAGCTGCACCCGGCACCTGCCGCCGGCCCGTTCACAGCTGTCACAAACGGTATAGGTAAATCCATCAGTCGCTCTAGTAACGGATTAAAATGAGTCTCCAGAAGAAGGCCTGTATCGCGTTTTCCTTGCCCTTCTATACCACCAGCAGATAGATCGGCACCCGATGAAAAGGCACGGCCATCACTCGTTAATAACAGACACCGTACATTGGAACCAGGCTCAAGTATGCGGTCCAGCAATGCCTCAAATTCTTCCAGCAAAGCCTGCGTAAGCGCGTTAAGCGTGTTTGGACGATTGAATTTTACTATCGCTACAGAGTTGACGATTTCCAGTGAAAGGGTGTTACTGTTCATGTCTTAACCTTTTAACGATGAAGACTTTCCATTCGCACTGTGAAATGCGGGGTGTCAACGTTAATGACAACATGCCTCCCGAGCATGTGAAGGGCAATCCCTTAAAGTGCAGTCTGTTGGTCAGGCCGCTTCACTATTTTGACTGATCGTCTTGATGGGCGCTTCATAGCAAACCATATTACGCCCCCCTTCCTTTGCCATGTAAAGGGCTTTATCGGCACGTTCTATGAGGGTCTCCACGCTATCTGACCAGCGCATTTGGGCAACACCAACCGAAAGTGTGATACGACCAATTGATTTGTTGGATTGTTTTGACTTCAGTGATTTCGTCGCAATGTAATCGCGTATCTGCTCCGCAATATCAAAAGCAGCTGTTATGTCTTTATGCGGCAATCCAATTACAAACTCTTCGCCACCAAATCGAGAAGGATAACCGAGGCCAGAAACGAGCTGCTCAAGCGATTGGCCAACAAGCCGCAGCACCTCATCCCCCATCCGATGCCCCCAAGTATCATTGAACGTTTTGAAATGGTCAATATCGCAGAACAGAACAGATATGGGGTATTTGTCTGCAACGGAGCGAGCCGCCTGAGATTCAAAATAGGCAAGAAAAGCTTTTCGGTTGGGAAGCCCCGTTAAGGGATCTGTGCGCGATTCAGTTCTTGCTTTATCCAGATCATGCCTAAGTGCCGCAACTTCCTGTGAGGAGATTGCCAGTTGCGCCTCCAGCTTACGAGTGCGTTCTGACATGACAGCTGTCGCGGATGCTATCTGATCCAGCAATGAAGTGTGCTCATCATGTCCGGATGAGCGCGACAGGATGTTTTGACCATCTTGCAGGGCTGATTGGAAAGAGCGAGCGTCTCCACCGGCATTTTCCACAATGCCAGACAGTTTTTCTATCTCTAACGATGTTTTATCAACTATGTTGTCGATTTTATCGATGTCTGAAACACCAAAAAATTTTAATCTCAATTTTGATATTGTTTGTGCGTGTATAGGTTGGTTTTTAAGGCGCAATTCATCTATCGCCGCAACAAGATATGGATCGCTTTTCGTTACATAGTGAAACCAAAACTCGTAGTTAGAGGGCGTTGGGGGCAATTGCGCCTCCAACATCAACTCCAGAGCTTTCTGAGCCTGAGCGTGAATTTTTTTCATAGTGTTAAGTTATAGTGTCATACTTCATAACAAACCATAAACTAGCCGCAACGAAATGTATGTTATAACATGTAATATTCTTACATAATACAAGGCATGCTTATATTATTACATTTGAATGTCTATCAGTCGTCCTGCAACGCACTGCGCGCAGAAATCCTCATAAACGCAGGCATATTTGTACCAAGACCACGCACATTGTCATCGGCATCAGCCAAATTTTCTAATGGTTTATGAGCCTTTGATGATTTTTCTACCTTCGACCGGCGAGGCGCTTCAGATTGTTTATCTCTGGTTTTATTTTTAACAGCAGGTGTGACATTTTCCTTGGCTTCGGGTGCCGCAGGAGTTGTGTTGGAGGAAGATGTATTAACAATGTGTAAAGGAATTTTCTGATTAATCAGTTTCTCGATTGCCTGTACCGCCTCGGCGTCTGACTCCCCGGCAAACATAAATGCGCTACCGGTGCGACCGGCTCGCCCAGTGCGACCAATCCGATGCACATAATCTTCTGCATGAATGGGAACATCATAATTAAACACGTGGCTGACGGCAGGAATATCTAGGCCGCGAGCAGCCACATCAGAGGCAACCAAAATTTGAACCGTACCATTTTTAAAATTTTCCAACACTTTGGTGCGTTCTGGCTGTTCCATGTCGCCGTGTAATTGGGCAATATTTATTCCGTATCGCTTAAGCGAATCATGCAAAGTAGAAACATCACGTTTACGATTGCAGAAAATAATCGCGTTCTGCACGGCCTCGCTTTTCAACAAGCCGCGCAAAACATCTTTTTTGTGACGCGGATTGACTTCAACAAGATGCTGCAAAATCGAGGCGTTGGTGCTCGCGGCCCGCGCAACCTCAACTATTTTTGGATCGTTCAAAAATCTATCAGCCAATTTTTTAACTGGCCCAGGCATGGTCGCTGAAAAAAACAACGTTTGGCGCTTGCCAGGCATCATGGCGCAAATGCGCTCAACATCAGGGATAAAGCCCATATCAAGCATACGGTCAGCTTCATCAATCACCAGTATCTCAACACCCATAAGCATTATTTTGGAGCGCTCAACTTGATCAAGCAAACGGCCCGGTGTTGCAATCAGCACATCTACGCCTTTAGCAAGCAATTTGTCTTGATCACCAAAGCCAACACCACCAATAATTAGGGCTTTGGTTAATTTGTGATATTTACCATATTTATCGAAATTTTCAGCCACCTGAGCTGCCAGTTCGCGCGTTGGTTCAAGAATAAGTGAACGTGGCATACGTGCCCGCGTTCGACCCTGGGATAGAATATCGATCATTGGCAATGTGAATGCAGCCGTTTTGCCAGTCCCAGTCTGTGCAATACCGAGCAAGTCCCTGCCTTGAAGCAGCGCAGGGATAGCTTGCGCCTGTATAGGGGTTGGGTCGGTATACCCACTATCGGTTACGGCTTTAACCAACGCCGCTGATAGTCCCAATAATTCAAATCCCATGCAAAACTCTTTATATGTTGTAAAGTATTACTAATGAAGAATATTCCAGCCAAAACGTTTACGTGTTACGTTTTACTTATTATCACTAAATTAATGATATATCCCCAATTTATAAGAGCTTTGGCAGAAAACCGGCAAAAGTCAAATGAATATCTAAATACCAATGCGTCATGACGAATTTAGTCGAATATTTGCGCGTTCATAGGGATTCATAGGTATTAATCTGGTATAGACGCATTTTACACAACGTGCCACGAATTAGAATGTATTTTATTTTATTCGGAATTGCCTGTGGATAGCTTTATATCAAATAAGCCAAGCTTGAACAACGTATTAGCTGATACACAATTAACAGATGAAAATATTTATGATGATGATGACATCTTAGATACTTTACCGTCTTTGATTTTTAAGGTTGGAAACGAAATTGATCCGCTTAAACAAGGTGTCCTTTTAAGGCGAATTGACGCATTCACGGGCAGTCGAACTGCCACGGACGCTTTGATATCCAACACGCAACCCGTCATGCAGGCTAATCTTACTCAGGGTGAGAAATCAGAATTTAGCTCTATAATGCTAGCAAAACAGAGCGAGCAAAAAAATGTTGTCAATCCGACAGAAACAAATATCAGCGCAGAGGATTCGTTAACCTTATTGTCACCGATTGCCCATAAATTTCCAGCTATCAATCATTGCGAATTTATTGGTGGCGTTGTTACTCAAAAATCTGTGACCTCACATGACGTTGTGTCGCATGCTCATGCAAAGCCTTTGTTAAAAACTATTACTTCAGAAACGCCTGTGCCCTTCAATACAGCTGAACGTTACTTGAAAACACCAATTAATATTGCACGTCCTGAAACGGCTTTGCATATTAAAGATAGAAATGATTCAGGGCATGAAGCCGTCATGAATTTGACTGCAAATAACTCACTCGCCACTGGCCAGGGCACAATACCAGTACTTCATGCACAAAACCATCACACATCACATTATATTGATAAACATCAACTTAAAAATTCTGATATTCATAGTGATACCGGCAAGCAAGGCTACACTGATGAAAGTGATACAATAAAACTTACAAGAACGCACGGTAGCGCGGTCATCATATCTGACTACGTGCAGCGATCACACATTATATCTGACATTGCTGTAACTGTCATACCCTCAGAACCCAACCCGAATAGCCTAACGGGCTTGGTAGGATTTCCTATAGGTTATCAGAATATACCGGTGAAAAATTTTGGCACATTATCCTGGTTGCAAGTTTTAAGTTGCATCCTGTGCGCAGCCCTGTCCTGGAAACATATTTTTACTCTTGGCGGCACAAATTTCAGTAGCGAATTGACGACAGGTGCTATTTTTGTCGTACATATGTTTGGTAGCGTTGCCTTAGTGATTGGGCTGGTTTTGACCTTTTTCAACTTTCGTTATGCGACAGTGGGTGTTTTAACCGCAACTCTATTCTGTTTGCCACTATACATTTATTTTTTAGTATCAGCGTTTTCAATCGTTGTGTTTTCTGACAATCATACGGTTCTGTCCCACGCATTATTTTCCTGGGGTACGTGGGGTGTTACGGGCATACTTGGATTTACCATTATGTGTTATCTTTATCGTTTTCCGGAAACGGTTGAAAAAAAGCTTGCTTCAAACGTCAAGCCAACTTTGTTTGATAATTGATATGGTTTTGCCAGCTATTTCAAGCGGCGCATCAAGATAATCCTGCCTTAACAGGGCTAAACCTATATCCAAGCATTGGCTATGTAAGCTGCCGGCCTCACGAGAGCCGGACATAATTAGACTGCTTTGGTTTTCAATTTCAGGCAGGCGTACGGCCATCAAACGCTTGCGCACTTTGTCGCGGTGAAACATCCGTGCGGTATTTTCCTGGCCGACATAACAGCCTTTGGTAAAGCTGACACCGTTTAGCTTATCGGCATTGGTTTCCAGCCAAAGCAGGTTATCTATACCAATATCGGCGCTGCCCTCTGGAACGCCTAGCGAAAAACGGTGATGTGTATAATCGTGCATGGAGCCGGTAACAGCTTTTTGAGCTTGGCCAATAAAACGCCAGCCCATGGCTGGCAGCCGTGGATCCGCCACAGCCCCTTCAATAGCAGCCTCTTCCCAGCCTGCATAAATCGCCAATTGTGGTTTCAAACTCAATGTAACCTCGGCCTTTAATTTATACATATTAAAACGCCGCATAAGATCGGGAAGTCGGGTGGCTTCAGCTTCAATCAGCAGTTTATCCTCGTTTGTGCCAAAGACAATGAAATCAAACAAAGCCTTGCCCTGTGGACTCAGTAAACCGGCCCATACAGCCTGTCCGCTTTGCAAATTAAGGATATCATGGGTAACAAGTCCATTTATAAAGCTGCGCGCATCGGGCCCAGCTGTTTCCAGCAAGGCGCGACCTTCCAGGCGGGCTATAGTCATCCTAATTCCTTATTCGACAAAAACATTACTGCGTGTCATAGTAAGATATGGCGACTTATGATCTCATACTCAAGGGCGGCACGGTGTTCACACCTGCCGGACCTGCGACAGCAGATATTGGGGTGCGTAAAGGGCGCATAGTGTCGATTGGTTCCCTAGGCAATTTAGTTGCTGAGAGAATGCTGGATTGTACCGGCCTTCATATTTTGCCTGGTGTTATTGATACACAGGTGCATTTCCGTGAGCCTGGTCTTGAGCACAAGGAGGACTTGGCATCCGGTTCGCTGGCGGCTGTCAAGGGCGGAGTGACGGCTGTATTCGAGATGCCCAATACCAAACCCAGCACTGCAAACCCTGAAGCCCTAACCGAAAAAATCACGCGCGCGAGAGGCCGTATGTGGTGCGATCACGCTTTTTATATGGGTGCCACAGCCGAGAATGCTGATCACCTTGCTGATTATGAGATGACTCCTGGTTGCTGTGGAGTCAAAGTGTTCATGGGTGCCTCAACTGGCGATCTGCTTGTGTGGGACGATCCGACGCTGGCACGGGTGCTGGCCAGTGGCACGCGCCGCGTGGCCATTCATGCTGAAGATGAAACGCGGCTGCGTGAGCGCGTTGCCATGGCCTTGCCGGGGCAGCCGGGAACCCATCCAGTGTGGCGTGATGATATATCAGCTATAATGGCCACCAAACGGGTGGTTGCCTTGGCGCGCGCGGCCAAGCGGCGCATTCATGTGCTGCATGTTACCACGCTTGAGGAGCTGGAGTTTTTAAGCCAGAACAAAGATATTGTTTCTGTAGAATTGACTCCGCAACATCTCACCCTTGCAGCACCGGATTGTTATGCCCGGCTAGGTACATTTGCGCAGATGAACCCGCCAATCCGTGATGAGGTTCAGCGTGCCGGTCTTTGGCACTGGCTTGGGCAGGGAGTGGCTGATGTTATAGGTTCTGACCATGCGCCCCACACCATTGAAGAAAAGCAAAAACCTTATCCCAACTCACCCGCTGGCATGCCCGGAGTGCAAACCTTACTACCATTGCTGTTAACACACGTGGCAGCTGGTCGCATGACTCTGGCGCAGCTGGTTGCCCTCACATCAGCCGGTGCGAATCGCTTGTTTGGCTTGATTTCAAAAGGTTTTATTGCAGCAGGCTACGATGCGGATTTCTCTGTTGTCGATTTGCAAAAAACCTGGACAGTCACCAGCGACTGGCTGGCCAGCCGCTGTGGCTGGTCACCGTTTGAAGGTGACGTTATGACAGGCAAACCTGTCGGCACAATCATTCGCGGTAATGTGGTGATGTGGGAAGATGACGTTATCGGCACACCACTAGGTGCACCGTTGCGTTTTGCGGAAACCCTGCGATCGTCGTAATCTATTGATCGTGTTCCAACAGCTCTCGGCGGATCTGCATGGCTTTGGTGGCAACGCGCACCTCAATGGCAAACATGACCAAGCCTACCACCAGCAACAGTGTTGCAAGGATGAAAACCAGAGCTATCAATTTGGCCAGTTGATAGCCCGTCAAGCCAGCAAAAAATAGTAGGCAGACCACACCGCAAACAGCAATTGCACTTGCAGTGCAAAGAAAAATAGCATGGCTGACAAGTGAGATTCGGCGGTCCAGCACCCGCAACTCGCCAACATGGCGTTTGTGCACATCTCCGGTTGTGTCGGCATGAATTGCTTCCAGTTTGCGGGCGCGATCAATCACCCGCGCCAGACGTCCGCTCAACACATTAAGAAGGCCTGCAATACCGGTTAACAAAAAAACCGGTGCGAGTGATAGTTGGATTGTGCGGGTGACGCCAATCAGATCGGTTGTTTCAAGGAGCATGTCTTTTATATTTTCATTTTTAATGGGAGCCGTTTAACTGAGATTAACAGCTTTCATGAGTCTTCGTTCCAGAATCTGACAGGTACCAAAAAGGTCATGGCCGCGCTTCAATACAGTGCCGCCAATGCCAATAAGTGCGTAAGCGCCTTGCTTGCGCGCCAGTTCTGGGCGCTTGACGATTTCGAAATTTGGCCTTTCTGCTGCTCGTTGAAAAGCTGCAAAACGAGCTTCGTCAACGTCCATGCGAATGGCATAGTCTTTCAGCAAACCTGCGCTGACAAAACGACCGTAAAGGCCCATGATAATTGCAATCTCTGCCCGATTAAAGACAATTTGCATTACACGTTTTTGTGGCGCTGGGAAAAGCAATGTAACATTATTCATAATTCAACAATATCGTAAAATAGATGATTTTGATAGTGAATTTTAACTTTGCAGGATAATTGTATCAATGACAGTGGCTTCGAAGCTGTGGTTTATTACATCAACTGTTATGCAAACGACGGTGAGTACGTGTTCTTTATTGAGCAGAAACGTAGAAAAATGCGAATGCCCAATCTTTAACCCATGTAATATGAAGGTACAGTAACGTACTCATCCAATTTCACTGAGCTCAAAACGCAATACATAATTTTACCTAACATTTAGCTTATATTGTACCAAATATAATAATATTTTTGAACATGCTGTATTTGTAAGATATTTGTAATATTTTAAGACAAGATTGTAAAATTATGCCGATTTATCAAGGCTAAACTCGTTTACCATTATGTTTTTAAACAAATACAACCGCTGCTTTAATTTATTACGCTTGTGTAAAAACATATGGCAAAGCTAGATCGTTGCGTTATTGTATTAATCTATATTAATATTTTTGCATCCAACTGGTTCGCATGGTCCGAATATTGCATATATTATTATATGAGCAGCAATGCGCGATTATGTGTAAGTTTTACCGACATGTTTGTTGCTGTAAAATGATACAAATTGTTTTAAAGGCTTGTGAAAGATAAAAGATAAAAAGATCTGTTGAGTTAATGGAGGTTTTGTGAATAATAAATTGCTTGCGGGAGTTGGTATTGCCTATTTAGTGGGATCGGTCGCGTTGACGGCTAACCTAGGCGGTCGATCATTATTTTCGCCAAATGACTTAGTCACACCTTCAGCCCGTCAAAATATTCTGGTTCGGTTTTTGGCGAACGCCAATGCAGTCGTACACGCCCCGATCCGCAACGTTTTGCCTGGTCAGGCTGCGGCTTCCGGTACTGAGCCATCAAATGTAGCGCCACAACTTGCCGCCGCCTTAGAGGACAGTTTTCAACCCAGTTCAGCCAAATTAAACAGTCTCTTGACATATTTTGATGGCGCACAGGGCGATGCCAACGCAATACAGCGTCGTGTAGGCGCTCTTGCCGACTTGATTGGCCAAGACACGCGCGCCGCTGATGCTGGCAATCTTGCCGCTGCTAGTCAGCGCATTCGTCATGCAGTCCGCGCTGCAATAGGCTCTACCTATGTTGTGCCGGTTGTTGTGGACAATCAGTTTGCACTGGGTGCGGGTCGCAAGGGCTGGGATTTTGGTGGCGCTGGCACAGAGGCAGCTGCGAGCGGCTTTACCCGTGTTGGTACAGATGCGCCCACCATTGTGCGTGGTGCGCACCGCATCAGCATTAACCATGGCAAGGTCGCATCGGTATTTGGCACAAGTTTGAGCGGTGTTTCAGGCTTTACATTGCCACTGGCTGACGGTGACTATAAATTGCTTGTTTTATCACGCGCCTACAATGGCAAAGCGCTTGAGGCCAAGCCTTTCGGCGGCAGTGTTACAGTCAATGGTGTTGAGCGGCGCGTGGTTTCCACGCTGGCCGCAAGGCCTGTTCCTTATTTAAATCTGAAAAACACCAGCATAATCAAGGATTTTGGCAACCAAGCCATCGGTGATGAAAACTCAGCAGGTTTGCAGTCTACCACATACAAGCAAGCTCTCGTTACAGGTGTATCTGGCCTTGCGCTGGTTGTTCCGGTCCATATCCACGCTGGTAAAATCGATGTGAATTTCGCTGATCTTTCAGGGCATGACACGCTGATAAGCGGTGTTGTGCCGGTCAACACCAACTATGCCAACGTCATGCGCGCCCTAGATACAACATTGGCCATGATTGCAGCACCGGCTATTTCTCCTGCAGCCGGCGGTAAAAATTCTGTATTGGCAGCACAAGGTGAGCAAACAGCAGAAGAGGCTGGCGATAGTGGCCTTGCAGCGCGTTTTGCAGGCAATGCGCCCGTTGATGGCCCAGCTGGCTGGCAATCTAAACCCGGAAACGTCTGGGTGCTTCTGAATAGCGTCACTAAGGAACGTGCCGTTGATGGCCTGCTCACCAATACACCGCAAGGCAGCGCTAATGTTCAAGCTTATCTTGATGGGGCAGGGGGCGACACGCAGCGCCTGCAGGCTCGTGCCCTTGGTCTTGTTGATGCAGTGTTTGCCAACACGGCCAACGCAGATTTTGTGCGCACAGCTGAACTGACCAACCATATTTCCGCTGCGACTGACAAGGCCGCAAAAGCATCGTATATAACTAGTTACCATTTTCGTGGTGGCTTCCGTGTGCCACGCGGCACAATAGGGTATGATTTTGGTCCTGCCAAGAAAGCCACATACACCGGTTTCCAGCGTATTGCGCCGGGTTCATCTGGTGTGCTTGGCCGCAACCTTAAAGTTGTTAACACACGGAACGATCGTCACAACGTGATTCACGATGGCATCAGCGGCATTACAGGCACACGCACTAAATTACCTAATGGTGTGTACCGCGTATACGCCATCGCGCCGGAAACATTTCGTAACCCGTTTGGTCGTGCGCTTCGCCTTAATGGTGCTGCCTCACGCCGGATTGATTTGCGTGCCCCTATTTCACCCGTTGTTTGGACGCATTTCGTGCCGTCCGGCATACAAATGCGGGGTGGTCTTGAGGCCATCAATGCAGGGCTTGATACAGCATCGCAACGTGATCATGCCAAAAATGGCGAGCATGTGCGGGTGCGTCTGGCACAGTCTGAATATTATGGCATCGGCAAGATATCTTGCGTGGTTTTAACTGGTCGTGCGTTTGTCGAAAATGGCGTGATGACCCTCGATTTCGATCCCGGTAATGCACCGGTTACACTCGCAGGTTTGATGACCGTGCCCGATGATTACGATGGACTTAAAAAAGCTTTGGCCGATAAGATCGGCAATCAACTGGCTCAGCTGTCTCCGGCTGCTGGTTTGCCAACAACAATTGGTGGCGGTCAGGCAACCAATTTTTCAGGGCCATTGTCGTCCGTTCCATCATTTGCTCAAGGTTCACCATTTAACGGCATTGCGCCGCTTAGCTCACCGATTGGCGGCGGCGGTGGTGGCGGTGGCGTGCAAAACCCTACGGGTGTTGCTGTGGCTGCGTGCCCTGCTGGGACAACACGAGATGCTGCTGGAGTGTGTCAGCCAACAGTGGCGGCGTGTCCTGCTGGGACAACACGTGATGCTGCTGGAGTGTGCCAGCCAACAGTGGCAGTGTGCCCTGCCGGGACAACGGCTGATGCCAATGGTGTTTGCCAGCCAACTGTTGCGCCATGCCCAACAGGCACCACGCGTGATGCCAACGGCGTTTGTCAGCCAACGGCCGCTGTATGCCCACCCCCAAACACTGTGGTGAACGGCGTCTGCACAGCACCTGCTGTGTGTTCCCCACCAAACACAGTGGTCAATGGTGTCTGTACAGCGCCTGCAACCTGCCCGACCGGTCAGCATTTCGATGCAAATGGTATATGCGTGCCTGACACAATCACATGCCCTGCTGGCCAACATGTGGGACCTAACGGCACATGCGTGCCGGATGTAGTTACCTGCCCAGCTGGTCAACATGCCGATGCGAACGGTAATTGTGTGCCCGATGTGGTATGCCCAACCGGCCAGCATCTCGATCCTAACGGGGTTTGCGTTCCTGATGGCACAACCTGCCCAGTCGGTCAGCACATCGATCCAGCAACCGGCCTGTGTGTGGTTGATGGTGGTCCGGTGCCGGAACCAGGCACCTTATCAATCGTTGGCCTCAGCATGGCAGCCATTGTTTACAGTCGCCGTCGCAAGCAAGGCCCCGGCAAGCAAACCGCAACAACACCCCATCAGATGCATGATGGTTGTTGACCCGCGATACTGATTGGCTATAGCTAAGTCAGCGAAGCCAATCGCTGGTTCGATGAACCACCTCGGAGATGTGGATGAGTGGCTGAAATCAACGGTTTGCTAAACCGTCGTAGGGAGCAATCCCTACCGAGGGTTCGAATCCCTCCGTCTCCGCCAATTACATTGGAATCCCTATGATCTCGCGGAAGAAACATGGGGGATTGACCAAAGAAGAAAAGCCTATCGTAAAGGCCCTTCTCGCGAAGGGGTGGCGCAATCAGGATATTCAAAGCCTTGTGAATACCGGGCGCGAGGCGACCATCAACAGCGGGCGGATAACGGGGGTCAAGCAAAATAACTCTATCGTCGCTGCAAGCGAAGAGGAAATTGAATTCTTCAAAATCAGGAAAGCCTCATACGATCCAAAAACAGGCCTTAATCTGTACGATCACGAGCGACTGATTCGATCCCGTGAGGCGATGATCTTGGCCGTTCAAGTCTTCAATAGTCCTGCTTTGCGCTTCAAGTTTGAGGCTTCAGCCTGTGGTGATTTGCACAGTGTAAATACTCAAATCGCTGCCTAGACTCTTTTCCACTTAGGTTGAAGCATATCCGCTATTTCTGAGATAGTTGGCGCATTCTTGGGGCGGGAAGGCGTCGAGCAGTGTGCCGACGCGCTGCCATGTGGCGTCGACGGTGCGCTCTGCGGCTTTGCGCAGGAGCAGCTTGAGCTTGGCGAAGACTTGCTCGATCGGGTTGAGGTCGGGGGAGTAGGGCGGCAGGAACAGCAGTTTGGCACCCGCGGCCCGGATGGCTTTGCGAACGGCGGCACCCTTGTGGCTGCCGAGGTTGTCCATGATGACGACATCGCCGGGCGAGAGCGTAGGGACGAGGAACTGGGTGACATAGGCGGCAAAGCTTTCACCGTTGATCGGCCCGTCGAGCACGCAAGGCGCATCGATCCGGTCGTGGCGAAGTGCTGCAAGGAAGGTGAGCGTTTGCCATTTGCCGAACGGAGCGTGCGCGACGAGTGTGCTGCCGCGCGGCGACCAGCCCCGGATCGGCGTCATGTTGGTCTTGGCCCAGGTTTCGTCGATGAAGACCAGACGTCGAGGATCAAGTCGGCCCTGATACTTCTTCCACTGCGCACGCCGCCTGGCCACCGCCGGTCGCGCCTGCTCCTCGGCGAACAGGCTTTTTTTTGAAGCTCATGCCCTCCGAACGCACCAGTCGCCATACCGATACCAGGCAGGTCGCAATGCCGCGCTCGGCGAGTTCGGCAACCAGCGCCTTGAGCGTCAGATCGGGAACCGCCTTCAGCCGTGCGATCACCAGCGCCCGGTGCGGCTCAAGCAGGCGCTTGCGATGCCCGCCCATCCGCTTGGCAGCAGCACTCCCCGTCGCCCGTCTACGCTGCGACCACTTCACCGCGCTCGCCACGCTCACGTCGAACAGTGTCGCCACGTCCCGGCAACTGCGCCCCGACGCAACCGCCGCAGCAACACGTTCACGAAGATCGTTCGAATATGGTCTCGCCATCCATGCTGACCTCCATTCCAGCCAGCAGGTTGAATCACATCAAGCAGCAAATGGGAACCCC
>JANYGX010000004.1 GCA_025362295.1 Sphingomonadales bacterium | reverse complement strand
CCGCATCCGGATGGCTTTCGCGAAAAGCCACCGAACACTGGTTGGATCGTGTGTTCACAGCGGATGCCATGAACAAGAGGTGATATAGGGTAAAGCCTATATATTGTCAAGGGTGGTACGTTACTTTGTAGGCAAATAGCGTCTATGGCGCGATAATGCTCGCCAAGTGGGAGTGCGCACGGACTATTGCATCACATCACTTTGTATTTAAGCGCCAAGCCGAAGAACAGCTGGTTGGCACTGCCACGCTCAAGCAGAATCGGGCTGCTTTTTGCACTGCCAACGAGACGACTGTAGCGACCTATCGAGACTATGGACCACCGCGTGGAAATTTTGTAATCGGCAACTCCACTGAAGGCGGCGGTGTTCAAGCCGCTCCCTGGCGTATAGACCGGCAAACCCGAAGCCAGCGACCCGGCATTTGTCACTCCGAAATATGACCGTGTGTAAAGGGCATCAGCCCACTTTGCCGAGATGGAGCCAACAAGCTTCAGGTTGTCGGTGACCGGATCAGCCAGGCCAATGGCACCTTCAACCAATGTGCCATGATGGCCGCCAGCAACGTCGGTCGAAACTTCTGCGCGACCGGTTAAAACTGCATGACCGCCCATACCGAGAAGCGACAGCGGTAGGCCTGCGCCGATATAAGCTCCAATATCAACAGCGCTGCCAACTTTAGGTAAAAGATTGAGTACCGGATCGTGGGTATTCTTGCGACCAAAATCGAAACGCACCAGCGGGCCAAAATCCAGCTTGCCTGAAGACACCAGATTGACGAGAATTGCAGTACCCTCGCTGTGAACTGAAAAACCCTTGGTTTTATAGCTCAAAGAAACATAGGGGACAGCATGGTAGGACGCAGCCCCCGTAAAGCGCGGAATAACGCCAGCACCGGCACCGATGCTGAGTTCATCCGCGCTGGCATTGATACTTGAAACTGCAAAACACATACCGATAAAATGACAAGACCTGGATAAATTCAACAACAATATCATATGCTTTCTTAACAGGGGTGGTGGCAACGCAAAGTGTGGCTAAGGGTATAATGCTTTTTTCTTCAAAAAAAAATCAATTTGCAATATTTACGAATAACGCATTCTGTTGGACCATTGCTATTTTGGTTGATAACACTGGAAAATTACATACGTTCCGTCTGGTCAAAAACACGAAAGCCAATTTATGATAAAACCTGGACTGTTCTTTATTCATGGCATGTGGTCGTTTGCAGCTGTGTGGGATGCCCTGCGCGCTGAGCTTGAAACGCAAGGGTTTGCCACCCACGCTGGCACTCTGCCAGGGCATGATGATGTGCCGGGCGATCTCTCGACGCTGGGTCTGGCAGACTATGTGGCCGCACTTGAGGCGCAAGTACTGGCCTTGCCGGAACCCCCAATTATTATTGGCCATTCGATGGGGGGGTTGCTTGCACAACTTGTGGCGGCGAGGGTCCCGCACAAAGGTCTGATTTTGCTCTCGACAGCGCCATCAGCGGGTATTTTGGCCCTGCATGGATCGGCTATCAAAACCACTTGGCCCGTGATGAAAAACTGGGGCTATTGGCATAAACCATCCGCCTTAACCAAAGAGGCAGCACTCTATGGTGTTTTCAACGGTGTGCCGGAAGCCGAGGCCGAGGCCGCCGTTGCGCAACTGCGGCCAGACAGTGGCCGCGTGATGTTTCAGATTGGCCTGCCGTTTCTTGATAAAACCAAAGCCTCAGTGGTGGCTTACAAAAAACTCAGCATGCCAACACTTATTGTTTGCGGCACGTCTGACCGGATCACCCCGATTGCCATTTCACGCGCCACAGCGCGGCGCATTTGCGGCCCTGTAACCTACAGGGAGATGGACGGGTTTGGCCACTGGTTGCTCGGCGAGCAGGCGCGGCCACGCATTGTCAAAGAGATTAGTAGCTTTGCCGATGCCTTGAGCGCGAACGTTTGAACCTTGTGCCACGGTTTGCGTTTTCCATAGCGACAACGGACGGTGCCGCGCGCACCGGTACGATTGCAATGCAGCGTGGCACCATCCGCACACCGGCCTTCATGCCGGTGGGCACGGCCGCCACGGTCAAAGCCATGCGCACCGACGAGGTGCGCGCCAGTGGTGCGGATATAGTTCTTGGGAATACCTACCACCTGATGCTGCGGCCAACGGCGGAACGTGTGGCCGCACTTGGCGGTCTTCATCATTTCATGCAGTGGCCGCACCCCATTCTTACAGACTCCGGTGGTTATCAGGTGATGTCGTTATCGAGTTTGCGCAAACTCACGGAAGAGGGTGTGGCCTTTGCATCGCACCTTGATGGGTCGCGCCATATGATCACCCCTGAGCGCAGCATGGAAATCCAGCGTCTGCTTGGCAGTGATATTGTCATGGCGTTCGATGAATGCACGCCGTATCCGTGCAGCAAGGCAGAAACCGAAACATCCATGCAGCTATCGATGCGCTGGGCGGTCCGATCACGCCAGGGATTTGACAGTGGCAGAGATCACGCTGGGAGGTCCGCCCTGTTTGGTATTGTGCAAGGCGGTATGCATGCCGATCTGCGCCAGCAATCAGCGTCCGCTTTGATAGACGTGGGTTTTGATGGCTATGCCGTAGGCGGCCTGGCTGTCGGCGAAGGGCAGGGGCTCATGTTCGAGGTTCTGGATTATACGCTCCCCATGCTGCCAACCGATAAACCGCGCTATCTTATGGGCGTTGGCAAACCCGATGATATTGTCGGCGCAGTGCTGCGTGGCATAGACATGTTCGATTGCGTGCTCCCCACCCGTTCCGGTCGCAACGGGCAAGCCTTCACGTGTGATGGCCCGCTTAATATTCGCAATGCAAAACACAAGGATGATACTCGCCCGCTTGATACGGTGTGCACGTGCCCTGTGTGCACGCGCTACACGCGCGCTTACGTGCATCATCTGGTGCGCTCTGGTGAAATGCTTGGGGCCATGTTGATGACAGAGCATAATTTGTATTTTTACCAAATCTTGATGGCCGGGCTGCGGCAGGCAATTGCGGCTGGCTGTGTGCAGGATTTTGCTGCGGTGTTTCTGAAACGGTATTCTGGCGGCGCACATGAATTCATTGCCGATTGATGCAGCGCTGCCAGCACTTTTGGCAGCTTTAAATGCAAACGCCAACGCTGTTCTTGTGGCGCCGCCCGGGGCTGGTAAAACCACAGGCGTGCCGCCAGCGTTGCTGGAACAGCCTTGGTGTGCCAATCAAAAAATAATACTGCTTTCGCCGCGCCGCTTGGCCGCGCGCGCCGCTGCCACACGCATGGCAGCACAGCTGAATGAACGGGTGGGCGAGACGGTCGGCTACCGAGTGCGGCACGATACAAAAATATCAGCCCGCACCCGCATAGAAGTGGTGACAGAGGGCGTGCTGACCCGCATGTTGCTGGATCAGCCTGATTTACCGAGTGTTGCTGGCGTTCTGTTTGACGAATGCCATGAACGATCGCTGGAAGGCGATACGGCGCTGGCACTGGCGCTCGATGTACAAGCGGCACTCCGGCCAGAGTTGCGCTTGCTTGCCATGTCGGCAACGCTTGATGGGGCGCGCGTTGCAAAACTGTTTCACGATGCAACCGTCGTGCGATCCGAGGGGCGGATGTTTCCTGTTGCCACCCACTATCTTGGTCGCGCTGCGGCTCAGTCTATCGACTGTCATATGGCGGCGACTGTGCAGCGTGCGCTGGCTGAAGAATCCGGCAGCATATTATGTTTTCTGCCTGGCGTTGCTGACATAAACCGCACATGGCGTGTGCTTGGTGATATTAACGGCGTTGAGGTGCACACGCTCTACGGCACTATGGATGTGGCCGACCAGCAACGTGCCGTGGCTCCAGCCGTGTCAGGCACGCGCAAAATTGTGCTCGCCACATCCATCGCCGAAACATCGTTGACACTGCAAGGTATTCGCGTGGTTATCGATTCAGGTCTGGCACGGCGGCCACGGTTTGATCCAGCGAGTGGCCTAACGCGGTTGGTCACTGAGCGCGTCAGTCAGGCGGCGGCTGACCAGCGGCGCGGCAGGGCAGGGCGTGTCGAGTCAGGTGTGTGCTACCGGCTGTGGGACGAGGCCGAGACCAAAGGCTTGATTGCGTTTGATCCACCGGAAATTCTGAACGCTGACATGGCCCCACTGGTGCTCGATCTCGCACTTTGGGGCACGCGTGATCCGGCCAGTTTGCGTTGGCTCGATATGCCGCCGACCGGCGCGTGGCAACAGGCGGTAACACTGCTGCAAACGCTGGATGCATTGGATGTTGACGGCGCGATCACACGGCACGGCAGACAGCTGGCACGCATGGGTCTGCACCCGCGTCTGGCGCATGCGGTCATCCGCGCACATGAACTCGGCTTTGGTGATGTGACTGCACAGGTCGCCGCACTGCTCAGCGATCACGGTCTTGGCGGGCGCGACGTTGATCTCGACATCCGGCTTGCACAATTTGGCCGCGACACCAGCCCGCGCGTGAGCTCAGCGAGGCAGACTGCCAAACGCTGGGTGCCAACGGACCACACGCACTCTGCGCCTTTGCTGCCAGCAGGAAGAGACATTAATGCTGAAGTTGGTGCCAGTGTGGCGCTCGCCTACCCGGCAGGGCTATCGCATATGGGAGATGAGAGAGATGAGGAAGCTGTCGTCCCATCCGGCTTTTTTGATTTTTCGTCGGATGGAAGCCCTGTCGGGATTGGTTCTGAGCAGGTTAAGCGCGAGCTTTCGGAGGATGGCGAGGT
>JANYGX010000003.1 GCA_025362295.1 Sphingomonadales bacterium | reverse complement strand
TAATATATTTTTGAATTGAGACTCCAAACCAAAATCACCACCGGCGTTTTTCATAACTTGATTATAGCCTACACTACCGACTAGTGGGCCTACTTTAAGACTATTGTATTCTCCGTCATGCCATAAATGATACAAGGCTGCCGTAGAGGTATCATTGAAATATAGTCCTGCATGTTTGTATATTAGCACGTAAAGACCCACTGCAGCTTGAGCTTGAGTGGTAAGGTCCCAAAGATTTGCATTTGTAATGCCGTGTTCTAATGCAGTAGCGTTTATGAACTGACCTAAGCCGCTTGCAGAAGAACCAGGAGTCGCAGCATCTGGATTGAAACCAGATTCATGCCTGATAATAACAAGCAATTGAGCTGTTTGAGAAACAGAAAGATTTGCATCTTCAGCGGCACCGATAATGGCATCTATGGCCTGGCCTTGAAGCACTCCAGGCGCATCGCCAGCATTTCTGGAATAACCAACCGTACGATCACCAACAAATATATCGTTAAAATGACTCGTAGAAAATTTTCCAGCTTTTACATTCCCTTTTTTTGGCGAATATAAAGCACTAAAGTCTACCATAATATATTCCTACATTGTGATTTATGTATATGCACATTCCAATCCTGATCAGTGAGAAATAAGCATTTTCCAAGCAGTTTCTTCCGGTGGAGAGCCACCTGGATTTTTTATTATTTCGTGATTTCCTAGATTTCTACCTCGCCAATAAACAAATTTGCCGTTATTTAGTGAGAGATAATCAATCATTTGTTGTCCATTCCAATAATCTATCGCTATGTATTTTTGATTTTTTTTGCCTAGCAAACAACCTAATCCTCTTGCGTGAAAGGGGTCTTCATTACCGTTTTTTCCAAACAGTAGATCATCTGGAAGCTCAATAACCACTCTTTCGGAGCCTGTCATTTTGACAACCTTAGATTTATGGCAATATGCATGTTCATGCGATTTGTTAAGGACACCATCCTGCAGCGGACAGCTTAACTTGAGTGTAATTTTACCACAGGTCAATCGTATGGGTTTTATCCTCACCTCATCGAGCCTGTCAGCCGGGATTTTAGCAAGCTCTGGCACGACCCTGTCACGAAAAGATGGCGAGCCCGGCTCTAAATAGCGCTGTAAATCTGGTTCCTCATTAATCTTACCATTAATTTGCTTTTGTTGCGTCTGGCCAAATGAGTCAGCGCAAGAACCACCAATGCAGACTGCAATCAAGTATAGCCAAAAAATTGGCTTAACCCCTCGTTTGATAAAATCATAAATAATGAGGTGCAGTTGTCCAAGCTGGTTGTTTTGCCGCTTTTATTTCTGCTTTGCTTGTAATACCAGCAGCTTTCAACCCTGTATCAAATTCTCTTGATTGCAGCAGCTGACCTGTACCTGTGTCACGATCTGTAAAAAATGTACCCGGCGTGGCGTCTTGTAAAGCGTAAGCAGCCTGAAAGGCTTGCAAAGGTTGGCCACCCAATTCCGTCAAAGCATTTTTCAGTTTATCAGAGTATGTTAAAACCCTCAAGTTAGACGGCACTGACCATTGGATATTTTCTGCAACAGTCTGCAATTCCGCTACAGACAATGGTGTATTATTTGCAATATTCTGCATGATAAAGGCTTTTGCTGCATCAACGGTTGTTGGCAAAACTGCAGGTAATGTCATATCGGCCAATCCTTACGAATCAAACATTTCAATATGTTGAACGAATTCAACATCGACTACTATTCTATATTGCGGCACACCCATATCATATTGTACGGTACATTCACCGTCGTAACAATTTAAGATATCAACAATCATCTCACGCCTAATATCATCAACATTTTTATGCTGATCACCGGGCTTGCAAAAGCGTTGGTAATTTTCAGCAAAATATGGCGAGTGCCCTGGATTTCCAGCGTATATCTTACATGCCATTGTATATGGCGGATCAGCCCCTGCGTATTTTTTTTCTCTTGCTCTGTCAGGTCGCGATCAATTTTGCCATCCTTAACATCTCCCAAATCAAATACAGTGAGTATATGGTCTGAATTTGCCGCATCTTTATCGATTGATGTTTCGGCTCTAGCAAAAACGACATAGCGCTCAAAATATTTCCAAGGCTTATGCCAGGTAACATACAATCCAAATTCATCATTGATGTATCTGAATTTTAGGAACTCAGGATCAGTGGTTTTTATATACCGCCAAGGCATTGGGCATCCTTTGATACTATGCAGAAATTTGCTTTAAATATTTTTGGAGTGGATTAGTTATGTCGATGTTTAATATGCATTTTAAAACAGCCACATCCTACAAAAATATAATGTAATCTTCTTTCAAATATCGTTTCGTGTCAATCACGAATCGGGTCGTAGTGAAAATTAAATTCGTCACTCGCATTAACGAAGATTAACAATCTCGCCTGTCCCTACCGCTCCCGCCCCGCTTCATCGATGCCCTTCAATATCGGGCTGAGCAGGTAGTTGATAATCGGTCGGTTGCCGGTGAGGATTTCTGCCTCCACGCTCATGCCCGGCTGCAGCGGGATATGGCGCGGGCACTGGCTGGCTTGGCGCCGTCCGAGGCCTGCACAGCCGCGGATGCTGCGCTGCTTCAGGCTGATGCGGGCTAGATAATAGAGATGCGGTCGGCTACGGTCGGCACCGCCAGCGCTGGCAGGTGCTGGCTTGTCATCCTGGATGGCATCGTTGGAGAGGCCGACAAGCGTGCCATCGATCACGCCGTAATCTGTGAACGGAAAGGCATCGATCTTCACCCGCACCGGCTGGCCGACTTTCAGGAAGCCGATGTCCTTGTTCTCCACCTGCGCCTCGACCACCAGCGGGCTATCTCTGGGCACCAGCACCAGCAACGCCTGAGCCGCCTGCACGGCACCGCCGATGGTGTGCACGGCAAGCTGCTGAACGGTGCCATCGACCGGCGCGCGGATCAGCTGCAAGGTGCGGCGCTGGGCCGCTTTGGTGATCTCCTGAGCGCGCAGGCTGCTTTCATCCTCAGCCTTGGCCATGTCCACCAGGCTTGCATGGGCAAACTCCTGCGCCAGCTGGGCCTGCTGCTGGTCTACGCCGGCAATGGCAGCGCGAGCCTTGGCCGCGTTCTGGGTTTGGACATCGATGTTCTTGAGCCGCTCAACGCGCTGCGATTGCAAATCGTAGACAATCAGCCTGGACCCATAGCCTTTATTGGCCAGCTCCAGCCGGGTGGTGAGTTGCTTATCGAGCAGCGGCAGGGTTTCATCGAGCTTTTGCTTCTCGGTGCCGGCATTATCAAGCTCGGCCACATGCTGGCGGCGCTGCTGCAGCAGCGTGTCGCGCTTGGCATGATATTCATCCACCTGAGCGTGGATCAGCCGTTCCTGCGTTGCTGCGACATCAGCCGGCGTGCCAGGCGGCGGTATGAAGCGCACCGGCTGGCCGGCTAGTGCTGCCATCAGGGCGTGGGCACGCGCCCGGTCCACCTGGGCAGAGATATAGCCGTGCTTGGCTTGGGCTTCATCTGCACCGGCAAAGGTAGGGTCGAGCTCTACCAGCACGTCGCCTTTGCGGACGAACTGGCCGTCGCTCACATGAATGGCGCGGATGATGCCGGTTAAGCTCTCGCTGGCCGTGCCCCCGCCCCACTGGATCACCTTGCTGTAGGCAATCGGCAAGGTTTTGCCACCCGCTGTGGTCACCACGTCAACGCGGCCAAGGCAAGCCCAAACCAGTGCAATGACAACAGCTGCCATCAACCCCCAAAGCATAGTGCGACCCAACGGTGATGCAGGGGTCTCGATAATCTCCAATGCTGCCGGCAGAAATGCGGTTTCCTGTAAGGCAGGCCGTTCTTGTTGGCGCTCCAGGCTCCAGGCAGCATGCAGAATAGCCCAATGCTCGCGCAGGGATTTTAGCATATTATCTGTCCTCACCCATTTGCTTGGCCCACAACCGTGCATAGGTACCACCACGCGCCAGCAGGCTGGCATGATCCCCAGACTCGCTGATCTCGCCTTTTTCGATGGTAATGATGCGATTGGCTTGCCGCACAGCCGACAGGCGGTGAGCAACAATGATCACTGTCCGGCCCTTAGCGATCGAACGCAGGTTATGCTGAATCACTTCCTCAGACTCAGCATCAAGCGCTGACGTGGCTTCATCGAGGATGAGAATGCTTGGTTTGGTGATCAGTGCCCGTGCAATCGCCAGCCGCTGACGCTGGCCACCAGACAGGTTGCGACCGCGTTCTTCCAGAATGGTATCGTAGCCATAAGAAAGCTCCAGAATAAACTCATGGGCACCAGCAAGCTGTGCAGCCGCAATCACATCCTCCATAGGGGCAGACGGATTGGCAAGCGCAATATTACCGCGCACTGATCGGTTGAGTAATTCGTTCTCCTGCAGCACAACGCCAACTTGCCGCCTAAGCCAAGGCGGATCAACCAGCGAAAGATCAACACCGTCAACCAGCACACGCCCTTGCTGTGGCACATGCAAGCGCTGCACCAGGCTGGTGAGCGTTGATTTCCCCGATCCTGACGGGCCGACAATGCCAATAATTTCTCCAGGACTGATATCCAGATCAACACCGCACAACACCTCGCGGCCATCTGGTGTATATTTGAACCTTACCCGCTCAAATTGGATGTGTCCTATAATC
>JANYGX010000011.1 GCA_025362295.1 Sphingomonadales bacterium | reverse complement strand
CTACAAACGGCCCCGCAAAAACCCTAAGCAAACCATTTTCACCCTCTCAATAAAGAAAATGCTTCATGTTCAAACGCTCTCTTGTTGTGGCGCGCGATAGTGAGCCAATGTTGTTGAAACGCGGCAGGCATAATTCACCCTTCGTCTGGCGTATGAACCTTGAAGAGAGGCCCGCATTGGGTTATGGCTCTTTGATGGCCGAAAGGAGTTTGCGTGGGAGGTTGGACACCAAAAAGCCTTTTGAGGCAACTGTCGACGAAAGTGTGCACGGCGATATTGGGCTTTGCAGTGATAGGGCTGGCGGAAACTGCCTGGTCGTGCGCAGACGAAGTCGGACGCCCCGCCTGGCGGCTTTCCGGACCCTACTATGACGGCTTCGACCGTCCAGCACTCACCCCTGGCAACGATACCCGCGTCAACCTGATCTGGCTGATGCGCAGTGTCCATCCTGTCAGCGACGCCAATGCCAGCTACCAGACGAACGCGTGGGATAATAGTGAACTCGGCTATAGCTTTCTCACCTGGTCGTTGCTGCGCCAGACCTATTGGCCGCACAAGGAGCAGGACGACACGCCATCCACCAAAACGGTCGCCTGCACCCCATCCGCCAATGCAGCAGCGGCATTCACAGCAGCAGTCGCTGCAGACACATCCCTGCCGGTTTCAGACCGCTCAGTGCTTGAGACCCTGCGCAGCAAAGTTGGTTGCGAGACAGTCGATTGGTCGGTGCCTCTCACCAGTCGGCGCAGTCATGAATATCGCGCCTACTTGCAAGCAACTGCAGCGTTCTATGGCAATGATTGGCAGACCGCGCGTCAAGGTTTTGCAGCACTGGCTCATGCGCGCAGCCCGTGGATCGCCGACACCGCCACCTACATGCCGATTCGCATTGCGCTCCGCGCAGCGACAGCAAAGGCAACCAATAAATATGGCGACTTCGATTTTAAAGCGGTTGACGCCACCCAGGTCACTGCAGCGCGAACTGCTATCGCTGCCTATCTAAAGGCTTTTCCACGCGGGCACTATGTGGCCTCGGCCCAAGGGCTTATCCGGCGAACGATGTGGCTTGCGAGCGATGTTGATGGGCTTGCCCAAAGCTATGAGCAACTTCTCACGCAAACTCCTGCCGACAGCGAACGCGCTGCCGACCTTGCCGAGGAGATCGACCGTGCTCTCCTCAGCAACGACCAGTTCGATACGGTCATCCGTCAGACTAAAAACAGCCCGCTGCTGCTTGCGGTTTCGGATTTGCGGCAGATGCGTCGCCCGGTCGTCACCGAGGCAATCAAGTTAGCCGAAGCCGATCTTGCTGTTCAGGCATCGGCCTTTACTGGCCTGAGCGACCTTTACAGCTTTCTGCGTGCCACACGAGCGTACTACACCGGGGATAAGCCCGAGACCGTGCTTGCCGAGGTGCCGGAGGATTTGCACAGTCCAGACCCAACGCCACTGGCTTACAGTCGGCAGGTGTTGCGAGGCATGGCACTGGCCAAAGCCAGCGACACCAGCGAGGCGCGTTTCTGGGCCGGTCTGATCGCCATTGCCCAACCCGTGTTTCAACGCCCATTCGCCGAGTTGGGTCTTGCAATCCACTGGCAGCAGGCGAATAGGCTCGATTTGGTTTTCGCCGCTGGCTCCCCAGTTGAAGATACGACTATTCGCAAAATCTTGATTCAAACGATCGCCCCGGCAGTCATTCTGCGAGCCGAGGCCGGCAATCCAACTCGCCCTGCTGATGAACGGGACGTGGCGCGTTTCACGCTGCTCTACAAAGACCTGTCGCGACAGGCCTATGCGGATTTCGGGCGTGATGTGGCACTTGTTCCTGCCGATGCACTGGTGAGGCCGGACAGCCAATTCTGGGATGTCTATCCGGTCTCAGTAGGGCTGTTCAACCACGGCAAATGGTCAGATGGATTCCCCTGTCCGGCCCTAGCTGTCACAGCCAAGACATTGGCTCTGAAGCCACAGGACCGACGTGCTCGGCTATGCCTTGGCGATTTCTGGCGGCTTGATGGGTTCAGCCTGCTCAACACTGATCAAGGGGCAGACACGCTGGGGCATCGCCCCGACCAGTTTCCTGGCACAACGCTGCACCGCGATGAGATTTACCGCGCCATCCTTGCCGATCCGCATGCAAGCCCCGACGAGCGGGCCTATGCGCTCTATCGGGCGGTGATGTGCTATGCGTCGAGCGGAAGAAACGGATGCGGTGATTTAATTCATGAATGGGGGGACATGTCGCAGCGCAAGGCCTGGTTCCTCGAACTCAAGCACCGCTACCGAGCCAGCCAATGGGCCAAAATTTTGCGCTATTATTGGTGACGCGCGCTAGGTTCCTGCTGGTGCTGGCAGTGCTGGCGAGTTGCCACCATGCGCCGGAACCGCATGATGCGACAGAGCCATCGGTCGATCCGCGCGGCTATGACGCGTTCTACCTCTGGCCGGGCGTAACGCCACCGTCAGATATCCATCCGCGGTTGCTCTATCTGCTTGACGGCGAAATCCGGCGTGGCGGTGCGCCACGTCTTACCCGATTGCGCATGGGCATACCGCGCCTTGCCGGTACGCCGGTGTGGCTGGTCGTGCGGGTCAATCGGCTCGACTGGACCGATGACATATATGCCGCATTGCTTGGAGACCTTGGTCGCTGGAAGCAGGCTGGCAACACTGTTTTGGGCCTGCAGATCGACTTCGATGCTGCAACGAAGGGTATTTCCGGGTATCGTCACTTCCTCTCGGGCGTGCGCGCAAGGCTACCTGCGGCCTGGCGACTTTCGATCACTGGGTTGATGGACTGGAGCGCGCATGGCAATCCACTGGAGCTTGCAGCGCTGCGTGACGTGGTCGACGAGGTGGTTGTGCAAACCTACCAGGGCAAGACAACCATCCCCGGTTATAAAAGCTATTTCCGCGAGATGCACAGGTTCCCAATGCCTTTCCGCGTGGCGTTGGTACAAGGCGGCGCATGGGCACCGCCTTCAGAACTTAAGCAGGCGCCCACATTCAGGGGCTACGTCGTCTTCCTTATGCGGCCCAGTGCAAAGGGCTTTGTTACAAAAACATCGAGAGAGCGTTCTTCTGGCTTTTAGAGCCTTCCTCGATACAGGCTTGCACGGGCCGTGCAAACCTGTATCGAGGATAGGTTTACGCACTAAAATAATCTATTCTTTCCCAATATGATCGGGGAATAGTCTAAAAGGGGCATTGCATGAATCTGTTGAGAGTGGCGCTTGCGGGTGCAGCTGTGATTGGTGTTGTGGCTGGGGCCTTGCCCCCAGCCATTGCGGGTGGCACGACCTATGTGCCGATTATAATTCCCACATATCAAGGGCCGGCTGCCCCGCTGCAAAATTCCGGTAGCCGTTCGCTCTATCTGCAGTGCGACGGCCAACCGTCGATTATGAGTGGAACGGAGCGGTTTGCACGGCTGATAGGGGCGATCTCCCTGCTTGGTTTGCTTGCCAAGCCGCACGAGGTTGCCGAACCCAACGCACGCCTGTTCGCCCAAAAGGGGATTGATGCTTGTGACCTGTTGATCGATGATCAAGGCCCTGCAAAGCAGAACGTGGAGAGTAACCCGTTGCGACGGGTACCGCTGTTGCTGGCGCGGGCCGCGCATCAAATAGAGGCCAAGAATTACGCTGCTGCGATTGCCGATGTTGGCAAAGCGCGAGGCGAAGCGAAGGTGGCGGGCCTGATTGGCAATCCCTATTTCGACCGCTCGATGGGGTTGTCCTTCGGCACGCTCGAAGCCGTGGCGCGGTTTTTGAATGGCGACGATGCTGCCGCACGGGAGGCAGGGCTGGCCAATGCGCTGACTATGCCTGCCAGTTTCTATCCGGTGGTTACCGCAAGCCAATCCACACTTGTTAACAAGGATATTTCGCCAAGCGAGGATGCATATTTTGCCAATGCCTTAAGGGTATTGCCGCGTTTATCATTGCCCCGCATCTCACGATTGATGGAGGTCGGCCGTTTTGCTGAAGCCGCCGATCTTGCTGAAGCGCAACTGGCTTTGGAGGATGGGATCGATACCGCTTCGCGCAATTCGGAGTTGATCGCCACGGCTGGCTTTGCCTCAGGTTTGGCTGGTCAGTGGGACAAAGCCGAAAAACGCGCTGCCGAAGCACGAAGCAACATGGATGCGCTTGAAGCCGCCGGCAAGCCCGAAACCTATAAAGACCGTGTTTTGAATATTTTGGACCTCTATCATGTGCTGCTGCTGGCGCATCAGGGCAAAATGGATGAAGCCCGGCGAGATTTTGCAACGCGCTCGCAATGGACTTTTGTGCAAGGGGCGGTGATGTCCGTCAGCCGGCTGTTGCGCCCCGGAGCACGGCCTGATCAATTGACTGGTGCGTTGGCACAAACCGCTGATGAGTTGCGCGAGGCCAATCGCAAAACATTGGTGGCGCAACGATTGGAAATTTTCTCCAATAACACAACATTGTTCTCATATATTCTGCCCTATGCCGAAATAAACACTTACGAGTATCTGTCCAAACCCGTGTGGCGGACCGACAAACAAATTGAGCCATTTGTGATGAGCAAAGAGCCAATCGAGGACAGTAAATACTACGGAATAGGATTTAACGGAATAGAATTCAATAATGGAGAATTAACCCAGCCTGACGCTAATATGCTTCATGCTGCGCTGCAGGCCAAGGCGCGTGGTTTCAAGGGGTTCATTCATTTGACTTTCCAAAACCGTCCAAACCTCGCGCTCATCCATTTCTGCAATCCCGGCCCTGCAGATTGCCCCGCGCCGTATGTCCTTGAAGCCGACAAGGTCATCGCGGAATTGCGGCAGGTTTTTCCATCCCCTGATGAATTGGCGGCACGGCGCAAGGCGGCGGCGAAGTAGGGTTGGTATCCGCCAGAGTGTTAGGGCCTATGCTAAACACTGCCGCGTTTTGATGGTATCGCTTAAGCGGTTTCATAAAAACGTGAAAGCTACTCTTGGTTTTTGGTGTCGCATCGTCTTTTGCGCAAACCCTGTGCCCACTTCTGCGCATGATGCTCTAGGTGTGTTCAACCGCATTTTTGCCAAGCTGGTGGGCAAGGCCGGAGAATCTAACCGGATCATGATCGATGCGACCCACCTGAAGACCCACCGCACGGCAGCCAGCCAATGCCCTTGATGGCGTCGGCCCACCGGTATTTTTCTGCTCGGTGGTGCTATTTCTCACGCCACGAAAAGTGTTTTGCATAGCAACGTCGTTCATCGCGCTAGTGACCAAAATATCGGTGTTGCTTTGCAGCATCCCGATGTCAGCACTGTCCATTTGTGCTTGAACAGAAACAGGCAACACCGTGAACATTATCACCGCGATGATCAAGAAGCGCTTCATAAAAGGTCTTCGACGCATTTGAGGGAAATTGAGTATAGCTCGCCTCCCCGCGCCACCCTTTACCCTTTTTGCCTATCATCTTGCCACGCAGGAACACACCGCCCAACCGCGCGCCACCAGCGGCGGCGATCAGGATATAGGGGGGTGTGGCGGGGCTGGCCGGAGCAGGTGTGCTCACCGCCGAGGCCAGTGCCGCAGGTTCAGTGCCCGGCCGCAGGACCTGTTTCACCGGTGCGACCAGCGGGGACAAAGCCCTTGCTTGTAAGTGTCATCGCATCCAAGTCGATCCCGGTCGCCTTGGCTCCCTTACGCACTGTGTCGCCTAGTCTGCGCATCAGATCGGGGGCAGCTTTGAATTTCAATTGAAACGCCTCAATCATTGCGCCTTGAATGAGGAAGGCTTCGGCCAATTCCTGTTTGTTAGATTCAGTGGCTTCGGCAAATTTTGCCGTTGCCCCAATTGCGCGTGCCGCTTGCGCTTTTACTGCGGATATCGTTTCGCGCCCATATTGCGTCGTGTCGCCGTGCGCTGCCTGCCATGCGTTCATCCAGTAGATGGAATAGGCATCGGCAACATTATCGGTTCTCAGACCAAATTTGGTCAATGGCGGACCCATCGCTGCAATAACGTCAGTTTGATTGAGCATTGCTGCCAACTGATCGGCTCCGGCGGGATCAGCCTTACGCGTTTTGGCAACAAACTGCGCGTAATTCTCACGGCGGCGAGTGAGCGATGGGGTGTATGTTAAGTCCACCGATGCTGGTGCACGGGCGCGTTTCGGAGAACTTGCCGACCCAGACTGCCCACGGGCCTCGTCCTCTGCCCGATCGACCATTGGTTGCAATGCCTGACCGACCATGATCGGCCCCATGTCAAACGACGGCACGAACATTTGTGCGGTGGCCATTGCGGGTATGCAAACAAGTGAAATGAGGAAAAGTTTAATTTTCATAGCATTTTCTCCAATTCCTAAATAATGAAATATCCCAAAATGCAGCCATGCGCAAGGTCTCCCTTGCGCATGGTAGTGTAACTGATCTTGAAATAATAAAACCTTGAGAGCGATTGCCGAAAGCCTTTCACCCAAGCCCTTGACCACGTTGGTAACGGTATTAGCTTTGTGAACCTTGCGCTCAATAAAGACCAACCAGATTACACCGTAGTCGTTCTGCCAGCGACTGCAACGCCAGACATGTTCTATGTCAACACCATGCTGGAAAGCTTTAAAAGCAGCACGCCAGAATTGTTGAATAAACTGTTTTGATAGGGCGCAACTGACCCACCTCTCCCTGCTAGTCTCATCAATGCCCTTCAACATGGCGCTAAGCATATATAGCCAAGCTCAAATAAAATGATTATGCCGGTTGAGCGAAGATCCGAGGCTGGTTATTCCGGCAATCAACACCGGGAAATGGAATAGGCACTGAAAGAGCAAGAGTAACAAACGAAGATATATAAGACACGCTTATTGGCAGGATCAGGATGACGGTGGCGCGGGCATGATGAGTGAATTGATCTGCGCCGTCTTCATCTATCCGATTTTCACTTTAAGTTTTTGGACTTTATTATGAACTGGAAAGCTATTTGGGTGCTGTATCAGAACAATTAAAGTCCATTCACACTGATGGCGTGTTGACTATAAAGCTTACGTATCGATGCATCAAATTTCTCGGCATCGTTCAGTTCAAAATTGTCATTTCGCGGTTTCGCAATAAATGCAGCATTGACGACCATGTCAGGGTTAGCCACAGGGTTCCTCAGCACACTCAAATTGAAACTGCGGCCCCAATCCTCAATTTGAGAGGCAAAATTCTCACGCATGGTCACCAGAAAAAGGTCGTTGGGCGTTAGGTTGGTCTCAATTTTGGCCGCAATTTGTTTTACGGCATTCTCATCCGTGGGTATAAAGTCAATATCCACTCGTGTTCGATCGTCGTCAATGCGCGTGAAGGTTGCCTTATAAATACCGATTTGGTGATTTGCCTGGTTGAGTTGCCATGTTATGATCGTGAGATCGCTCTTGTCTGTGATAGCTATCACCCCAGCGTGACGCAAAAAATTGGGAATGCCTGTCAGGTCAAATCTCGTCCGCAATTCGGTCACTGTATAGCCCAGGCGCAATGTACCAAGGCTGGGTATTTCCGTTGGCGGCGACAATGAAGCATTCGCTGGCTGCACAACTTCAGAGTCTGTGCTGTTTTTTTGAGAAGACTCTTCGGGGTGCTCTTTGTCATAGGCGGCCATAATTGCGTTGTTTTGCTTTTGAACGTTTGCCATCATCTGCTGAACTGCGAATTGTGTCACACCGACACCGCCGGTCATAAAGCCCTTCCAGGCAGCATATAAAGCCAATCCCCCAAGATAACAGGCAAGTTTAACAGCTGGTTTCATGATTAAAGGTGATCCGTTTGGTCATGAATATTAACGAACTTTGGATCTCGTTCAAAACGTTGCCGATAATAAGAGCAGTAAGTCTCAACAAACCTTTCAGGATATTCTGCAAGACTTGCTACCCGCTGTTGCGAAAATGGTCTGCTATCCAGCATGGCAGCAGCCGCTTCAGTAAAGGCCGGTCTTAAGGGGTGCTCAAGCAAAGGTCGCAGCATAGTGGTTTTACCTAAAATCGACTGGATTCCACCGCTGCCGTCAAAGTGCGCCGTGTTGGTTTTCTCATTATCTTCAATGGCCAAAGAAACGCGAGTAGTTGTTGCATTGATTGGCTTGAGATTGATTTGAAAGCGCACGAAAGTCTCGCCGTCACTTTTCATGTCCCAAATAATTGTTTTATCAGGCTCACCAGTCATTTGTGGCTGAACAACAAAACCGCAATTTTGCGAAATAATATAGTCCCATAAACTGCCGTGTGTCAGTCGCTCATACGCTTCGTGCACGGAAATTGAGTAGCTTTCGGCAAAGGCCGTGGGCGCTCGATGCTTTTCGTCAGAATCTTGGCCACCGCTTATTATGCCTGCGCCATAAAGGCTGGAACGGGATTTGGCCCGCTCATTGACATTGTAAAGCTCGTTGTCGCTCAGCATGTTATTTCGCAACTCAGCCTGTGCCGCATAAGGGTCTTTCATTCCCGATAGCTGATACAATCTCTTAAATTGGGGCGAGTCGTGATTGCAGGAGGATAAGTCTTCGTTGCCGCTAGTCTCCGCTTTTAATACTGTCATGCCACAAGTCATGACTACCTTTATTGCTTGCGCCTTTGCATCGGGGTGCTCGTAAAACAGCCGCTGTTTTCCAAGAAAATCCTTCATACTCATGCCGTGCAGAAACGGAGCGGTGATAAATGTAGCAACAAGAGCAATGCCCAAATCCCAGCGCATCCCGAACATGCCAAATGCATCATCGCGTGTGATTTTCAAGAGAGAACTTAGGGGTGGCCTTGACGATACTTTTGCACGGGCTGCCACTGTTCTTAAGTCAAGGCTACGCCTGCCAAATGTAGGTTTGGTTTTGCTTGCTTGTTGGTGGTTTGGTCGCGTGTCCCTGCGCACACCTGCATTGAATGTCAGCGAGCCAGTCAAGCTGGCAAGCACAGCAATACGTTCGTGAATTGACGGATGGGTCGCGTGAATGCCGTCGATAGCACCGTCAATCATCATACCATCAAGTTCGGGGGCAAGCCCCTTGATCTCACTGTTTCCCTCAATTTTCTGCAGAGCAGTGACCATGGCATCTGGCGTTTGCGTAACCTGAATGGCCTCTGCATCGGCGATATACTCGCGTGAAGACGCAATCAGAAAACGTGAACCAATCCCCAAACGCACCATACATTGGCTAAAAAAGCCTGCAACCAAAGCCATGGGAATGAATAGTGGAAAAAAAAGAAAGGCGATGATTTGCTTGTAACTCTTGACGCGCAGCTGATTAAAATATCGCAAAAATTTAAGTGTATTCATAAATATGTTGGCTGATGCCATCAATCGGATATCAAGATTTTTGATATGACTCAACTCATGCGCTATGACATTGGCAAGTTCATCATCGTCAAGTGCATCTATCAAACCGCGTGTAAACACCGCCACTGCCCGACTTGGCGTTATACCGCAGGCGAAGGCGTTCAGTGCAGGACTTTCAGTCACAGCAACAAAAGGTGATTTTAGGCCCATGGTTCTGGCGTTCAACTCGACAATGCTGCACAAACGTGGCTCTTCATCACTATCAACATAGTGAAAATCAACAAGCCGTTGCATGGATTGGATATGCCACCACATCTGCAATGCAAACCAGACTACCGCAGCAATCGCGATTCCCGGCACGTAACGGATGAAATAGCCAAACACCGAATAGATGAGGCAGTGGTGCGGATCAAAATAGATAAGTGGAATGGTCAGAACAGTCGCAGCCATCAGCTGAATGGCAATAGCGAAGATCAAAAATAACGCCACAGATCTCGCATCGTTATGCCGCACCCAACCGAAAAGTCCGTTTATTGGCATGTTGTTTGCGCCTAATCCCGCTGATGTTATGCGAACTTGACCATGGGTGCCTCGTCAAGCAACACACGCTCAACGCCCAAGCTATAAGGATTCCGTTCCACCATATGGCATTTTGATGCAATCATGTTTGAAGGAAACTGCTTCATCGTTGCATTATATTCGGCAACGGCAAGGTTGAAGAAACGACGGGATGCAGTGATGCGATTTTCTGTATCCATCAAAAGGGTCCGCATGTCGCGGAAATGCGATGACGCCTCAAGTTGCGGGTATTTTTCTGATAATGTGATGACTGAGTTGATCTTACGCCCAAGCGCTGTTTCCGCCTCCAAGCGTCCGGCTGTTGTTGATTGAGCCGCCGTTGCCCGCGCCTGTACAACATCGCTGATGATTGTCTGTTCATGAGAAGCAAAGTCTTTGACCGTTTCGACCAGGCTCGGAATGATGTCCGCACGATGCTTGAGATGCACATCAATATCAGCAAAGGCCGCGTCACAACGCTGATCCAGAATGATCATCCGGTTATAATTTGATCGCAACCACAACATAAGGGCGAGAGGGATGGCTAGTAAGATAATCAAGGTTAAAAATAAATAAATCATCATGCGCTCCCATACAAAGTTCGACTGATCCGCAATGGATAAGTGTCACTTTTAAACTATCAATACGCAAAACCATAAATGAGAATTCCTTAAATTGTGCTAACACTAAAATACCTGCGCCATTTACGAATGTTTCAGCTTTGTCATCATATAATAGGTTAGTAATCATTGATGGAGGAGAAAATCACAATGGCACAGCCAATTATTGACAGGATTAGTCGCATTCTTTCAGGTAAAGTTCAGGATGCCGTCGACCACATGGAGCAATCCGGCAGCGATACAGTGATGCGCGAATCAATTCGCGAAGTTGATCGCTTGATTGACCAATTGCAAGCACAACATGATGCAGCGGTCACACGCCGTCTGCAGGCAGTACGGCAGCAAAAACTGCTGCAAGAAAAAGCCAGAGATCTGCAGGAAAAGGCTAAATTTGCATTAGGCGAAGGCCGAGAAGATTTGGCAGAGGCAGCACTGACCCGGCAGGTGGATTTTGAAGTTCAGGCCAAAGGACTCGACAAGGTTCAGCAGCTGGCTTCTGAAGAAGAAGCCCGGTTTGAAGAAAACATCACAGCGCTGCGCACTCGCAAGAGCCAGATGGAAGACGCACTGAGCGGATATATGGCCGCCAAACGTGATGCCATGACCGGTGGGGATGGTTCAACCCAGCTGGAGCGCAATCTTGAAAAGCGCGTGGGGCATGCAGAGCAGGCATTTGATCGCGCCATGACCGGCACTGACGGTATTGGTTTCACACGTTCAGATGCCGACACCATCAATCGTGTTGCAGAGCTTGATACCATGCAACGCAAAACGGAAATTGCTCAGCGCCTTGCTGCATTAAAACAGGTAACAAAGTAGGTCGCATAAAATGATTCACAAGCCGAATGAAGGTTGGGATAATCCGAAACCCTTTGTCGAAGGAGCTCGGTCGGTTGTGAACAGCGCAACTATGGTACGGCGTTCAGTCAATAAGGTTATAGGTTTAGGGTGCGCTACACTGACCGGTTTTTTGACATTCAAATGGACTGTTGCTGGGGTTGGTGTATTATTTGGTTACGGCATAGTCATGGGGCTTCTTATTTTGCTCATGGCTGCTGGCGCTGGGTACCTCACAGTTCGCTTTATCAAGCGTACATTTGCATAATAGCTTTTACCGGCGGCAACGACGAATACGAAGTGCGTAACTCTTGCATCGGTGGACAGCTTAATGCGTGTGGTATCACGGTGACACATGCATGTTTCACAAAATTATTGAGATTTCGCTACGTCTTTGCGCAAAAAAAACTGCTCTCGCAAAACCACATTATCAAACCTCATTCCCGCCTGTGTTCATAAATCCTCAGTCACGGCACTTGCTGCTTCGTAACTTCGCTGCTTCGAGAGAGATTGCTTCCTGGCCCTAAACAGCGCACCCGCCAGAGCATGGCGACAGTCCCACCTCGCGAGCAAAACGCCTAAGCTTGACCACGGTTGGACAAGCAGCATTATAAGCAAAGGTAATATTTCACGCCATGATGCACGTATCACTGTACTTGACAGGCAGCGGGGGCTCACTTGCAGGAGGCTCGATTAATTTGCTTTTTGGCTCGCGGTGGGTGGCATCAAATACATTGTTGCTGGGCACAGCTGCTACTGATACGCTCCCGCCATGAAAATCGATGGGGATCGTTCGGACTTTGTCACAGTGGCTGTCATTTATAGTCAGCAGGAACACGTCTGCTTTACGTCTTATCTGCGGGCATATGGCCTCAACCCTTATGTCGTGGCTGATAACCATGGGCGCATGTATCCGATCATCGTTGCGCTGGGTGGTTACCGGGTTCGGGTGCCAATGCACGAGCTCGACGAGGCCCTGAACCTTATAGAGTTGATTGAGCACAGCGCAACACCAACGGGCTGGTCAGTCTGGCGTGTCGTTAACATCGTCTTGTGTTTTCTCATGCTGTCTATGCCCGTCTTGCCACCTCAATTGACTGGTGACTACCTCAACCGGCGGGGGAAGCTTGTGCAAATCATCAAAGATGCCGCAGCCATAAAGTGATTTTTCGGACTAAGGCGCAATGGCAATAGCATAGAGGCGACATAGTGAAATGCATTGATAGCGTCATTCTTCTTCTGGGTGTCCAGCAAATTCGAGGAGGATGAAGCTTAACGCAGGGACGTACTGACGGCTTTTAAGGTGCGTTCAGTAGCTTCGCGAGCCGTGTCCCCCTCTGGCTTGAAAAGATCGATGAACAAACTGCCCGGTTGCGTTTCACACAGCTGCGATGCAGCCTGCCAGCGATCCTCGAAAGAAGCCAGAGATGTTTGAGCAGGTTTTGATTTGCCGTTGTCATCGTGATCATTAAACCAGCTCAAATCCATGAGCCATTGTTTGAATGGGTCTGGCATTTTTTCAGGCCAGGTTGCATGCCACCAGCGTTGGTCCTTCAAAACTTGGTCACAGCTATAATTGAGTGCGTTATGCTCATTACTTTTCCAAAAATGATTATAGAACCCATACTTCGGCAATATGACTTCACGGAAACCAGAATGGCCTGATTTATCCTTATATACTATATAATCAGATTGCGTTGCTGCCTTTAGTGCTGCCGTATCAAGGATTGGTGATCTGCTTGTTTCGAAAATAGTTGCATGCGATAAATGTCCAGTACTATCAATCACACCTGTTACACTCACACTGCCATGATGGCCTTGGGCTCGAGCATCATTACTAAATTCAGGCTCTATGAATTTCTTGTAATCTGAATTTGTCACATCTGAAACATTTTTTTTAAGAATATATCTCAATTCCATTTGATGCAAAACAGCAATAGGATCGCCATGATCGTTGGTTGCTGGTTTGAACAGCATTTGCTCGGCTGTTTTGACGGCAGCGTCCATGAGCAAGGTTTGTGGGTAGCGCATTGAGGCAGATACATTTGTATAGTGACCGTCAATGCCGATATTACCGTTCAGTATAACCGTTCCTTCAATGTGCAGATCTACAGCCTTAGGAGGATAAAACACGGCCATGGTTGGAGAGCGTATCAGGGTTAATTTTGAATTCTGCATTGGAGCATTGTCTGACGCGATACGACTCATAATAATGACACTATCATTTTTTGCAGCATGTACAATGTTCACTATAACATTATCATCAACATCTGCGCTGGCTAGCACAATACTCACAATCAAAAATAACACAGTTGCACCTGAGTAATATTAATATTCATTTTTCAATCTGCTTTAAATTATATTATACTATAAACAATTGCAATCCCTGAAACTTAATATTGCGGTGCCAGTTTAATAAATACATTTAATTATCCCAACTTTGAATGAATTTGGTAGTAGGTTTGACTACCAATTCTGGCAACGCAGCCACAGTCCTCGACACCAAACTTTCATAAATTCTCCGCGCCCTCAGTGCCTTTGCGCGAAAAAACTGCTCTCGCAAAACCACATTATCAAACCTCATTCCCGCCTATGCTCATAAATCCTCAGTCACGGCACTTGCTGCTTCGTAACTTCGTTATTTCATGAAAGATTGCTTCCTAGCCCTAAACAGCGCACCCGCCAGAGCATGGTGGCCATCCCACCTCGCGAGCAAAACGCCTGTGCTTGACCACGGTTGAACAAGCAGCAGTATAAGCAAAGGTAATATTTCAGGCCATTAAGCGGCAAACCAGGTTGATGACAGCCTCATCCATGAAACGACCAGTGCTTGGTCTCGCCGGCAAGTCCATATCCAGTTTTTTCTGTGCATACGCCTATATCACTCGACTTGCGCGCGGAAGCGAGCATTGGTGCTGATGTGACGAGCACTGCATGCAGCGAGTGCGACAACGCCCGGCTGGTGCGGATCAGCGGGGCTTGGGGTTGTGGAAGCGTTGCATTGTGCCCCGCTCTACGGAGACCTCACATGACCACTGCAAATCCATCGCCATCGAAGCAGAAACCCGTGATCAAATCATCGCTGGTGTGCAAACTGCTCACTCGTTCTCCCATCTGCCCGCGCAGCGCGACAGTGCCCAAACGCATGACCGCAAACTGAAAATGATGTTATTCGTGGGCGACAGATAAATGTCATAGTGGTCTAGCCCGCCAGGCTGCATCGCAATCCCGGAAATAGAAATGGTTTGAAAGACTCTATTGCAAAGAGTGGTGTCGTCAGGTCGTCTGCCAGAACATATCACTGCGTCACGCCCACACAAGCTTCAACTGCTTCGCGGAAACGTCAATTGAAAGCTCGTGCCCCCAGTTGAAGGGCAGAAAATCCTGCTCAATACCGTCTGCAAAAATGACTCCGCCGTCGTTCATCTGCGAGCGGATACGAAACGTGCTTCCAGATATTTTGCCCGCGCGAATAGTTGTGCCAGTCGACACGCTCGGAAAGGGTTCACGCACGAAATAGCCCAGAGCTGGTTCTTCTGGTCCGATTAGCATGTTCAAATTGATGGCTTCCATGATCGAGCGCGCCCAGCCAGTTGCGCCGGTGCCGGTGGTAACGAGCAAGCCACTTGAGCTTTGCTGTTCTGCTTGACCGTCAAGAGTTAGCAGGTAGCGCGCCGATTGGTGGGTGCGATGGCCAACGAAAAGCTCGTTGAGCGCTAGAAGTCGTTCGCCGGTGTCGAGCATCCCCTCTGCCATTGTGCGGAGCTGGTAATTAGCGGCACCGACAAAGCTGGCCCTAAGAGCATCGCCCAATCGGGCCATTGGCACCTGCATCAGTACGCCATCGTAAAGCTCTGGCGCTGAATTGACGCCCAGAACTGGTTGTCCATCGAGATATTTTGCAACGTTGGCGACCAAGCCATCCTGGCCAAGCGCGACGACAATGTCATCAGGAGCAAACAGAAAGCGATCCAGCTCTGTACGTTTGACGACAGTTTGCCGCCAGTCGTCAGGAGCCGAGGCACGCGCTTGCTGCAATGCAAGTCGAAAACGGTCGTGACTGGATTCGAGCGTGGCAAGAGTCTGGCCTCGCGTATCCAAGAAGAAACGTGCTTGCTGGCGCGTTGCGTGGCGCGCCAACAGTAACTCGAAGTCAGTCTCGCGGACGACATAGACCACTCTGGGTGGCAGCGTTGCCATGGCCTGGCTAACTCTGGTCGATAGCAATCAGCGGCGGCTTGGCGGCGAACTCGCGCATGACGGCGGCGAGAAGTTCCGGTGTCACGTTCAAATGCTCGATCGTATTGAGCTTACCAGCAAATTCGCGCGCCGCCAATCCAATCAACACGTTTGGCGGCAGATCGCGGAAGACCGCCATATGCGCCTTTTCTCCTTCCGCCTTTGCTGCCTCAACAATCCGGATGCGATTTCCTTCTGCATCGGCTTCCACTTGTTGTGCTTCTGCATCGCCTGTGGCCCGGTCACGCTTGTTGCGGCTCTCTTCGGCGATCAACTCTGTTTCTCGCTTGGCCAGTTCAACGCGGTTCGCAAGCTCATTCTCGGCGATTGCGCGTTCCTTGTCGACGGCAAGTGCTCTGCGCTCGAAGATTGCTTCATCCGCCTTTTGCTGCAGTGCTTCGAACGTTGGCGTCTGCAGGGCGCGTTCCAGTTCGCTGCTGGGGGCAAGATTGTTTAGCCGCACCGAGACTACCGCCAAGCCTATCTCCCCAAGGGCTGGATCGCTCGCCAGAGCTGCTTCAAGTTGTGAGCGTAACGGCCCGATTCCGGCATCCAGTAAAGCCCTGACAGGCGCCCGAGCAAGATAGTCAAGCGCGGCCTGGTTGACCAAACCAGCGAGGCGCGTTTCGATCCGCTCGAGCGGTTGGCCGATATAGGCTCCGCTCCTGAGCGCGATAGTAAAGTCGATACGCTCAGCCAATTTTTCAGGTTCCGCTGCGCGCCAGGCCAGAACGCCCTGAATATTCACCGCCTGAAAATCGGCACTGCGACCATTAATGAAAATCGTCATTTCACGATCGTCCATCGGGATTTCTGCGATGCTGGCAACGTCCGGGCGGAACCAGAAAACAAGCCCGCGTCCGCTTTGCCGCAACTTGCCACCTCGGTAGCGGAGAATATGATGATTTGCATCGCTGCGCAGCCGGGCGAAAAAGCCGAAATTTGTAATCAAACTCATACTTGTGCTCCTAATTCATTAAGGTATGAATATAACCAAATAAGATTTCTATGTCAATATAAAATAGCGATTTGGGCTTTTTTTCAAGGTGTGTCGATCACCCAGTCGTTCAACACGACCACCAGTATGGGGCGGTTGACGCTGAATATGCTGCTGTCCTTCGCCCAGTTTGAGCGCGAGGTCACTGGTGAACGCATCAGGGACAAGATCGCCGCCTCCAAGCGCAAGGG
>JANYGX010000034.1 GCA_025362295.1 Sphingomonadales bacterium | reverse complement strand
ACCGCAAAGCCGCAAAGGTCGCCAAGGAAACGCAAAAATCAAAAATCTGAAACCAAAAAGCTGTTGATTGCCCATGCTGGTTTCAGTTTTAGTGGCGCGTTTTATTATCAGAAGTGCCGAGCGCCTCGGCAGCTTTCAGAATAGCATCTTTGAGCTTGTCACCGGCATCAGCGTCTATTGCAACGGCTTCTCGTTTGCCGGTGTCTGGATCAGTGCGGTGCAGGCTAAAGCGTTTGCCTTTGAGGGGCCCTGAGATGAGATCAGCAATCATGATTTCACGATGACGATTCTCATCGCTTGCAAATGGTGCAACCAAATCAATCAACCAGGTTTTGGAACCGCTGGTCCAATCTTCTGGTTTCAGCCGGGTTTCAGCCTCCAGCATAGGTTCATCAAGTTTTTTCTCGGCAGCAGCATTCAGCGATGCCCAAAGCGCCACCCCGACGGGTTGTGAACCATCGCGAAATATATAGAATTGCGAGGAGAGTATTGCTGGCATCACCAACCACTCCAAATCACCAATCCTAAGCTCGCGGTGCATTATGGATTGTGAAAACAGCCAAGTGATTTCACCAAACACATGACTGATGGTGATTGGCGTGGCGGGTTCAGGGGTTGGCGGTGTTTGGGTCATAGGGTCTCTTAGCCTCAAAACCAGATCACTGCCAATCGAAAAAACATGGCAACAAGAGCCCCTAAACCCTGCTGCTGACGCTTAGCCGCACAGTATCTGTATAGAGTGTCTCGCTCAGGTGGCTGGTGTTGGCGAGCGCGGCTGTTGGCTTGGTAAAGCTCCCCAGTGCCTGGATAAGCTGCGCGTTATAGCGTTGGCTGATAAGGTTAAGCGCGTTGGCAGAGAGTGTTCGATCTGTGCTGATATGCGGCACCTGCGAGGCGCCAACGGCCTGATTATGCTGACCCGGCAGTTTTTGCGGTTGTTGTGTAATTTCATCACTGCCGTCATCATAAAGATCAGCGAGAAATTCTCCCTTGAACATAGCAAAGCGGTTGAACCAAGGGCGACGAGGGGTGTTCCTGCCAGATGATGCCCGAGCGCCAGCAATAGTGCTTGTGTTTATTGCTGTATCGGCGGGCACGGTGATTGTCGCATTTTGATGATAAAGGCTGGCTTCACCCAATGTGCCGACTTGACCATTGTTGTAAATGAAGATCGAGCTTTTGCTGATGACATTGTCGCTTGCACGTGCTGTGCTTTGACCAGTGGGTGTGCCGTTCAGTTTGATGGCAGCGATGCCAAGGCTGGAGAGACTGTGGAGTTCACTGGCTTGGGAAATACCATCGCTGTTGGCATCGACCCAGATTTTGAAGGTGCTAAAGCTTGCATCTTTAGCGCTGATCAGGCCATCTTTGTTGCTGTCATAAGCGCTCAGTGCAGCAAGGTTGCTGGTAGCGCCGGGCAGATCGGTGGTGAAGTTGAGATCAGCGGCGTTGATCTGGCCGTTGCCTGCGCGGTCAATCACCAAAATACCATCGGTTGCGGATACCCAGCCAGACTTTACGCCTTGGCCAGTGTTGGCAACATCGAATTTAGCGTTGGTTGTGAGTGAAGCGGCAGACGTGAGGTTAAGGCCGGTGTTGGCAAGATCGAGTATGATGGCAGAGGTGAAACCGGAGGGGATAGTTTTGGTGATGGGTTGCGATATGTGTGATCCTCTAGATTTTGAACTCCAGTGAACAATAGGAAAAGCAGATTGTCCAGTTTCACGGTTAGTAACCTTAACTATAGTATCGCCTGTTACTGTCTTTACTTCAAGTAGTTTATCAGAATAAAGAGCAGAGAAATTTCCATCATTATCAACTGAAAGTACTACCGTGTAAGTAGTGTTACCATATGTAACGCTTTGCACGTTATTATATTGAGGTAAACTATATGTAAAAGCATTAATGTCACTTGCATCCCTGTTGCTGACTATAACCGTACCAGTCGCAGCAATACCATCATAGATACTACTAATGCTAAGATCAGCGGCCACAGGAATCGGATCTGCATCCGCAACATTGATGGTCACCGGTGCTGAAGCAACCAGGCCGGTGGCAGCGCCGCCTTGGTCGTTGACATAAACGGTTGGTGTGTAAGTCGGCGTGATTGTGTTGCTCAGGCCGCCATTCGTATAGATTTGTCCTGTTGCTTCGTTCAGGGAGAATGGTCCGGAGACAGATGTTGTTTGCGAAAAATCAGTTGAGAAGCTGTACCGCAAATTTGTATAGCCCGGGCTAAAATTGGGATCAGTCGCGGCAACATAGCCAACCACGGTGCCCAATGGCACGGTTTCAGAAACGTTAAAACTCTGCCCCGCCGTCAGCGTTGGCGCTTCATTCACATCACGGATATAAACTGGAACAGACACCGCGCCAACAGAAGTGAGAGTCTGCGCTGGACTGCTGGCGCTCAATTGGTTGGCAACTGTCAGTGTTGTCACTTGCAGCTTGTAAACAGCCAGACCATTGACATAGCTATCAACGGTATAGCTACCTGCCGTACCATATTGACCAACATACGCTTTGAGCCAGCCTACAGTAAAGTTAGTGTCAGCAAAGCTAAGCGTGTTGCCCGAGGTTGTAAACCAGCCATAGGAATTACCGCCGACAATCACTGCTGATCCCGTACCGGCATCACTCTGTGGTAAGTTGAAGCTGGCAATTTGCACCCCAGTTTGGGCTGAACCATTGCCATCGACTGTAGCCGTGTAGGTATCACCATATGTGGCAATCGTCGGCGCAGGCGGTGTCTCGTTCACTGGCGTAACCGCGATATTCAGCGTCTTGTCAACTCTAAGCCCTGTGTTGCTGGTCG
>JANYGX010000030.1 GCA_025362295.1 Sphingomonadales bacterium | reverse complement strand
TGCGGCGTTTCCAAGCCCGGGGCCGAACGATCTGATTGTCGGACGGCCTGAGGTGGGTGCGGTTAACGAGGATTTATCTGCGGCTATCGAAGTAGCTTTATTGGCGAACCGCACCACCTGCATGGCGTATGCCGAGACACTCAGCTGGGGAGCAGCGACAAACCAGTTCATAAACGCATTGACACCACTTTGACTGAAAACTTCCCCTCTTCTTTGAGGGGAAGGGTTTATAATTTATTCAATACCGAAACACTGCCGTTACACCGATGGTGCGTGGGCGTGTTGTTTCTGCAGTGAAGAGTTCTGTCGTCGTATCAGAGTGTGCAAAATTTAATTGCGGTCTTGCATCCAAAAGATTGTCAGCAAATATCGAAACATCAAACTTCACGACTTTAACGCCAGCACGCAACGACATAAAATTAGTCGATGGATCACTCACAAGGCGTTTATCAGAGCTAGCATCTTTTAGATTGGTAAATATAGTGGGTGCTTTATTGCGACTGCCATATTCATTATCAATACGAATATAACTGTCGACACTATTAAATTTATGGGAGTATTGCAGACCTGCTGAAACAGTCCACGGCGAACCTGCTACTGTGTCGTCTTTGCTTGTCGCAGTGACAGATTGTGTACCATCAGGGCTAGTTAGCGTTGAATCTTTAAGATAGCGTAGCCGCGTATAGCCAACACTTAGATCCAGTGACAAGCCTTCAACAACTTGCACCTCAGCTTGAAGATCAAAGCCTTTGCTTGAGGTAGTGCCAAGATTTGCGACAAATTGTTGACCGCACACTGGATCATAGAGTTGCTGTTGAATATTGTTCCAGCGAATATAATATAAACTGCCAGCGACGCGAACACGACCGTCGGCAAACTTATCTTTGGTACCAACTTCATAACTCCAGGTTGAATCGGAATTATAGGTTAAAGAAGACACAGGCTTAAGCGGACAAAAGCTTAGCAAGGGTGAATTGGCGCCGCCAATGCGATAGCCTTTTGCTACGGTGCCGTAGACGAGATAATCCGGATTGATCTGGTAAGAGACGCTTACTTTTGGTGTAAATGGTGTTTCATTTTGATGTCCGGAATTTGCAGGTGGATCATTGACAAATGCCTCAGGTCCCTGTGTGACATTTATAAAGTCAAAATGTGTTAGTGAGTATCTGAGTCCAAGGTTGAGCTTGAGTTTTTCGGTGAACGCATAGGTGGCATCTCCGTATACGGCGAATTGCAACTCATTACCAATACCATCGTTGCGGTAGCTGGTATATCCGTTCGATAGCAGTGGTACGCTCCAGAACGTGAGAATATCCCCGCCGAACAGAAACTGGCTGATGCTGTTCAGTTGTGGGTCGTGAATATCTTCGATGGTCTGTTGCTTGTTCTTGACGAAAAATAACCCCGCCGTCCAATCCAATTTACCTTTGCTGTTGGATTGAACGCGGAACTCTTGCGAGAAGTTTTTCTGCGTATTGGTAATGAACACTGGAGAGCGATAATACAGGCCGCTAAAAGCTTTATACTGCTGGGCAAAATCCTGATTTATACCGTTTGTAGTCAGCAGTGGAAAGAGATCGATGCGACACGCCGGGCAGGGAACGGATCCATCAGGGCCAATCTGATAGTTTGGATCTGCAGGATTTAAGCTGTGCTGAAAATACGACAGGTTATAAACCGTGCCCTCATAGCCATTCACGGTTTCTCGGCGTTTAAAGAAAGCCGTATTGGAAATCAATTTTATATTATCATTTTCATATTCGGCTTTGAGAGACCCAAGATAGAAGTGATCATAATCTACCGTGCTGTCTGGAGCACCGTTGACAAATTTCCCACCCGCTGGATTGCCAAGTGCTGTGTAATAGGTGTTTGTATCTGACTGACCGCGGTCCTGATATTGAATAGCAGGTGTAATCTTGACCGACTCAGTGGGTTTCCAGGTGAGGGCTCCACGTAAGGTAAATGTCCGCGCATGATTGGCATTCTTCGTCACGCTGCCGTCATAGGGGTCAACACGGTCAATATAGCCTCCATCTCTCCGTCCCCACGCACTCACACGAAAGCCAAGCTTATCCGCTGTGATTGGTCCACCAATGGCGCCGCCGAGTTCATAACTTGGCGCACCGCCGCGTGTGGTCGTCACCTCTCCACGGCCATAGGCTGTAAACTTATCCAATCCCGGTTGTGGGGTTATGTACCGCACAGTGCCACCTTCTGAGCCTGCGCCGAAAAGTGTGCCCTGCGGCCCACGCAACACTTCAATGCGGTCGAGATCGAACACCACTGGTAAGGTGTTGTTCGAGTTCAATCCCAATGCGCGAATAGCAATCGGCGTATCGTCAATATAGATACCGGTCGTGCTGGCACCGGCGTTTGATGAAATGCCGCGTATAGCGATGTTGTTGGAGCTGTCTTCAGCAAACACCACACCTGGTGTAAACCGTGCCACATCGGCAAAAGATTTTATCCCCTGCTGATCAAGTTTTTTCTGGCCAAAGGCACTGATGCTGATCGGCGTTTTGCTGAGGAAGGTTTCGCGCCGTGTTGCTGTCACAACAATTTCCTCCAGCCCCTTTGGCTTTTCTGTCGCTGCCGGGGTGGTTTGCGCAAAACCAGTAGGGCTACAAAAAAGTGGCAACAGTGTTACACTTGAAAGCAAAATTATTCTGGGAAACTGACGCATCATGATTATCCTTCAATGGTTCTTTTAGAGTGTCGCGCTATCATACTCGGCTTGTCAACGGCCTTGCGTTGTATGCCAATAGTAACTTTTGTTGTGAGGCCTTTTCGTCACACGGTCGTTCATGGTTATGGCTTCCCCGCATCGTACACCTGGCGCCCGGCAAACCAGGTTTCAAGTACTTTGGTTTTACTGATGTTCCCTGGTGCGGTGGTGAGTATATCCTGATCGAGCACGATAAAATCAGCCGACTTGCCAACGCTCAAAGAGCCAATCTCAGACTCCCGACCGAGTGCACGCGCGCCGTCAATTGTGTAGGCCTCAATGACCTCGCTTACCGTGATCGACTCACTCGGGTTGAGCGCTGGCAGACCCGGTATGGCGCGCGTCACTGCGCGTTCCATATTCACAAACGGACGCGGATCGCGCGTATCGACCGGTGCATCAGAGCCAGCCACCAATATGCCGCCGGCCCTTTTGATTGACCGGGTTGGGTAGGCGTATTGCTCATAATAGCTGCCGGGATCGTGCAGCGCCTTATAGCTGTTGCCGTGGGCTTTTTGTATGAACGGTATCACACTCATGTCGTATTCCGGATCGGTATATATCCACGCATATGTCATCGCGAGGTAGAGATGGTCTTTGCCAATGCGCGCAATATCGGCTGGTGCCACCAGCTGAGCATGAGCAATGGTATCCGGAAAATTACTGTTACCATCAGCCGCGCGCGCCGCCTCAATGCCGTCAAGCGCTGTGCGCATGGCCGCATCTCCAATAGCATGCACATGCAGCGTAAACCCTGCCACGTGCATAGCTTTGAGATAATCCATGATGACACCACGCTCGTGCTGGAGTTTTCCGCTGGTTACAACACATTGCGCAGGATGAAAGCCATTGGCTTTCACAAAAGCTGTAACATCAAACGTTGCCGTAGTCTTGCAGGCTGCAGATTGCGTATCAACATAACCAGTCACACTCAGCGCCGCTTTATCATCCTTGCCAAAGATGGGCTGTAAATAAGGCTGCAGCATGGGTGATTCCGGCGGCATTGGTGGATTGCCGAGCGGGTTGCCTTCCAAAACGCCGTCAGCAAAGAGCTTCACCGCATCGGCTTTTATGTAAGGATTACCAGCGTATTTTACGCGCACCTGTTTGGCCAGGGTGACGATTTTATTATAATCAACCGCACCATTGTTATCGCGAAATGCTTCAGGATCGTAATATTGTGCCAGATTGATGCGGACACTCATTGGCTTCTCAAGCAGCTTGTCATACACGGCTAACATAGGTGGGGCCGCAGCGGCATCCTGTACCGCAGTGATGCCACTACTGTTTAATCTTTGCACAATACGCTGCGGGTTTTCCAGCACTGCGATGAGATTTGGGTTGAGCACAGAGTCGGAACTCATTAATGCGCGTGCATCTTCGTTCACAGCACCGTCCGGCTCGCCGTCACTATCAATGCCAACGAGTTTGGCAACGGATGCAAAATCGCCAGCCAAACTCGCCTTGGATAAGCCAACGCTCTGACCAGATTTATTTTTTGCGAGTTTCAATGCCGCTGAGTTGAATGCGCCGTGATGGCCATCGTTACCAAGCAACTGTACGGGCCTGTCTGGAGCAGCGAGATCAAGCGCTTTGCGTAAGTTGCTGTGTGTTATATCCGGTTGATTACCATTGGAAAAATTCCATTGCTCAACATTGAGCCACTGGCCTGGTGCCACATGATAGCGCACAATGCAGCTGCGCACAAAATCGACCAGTTTGGCCAGTGCCATTGCCTCACTCTTCAGATCGCAGACATCAAGATCGACAATTTCGGTCGGATGGATATGGGCATCAACCAATCCGGGCAACACCAGCTTGCCAGCCAGATCACGCGTTTGTGTTGCAGGTCCAGCATATAATTTTACATCATGTGGCGTACCAACATAAATAATTTTGCCGCTGCGGACAGCCATGGCGGTTGCAATCTTGTGGGATTGATCTGCCGTGTAGAGTTTTGCGTTAGTGATAATAAGATCGGCAGGCTGCACTGCATAGGCGGTCGAAGTAATATCAACCAGTACGGCAATCGCCAATATTCCACCCCTAAATATTATCATGCTGGTTTTCCCTTAAACTTTCCCAATAATTCATCAACCGCGCGGTATGCCTGATCAATCGCTGAGTCTGTGTAAGCGGCCCAGCCTGCATCAGAATTGGCAATGCTGATACGGCCGAATGGTTGACGCGCCAGCATTGCCGGCTGCTCGCCATCGGCCACATCCGGCTCCCACAGACTGTTATATTCCGGTGCATAACCGTGCGGCCAACGATTGATGGTGATCGCTGTGATATCACGCGAGGCATCAAAGTCACTTCCTGCCAGTGTTTGCGCCAACTGTTTGCGGGTTTCGCGCTCAAAGTCTTCAAGGGATGTGGCCAACAGCTCGGCGCGACCAGCACGGTTCTGATCAAACTCCGAAAGTCCAGCCTGACAAGGTGTGCGCACCATGTGTAGCAAGATGGGCTTGTCCGGCGATGTTTCAGATTTATAATCACCAATATTCACTGGCAAATTGAGCCACATATAACTGTAATAACCGCCTGGTGCCGACACTTCAAAAAAGCCCAGTTTATGAAAAGCTTGCCAGTTTTTGAGCGCCACTGTCGTGTAGACCAATGGAGATTTTACGCATTGATGCAAGGCCGCTTTCTGCTTTTCCGGCAACTCCGGGCAAAGGTAGGGAATAAGCATATTCCAGCACGCCAGCACACAGTTTTTGGCACTCACTGTGTAATCATTATCACCGCGACGATAGCTGATATTGACTATATTAGCGTTGTTATGCACCCGGGTTACTGTGCTTGACAAACGCAGGCGTGTCGAATTTTCATGCTTGTCCAGCATAGCGTAATATGTTGGCGCTTTCACAACATCAGTCGCGTTATGACCAGAAATCGCGGCCGGAATCAGGCTACGCACCAAAAGCCGTGCAATGGTCGCATTGCCATCAGGAAAATGAAATCTGTATGAGCCACCGTCGGCATAGCCAGCCGCTGTTGTGCTCATGCGAGGTGCAGCGCCGGGGTCAAGTTTCAAAGCCTCAAAGCCTGAAAATCCAAAGCCCCAGCAATCCAGCGCAGACACAGCGTCGATGCCAACGCTCCATTCGCCTTTGGTGCGGGACTGGTAAAATTTGAGCGCTTCGGCGCTGATGTTATGATGATGCAGCAGAAAATCTTGATAACTTATACGCGATAGCTTATCTTTTTTCTGCGCGGAATTAAGGCCCTGCATAATATCAGCGGTATGCGTTTCAACCCGAATAATATCAGCTTTTGCAGCGTCAGACAGGGGCGCTTTTGCCAGAAATTCCGACCATGGCACACCGTCCCCGCGCTCGGCGATAGTCGGCGTGCCAACCACTAAAGCGTTTTTGCCAAATGTTTCTTGATCAAAAAACATAGCGTGTTCCATGCCAAGCGATGCATACAATTTTTCATCATTGCAGGTTTTTGCCAGCGCTTCCGGACTTATGCCCAAAGCCTTTATAAGTCCATCAGCAACAGCACTATAAGGGCGCGGGCTATCAATCATCAGTGTGCCGCCATTCATCAAATGCAGCTTGCCATCCAGCATAAATTCATTGCGCTTGGCATGGCCACCAAAATCATCGTGATTGTCGAGAATAAGAATGCGCGCATCAGGCTTATTCTGACGATAGAAATATGCCGCCGATAGCCCGCTAATACCGGCACCGACAATGACCAAATCATAAGTTTCAGTAATATTATGTGGTGCTGTTTGAACGACACCATCACGCATTGCGTGGGCATTTTCAAAAGAGCCGGGATGGCTGCCACGCATACCTGTCAATGTAGGGGGGTAATAGCCAGGCTTGTCTTGCGGAAACCCTGATGCTGACACTGTAGCTTTTGCATCCTTAATGTTCGCCAGTGCACCTATGCCAACTAGGCTAACCCCATGCAAGAAATCGCGACGGTCGATCGAGCGGTCCATACCCAATACCAAATCTTCGCGCGTCCAGGTTTTATCCATTGTGATTCCACAAAATTACCATGCTTAATAAGATTAGCACTGAAATTTTTGGCCGCAAGGGAATTAGTCATCAAACTTAAACAAATGTTTTTATCGTTTATTTTATCATGCCGTTTTTGCTTCTGCTGCAATACGTATACTGAGCTCCCTCAGTTGCTTTTGACCAACCTCGCTAGGTGCACCCATCATCAGGTCTTCCGCTTTTTGATTCATCGGGAAAACAATTACTTCGCGTATATTAGGTTCGTCTGCCAACAGCATAACGATGCGGTCAACGCCCGGGGCTGAACCACCATGCGGCGGTGCACCAAATTTGAAAGCGCTGATCATGCCGCGAAACTTTTCATCAACAAACGCGCGGGTGTAACCGGCAATTTCAAAAGCCTTGTACATAATATCCGGTTTGTGATTGCGGATGGCACCTGATGACAGTTCTATACCGTTGCAAACGATGTCATACTGGAAAGCATTGATGCTGAGCGGGTCTTCATTTTCCAGCGCGTGAAGCTCCCCTTGCGGCATGGAAAACGGATTATGCGAGAAAATGATTTTCTTTTCAGTGTCATCATACTCGAACATTGGGAAATCGACAATCCAGCACAGTTTGAAGCTACTTTTATCAATAAGATCGAGTTGGTCAGCAATGCGCGTGCGGGCGACACCGGAAAGTTTTGTCGCTCCTGCCGCTTTATCGCAGGCGAAAAATACGCCATCATCGGGCTTAAGACCAAGGACGGCCACAAGTTCGGCGGTTTTGTGAGGACCGAGATTTTTGCCAATCGGTCCGCCGGGCTCGCCATTTTTGAAGTTGATATAGCCGAGGCCTGCAAAACCTTCCTGCTTTGACCAGTCGTTCATATCATCGAAAAATTTGCGGGATTTAAGGCCTGCACCTGGTGCCGGAATGGCGCGGACGATAGCACCCTCCTCAATCATGCGAGCGAAAATGCCAAAGCCTGAGCCACGAAAAATCTCTGTGACATCGCTGATGATGATCGGATTTCTTAAATCCGGTTTGTCGTTGCCATATTTGAGCATCGATTCTTTATAAGGAATACGCGGAAACTCACCGGCTTTTGTGGCGGTTCTGCCCTTGCCGAATTCCTCAAACACGCCAGCCAGAACGGGCTCAATCGCGTTGAACACATCTTCTTGTGTCACAAAGCTCATCTCGAAATCGAGTTGGTAGAACTCACCGGGAGAACGATCGGCACGCGCGTCCTCATCGCGGAAGCAGGGTGCGATCTGGAAATATTTATCGAAGCCTGCAACCATTAGCAATTGCTTGAACATTTGCGGGGCTTGCGGCAGGGCATAGAACTTCCCCGGGTGCATCCGGCTTGGCACCAGAAAATCTCGTGCGCCTTCTGGCGAAGACGCAGTGAGAATTGGCGTCTGAAATTCCATGAAACCCTGATCAATCATGCGGCGACGCAACGATGAGATGACATTGGAACGCAAAACAATATTAGCGTGCAGTCGTTCGCGACGAAGATCAAGGAACCGGTAGCGCAGGCGGATGTCTTCCGGGTAATCCGCCTCGCCAAACACGGGCAGCGGCAGTTCGGCGGCTTCTGATAATATCTCAACTGTCGTGGCGCTCACTTCTATGGCACCCGTGGGTAAATGCGGATTGATGGTTTCCGCCGTGCGCGCCACCACTGTGCCATCAATGCGAATCACAGACTCTGAACGCACATGTTCCACCTGCTTAAACGCTGGTGCATCGACATTGACCACCACTTGCGTGATGCCGTAGTGATCACGCACATCGATGAACACCAAGCCACCATGGTCGCGCTTGCGGTGTACCCAGCCGGAGAGGCGCACGGTTGCACCAACATCAGCAGCGGTAAGGGCAGCGCAGGTGTGTGAACGATAAATATGCATATCTGTCTCGCAAAAAGTATGTTTCAGGTTCTTAGCACTGCGCCGATGGCTTTCATAGCAGCAGCGATAATTTTTTCAGCAATGATGTCGATTTGTTCAGCTGTGAAGGCTTGTGCTTTGGGTTGCAGGCTCACTTGCGCGGCAAGCGACACATATCCTGGCTCTATGCCTTTGCCTGCAAAACGGTCAAACAATTGCACGTCGGTAATATGCTCTTTGTCTGCGCCGCGAATAGCGGTGATGAGTTTTGCCGCGGGCACATCGTCTTTTACTGTGAAAGCAAAGTCGCGGTTGACCGATTGCAAGGCAGGCGGCGCATATTTGCTACGAGCGCGCTTAGTTGATTTTGGCAGCGGCACGGCGTCGAGATAAAGTTCAACCGCAATGGCACCTTGTTCCAGTCCAAGCGCTTTCACGACCGTTGGATGCAATACACCAAAATGCGCAAGCGGGTTGCGCGGATCGAGTTTCAGTGTGCCGGACTGGCCGGGGTGAAACCATGTTGGCGCATCGGCGGAAACCTGCATCCGCTCGACCGGCGCACCGGCAGCGTCAAGCAGCGCCAGCGCTTCGGCTTTAGCATCAAAAACATCAAAGCTGCTCGGCTTGCCGCTTTGCCAATGGCGCGGGGATTTTTCGCCTGACGCAATCAACGCAATGGTCAGTCGTTCAAAGCCATCGGCATCAGGCAGGTACCTTCGACCGGCTTCAAACAAGCGCACGGATGCAGCGCCTCTGTCATGGTTTCGTCTGGCGGCTGAAATCAATCCAGGCAGCAAGGACTGGCGCATGATGGCCATTTCGCTGCTGATGGGGTTTTCCAATGTCCAAGGCTCGGCACCAAAATGTTGCGCTTGTTCTGGCGCTATAAAACTCCAAGTGATGGCTTCGTTGAAACCACGGGCAGCGGCGGCATTGCGCACACGCTTCAAGCGATTTTGCATTGGTGTTGCTGTCGGTTTTGCCACGCCTGCGTTGCGCGGCAAAGGTTGCGGCGCAATAGTGTCGTAGCCGGTGATGCGCAGCACATCTTCTACCAGATCGGCCTCGCCGTCCACATCGCGCCGCCAGCTTGGCACGTCTACAGTCCATGGAGTCTGTGCGCTGTCAACAGTGAAGCCAAGTTGCGCCAACACTGTCTTTTGCTTGTCGATGGCAATGTCAAACCCGCCGAGTGTCGCCACCCGCGTGGGATTATAGCTGACCCGCTTTTTCCACGGCTGCAAATTGCCTGCGCGTTTAATCTCTGTCGGTGTGCCGCCACACAGTTCGATGATCATCTGTGTCGCAAGCGCCAATCCAGACTCAAGAAATTCCGGGTCGACGCCACGCTCAAAACGATATCGTGCGTCGCTGTTAATCCCAAGTTTGCGCCCAGTGAGGCTGATATTTGGCGGATTAAAAAATGCGCATTCGATCAACACATCGGTAGTGGTATCGGATACGCCAGTGCCCATGCCGCCCATGATGCCGCCAATATCATCAGCACGGTGAATATCGCCGAGCACTGTCATGCTATCATCAAGTGTGTATGTTTTATCGTTGAGTGCCAACAGCGTCTCGCCATTTTTGGCGCGGCGCACCACCAGTGCCGTGTCCAGTTTCGCGAGATCATAGACGTGCAGCGAGCGGCCATGATCGATCATAATATAGTTGGTGATGTCAACCAGTGTGGAAATTGGCCTCATACCAATGGCGCGCAAGCGCTTTTGCATCCAAGCCGGAGATTGACCGTTTTTAACACCGTGCACCGCGCGCACCAAGAGCATGGGGCAGCCAATTGGGTCTTCGTTGCGCAGCTCGAGAGCTAGCGGCGCATTGGTTGCAATGACGGGTGCATCGAATGTCTTCAATGTGCCAAGCCCGGCTACTGCAAGATCACGCGCTATGCCATAGATACCAAGGCAATCTTGCCGGTTTGGGGTGATGGCAATATCAATCACTGGATCGTCCAGTCCGGCCCATGTTGCGTAGTTTACACCGAGCGGCGCGTCATCCGGCAGGTCCAATATGCCGTCATGATCGTCGCTCAGCTCCAGTTCGCGGCCTGAACACATCATGCCGTGGCTTTCAACGCCGCGAATGGCGGACACTTTCAGCGTCACGTCAATGCCGGGTACGTAGGCACCAGGCGCTGCAAACACCGCTGTCATACCTGCCCGCGCATTGGGTGCACCGCACACCACTTGCAGCAGCGCTCCAGCGCCGATGTCCACCATGCACACGCGCAACTTGTCAGCATTGGGATGTGGGCTTGCAGAAACCACTTTCGCAATTGTGAATGCTGCTAGTTTCGCAGCCGGATTGTCAACCGACTCAACTTCTAAACCAGTGCGTGTGAGTGCCGCAACAATGTCATCAAGCGTTGCACTTGTTTCCAGATGATCTTTCAGCCAGCCCAGCGTGAACTTCATGCGCCGACTCCGCCACTCAGTGTCGGTACATCGAGGAATGAAAAGCCGTAATGTTTCAGCCAGCGCAAATCCGCATCGAAAAACGCACGCAAGTCGGTCATGCCGTATTTGAGCATGGCGAGGCGGTCGATGCCGCAGCCGAACGCAAAACCTTGCCATTCTGTAGGGTCGAGTCCGCAGGCGGCAATCACTTTCGGGTGCACCATGCCGCAGCCGAGAATTTCCAACCAGTCACTGCCTTCACCAACTTTCAGTTCGCCGCCACCCCATTGGCACTGCACATCCAGTTCCGCACTTGGTTCGGTGAACGGAAAAAAGCTGGGGCGAAAGCGCGTTATGATGTCATCAACCTCGAAGAATGCCTTGATGAAGGTTTCAAGCGTCCAGCGCAGGTGCGCCATGGTGATATGGCGGTCAATCACCAGCCCCTCAACTTGATGAAACATCGGCGTGTGCGTGGCATCGGAATCAGAACGATAGGTGCGACCCGGTGCAATGATGCGGATTGGCGGCTTCTGGCTCATCATGGTGCGGATTTGCACCGGCGATGTATGAGTACGCAATAATTTACGGTCGCCGTTCGCATCAGCGGGAAAATAGAATGTATCGTGCATGGCACGGGCCGGATGTTCTGGCGGAATGTTGAGCGCGGTAAAATTATGCCAGTCGGACTCGATCTCAGGACCTTCGGCAACGGCAAAGCCAAGGTCAGCAAAAATCTCGGTGAGTTCGTCCATCACTCGATGCACCGGATGCAGTCGGCCAACAGGGACGGTGGCAGCAGGCAAGGTGATGTCGACCCGCTCGGCAGCCAGTTGCACATCAAGCGCTGCAGCTTCCAATATGGTTTTCCGTGTACCAAGTGCAGCCGTTACCCGCTCACGCAGTCCGTTAAACAGTGGGCCTTTGGTCTGCTTTTCTTCAGGGGACAGGCCACCAAGAGTTTTGAGCAGCGCGGTTACAGAACCATTCTTACCAAGCGCCCGAACCCGCACATCTTCAAGCGCATCAGCGCTGCCAGCGGCCGCGATGGCCGCTGTCAAATCAGATTCTAATAGTGCGATGTCTACCATGGCTTATCAAGTGCCGCGATCCCTGCGGGTGCCCACAGCTGATTGGCCATGTTCCGCTAGTGGAACGAACGCGGCGCTTAAGCTCCTGCAGGTGCCAGTTTGGCCAGCGCCGCTTTGGCCTGCTCGACAATCGCCTTGAAACCTTCCGGCTCATGGATGGCGATATCGGACAGCACCTTGCGGTCGAGCTCAATCCCAGCGAGGCCTAGACCATGGATGAGCTTGCCGTAGGTGATGCCAAGTTCGCGGGCACCAGCGTTGATACGCTGAATCCACAAGGCGCGGAAATTCCGCTTTCTCACCTTGCGGTCGCGATAGGCATATTGCCCGGCTTTTTCCACCGCTTGCTTGGCAACGCGGATGGTGCTTTTGCGGCGGCCATAGTAACCTTTGGCGGCTTTTAGAACCTTTTTATGTCTGGCGTGGGCGGTTACACCGCGTTTTACACGTGCCATGATATCTCTCCTTTAATGATTATAACCCGTAGGGTGCCCAGCGTTTGATGATGCGGGCATCCGGGTCGGAGATCACGTCCGTGCCACGGTTCTGGCGGATATATTTGGCATTATGGCTCATCAGCCGGTGCCGCTTGCCCACTACGCCGTGCGTAACCTTGCCAGACGCAGTGATTTTGAAGCGTTTTTTGACGCTCGATTTAGTCTTCAGCTTGGGCATTTCAACCTCCTTAAACTCTGGAATGGTTTGATAAACGAATCGACACGGCAGCCCAAATTTGAGCCGGCCGATTCAACGAAGCATCAGTTGTTAGTAGAACAACACAAAAAAGGCAACTAAAGAACATAAAATTATAACAACAAGGACTATTTTTGTGAAATTCTACAAGATTATGACTGTTTTGCTGCTGATGTTAAGCTTTTTCAAGTTTGGCGAGACAGCGATGGCACGCCAACCGAATTCTGAGGTTGCCACGCCGGCACTGTGGCAAGCCAGCAAACCCGGAGCTACCTCTCAGCTTTATCTGTTTGGCACATTTCACCTGTTGCCGGATCACTTGCAATGGGTAAGAGGCCCGATTGCCAAGGCTTTGCATCGGTCTCCCCGACTGGTGTTTGAGCTGACACCGAACGATATTCAAGGGGCAAAGGCACAACAATATATGGCCAGCAAAGGTATATTGCCTGATGGCCAATCGCTCCAATCCATGCTTGATGCACCAACTTATGCCGGTGTGGTCAAGACTCTATCACCACTTGGTTTACCAGAGCCTGCAATTAACCACATGCGGCCCTGGTTTGCCGCCACACTGTCCATGGTTGGCCAGGTAAAAAAGCTGGGACTGGAGGGGAGCAACGGTGCAGACCATATTTTGCAGGGCAATGTATACAGCAAGGGTAAAACCCTGATTGGCCTCGAAACCACAGCCCAGCAGGTTGAACTGTTTGCTGGCCTTGATGATGCGACCCAGGTTGAATTGGTCAAACAATCGCTGGACCCGGCTGACATGGATCCCAAACGGATCAACGCTATGCTGGCCGCATGGAAATCTGGCGATGACACGGCACTTGAAACGGAAATGCTGGCGGAGCTTAAAGGCTATCCCAAACTCTATGACCGATTGCTGAAAGATCGGAATACACAATGGTTGCCCAAACTCATCGCCTACAGTCAACAACCGCAAAACACATTTGTGGCGGTTGGCGCTGGCCATCTGGTGGGTCCGGACGGACTGGTGGCTTTGTTGCGGGCGAACGGGTACACGGTGGTCAAACTGCAACCCGTAATTTCTCAACCCAAGGTAATGAAATAAGTGACCGAACTTCCTAAACTCAGCCTCAGCCCGCAAGCAAGGCTTGGCCAGATACGCGGTGCACCGTGGATTTTCTCAAACCAGATCAAAATGACAGCCGAGGCCACGGCCTTGCCTGCTGGCTCTCTGGTCAAGATTGTCGAGCCGCAAGGCCGCATCATTGGGCTGTATCATTTCAACCCGCACTCACTGATTGGTGCGCGCCTTCTCAGCCGCAACCACGACCGTGAGATCGACGTCAATTTTTTTATAGACCGCATTGGTCGGGCGCTACGCCTGCGCGAGCGGGTGATTGGCGGCGAACACTACCGGCTGGTCCATGCCGAGGGCGACACCCTGCCAGGACTCATCATCGATCGTTACGGCGACACTATGGTTATTCAACCAAACACAGCTGGCATGATGGCACATCTTGATCTGATCATCAGTGCGATTGATAAACTCATGGCTCCAGCCCGCATTGCCATAAGCGCTGATGGCCGTGCCCGTGCGCTTGAAGGGCTAGAACCGATATCGTATTGGCATCGCGGCGAAACCAGCGAGGCTATACCAATTGTTGAAAACGGCATTCTGTTTCAAGCCGATCCCTTGGGTGGTCAGAAAACTGGCTGGTTTTATGATCACCGCCAGAACCGCGCTTATGCGGCATCGCTGGCCAAAAATCAGACGGTGCTTGATCTTTACAGCTACACGGGTGGCTTTGGCATCACATGTGCTGCGGCCGGTGCTGCACAGGTTGTCAGTGTCGATAGCTCGGAGCTTGCCGTCACGGCAGCAACACAAGTCGCCAAACCCTACCCAAATTGGCGCGGCGAGGTTGCTGATGTCTTTAAATGGCTGGAGCGCAATACGGATAAATTTGGCTTGGTAGTGGCTGATCCACCAGCGTTTGCCAAAGTTAAGAAAGATGTGGCCGTGGCTTTGAAGGGCTACGAAAAGCTGGCCAGGCTGGCAACACAGGCGGTTGCGCCCGGAGGTTTGCTGGCACTGGCTTCATGCAGCCATCACATTGACCCCGGCCCGTTTCTCGAAGCCTGCGCTGACGGCATCCGCGCTGGCGGCAGACAGGCAAGCCTTATTCACACAGCCGGTGCCGGGCCAGACCATCCTGTGCATCCACAATTGCCGCAAACAGGGTATCTGAAATTTTTGGTGTTTGCGCTGGATTAATAATTGTGAGCTGTATTTTTTGGTTATGTACACGTTCAATTTTTAAAAGGCCAAGGCGTGTATGCAATGTGGGGAGCTGTGCTGGAATGACAAAGATGCGACAGTCTCAAGAGCTTTTGCTAAAAATATTGTGAACATTGTCTATTGATGTGGGTCCACAGACATCGCACCCGGCACAATGATGACCGGACATGGCAATGATCCCGCTACCTTGCCAGAAAAAAAGTCAACCAACGGGCCGGGGTCGCCCTGCTCGGAGGCGCCCAGCACAAGCGCACAGATATCCTGATTTTCCTGTAGCAGCTGCAGCACCACATCAGCCGTCTTGCCAACCTCTACACGGAGTGTGGGTGGCGCTGTTTTGGCATCGGTAATCTCGCCAGCAACGGCATGGAGCGCCGCCTCGGCTTCGGCGCGCGCCTCGGCCTCCATTACAGATTGCACACCCCCCCACTGCATAAATCCAGTTGGCTCAGCCACAGCCAGCAACATGATGGAGCCACCATTGGTTTGGGCCGCCCTGACGCGGGCATAACGCAGAGCTGTTCGCGATTCCGGCGTATCGTCCACAACCACCAGATAGCGCTTGGGACGATCAACTGGTACGCCTGCTGCGCCATTCATATCTGCATCACCATTGCTGGTCATAGCCCTGTTCTCCTATTGCTGAAGAATGTTTTGCAGCTCCCGCATTCGTTGCCGTGCGCGTTCCAGCGCCACACCCTCAATGGCCAGGTGATTGGCAACCAGTGTTGAGTCACTCGAACCATTGCTGACAATAAATGGTTTCATGTTGACAATGGATTTAAGCTCATCACTCATTGCGGCCCAGACGTTGGCTGCCGCGCGATCTCGAATGATACGATCATAATCCTGTCGCATGGCTTGCAATAGCATCAACGCAGCATAGGCTTGCCCTTTGGTGCGATAAAACACATCATCGGCCTTGGTATCCAACAAACCACCGGGGCTTGCCATCCGCAGTTTAATGTCGTTGCTGGCATCGCCTAGACTGAGTGAAAGGCGATTTATAACAGCCGACAAGGTGTCAACGCGCGGCTCGTAAACGGCCTGATGATTGGCCACACGCGCATTGTAAGCCCGCACGTGGCTGATGCCATCGCGATAAAAATGGGGTGAAGATGCCCCCAAAAATGGAAAACGAGCGGCAAAAAACCAGACATCTGGCGCATAACTGAAGTCCGAGAAAGCCTGATCAAGATCAGGGTCTGTGCCGCCGGTGCCCCTTAAGCGGGCAACATAATCTTTCATTTCCAGTAAAAATGCCCGTGACGTGAGCAAAATACCTTGCTGATAATTCGGCATGTTATCCATGTAAGCCGACGCATAGAGCCACGGCTGGCTCGGCTTCCAACCATGGACGTTGACTTCCCTATTCATCAGTGCAGAAACCATGGCAACCGCCTGGCTCCCGCCAGCCGGTAAATCAGGTGTTGAGGGCCGATAGCTGATATTGTCATCTATGGTTGACAACAGCATGGCGCCCAAGCCGTAATAAGCCTGTGTCAAAGCAAACAAAGCTATGAGAACGCTGAGCCGGGAACCAACATCTTTAAACCACGGCTTTTTACCTTCTAACGCTGGTGATGCCGCTACGTCGCCATGCCCTGAGCTAGATTTTATACCCAAACTGTTTTTTATGGCGGCCCAAGTCATCATAGCTGTTTCCTCTTTTATACAAAGAAGTTAACCCACTTAAGACCTCAGGCCAAGCCCTTTAGCAAACACACGCCGCTTATTGTATGTGCGCAGCCGTTTTTGGCAGATCAATAATAATGCGCTTGGTGATGCCGGAATCACCCGGGAAACCAGTAAACATGGCTTGTACAAGATATGGCATCAACTCAGGCAAGCGGTTATCACGCCCGATAGATTCAACCCGACCTTCGAACAGCTTCTGGCCACCTTTATCACGCTCGATCACCATAGACATTTTGCGGGTAAAAGCTGTGTAGCTATAGACTTCAGGTTGTCTGTAAAAAGGATCATCAAAGCCGTAGCCGAATCCGTCATAACCAAAACCATGATGGCCATAGCCGCGATAAAATCCGCGGTAAAACGGATCGTAATGATAATAGGCAAAAGCCGACCCTGAACGCGTATCAAGCTTTTCCTGACCTTGGTTGATTGAGTAATCCATCTTAACGACCAGAATTGCCTGACCATTGCTTTCAACCGGTTTGTAACCGAGCTGTATAAGCTGGTTCGATACAAGGTTTGCATAGCTAGAAAATTCAAGGCTGCCATTTTTTGAAGCATCAGACGGAACGACCTTAAACGTTTCACCAGTCGGTTTCGGCAGTTGATGAAAACGGGCCACATCCGTTGCAATCTGGTTGCCAACACAGGCCGCAAGCATGAACATTGAGAAAACGAGGCTTAAAATCTTTGATATACCGCTCATATGATAACTCCTGTTACCTTCTTTTAATTTTAAACTACCAGATATGTAACTTCATCACTAGCAAATACAAGGTAAACAACAGGCTGAATGCGATGAAAGGTTGCCTTTAAAATGCGAATTCCCCGCCGATGAGGCAGGGAATTCAATTCGTAAAGCGTCGCTTAGACAGAAAGCCTGAATTGTATCAAACGCGCCATATGGGATTAACGGCGACCGCCAAACAAGCGCAGCAAGAACATGAACATGTTGAGAAAGTCCAGATAGAGTTGCAATGCGCCCATCGTTACCTTCTTGGACATGGCATCCTGACTATCGCCAGCATAATACAATGCTTTGATTTTTTGCGTATCGTAAGCCGTCAGACCTGCAAATACCAAAACACCTATGATACTGACAACAAAATCAAGCATTTGTGACTTCAGGAAAATGTTAACCAGCGAAGCAATAACAATGCCTATCACGCCCATAAACAAGAATGTGCCCATGCCAGACAAGCTCTTCTCGGTTGTGTAACCATATAAGCTTAGGCTGCCGAAAGCGGCGGCTGATATGAAAAAGACTTTGGCAACAGACCCACCGGTGTAGACGGTAAAAATAAATGCAATCGAAGCACCCACAAGTGCTGCATAAACCCAGAACAGCAGCTGTGCTGTTCCGGCTGCCATCTGATTGATGCGAAAACTGAAAAACATCACGACAGCCAGCGGGGCGAACATAACCACATACTTGAGTGGTGTTGTGTAAATCATTTGCATAAGCGCTGCGTTGCTGCTGATGAGATAGGCAACCGCACCGGTCAATACAACGCCTAGTGCCATCATGTTATACACACCCAACATGTATGTGCGCAGGCCCTGGTCAAGCGATGCGTCCTTGGTGCCTCGCCGTGACTGACCATCAGAAACAGTAAATCTAGGATCTGCGTTGTTAGCCATAAACAAACCTCTTTCATGAACATTAACCGGATTTATTTGTCCGTAAAGTATGTATAGGCTTTTACAGTGTTGTTTTCAAGGGAAATGTAGCGACTTATCGCGGTTATAGTGCCTTTTGGCGAACCAAAACATATCTATGATTTATGCAATAAAAATTGCAGAAATTCAAGCTTTTAGAGCGGATATCTGGGCCACAGCTGGCAAGGTAAGGTGCAGGGTTGCAGCTTCAATATGAAGGCTCCCGCCAATGGCCACAGCGAGCTGACGCACGAGACGAAGTCCAAAACCTATGCCAAGGCCATGTTGTGAGCCGTCAGACGCATGATGATTTTTTAAGGGGTCGAACAATGCGTCTGCCTTCATTCCTTGCAACTTTTCCGGGCGAGTTATAGAAAATTGAACATGATCATTTTTTGCGGCCCTTAACGATATCACCAAGGACTCGCCTTCGTGAGCCGTTGATAACATTGCAAAAATCAATCTGCCAAGACATCGTTGCACAACATCCCTGTCGCTCCAGATCATTGGTAGCCCCATATTGGTTTTGACGCTGAGCACGACACCACTACTCCGAGCTATTGGCTCAAACTCTTCCATTAATTCATTCAACAGACCCTCAATATCAAAGGGCGCTGCGTGAAGCGGAAAGGCCCCCTCCTCCAGTCGGGCGCTATCAGAGACATCATCAAGTGCCCGTAGCAATTTGTTGGATTCTACAAGAATAGCAGCGGCTTTTGCATGATATGCTTGGTTTATTTTGCCAAATGGCTGCATCCCGATCAATTCGGCATAACCCATGATTGCATTGAGCGGTGTGCGCGTTTCATGCGCCAAGGCCGACAGGATTTCGGTAGCATTGCTATGATCGGCGGTCTTGGCGTTGGCTGGGGTTTGCCCGTGTGGCTGTTCGGCCGATATCGCCACAGCCTGACGCATGGCCGTGCCCCTGTACCCCTTAAACACCCCTGAACCAGCTTCAAATACAGGAACCGCTGACATGCTCCATAAGCCAGCCAATGTACCATCTATAATTGGCACCGGAGCGTCGCGAAATCCGCAACGGCGCTGTATGGCTTTTTGAATACGCGGTAAGGTTGGCGAACGTGTGCACCAATCAATAAACAGCTGCCCCTTCAGCGAGGGAACAGCACCAGCGACGGCCGGGTTTGTCAGTGGTCCGGCTTGTATAAATATGAACACACCAAAACGGTCGGTCTCCCACTGCCAATCCGACAGGACAGCAGCAATATCCATCAGCGGCGACGTGAGCATTAAAGTCGGCTCGTCCGGCTCAACAGGATGCCGAGACACACTCTGATCATCGTTGGCAGCGGCAGTAAAAGTCCCACCTTCAGCATAGGCCATATCCGGAACATGGTGCGCACCCTGTTCAACCGTTGTCAAACGTACAAAAGGTGCCGGTTTACGATCTCGACCTTTGCGAAAGTCATCAATGCGCTGGATAAGATCCCTCACCTGTTTCTGTGCTTCATCAGAAAGTTCATCCGGCCTACCGGGTGTTGCTGCTTCCCGCAGAAACAGATGATCAACCGTTCTGTCACTCTGAAATTCAGCATTGTTCTGCAATAATAAAATTGGCTGACCCAGTGAAAAAAGCGCTCGTGTAACAAATTCATTAAGGTCCGTACGATGGCTTAAAAAACCTCTTTGCTTGGCATCAAGTTTTGACAGAAGATTAAGCCAGTTGTCATCGTCAAGCTGGACGCAGCTTAAAATATCACCAGCAGCGATTGCCTTGTCATTCAGCAGCCAAGCGATAAGATCATGGGCCTGTGGCAGACGTTGGCGCGCAATTCGCCTGGCAACGGCAGACCTGATATCAATATCCACCGTCGGCTTTAAACGATCAAGCGCCGCAAAAATGGCAGGCCGGACTTCACCCACCGTTGACGGACGGTTTTGCATCATCAAATCCAGCAAGTTGCGGTAAAGGGTCTGCCGCATATTGGGAGATGAATTGTTTTCTGTCCGCAACAAATTAGCCACCATGTCGTCGTGACGCCTGATTTGTGACGTGCTGGCCGTCTCGCCTAAGATTTCAGTGTTGGAAACAGACGTGTTTTGCCGCCCCTGAAAACCTCCAGCTGTTAAATCTATAGGGGCCAGGACTGGCCCATCAAAAACATCATTATTCATGTGGTGGCCGTAATCAGTCGTTAACGAATATGTATAAAGTTTATTTTAAGAGCGTTGGAATATTCATTACATTGTCAAAACTTTATCAACTCTGTTTCGGCTTGTCATCGTTACCAAATGGTTAATATGGAAAATATCTGTTAAGATTTTTTCATTCGCGCAATTATGTTGCTTGAGATGGTGTTTTGATGCATGATGATGACTAGGAATTATCATATGGTACGTAGGCTTGACGTCATAGACCGGATTATTCTCGACGAATTGCAGGTCAATGGACGTATAACGAATGTAGAATTGGCTGAAAAAGCGGGTATCACTGCGCCACCATGTCTGAGGCGGGTGCGGGCACTGGAAGAGGCCGGCATTATTAAAAGTTACCATGCAGATCTGGATGCGGACAGTCTTGGTTATAGCATATGCGTTTTCGCTCTCGTGAGGCTTCGCTCACAAGCAGAAGCTGATCTTCAAGCCTTTGAACAGCATATGAGCACCTTGCCAGAGGTGCGGGAATGCCACATGTTGAACGGTGATATTGATTTCATTCTGAAAATTGTCTGTGAAGACTTGCAGCGCTTCCAGAAATTCCTCACGACATCGATCACTCCGGCACCAAATGTAACAAGTGTGAAAACATCGCTCACTATCCGCACCTCAAAACTTCTGCCCGGTGTTCCGGTGAAACGGGAACCCGTCACAACAGATTCAGACAATTAATCTAAAAATAGTCATATAAACCAAAACACTATTTAACATATATCAATCAAAATTGATTGACATGATTTTGAAAAAATCCAGCCTTTTATTTTTGGCACTGCTGTTTGGCTTGCGTGGCACTGCCCGTGCCGCCGACACCTGCCGACAGGCAGAGTCCGTCAGCGGCAGTGTGAGCTGGCAATTGCTTGGACAAACCCGATTAGCGGAACAGCGCACCGAAGGTGCGTGGCAAAGCGCGCCTGACTGCGTTGTCCCAACGAAACCCAACTCTGAACTCTGGATGCAAATACATGCTTCGTTGCCCGTGCCGTATCAACGCGAACCGTTGCTGCTTGAAGCCCAGCTTGAACTCGTAAAATCAGACCCTGATGGTATCGTTTACCGTCTTAATGATGCCCATCAGATTCATTAAAATCGTATTTCATATTCCAGATTAAATTGAAAGGATGACGCGGGTGTGCTGGCCGTTAGACCGCGCAGATAGGCCAGATCATATTTCAGATGACCTTTGCTGAATGGCAGCCGCCCTAGAATGGCGGGGCCAATGGTGTGATATTGCTCGCTTGCTGGCAAAAATTGCCTGATCTCGCCAAGTTGACCATAACCCTCCAAACCAAAGCCAAATTTCCGGCTCAAACGATATTGCGTACGCCAGCTGTAACCAAATTTAACACCCAGCTCATCTTTGCCACTGATATTTTTTTTGAAAATGGGGTTGGCTGTTACAATCATATGACCAATCTGTTTTTCCAGCAGAAGCTTGGTTTCAATTTCATTGGCATCACCATTTAAACCTTTTTCAAGCTCAATATAAGCCCCAACATCGAGCCAGTATTTGCCTTGTGGTGTCAATTGAACGATGTTTTCCCAAGCAAAGTGTGTGGCACGGGCTTTTTCGCCAGAGCTTCGTTCAACCTCAAGCAGAAAAGAACTGGCCCAGCGATGTGTGAGGCCATAGCCGATTTCAAAAATATGATTTTGTGCGCCGTTGATGGCTGGGTCCCTGTCGTGGCTGAACAACAACCGGCTTTCAAATTCCCATTCGCCTTTTTCAACGATAGGTGAATAGACCTGATCACCGGCATAGGCAGGCATTGAGAGCGCAACACCAACGAGCGCACCATAATATTTATTTAACATCTATGATTCCTTGCGCAGTAGAAGCGTGCATTTCGCCCTGAAAGTTATAATGGCCTGCCTTAAGTGGCCCAAAATAGACATCGGCCTGACCAAGAGGTTTGACCCAAATCTCGCGGCCCAGATCATCACTGTCGAACTCTTCTTCGCTGTTGTCTTGATTGATCATAATAATGTGAATTTTCTGACCAGCGGGCACCGTGAGAGTGGCTGGCATAAACACATGATTTTTTAGCGTTAAAGTAAATTCATTCATGGTTTTTGTTGCGGCTTGAACGGCCAGTGGCAGTGCGCCGGAAATGCAAATGGCCGCTGCGACGAACGACAAAGATTTTAAAACGTGCATATTGTTTTTGACTTTCATTCTACAAACACGTTAATTGATAATAAGAATGATTATTAATTGAAAGAGAGGATTTAAATCACTTGCGTATCGATTTTTTTTGAAACGGGGAATTTAATTTCTGACCCCACACGCTGGTCTCATGACACACCTACAAAATCAGTAATCTTAGCAACGATTTTCGATAAATATTGAACTGGGTGAACAGTTGATTGTGGGCTGCGATTTCAGATATCAGGGGGCTTGATTCACCTTGATTGCTAATCGTCAAGAGATGAATTGATCAAAGATAAAAAAATACCATATTGCTCTGCGAGTCGATCTAAGCCACTACTTGTAGTATGGGTTACTGGGTTAGAACCACTACAGCTGGGGGATTAAGATTTATAACGGCAACATTTTGCAAAACTTGCAATGTGAACAAAAAAAGAACATGGTATGGCTCGTTTTTTCTCTTGTCCACAGTCTGTGGATATCGGGGAGACATCAGATGAGGGCAAGCGAGCCCATGCCGGATATGCTACACAGACAGATTGACCGATAAAAATCGGCACGCACAAAAAGGACTTAGGCGATGGATTTTACTTCAGGCACACAAGACACACACAACGGCGCCGATATGGCTGCCGCAAGCCATTTGCGGTACCGGTTTCCCATTCAAACCGATGCCAGCCGCGATGCACTGTTGACAGAATTTGGCAAAGACACATTGAAAGATCGCTACTTGCTTCCGGGAGAAGCGTATCAGGACCTCTTTGCTCGTGTGGCAGCAGCTTATGCCGATGACGCGGCACATGCACAGCGCCTATATGATTATATTTCGAAGCTGTGGTTCATGCCGGCCACACCAGTGCTGTCCAACGGTGGAACCGGGCGCGGCCTGCCAATTTCCTGCTACCTCAATTCGGTTGATGACAGCCTTGATGGCATCGTCGAAACCTGGAACGAAAACGTCTGGTTGGCCTCGCGCGGTGGTGGCATTGGCACCTATTGGGGCAATGTGCGCGGCATTGGCGAGCCAGTTGGCCTTAACGGCAAAACCAGCGGCATCGTGCCGTTTGTACGGGTGATGGACTCACTCACACTTGCCATTTCGCAAGGCTCGCTCCGGCGCGGCTCCGCGGCTGTCTATCTCGATGTCAACCATCCAGAAATTGAAGAATTCTTGGAAATTCGCAAGCCATCAGGCGATTTCAACCGCAAGGCGCTCAATTTGCATCACGGTGTGCTGATCACCGATGCGTTTATGGAAGCCGTGCGCAGCGGCTCAAGCTTCAATCTGGTATCACCAAAAACCGGCGAGAAGCGCGGCGAGGTTGATGCGCGCAGCTTGTTTCAGAAGATTGTCGAAACCCGTCTGGCAACCGGCGAGCCCTATATCATCTATGTCGATACCGTGAACCGCACCATGGCCAAGCATCAGCAGGAGCTTGGGCTGAAGGTAACCACCTCCAACCTGTGCTCGGAAATCACACTCGCCACTGGTCGCGATCACCTCGGCAAGAGTCGCACAGCGGTGTGTTGCCTGTCATCCATGAATTTTGAAACCTGGGATCAATGGTCCACTGAAAAGGGCTTCGTAGAAGACATCATGCGCTTCCTCGACAATGTGCTGCAGGACTTTATCGACCGTGCGCCTGAAACAATGGCGCGCGCTAAATACGCTGCCATGCGCGAACGCTCAATAGGGCTTGGGGTGATGGGTCTGCACAGCTTCTATCAGGCGCGCAACATTCCTTTTGAATCCGCGCTGGCGAAGAGCTGGAACCTCAAAATGTTCAAGCACATCAAGCAAAAAGCCGATGAGGCCTCGATGACGCTCGCCGCCGAGCGCGGCGCCTGCCCGGATGCGCAGGATGCTGGTGCCATGGAGCGTTTTTCGCACAAGCTTGCCATTGCACCGACGGCTTCGATATCCATTATCGCTGGCGGCGCTGCTGCCTGCATCGAGCCGATTCCTGCGAACATTTACACCCATAAGACCCTGTCCGGTTCCTTTGTCATTCGCAACCCGCACCTAGAGCGCGTGCTGATCGAAAAAAGCCGCAACCAGGAAGTCGTGTGGAACTCGATTCTGGAAAACGAAGGCTCCGTGCAGCATCTCGATTTTCTCGACGCAGACGAAAAAGCCACCTTCAAAACCGCCTTCGAGATCGACCAGCGCTGGCTGCTGGAGCTCGCCGCTGACCGCACACCTTATATTTGCCAAGCGACCTCTCTCAACCTGTTCCTGCCAGCCGATATCGAAAAGTGGGATTTGCTCATGCTGCACTTTCGCGCTTGGGAAACTGGGATCAAATCGCTCTACTACTGCCGATCCAAATCGATCCAGCGCGCTGGCTTTGCCGGTGGGGTCGAGGCCGACAACACCATCGAGCGGCCGCAGATTGAGGTTGAGGTGAAAAACTATGATGAGTGTTTGGCGTGTCAGTAATTCACACCGTCATTCAAGCTTAGAGCCGAACCCTAAGGGCACAGTGCACATTTTACGCAGGATGACTTTTTAAAGTTCTGATCTAAATAATTCTAGTAATCAAAAGGAAACCACATGTCTCTTCTCGAAGCCTCAAAATCCTACAAGCCCTTCTCCTACCCATGGGCATTTGATTTCTGGAAACGCCAGCAGCAGGTGCACTGGATGCCGGAAGAGGTGCCGCTGGGTGAGGATTGCCGCGATTGGGCGCAAAAGCTCACGGACACCGAGCGCAGTTTGCTCACCCAAATTTTCCGCTTCTTCACCCAGGCCGATGTCGAGGTGCAGGATTGCTATCACGAAAAATATGGCCGCGTGTTCAAGCCAACAGAAGTGAAAATGATGCTAGCAGCGTTCAGCAATATGGAGACGGTGCACATCGCCGCCTACTCGCATCTGCTTGATACCATCGGGATGCCGGAGGCGGAATATTCAGCGTTTCTGCGCTATTCGGAAATGAAGGACAAGCACGAGTATATGAGTCAGTTCAACGTTGATACCAACGCTGACATTGCCCGCACGCTCGCCATGTTCGGCGGCTTCACCGAGGGGCTGCAACTGTTTGCAAGCTTTGCCATGCTGATGAACTTTCCGCGCTTCAACAAGATGAAAGGCATGGGGCAGATTGTGAGCTGGTCTGTGCGCGACGAAACGTTGCACTGCGAAGGCATCATCAAACTCTTCCACGCTTTCTGCGCGGAAACCGATGTGATGACGCCGGCCTTGCGTGATGATATCGCCGATTGTTGCCAGCGCGTGGTGCGGCTGGAAGATGCGTTCATCGACCTCGCGTTTGAAATGGGCCCAGTGGCCGGCATGACGCCAAAGGACATCAAGCGCTACGTGCGCTACGTGGCCGACTGGCGCTTGAAGCAACTTGGCCTCAAGCCCATCTACATGATCGAAGACCACCCCCTGCCCTGGCTGCAACCGCTGCTCAGCGGCGTCGAACACGCCAACTTCTTCGAGACGCGTTCAACCGAATATTCCAAAGCGGCCACACGCGGCAATTGGAACGAAGTGTGGGGTTCGTTTGATAAACGGCAGGATGCGAAGGTATTGCTAGCAGCGGAGTAGGGGCGAGTGGTCTCCGACAGTTTGTGGATATGCTACAGCGCAAGGTACCTTACTGACAGCGTGGACTTGCGCTGTATTAATTCTCCGTTCAATTCCAAGCGCAATTATTTACAGATTTTTAACAATCAGGGCAGCGAAGACCGCGCGCAGGCACAGGCGGTTGTCGTTATCTCGAAAAAGATTGACAATCGAGACCGTTTGTCTTACGACGCAAATAACAGAACCTCCCACGCCTCTGCTACGGTATGCGCACCAGGGGGGTCTTTTTTTATGTTTTTGCTGGATGCGGGAGGCTCGAAGTGAAGCCCCCATACACAAAACCCGCGCTCCCTATTACGGATCAGATCAACAAACTGATCGGTAAGGACATGATCATAGCCAACCACGCGCTGGCCGAGCATAGTTTGCAACATATTAGCTATTACCGCCTAAGCGCTTATTGGTTCCCGTTCGAATATCCCAAAGGACAAGCTGGCCCAAGGTTCAAACCCGGCACAAGTTTTGAAAATGTGCTGGAACTTTATGAGTTTGATCGCAGGCTCCGTTTGCTCGTCCTCGACGCCATCGAACGCGTCGAAATCGCTGTGCGGGGAAGTTGGGCCTATCAGCTTGCGATGCTGGGCGGGGCGTTTGGCTATGTTGATTCAGCGCATTATGCAGATGACGAGAAATTCGCTCAAAATTGTGCTAAGCTGGATCGAGAAGTGAGTCGGTCGAGAGATACGTTCATCCTCCACTACAAGACGCACTATTCGGGGCCGCAGCGACCGCCAGTGTGGATGGCTGCCGAATTGTTGTCGTTTGGCTTGCTGTCGCAGTGGTATGCGACCCTGAAAGAGCCGAAGCTTCGTCAAAAGATTGCCGCACCTTTTCACATCGATGAACGCATTTTCGTCACGTTCGTCCACCAGCTCGCAATCGTCAGGAACATTTGCGCGCATCATGGCCGCCTTTGGAACCGACAGCTCAGTGCGACATACACTTTGCCAAAAAAAGAACCACCCGAGCTTGCTGAAACAGTCAACCATGCGATGCCAAAGCGGCTCTACAACACTGTTGCGATGCTTCAATATATTCTCACTCGGGCAGAACCCGGCAATGATTGGGGCGAACGCTTGAAAACCTTGATGGCGACACTCCCGAGCGGACAATCAGTGGAAATGGGATTTCCCACCGATTGGATCAATTCAAATTTATGGAGCGGCGTTGGCATATGAATAACCAGCTTTATTATGGCGACAATCTTGATGTGTTGCGGCGCAAGGTGCTGCGCGACAGCGTGGACTTGTGTTACATTGATCCGCCGTTCAATTCGAAGCGCAACTATTTCCAGATTTATAACAACCAGGGCAGCGAGGATCGCGCGCAGGCGCAGGCCTTTGTCGATACGTGGAACTGGGGCGATGAGGCGGTCGAGGGAATCGACTATATCCTCGATATCGAACGGCTGAATGGGAAAGGTCGGCGAGACGCGCTGGACCGAACAGACGGTCGCGCTGATCCGCGGGCTGGAAGCGGTGCTCGGGCGCGGCTCATTGCTCGCCTATCTGGTCCACATGACGCTGCGCATCGTCGAAATCCACCGCGTCCTCAAACCCACCGGCAGCTTCTACCTCCACTGCGACCCGACCGCCTCGCACTATCTCAAACTGGTTTGCGACACCATTTTCGTTTCAGACCGGCAAGGCGGTGATTTCGTCAACGAGATCGTTTGGTGGTACAAGCGTTGGAGCAACGCGTCGTCGAACTTTCAGCGGATGCACGACGTGATTTTGTTTTATGGGAAGAGCAAGAAGGATCGAACCTTCAACGTCCAGTATCAGGGATATGCTAAACCCGAGGCCATCGAGGACACGGTTCGCGGTGTAATCGACGGCAAGCTCGTCCGCCTCAAGGATGAGGATGGCAACTACATCAAGCGGAAAGGCGAAAACAAGGGCGTTGCTTGTCACGACGTCTTCGAACTCCAGCATATTCAGCCGACTGCTAAAGAGCGAATGGGCTACCCCACCCAGAAACCCGTAGCGCTGCTCGAACGTATCATCAAGAAGTCGTCGAACGAGGGCGATGTCGTGCTCGATGCCTATTGCGGCTGCGGCACCAGTGTTGCGGTGGCACAGCGGCTGGGTCGCCGCTGGATCGGGATCGACATCACCTATCAATCGATCGCCCTGATCCTCAAACGCTTTGCCGATACGTATAAGGACGATTGGCCCGCGATTGAGGCGGACATCAAGCTCGACGGTGTGCCGCGCGACCTTGAAAGCGCGATGCTGCTCGCCAATCGTAAGGATGACAAGACGCGCAAGGAGTTCGAGAAATGGGCGGTGCTCACCTTCTCGCGCAATCAGGCGCGGATCAACGAAAAGAAAGGTGCCGATGGCGGCATCGACGGCATCGCCTATTTTCTGCTTGATAAAGACACCAACGGCAAAGCGATTTTTCAGGTCAAATCAGGCACCACAAAGCGCTCCGATCTCGCCACGCTTAATTCGGACCGCCTGCGCGAAAAGGCTGAGTTTGGTTTTCTCATTTGCACCGACCTGCCAACCAAATCGATGCGCGACGAAATCGCAGCAGCAGGCAAGTTCAGGCACCCGCTGCTCAACCGCGAAGACGACCGCCTGCAAGTGATTACCGTCGCCGAACTGTTCGATATGGCAAGCTCACGCGGCAAACGACTCGACCTGCCCATGGCGCGCACGGATGCGGTGAAATCCGCCGTGGCGAAGGGTGATGCGGACAAGCAGCTGGGTTTGATATAAGAAAGCTCTGGTCGAGTCTCTAGCCCCTCAAACCTCCCCGCCTGTCACAAGCTTGCCAAGCACAGCATTGACGCGTGTTGTATTCGCTCGTTAGGGATGGGAATATTTCGCAGGTTATTCTTTGTGGTTTTTGATGTAAACACGCGCCATATCCACTAAAATTGCTTTTCCATCCGGAAAATCAGCATCAATCCAGTCGTTCTCAATTAAAGCCAGTATGCGGCTAACGTCGGGGCCTGCGGCTACACCGTTTGCAATCAGATCGCCGCCTTTGATGGGTAGTTTTGGAATATCCCAAGCTTGCGCCTGCTCATACAGTTCTTTTGAAGGCGTGCGTAAAATCAGCTGATCAATGAATCTCTCCCGGCCCAGTTGGTAAATGAGTTTGCGGATTGTGTGCGGGTCTGGCGCCACAGCACACAATTCTTCGCCTGCCATTGCCACCAGCCGTTGGCGCTCTTTAAGAGAAAACTTCAAGCGCAGGGCCACGTCTTCGCAGATGGCGGCACTACGGGGCAACAGCACAAACAATCGACGTAGCACGGCAATATCATCCAGCCTGTGTTCGGCTTCAATAAGCTTATGAAGCCCAGATGCTGAATGCACCTCCGGCAAAAACGGCTTGAATATACCGTGCGTAATCATAACTTCAATTGTTGGCACAGGGTCAAGCACAGCAAGCATTTTTAAAAGCTCATCACGAATGCGCTCACGGCTAAGCGCCATCAAATGGTTGGCCTGCCGGGCACAGGCAGCCAGACCTGCAGCATCCAGATCAGCCGCACCAAAGCGGGCATTGAAGCGAAAAAACCGCATGATGCGCAACGCGTCTTCTTCAATCCGCTTGGTGGCGTCATCAATGAAACGGACACGACCCGTTTTCAAATCATCAAGGCCGCCGAAATAATCGTAAATCTTGCCTGCACAATCCATATACAGCGCATTGATGGTAAAATCCCGACGCGCAGCATCGGTTTGCCAGCTGTCCGTGAAAGCGACATCCGCGTGTCGTCCATCAGTGGCAACATCCCGGCGCAGCGTTGTGATCTCGAAACTGTGGTGGTCAGCCACGGCTGTAATGGTGCCATGCGCAATGCCGGTTGGCAGGGCCTTCAGGTGCTTTGCCTGCAAGCGTTTGATCACCTGATCCGGCAAAAGAACGGTTGCGAGATCAACATCGCTTACCGGCAAACCAAGCCACGCGTCGCGCACGGCACCGCCAACAACACGAATATTGTCTGCACCAAGTGCCGCAACAACCGATGCAAAGCCGGGCCACTCAAGCCACGGTTGCGTTCTATCTGTCATGCCAGAGTTCCATTGAGCACATGCGCAAGGTTGACCAGAATACCCGCCGTGGCACCCCATATCCTGTAACCTTCGTAAGGCAGTTCATAAAATGTCGCAGGTCGACCATTGAAGGATGCTGTGCCTTGCTGGTGATTGGCGGCGTTGATGACATGGCTGAGCGGCACCTCGAACACAGCTGCCACTTCATGCGGGTTAAGCACCATATCAAAATCCGGTTCAACAAAACCAACGATAGGCACGATATGAAAGCCGGTGCGGGTTTCATAGTCATCAAGCCTGCCGATCACGTCGACGTTATGGTGCGGCAGGCCTATTTCCTCATAGGCTTCGCGCAGTGCCGTGGCGACAGTATCTGCATCTGCCGTCTCTACCCGACCACCAGGAAAACTCACCTGATCGGCATGATGTTTAAGAGTTGCTGTCCGCTTGGTGAAGAGCAGTGTGAGGCCCGTTTTGCGCTGCATAATCGGCACCAGCACAGCTGCGGGTTTCAGTGCAATCTGCGCCGACTGTTCTGCACGGTGGTCAGGATTGAGATCGTAATCACCGCGCATGAGGGTTCGTTTTGATGTCTGCGTAAGGGCAGCGCGCACGTCCGTCTCCATCATTGCATCGTACCTGATCCATCAATGGGGAAAAACACGCCTTGGCTCCACAGGCCGAGCGGTGCGCCAGATTGCTGTTCCTGAAGCGCGATTTCGACCATTTCATAAAATACCGGCCGACGAATAAGCGCATAAAGCCCATCGCGCACATGCACCAGCGGATGCGGCGCTTCGCTTGCCGGATCAACAATCACAGTCATGCTGTTTTCAGCGCCGACCAAAACATGCTCGTCTGTGCTGAGGCGAAAGCCACATTGGCGCATTGGCCCCGCACCTTCTGTCACCAGTTCAACGGCGAGAAAAGGAGCATCCTCGACCACAATGCCAACCCGCTCAACCGGTGTCACCAAAACATAGCTGCCGTCTGCTTCCCGCCGCAAAATACTGGAAAATAGCTTGACCATGGCCGGTCTGCCAATCGGCGTGCCGAGATAATACCACGTGCCGTCGCGTGCAATGCGCATATCGATAGGTCCACAATACGGTGGATTCCAGCTTTTGACTGGTGGCAATCGCTTGTCAGCCAGTAAACGAGCAATATCGGCAAGACTGTGACCAGCAGTTGAAGATGGTTTTTCAGTCAAACAATGTTCCTATTCCAATAAACTGTCTTTATAATGCTAGGTAAGACTTATGCATAGATGAAATGAGGCCACATGCTGAACCCAGATACCATCGACCCGGTTGCCAATTTCGACCGCTTAGCCGCTCAATTGAGTACGGCGAAAACCGAAATCGCGCGTACCGTGCGCGGTCAAGACACGGTGATTGACGAAGTGCTGATCACTGTGCTTGCGGGCGGCCACGGGCTGCTTGTGGGTGTGCCGGGGGTGGCCAAAACAACTCTGGTCAAAACAATTTCCACTGTGCTTGGGCTTGGCAGTCGCCGCATTCAATTTACACCCGATTTAATGCCGGCGGACATTTTGGGTTCAGAAATTTTGCAAACCGCAGCGGACGGCGCACGGCGATTTGTCTTTGCGCCCGGCCCAGTGTTCACACAGTTGCTGATGGCAGACGAGATCAACCGCGCCTCGCCGCGCACGCAAGCGGCCCTGCTGGAAGCCATGCAAGAACAGACTGTGACAACAGCCGGTGAAGCGCGCGCCTTGCCAACCCCGTTTCATGTGCTTGCCACACAAAACCCGATAGAACAGGAAGGCACCTATCCATTGCCCGAAGCACAACTGGACCGGTTTATGCTGCAGATCAATATGGATTACCCGTCTGCCGCAACCGAACGCGAGGTGATTATGGCCACAACCGGCCCTGCCCAGCAATCTGCCACAGCTGTTCTTGATGTGTCCGATATTCTGGCGGCTCAAGCTATGGTACGCAGCCTGCCCGTGCCTGAAACGGTGCTTGATGCCATTGTCAATCTGGTGCGTTCCGCGCGACCGGCTGGTGAGGGTAGCGATATTCGCTGGGGGCCTGGCCCGCGTGCCGGACAAGCCCTTTTGCTGGCCGCCAAAGCGCGGGCCTTGCTGGCAGGCAGACCTGTTCCTCTGCTGGCCGACGTACTGGCTCTGGCAAAACCCGTGCTTCGACACCGCATTCAGCTGGGCTACGGCGCGCGCAGCAAGGGAAAAAATATCGATACGCTGATTGATGATTTTGCAGCCAGGTTATGAGCAAAAGCCTTTGGCAGATGGGGGCACAAATAGCGGACAGCGTTGGCCCATGGTCTCTGCATGCCACACGCTCGAAGCTGCATGAGCAAGGTGCCAAAGTGCGGAAGCGCGCTGGCATAGGTACGGATTTTTGGCAATACAGGCCCCTTGGTGATGGTGAAAGCAGTAACCGAATTGACTGGCGCAAATCTGCCCGCTCGGATGACGTATTGGTGCGCGAACGAGAGCGACAAACGCCCTCTCCCCTCACACTCTGGTGCGATAGAAGTGCATCGATGGTTTACAAGTCAAACGCTGAGCTGATGACGAAACTAGATTATGCCTACACACTGGCGGCATCGCTTGTGCAGTGTGTAGCACTTGCTGATGATCGTGCAACGGCTTTGATCGACTCACCCCAAACCACCCCCCGGCAGGATCTTGCCATGCGTCTGGAGGAGCAAAGCGAACCTGTTTTACAAAGGATACCTGACAATCAGCTGGTTGTAATGATCAGTGATTTTTTAATGCCTGAGGAATTTTTTAAAAATTTTGCCGACACACATCATGATTTTATTTTTGTGCATGTGTGCGACCCGTATGAGGTTGCCTTTCCATTTTTGGGGCGGGTGCAATTTTCAGGCTACGAACATGAAGCAGATGTGTTGTTAGATAAGGCAGAGGCTGCAAAGGCCGATTATTGTGCAGCATTTGAAGCGCTCTCCTTAAAAATCGCTACAATTGGCAGATATGTCCGCGCCGATACGTCGCAAAGCCTCGCCGATACAGTGCGCACAATTATTTCATGATTTTTGAAACACCCTTTCTGGCAGTTGCACTTCTGGGCTTACCTCTGTTGTGGTGGCTGTTCAGGCTGCGCCCCCCCGCCCCGCAAAAAATCGCTTTTCCAGCGTTAACACTGATCAAGCCTGCACCTGAACAGCAGGTTAAAACCTCACCGCCGTGGTGGCTGACAGCGCTCCGCATGATCATCGCTGCACTGATCATTCTTGGTTGTGCCGGGCCCATTTACAAACCTTTGCCAGTGACCGAGACCGGTGGGTATACACTTCTGATTATCGATAATGGCTGGAGCGCTGCGAGCCAGTGGAGCGCTATAAAAACTGCCGCATTGGAAGTTGTGCATGAGCAAAGCACTGCAAACAACAAGATATATGTGGCTTTCACAGCACAGCCTTTTGCACCTATCGAGGCTCTAACGCCGTCATTGGCACGCGCAGCGATTGAACGGCTAACACCGCAACCTTGGTCCCCAAACAGACACGCGCTGGCTGCACAGCTGCCAAAAAACATCAACCGCACTGTTTGGGTGAGTGACGGTATTGACGACGGTGGCAGCGCGATGTTGACGGCCGCTGTGCAACAGCAAGGGCCACTCCGGGTTGTCTTGCCAGCAAAAGCAGCGCCTTTAATCATAAAAAATGCGCATATCAATGCAGAGGGATTTCAAGTTACTCTTGAACGTCCAGCAAATTTACCGGCCCAGAATGCAAGTGTCAGCGTCATTGCCGATGACGGTTCAGTCGTGTCTCATCTGGATATACCGATCCCGTCTAATGCGCCGATAGCCAGTGGCACGCTTATCCTGCCGCCGGGCACACGCAGTGCTGTTTCCCGTATTGCTATTGACGGCGAGAATTCTGCTGCTGCCGTTTATCTTTTAGGCAGCAATGCCAAACGCAATTATGTTGGTATTGTTTCTGCTGAAACAGCTAGCGATAATCAACCCTTCAAGGCCATGGATTATTATCTGAAACGCGCGCTCGAATCCCATGCCGATATAAAAACGGGAACACTTGGTTCCATCCTCAATGCTGGCGTTAATATTTTGATGCTGGCTGATGTAGGACAGTTTTCAACCGACGACAGCCAGCGACTGGCACACTGGATTGATCAAGGTGGCATGACGATCATGTTTGCCGGGCCACGTCTGGCCGAACAGGGCTCTCCCTTCTCGCCAGTTAAATTGCGCGCTGCCAGCCGCACCCTTGGCGGTGCCATGAGCTGGCAAAAGCCGCTGAACTTTAGTGAATGGCCAGCCGCAAGCCCTTTTGCAGGCCTCAAGATTGCAAATGATGTAACGGTTCGCGAGCAGGTGCTTGCTGATCCCACGGCTGATCTCTCAGGTCATGTGTGGGCGACGCTTAGCGATGGAACGCCCATTGTCACTGCCTCGAAACGTGGTCGCGGCCTTGTTGTGCTGGTGCACACAACAGCCAACGCTGCCTGGTCCACACTGGCCCTTTCAGGGCTGTTTGAAGACATGATGGTTCAGCTGCTAAGTCTTGCCCAAACCACGTCAACTGCCATGGATACTTCAACTGTTAAAGAGGTAAAATTCACACTAGATCAGGCGCTGTTATACGATGGCATGCTGGCACAATCGACAGGGCTGAACGTCTCGCTTCCTGTGGATGTCTTTGCAACCCTGAAACCCGGCCCGCAGAACCCGCCTGGTTTTTACACCGCCGGCACAAATATCAAAGTATTAAATCTGGGCGATACGCTGAACGTGCCCAAGCCTATAATCTGGCCAGGCTCTGTTGCCATTGGCAAATCACAAACTGTTAGCGTAGCGTTGATGCCATGGCTGCTGAGCTGTGCTGTCATTCTGTTGTTGCTGGACTGGATTGTTGTGCTGTTCCTGCAAGGTCAAATCAAGCGCATCGTGCACATTATAGCGATTGCCGCATCAGCAGTCGGCATCACACAGGCAAAAGCAGAACCTGCCGGTGCGCTTGAGGTGCGACTGGCGTATGTGACAAGCGGCATATCAACATCTGCTGCAAGCGGTCTGGCGGCCCTTGGTGATGCTTTGAAAGCGCGTACGGCAACAGATGTAGGCGCACCCGTGCCGGTAAACCCTGAACGCGCCAACCTCGGGCTTTACGCATTGGTCTACTGGCCGGTTGCCCTCAACGCTGCCCCGCTTTCGCCGGAAGCCATCAGGCATGTGCAGCGCTATCTCGAGACTGGCGGATTGATTATTTTTGATACCAGCGGACAAAATGCACTTGCACTGCGCCAGCTTTTGCAACCACTCGATCTGCCAAGGCTTGAGCAGCTCAGTCAGGCTCATGTGCTGGCGCACAGTTTTTATTTGCTTGGCCGGGTACCGGGTGGTTTTGATTTTGCCAGCCAGTGGGTGGAGTCTGGCACACTCGGCGCCAATGGGCGAACCAGCGGCGTGGTGCTCAGTCTGAACGGCGGCTGGGCGGATGCTTGGGCAAGCGGCAACGAGGCCGCCCTGCGGTACGGCATCAATCTGGTGATTTATACACTCAGCGGCACCTATAAAGCCGATCAGGTGCATGCTGCGAGTTTGCTTGAGCGCATGGGCAAAGCCAGGGACACACGATGATCAGCGCAGACCCACTTGTGCCTGCAAGCCTGATTGCTGTGCTGTGTGTTGTGGCCGTTATACTCACACTTTTGACAACCAGTATACGCAGTCGTGGCAGTATCTGGCGATTGCTGCTGATCGGTGCCATCACGACTGTGCTGCTGCACCCGGTGCGCCGCGTTGAGCACCGGGACACGCTAGCTGACATTGCCCTTGTTGTTACAGACCATTCGGCCAGCATGGCGCTTGATGAACGCGGCACACAAGCCAAAACCCTGACACGAACCCTATTGAATACAAAACTCAACAATATCATCTGGCGCGAGGCGACTATTCCTGCGGCAATGCGAAATCCTGAACGTACCGATGGTTTTGCAGCGTTACAAAAAAACCTTGCACAAATTCCCCGTGACCGTCTGGCTGGCACAATTCTCATCACCGATGGCTTGTTTCATGACCAGCCGGCACTGGATAAACTGAAAGCGCTCGGAAAGCCGGTGCATGCGATCATCGTTGGTGATCCGCAAATGACAGACCGGCGTGTTAGCGTGCTGGCAGCACCGCCATTTGCAATTGTTGGTACCCATGCCCACCCGAGTATCAGGGTTGATGATGGCACATCAGGGAACCCGGTGCGGGTTAATTGGAAGCTAAACGGTGTTGAACAAACCCCGATTTCAGTCAAAACGGGCACAGCGCTTCAGCTTGATGTGCCAATCACCCGACGCGGGCCTGCTGAAATTACCCTTGCTGTTGATGCGCTTCCCGGAGAGCGCGTCATTAGTAATAATCGGGCACTCTTTACCATCAACGGTGTGCGCGACCGGCTGAATGTTTTGCTCATTACCGGTGCGCCTTACCCCGGTGCGCGGCTGTGGCGCGACACGCTGAAATCTGATCCGGCGATTGACCTCATTCACTTTACAATCTTGCGCTTGCCGTCATCTGTTGACCGTGCGCGCAATGATGAGCTGGCACTCATCCCGTTTCCCGTCAATCAACTGTTCGAGGACCGCCTCAGCAGTTTTGACCTGGTGATTTTCGATCGTTACTCAGCCCTTGATTTGTTGCAACCGGATTATTTTAATCGTCTGACATCTTACGTCAGCCATGGTGGCGCGCTGCTGGTTGTTGCTGGTCCGGAATTCAATGGTCCGCAAAGTCTTGCAACCACTGGCCTCCTTGGGCTGTTGCCGGTCGTGCCAGGCGATGCAGCCCCGACGGCGGCCTTTATGCCGGAGATCACCACACTCGGTTTGCGGCATCCGGTGGTGAACACATTGCAGCGCCCGTGGGGGCCGTGGTTTCGTTTCACGCGCGGTCGTGCCGTTGCTGGCCAAACCCTCATGAAAGCCGGGTCGTCGCCGTTACTGCAGGTAAACACCTACGGCAGTGGCCGGGTTGCCATGCTGATGTCTGACCAATTGTGGTTATGGGCACGCAGCGAGCAACTCGGACCATGGGACGATCTGGTGCGTCGCACGGCTCACTGGCTGATGAAAGAGCCCGATCTTGAAGCTGAACAGCTCGGCCTGTCAGCCAAAGCGACAAGCGTGGTGGCTGAACGCCGTAGCCTCAGCACGGCACCGGACCCGGTGGTATTCACGCTACCTGACGGTACACAGATTTCAAAGCCAACAGAGACCACGCCCACTGGCCAGATGACAAACCTGCCTTTGGCTGGCCCTGGTATTTATTCTGCCCGTCAGGGCAAGCTTTCTGCCAGCATCAATGTGGGCTCTGACGCGCTGGAATTTGCTGACATCCGCCCGACAGAGCGGATCATAAAACCGCTGGCTCTGGCAACCGACGGTGGCATCAGCTTTGGCACACTGCCTGCAATCAAGCGCGTCCGTGCTCACACACGCAACCACGGCACTGGATGGTTTGGATTGGTGGCAAACAACAGCGGCAAGCTTATAGGCGTTGACGAGGCAGCCCTTCTGCCCCCTTGGCTCGCTTTGATTGTTATCGGTGCGCTGAGTGTTTTGACATGGTGGCGAGAGCGCGGATGATGCAAAAGACGGTTTGCTTGCTTAAGTTTGGGACAATATCTAAACATGTTGCTTGATGTTATTTCGTGAAAGCTTGTTTATGCGCAAACTACGCTATGTGTTATTCGCTCTCTTCATTTCGACAAGCCCGGCAAGCGCCGATGAACTATCATCCCTCCGGGTTGCAGCGCTTCACTCATCACACGCTTATGAGTTTGTCAGCAGTTTAACGACGGAGGTCGGCCCGCGTCTCGTTGGTTCGGCCAACGATGACAAAGCGGTTGCCTGGGCGCAGACAAAACTCAAGGCCTGGGGTTTCGAGAATGTCCATGCCGAAGCCTTTGATGCACCCAAATGGGTGCGCGGGGTGGAGACGGCTGAGGTCATCACGCCAACCCAGCAACGATTGATCATTACAGCGCTTGGCGGATCCGTTGGCACGCCTGCTGATGGCCTAACGGCAGACGCCATTATATTTTCCAGCTATGATGATTTGCTTGATGCCAAACCTCGGTCGCTTGCCGGCAAGATAGCGATTGTGACAGAAGCCTTGATCAAAGCTGAAGATGGCGCTGGTTATGGTGCAGCAGGTCGCATCCGCCGTTCCGGTGCGAGTGAAGCCGCCAAGCGCGGCGCTGTCGCTTATTTGTTGCGCTCACTCGGCAGTGACTACCGTCGTTTTCCGCACACCGGCCAAATGCATTACGATGATGGTATTGCCAAAATTCCGGCAGCGGCCTTATCGGCGCCGGACGCCGAGCAGCTTGATCGGTTGGCGGCCTCGGGAAAGACTATACGCTTGCACATAACATTAACACCGCATGTGGATGGCATGATCACCACGCATTCTGTTGTCGGGGAAATTCCTGGCAGCACAAAGCCAGACGAAATCGTGCTCATCGGTGGCCATCTCGACAGCTGGGATCTTGGCACTGGCGCCATTGATGACGGGGCTGGTATTGCCATCACCACGGCCGCAGCAAAACTTATTCGAGATATGCCAGTGCGGCCAAAGCGCACCATTCGTGTTGTCATGTTTGGTTCTGAGGAATCCGGCCTGATCGGGGCCAAGGCTTATGCCAAAGCCCATGCCCGCGAATTGAGCAAAATCACTTTCGGCGCAGAAGCGGATTTTGGTGCCGACCGACCGTATAAATTTCGCACCAAGTTTGGCACTGCCGGTGAACCTGTGACCAGAGCCATGGCGCGCGCGCTTCAGCCACTGGGCATTCTTTTTGATGACCGCCCAGCCACGGGCGATTCAGATGTCAGCCAGCTTGCTGAACTTGGCGTGCCCGTGGCCGATATCGAGCAGGACGGCACACATTATTTTGACCTGCACCACACCCCAGATGACACACTCGATAAAATTGACAAGCAAGTCATAGACAAAGTGGTTGCTGCTTTTGCTATCGTGAGCTGGATCGCAGCCAACACAGATGTGGATTTACGCGCCGTGAAGGCTTCCGGGAATTGATACCATCTTCTCGTGTTTAATTTCTGCCGTGCATATATTCATATTATTTATACGACAAATAGGTACTTTTATGGGGATTTATAGGTATTAGTCTGGTGTTATAAATAAAATAATTGTTCGCTATCAGAGAATTGCAAAACAATTTATCAATTTAATCAAGAAAGAATTTATTTATGACATCAGTTGGTAGTGCAGCATCTGCACAGTTTATTCCGAATCAGCTTGCTATGCATGGTGAAGATGGCGGAGGCAGTTTCATGGATAGCCAACCAGTTCCCTCAACACCTGCCAAACCAAAAATCAATGCTGGCCCTGGTTATCTTGGTAAATCAACATCCGAATGGAATAACAAAGCCCTTGCATCGCTCAATCAGAATTTCGGTCGTGGAAGTTTCAAGGAAGGCAATCGTACAGCAACGATAAAGTATATTGGTGGATCACCTCGTCTTGTGGTTCAGAATGCTGCAATCAATGGCAAGAATGCTGATATATCTGATCAATATATCAATCTTGTAAGAAACAGTGATGGAACGTTCAGGCAGCAAACTGGCCTCGATAGAATGGGCGCGCCTGGCATTAGTAACTAATAATTCTAGCATCATCTCCCTCGTTCCGTAAATCTCGGAATGAGGGAGTATAATATTAAATTTATCCAGAATTATTTTTACCCACGCCCTACCGAAGTGTATACAAAACCCTTCGCCTTCATTTCATCCGGCTTGTAAATATTCCTTAAATCTACAAACACCGGCTCTTTCAACAGGCTTTTTACGTGCGTCATATCGAGGGCGCGAAACTCGTTCCATTCTGTGATAATCAGCAACGCGTCAGCATTCTTCATGGCATCATAGGGGCCAGTGCAGTATGTAATATCCGTTAGCATGGGCTTGGCTTGCTCCATACCGGCGGGATCGAAAGCGCGGATAGTGGCACCGGCTTTTTGCAAGATTGGCACGATGACCAGCGACGGCGCATCGCGCATATCATCGGTGTTGGGTTTGAAGGTAAGGCCGAGCACAGCGATGGTCTTGCCTTTCACATCACCTCCGCAGGCGGCAATAACCCGCTCTGCCATGTCGATTTTTCGTTGGTCGTTGGCGGCGACTGTGGCGGCAACAATACCAAGCGGCATGCCAAGATCCTGTGCTGTGCGCAACAGCGCCAATGTGTCTTTGGGAAAACAGCTGCCGCCATAGCCCGGTCCCGCGTTCAAAAATTTACTGCCGATACGATTATCGAGGCCAATACCCTTGGCAACCTGCTGCACATCGCCGCCGACTTTTTCACACAGGTTGGCAATGTCATTGATAAAACCAATCTTTGTCGCCAGAAACGCATTGGCGGCATATTTGATAATCTCGGCTGTCTCGCGGCTGGTGAACAAAATCGGTGTATCGCGCAAGAATAAGGGCCGGTAAATGTCGGTCATCACCTGCTTGGCATCGTCGGAGGCGACACCGACCACCACGCGGTCAGGCCGCATAAAATCTTCAATGGCCGAGCCCTCACGCAGAAATTCAGGGTTTGAGGCCACATAAATCTGTTTGTTGGGGGCAACTTTTTTGACGATCGCATCGACCTCTGCACCAGTGCCAACCGGCACGGTTGACTTGTTCACGATCACACACTTGCCTGTCACAGCCTCAGCCACTTGCCGCGCTGCTTCATAAACAAAGCTTAAATCCGCATGGCCGTCGCCACGTCGTGATGGTGTGCCCACGGCAATAAAAGCCGCATCGCAGCCATCAATTGCTTTGGCAAGGTCGGTGGTGAATTTCAGCCGACCGGCTTTGACATTGCGCGCCACTAACTCATCAAGACCGGGTTCATAAATCGGAATTTTGCCAGCTTCCAGCGCCTCGATCACATGCGGGCGGTTATCGACACAAATGACATCGTGACCGAATTCAGAAAAGCAGGCACCGGAAACTAGGCCAACATAGCCTGTACCAATCATTGTCAAACGCATGAGAAAACCTTTTTAACTTGATGAATATTGCAGTGTGATTAAAGCGTGGGTGCGAGTTTGGCAATATAGTCAACGACTTCCTTGCGCAAATCAGGTCTGTCGAGGGCAAAGGCGATGTTGGCAATCACATGGCCTGCCTTGTCGCCGCAATCAAAGCGGTCGCCTTCAAAATGAAAGGCATGAACAGGTTGCTGGCCAATCAGCCGGGCAATCGCGTCGGTCAGCTGTATTTCACCGCCAGCGCCCGCCTGCTGAGCCTCCAGAATTTCCAGCACCTGGGGCTGCAGAATATAGCGGCCAATAATAGCAAGCTGTGAGGGGGCAAGTTCAGCCTTGGGCTTTTCCACCATGCCGACTGTTTCAGTCAAACGACCTTTGACTACGCCCGGCTGGATAATTCCATAGCGATTGGTGTGCTCTTTGGGCACCTCCATCACCGCCATGATATTACCGCCGACAGTGCCATAGGCTTCAATCATCTGGCGCAGACAAGGCACGTTGGCACGCACCAGATCATCCGCCAGCAAAACGGCAAAGGGCCTGTTGGCAATCAAGTGCCGCGCTGTCCATATGGCGTGGCCAAGCCCAAGCGGCATTTGCTGGCGAGTGTAGGCAATGCCGCCCGGTGGGCCGGGGATGGCGCGCAAGGTTTCAATATCGCTGTGTTTGTTGCGTTCGTTCAGCACACCATCGAGTTCTGCTGCAAAATCGAAATGATCTTCAATTGCCGATTTTCCTCGACCGGTCACAAAAATAATTTCCTCAATACCCGCTGCCCGTGCCTCTTCAACGGCATATTGAATAAGCGGCTTATCGACCACTGGCAGCATTTCTTTTGGCATGGCTTTGGTGGCAGGCAAAAACCGCGTGCCCAGGCCCCCTACCGGAAAAACCGCAATTTTAACCGGCTGATCAGCTGTTGTGTTCATAAACTGCTTACTCTCAAAATGTTCTGTAAAATCTATCTCTTGTCTCTTTTGCATATGCAACATAGATTTTTTGTTAAGATTTTATGTCAATTGTAAAACTATTCATAATCCATCCAGCACGTTACAGCGTAATTAATTAAGGTTTCTTGTCCCTGGAAACCTGTGCACCCGGCTATTCCCTTGTAGCCGGGTGCCGTCGTTTGTGCGAAACGAGTGTTATTAGAGTCAAACGGGCCTTTCAGTGAGTTATTATGACTTCAGCCATAAACTATGTTCTGGAAACGGAACCACCTCACTACGAGGCATCGGCGCTGATGTCTCCCCTTATCCGGCGGGTATTGGCCAATAACCCCAGTCCGTTTACCTACAAGGGCTCCGGCACGTATATTATAGGCAACGGGTGCGTTGCCGTTATAGATCCCGGCCCGATGCTTGATACGCATGTCGATGCCATCATGGCGGCAACGGCAGGGGAAACCATCAGCCATATTGTAATCACCCACACTCACAACGATCATTCACCAGCAGCTGTGCCCTTGCAAGCGCGATGCGGGGCGAAGATTGTTGGCTGCGCACCGATTGTGATGCCTGACGACGGGGCGCCGCGCAGTGATGCTGCGTTTGATTTAAGCTATGGCCCAGATCATGTGATGACAGACAGTGAGCTGATTGCCGGACCGGGCTGGACTCTGGAAGCCGTGAGCACACCCGGTCACACATCCAACCACATGTGCTATGCATTGCATGAGGAAAAAGCCCTTTTTACCGGCGATCATGTCATGGGCTGGTCCACGACCGTGGTCGCTCCGCCGGATGGGAATATGGTTGATTATATTGCCTCGCTGCGAAAACTGCTGGAGCGGGACGATGTGCGTTATTATCCCACACATGGCAAACCGGTTGAAAAACCCAAATCATTTGTGCGCGCACTTATTGCACATCGCAAACAGCGGGAAAACCAGATCCTGCGGGTGCTTGCAAACGGATCAGCCACAATAGCCCAGTTGGTTGAGCAAATGTATGCATCCACACCTAAAGTTTTACACGGTGCGGCGGGTAGGTCCGTGATGGCTCACCTGATCGAGATGGAAGGTAAAGGTCAAGTTGTAGCCGACGGTAACGCATACCACCTCAACTCTTAAGGTCAAACAGCAAAAACTCTGCGTTCTCCTCAGCGATAAACGTCAGGGTTTCTTGATTCGTCAAAGCGGTAGCATCGCCCGGCAACAAGGCCTCATCATTCATAGTCAAACGGCCTGCAACCATCTGTATCCATGCAGCACGGTTATTGAGCAAGGTGTAGCATACGGCCTCACCAGCTCTGAGTTGACCGCGCAAAAGTGTCATATCCTGATGAATATTGAGCACGCCATTGCCCCCACCCTTGGTAACAATGGTTTGTAACGGGCCGTCATGATTGCTCGTGCCAATATCCTTTTGCTCATAGCCCGGCGTGATGTCAGTTTGTTCCGGCAGTATCCATATTTGCAGCAGCTCGACTGGCAATGTGTTGCTGGCATTGAATTCACTGTGCGAAATGCCGCGACCAGCCGTCATGCGCTGTACCTCACCGGCGCGGATTGTGGCAACTGTCCCCAATGAATCCTTGTGTGCCAACTCGCCGCGCAGCACGTAGGTGATGATCTCCATGTTCTTGTGGCTATGCGTCGGAAACCCACCAGCGGGCGCGATAATATCCTGGTTGATCACGCGGAGATCATAAAATCCCATATGCCTGTCATCGTGATACCCGCCGAATGAAAAACTGTGCCGACTATCGAGCCAATCGAGTGAGACGTGGCCACGATCCTGGCTTTTGCGAATGGTTTGCATGCGTTAACTCCTTTGAGATTAATCACATGTAAACAACCCTTACGATTGTATAAGGTTCAATCTCACAATTTCAGAATGCGTGAAGTACGAACACTCATCCCGTGACAATGTAATCCTTAAGCGCAGCCGTTTCCTGCTCAGTTTCCTCAATGCGCGCCTTGACGAGATCGCCGATGGATACCATGCCAACCATGGTCGTGCCGTCCATAACAGGCAGGTGGCGAATGCGCCGCGATGTCATCTGGGCCATCACTGCCTGCACGGTTGCCTGTTGTGTGCAGGTGATCACCGGCGCTGTCATGATGGAATTGGCCGGTTGATCGAGTACAGATATGCCGCTTTTGGCAAGGCCACGCACGATATCGCGCTCTGAGAGCACACCAGTTACCTTGCCGGCAGCGTCTGTAACCAGAACAGCGCCAATGCGTTTGTCGGCGAGATGTTTGACAGCCGCTATAACACTGACACTTTCACTCACCGTTTCAACGTGTGAGCCTTTTTGCTTTAGAATGTGGGCTATGCTCATGAGTCTGCTCCTTTGGAGTTCAGAAATGTGAATACATCATGGTTCGCACCGCGCGTCAAGCTTGCCATTGTTTTGACACGGCAGCAATCTAGCCATGATGATCAAATTTTTAATGAAAGTATTTGGCGCAATATGGCTTTGATTGGTGTTTTGTGTGCGGTGCATCCGCGCTCTGATTTGCCAGCGCATCCTAAGGCGGGCTTGCAAGCGGGTGGTATAAGCCTGCTTATGCGAGGCTTGCGCCAACTGCAAACACTGGGTGCAACGAAAGCCTTGGTATTGATTGAGAAGGAGGGCGGGCTTATCCAGCCAGCACTGCCATCAAAGTGGCGCGGGATGGACATTATTCCGGTCATCCGTGCCATCGATCTCGTCACTAGGCTTGATGATGCGGACGAGATTATAATGATAGAAGAGGGCGTGCTTGTTGATGCGCGCCTGGTGTCTCACGCACGCATGCATCCGGCACGTCAGGCTATGATGGTCTGGGAGGCGACGTCCAAAAATGGTGTTCGGGCTTCACGGATTGACCCAACATACAGTTTTGCATCTGTATTGAAAACCTCGGGCAATATGGTGCGCACTATCGCCAAGGGGCTGGGGGATTGGGATATGGAGCAGACACTGATTCGCCAGGTGGCGGCGCAGGTGGATACGGCACTCGTCGTTGCCAACGACATCAATACATACGATGCAACCGCATTGCATGCAGTGCCATTGCATGCAGTGCCATTGCTCTGGCAACCGGTTAGTAGCGCTGCCGACGAAGAAGTGATTGCCGACGATCTCATTGCATCGTTGCACAAAACCGGTCAGGATTGGTCGACGACATTCATTCATGCACCGTTTGAAAAATTTGTCATGAAAGGATTGCTGAAACAGAACTTTAACATGGATTATTGTGCCGGGGCCATTTTGGGTCTTGGCATTATCAGTGTGTGTCTGGTCGCTGTCGGCTGGCCGCGACTAGCTCTGGTTTTAGCCATTGGCTTCGGCATGGTGACCGGCATACAGCAGACCATCGCTCGTCTTAGGATTCAAATTATAAACTGGCATAAAGGGTTTGAAATAGCTGTAAATATCATTGCGGTAAGCTGGTGCCTGGCACTGGCTTATTATGTTGCCAAAAACTCTGGAACGACAACTTCATGGGCAATTGCTGTCATTATTATAATTGTGTCGACCAGCAAGGGTTTTTTAGACAAAATATTCAAAGAATTAACAGGTAACCGTTTAAGCGTTTTCAGCCCACTAGACAGACAAATGAAATTATTTGAAGGAACATGCACTGTTTATTTATGGTGTTTGATACCCTTCGCGATTGGTGCATTCTGGTACTGGGGTATCATATTTGTCGCAATTTATGCCACACTCACCTTTTTTTGGGCACAATTCCGCTTCTTAGTGAATTTTAGAGAATTTCTAAGGGTGCAATCTGAAAAATGACATAAATCTGTCATCAATGGCAAATGCAAGCTTGCCGTGGCGATAAAGCTCCTCTAGCTAATACCGTAAAGAAGAATGTTTACAAAGAAATTACAAGGTCTCGGAGGATTTAATGGACCCGATAAATATTGCTGTTGTTGGGGTTGGTAACTGCGCTAGCTCACTCGTCCAAGGTATAGCACATTATTCCAATGGTGGTTCTAACGATCAAATTGGTTTGATGCACTGGGATCTCGGGGGCTACCGTCCCAAAGATATCCGCGTTGTTACAGCGTTTGATGTGGACCAGCGCAAGGTTGGCCAGGATGTGGCGCAGGCAATTTTCGCCAAGCCGAACTGCACCACGACATTTTGTGACCACGTTCCCACCAGCGGTACAATCGTGCGTATGGGTAAGGTGCTGGACGGTGTTGCTGAACACATGACAAACTACCACGACGACCGTACATTTGTTGTTGCTAAGGCCGCTGAGCCAAGCAAAGAAGATGTTGTGCAGGCGCTGAAAGAAAGCGGTGCCCAAGTTCTGATGAATTATCTGCCCGTGGGTTCGCAAAAGGCTACTGAATTTTACGCCGAATGCGCGCTTGATGCTGGCGTTGCGTTTGTGAATAACATTCCGGTGTTTATTGCGTCGGATCCTGTATGGGCGAATCGCTTCAAGCAGGCCGGATTACCGATTATTGGTGACGATATCAAAGCGCAGGTCGGGGCGACAATAGTGCACCGCGTGCTGACTGACTTATTTGCCAAGCGCGGTGTCAAGCTGCTGCGCACGTACCAGCTGAACACTGGTGGCAACACAGATTTTTTGAATATGCTTAATAAAAATCGCTTGGAGTCCAAGAAGATTTCCAAGACGGAAGCGGTGCAATCCGTTACGGCCATGCGGTTGGATGCAGAAAACATTCACGTCGGTCCATCTGACTATGTGGCGTGGCAGAATGACAACAAGGTTTGCTTCCTGCGTATGGAAGGTGAAATGTTTGGCGGTGTGCCGATGAATTTGGAAATGCGTTTATCAGTCGAAGATTCACCAAATTCTGCCGGTGTGGCAATCGATATGATCCGCTGTGCCCGTCTGGCTCTTGATCGTGGCCACGCCGGTGTGGTGGAAGGTGCTGCCGCTTATTTTTGCAAGCACCCGCCCGTGCAATACACTGATGATATGGCGCATGATATGGTGGAAGGGTTTATCCGTGGAGACAAACCGGTTCACTGATACTAACCATAGTTATAGAGTATTTTCAAACTCATAAACGATCAATATTGGAGCGTAGAAAAATGCTGCTGTTGCAAGATAACGTAACATTATAGCACTGCGTATTTACGTGTTATGATTATTTACTAAACAGTACTATATATTTTGAATGTTACATACGGATGACATTTGTATCAAACCAAATATTCAGCACCGTTAACTGTCAAAAGGTGGCATCAAAATCACATAGTCTTTTCGGACTGTTTCGGTCACTGTCCATGTGCCGCTAAAGCCGGGCTCGATGATAAAGCTGTCGCCTT
>JANYGX010000029.1 GCA_025362295.1 Sphingomonadales bacterium | reverse complement strand
TGCCCGGCGTGAAACTGCCCGACCCAAGGACCGCACTCGAGTGACTTCGCGCAAAGCCTCGAACGCTGGTTGTGGTGTTTGCTCAGGGCCAAATGGCCATGAACAAGAGATGATATAGGGTAAAGCCTAGATATTGTCAAGAGTGGTACGTTACTTTGTAGGTAAAGAGCGTATATGGCGCAGAAATGCGATGTTATATTTGCCCTTACTGGCCGCGCTTGCTGTCGCTGGCCACCCGGTAGGCTTCTCGGGCTGCAGCAATCAGCGCACCTGACTTTGCTTCACACTCCATCTGCTCAGAGGCCGCCACGCTATCTGCCACGATGCCGGCACCGGCTTGCACGTGCATAACGCCGTCCTTGATAATGGCTGTCCGCAACACGATGCAGCTGTCCATTGATCCGTCAGCCCCGAAATAGCCTACACCGCCGCCGTATATACCGCGCTTTTCCGGTTCAAGTTCATTGATGATTTCCATGGCGCGAATTTTAGGCGCGCCACTGACTGTGCCTGCCGGAAAACCGGAAAACAGCGCGTCAATAATATCGTGCTTCGGATCGAGCGCTGCTTCCACATTCGACACGATGTGCATGACATGACTGTAGTTCTCGACTGTATACTGCTCCGTAACCTGCACCGTTGACGGCATGGCAACACGGCCAATATCGTTGCGACCAAGATCGAGCAGCATAAGATGCTCAGCGCGCTCTTTAGGGTCGTTCAGCAAACTGTCGCGCATTTTTGAATCTTCAGCGGTGGTTTTACCGCGCGGGCGCGTGCCCGCTATCGGCCTGATGGTGATTTTTTGATCTCGCACGCGCACCAGAATTTCTGGTGACGATCCCGCAACAGTAAAGTCCGGCATCTCCAGATAATATAAAAATGGTGAGGGATTGATCCGGCGCAGGGCCCGGTAAAGTTCAAAAGGCGGCAACACAAAGGGCAATGTGAACCGTTGTGCCAGAACCACCTGAAAAATATCACCTGCCGTGATGTAGTTTTGCGCTTGCGCCACCATGTCAGAATAGACACCGGGCTCCAGCACCGTCTTGGGTGCCGGCAGATTTTCTGGCACAACCATTATTTGTGTTGGCACAGCTTGCTCAAGTGCCGCCTCGGCTGCATCCAGCCTCTCCAGCGCTGCCTCGTAAGCAGCGCGCGGTGTTCGCGCGCCATCTGGAAAAACCGGCGCTACAAAGGTCAGGCTGTCTTTTAAACGATCAAACACCAGAATGAGTGTCGGGCGCACCAACAGCATATCTGGTACGTTTATGGCACTGGCTTTCGCATCCGGTAATTTTTCGACAAGGCCAATGGCTTCATAGCCCAGATAGCCAACCAGTGTTGGTATAACATTCGGCACGCCTTCAGGCAGTTCAATACGGCTGGCGGTTACAACATGCCTAAGCGCTGTTAGCGTATCATAGGCACAGGCTACAAATGCATCCAGATTGTGAAGCGCACGCGTGTTGATTTCACATGTGTTGCCGTTGGCGCGCCAAATGACATCAGGGTTGATGCCAATAATGGAATAGCGACCCAGTGTCGCGCCGCCTTCAACCGATTCCAGTAAAAAAGGACATTGGGCCATGCCCGCCAGTTTGAGCATGGTCGAGACTGGCGTTTCCGTGTCAGCAATGCGCGAGCGTGTTAAAACCTGTGGCTTTGCCTTATTGTATGTTTGCTCGAATGCCTCATATTCTGCTGTCAATTGCTGTTTCCAACCAGCTGGTTGTGGAGCTGCTTGATAGCGTTCTGGTTTCTGCTAACACCCATATCATTCCGCGCTGCAATCATTATTTGCGCTTGCGCTTCCGTGCCATTCATCCGGTCAACCTGTATTTTCAGATTCAGAAACAAAGCGTTATTCTTGTCTGCCGGCTGGTTCAGAATTTCATCGAGCCTGACGACAACGACACCATTACCATCGGTTGACGGCACAACCGTGGTTTCACCTTTTTTAAGCTGAAAAAGCTTCAGCAGCGGGGCTGGCACCTTGGCGTCAGGGCGTTCAGCGTCCAGCCAACGCAACTTTATGTCGCTGCGCGCAGCATAACCACGCGCCTTGGCCAGCTCCACAAGCGATTTACCTTTTTTGACATCAGCCAGAATGGCATCTCCAGCGGCTTTGGCTTTCAGGATTTGCTGTTCATGCTGCCATTCAGCCACCACAACCTGTTTTATCGAGTCAAGGGCTCGCGGGGCTGATTTCACGATGGAAAGCACATCCACAATAGCAAAATGCGTATCATCAATAACCTGCAAACTGAGCGGATCACCCGGGCGCTGATCGAAGGCCAGTTTCAGCATGGGTTGCAGGGTTATGGCATTTGGATCGGCGACACCTGTTGCCGTACCGCCACGACGAGACAAGGGTTGCACAGACTGCGGCGTTGCATTGGCCATTTTCGCAAGCGCATCAAAACTTTTGCGGGCAACCGCGGCCTCATCAATCTGTTTTGACACGTCAGCCAGTTTATCAATGGACTTGTCCTTCTTCAGTTGCTGGCTAATTTGTGCGCGTGCGGCGGCATCAAGCGCACTGGCTTTGGCCGCTTTGATGGACGCCACATGAAACACCTGAAACCCAAGCTCGGTTTCAACAGGTTGAGATATCGCATTGGCTGGCAGTGTGAAAACGGCTTTTGCCATGTCAGGCTTAATATCTTTGGCAAGATCTTTTTCTGTCGTAATGCCGCGCGCGATGTCCGCGTCTGCCAACCCCGGCACCATGGCTTTTGCCGTCTCGGCAAAGTTGCCACCTGATTTTATTTTGGCAATCAAGGCTTCAGCCGCCGCTTTGCTATCGAGCGTTGCCTGTTCCAGCGTGCGCTCTTCAATGCCACCAAACTCAACAGCATGTTCTGTATAATATTTTTGAATGTCAGCGTCTGTTATGTTCACACTGCTGGAAACGCTGTCCAGATTGAGGGTGAAATAACGAAAGCTGCGCAGTTCGGGAGAACTGTAACGGGCGCTGTTCTTGGTATAAAAGGCCTTGACGGCAACATCATCCACTGCAGGTGGTGGCCCGGCTTGCGCCAGTGTAATTTGCGCCAGGGTGCCAACACGCTGCTGTTGCAGCATAGAGGCAAAATTCACCAGCACGGAATCCGGCAGTTTCCAGCCACGCGCCACGGCCGCTGTCACCTGCTGTGCGGCCATGGATGACGAGACCTGCGCCTCATATTGTTTGGGTGTCAGATTATTCGTGCGCAATAGTGCTTCGTAGGTTTTGCTGTCGAACTTACCGGCAACCTGAAACGCCGGTTCCGCTGCGACCATGTCGCTGACGGCATTGGTGCCAGCCTTTACGCCGAATTTACGCATAAGCTCGTCAAGCGACAACCGCTGTATCATGGCTTCCCGAATTTCATTATCGGCGCCCTGTTGCACGGCACTGGCCACTGTAAGTTCTGGCTGCTGTTTTTGCGCCTGATGAATGCGGTTGTTGATTTCTGTCAGTAATTCCGAGGCCCCAAGCCGGGCACCGCCAATTTTGGCAACGGTCTGGTCACCCCCCCTGCCCGCCAGCGGATCGCGCACACCGGTGAGTATAAACGCCGCCAGTACTAGCCCTAAAATCCCCAAAACAGCCCAACTGTTGAGGATTTTACGTAAAAAAGAAATCATGCGCGATGTACCCTGAAAAATGACAAAATAAATATATTAGGTTCTTTACCGGGGAGCGGCCATGTCTGCAAGGTTGCCGCACGTTGGCCAGCTTGCTATCAGCCATATTCTAAACATGAGGGATACCATGCGACCATTAATAGCCGGAAACTGGAAAATGAACGGCCTTGGTGACAGTTTGCACGAGATTGAGCGGCTGGTTGCTGAACTGTTAGAGCAACCAGCGGCGGCAGACATTCTTATATGCCCACCTTTTACCCTGATTGACCGTGCAGAGGCCTTGGTTAGGGGATCCGCCATTCAGATTGGCGGGCAGGATTGTCACGTTGATGCAAGTGGTGCGCATACCGGCGATATATCAGCGGCCATGCTGGCGGACTCAGGGGCCAAGGCCGTTATCGTTGGCCATTCGGAACGGCGGGCAAACCACGGAGAAACCTCTGCACGTGTGGCTGGGAAAGCCAAAGCCGCACATGTGAGCGGCCTCATGCCAATCATATGCATTGGTGAAACCGAGGCCGAACGCAACGCTGGCCATGTGCTAGAGATCGTTCTTAGCCAGTTACGAGACAGCATTGCTCTGGTCCCTGCCCCAAATTATGTCATCGCCTATGAACCGGTCTGGGCGATTGGCACCGGGAAAACCCCTACCCTCCAGGACATTGCCGATATTCACAGCGCTATCCGAGGTGCCTTGATCGACCATGAGGCCGAACCTGGCAAACAGGTTCGCATTCTCTATGGCGGCTCCGTAAAACCTGACAATGCCGCTGCAATACTCTGCCTGCCGCATGTGAACGGGGCACTTGTCGGCGGCGCATCGCTGAAGGCGACAGATTTTATGAAAATAATCCGCGCGGCTTGAAAAACCTGCCCTGTAACTGTATGTGCACTGATTAGCTGAGAAAAAGGTAAATTGACTATGGATAGTTTTTGGGGCCACTTCATTTTGATAGTGCATGTTGTTCTGGCGGCAGCGCTGGTGGGTGTTGTGCTGTTGCAGAAGTCAGAGGGCGGCGTGTTGGGTGTCGGTGGCGGCTCCGGCGGCTTTATGACAGCACGGGGTGCCTCTGACCTGCTTACCCGCACAACGGCGATTCTGGCAGCGTGCTTTATCACCACGAGTATAACGCTCGCCATTCTTGGCGCTGGCACGGGACATGGCACGACGGACATCGAAAAAGCCATCGCAGCCAAGGCGGCTCAACCGGTAAAACCGCTGCCGATCGTGCCAACCGTACCGCTGGCAAAATAACTTGGAAATTTATCGGGTTGCCGTGCGATTTTTCTGGCAACCACCCTACCCTGTAGCTTAAGACTGTATTCCCATGACGCGGTATATTTTTGTCACCGGCGGTGTGGTTTCTTCGCTAGGTAAAGGGTTGATGGCAGCTTCGCTTGGAGCGCTGCTGCAAGCGCGCGGCTATAGCGTGCGGCTGCGCAAGCTAGACCCGTATCTCAATGTCGATCCGGGCACCATGAGCCCCTATCAGCACGGTGAAGTGTACGTGACTGACGACGGTGCCGAAACCGACCTCGATCTTGGCCACTACGAGCGCTTCACTGGTGTTGCCTCCCGCAAATCCGATAACGTCACTTCTGGCCGAATTTATTCCGACATTTTGTCGCGCGAACGCCGCGGGGAATTTCTCGGCGGCACGGTGCAGGTGATTCCGCACGTCACAGACGCCATCAAAATTTTTGCAACCGCTGATGCGGACGGTGTGGATTTTGTCATCTGCGAAATTGGCGGCACGGTTGGCGATATCGAGAGCCTGCCGTTTCTGGAGGCCATCCGCCAGCTGGGCAACGAGCTGCCGCGCTTTTCAGCCTGCTATATTCACGTGACACTGGTGCCGTTTATTGCCGCTGCGGGTGAACTTAAAACCAAGCCAACCCAGCACTCGGTGAAAGAACTGCGCGGCATCGGCATCCAGCCAGATGTGCTGGTCTGCCGGGCAGAGCAACCGCTGCCCGAAAGCGAATGCGCTAAAATCGCGCTGTTCTGCAATGTGCGGAAAGAAGCGGTGATACCAGCGCTTGATGCCAGCTCCATCTACGATGTACCACTGCAATATCACGCTGTCGGCCTCGACAAGCAGGTGCTGGAAAGTTTTGCCATCACCGATGCACCAGCGCCTGATCTCACTCGTTGGAACGATATCATGGCTGCCATCCACCACCCGGAAGGCGAGGTGACCATCGGCGTGATTGGCAAATACACGGGTCTTCGCGATGCCTACAAATCGCTTTCCGAGGCGCTGGTGCACGGCGGCATTGCCAACAAGGTGCGCGTGCACGTGCTGTGGATCGACAGTGAGATTTTCGAGCGCGAAGATGCCGTGCTGCACCTCGAACCGCTGCACGGCATTCTGGTGCCCGGCGGCTTCGGCAAACGCGGCGCTGAAGGCAAGATCGCTGCTGCAAAATTTGCCCGCGAGCGCGGCATTCCGTATTTTGGCATCTGCTTCGGTATGCAGATGGCGGTGATCGAAGCGGCGCGCAATCTCGCTGGCTACAACGACGCCTCATCATCTGAGTTCGGCCCGTGCAACGACCCCATCGTCGGCCTGATGACCGAGTGGGACAAAGACGGCGCAAAGGAAAGCCGCGCCGCCGACAGCGACATGGGCGGCACCATGCGGCTCGGCGCCTACACCGCCACGCTCAAGCCAGACTCGCAGGTGGCGCACATTTACGGCACCGCAGACATTAGCGAGCGCCACCGCCACCGGTACGAAGTCAACATGGCCTACCGCGAAAAGCTAGAAAGCAAAGGCATGTTGTTCTCCGGCATCTCGCCCGACGGTCGGTTGCCCGAAATTATCGAATACCCGGCCCACCCGTGGTTCATTGGCGTGCAATATCATCCGGAACTGAAAAGCAAACCGTTTGATCCGCACCCGCTGTTTGCGAGCTTTATTACAGCAGCGCTAAGGCAGAGCCGATTGGTTTGATATTGCCTAGAATCTATTCAAAACTTTTACAGTTCTATGCAGCAACAAGCCACCCTTTGGCTTGAAGTGTGTTGAACGCGATAGCCACCTGCCGCGTCGTAAACGCTTTCTTGCGTTCGTTCCACTTTAAGATTTGTCGCACCGCATCGTCAAGATTTGTTGCCCCTTCATGGGTTGCAACCCAATGAACTGATGCCAATAATTCTAATCCGTATGGCGTTTCAAAGCCGTTAATAAGATCCGCGACACGGTTAAGATAATCCTGTGTTTGCGGTTCATGCGCTAATTTTTCTTCAGCTTCCTCAATCGCACCCGGGACTATGCTCAACTTCTTGTCAGGCTGATCGCCACCATCCTGGTAACCTGCAACAAAATGACCTTCGATGCGATGTAGCACATGCGACAGATTGCTTGCATACGGACCGTAGTGATGTTTGACGAAATTAAGTCCCAGCGGCTGGCCCGCCACCTGCATAAAATACATCAGTTTTTGTATTTCAATCAGAGTAACGAAAGGGTCCAGTAATCCCTGAAAATATCGGTGCATTAAAGTGACGAGCGATGCGCGGCCTGACGTCATTTGGGGAACAGAAGATGCCCGAATAATGTCCGGCGGTCCATTTGGTTCAAAGATGATCACATTAATTTCAGCTATGCTCAGCAATGCTGATTTAATAAGTGGCAGCACGTCGCCCCAGTTCAACCCACCAAGGCCGGCACCAAGCGGCGGAATAGCGATGGACTTGATACCACGTATCACAATCTCATCGGCAAGCGCGACCAGGCCGGTCTTGATATCCTCAATTCGACTTTTGCCCTTCCAATGGCGCTTGGTAGGGAAATTGATAATGTATCGCGGTGTAAACTTGCCGGTCTCGAACACGAACATGTGCCCCGGTTGCACCTGCTCAGCATCACACGCCCTCTTGTAAGCCTTAAAGTTTGCGGGATAAGCATTCTTAAATTGGAGTGCAATGCCACGCCCCATGATGCCTACACAGTTTACCGTGTTGACGATTGCGTCCGCATCCGCCTTCAATATATCCCCTGTCCTGAGTTCAAAATTTGCCATAACCACTTATCAATAATACCAAGGTGTTCGGATTTGTACAGTCGGTCTGTGAGACGCGCCAGCAATAGCCTGGCCTGCTAACTGACCTGTCAACTGATTGATAACTGCAACTTCCTCAATCAACTGCCAAGGGAACTGCTGCTCCAACAAAAATTCTGCCTGTTTGTTTTCTTTGGTTGGGCTATCTGACCATAGCTTTGTTTGCACTGCCGACCAATCTATTTCGTCAAGGTTCGCGAGGTCACAGCGATCTTCAAAATAACTGGACCCTGCATTGGATAGGGTGAATGCCCAGCGGCGCTGGTTGGCATTGGCCCATTTAACAACAGCGTTGAGGTCGGCAACAAGGTGCACAATTGGCTCTTGTCCATCTTGATAAGACAATTCAGAGTTTTTGCGATGGATGACAAAGAGCATAACGGAACGTGGGCAGAAATAGAAGGGAACGCATTGCCCAACAAATAGATCAGGATGGCTTTTGAGCCTCAGTTCACTCATCCGTCGTGCCTTAATAGTGTTCATACCAATCACTGTACCAGTAACAGGTCGCTTCGCCAGCTTCGCGTCTGACCAAAGAAATCCATCAGTCGCAATCGAAGCCAGCTTATCCACATGGACAATATGGTAGATTTTCGGGTCAACGGGTACTGACATGAATATAGGGCAAACTTTCAAAAATTTGATGATTGTAGTATTGTCACCTGCGAGATATTTGTCCATTAGATATTTTTTTAAGCCAGCCTTCGGTAAATTTAGCTTTTGCTGGAGATAGCATAAGCTTATCAGAGCTTGCTTGCCGATTAGTGGCGCTTGCGGCAAATCTCTGTATCCTCTCCCGCTATAGACTGCCCCAACGAAGTCGGGAGCAAGATTAAGATATGTGAACCTTATAGAAGAGGTAACCATGCGTGTGTTGAACGCGTTGATTTGACAAATAAAATAATTTCTATCTAATTGTGTTACACTGTCATAAACGCAAGCATTCAGGCGCCTTATGTATGCAGTGCACTTTCAAAAGGATATATGTTTGGTGACAGAACTCTTTGACAGCGCAGTCAACGCATTGACTGGTGTGCTCAACCCTCACGGCCCGGCTATGGCGGCTATCACAAAAAGTTTTGCGCCTGGTGATTTCAGTGTCCACTTTTTCTTGCAACTGGCCATCATCATCATCACCTGCCGTGTTGTCGGCAAGCTGGGCCAGAAGTTTCTGGGGCAGCCGCAGGTGGTGGGAGAAATGATTGTCGGAGTCATTCTCGGGCCGTCGCTGTTAGGATTGCTGTTGCCTGCTGTTCAAACGGCTGTGTTCCCCGACCCAACCAAATCGGTGCTGTATGCCGGTGCGCAATTAGGCGTTGGGCTTTACATGTTTCTGGTGGGCACAACCTTGCAGCTCGATCATTTCAGATCGAAAGCCAAAAGTGCGATGGGTGTTTCGTTTGCCGGTATCTTGGCACCATTTCTGATCGCAGCGGCCATCACGCCGTTTCTGCTGAAAGTGCCGGGTCTGTTCACGGCTGGCATTTCCCGCGCCAACGCCACACTGTTCATGGGGGCCTGTATTGCGCTCACCGCGTTTCCGATGCTGGCGCGTATCATTAATGAGCGCGGGCTATCCGGCACATCGCTTGGCACCCTGTCGCTGACCGCCGGGGCGTTTGACGATGCGGTATCATGGTGTGTGCTGGCAGTCGTGCTGGCGACCTTTGGTGCTGGCCCCGGCGTTGCCGTTCTCGCGATTGGCGGCGGCATCAGCTATGCAGCGTTTGTGCTTATTGTTGGTGGCAGGCTACTTGCCCCGCTTGGCCGCATGGTCGAGCGTGAGGGTGAGATGAGCCCGACGGTTCTCGGCATCACGCTTGCGTTGTTCTGCCTGTCAGCCTTCATCATGGATGCGGTTGGCATCCATGCGATTTTTGGTGGCTTTATTCTTGGCGTGGTGATGCCGCGCGGATTGTTCGTTGCAGAGCTGAAAAAGAAGGTCGAGCCGCTGGCGGTTGTTTTGCTGCTGCCAATATTTTTCACCTACTCGGGCCTCAACACCCGTATGGATATGGTGAACACCGTGCCGCTGCTGCTGATTGCGCTTGGCATTTTAGCAGCGTCGATCATTGCCAAGTTCGGTGCGTGCTACCTTGCAGCGCGCGTCGCTGGAGAGGACAACCGGACAGCGCTCGGAATCGGCGCGCTAATGAATTCGCGCGGCCTGATGGAACTGATCATCATCAACATCGGCCTGCAAAAAGGCATCATCGGGCCAACGCTGTTTTCTATGCTAGTGCTGATGGCAATAGTGACCACCATGATGGCCAGCCCGCTGTTCGAGCTGGTCTACGGACGCCAAGCGCGCGAGTCCGGTGAGTTGGGTGCGCTTGGGAGAGATGCGACCGTGATTGGCTGAATTTAATCGATTTCACCAAATATTTTACTTGAGATATCGCGCAATCCCTGCCGCTGCTGCAACCCCGGTTGCTAATGTCGCCTGAAGCAAATAGCCGCCGGTTGGGGCCTCCCAATCCAGCATTTCACCAGCGATAAAAGCGCCAGGCACACGCTTCAGCATAAGGTGTGCATCACACTCCGAAAAAGGCACACCACCAGCGGTCGAAATAGCCCGGTCGAGTGAAGCGACACCCTGGCAAGTGAGCGGAATATTTTTTACGAGACTTGCCATCGCATAATTGTCTTGTGGCAGATGCAGGCCTGTCGCCTCACGCAAAAGATTTATGGCCACAGGCGGCAGCGCCAAGGTTTGACGTAATGCTGTTGCAATTGATGCGCCCTTGCGGCGCTTGTCTAGCGCTGTAACCAGCTGGGCGTGCGTGCGGTCCGGTCTTAGATCAAGACTGATTTCTGTCGAGCTATTGTGGCGGCAAGCCTCTCGCACAGCCGCACTTTGTGCATAGACAACACCCCCTTCAAGACCTGTCGTGGTGATCATGGCTTCACCTCGCGATTGTTGATCTGCAACTGTGAGTGCAATATTTTTAAGCGGCTGCCCGGCAAAATGCCCGCTAAAATAAGCTGTCCATTGTATCAGCACACCGCAATTTGCCGGGCGCAGCGGCGCTATGGCCACGCCCTGCCCTTCCAGCATTTTTGTCCACGCACCAGTTGCCCCGAGCTTTGGCCAGCTGGCCCCGCCAAGCGCCAGCAACGTTGCATCGGGGTATTCGACATGTGTGCCTTCTGGTGATGCAAAAAGCAATTGGGCAGTGTCATTCCAGCCTTGCCATGTATACCGCATTTTTAAAGCAACACCTTGTGATTGTAGCCGCTTGAGCATAGCGCGCAGCAGCGGTGATGCTTTCATGCTGCGCGGGAAAACCCGCCCGCTTGATCCAATAAACGTTGGCTCACCAAGTTCATGGCACCATGTTTTAACAGCATCTGGATCAAAAGTTTTTATATAATCGGCAAGGTGCGCTGTCGCATGGCCATAGCGGGCAAGCAATATCTCCAGCGGTTCTGAATGCGTGAGATTGAGCCCGCCACGACCCGCCATTAAAAATTTGCGGCCAACTGTTGGCATTTGATCGTAAACAGTGACGTTGAAGTTTGCCGCACTCAGCCTGTCAGCGGCAATCAAGCCAGCCGGGCCTCCGCCGATGATTGCAACTGACTGTGATGCCACTCGGTTTATTGCGCGGCCAGATAAGCCCGCGCTGCTGGCAGTTGCTTGGTTCTCAATGCATCACACTGCTCGATCTCCTCAAGAGATTGCGCTAGCGATCGGGTTGACCCCCGAGCCTTGCTCAACAATTCTGGCGTAAAGAATTTTGCGACATCTGCACGATCGGCCGCAGAACAAAAACCAGAGGCCAGAAACGGAAAGGCATCGCGCCTGTCATCCGCTGTGCGTGTGATGATGGCATCCGGCTCGTTTTTGAACCAAGCCCAGGCCGACTCACGCGTTTTTTTGTCAGCAGCCCGTCTGAACACCAGGTGCTCAGCTTCGTTGCCTTTGATGTTTTTCGAGGCTGCCAAAGGCTGCACGAGCTTGAATGCTGAAGGCGACGTGACCGTTGCCAATGCATTGATGATACGCCCGCGAACATTGGCATCGCGTTGCTTTGCCAGATGACTGATCAAATATTGGGTGAAGCCTGCATCACCATCTTGCGCGGCTATCTTTACAGCCACATCACTCAACGCAGGGCTGATTGCCGACGGATGAATTTTACCGTCTGTGCCAAAGCCCATGTAAGCACGGCCTCGCTTGGCCAGTTCAGCACGCAGTTTTGAATCCTCAGCATCCTCCGCCAAAAAATTCACCAGCTCTGCGCGCAACAGTTCCGCTTCCGGCGGATTGGATTTATCAAGGGCGGTCGTTGGTTCCAACCCTAGCTTTGTATACATTGGCATATAAATTTTTTTCATAAAGGCCATTGTCTTTTGGCGAGATGCTGCATCAGGCATGTGCTCTGCCATCCAGGCGAGTCTGCCCATTGGAACAGTCGAGACCAGATGCGAAGGATAGTGTGCAATCGTTGGTACCAGGTTGAGGTAGGTTGCAGCATCAATTGCCCCTGCCGTAAACGCAGCGTTGATGTTAGATGCCGCTGACAAGGCTTCTGTCACCGGCATATCATTCAACTTGCCGATCAACGTCGTCCACCGCTCGGCTGGAACTGACCAGCGATAGTAACCGTGACCACCCGAATCAGGCAATATAGCTGTCGGGCATGATGTACCAGGTGCTGCAACATCAGCTGACGCTGTTCCAAGCATGGTGCTGAATTTTTCGTGCGCTGTTCCGTTGTATAGAACCATAGTTACCGGAATCGACCACAGCAGTGGCGCTGGCGGCGTTGCACCATAGGGCAAATAACGCGATTGGCTTAAGTGCAGTGTGGCAGCTTTGCCAGTTGCGCATGTCCAGTCCACCGACACTTGCGGCAGGCCGGGTTGTTGCACGAACGATTTTAATGTGGGAATAATTTCTGGTTGCTTGCCACCATCAGCCAGTGATTGATAAAAATCTTCAGCTTTTGCATTACCAAAACGATAACGCTGCATATGCAAGCGCACACCTTGCTGGAAGGCGGCCTCGCCCATATAATTTTCCACCATGGCAAGTACACCAGCGCCTTTTTCATAGGTGATGCCGTCAAACGCATTGGAAATATCATCTTCTGTTACAATGGCTTGCTGAATGGCGCGCGTGTTGGTGCGCGCATCGATGCGCATAGCGCCGTAAGCACCGCGTTGCGTATCGAGATCGAATTGCCATTTTGGCTTCCAGCTTTGAGCAACCTTGAATTCAGCCCAACTAGCAAAACTTTCATTCAACCAGATGTTATCCCACCAATACGGCGTGACCAGATCACCAAACCACTGGTGCGACATCTCATGCGCGTGGGTCGAGCCGTAGTTGCGTAATTCTTCCAGCGATGAGTTTTTACCCAGCAACAGCAGCTCTTCACGATAGGTTATAGCGCCAGCATTTTCCATGGCCCCAGCAGCAAAGTCTGGCACTGCCAGTATATCCAGCTTTTGATATGGATAGCTGATGCCAAAGTAACTTTCGAGTGCCGAGAGCAATGGTGCGGTATTGCCCAGTGCATAAGACAGTTGTGCGCCTTTACCATGTGTTGCCACACCACGCAGCGGCAGTGGCTTCAAGCGAACACTGTTCGCCGGCACAGGTTTCCATGTCACAATATCCAGATCACCCACAGCAAACGCCACAAGGTAGGTCGGGAGAGGCTTGGTGGTTTCGAATGTTAAGCGCTTCATGCCACCGGCTATAGTTTCAGTCGCCGTTTCAAGCGTGTTGCTTACCGCTTTCAGTTTTGCAGGCAAAGTCACCTGAATGTCATAAGGGGTTTTGAAACCTGGTTCATCAAAACAAGGAAACGCTTTTCGCGCAGCAATCGCCTCAAATTGATGAAAAATGTAAGATTTGCCGCCGTCTTTTACCTTGTACAAGCCATCAAGGGTTGTGGAATAAGCTGCGGAATATAGAATATCGATATTGGCATCACCGGTCGGCAAATCGCTGGCAACGCTCAGCTCAGCTGTTCCGTTTTTATCGGTTTGTTTCAAGACCGCTGGTATAGCTGTTTTTCCAATATAGATTGTCGCCTTTTGCACCTTGAGATCCTGCGCGTGCAGAATAATAATTTTGGTTGGTTTTTTGATAGACACGCTGATGTTGGTTTCCCCAGAAAATTGTTCAGCATTCGGGTCAATCGTCAGTTTCAACTGATAGTGCGTAGGCTGAACATCCGCTGACAAACGTGGTATAATAGCTGATGCTTCAACCTTATGCGCGAGCAAGAGCGCCATACCTGAAACTAAAATACAATATGATTTGTGTAAAACTGACATAACGACCCAATCTAATTTTATTATTAAAACTCTAACTACGGTTTTATCGGTGGTTCGGCAAGGCAACAATACTGTCAAATGGATCATTCACCCGCAAAATGGCATCTGCCCTCGCGAGCACCACCAGGGTGAGGCGGGCTGCTTTGGCTTGCTCGATAGCCAAAGTCGTTGGTAGCGATACTGTCACCAGCATAGGACAGCGCACCTGTACAGTTTTTTCAACTATCTCGTAACTGCACCTCGATGTTGTTAGAATATAGCCATCTTCAAGTGACTTGTGCTGGCGCAAGCTGTGGCCAACCAGTTTATCCAATGCGTTGTGGCGGCCGACGTCCTCACGCACGGATTGAACAGTGCCATCGTTTTGGCAGAATGCTGCCGCGTGCACAGCGCCGGTTAAAGTATTAAGCGTTTGATGATCAGATAAACGCGAAAGGCTATTAAAAATTGCACCTGCATTGATTTTGAAGCACGTCTCAATAGATTGAAAAGGTCGCAATGCCTGATCAAGATTTTCAAGCCCGCAAATGCCGCAACCCGATTGCCCGACAAGCCGACGTACACGCTGCAAAATTATGGCATTGCCCTCAGGCAACAATTCCACATTGAGGAGAAGGCCCTTTTCGGTTTCGCACCAGGTAACATCAAGTATGTCATCCCTGTGATTGATGATGCCTTCTGAAAAACTGAAACCAAAGGCATAATCTTCAAGATCGGCTGGTGTTATCATCATCACGGCATAAGCAACGCCACTATAGCTGATGGCAACGGGCATTTCAGTTGCAATTTGTCGTTCAGTCGCTGTCCAAGCGTCGGGCGTTTGCCTGATCATAGCAAAGGTTTTCGATACTTTGTTCATTCAGCAGCAACAGGCTCGGCAATGCGGCGCTGTTCGTGTGTCTCTGTATCATACCCTTCCTGCCACGCAGAGCGGTGATTTGCGGGGGCCACCTCAACAGCTGTTACTTTGTATTCCGGGCACTGGGTTGCCCAATCCGACAGTTCGGTTGTTATCACATTGGTGCCAGTATCTGGATGGTGAAATGTGGTATACACAACGCCCGGTGCCATGCGTTCCGACAGTTTTGCCTTCAGGGTTATATCGCCTTTGCGGCTGGTGATAGAGACGACATGTCCGTCGTGAATACCGCGCGTTTCTGCATCAGACGGGTGAATTTCCAGCACATCTTCTGTCATCCAGATATTATTGTCCGTGCGCCGGGTTTGCGCACCAACATTATATTGGCTGAGGATGCGCCCTGTGGTGAGGATGAGTGGGAAGCGCGCGTTGGTGCGCTCCTCAGTTGGTACAAACTCAGTCGTCACAAACAAACCCTTGCCGCGCATAAACTGTTCGATATGCATGATCGGTGTGCCGTCTGGTGCCGCTGCGTTGCACGGCCATTGCACGCTGCCATCCCTGTCGAGCTTATCGAATGATACACCGGAAAATGTTGGGGTCAAACGCGCTATCTCATCCATAATCTCTGAAGCGTTGTTGTAGTGCATAGGATAGCCCATGGCATTGGCCAGCATTTGGGTCACCCGCCATTCTTCAACACCGGTTTTCGGTTTCATAGCTGGCCGCACGCGGTTGATGCGCCGCTCAGCATTGATGAAGGTGCCATCTTTTTCAAGAAACGATGTGCCTGGCAAAAACACATGAGCAAAGCGCGCGGTTTCATTCAGAAACAAATCCTGCACAATCAGCAAATCAAGTGCCTTCAGCGATTTCTCTACATGTTGAGTATTGGGATCGGACTGCGCAATATCTTCGCCTTGCACATAAAGTGCGCGGAAATTGCCAGCGCACGCCTCGTCAAACATGTTGGGAATACGCAGACCCGGCAATGGATCGAGGCTGACACCCCAATCCTGTTCAAACAGCCCGCGCACTGCATCGTTTGTCACTGGCCGGTAGCCAGAATATTCATGCGGGAAACTGCCCATATCACAGGAACCTTGCACGTTGTTCTGACCCCGCAAGGGATTAACGCCGACACCACGTCGGCCAATATTGCCCGTCGCCATGGCAAGGTTGGCCATGCCCATCACCATGGTCGAACCCTGGCTGTGCTCGGTAACACCAAGCCCGTAATAAATACCTGCATTTCCGCCAGTCGCATACAGTCTTGCAGCGGCACGAATATCAGCCGCCTTCACACCCGTGATAGCGGCTACAGTTTCCGGTGCGTTAACAGGCAAGGCAACAAACGTGCGCCAATCCTCGAATGATTCAACATCACAACGTGCGCGAACGAAATCTTCATCAACCAGGTGTTCTGTCACCACCACATGGGCCAGTGCATTGATCAGCGCGACGTTTGTTCCAGGCATCAGCGGCAGGTGATGGACGGCCTCGATATGCGGGGTGCGCACCAGATCAATAGCACGCGGATCGGCAATAATAAGTTTGGCACCTGTCCGCAATCGGCGTTTCATCTGCGCGGCAAACACAGGGTGCGCATCGGTGGGGTTTGCTCCAATCAGCAGAATAACATCGGCCTCATCGACTGAATCAAAATCCTGTGTGCCCGCAGATGTGCCAAAAGTTTTGTTCAGACCATATCCCGTGGGTGAATGGCAGACCCGAGCGCAAGTATCGACATTGTTATTGCCGAACGCGGTGCGGATGAGCTTTTGCATTACCCAAACTTCCTCACTGGTGCAACGTGAAGAGGTAATCCCACCTATGGATTTCTGGCCATGCCTGGATTGAATATCTTTTAGTTTTGCAGCGGTAAAACGCATGGCCTCCTCAAAAGAAACCTCACGCCACAGTTCATTGATCGTTTCGCGGATCATTGGTTTCGTGATGCGGTCGGTGTGTGTGGCATAGCCCCAGGCGAAGCGGCCTTTCACACACGAGTGGCCATGGTTGGCCTTGCCATCTTTATGTGGCACCATGCGAATGACCTGCTCGCCTTTCATCTCGGCTTTGAATGAACAGCCAACACCGCAGTACGCACAGGTCGTGAGCACTGTGCGATCTGGTACACCATAATCTATCACAGATTTTTCAGTGAGCGTTGCCGTTGGGCAGGCTTGCACGCATGCACCACACGACACACATTCCGAGTTCATGAAATCATTCGTGGCGGTGGCCACTCTTGCATCAAAACCGCGACCATCAAGCGTGAGTGCAAATGTGCCCTGCACCTCTTCGCAAGCCCGCACGCACCGCGAGCAAACAATACATTTTGATGGATCATAGGTAAAATAAGGATTGGATTCATCCTTGACAGACACCAGATGATTTTCACCCTTGTAACCATAGCGCACATCGCGCAGGCCCACAGCGCCCGCCATATCCTGCAATTCGCAATCTCCGTTGGTTGGGCAGGTCAGGCAGTCCAGCGGATGATCAGAAATATAAAGCTCCATCACGCCGCGCCTGATTTTGGCCAAGCGTGGAGTCTGGGTGTGCACACGCATCCCCTCAGTCACTGGTGTGGTGCACGATGCCGGCGTGCCCTTGCGACCATCAATTTCAACCAGACACAACCGGCAAGAGCCGTAGGCTTTCAGGTTATCGGACGCACACAGTTTAGGAATGGGAATGGCGGCCTCCATGGCCGCGCGCATGATGGATGTGCCTGCCGGAACACTGACGTTGACCCCATCAATTTCTAGAGCAATGCGCTGGGCGCTGGAAACCGCTGGTGTGCCGAAATCAATTTCCTTTAATAGACTCATTGTGTGACTTCCCGCTGGTATACGGCTTTCACGCCTCCCCCACTTGAGGGAGAGGGGAGGCACTTAGAAATCTGTGAAATCAGAACCACAACTATACTCCAAAGTCTTTGGCAAAATGTTCGAGTGCACTGCGCACGGGTATCGGTGTCATGCCGCCCATGGCGCAGAGCGATCCATCTTCCATCGTGTAGCACAAATCCCTAACCAGATCGATATTGTCGGCAACATCCTCGCCAGCTATTATTTTTTCCATGGTTTCAGCGCCGCGCACAGCGCCAATACGGCATGGAGTACACTTGCCGCAAGATTCGTGGGCACAGAATTCAAACGCATATCGGGCCTGTTCGGCCAGATTGACCGTGTCGTCAAACACCACCACACCACCATGGCCAACGCCTGCCCCGCGTGCTGCCAGTGTCTCGTAATCCATCGGTAAATCGAGCATGGAGGCCGGTAAATACGCACCCAGCGGCCCGCCAACCTGCACAGCTCGCAACGGACGGCACGAGCGTGTGCCGCCGCCAAAATCCTCGACCAGTGTGCGTAGCGTGACGCCGAAAGCGCATTCCACCAAACCACCGTGTTTAACATTGCCTGCAATTTGGAACGGCATTGTGCCCATGGATTTACCCATGCCAAAATCACGATAATAGGGCGCACCTTTGGCAAGAATAACCGGCACACTGCAGAGTGAAATTGTATTGTGCACCAGTGTCGGCTGGTCGAATAGGCCAGCAATGGCCGGTATTGGCGGCTTGGCCCGCACCTCGCCGCGCTTGCCTTCAAGGCTGTTCAACAGCGACGATTCCTCACCGCAGATATAGGCTCCAGCACCAATGAAAAGTTCAATTGTGAATGATTTGTCTGAGCCCAGAATAGTATCACCCAGCAGATTGTTTGCGTAGGCAATTTTTAAGGCTTCAGAAAATATGTTTGCCGCTATGGGATATTCCGACCGCAAATACACAAAGCCTTGTGTGGCGCCTGTCGCCAGTCCTGCAATAATCATACCTTCTATAAGCAAAAATGGATCGCCTTCCAGTATCATCCGGTCAGCGAATGTACCGCTGTCTCCTTCATCAGCATTGCAGACAATATATTTTTGTGGCGCTGTTTGGTCAGCCACCGTTTTCCATTTAATGCCAGCGGGAAAACCAGCGCCACCACGACCCCGAAGGCCCGATGTCGTCACTTCATCAACAATATTGTCTGGTGCGACTGCAAGCGCCTTGCGCAACCCGGCAAGGCCATTGTGGGCTTTATAATCAACCAGCGACAATGGATCTGTGATGCCGCAGCGGGCGAAAATTAACCGCTGCTGGCGCTTTAGCCAAGTGATGCTGTCCATCGATCCAAGCGCCAGATCATGTTCGTCTGATTCCATAAAATTTTTAGCCATCAGGCTGACAACATCGCGCACGGCAATCGGCCCAAAACCATAGCGCACACCATTCCGTTCAACCTCGACCAGTGGCTCCAGCCAGCTCATGCCACGAGAACCGGTGCGGACGATCTGCATTGCCGGGGCAACAGCGGCAAATTCAGCCGCCACATCATCAGCGCCTAGCGCCACGGCAATAGAATCGAGTGGAATATAAATTTTCATTTGGCAATCGCCTTATCAAGCAGAGCATCAAACCTGTCCGCATCAAAGCGGCTATGGGGCACATCATTGATCAGCATGGCAGGCGCAGCTGCACACAACCCCAGGCAAAACACCTTCTCCAGAGAAAACTGGCCATCTGCCGAGGTTTCACCAAAGGATAACCCCATGGCTTGCTCCGCATGGCGGCTCAATTCTCGGCTGCCAACCGCCTGGCAGGCCTCTGCCTGACACACGCGCACACGAATATCGCCCTGAGCGGCATTGGTGAAATCATCGTAAAAACTGACAATGCCACGCACCTCCGCGATACTCAGATTAAACAGCTTGGCAGCACACGTGATGGCATCCGGCGGGATGTGTTTGTGCGCGGTTTGCACAGCGCGCATCGCTGTCATCACACCACCAACTTTACCTACCCAAGGCAGGATAATGGACTGAAACGCTTCGGAGTTCATGATATTTATTACTCCACTACACGCAGGATAACCATAGGATGATTTATCGCAGCATTTATAGCATGAAATCGAACTCAAGCCCTTTGATTCAGAGCTTTCAAGGCATTTTGGGCCAGATAGAGCGCACCATAAATACCAGAGCGCGTGCCAAGCGCAGGCGGCACAATCACGCTATCGAGTGCACCAGGATCTTTCAGGGTATCCACATAACCACCAAGCCAGCGCTGTGCCTGCTCACGAATGAGCGGGAATAGCTCGTGGTGGTTCATCACACCGCCACCAAGAACAATACGCTGCGGCGATACCATTAAAATCAGCTGGGCACACAGCTGCCCAAGGTAGTTGGCCTCCATCGCCCACGCCGGATGATCTTGAGGCAACCCGCCAAGCGATGCACCCCAACGGGCCTTGATCGCAGGCCCTGACGCCAAGCCTTCCAGACAATCCCCATGAAACGGACAGACCCCGGCAAAACCCTCATCACTCGCCACAACGCGCGGTCGGATGTGGCCGATTTCGGGGTGCAGCAAACCATGCAAGGCTTTTCCATCCACGACGATACCACCCCCAATGCCCGTACCAACTGTAATGTAAACCGATTGTGCTGTGTCAACAGACGCGCCCCAGTGCGCCTCAGCGAGTGCTGCTCCATTCACATCCGTATCGAAACCAACGGGGACACCAAACGCCGTGCGAAAACGCCCGACTATATCAGCCCCGCTCCAGCCGGGCTTGGGTGTCTGGCTGATCCGACCCCAATGCGGTGAAGCCAGATTAACCTCTGCCGGGCCAAAGGTGGCAATGCCAAAGCCTGCCAATGTACCGTGCTGTTTTTCCTGTTCCTGAAAAAAATGAACAACATTATCGAGTGTTCCCTCTGGTTCTTCAGTTGGAAACTGTGCCTGCGCCACAACAGTATCCGGCGCACGACCGACAGCACATATGAACTTTGTGCCGCCAGCCTCAACACCTCCAAAGAGAGCTGCATCAGCCAAGGCTGGAGCCTCGTACCACCAGCTGCGGCGGCATCTCGACAGAAGCCATTGGCTTACCGGCAACAGTATCCAGCACAGCATCCACCAGAAGGCTTGCGCCTAGCGCAATATCCTGCCGTATGGTTGTCAGCGGCGGCGTCGTGTAAGGGGCCAGAGTGATATCGTCAAAGCCGACAACCCCCACATCTTGCGGCACACGCTGGCCGTGCTCCGCCAAAGCACGCATAGTGCTGACGGCAATAAGATCAGAGGCGCTCACCACGCCATCGAACTTAACGCCAGATGCGATCAGACCTTGAGCGGCAGCATAGGCATCTTCAGGCAAAAAATGAGCCGGAATACACAGCGCAGGGTTTGGCGTCAGTCCGGCAGACCGGTGCGCTGCCAGATAGCCGTCATAGCGCTGGGCCACTTCCGGTAGGCGGATATCGCCCAAAAAAGCCACATGCTTGCGGCCCGACTGCACAAGATGTTCGGTTGCCAAACGCCCGCCAGCTCTATTGTCCGACCCCACCGATGTATAGGCCTGACCAGGCATTTTTGCGCCCCACGACACCACAGGCACGCCGGCCTCAGCTGCAGCATTAATTGTTTCATGTTCCAGGCTTTGGCCAATGAGAATCACACCGTCAGCGCGTTGCGATTGCACCATACCTTCAACCCAGCGATCCTGATGAGTAAACACTTTTGACAGCAACAAGTCGTAACCGCGACTGGTCAAAGCGTCAGCCAAATGGCCCAATATGCTGGCGAAGAACGGATCGGACAGGTGCTGGTCACGCTCATGCACCAGAGGGATCACCACTGCGATTGTGCGGGTGGTGCGCGAGCGCAGGTTGCGCGCAATCGGATTAACCGTATAGCCGTGCTCCAGTGCCAAGGCCTGAATGCGTTCACGGGTTTTGTTGGAAACCAGTGGACTGTTGGTGAGAGCTCGTGAAATGGTTGATTCAGATACAGCCGCCAATCGGGCAATATCTGTCATCGTTAGGGGCAGTTGTGGTTGTTTGGCCATATTTCTGATTAAACAAACTGCAACAGACTGTCTACAGGGAAGCCGCTTTGCAGTGCTGATCGATGTAATTTTGATGACTTGGCATGGTGTTGGCTGCGTCTGCCATGGTCCGGCGTATGGCTTGCAAATATTTCCGGCTGTCCACTGTGCGGTATTCCACCAACGGATCAGCGCGCATTGGAATATTCAATTGCCCGATGTGCACGGCAAGCCAGCTGGCATTGCCGAACAGATCGTTGCCATCGGCCACCAATCGCCCATAGCGCTTGAAGTGCTCGATTTTCCATTTCAGTGCATCAGGCACGCTCATGTTGGCACAATAGCGCCAGAGCGGCGTGTCATCCCGCGCCGTAAGCTTGTAATGCAGAATGATAAAATCGCGAATGCGCTCGATTTCCTGAATGGAAATGCGATTGAATTCGTCTGTGACCAGCGGATCGAAATCAAGATCAGGGAAAAAAGCCAGAATGCGTGAGATGCCGGATTGAACGAGATGCAGACTGGTCGATTCCAGCGGCTCCAGAAAACCACTGGACAAGCCAATTGCAATCACATTTTTGTTCCAGAATTGCTTGCGGCGGCCAGTGGTGAAGCGCAGCGGACGCGGATCGGCCAGTTGTTTGCCATCGAGATTGGCAACAAGTGTCGACGCGGCTTCATCATCAGAAATATACTGGCTGGAATAGACATAGCCATTGCCGGTGCGGTGTTGCAGCGGGATGCGCCACTGCCAGCCTGCTGTGCGTGCGGTTGACCGTGTGTAGGGGGTAAATTCATGTGATGCGCAAGGCACAGCCACGGCACGGTCGGCCGGCAACCAATGGGTCCAATCCTCATAGCCAGTTTTTAATGCGCCTTCGATCAGCAGACCGCGAAAGCCAGAACAGTCGATGAAGAGTTCGGCTGCGATGGTTATGCCATTTTCAAGCCGTACGGATTCAACAAAGCCATCAGCAGGGCGCAGTTGTACATCAGCAATTTTGCCCTCTATGCGAACGACACCTTTGCCTTCCGAATATTCGCGCAAATATTTTGCATAGAGACCGGCATCAAAATGATAGGCGTAATCAAATGTGGAGAGCACATTGCGCATATCCGGCGAGGGCTGGGCAAATTTGTTTTTCGCCGCTGCCGCCCATGCCATGCAATAGTCATCGATTGTGCTGGTGTCGCCGTCCCTCTGCGCTTGCAGCCAGTAGTGATGCACATTCACCGTATCAAAAGCGCGGCCGTGGCTGCCGAACGGGTGAAAATACCGGTGCCCAAGCTTCGCCCAATCAACAAACTCGATACCAAGTTTAAAGGAGCCTTGCGTGCGCTTTATAAAATCATTTTCGGTAATGCCAAGCAACTGGTTGAAAAGCTTGATCGGCGGAATGGTCGCCTCGCCCACACCCACTGTGCCGATTTCTTCGGATTCAATGAGGGTGATTGTGCACGCCTTCTGCAAACTGCAGCTGAGTGCGGCTGCCGTCATCCAACCGGATGACCCACCACCGACGATAACAATATTGCGAATGGATTTTGGGTTGTGTTTCATAATCAAATCAATGTGCAGCAATTGATTAAGCCTGGCAATGGATTTTATGTCACGCTTCGTGTCTAATCATAAGCCATGGAGAGACATTACAGCCTTGCCCCAAACAAAAAAAGGGGGAAGCCTTTCGGCTCCCCCACTTTTTTATTTAAGCAACGCTACCTACTAGAACTTGTAACGAACTGAAGCTGATATCGTACGACCGGTTACAGCACTGTTGTCGAACAGGTTGCCCCCACTCAATCCACCTGAACCACGATAGGCCAGTGTATTGAACAGGTTGTTGACGTTCATACCCAACTCAAAACCACCATAAGGCCGGGCTTTGAAAAAGGCATTGATGAGCGTTGCGCCTGGAATTTTCAATGCGTTATCGTCACCGGCATAAGCGGATGTCTGACCATCAACTGTGAAGCCTATAGCACCATATTCCATATCATAACTCGGCGAGAAACGGTACGTGAGGGTTGGCGCCGTGTGCGGTGTTTTACCATTGTTTCCGCCACCATTGATGCGAGCGTGTGTATAGACAAGCGAACCATCAATAAAGAAGCCACCGAAACGTACACTACCATCCGCTTCAACGCCGTAGCTTTTGAATTTACTGTTAACTATTGGGCTTAGACCTCTTGATGGAGCCGAAAAGTCATAGTTGTGTTCTGTTACACCTGCGCGGAAGAGTGTGGCTTCAAAATTATAGCTACCGCCACTAACCTGGCCACGGTTCTTAACGCCGACTTCCTGTTGTGAAACAAAGTTTACACTGTTGTTCTGACCACCACCGTTGAGTGTACCATCAGCATTGAAAAAACCACCATACAACAAACGATCGGCGTTGAAGCGCCCACCGCGGCTCACACGAGCAAACACGCTTGTATCATTGTTGACGCTGTAGAGTGCACCAAACGACCATGACACGTAGCTTTTGGTATAATTAAGCGTATCTACAGTAACGGCAGTTGTGTTTAAAGTCGGCAACACAGCAGACCCTAAAGCGTCTTGTACAGTTACAGTACCAGGAGCTACAGTACCAACTTTGCCATTTTGACCTATAACAACCTTATTGAATGATTGACCTGATGCCTTAACGGAATCCCAACGCACACTGGCTTCAAGATCGAGTCCGGCAATTTTGGCATCTAAATTCAGATATGGGGCATCGTCGATATAATCGAGATCATAAGTACGACCGCCGCAGCAATTACCCCATTGATTGTTAAAACCTGTCTGGCCATTAGCTGTCAGCTGGTTGCCAGCAGCATCAAAAAAATCCAGCGGCACAGAATCTGAGCTGCTGTTGAGTGACGAGATTGTGTGATTAATTCTCCAATCCAATGCAATGGTCTGACGGAAGTGGAACCAGCCCGCTTTAACGTTCAACTTCGCACTATCACCAAGATTCGCTTTACCATTGACTGTGACATCGTTGGCGAGACTACCAAGATCCTTTATGTTAACATACGCTTGCGCACTGCTGCCATCATTGCCGTTAATATAAGGGTCGGTATAAATTTGCCCTAACTTAGGCCCCGCTGCATACCTTGCAGTCGCATTTCCTGTACCTGGTCCTGCTAAAGCAGGATTGGTTATAGGAGCGTTATAGCTGTAATTTACGTTTTTTACGTCTGTTACTGTTGGACACGCAATAGGATTGCCGTTGCTAGGGCCATCTGAATGGACTGAGCAAGAAACTGAGCTTGCTACTGTCTGATTTTCACCAGTCCATTGGTTTGCAAAAACGCCACTTTGATTTGCCCAACGAAACTTATCAGTCACGCTGAACGCATCTGTGAACTCATAATGAAATTCACCGCCAAATGATGTGGTTTTGGGGTGAATACCTTCATTCAGAACCCGTTGCAAATTACCTTGTTCATTCAAAATCAGGAAACTCTGGTTATAAATACCAGCGCTTGAATATTTACGCGCATCAACATTACCGAAGGTGCTGAAACCAGTGATATTACCACCACTAATGGTCGCAAGCGATGGCTGCGACGTGTTGGTCGGTTCGCGATCATCCAGACGTTTGAAATTCAAACGAATATAGCCCTTGTTATCAGCAAAATCTTTCGTGATGTTGCCTTTGATCTGATAACCACGCGACGCTGTATAGCCTATGTGGTTTGGGCCGTTGCCGTCTTTGAAGAAACCGCCAATGTGGAAACGCAGTGTGTCTGTAACATGCGTGCCATAATCAAAATCAAGGCGCGTTTCACGAAAGTTAACACCCTTGTTCAGAGCGATAGAACCACCCTCTTTATCGCCAGTGCGACTGATGTAGTTAACAACAGCGCCTGGAGCTTGTGACGAAAAAGTTGAAGCTGAGCCGCCGCGTACAGCCTCAACGCGCTCAACGTTATTATCAAAACGTATCCAATAGTCGTTGTTACCAAATTGGATATCACCAAACAATGTGACCGGCAGGCCATCTTCCTGCAAGGCAACATATTCAGAACCGCCGGTTGATACTGGAATACCACGAACACCGATGTTGGCGTTACCGCCAGCGCCTGCCGTATCCTGAAGGTTAAGGCCGGGTATGGAACGCAACACTTCAGCTTCTGAACGCGGTGTGAAATTTGTAATGGCATCATTAGATACCGAGCTTACCGAAATCGAGCTCTTCAGCTTGGTTTTGTCGCCACCAGACGCTGTAACAACAATGGTGTCCAAGCCCGCTGTATCGGATTGAGCTGTTGCTACTGCTGTTGCAGGCTTTGCTGCTTTAGCTGCGTCTTGCCCGTAAGCACCACTTGCGAACATAAGCCCCAACCCAAGTGCAGCCACAGACACACTACTACGATATTCAGAAATTCTCATTGGTATCCTCCCAGAATTGACTCTTGATTGAGCCAGAAAATTTGATATTTACCTAGTTACAAATCAGTAAATCGATTGCAATGACAAAATGCAACCGTTTGCATTTTTTTAATTAACCATGCCAAAGTGTTGCATTGATGTCACAACAACATATTTAGCCACGATTATGCCTATTACACTAATATGTCTGCAAAAGATGACGAACCAACAGGATAACTGCATTGAACACGTTCCCCTTGGCTTTGGGTATACGGTACCGGCAAGAACAGCGCATGGAGGACGCATGGGCTGCGCTGGCTGAAGCCGTGGCGCTTGAACCGCAAAACCCCGCAACGGTGCTGGCTTTTGCCCAGATTAATTATGAGACTGGCAGGCCAGCCGCACAGCTGTTCCGTGCTGCCCAGCGTCTGGCGCCTGAAAATCTTGCCATCACCCGCAGTGTGGCTCTTGCCCTCGCCGCCGAAAGCAAGGCTGATCTTGCCGATCGCCTGCTGGCCAAAACCCTGCTTTTGCATCCCGAATGGCTTGATGGTCACAAGGCTCTGGCGACCTTGCGCACAACATCAAGCGATCCGCAGAACTTTGCCCGTAGCTATGAGGCAGCATGTCAGGCCCAACCACAGAATCGCGCCTTGCGGCTGGCGTGGTTTCACACCATGGCGCTGACCAAAAACTGGCATGCAGCGCGCGCCATTATTGAAGACGGCGAAAACATTCTTGGAACACAAAAAGCTTTTGCTCTTGCCAAAATTTATATTGCAAGTGAGTCGGGAGAGGCTGCCGCTGATGCACACATGTTTGATGCCGTGGCTGATATTCAGGATGTCGGGCTTGATCTGTGTCACATCCGCCATTGTTTGCGCGGCGGGCGCATCAGACAAGCCGAGGCCATTGGCCTGAGACACATTAATGCACCGTCTGCCAGTGCATTCTGGCCGTACCTATCGCTGGCCTGGCGTTTGCTTGGCGATCCGCGCGCACAATGGCTCGACAACCATGAAGAGCACATTCGTATTTTTGATCTTGGGTTTTCAGCGCCTGAACTTGATACACTTGCGACAACAGTGTGCAGCCTTCATACCATGAAAGCACCCTATCTCGAACAATCCGTGCGCGGCGGCACGCAAACAGACAGGCCGCTGTTTTTCAGAAATGATCTGGCCATTCAGAAGGCGCGGTCCCGCGTGACGGCCGCCATTGCTGAATACATACAAAGTTTGCCGCCTTATGATGCATCACATCCATTGCTGGGGCCACCGCGTGATCAGGCTATTCTGTTTGAAGGCAGCTGGTCTGTTCGGCTTACACAACAAGGCTATCACGCCTGCCACACTCATCCGATGGGCTGGATCAGTTCTGCGCTTTATGTGTCGCTGCCTGATACCACGCATATGGGCACGGCACCCGCTGGCTGGATCAGCTTTGGCACCCCGCCACCTGAGCTCGGGCTGGATTTAAAGCCATACCGTGTGATCGAGCCGATAGCCGGGCGACTGGTGCTGTTTCCGTCCACTCTGTGGCACAGCACTGTGCCGTTTGCCGATGGCGAGCGGTTAACAATTGCCTTTGATGTGAAAAGGCCGATTGCTGTTTAGCTGTGTACTGTTTGGCGTGAACATGTGAGCAATCGCGTGCTCGCGCCGTCCAGTTGCAAGTGCAGTTTCGGCGCCAATGTCCCGCCAAATTGTTTGCGACGAAAAGGAATATCCGTTTTAATATCCCTGCCCTGAACTCCCCAAACGTCAATGAAACTGGCAACGCTTAAATCATCCATCACATACCAACAATAAGCCTGGTTTGGCTCTTCCGCCGGATTGGCAATCACCAGCCCTGTGCCATTGAGCGGTTGCCACGGTCCATCCATGCGCTCGGCGACCATACCAAAAAGACCCGTTGGCGCTTGCGGGCCATCCAGCGCAAACACGCGTTTTGAACTTGACCAAAAAAGATAAAAGAGCTTGTTTTTGAATAAAATTTGCGGGCGTTCCATCTCGTTGCAAAGACCGTCAGCGCTGATCAGCGGCGACTGCAAAAGCCATTTTTCATGTTGCAAGCGTGCAAGGCCAATCACGCCATTACAGGCATGGGGCGACATCGCTTGCGAGGCAGTAAACAGCAGATAGGATTCATTGTTTTGAGGATCACAAAAATAGGTCGGATCACGAAAGCCTTTGATCAACCCCGGCAAATGATTGGCGGTGGCTGTTTGCATATATAAAACACCGTCCGCGACAACGGATTCCACTGGTATACTCCAAGCAGATATTCGCGGTTTGTCAGACGACATATCCAGTGTGCCGGTGGTCTGGAACAAGCGCTGGGTAAATTCGCTTGAACTGTTATCATGTGTGCCTGCAGCCGTAAAAAACACGGTGATGTATTGTGTGTCAGAATTACAAAGTGCTGAACCAGACCATTCGCGACTGCCAGGATTCAACCCTTCTGGAAAAAGATTGCCGCAATCTGTCCACTCACCGTTTGCTTGCAGCAGCAGGCGAATACGTGCATGACCATGCCGGGTGTCAGGATCGTCAAACTTCTGCGCGGCCAAAATCATCCAAAGTGTACCACCACAAATTGAAGCCGTTTGGCCGTTCTGATGCAACAGCGGCCACATATCCCACAGATCTAGATCCGGGATGATCGGTATTACATCTGCACTTGTGATGAGCGGCGCCTGATGAGACACATCGCTGGTAATTTGCGCAATATGCTGCGCCAGCCAGGAAGACGTCACGCAACAACGCTTTCTGTATATGTGGTTTTGGTTTGGATTCTGAGCACCGCCAATGCGGCACAGATCAGCAAAATACCGGCAAGGCTCATCAAATGACGTGCATCGCCGCCCATCAGGGGTTTGAAGTATGCCCAGAATGTCAATGGCAACAACAGCATTGGGATGACAATAAACATATTGAAAATGCCCATGTAGACGCCTGTGCGTTCTGGCGGAATGCTGTTTGCCAGAATAACATAAGGGTTGCCCATGATGCTTGCCCAACCAATGCCGACACCGATCGCGGACAATATAAGGCCAGGGTGTGCCCCCATTTGCGGCATGGCGATAGCGCTGAAGAATGCCGTGAAGGCGCCCGGCGCTGAGGCTGTTGGGCTGATATGCGGCAGCGCCAGCAGACTAAGTCCAGCAAGTGTGAGTGAAATCGCGTGCATACGTTTGGCACCGTATTTTTTGGTGAATGGTGTCATGGCAACTGCGGCGATGAAGGCGCAGGTGTTCCACATCGCACCCATCTGGCCGAAAGCAAGACTTGCCTCGTGATAGCCAGTCGTGTTGGCGTCGCTACTGCCAAACAGGGACAGGCTTACAGAACTCACTGCGAACTGCCAGAACAAGGCCATGCCGTACCACTGAAACAGGCTCATCCATGCCATCTGGCGCATCGCTTCTGGCATGTCGCGTATAGCCGCCCCAATTTCACGCAGCGTCGCGAGGAAAGATTTTGGCTGCCTAGCAATGTGCGCTTTTTCGTCCGATGTCAGCGGCAATTCGCGCACACGCAGCATCGACCAGACAATTGTCGATAGCGACAGCACCGCGCCGATCATGAATGAGACGTGAGTGGTGAGTGGAATATGATGGCTGTCAACGGCATCCTTATCCATGCCGAACCAGTAGACGAGCATTGAGGGTGCAAAAAACGCCAATGTTTGCGCAAGGCCTGTGAAGGCACTCTGGCTCAGAAAGCCAACTTCGTGCTGATCGTCGTTCAGGCGATCTTTCACATAAGCGCGGTAAGGTTCCATCGTGGTATTGTTGCCAGCATCAAGCATCCACAGCAAACTTGCCGCCATCAGCAAGCTGGAACTGTACGGCATCAGAAACAGCCCAAGGCTGCACACCAGTGCACCAATTAAAAAATAGGGTGTACGCCTGCCCCACTTGCTGTCTGTGCGGTCGCTCATCGCACCAATCAGCGGCTGGATCAGCAAACCCGTCATTGGCCCAGCCAGTTGCAACCAGGGAATATGGGATTCATCGGCGCCGAGATATTTATAAATGGGCGACATGTTTGCCTGCTGCAAACCAAAGCTAAATTGCAGCCCCAGAAAGCCAAGGTTCATTTCAATAATGCGTGACAAGGATAGATTTGGTTTTCGGCTAACTGCTGAATTCACACTCAAGACTATCTCTCCCAAACTTATGTTTTTATTACTTTATAATTGAAACAATAGCATTGAATAGCAATCGATTGCAACTAGATAGTTTATTAACTCCAGCAAGATCGCCATATTTTGTAAAAAATACTTGCTTATAGCAATTGTATGCCCTATATAATGTTAAGGCGGTTTTTATCGCCTTTCACCAGAGTATAATAACACTGTTTTAAACAGGCTGATCTGGTGACAGTAAGCGTATACTCACTGCGGGTCTAAGTTGTTAGAAGAAGCACTCTTATGAGGATGATCCCCTCACCGTCTCATAAGAAGAAGGCTTCGAAAGACACTGACGTTAATCCTGTAACATCAGGGCGTAATGCAGAAATGGTCGAGACAAATCACATGTGATTTGCTCGACCATTTTTTTTGGTAATAGTTAAAACTAGAAGTGGTAACCCAAACCAATCACCACCTGAGTGCGCGAGATTGGGCCTTTGAAATTAAAAAAGCGACCTTCGACACGTGCAGAAATCTTGTTTGTCATGGCATATTCGACGCCACCACCAATCAAAAATCCACTATTGTTGCCTTTGATGGGATCAACAGTTGTCGCTTGCGGGAAAGTTGCCTTGAGTTTGCTGTTAGCATAACCGCCGCGCACATAAATCAATGCTTTGTCTGTCGCCAGAACCCCTGCGCGTGCCGTTATTTCAAATGTTGCCCGTGATTTATAATCAATTTCAATATTACCTGGTGCATTGGCAAAAGTAACAAGTTGCTTGTTGGTTGAGGTGGATAGTGTACCCGCAAATTCACCACCAAGAACAAATTTTGGTGACACCTTGTAATCGAACCCCACATTCAAACCTATTGTGGCGCCTGAAGCACTTTTTTTATTCACAGATGCCGCACCAAGCGCTGCAATTTGCGGGTTGCTTGTGGCATCAGCAAATAATTTAGCAGAATCGACTTTGTTTTGCTCAAATCCTAATTGAGCACCAATATAGCCACCATTGAACATTTCAGCGTGTGCGGACTGTATTGAAAGCGCGGCAATAGCCACACCAAGCAGGTATTTCATAGAATTCTCCATAATTTGTAAGCGGAAAAGCCCCAGACATGGGTAGTGCGTTAAATTTCAATTATGACAAAATTATTACAACACATCACCCATAGGTGACCCAAAAATATTTAAATAGGTTAACGTGATAAAATTATCACTGAAATTAAAAGTGACCATGGCCATGATTACATACAGTCATATATTGCCGGGTTGGTAGATTTTACCCGGCAAAGCGCGTCACGCGAACATTATCTGTTATATTTATTGATTTAAAACAATGGATTATAAAATGGCACAGGCTTTGCTTAGTTTTGAGCATCCACAATAGAAGTTGTGCCTGATTACGAAAGAAACCGCGCTATGTCCTCATCTTTTTCCGTTAACACCAACGTTGCTGCCCTTGATGCGCTACAAACGCTGAATTCGACAGCGCGCGATCTTGATATCACCAGGCTGAGAGTAAGTTCCGGGCTTACCATCAACGGCGCCAAAGATGATGCGGCCGTTTTTGCCATAGCGCAAAACCTTCGTGCCAATAATCAATCTCTGGATGCCGTGACACAAAGCCTCAACCGTACGAAATCCATCCTTGATGTATCGATCAACGCCGGCGAAGAGGTGCAGTCGTTGTTGATCACACTGCGGGAAAAAGTGGTGGCAGCCAGTGATTCAGGCCTACCCGCTTCAAGTATCAATGCCTTGAAAATTGATTTTGAGCGCACACGCGATCAACTGAGCTCAGTCGTCAGCACCGCAAGTTATAATGGTGTTAATTTGATTGATGGACCAGCCCTGCCACCAAGCAAGCCGGATTCAATATCAGCCCTCACAAGCCCAGATACTCAGAATAAAATTATTATCCCGCGCATTAATTTTCAGCTGTTTGATGATGTACCAACGACAACCGGTGGCGTCGTGTCGGCCACCGGCATCACAACCAGCAACACTGGCGGTATCAGTAAAGTTCAGGGCATCACACCTACAAGCGTTACAACCACTGGCAGTGTGGTACAAAGCACCGCTGCTGGCGCGACAGTCTACACCACATCAAATGCAACTGACTCTATTGTGGTTGATGGCAGCATAATTCAGATTAATGGGGGGTTCACGACCACGCCGGGTGGTGTGACGATATTTCACGGGAACCAATATACCCTGACTGCGCCAGACGCGACAACCACTGATAACGGACAGACGTCTGTGGTACCCGCCGGAACAGTTAACCCAAAAATTCGCATCACTGGCGGTTCCGTGTCAGTTATTGATGGTACGGCCACTGTCACAAGCGGTAAGGTCGAGGTTATTGCTGGCACGGCCACGACGCAAGACGGCATACCCACCGTGCCAAGCACGGTAGTGCCTGTACCAGAAACCATCACACCCATTCCGGCATCAAACGTGGTGCAGTTGCGCGCTACAGATACCTTTACCGACGCGGCCAGCGCTACGGCATTACTCACTAAAATCGATCTTTCAAGCAAATTAACCGGCGATGGCCTGGCCATTCTAGGGGCGGCTTCTCGCAGCATTGATCAGCAGCTAACGTTCACAACAAAGCTTAGTGATACACTTAAGACCGGCATTGGAAATCTTGTAGATGCCAACCTTGCTGTCGAGTCAGCAAAACTTCAATCATTGTCAGTCAAACAACAGCTTGGCACCCAGGCGTTGGCGCTCGCTAACGCAGCCCCTCAAAGTATATTGCAACTATTCAAGTAGTTTCTACCACCTCCTGAGATATCCGCTACCCTTGTGGATCACCTTGCCGGCACGGAGCACACGCTCCGGGCCGGTTTTTTTTGATATGTGTCGCATTATTGCTGCACTGCAGTGCTTGCAGCTTGTCCTTATTATTGCCACCTACTAATGACAGTATATATTTTGTATTTTTAGGTGATTTATGGCTATTCCGTTCAATCAAGCCGCGCGCGTCGGGGTCTACCTTGTCAAGCAGAAGCTGCTTGGCAACAAGCGCTATCCGCTGGTGCTGATGCTCGAACCCTTGTTTCAGTGCAATCTCGCCTGTACGGGGTGCGGCAAAATTGATTATCCAGACCCCATTCTGCAAAAACGCATGAGTGTGGCGGAATGCCTGGAAGCGGTGGATGAATGTCCCGCACCTGTGGTCAATCTGCCCGGTGGTGAGCCACTGTTGCATAAGGAAATTGGCGAAATCGCTGCGGGAATCATCGCGCGTAAAAAGTATCTTTACATTTGCACCAATGCACTTTTGCTGAAAAAGAAAATCCATCTTTTTACGCCGTCACCGTATCTCAACTTCACCATCCATCTTGATGGCATGAAGGACGAACATGACCATAGTGTGAGCCAGGCAGGCGTTTTTGATCGCTGCATCGAGGCTATTCATCTGCTCAAGGAAAAAGGCTTTCGCGTCACCATCAACTGCACATTCTTTAACAACGCAGACATCAGTAAAGTTGCTGAATTTTTCGATTATGTTATGTCACTTGGCGTTGAAGGTATCGTCACCTCACCCGGTTACGCTTATGAACGCGCACCTGTGCAAGACCACTTCATGTCGCGTCAGCAAACCAAGCAACTATTCCGGGATATTTTTCGTAAAGGCAAAGAGCGAGGCTCAAAATGGATGTTCAATGCCTCGCCTTTGTTTTTGAATTTTCTGGCCGGCAACGAAAGTTATGCCTGCACGCCGTGGGGCTTACCAACCCGCAATATTTTCGGCTGGCAGAAGCCTTGTTACCTGCTTGGCGAAGGCTATGCCAAAACCTTCAAAGAACTGATGGCAGACACCAATTGGGATCAATATGGCGTTGGCAATTACGAGAAGTGTGCCAACTGCATGGTTTCATCCGGCTTTGAACCCAGCGCTGTTGAAGACACCTTTAAACATCCAATCAAGGCGCTGAAGGTTGCACTGTTCGGTCCAAAACTTGACGGCGATTTTGCGCCTGACATTGATTTGACCAAAGCGCGGCCTGCGCAATACCGCTTCGAAGAACAGGTGAAGGAATTGCTTTCAGAGGTAGAGGCAAAGCCAAAAGTTGAGCGGGTTGCTGCGCGCGTTGGCTAGTGTGAATATTTTGTTGTGTGTGAAATTTCTGTGACTAATTAGATTCTGCTTTTCGCCGTTTTGGAACGTGCAGCTCTAATAAAGGCATCTGGCGTTTCATAAACTGATCAAACATGGGGACAGTAAAGGCAGTCTCGCCATGTCGCATACTCCACACCATACCTTTTGTGATGAGTTGCTGACGTACAGTTGCCACTGCATTAGGATCAACACCAAGCACACTGGCAATATCGCCACTTTTGTGCGGGCCTTCACCCAATTCTGCCATAGCACGCAAATATTTTTGCTTCAGCGCCGTTAATCTATCAAACCTTTCACTTAACTATCTTAATGCACTTTAAGTTTTTCTTCTAGTTCGACCAGCGCCTGCAGAGCAGCATGATGCCTCGCGGTGTATGGCCTTTGACCAGCCTTGCAAAGTACACGTTAACGTCTTCAATTAAAGTATCGCGGCCAGCCAGGACGGGTGGCTGCCTTCCAGCGCTTGGTTCGTAAGGGTTTGTTATACGGTCAATATTTATTTTATACATATTACCAGAGTTTAATGCAATATCTATTAAACCTTAGTAATATATATAATATATCACTGCGAAATATGGTTTTAAATTGACAGTCATGCAAATATTAACTTACGAATTCACAGTTACAAAAAATAAATGATTGGAGTTACTCATGGCCAAAGGTCAAATGAAATCGAATAAGGAAACGCGCAAACCCAAGAAGGAAAAGCCTAAGCCAGCTGCCGGTGGAAAGCTTGTTGGAACGACCAAGTAACTATCACTCTATCCGAGCGACGAATACCCTTGCAGTTTAGATGGAGTGCCTGCGAAAGCTCCAACAGTGTATGGGAAGTCTTGCGTTGCCACATAGTGATAACCGGATGTCACCTTGCCGTCTGCTCCGGTATATGTTCCGTTGATACCATGGTTAGCATCAAGATCTTTGGTAAAAAGCTCGCTGCTGCCAGTACCAGGGCCGGTGATGGGAAAACCGTCGAGTGCATAGCCCACCACGCCAGTTTTTGTCGGGTCATCTTTCAGCAAAGTTGTCAGCAATGACGAACTGATATTGTGAACATGGTCAATACCTGTCTGTTGCGGATGCGTACCGTTAGAGTCCTGCACCTCGTTGGCAACGGCTCCCTTGCCTGATTCATCCGTGGCATTGAAAATCGGAATGCCATTGGTGGTAATACCGATAGGTCCCGTTGAAACGGCTGTCGCTTTTGCGTTCACTTTAGGATTGGTTGGCACCACCAGCGTGATATCCTGTACTTTAATTGTGTTTGGGTTAGGGTCGATTTTGCCAGCAGCCGATGTTGTGGAAACCGGAAACACGCCAGTGGTTGTGCCGGTCGGCAAAGCATTGGTTTTGATTGTGCGTGTCGAACCATCAGCGCTGACTGTATTGGAATTTTTGGCATTCGGCCATGTCACTGACCCATCAACTGATATTTTTTTGGATGTATCATAGGTACCGTCAGACTTACCAGTTGCATCTGTGTTAAACCATGCGCCTTGTGACGTGGCACCAACAGAATTTCCAGCGGATACAACTGGTTTATCAAGATAAATTTTTCCTTTGGTCGCAGTTGTGTAGGAAATCTGATAATCACCAGTTGGCGCATGTTTTGAATCATAAACGTAAGTTGATTTGGTATTATCAATTGAATTGCTAGCTGGGAGGCTTTGAGTATTTGTAACACCGGATCCAGAAGTTGGTGCTGTGCCTTGAGAGCCTGATGATCCATTCGTAAGCGGTGGCGGTGGCATCATATTGCCATTGCCTTGAACTTGCTGACCGCCTGATGTTGTTTGGCTGCCAGAATTTGTCTGCCCGCCTGATGATCCATTCGTGAGAGGTGGCGGTGGCATCATATTGCCATTGCCTTGAACTTGCTGACCGCTTGATGTTGTTTGGCTGCCAGAATTTGTCTGCCCACCTGATGATCCATTCGTGAGGGGTGGCGGTGGCATCATATTGCCATTGCCTTGAACTTGCTGACCGCTTGATGTTGTTTGATTACCAGAAGATAAATTAAAAGATGAGGGTGGCATTAGCTTGTTTGAAAGCGTACCTGCGCTACTAGAGTTTGAAGTGCCGCTGTTGCAGTCTGTATGAGATCCATGACTGTGTTGGCCGTGACCCATATGACCATCGGAAACCGATTTGAGTATATCAAGGAACTTTTTTATGAGGATATTTGAAAAAAATCCACTTGTGCCAGATGATGTCGTATTACCAGATTGTTGGTTTTGCTGAATATTTAGACTCATGTTTCAAATCCCTTAATTTGCACAATTTAATAATATTAAGTTTATTTAATCATGTATGAACGGATAATTAATGCAAGTGCCAAGAGTCCCTATAGCTTTGGATAAAACGCTTATTAAATAATAAACTCTAGCATTTTTAATGTGTTAAAATATTATGAATTCGAATTATTTTGTAAAATTAACGACGTTTTCTGAATTTTCCGGCCCGCATCCCGGCCTTGCCCGCTGTCGCTCGACCTCTCGGCGCCCCTGCCCGCGCGATTTGCTGATCAAATGGCAACCCAAGCTCAGATGATTCGAGCTTGCGAATTTCATCTCTTAACCGACCAGCCTCCTCAAACTCCAGGTTTGACGCCGCTGTTTTCATCCGCGTTTCCAGATCGGCAATATGCCCCTTAAGATTATGACCGACCAGATGCTGCGTGCCTTCATCATCAATCGGCACATCAAGATAATCCGCCTGACTTACATCTCGCAACACATCTGATATACCGCGTTTAATGCTCGTTGGCGTTATCCCGTGCTCGAGATTATAAGCCTCCTGCTTTGTGCGGCGACGATCAGTTTCAGCCATAGCACGTTCCATGGAACCCGTAATTTTATCGGCGTATAAAATTACCCGACCGTCGGCATTGCGGGCTGCACGGCCAATGGTTTGCACAAGAGAGGTTTCAGAGCGCAAAAACCCTTCCTTATCGGCATCAAGTATAGCAACAAGGCCACATTCAGGGATATCAAGCCCCTCACGCAGCAGATTAATACCAATCAACACATCAAACACACCAAGTCGCAAGTCGCGGATGATTTCTATGCGCTCCAATGTTTCCACATCGGAATGCATGTAACGCACACGAATGCCGGCCTCATGCATATATTCCGTGAGATCTTCTGCCATGCGCTTAGTGAGTGTTGTTATTAATACGCGGTACCCTTGTGCAGCAAGAATTTTGGATTCTGCAATCACATCATCGACCTGATGTTCAACGGGTCTTATTTCAACAGGCGGATCGATCAACCCAGTAGGCCTGATCACCTGCTCGACAAACACACCGCCGGTTTTCTCAAGCTCCCATTTACCGGGCGTTGCCGACACGTAAACAGTTTGTGGCCGCATGGCCTCCCACTCCTCAAACTTTAGCGGCCGGTTATCGATGCAACTTGGCAAGCGAAACCCGTATTCAGCCAGTGTTGTTTTGCGGCGCTTGTCACCCAGCGACATACCGCCAATCTGCGGCACCGTCACATGGCTTTCATCTACAAAGAGCAAAGCGTTTTCTGGTAAATATTCAAACAGTGTTGGCGGTGGCTCGCCGGGTAAACGGCCAGTGAGAAAACGACTATAGTTTTCGATACCAGCACAGGCTCCGGTGGCCGCAATCATCTCCAGATCAAAATGTGTGCGCTGTTCCAAGCGTTGCGCTTCAAGCAATTTACCAGATGCCACAAAATCTTTCAGCCGTTCAGCCAATTCAAATTTAATCGCTTGTGCCGCCTGCTGCAAAGTCGGCCCGGGTGTTACATAATGGCTATTGGCATAAAGTTTGATCATGTCGAGCTTGGCAGATACTTTGCCGGTAAGAGGATCAAACTCTGAAATTTCCTCAATCTCATCGCCGAAAAAACTTAGGCGCCAGGCGGCATCCTCGTAGTGCGCAGGAAACACTTCAATCGTATCGCCACGTACGCGGAATGTGCCGCGCTGGAACGCTTGATCGTTCCGCTTGTATTGTAGCGCCACCAGTTTGCGTATTAACTCACGGCTGTCCATGCTCTGGCCCTTGAGAATTTTTGCCGTCATCGCAGCATAAGTTTCTACCGACCCGATGCCATAAATGCAGCTGACAGAGGCCACAATAATCACGTCATCCCGCTCTAGTAGCGAGCGCGTCGCCGAATGCCGCATCCGGTCAATCTGTGCATTCACCGACGATTCTTTTTCAATATAGGTATCAGAGCGCGGCACATAGGCTTCCGGCTGATAGTAATCATAATAGCTGACAAAATATTCGACTGCATTATCAGGAAAAAAACTTTTGAATTCACCGTATAACTGCGCGGCCAGTGTTTTATTCGGTGCCAGCACCAAAGCCGGGCGCTGGGTTGCCTCAATAATCTTTGCAACCGTGAATGTTTTGCCCGAACCCGTTACCCCCAGCAATACCTGATCACGCTCATTCGCATTAGCCTGAGCCAGCAATTCAGCAATCGCTGCCGGTTGATCACCTGCGGGCTCAAATTCCGATGAGAGCACGAACGGTTTACCACCTTCAGATTTTTCCGGGCGCACGGGGCGGTTCGGCTCAAACGGGGCAGTTGGTGTAATATCGTCAAGACTTGTGCGAATGGCTATGGACATACCAACACATTAGCACAAATCAGGAACACTTCGCAATGGAAAGCCTTACTCTTAAAACGGCGACCAATTAAATATTTTTTGGTTATCTCGCTCAAATGCGCGGCTACACAACTTTACAGACTGTTATAATATAATAGCTGGTAACTCTAACCCCTTTGCCTGTGCGCATTCTATGGCACTTTCATAGCCTGCATCTGCGTGGCGCATAACGCCTGTGGCCGGATCATTCCACAACACGCGCTCAAGCCGTCTGGCGGCATCATCAGTCCCGTCAGCGACGATCACCATGCCAGAATGTTGCGAGTAACCCATACCAACGCCTCCGCCATGATGCAGCGATACCCAAGTGGCACCGGACGCGGTGTTCAGCAGTGCATTGAGCAGAGGCCAATCGGATACTGCGTCCGATCCATCGAGCATGGCCTCGGTTTCGCGATTGGGGCTTGCAACCGAGCCTGAATCCAGATGGTCACGGCCAATGACGATGGGGGCTTTAAGTTCCCCACTGCGCACCATGTCGTTAAACGCCAGACCAAGCCGGTGACGATCCCCCAGACCAACCCAGCAGATGCGGGCTGGCAAACCCTGAAATTTGATCCGTGCGCGCGCCATGTCAAGCCAGTTGTGCAGGTGCTTGTCATCCGGCATCAATTCCTTGACCTTCGCGTCAGTTTTGTAAATATCTTCTGGATCGCCGGACAGTGCCACCCAGCGAAATGGTCCGATGCCTTTGCAAAACAGTGGTCGAATGTAGGCCGGCACAAAACCGGGGAAATCAAAAGCGTCCTCCACACCTTCATCTTTGGCGACCTGACGTATGTTGTTGCCGTAATCAAGCGTTGGCACGCCGGCACGCCAGAAATCCAGCATGGCACGCACATGCGTTGCCATCGACGCTTTCGACGCCTTTGCAACAGCTGACGGATCACGCTCTCGCGCTGTTGCCCACTCTTCTAGCGTCCAGCCTTGTGGCAGGTAACCATTGATAGGGTCATGTGCAGATGTCTGATCCGTCACGGCGTGAGGACGAACACCGCGCTTAAATATTTCTGGAAATACGTCGGCTGCGTTGCCAAGAAACCCGACAGACACAGGTGTTTTCGCAGTCATCATGATATCCAGCGCTTCATCAAGGCTGTTGGCCTGACGATCAAGATAGCCAGTGCGCAAACGCATATCGATGCGACTCGGCTGACACTCTACGGCAAGGCAAGATGCTCCGGCCATTGTTGCCGCCAAGGGTTGCGCACCACCCATACCACCAAGACCGGCCGTCAAAATCCATTTGCCGGAGAGATCACCACCATAATGCTGACGCCCCATTTCAACAAAGGTTTCATATGTACCTTGCACAATGCCTTGCGTGCCAATGTAAATCCACGATCCTGCCGTCATCTGTCCGTACATCATCAACCCGGCGCGATCAAGTTCGTTAAAATGCTCCCACGTCGCCCACTTAGGAACAAGGTTTGAATTGGCAATGAGCACGCGCGGGGCATCTTTGTGGGTACGGAAAATACCCACTGGTTTTCCAGATTGCACCAAAAGCGTCTGGTCTTCATTAAGGTTACGCAGTGAATCGACTATCGTGTCAAAGCATTGCCAGTTCCGCGCTGCACGGCCGATGCCGCCATAGACCACAAGTTCCTGAGGGTTTTCGGCAACTTCAGGATCGAGATTGTTCATAATCATCCGCAAGGGCGCTTCAGTGAGCCAGCTTTTAGCACTCAATACGTTGCCACGTGGGCTGCGAATTATGCGACTGTTATCAATACGGGTCATATAAAATCTTTCACAAAGGTCAAACAGGAAGTGAGAATGGTGTGCAAAGTTTTTTGCAATACGGCTGCATGGGATGAATCCCACAAGGGCGGCCAAATGGGTGATTCGTCAACATAACCGCGCATCGCGAGTTCCATCTGGATGGCATGAATGCCACCGTCCGGATTACCATAGTGACGCGTTATCCAGCCGCCCTTGAAACGCCCGTTTATAACAGTTGCATGTGGAGAACACGCTGCGGCAACAGTGGCCGTGAGCGCTGGTGCGCAACTGGTTTCATTATAGCTGCCAATATTAAACTGCGGGAGTTCACCATCAAACAGGTTCGGCACATGACTGCGAATGGAATGGGCATCGTAGACGACAATTGCTGAATGGCTCATGCGCAATCGTGCAACCTCTGCTGCAAGTGCCCTGTGGTAAGGATAGAAATAAAGCTCTCTTCGTCTCGCCACTTCATCAGCATCAGGCGTTTCGCCATCGCCATACAGCGGCTCTCCATCAAACGTTGTTTCAGGGCAAAGCCCTGTCGTTGCCTGCCCTGGATAAAGCGATACACCTGAGGGATCGCGGTTCACGTCTATTACAGTGCGCGAGATGGCCGTCGTGATACACGTCGCTCCCATATCCTTCGCAAAGGCATAGAGCTTGTCCACATGCCAGTCAGCATCATGACGTGCCAAGTTTGCAGATCGAAGCCCTTTGATATCAAAAGGAATTTCTGTGCCGGCATGTGGGATGCTGATAATGAGCGGTGCATTGCCATGATCAAGAATAATCCAGGGTGTCATGCGATTGTCGGCAACTCTGCAAGAGAGGCTAGTTTGCCTGAAGCAACCAATCTATTGGCGGACATCATATCCGGATGAAAATAACGATCCTCCCCTAGTGTGGGCACATGCTGACGCAGCAGCTCACGGGCTGACTCCAGAATAGTGCTCGAAGGTGTAGGCGCATGAAAATCACAACCTTGCACTGCCGCAAGATACTCGATGCCGAGAACCGCTGTCAGATTGTCAGCCATACTTATCAAGCGTCTGGCACCGTGTGCTGCCATTGATACATGATCTTCTTGATTGGCAGAAGTAGGAATGGAATCGACACTGGCGGGAAAAGCGCGTTGTTTGTTTTCTGACACCAGGGCAGCCGCTGTAACTTGCGGAATCATAAAACCTGAATTCAATCCTGGGTGCGATGTCAGGAATGCAGGCAATCCAGACAAAGCCGGATCAACCAGCATCGCTATACGGCGCTCGGCAATCGAGCCGATTTCACATAGCGCAATGGCGATCATGTCAGCAGCAAAGGCCACTGGCTCGGCGTGGAAATTGCCACCAGACAACGCTTCATCCGTATCGGCAAAAATCAGCGGATTATCAGACACACAATTCGCTTCTGTGCCAAGGGTTGCCGCTGCCTGACGCAACAGATCGAGCACTGCACCCATCACCTGTGGTTGACACCGCAAACAATAAGGATCCTGCACACGTGTGTCGTTGTCACGGTGCGATGCGCGGATCGCTGAATCGGACATCAGCATACGCAACGCTGCAGCCGTTTCGATCTGGCCGCGATGTCGCCGCAGCGCGTGAATACGCGGGTCAAATGGTGTGTCAGAGCCTTTCGCGGCCTCTGTAGATAGCGCACCGGTGATAAGTGCTGACTGATACAATTTTTCAGCTTCAAACAATCCAGCCAAAGCGTAAGCGCAAGAAAATTGTGTGCCGTTTAGCAGGGCAAGCCCCTCTTTAGGGCCAAGGGTAAGCGACGCAAGGCCTGCGTCGGCAAGCGCTTTTGCAGCTGGCACAACACCACCATTAAAGCGTATTTCACCGACACCAATCATTGTTGCAGCAAGGTGTGCAAGCGGTGCCAGGTCACCTGAAGCACCAACCGAGCCTTGCGCCGGAATAACCGGCATTAAATTTTTTGTGAGCATCGCCTGCAGCAACGCTATGGTTACAGGTCGCACACCCGATGCACCTTGCGCAAGGCTCGCGAGTTTAAGCGCCATCATCAATCGTGTGATCGATTCTGGCATAGCCTCTCCCACACCCGCCGCGTGGCTCAGCACAATGTTACGCTGAAGTTTGGCAAGATCCGCATCGTCAATTTTCACTGACGCTAATTTTCCAAAACCGGTGTTGATGCCGTAAACCGGTTCGTGGCGCGCCAGAATACGTTCAACGGCTGCTGCACTGGCTGCAACAACCGCTTGACAGGATGAATCGAGTACAGACGATGCACCACGGTATATGGCGCGCCAGTCAGCAAGTGAAACATTACCAGGGTTGATGATCATGACTACAGACCTTTCCAAATTCGGGCATGGAGCGGATTATGCCCCATTTGATAAACGAGTTCGGCCGGGCGCTCGATGTTCCAAATTGACAGATCACAGTATTTGCCAACCGCAAGGCTGCCGATTTTATTTTGCATGCCAAGCGCTTGCGCCGCGCAGCGGGTTACACCTGCAAGGCATTCATCTATCGTCATGCGAAACAAAGTTGCCGCCATGTTCATAGCCAGCAAAATCGATGTGAGAGGCGAAGTGCCCGGGTTGCAATCCGTGGCTATAGCCATGGGAATACCTTTCGCACGAAGTTTTGTAATTGGTGGAGGCTGTGTTTCACGAGTGAAATAATAAGCCCCTGGAAGGACTACGGCGACCGTACCAGCTTCAGCCATAGCAGAAATTCCGCTGTCATCGAGATACTCAAGATGATCCGCCGATAGTGCCTTGTATCGCGCCGCAAGGGCTGCCCCATGGCTGTTCGACAACTGTTCAGCATGCAATTTGACTTGAAGTCCATAATTTTTTGCAGCAGCAAATACGCGCTCAATTTGCTCAGGTGTGAAACCAATATGCTCGCAAAATCCATCAACGCTGTCGGCGAGCCCTGCGTTCGCAATTTCTGGGATCATCACAGAGCAAACAAGCTCGATGTAATCATCCGCACAGCCGAAATATTCCGGCGGCACAGCATGCGCACCAAGAAAAGTTGTGGTAATTTCAACGGCTCGCTTGTCCGCCAATCCGCGCGCAACGCGCAACATTTTCATCTCGGCGTCAAGCGACAAACCGTAACCGGATTTGATTTCCACTGTTGTAACACCTTCTGACATCAATGCATCAAGCCTCGGTAAAGAAGCAGCGGTCAACTCGGCATCGCTTGCAGCGCGTGTCGCGGTCATCGTTGAAATGATACCACCGCCACCGCGCGCAATAGCCTCGTAGCTAACACCGGCGAGGCGCTGCTCAAATTCCTCCGCGCGGTTGCCCGCGTAAACCATATGAGTGTGGCAGTCGATCAAACCCGGTGTTATCCAACGGCCCTCGCAGTTTATAATGTCTGGTGCATCAAAAGCTGGTGCTTCACTGGCACTGCCAGCATAAATAATTCGACCATCGCGGCAGGCTATCAATCCATTTTCAACACTTGATGGATTAATCATAGTTAGCAGTCTGGCGTGATTCCAAATCCGGTCACATTTCATTTTGGGCACTAAATCCATATAAAATATCTTGCACAAAAAATATATTATGTCTAGTCATAATATTTGCGTTATGCATAAGGATCGCAATATGGTTGATCTGTGGTTTGAAGCCGCATTGTTGCCGACCGGCTGGTGTGATGCTGTACGCGTGCGCGTTACTGCTGGTCTTATTAGCGCTGTTGAAACACATGTGCCGGTGCAGCCCACGGATGAGCGCCACAGCATTGCCATCCCTGGATTATGCAATGTTCACAGTCATGGATTTCAGCGTGGCATGGCAGGCTTAGCCGAATATCGCGGGCCTAATGCCGATGATTTCTGGAGTTGGCGCGAGGTTATGTACCGTTTTCTTGACCGGCTTGACCCTGATGATATCGAAGCCATTACTGCCATGGCATACACGGAAATGCTTGAGAGCGGTTACACGCGGGTGGGGGAGTTTCATTACCTGCATAACGACCCGAAGGGTGCATTTTATGCGAATGTTGCTGAAACAGCAGGCCGCGTTGTTGCTGCGGCTGAGGCGACGGGCATAGGCCTAACGCTGCTACCTGTTTTCTATGCGCATGCGGATTTTGGTGGCCTTCCTCCCAAGGCCGGGCAGCGTCGTTTCATCAACAGCCTTGATAGCTTTGCAACTTTGCTGGAGGCCTGTGCTAAAATTATACCCGCAACTGCTGTGCTTGGTATTGCACCACATAGCTTGCGCGCTGTAACCGCTGATGAGCTGAACGCGCTTATTCAGTTGCACCCCAGTGGGCCTGTTCACATTCATGCGGCGGAACAGGTGAAAGAGGTTGAGGCGTCTATAGCGTTTAGCGGCGAGCGACCGGTGGAATGGCTGCTGAACCATGCCAACATTAACAATCGCTGGTGTCTAGTTCATGCAACGCATCTGACTGATAGCGAAACAGATCGGTTGGCGACAAGTGGCGCGGTTGCAGGCCTTTGCCCTGTCACGGAAGCCAACCTTGGCGATGGAATATTCCCAGCCGCGCGTTTTTTACTTGCAGGCGGCTGCATTGGCACTGGCACAGATTCGAATGTTTTAATTGATCCTGCACAAGAGCTGCGTGCGCTTGAATACAGTCAGCGTTTAATGAACCGCGCCCGTTCAGTTCTGGCCAAAACAGAGCATCCTTCAGTCGCTGGTCGATTGTTTGATGCAAGCCTTGTTGGCGGTGCCCAGGCGCTTGGTGTGAAGCACGGACTGGCTGTTGGTGCGCCTGCTGATATTGTCACACTAAACGCTCAACATCCTGCACTTTATGGCCGCACAGGCGATTTTGTTCTTGATTCGTGGATGTTTGCTGCTCGCAACACATGCATAAATAGCGTTTGGCGTGAGGGTCGCAAACTGGTTTCAAATGGTCATCACATAGATGCGGAATGCATAAAAGCGCGGTACTTTGCGACGCTTGATAAAATATTAACCGAATGACACTTTCAGATCGCATTCGTCGCGATATCGAAATGCACATTTCCGCTGGTGAGTGGCCACCCGGGTATCGCATTCCTTTTGAGCATGAGTTGATGACAGAATATGGTTGTGCGCGCGCCACTGTCGGCGCTGCACTCGCAGCCCTTGTGCGCATGGGTTTGGTTGAACGACGACGCAAGGCAGGATCGTTCGTTGCCATGCCACACGTGCAATCTGCCATACTTGATATTCCAGATATCGGCGCTGCAATTGCCTTATCAACTGGATCTTATCATTTTGAAATGCAGCTGAGCAAAGCCTTCAATAAAAATATTGAAACGACCGGTTTTGGCAAAGATTGCACATTCCGCAGAATTATCGGCACGCATTTTGGCGCGGACGGGCCGTTTGGATTTGAAAGCCGCATGATTAATACAGACGCTGTGCCGCTGGCACGTGATTATCATTTTGGTCCGGAAGCTCCAGGCGCATGGCTTTTGCAGCACATACCGTGGAGCAACGCGCGCCACCGCATTAGCGCTGTTGGTGCTGATGCAGCAATCGCCCGCAAACTTGGCGTGCCACGCCATACACCATGCCTGCAAATCGAACGCTGGACATGGCGCGTTGGAGTGCCAATCACTTTTGTACGGCAAATTTTTCCAGGCGAGCGTTACGATTTGGTGGCAACGTTCACACCGCAAAGTTGATAAAGCTAAAAAGAAATAAAAAAATTAATAGCGCGCTGAATTCTACGCACGACTATTGAGGCACTATACCACTTGCCTTTAAAATATATCCGGCAAAATAAAGCGACCCGCACATCAGTATAGTAGAGGGTGATACAATCATATTGAGTGCTGCCTCTGTTGATGATGCACTTTCTGCGTTCAAACCATGAGCACGCGCCGCTTCGACTATAACTTCAGAAGGGTGGCCCATATGCTCTGTACCCGGCAGCGGCACTGAAATTATGCGCGGCGCAAGGCCGATAAAAGCCTTGAGAAAACCACTACAATCTTTATTCGAAAGCATGGCAATAATCAGTACAAGCGGTAGATTTTTCTTATTAGCAAAGTGCACGGCCAAAACTTTACCAGCTGCTGGATTATGACCACCATCCAGCCAGAGTTCGGAACCCTTGGGTAATTTTTCGACAAGCGGGCCATAAATAATATGCTGCATACGCGCTGGCCATTCAGCCCAGCCAAGACCGGCTTTCAACGCTGCCTCAGGAACAATAACCTCTTTTTGATGACGCAACATAGCCATAGCAAGGCCAGCATTTTCGATTTGAAAGGCACCACTTAACTTTGGCAGAAGTGTGGAAATTTTACCTGCATTGTCGCGGTAGTGGAGTGCACCTTGATAATCAGCAACATCCCAATCCGTGCCGCGCACGACGAGTTTTGCACCGGCTGCCGCAGCGCATTCTGCCACTTTATGCATCACTGGCTTTGAATAATGACCATGCACCAACGGCACATTTGGTTTGGCTATGCCGGATTTTTCTGAGGCAATCTTCAGTAACGTATCTCCAAGATACTGTTCATGGTCCATAGCCAGCTGTGCAATGCCTGTGCTGGTAGGCCGCACAATCACATTTGTAGCATCAAGTCTGCCTCCCAACCCGACTTCAAGTATCACTGCGTCAGCCGGTACTCTCGCAAAGCTCAAGAGTGCTGCAACTGTTATAATTTCAAACAAGGTGATTGGCGCACCGCCATTCACTGCCTGCACATCGCGCAACACTTCGATCAGCATATCATCATCAATAAGTTTGCCGTTCAAGCGAATGCGCTCATTAAAGCGCACCAGATGTGGACTAGTATAAACATGCACACGTTTACCAGCGGCTTCAAGACAACTTCGAAGAAACGCAACCGTAGACCCTTTGCCATTGGTGCCTGCGACATGAAATACTGGTGGCAATCGATGATGTGGATTGCCTAGCTTGGAAAGCAGTTCTACGGTACGCCCCAAACTCAAGTCTATTTCACGTGGGTGCAATTGCGCCAGCGCCGTCAACACATTATTTAGCGCCACACTCATAGATTTTTATGCTGCAGCAGATTTTTGCGGGCGCATGAGCAGTGATATAATCGTTATTAATCGCTTGCGCAGGTCACCACGATGCACAACCTGATCCAGCATGCCGTGCTCGAACAAATATTCAGCACGTTGAAAGCCTTCTGGTAGTTTTTCACGTATTGTACTTTCAATCACACGCTGCCCGGCAAACCCTATGAGCGCACCAGGCTCAGCCAGCTGAATGTCACCCAGCATAGCAAAAGAGGCCGTGACGCCGCCAGTGGTCGGGTCTGTTAGCACTATAATATAAGGCAGGTTAGCATCCTTAAGATCGGCCACACCCAATGTTGTGCGCGGCATTTGCATAAGTGACAATATAGCTTCCTGCATGCGCGCACCACCGGCCGCCGTAAACACAACCAATGGCGCGTGCCGTTCAACGGCAATCGCACAAGCTTTCAGAAAGCCCTCGCCAACAGCCGCACCCATGGAGCCTGCCATAAACGCAAAATTTTGCACAACAAGTATAGTTTCAACCCCGCCAATACGCCCACTGGCAACAACCAGCGCATCTGTTTCCCCTGTGCTGGCGCGTGCCTCTTTCAAACGATCGACATATTTTTTACTGTCTTTGAATTTTAGTGGATCATCTGGCGTTGCTGGCAGGGCAATGCGCTCGTGCACGCCGTCATCAAAAATCTGTGCAAAGCGTTCTGCCGGTCCAATGCGTTCATGAAATCCGCAGTGCGTGCACACATGCAGATTGGCGTTAAAATCCTTTAGAAAAAGCATGGTGCCACAGCCCCGGCATTTATGCCACAAGGTATCCGGTGTGGTTTCGCGTTTACCGAGGCTGCCAACCTTGGTTTTTAGTTTTGTGAGCCAGCTCATAGTCTTGCACCTTTAATGGCTGTCGAGAGTGTGTTTACAAAGGCTGTAACACGCGTTGGTATGTCGTTTGCGCGTTCTGCAGCCGCAATGCCAACTAGGGAAACAATAGCAGAGCCAACGACCACAGCGTCTGCCACCCTTGCAACACTTGCAGCATGTTCTGGTGTTTTAATACCAAAGCCAACAGCAACGGGGAGTTCTGTGTACTCTTTTATATTGGTCACGGCTTTAGCAATAGAGGTTATATCAACATCTCGCGTGCCTGTTATACCCGTCATGGACACATAATATAAAAAACCACTGGCTTGATCGAGCACCGTTGGCAAGCGTTTTGCGTCTGTGGTTGGCGTCGCCATGCGAATAAAGTGCAAACCCTTGGCTCTTGCAGGTGCGCCGATCTCGGCATCTTCTTCGGGCGGCAAATCAACCACAATCAAACCATCGACACCGGCCGCTTTCGCGTCGGACATGAATATATCAATACCATATGCCAGAATGGGATTGGCATAGCCCATAAGAATGATCGGTGTTATGTTGTCTGCACTGCGAAATGTCGAAACCATGGCAAGTGTTTTTCGCAAACTCTGCCCATGGGCAAGCGCACGCAAGTTTGCTTCCTGAATGGCGGGGCCATCTGCCATCGGATCAGTGAACGGCACACCAATTTCAATAATGTCAGCACCAGCACCTGGCAAACCAGCCAGAATGGCCGCCGCAGTTTCAGTATCGGGATCCCCCGCCGTCACAAATGTGATAAGAGCTGCGCGATTTTCTGCTTTGAGAGCAGCAAAACGTCTGGTTAGTCTATCTGTCACAAAGTGACTCCAAGACGCTCGCCAATGGTAAAAATATCTTTATCACCACGACCACATAAATTAACGATCATAAGATGGTCATCCGGCAAGGTGGGAGCAAGTTTTTTCACAAAAGCCAGTGCGTGGCTTGGTTCCAGTGCGGGCAAAATACCCTCCAGCTTTGCGCACATCTGAAAAGCATCAAGCGCTTCCTCATCTGTGGCAGAAACATAATTCACCCGACCAATGCTGTGCAGCCAGGCATGCTCCGGGCCAATGCCTGGGTAATCCAGCCCTGCTGAAATAGAATGCGCTTCGGTAATCTGTCCGTCTTCCGATTGCAGCAAATAAGTTTTGTTCCCATGTAAAATACCCGGCACACCTCCTGCCAGAGAGGCCGCGTGCTCTCCACTGTTAAGCCCGTGCCCAGCCGCTTCAACACCGTACATTTTTACATTAATATCATCGAGAAACGGATGAAACAAACCAATAGCGTTGGAACCACCACCAATACATGCCACCAGTGAATTGGGCAGGCGACCTTCCGCGTCCATCATCTGTACCCGCGCTTCTTGGCCGATGATAGATTGGAAATTTCTAACCATTTCAGGGTACGGATGCGGACCAGCCGCCGTACCAATAATATAAAACGTTTCATCAACATTTGTTACCCAATCACGCAGTGCTTCATTCATGGCATCTTTGAGCGTCTTTGATCCGGACTCTACAGCACGCACTTCGGCACCCAGCAACTTCATGCGAAAGACATTCGGCGCTTGTCGCTCAATGTCGCGCGAGCCCATATAAATAACACATGGCAAGCCAAACCGCGCCGCCACTGTCGCGGTTGCAACCCCATGCTGCCCGGCACCGGTTTCCGCAATGATGCGCTTTTTGCCCATGCGCAAAGCGAGTAAAATCTGGCCAATGCAATTGTTGATTTTATGTGCGCCGGTGTGATTAAGTTCATCGCGCTTCAGATAAATTTTTGCGCCTCCAAGATGCTTGGTCAGGCGCGGTGCATAATAAAGCGGGCTTGGCCTGCCGACATAATGCTTGAGCAAGTCATCCAGTTCACTAACAAAAGCCGGATCAGCCTGTGCAACCCTATATGCCGTTTCCAGATCGAGAATAAGTGGCATCAGCGTCTCGGCAACATAGCGACCGCCAAATGCGCCAAAGTGGCCACGCACGTCAGGCCCTTCACGAAAACTTTCAGCTTGAGTTGCAATATTCATACGAGTGCGGCTTTCAAAAAGGCTTCAATTTTGACCAATGATTTTTTGCCTGGCCCATCCTCGACGCCGGATGACACATCTATCAGTGGGGGATCAAGTCGTTTGATGGCCTCACCCACACTTGCGGCATCAAGGCCACCGGACAAACCCCATGGCCGTGACCTTGCCTCTGCGCTCAAAAGCCGCCAGTCAAATCTTAAACCATTGCCACCCGGCAGACTTTCAGCTGTTTCAACATTGGGCTTGGCATCGAAGAGCAAAAGATCAGCTGCGACGCGATAGCTTAAAGCCTGTGTTACATCCTGCGCACTTTTGACACCAACAGCCTTCCAAGTTTCAAGCTGAAATACAGCCTTCACCTCTGCCAGTCTGGCTAAAGATTCATTGCCGTGCAATTGCACGACATCAAGACCGCCTAATCTAGCAGCGGCTCTAATAAATTCATCATCGGCATCAACAAACACACCAACTTTTTTTGTGGTCGGCGGCACACTAGCCGCCAATGTTTCAAGCGTATCAAGTGCGACATGACGCGGACTTTTGGGGAAGAAAATAAACCCAAGATGGGTCGCATTGTGGCTGATGGCAGCACGCACAGCCTCCGTTGTCGAAAGCCCGCAAATTTTGATCATTCTGCGTGTCATAGTAAACTTTCAGCAATGGCGGCAGCCGCTGCTGCCGGATCGTTTGCAGCTGTTATGGGCCGACCAATGACCAGAATGCTGGCACCGGCAGACATGGCCTGTTTTGGCGTCATAACACGTTTCTGATCGCCTTTCGCATCAGAGTGCAAGCGTATGCCAGGCACCACACACAGCGCATTTCGCCACTGAGCGCGTACAGTGCCAAGTTCATGAGATGAACAAACAATACCAGACAACCCTGCATTTTGTGCAAGGCCCGCCAACGTGGCAACGAGCATTTCTGGCTGTTGTGCTGAACCAATGGCTTTGAGGTCTTCGCTATCAAGGCTGGTCAAGGCAGTGACGCCAACTAATTGCGTTGAAGAACCAGCAACTGCATCAACGGCTGCTTTCAACATCGCGGGCCCACCCTGACAATGTACATTCAGTATAGACGGCTGAAGTGGAAGCAAGGCTTTCAAGCCGTGAGCGACCGTATTGGGTATGTCATGGAGTTTGAGGTCGAGAAATATGGGCAATCCGGTTTCGCCCGATATTGCTCTAAAGCCTTCAGCGCCGCAGCCATAAAAGAACTCCATACCAAGTTTTATACCGCCCACATATTGCGCGATAGCACGACAGAGTTTTAAGGCATGCCCGAGATCGGCTGTGTCAACAGCGCAATAGACAGGATTTTGCATCTTTTAGGCTCCGGCTGGCGGCACAGCTGTTGGCCTTGCCTGGCTTGGCACATCATTGCCATAAGTGCTAAAACCACCGGCAACGCGCGCTCGTGCGAGTAATTCAGCCTCTGGGTCAATGGGTTTGACGTCAGTTGGCGGTTGGTTGCCATCAATTTTTGCATTCGCTTTATTTAACTTGCGCTGCCAGATCCATCGATGTGCCTTGTGCCACAACATATAAGGGCCAATGCCCGCCGCAAAAGCCAACAGTAACCATAAGCCAAGCGGACCTGTCAGAACCAAACCTGGTTTGATTGCAAGATCAGCATTTGTCCAATTTTGAACCACCAACCACATCAATAAAAACAAGATGATGGCAGTAATGACTTGTTTTAAGGCGCGCATATGACCTAACTTTCTTTATATTCCGGCTTTTATTATTTTATAATAGCTAAGGATTGAATTTTGGGAAAGCCTGAAGGTGTCACGATTAGGCATACGCATTTATTCAATCTCATGAATCAAAACACTGGTAAAATATTATAATTCTTGGAAATTGATACCTATTCGTATATTTCATTCATTTTACACTAATGATATGTATTGTAGAATTTTTAATTGATAAATGAAATATAATGAACTATTATATACAGAATAATTCATACTTAAGGATGTAAAATGATAAATACTATGCGCATAATGCCGCTTTTATTAATTTCGGCCTGTGGCAATCTTCATGCCGCCGATTATTTTGTTTCTACAACCGGCAAAGATACCAATGTCGGCACATTAGTGGCCCCTTGGCGCAGTATCCAAAAAGCTGCGCAGAGCGCCTCCCCTGGTAGTACAGTGAACATCTTGGGCGGAACTTATAATGAGCGAGTTGTGGTACAAGTCTCGGGATCGGCAGCTGGTGGGATTATTGTTTTCCAGAATTACGCAAATCAGAAGGTGATTGTGCAAAGCCCGGGGCAGGTATTCGCCTCACCCGATGGTTTTCCGGTCGGGCTTTTTCAGATCGTTGATAAAAGCTATATCACATTAAAAGGCCTCGAATTCACTAACTATATCGGTCAGGCAGCGGCCAGCGCAGGCACATTTCCAGCAGGAATTTATGTGGGCGGAGCAAGCACAAATATTAAAATCCTAAATAATATCGTGCACAAAATTTATGGCAGTTCAAATGGCAAATCCGGTGCGCACGGCATTGCCGTTTATGGAACACGCGCGCCTGCAAGTGCCAATACAATTACCGTTGATGGTAATACGCTCTACGATCTGAAACTTGGGCAGAGCGAATCAATGGTGTTCAATGGAAACGTTGACGGCTTTAAAGCCACGAATAATATAATTTATAATAGTGATAACATTGGCATAGACGCTATAGGCTTTGAAAAAACCTCGCCTGATCCCGCTTATGATCAAGCACGCAACGGCCTTATTGCCAGCAATTTAATTTATAACATCGATAGCAATAAAAATCCTGCGTACCCGCCAAACAGCAATGGCGCGGATGGCATCTATGTTGATGGTGGCAAACAAATTGTTATCGAGCGCAACACTATACATCACACCAATATTGGCATTGAAATGGCGAGTGAGCACATCGGGTTGACGACGAGTGGATCGATTGCACGAAACAATATCGTGTATTCAAACTATGGCCCCGGCATTTCACTTGGAGGCTATTCCACCAGTGTCGGTGGCACTGAAAATTGTTCTGTGATCGGTAATATTTTGTTCGGCAACGACACCCGCAATACCGGAAGCGGCGAATTGCAACTTCAATTTTTCCCAGGCACTGCAAGCCTGAATAGCAATTTGGTAGCAAACAATATTGTTTCGCCAACTAAAGCCGGTGTTATTATCAGTAATGCTTCGGCGTTTCAGGCTGTAACGTTTAAAAGCAATCTGTATGACCCAACAAACAAATCTTTGTCATGGTCGTGGAAAAACAAACAATACACAACACTGGCTGGCTTCCAATCCGCAAGCGGCAGCGATCAGGGATCGCTGGTAAGCGACCCGACATATATAAATCGGTTAACGCTTAATTTGAGCCCTCAGGCCAGTAGCCCTGCTAAAGATAAAGGCACATACATAAGCAACGCTATCAATGGCGATGTGGATTTTGTTGGCAACCCGCGAGTGGTTGGAAACGTTGACATTGGCGCTTATGAACAATGAAAGCGTATTGAGCCCGCAACTCAACGCCCAGACGAAAACTTGGGCATTTTTTAACCGTTGAGGCGCTCGCGCAGCTCTTTGCCACACTTAAAATACGGGACGCGTTTGGCATCGACACTAACGGATTCACCTGTGCGCGGATTACGGCCCGTGCGGGCACGTCGAGACTTTGTTGAGAAAGCACCAAAGCCACGAAGTTCGACCCGCTGGCCAGATGCGAGCGCCTTGGTGATTTGTTCGAAAATAGTGGCTACAAGCAACTCAACATCTTTTTGCAAAAGATGTGGGTTCATACTGGCTAATTTCTCTACAAGCTGAGACTTAATCATGGATCCCTCTTTGGGTGTTTTGTATAAAAGAACCCGACAAAGCTGAGGTTCCCCTTTAAATTAGATTACATGATGCAACGCATATATATTGTTACAATGACCATTAATAAGATACATTGTCAATTCACCCCGGAAACATTCAGAGCTAACGCTATATTAAGTCTAGTGAAACATAACTGCAAGAGGCATAAAAAAATAATAGCTGCCTTATACGATTGTATAAGACAGCTATTATTTTAATTGGGTAGTGTAAAGTTTATTTCGCTGCTTTGTCTGTTTTAGCACGACTTAAAGCAGCACCAAGTATATCTCCAAGCGAAGCGCCGGAATCGGAAGAGCCATATTGCGCTACGGCTTGCTGCTCTTCTTTAATCTGCATTACTTTAATAGACAGAGTTGGCTGTTTACTGGCACGGTCAATCCCAGTCACCATTGCATCAACTTTCTGCCCAACCTGGAACCGATCTGGACGTTGCTCGTCGCGATCCCTACTCAGGTCATTGCGTTTGATGAAGATAATCGGGCTAGTTTCACTCAATTTAACTTCGATGCCACCATCATTGACAGCCGAAACTGTCACCGTGACCACGTCACCCTTGCGTTTCTCGGATGATTCTTTCGGTGCAGCGGCAGGGCCACTAGATTTGGCTTTTGTGCCGTCCAGCTGCTTGATGCCAAGACTGATACGTTCTTTCTCAGCATCCGCTTCAAGCACGACAGCCTTAACTGTTTCACCTTTATGATAGCTTGAAAGCGCTTCTTCGCCTGTTTTGTCATGAGCGATATCAGACATGTGAACCATACCGTCAACATCGCCATCCAAACCTATGAATAGACCGAACTCCGTAGTATTTTTAACTTCACCCTCAACAATAGAACCGGCTGGGTATTTTTCAGCAAATGTCACCCATGGATTCTCAATACATTGTTTCAAGCCTAAGGAAATACGACGCTTTTCAGTATCAACCTCCAGCACGACGACCTCAACTTCCTGGCTGGTAGAAACAATTTTGCCAGGGTGGACATTCTTTTTGGTCCAGCTCATTTCAGACACGTGAACCAGGCCTTCAATACCGGCTTCAAGCTCAACAAATGCACCATAGTCGGTGATGTTTGTGATGCGTCCGGACATACGCATGCCCAGCGGATATTTCTCCACGGCGCCTTCCCACGGATCTGCTTCCAGTTGCTTCATACCAAGCGAGATACGCTGCGTTTCGCGGTTTATGCGAACAATTTGTACCTTCACCACATCACCGATGTTAATAACTTCAGACGGGTGAGAGACGCGCTTGTAACTCATGTCTGTCACATGGAGCAAACCATCAATGCCGCCGAGATCAACAAACGCACCGTAATCTGTAATATTTTTAACAGTACCATCAATCACTTGACCCTCAGCGAGGCTGGTGAGAAGGCCTGTCCGGGCTTCGGCACGGCTTTCTTCAAGTACAGCACGGCGTGACACGACAATGTTGCCACGGCGACGGTCCATTTTCAAAATCTGAAAAGGTTGGGCAATGTTCATTAGCGGCGTAATATCGCGAATTGGCCGCACATCCACCTGACTGCCTGGCAAAAATGCTACCGCGCCGGATAAATCGACTGTAAAGCCGCCTTTGACACGGCCAAAGATTGTACCATCAACACGCACACCCTCGGTATATTGCGTTTCAAGCTTATCCCAAGCGGCCTCGCGGCGGGCACGATCGCGGCTAAGCATAGCTTCACCGTGGGCATTTTCAACGCGATCAACGTAAATGTCGATGGTGTCACCAATATTAATTTCAGCTTTCATGCCCGGTGCAGCGAATTCGCGCAACGGCACACGGCCTTCTGATTTCAGGCCAACATCAATGACCACCAGATCATTTTCAATACCGGTGACGATGCCTTTAACAACTTTGCCATCAAAAGAGGCGGACTTGCCGAACTTTCCGTCCAGCATGGCGGCGAAGTCATCCCGAGTTGGCATACCGGGGCTAGAGATTGTGGAATGGGCGAGATTACTCAAAAGAAAAACTCCTGTAACCGGCGATCCTGAATATGGACCAACCGGGTCTTTCGTATGCGCGGCCAGCCACCATGGCTATACCGGTCATACTAACTCTGCTCTGAAGTGAGCCGCACCTTCTGTAGAAGATGTGTGTTGATGAGACGTATAGCCTCAACAATAGTATTTTCCTTACCAAGATTAGAGCTATCCAGCAAGAGTGCATCCGGCGCAGCCTTCAAGGGTGCTGTGGGACGGCTTGCATCCCGTTCGTCACGTTTGTTCAAATCGGCCAAAATGGTTAAATAGGGTTGTGGCATGCCGCATTCAATCAACTCCTGCTCCCGCCGTCTGGCCCGCACGTCCACAGCCGCTGTCAGGAATATCTTAGCATCGGCGTCTGGGCAAACCACCGTCCCGATATCACGGCCATCCAGCACGGCGCCCGATGGACTATGTGCAAAATCGCGCTGAAATTGCAGCAAAGCCTGCCGCACAGCTGGGTAGGCAGAAACAATGGAAGCCCCTGCCCCGATTGTTTCTGTGCGCAATGCAGGATGATTGATCAATTCGGGAACGAGGTGATGTGCTGCTTTTATAGCCAAGGCTTCGTCTTGAAAATTATGGCCAGCCAGTTGCATGGAAAGCGCAACACAACGATACAGGGAGCCGGTGTCCAGATGCTCAAGCTTGAAGTGCTCGGCTAAGGCTCGTGCTAGGGTGCCTTTGCCCGAAGCGCTAGGCCCATCGACAGCAATGATCAATGCTTGGCAGCCATTCCGGCCATTGCCAAGACCAAAGCGATTGTAAGGCCTTGAAACAAAACACGGTACCACATCATCTGGTTCGATTTCTCACCCGTAACGTCTTTGCCGGATGCCATGATATATATACCCCTGCCAAGCACAAATATCGTTGCAATGGCAGCGGCAATAATAAGAAAAATCATAAATACATGCATAGTGAACAATTAGTGCCTCTGTAAATTTTAAACCAGTGTCAATTCGTCACAAGCCTATTTCTTCTTTTTACCCTTTGTCACAGTGCCGCCCTCTTGCACTGAAATCCCATCTGTTTGCTTGACGCCATTTTCAGTAGCCAGCAATTCTTTCAGGAACACCCCTTTGTCGGCGACGATTGTGCCGTCGTCTCGCAACAGAGTGCGAGCCTCTGGTGCCGCTTTGGTAGCCCCTGCACGTTCCAGTAATGCTTGCTCACCAGCGCTGCGGGCTGGTTGCGCCGTTACACCAAACAATGCCTCTATGGCTTGACCTTGAGAATCAATCTCAGTCGGGCGGGGTGCGCCTGGGCGCGGTGGTCGCAGGGCAAAGTCGGGCGGCACAACCAGCGGCGCCTGTTTCGAAACGGCAAATTCATCCGGCGCGTTCTTGTCCACGCCAACCGCCCTGCGGAAACCGGAGCAGCCTGTCACCAATGTGGCAAGCAGCAAACCTGAGAAGAGTAAACGTGTGTTCATGACATCGCCTTTAGCTTGAAGTGTGAATATCCTGTTTGCCGCTTCCGGCGACGGAGCGCAACAAAAGAAGCATAACCCCTGCGGTGATTGCCGCATCTGCCACGTTAAACACCCAGAAAGACCGTTCAGTGCCCATGATTTGGGCATGAGCCCGGATAAAATCGACCACTGCACCGTAGCGGATGCGGTCGAGGATGTTACCCAGCGCTCCACCCAGAATCAGGCCGTAAGCGGCCAGCTGCCACTTATCTTTCTCGCGACTGATCCACCAGGCGACAATCAGAGCGACGATCGAGGTGAGGATGGTGATAACCCATCGGGTGACACTGCTGCCGCCCTGGATCATGCTCATCGACACGCCGTGGTTCCATACCATGGTGAAGTTGATGAATGGCATGAATGGCTGATCGCAAGACTGGGCAGCATAAGGGCTATCGGGGCCGCATTCGGCAAAAGCTTTGAAGTGCTGCAAAATGGCTAACTTGCTGAGTTGGTCGAGAACAAAGACGATCAGGGAGAGCAGATATGTAAAGATGATAGTCTTCGCTCGCCCGCTTTGAGTGGGTGTCACATGATCAGCGTTCATGATGTGCCGACCACAGCATCGCAGCGCAAACATAATTCCCGCGCATTCACCTCTGGCAAAATCCGCCAGCAGCGCGCGCATTTGTGGCCAGACGCGGCTTGGTGCGTGATGGAGACACGATCCGCGTCCAAGGCTGTGAACCCTGACGTGATGCAAATTTCTGCCCAGTCGAGTTCCGCCAAATCACCAAGCCCGGCAATCACTGGCGCGCTTTCCAGCGATGAGCCTATGCGTTTTTCGCGCCGCTCTACTTCAAGGGCTGCGGTTACCTCGCTGCGGATGGTGCGGATGCGCGCCCATTTTTCGGCGAGCGTCTGGTTCAGCCACGCGGCTGGAATTGTCATCCATTCTTGCTCATGAACAGAGTCGCTGTCCGGGTAGCGTGCTTGCCACGCCTCTTCGGCTGTGAACACCAATATGGGTGCCAGCCATGTGACGAGGCAATCAAACACTATGTTCATCACCGTGCGGTTGGCACGGCGGCGGACTGCGTTTTTGCCGTCGCAATAGAGGCTATCTTTGCGGACATCGAAATAGAAAGCCGACAGGTCCTGAATGCAGAATTGATAGACTGTGGTGTAGAGGCTGGTGAAATCGAAATCCGCTGTTGATTGGCGCACCACGGCATCAACTTCTGCCACACGGTTGAGCACCCATTGTTCCAGCTCTGGCATTTGCTCGTATGGCAACATTTCAGCATCGGTAAACCCATGCAAGCCACCCATCAGATAGCGCAACGTGTTGCGCAATTTGCGGTAGCTATCAACGCAACCGGTCAGGATATCCTTGCTGATGCGATTGTCTTCCTGATAATCGACACTAACTACCCACAGGCGCAAAATATCGGCGCCGTTGTCCTTGATGACCAGCAGCGGATCGACGGTGTTGCCAAGCGACTTGGACATTTTGATGCCCTTGCCATCGAGCGTCATGCCGTGGGTGAGCACCACATCATATGGTGCACGCCCGCGCGTGCCGCAACTTTCTAAGAGCGAAGATTGAAACCAGCCACGATGCTGGTCGCTGCCTTCGAGATACATGATGGTGGTGCCAGTTTCGCGCTTGAGGTCGTCACGCTTTTCGACACAAAACGCATGGGTGCAACCGCTGTCGAACCACACATCGAGAATATCGAAGACTTGCTCGTGGATGGCGGGATCAAACGCTGGATAAAATTCTTTCACATCGCGGGTGTACCAGGCATCGGCGCCGTCGGCGTTGATGGCGGCGATGATGCGCTGGTTGGTGGCCTCGTCGTTGAGGATGGTGCCCGTCGCTTTTTCGACAATCAACGTGATCGGCGCACCCCAGGCGCGCTGGCGGGAGAGCACCCAGTCTGGGCGGCCTTCCACCATCGAGCGGATGCGGTTCTCGCCTTTCTCTGGCACCCAGCGGGTATCGGCGATGGCCGTAAGGGCGGTTTGGCGCAAGCTTGGCGCTGCCCCATCCATCCGCACAAACCACTGCGGCGTGCAGCGGTAAATCACCTTAGCCTTGGATCGCCAACTATGCGGGTAGCTGTGCGGGTAATATTGTGGCGGCGCCATCAGCCCACCGCTCTCCCGCAAATCCGAGCAGATCGGCCCATCCGGCGCATTCAACTTCGGGTTGATCACCGGTCCCTGCCCAGCAAGCCATAGCCAATCGTCGCGATATTTGCCGTCAGCAGTAACGGCGAACACCGGGTTGATGCCGTGCATCTTGCACAAGGCAAAATCATCCTCGCCATGGTCCGGTGCCATGTGAACAAGGCCGGTGCCTTGCTCGGTAGTGACGAAATCGCCAGGCAGGAACGGGCGGGGCTCTGCAAAGAATCCGCCAAGATGGTGCATCGGATGGCGAGCGACGGTGCCAGCGAGTTCGGAACCTTTGCCTTCCCAAATTATATTGTCTTTTGTAAAGAGCAGCCGACTGCGCTCCCTAAATTCTTCAAATAGGCTTCTAGCGATTAAGTAGTCACCGCCGGGCTCAACCAATGCGCCCGGCTGAATAATTTTGCCAGTATTGGCGTCTCGCTCATCACCCATAGCGGCAACGACATGAATAAGTGTGTACTCCAACTCTGGCCCATAAGCGATCGCCTGATTCACAGGTATTGTCCACGGCGTTGTCGTCCAGATGACCGCGTGCACTTTCTTACCCTCGTTGATGTGCGTCTGAATTTTAGAGCAGTTGGGCGACGAGACAATCTCAAACCCCACATCAATCTGCGTGCTGATTATATCCTTGTATTCAATTTCAGCATCAGCGAGCGCTGTTTTCTCCACTGGCGACCACATCACCGGCTTGGCCCCGCGGTATAGCGTGCCATTGTCGGCGAACTTCAACAGCTCCGACACAATCACGGCTTCTGAATCATAATTCATCGTCAGGTACGGATTGTCCCAATCGCCCCAGATGCCCAGCCGCTTGAACTGTTCGCGCTGCACCCCCACCCAATGGGCAGCGAACTCGCGGCACTCGCGGCGGAACTCAACCGGATCAACCTCGTCCTTGTTCAATTTCTTGGCGCGGTATTTCTCTTCGATTTTCCATTCAATCGGCAAGCCGTGGCAGTCCCAGCCGGGCACGTAGGGCGCGTCTTTCCCCAGCATGGATTGGGTGCGCACCACCACATCTTTCAGCGTCTTATTGAGCGCATGGCCGATGTGGATGTCGCCATTGGCATAAGGTGGGCCGTCATGCAGGATGAACTTTTCCCGGCCTTTGCGAGCTGTGCGCAACTTGCCATAGGCATCGGTCGCCGCCCAATGAGCAAGCCACTTGGGCTCCTGCTCAGCCAGCCCGGCTTTCATGGGGAAATCGGTGGTGGGGAGGAAGACAGTCGAGCGGTAATCGGGTTTTTCAGTCATAACCGGCTTTTAGCGGTCCCCCTTCCCTAAAAGCAAGCTCAGGCAAAATTAGCGCGTGTCACCACCGGAAACCTGTTCTGGCTATACCCCTGCTGGCGCAGGATTTTTCGTGCTGTCGCCGAATCAATCGCGATCTGCTGTTTCAGCGCGTCCAGTCCATCAAATCGCTGCTCCTTCCGAATGAACTCAACCAATTCCACCTGCACAACTTTTTCATAAATATCGTCAGCAAAATCAAAAATATGCACTTCGACCAGCTCCCGTGGCGGGTTGAATGTGGGCTTCGTGCCAATGTTGGCGACCCCATCATACATTCGCCCAGCTACCTCCAGCCGCACCGCATAAACTCCATAGTGGGGCCGCTGATAGTCACTCAGACCGAGATTGGCCGTCGGAAATCCAATGGTCCGGCCCCGCGCGTCGCCGTGTTCAACAATGCCTTCAATAGACCACCAGCGACCCAGACTTTCCGCCGCAGCCTTTGGCTGGCCCGCCTCAAGAGCCTTGCGCACAACGGTTGAAGCATAGGCGCTCTGATGACTGGTGCCGACCGGTGCAAGGGCTGTGACCCCAAATCCTAACCTTGCGCCTTGCTCGATCAGCAATTTCGCCGAGCCGCCACGCTTGTGACCATAGGTGAAATCATCGCCGCACACCACATGAGAACAACCCAGCTGATCAACCAGTATAAGGCTTGCAAACTCTTCCGCCGTTACCTCTGCAAGCAACTGATTAAAAGGCATAAAAACTGCATAATCAGCGCCAAATTGGCGTAATAAATCCGCCTTCTGATGATCGGACGACAGCATGAAGGGCGGCAGTTCGGGCTTGAAATAGCGCACAGGGTGCGGGGTGAAGGTCAGCATTCCCAGAGGCTTATTGCCGGCCACCCTCCCCGCTGCCCCGACAACCGCCTGATGGCCACGGTGAAACCCGTCAAAATTTCCAAGGGCCACAACACCCCCCCTGAGCGAGTCCGGCAGCCGGCCGGAGCCATCAAAAACCTGCATTATTATCCTCTGGTCGCATATTGGCCTGAAGCTTTACGGTTTATTTAATCCCTCAAGGCTATGTTCTGGTGAATATAAATTAAACCATCAGTTCAAGGTAATGTCTTATGAGTGTTGATCTGTCCATGCCTATCCTTATCGTCGATGATTATAAAACCATGCTGCGCATTGTAAATAATCTGCTGAAGCAGATTGGTTTTGATAATGTCGATGAAGCGACAGACGGCTCGGTAGCGCTTTCAAAAATGCGCAACAAGCGCTACGGTTTGGTGATCTCGGACTGGAACATGGAGCCGATGACAGGCTTTGAGCTGCTGAAAGAAGTGCGCGCGGATAGTGGCCTGAAAGAAACCCCGTTCATAATGGTTACCGCCGAATCAAAAACCGACAATGTGATTGCTGCCAAGAAGGCAGGCGTGAACAATTACATCGTGAAGCCGTTTAATGCTGAAACTCTCAAGGGTAAATTAAAGGCTGTTTTAGGGGATTTTTAGGCGCATTCAACGAATTGGTTAAATTATTTTTCATGAATGAGCATTTTTTGCTTGCTCTTTACAAATTATTAAGGTAACATCACTCCATAATAAATAACCAATGGAGAGAATCATGTTGCATTTACCCATCACTATGGCCACCGCAGGAATCTGCGGCCTGCTTTTTTTCATACTGTCTTTTCGGGTCGTGCAGCTGCGTCTTAAGGGCATTGTCCCTATCGGCGACGGCGGCCACCCGGAGCTCCTTAACCGGATGCGCACCCACGGCAACTTCTCGGAATACATCCCACTGATTCTCATCCTCATGGCCCTGATTGAGGCGGACGGCGGCAATAGTTTGTGGCTGAAAATTGCCGGTGGTGCGGCTGTTGTGACACGTGTGCTGCACGCCATAGGGATGCCCATGAAGGCGCCGAATATTTTCAGGGCCAGTGGCGCGATGGGAACATTTATTGTGCTGGTATGTTTAAGTGTTTATGCGTTTGTGCTGGCGCGGTAAGATACGCCAAAAAAAGTCTATCCGATTAACTCACTAGTACGGCTTATACTAAACGCCCGATGACGTGACTTGGTTTGGGAACTCATTGATATACACCTCCCTTCGTTATGCCGACATGCGTCGGCATGACGGGTGATAGCAATCATCATCCCGCGAATGATGCTATGCGCAATGATACGTCAACCCACGCATCACACTAGCGACCCATCACAGCATCGCTCACAAACGGATTGTTTTTTCGCTCGGCGCCAAACGTGGACATCGCACCATGACCCGGCACGAAGTTCATGTCATTTCCGTAAGGCCAAAGTTTCTTGGTGATCGAATCGAGCAGATCTTGATGATTGCCACGCGGAAAATCTGTGCGGCCTATCGAACCCTGAAAAATAACATCACCCACAAAGGCAATTTTTGCGCCTTCATGGATCAACACCACATGCCCCGGCGTGTGGCCCGGACAATGCACCACCGAAAGTTCAAGCTCACCGACGGTCACAACATCACCATCAACGAGCCAGCGATCCGGCGTGAAGGGCTTTCCCGGAATACCGTAATTGGCTCCAACTTCGGCAGATTGATCAATCCAGAACTTGTCATCAAGGTGTGGCCCCTCAATCGGTACACCCAAACGCTCTGCCAAAACGCCGGACATCCCGCAGTGATCGATATGGCCGTGCGTGATGAGAATTTTCTCGATTGTGACATTGTGCTGGGCCGGGATAGCTGCCAGTTTTTCAATATCGCCACCCGGATCGACAAACGCGCCGCGCATGGTTTTGGTACACCAGATCAGTGAGCAATTTTGCTGAAAGGCCGTGACCGGGATGATCATGGCCTGAAGCGGTTGTTCTGATGTTTGCATGGGTATTCCCTCAAGTTGGTCACATGCCTATATAGACACTTTAATGCGCAAACAAAGTTATTAGAACTACTATCATTATGGAATTACCGTTCAATCCAAAGCTGCCCTTTGTTCTGCTTGAGCAAAATCTGAGTGACGACGGGCCAAGCTTGTTGTTCACTAAGCTTGCAAAAACTGTGTCTGCAGATGCAAGCACCCTGTCGAAGGCACTCGACGAGGTAAGAGACGGCGTTGCAAGCGGGTTGTGGGCCGCAGGCTGGCTTGGCTATGAAGCGGGCTATGGTTTTGAAGACAGGTTAGCAAATTTGCCGCCGCCAACCGCATCGCTGCTGTGGTTTGGCCTTTTTCACAAACGCGAGCGCTTGAATGGCCGCGATATCGAAGCGTTGTGGCGTTCACCCGTGGCAACGCCTGTATCAGCACGAATCACAGACATAAAACCACTCTGGACAGAAGACGCGTATCGCCAGCGCTTTGAGCGCGCTCAGGCGTATATTCGGGCTGGTGATATCTATCAGATCAATCTGACGTTTCCGGCTGTTGTGAATTTTGAAGGTGAGCCACTGGCCCTGTTTAAACATCTGCGAGAAAACCAGCGGGTGAAATACAGCGCGCTGATCAACACCGGTGATGAGTGGGTGTTATCTTTTTCGCCAGAACTGTTTTTTGAGCTTACACCGGAAGCTCTTGCAACTGATCCACTCTTGGCATCCCAGCGAAGGCTGGGATCCACCGTTTTGTCTGCTGAGACAATAAAAAAAATGGAACCCGGCCTTCGTCGGGATGACAGTCAGAGGAACAATCATATTTTAACAAGACCCATGAAAGGCACAGCGCCGCGCTCAAACATTCCGGCTGAAGACAAACAACTTGCAGAGATGCTGCACAATGACCCTAAAAATCGTGCAGAAAATTTGATGATTGTAGATTTATTGCGCAATGATTTATCCAAGATTGCAACGCCCGGCAGCGTTCACACGCATAATCTTTATACCATTGAAAGCTATGCCACAGTCCATCAAATGACCTCTGGCGTGAGCGCCGATTTGACAGATGGGTTAGGCGCTGTTGATATCATGAAAGCCTTGTTTCCCTGCGGTTCTGTCACCGGCGCCCCAAAAATACGCGCTATGGAAATTATTCACGAACTGGAATCTCAACCTCGTCAACAGTATTGCGGTAGCATTGGCTATTTAGGCCCAGACGGTAATGCTGTGATGAATGTTGCCATCCGCACCCTGTCTATCACAGCGCCAGGCAAAGCCACGCTTGGCCTTGGCAGTGCCATTATCGCCGATAGTGTAGCGGCGGACGAATATGCAGAATGCCTGCTGAAATCAAGATTTCTGACACAACAGACACCACCGTTTGATCTTATCGAAACCATGCGTTTTGAGCCTGACAAAGGCTACTGGTTGCTGGATGAACATCTGGAGCGGCTGGAAGCTTCCGCAAATCGTTTTGGCTTTGTGCCAGACTTGGCTACCTGGAAAAATATTCTGCTTAATGAGGCCAAAACTTTCACAGCCCCCATGCGTGTTCGACTTGTGGTGTCGCGCACAGATAGTTGCGCCATTCATGCATCCGCTTTGCCACTGGTTCCTGATAAACCCGTTCCGATCATCGTTGCAGAAGACCGTATGAACAGCAATAATCTGTTTCTCTATCATAAAACCAGCCACCGGGATTTTTATGATGCTCCGCGCAAACGCCTTCAAAAAAAAACAGAGTGCTTTGATTGCATTTTTATGAATGAGCGCACTGAAATCACCGAGGGCTCTTTCACGAGCCTGTTTATCAAACGAGGCGGCAAACTCTACACACCGCCTCTAAAATCGGGTGTGCTCCCCGGCATATTCAGAAAACACCTGCTGGAGACTGGCCAGGCATGTGAAGCCGTGATATGGCTGAACGATATTCATAAAGCCGATGCGTTCTTTGTCGGCAATGCCGTGAGAGGCCTGCTGCCAGCAAAGCTTAAGGTGATAGAATGACTGACGCAGAAACACCTAGACTTTGGCAAGGCCCGGATGTCACACCGCCTCGCGACCATAAACTGCGCCGCTGGCTGGTGATTATTGCAGCCGTTATCCTCACACCATTATTCATCACTTACACAGCGCTGCCGCAGGAGGTTGAGGTTGTGCGCACGATTGAAATTGAACGATCTGCACACACTCTCTACGCGCTGGTTTCCGGCCCGCGCAGCTTTATCCGTTGGTCTGCGCGTTCCTATCTGGATCCCAAGGTACACTATACGTATTCCGGTCCACCCATTGGTGTTGGTGCCAGCATGGAATGGACATCTTACAATAAGGCTGTCGGATCGGGCAGTCACACAGTCATAGCCGCCACCCAAAACCATCAGATTATCTCTCGCGTCAAATATGCTGGCATGGGTGAGGCAAAAAGCGAAGTCACCATAGATCCTTATGTTCATACATCTGTCGTTACAATGCGCTACACGCTGGATACCAAAGCCAATCCATTTCTGCGCTGGGCGGGCGTTTTGGGTATGAAAAAAGATATTGGCAGTGATTACGATTTAGCGCTCGCCAACCTGAAAAAACTGGCGATGTCACTGCCTGAAAAAGATTTTTCCGGCCTGATGATTGATGGTGTGATTGACAATCACACCCCTATGCTGCGCGCCGTCACCGGCAATGGCGAGACACTTGGGAGCGTTACAGCCAAGCTGGAAGCGTTCCGGCAAACAGCTGGGCTTGAGGCTGTCGGACACATATATGCCAGCCCATATCCTGAAAAGCCTGCGGAAAAGATTGTTTATTTACCGGTTAAATGAAATCAGGCAGCACGCATAATTTGCTCGGTGATTGACACACCAACCCTGTCGCCCACCAACACAATTTCACCACGTGCAATCAGCTCATTGTTGGCATAAATCCAGACTGGATCATCAAAGCGCGCGTCTAAATCGATAACCGCACCGCGCCCCATTTTCAGCAGCTGTCGCACGGCCATATGCGTGCGGCCTATAACCACCGAAATTTCAATCTTGACGCGTGGCATGGAAGTCATAATGGCAATCCTTGTTGTTAGCCGCTATATTCACATGTCTTGGTCAATAATGTATGAACAGATATAAAATATATGGAATGGAAAATCACACATACACTGCAACCTTATCTTGCAACCGTTACCGATATGGAGGAACGCGCAAAGAGCATTGCTGATGGCACAGCAACCGAACGGGTCTGGCTGCTGGAGCACCCTGCCCTCTATACTGCCGGAACCAGCGCACAAGAGGTTGATCTGGTTGATAAAGACAAACTGCCGGTCTTTGCCACAGGCCGGGGCGGCCAATATACCTATCACGGGCCGGGCCAGCGGGTGGTTTATGTGCAGCTCAATCTGGCAAAGCGTGGTCGCAATGTTCACCAATTTGTCACGTCTCTGGAGCAGTGTATTATCAATGTGCTGCAGGAATTTAGCGTTGTCGGTGAGCGCCGCAAAGGCCGTGTTGGGGTATGGGTCAAGCTCGATGATGGTAGCGAGGCAAAAATAGCAGCCATTGGTATTCGCTTGCGGCGCTGGGTTAGTTTTCACGGCTTTGCTATCAATGTGGCGCCTGACCTGTCCGCTTATAACGGCATTATACCCTGCGGCATAAGCCAGTTTGGAGTCACCAGCCTTGCGGCACTTGGCAAGTCTGTGGACCTCGCCATGCTCGATGAACACCTTATCAAACATTTTTCGGCTATATTCGATACCGTTTTATAAGTAGTTTCTTAACCAATTATTTTTTATTTTTCTGTCTTCATTAACGGCTTGTTGGTGAGCAGGGGCTTACAAGACTATATTATATTATTGTAGGGGTTCCCTTGGTTCAGGCTGACTATTCGTATTTGTTGCGTCAAAAAAGCTCGGCGCTGGCTGGCTATCAACGCCGCATGGTGAGTGAATTGCAGCGTCGCGGTGCCACGTTGGCCGATGTGCAAGGTGTTGAGCTTGATGTGATGGGAAAGGTTGTCGAAGCCACATTTGATGCCGTTCTGACTATCAAATCTGATGGCCGTATTGTAAAAGCCAATACAGCCGCCGAACGCACATTCGGCCATAGCATAGAGCAACTTTCCGGTTTATCCGTTCTGAAAATTTTGCCACATTACAACGATTTTACCAATAAGGAACATATACATTGTGCAGTCGGGCAAGGTCACAGGGAAACTATTGGCAATACATATGATGGCAAGCAATTTCCCGTTGATATTGTAATTGATATTGCTCGCATTGGTGCTGACTCAATACATGTACTGGTGGCGCGCGATATCACTGAACTCAGAGAACAGCAAAAGCAGCTTGAGCATCAAGCGCTGCACGATGCGCTCACGGGGCTTCCCAATCGCGTGCTGCTGGCCAATCGAATAGAACATGCCCTCGCCCTTGCAGAGCGCAATAAAAATGTTGTGGCGCTTATGTTGCTGGATCTTGATCGTTTTAAAGAGGTCAATGATACGCTTGGTCATCATGTGGGCGACCTGTTGCTGCAGGATCTTGCCTTGCGATTGAAAGATGCCATTCGCGCCAGTGATACAGTGGCACGACTGGGTGGTGATGAATTTGCTATTTTATTGCCCATGGTCGAGGATGAAAAACAGGCACATGAAATGGCAAGCCGGGTGATGGATGTGTTTGCCACGCCGTTCCAGTTAAGCGAGGATTTGCAACTTGAAGTTGGCTGCTCAATAGGCATTGCCATGTACCCCACTCACGGTGATGATGCTGCGAAGATCATGCAATGTGCAGATGTTGCGATGTATGCAGCAAAATCCGGCACGATAAAAATTATGCATTACGATTCAACAAAAGACACCAACTCACTCAGGCAACTCACTCTTTCCGGAGAATTGCGACAGTCGATTCAGGACAAGCTGCTCACCATGGAATTTCAACCTCAACTCGATCTTAGCCAGCAGGTGATTTGCTCAGTGGAAGGGCTGGCACGCTGGCGGCATCCGCGGCTTGGATATGTATCCCCGGATGAATTCATCAAAAATGCCGAACAGGCCGGAATTATTCGCGAACTGACACAGTGGACATTTGTGCGTGCGCTTGAGCAACTGACAGAGTGGCAGAATCAAAACCTGAACTTGAGCCTCGCCATAAATCTATCAGCAAAACTGCTGCAGGATAATCAGGTGGCGGATCAACTTAAGGAAATGCTGTCCGGCTATGCGATCCGTCCGCAGCTGCTCACGCTCGAAATTACAGAATCCGCTTTAATGGCAGACCCAGAAGCCGCGCGTGAGGCTTTGAAAAAACTTGCTAACCTTGGCATAAAATTATCAATAGATGATTTTGGCACAGGCTATTCTTCGTTGTCATATCTGCAAAAACTTCCACTTGACGAGTTGAAGATCGACAAGTCTTTTGTGTTTGGCTTGCTAGATTCTCATAACGATGGGGTGATTGTGCGATCAACAATCGATCTTGCGCACAATCTGGGGTTGACAGTGGTTGCTGAAGGCGTCGAGAGCCTGGAGCACATAGAAACCTTGGCCCATCTGGAATGTGATATTGCTCAGGGATTTTGCATATCCCCGTCGTTAACCCCTGATTTGCTCAATCAGTGGATATTATCATCAAACAGAACGGTTGCACGCATAGCCGCCTAGATTGACTTTCACACCCATCAACGCCAATCTCTCGAGCGTATTTGAAGGATGCGTTTTGTGAAACAAAAAGAATTGCGATTGGCACTCGTCTGTTACGGCGGCATTTCACTCGCCATTTACATGCACGGCATTACCAAAGAATTCCAGAAATTGCTGCGTGCTTCAAAAATATACCATAAAAAAGTAGAGCAAAAAGATAATTCATATATTGGTAAAAATGAAGATAACAACCGCGAAACCGATACTGAAATTATATACTATGAGCTTTTGAAACAAATTGGGCACGATGTTAATTTGCGCGTTTTTGTTGATATTATTGCCGGTGCTTCGGCTGGTGGTATAAACGGCATTTTTCTGGCGCGAGCCATAGCCGAAGATTTGCCACTGGATCCACTGAGAGAGATGTGGCTGGCCAATGCGGACGTTGAACAATTGCTGGACAAGAACGCAGCACCAGGAAAGTGGAGTAAATTTTATATTAGACCCTTGCTTTGGTTGAGCGGACATTTGCAAAGCCAGCATATTAGTGAAATGATAGGCAAGAATTCAAGCCTTGAAATGCGCATGAAGCTTTCAAAGTTCTTGCGCTCGCGGTGGTTTGAGCCGCCATTTTCCGGTTCCGGTTTTGCAAACATTCTGTATGAAGCAACCATGAATATGGGTGGTGGTGGCAGCAAGGAGGCGCTACTGCCGGCTGGGCATCCACTGGATTTGTTTGTGACTGTTACAGACTATCATGGCTATGCGCATGCCCTGAAATTGCACTCACCCAATACAATAAAAGAAATTGAACACCGGCTTGTGATCAGCTTTAACGATAGAGGTATGCAGGAGAACCGACAACGTCAAATCGGCAGTATTGCTGATCTGGCGTTTGCAGCAAGAGCCACAGCAAGTTTTCCCGGAATGTTTCCGCCTGCTACGCTTGACGAGATGAAAGCTGTAGCCCTGAAGCATAATGATGCATGGGAAAGTTATCAGGGTTTTACCGAACGCACCTTTAGCCAGTTGATAGAGCAAGGTGGCAGCCCACTGCATTCGGCTTTCATTGACGGATCTGTGCTCAATAACAAACCTTTCAGGGAAGCTATTGAAGCATTGCCTCGCCATACTGCATACCGCGAGGTTGATCGCCGGATAGTTTACATAGAACCCAATCCACGAAACACTCATGACAATATAATTCATAGTAATCCGAGCTTTTTTGGCACTATTCGCGCGGCTCTTTCTGATATTCCCCGCAATCAACCTATCCATGATGATCTCGAGTGGCTTCAAAATCAGTCAAAGCGAGCGCAACGTATCAATATAATTATTGAAAATATGCGTGACGATGTAACCGATGCCATTGAATCAAAATTGGGAGCGCACATCTCACTCAGCACATTAACTGGTACAAACTTGAAAGAGTGGCGACAACTGGGGCATATAGAGGCTGCAACATCCTCAGGCTTTGCTTATACGCCTTATGTCGATACAAAATTATATGCTGTTCTGGATTCTCTGGCAGATTTTATTTCTGCTTTCTTTCAATCAAAAATATCTGCCGGCGGTCATTCAATATATGACCTTACTCACGCCTGGGCCAAACAAAATGCTATACTGCCTGTGGAGCGTTTTGATATATTGTCTTTGAAAAATAATACAACGCCGTGGATAAAGTTTTTAAGCCAATTGGATCAGGGTTTTCGTATTCGTCGCCTTCGATTTTTAATTCGGCGCGTTAATGCCTTATACACTCAAACCCGGCTTATGGACCAGGCGAATGCAAACAACTCAAAAGAGTTGGATGATTTTAAAAAAACTCTGTATGATTGTCTTGGTTTTTTTGTAATAAGTAATAATTACAATAAGATTTATGATGTTACGGATATGATACATATCGACAAGGCTATTTTGTCTTTTTCTGAGCGGCTCCGTTTGACAGATTCAGATAGTCAAACAGATGACAAACTGGCGGATGCATTGTTAAAAATTTCTCACCCAGCTATCCGTCGCGATCTGCTTCTCTCGTATGTCGGGTTTTCTTTCTTTGATATTGCGACATTACCCATGCAAATTAATGCTGCAAACTCTAAGCATCAAGATAATGTTATCGAAAGTCTTGAGGAAATAAAGGTTGATCGCATATCGCCGGAGGATGCTGTGGCCATACGCAAAGGCGGCGCTCAAAGTTGCCTGAAAGGCATAAACTTTGGATCTTTTGGGGCCTTTTTTTCTCGCGCGTACCGCGAAAATGATTATCTTTGGGGCAGACTTCACGCAGCGGATAGGCTTGTTGATCTAGTAATCTCATCAGTCCCAGAAATAAAACAAAACATCAATTTCAAAAGTATAAAAAAACAATTGTTTAAATCAATATTAATTGCAGAACGTGCGCACTTAAAAGAGATTGATGATGTTTTTAGTGCACTTGAAAAAGAAATAGACCTTATTCAAAGCTAAATAAAGCCGACCACAGTACTGTTGCACGGCGAGCTATCTTATCTGCCGCCGCCAACGGTCCACCACAGCCACCAAATTGTTCGAATCAACCGCTTCTGTGTTCCACGCCTTGCTAAAGCTTGCCGTAGCGCTGCGTGGACGACTGTTGTTTTCCAGTACGTCCAGGCGCACACGCTGCGGCACGGTAACGGCTTCACCCGCAATAATAGCTTCGCCATTACCAAGCGATGGCAAGAAATCCAGCAATCCAAATGCAGAATCTGTTACAATACCACGGATAATATCCTGATCTTTTACCGATGTCATTCGGAAGGCAATAACAGTGTTACACTGGGATAGTATCGTTGGTGCAATCTCAGACGGTCGTTGTGTTATGATCGCCAGGGACACACCATATTTCCTGCCTTCTTTTGCAATACGCGCAAGTGCCTCTTTGGTTGGTTCAAAACCAAGCGCACTGTCAGCCGGGGCATAGCGGTGAGCCTCCTCGCAAACCAGTAGTATCGGCACGGCACCTTTGCTCCATAAAGCAAAATCAAAACTCATACGTGACAAAACCGACACAACAACGTTGAGCACTTCAGAAGGCAAGCCAGATAAATCTACAATGGTTATCGGTTTATTGGCTACAGGAATGCGGAACAGGCGACCCAATATTTCAGCCATTGTATCTCGCACCGCCATACCGCCAAACATAAAACTGTATCGACTGTCGGATCGCAAAGTTTCTATTCGGCCCTTCAGCCATTTGTAAGGCCCAGGTGGCACAGATTTTTCAAGTTTGCTCAGTTGCTCGTCAATCAATCTGGTAATTTCGGTCAGGGTATATGGTATTGGTGTATCTACTGTAATGAAGTTGTCCACGGAATCACGGTTGGATGATTTAAAATATTTTCGCCTGGCTAGCGGAATTAAATCCTTAAGGATCGTTAGCCCCTCTGATACAAATTCACCGCTGTAGCGCCCACCGGATATGACTTCGGAAATTTCATCTGCATTCAATAACCAAAACGGAAGATCAAGGTTTTGTGGCGTCAGAATTTCTGCTTTGCCTTCGAAAGCTGTGCTGTATTCACTATGCGGATCAAGCAACAAGATATGTGCCTTGCTATTAGATTCGAGCAATCTTTGTAAGATAAGCGCAACGGCGCAAGATTTACCTGATCCTGTTGTGCCAACAATAGTAAAATGCTTGCCCAGCAAGCCATCAGTGGAGATCATTGATGCACGGTTATCCGCTTGATACACTGTGCCAATACGCAGCATGTCCGGCGAATTCGATTGATAGACCAGCCCCAGATCTTCGTCGGTGGCGGCATAGATTATTTCACCCAAAGCGGGTGGCAAAGATACACCACGGCGAAATCCGCAACTGCCATCAAGTGGCGCTTCGCCAACCAGATCCAGCTCGCACAATAAAATTTCTTCGACACTTTGCTGCGGATCAGGGACTGGAATCGATAAACCCGTAACAATACCAAAAACTGTGCAATTATTACTGATCATCTTGATCAGCGCGCCTTTGCGCAATTCAAATTGACTGCCAGCTCCACAAACCTGATCGTCAAGCAGCGTGATCATCTGGCTGCCTGTTATTGAGATGATGCGGCCAAGATTAATCATCCTTTTATCTGAATGAGACCATTCAGTGGATGCCGTTTCAGTGAGTGCGTGTGATGTATAATCCATAAACTAGTCTATAAATTATATTAGCCGAATATACCCTTAACAACATTGGTAAATATTTTATAAAATCTGATATGGAAATGATTTGTATTTGAATACAATTTACTCAAAGGTAAGAATAATAGAGTCCAAGGCTAGAGACTGGCCTTTATCCACTAATATTTCTTTAACTGTTGCCGGCTTCTGGGCACGCAATATGTTTTCCATTTTCATGGCTTCGACCACAGCAAGAGTCTGACCTGTTTCAACTTTTTCGCCAACGGTCACGTCAATGGAGACCACGAGGCCAGGCATTGGGCAAAGCAAATAGTTTGACATATCTGGCTTTATTTTCTCAACCATGTAACCTGCAAGCAACGCTGCGAACGGTGTTTGAACAGAAATAGTGTGTGAGGCGCCACGAAACGATAATTTCACGTCAACAGATTTATAATCAACCTCTACGGTCAAGGCTTCATTATCAATCAAAGCCTTAAACTGTGGTGAACCTACTTTCCAGCCCGTGATAATTTTATGCTGCCAAGCCTCGGCTTTAACTGTAAATTCATTGGACAGTTCCATCACTTTCACGCTTGTTTGCATTTTATCAAGCGTGACAACCCAGTTATCATCGAATATGGCGTCGTGCCCATTCAGTTGGCCATCGATCAGGCTTTCTCGGCGTATGGTCAGAACTTTCATGACAGCTGCGGCTGCCATTAATTTTTGCTTGCTCTCAGATGATGTAGGGTTGCCATGAAAGCCATCTGGATACTCTTCGGCAATAAACGCCGTAGTGAATGTGCCAGAGCGAAATTTTTCATGCTGCATAACGGCTGAAACAAAATGACCATTGTGGCTGATTCCCTGAATATGATATTCATCCAAGGCTTTGATTTGTAGATCTATCGCGGCGTGCCGGCTTGTGGCATGGCTGACAAGCTTGGCTATCATGGGATCATAAAACATTGAAATTTCCGACCCCTCAACAACGCCTGAATCAACACGCACTGTCTCGTTGGCCGATGAAAATTCTTTAGGTTGCTGATATCTGACCAGACGACCGATAGAGGGCAAAAATCCGCGGTAAGGGTCTTCCGCATATATACGACTTTCCATTGCCCAGCCGTTTAGTTTTATATCACTTTGTGTGAATGAAAATTTTTCGCCAGCAGCTGCACGGATCATGAGCTCTACCAGATCATAGCCAGTCACTAATTCAGTCACAGGATGTTCAACTTGCAAACGCGTGTTCATTTCAAGAAAGTAAAATTCACGATTTTTACCAGCAATAAATTCGACTGTGCCCGCAGAATAATACCCCACCGCCTTTGCCAGTTGCACAGCTTGCTCACCCATCGCCCTACGCATGTCTGGCGTTACAAATGGGCTTGGCGCCTCCTCAATCACTTTTTGATGGCGTCGCTGAATGGAACATTCACGTTCACCGAGATACATTATGTTGTCATGCTTATCGCCGATCAGCTGAATCTCGATGTGACGCGGCTCTTCAACAAATTTTTCAATAAATATACGATCGTCGCCGAAGCTTGCAATGGCTTCATGACGTGCACCCTTGAACCCTTCGCGCACTTCTGTTTCAGTATAGGCAACACGCATCCCTTTGCCGCCACCACCAGCCGAGGCTTTGATCATGACTGGATAGCCTATATCTTTGGCAATTTTAACAGCCTCGATATCATCAGCGATTTCTCCGACATAGCCGGGCACGACAGACACACCAGCTTTGATGGCGAGTTTTTTTGATTCAATCTTGTCTCCCATCGCAGCAATGGCGTTTGCAGGCGGACCGATGAAGGTAATGTGAGCATCATCAAGCGCTTTGGCAAACCATGCACGTTCCGACAAAAAACCGTAGCCTGGGTGAACAGCTTCAGCACCCGTTGCCTTGCAAGCTTCAATGATCTTCTCACCCAACAGATACGATTGCGCTGCTGGCGATGGCCCCAGATGCACAGCTTCATCCGCCATTTCGACATGCAGCGCCGTCGCATCCGCATCAGAATAGACAGCAACTGTTTTAATACCCATTGCGCGCGCTGTTTTTATAATGCGACAAGCAATTTCACCACGATTGGCAATTAAAATTTTATTGAACATATATTTGCTCTCTTAAAATAACGCAGCATTAAAGCGGCATGTTATCGTGTTTTTTCCATGGATTTTCCAACTGCTTGCCGCGCAATTTTCTAAGGCCTATGACAATGCGCTTGCGGGTTGAATGTGGCATGATGACTTCGTCAATAAAGCCTTTACTCGCAGCGACAAAAGGGTTGGCAAATTGCGCTTGATATTCCGCTGTGCGCTGAGCAATAGCGTCCGCATTACCAATATCCTTGCGGAATATAATTTCAACAGCACCTTTTGCACCCATCACAGCAATTTCAGCCGTTGGCCATGCATAATTCAGATCACCGCGCAAATGTTTGGACGCCATAACATCATAGGCGCCGCCATAAGCCTTGCGGGTTATCACGGTAATTTTTGGCACTGTTGCTTCGCCATAGGCAAACAAAAGCTTGGCGCCGTTTTTGATAATACCGTTGTGTTCCTGTGCAACTCCGGGCAAAAAACCAGGCACATCAACGAATGTAATAATCGGTATATTAAAAGCATCGCAAAACCGAACAAAGCGCGCAGCTTTTTTTGAAGACGCAATATCAAGACACCCCGCCAGCACCATTGGTTGATTGGCAACGATGCCAACACTGTGGCCTTCTATACGGCCAAAACCAATAATAATGTTACCAGCATATCCCGGTTGCACCTCAAAAAAATCAGCATCGTCAACGGTTTTATGAATAAGCTCTTTAATATCATAGGGCTTGTTTGCATTCGTCGGCACCAGCGTATCCAGCGACATGTCCACTCTTGAAGGATCATCATGGCTTGGCCGGAAGGGCACAGCCTCACGATTGCTCAGTGGCAGAAAATTAAAAAAACGGCGGGTCGTAAAAATCGCCTCAATATCATTTTCGCAAGCCAAATCGGCAACACCTGATTTTGTGCTGTGTGTGATGGCACCACCCAATTCTTCCTGCGTGACAATTTCATTGGTGACTGTTTTGACTACATCTGGGCCAGTAACAAACATGTAGCTGGAGTCTTTCACCATGAAAATAAAATCTGTCATGGCCGGTGAATAAACAGCGCCTCCAGCGCACGGCCCCATGATGAGAGATATTTGCGGCACCACGCCTGATGCCAGCACATTGCGCTGAAACACTTCTGCATAGCCGCCAAGCGAGGCCACGCCCTCCTGAATACGTGCTCCGCCAGAATCGTTCATGCCGATAATAGGCGCGCCGACTTTGATAGCTTGGTCCATCATTTTGCAAATTTTTTCCGCATGTCGCTCGGAAAGTGAGCCACCAAACACGGTAAAATCCTGACTGAAAACAAACACCAAACGACCGTTGATTGTGCCAGACCCTGTGACCACACCATCCCCTGGAATTTTACTCCCTGCCATGCCGAAATCAACACAGTTGTGCTCAACGTACATACCGGTTTCTTCAAACGAGTGAGGATCAAGCAACAGCTCAACACGCTCGCGCGCTGTTAGCCGCCCCTTACGATGCTGTGCATCGATACGGTCTTGGCCACCACCCAATCTCGCTGCAGCACGCCGACTTTCCAATTCATCCAAAACACTTTTCATAACATTCTATTCTTTTCTTTGCTTTTTAGAACAATCGGCTCATTTATAAAGCTGTATCAATCATACTGGTATACCAAAAACCCTATTCATTCACTCACAGTCATAGCGCCAACTGTCATCCAAACCTTCACAGCAATGAAGAACATAAGTCAATCTTTTGAGCTTTTGCAATTGTGTTTTTCTTGTATAAATCAAACTAGCAATTTCAACCACTGCACTGCTTTCTCAAAATCGAAGCGTTTGGCTGCAAGAGTAGCAATAGCAAGCTCGTCAGAACCCCAGCGCTCTATCTGATATATTTCTTCAAGTTGTGCCGCTTGCCATGCGTCTTCCAGCGTAATTTCATTCAACACCATAGCTAGCCCAATAATCAGCGAGCCAGAAATATGAACAATTGTGTGTAAAGCAGATAGCTGCCAAACGGAAAAAACATCCACGGCCTTCAAAAGCTCCGAGAGACTTGAAATCGATTGCTGTACCGGCTCTACACCCTGCGTAGTCTTGAGGCTGATATTATATTTTAGGAAAGCCCACTCAAGCAAATGGTCCCATTTTTCACATTGTTTTTGCACAAGATCATCAGGAAATTTTGCCCGGTAGCATAGACTATCCGATCCAGCAAAAGCGGCAATTTCGGCAACCACTTCTGCTCGCCTCGTCTTTATGCGATCAAGTACAGAGTTTGCATGTCGTGTAAACGGCATTGACTTGGGATCAATATTTTCACCCTGCACAGACCATTCACTGGCAATCGCCTTGGCCAGAGTTTCAGATACTACAACAAGTTTAATACGTCCCGGAGTAAGAATGGCTTTGCCATCGAGATGCACGTGATAGCCTGCAGTGCTTTTTTCAACTATAACATGCGTGTAAAAACGTTTCATTTTTGCATCATGCCAAAATTAATTGCTGTAATTCTGCAGCATATTCAGCCACGGCATACGCTCCGGCAGCGTGCAAGGCATCGTCATCATGATATCCCCAAGATACACCAATAGCACGAACATGTGCATTGCATGCCATGGTGATATCGTAAATCGTATCACCAATCATCATTGTGTTTTCTGGAGTGGCTGCACACTCCAGCATAGCCTGCTGCAACATGGATGGGTGCGGTTTGCTCGGGTGATGATCGGCTGTTTGAAGAGTCGAAAAATGATGCGCTAATTGGTGATGCTCAAGGCACATATTAAGGCCTCGGACAGATTTTCCGGTGGCCACACCGAGTGTAAAGCCATGGTCCTGAAAGGCAACCAACGTATCCTTGATGCCCGGAAACAGCGGTTCAATTTCAAGCCTGCCAAGTTTGCGCAAACGCTGAAATGAAGTTTTATAATCTTCTGCCATGTGTGTCTGCACAGAAAGTTCGGCTTCAGGCAATAGCGTCTGCATGGTTTCAAGCAATGACAAACCAACAACACCGCGTATGGCTTTATCAGCTGGCGGTTTGAACCCGTGATTGATGAAACTCTCGCGCATGGCATTGATGATGTTGGCCTGGCTATCAACCAGTGTGCCATCACAATCAAACACAACAAGCTTGGTCATTTTGAGCGCTTGCCGCCACGTCGCGGTTTTGTGGCATCCTTGTTCCAGGCACGCCGGGCGACTTCTTTGTTCGCAGGTTTTTCCTTGAATGAGCGCTTTGGTTTTGCATTGCCTGGCTTGCCGGATGTCGCTGGCGCTTTGGCCATTTGCACCAGCGGATCGAATTCCGGCACAGCGTGCTCAGGCGTTTCAAAACCCAGCATCTCAAAACTTTCCAACATGTGCGTAGGCAGATTAGCAATCACATCAATCATATGACCAGCGGGATGCGGAATGACCAACCGGTGCGCATGCAAATGCATTTTACGCGATATACCACCGGTTAAAAAAGCTTCCTTGCCAGCATATTTAGCATCACCCACAATTGCATGGCCAATGGTCGCGCAGTGAACTCGCAACTGATGGGTGCGCCCCGTGAGCGGGCGCAGCTCAACCCAGGCCGCGCGATTGCCAGCGCGTTCAAGCACCTGATATTCCGTTTTGGCAGCCAAACCGTTTTTCTCGTCTACGCACATTTTTTCACCACCCGTGCCCAGCTGTTTGGCAAGCGGCGCAGATATCAAGCCATCATCAAGATGCGGCACACCAAGCAGTAATGCCCAGTAGGTTTTTTGAGCTGTGCGGCCACGAAAATGCTCGGAAAAAAACGCCGCCGCCTTAGCGGTGCGTGCAAGCAGAAGAACACCAGAGGTATCCTTATCAAGCCGGTGCACCAGGCGCGGCTTGTCGATTTTCTCAAAACACAAGGCGGACAGCAACCGGTCTACGTGATGGGTGGTGCCAGTGCCGCCTTGTGTCGCCAAACCTGGGGGTTTGTTCAGCACAATGCAATCACTGTCGCGGTGAATAACCATCGCCTCGGCTTCTTCAATTTCAAGATCACTCAGCGTGGATTGCGCTGCAAAAATAGCTGGCGTTGAAGGCGCGAGATCAATTGGCGGTAACCGCACCATATTGCCCGTGCTCAACCGGTCCCCCGGTGCTGAACGCTTACCATCGACACGCAGCTGACCCGTGCGGGCCCACTTAGCCACCAAAATGAAACTGATTTGCGGTAGGTTGCGCTTGATCCAGCGGTCCAGCCGCACACCATCATCATCGGCTTTGACATAATATTCGTTCATGAAACGGCTTTTAGCAGGCCAAGCCCTAAAAAGACAGCCGCGATGCTGAGCACCACCGAGGCGGTGCAATAAACAGCCGCATGCAGCAAGTCACCCCGTTCAATCATCTGTGCCGCGTCGAGGCTGAAGGCTGAAAACGTTGTAAAACCGCCCAATACGCCAGTGATTAGGAAGAGTCGCAGAGGTGTTGTGGGGTTGCCTTGGCTGATATACCAGCCGGAAATGAGACCTATAGCCAGCCCACCCACTGCGTTAACACCTAAGGTTCCCCATGGAAAACCAGTGCCTAGAAAACGCAGTGCCAGTTGCTGAAAGCCATAACGCGAAACCGCACCAATTCCGCCGCCTGTAAATATAGCCAGAACGGCACTTCTCAGCATGATTTATCCTTTCAGTGCTTATGCTGCCTTCATAACCTGCAAGGTTGCACTTCGCCAGTGAAAGCCACGAAATATTAAATATGCATAAAAGCCGCACACTATAATGAAGTTCATATAAATTGATCATATGAACTTCATTATAGCTCTTTGTTATCGTTCGCCTTGTCCCGATAAAATGAAGCTCATTGTATCGGGGGCTCGCTATGGTTCATGCCTCAAGCAAACTCCGCAACATCCAGGCGGTTTGCTCATGCACAGTCAGGCGCTGCGTGAGTAAATCTGCCGTTGGTTCATCGCCAGCTTTTTCCGCTATCGGGAAAATTTTGCGGGCAGTTCTTGCAACAGATTCATGCCCATCAACCAGAATGCGCACCATCTCTAGGGCCTTGGGCGGCGTCGCTGGCGCATCTTTTATTGAGGCGAGCTTGCCAAACTGGGCATAGGAGCCAGGTGCTGCATGGCCAAGCGAACGAATGCGTTCTGCAACCGGATCAACGGCATTCCAGAGCTCTGTATATTGCACCATAAACATCTGGTGCAATGTGTTGAACATGGGTCCGGTGACGTTCCAGTGAAAATTATGGGTGGTGAGGTACAGTGTGTAGGTATCGGCCAGCAAATTGCCGAGGCTGGTAGCAATAGCCGCGCGATCTTTCTCGCTGATGCCAATATTAATGCTGGAGGCTGGTGCGGATTTGGATGTTTTGGGCATGTTGTCGACCTTTTATTGCATGAATACTAAATTTATATAGTTACGTGGATACCTGTTTTTCAAGGCCAACCAACGCACGTGTGTTGTTTTTAGAGAGTCGGTTGCTCAGTCGTTCTATCTGCAAATAGACGACAGGTGTGGTATAAAGTGTGAGTATCTGGCTTACGATCAGCCCCCCCATAATAGCAAGACCCAGCGGCTGGCGAAGCTCAGCGCCGTCCCCATGGCCAAGGGCCAGCGGCAGGGCTCCAAACAAAGCTGCGCATGTTGTCATTAAAATGGGCCGCAGGCGGGTAATGCACGCTTCGTGGATTGCTTCGCGTGGCGACAAACCGCGCGTGCGCTCGGCATCAAGGGCAAAATCGATCATCAGTATGGCGTTTTTTTTCACAATGCCGATCAACAAAATAATGCCAATAATGGCAATCAGGCTCAAATCTGTTTTGAACACTAGCAATGTGAGCAGTGCGCCAAGCCCGGCTGAAGGCAGAGTCGATAGAATTGTGATGGGGTGCGCATAACTTTCGTAAAGAATACCCAGCACAACATAAATGGCAACAAAAGCAGCCAGAATAAGATAGGGCTGATTTTTAAACGAATCCTGAAATATTTTGGCCGTACCAGCAAATTCACCTCGCACGCTTGCCGGCACGCCAATTGTGTTGAAAACATTGTTGATGGCGATCGTGGCTGTGCCAATCGACGTGCCAGGGCTCAAATTAAAAGCGATTGTCGTTGTCACAAATTGTCCCTGATGCGCAATCGCGAGTGGTGCTGTATTATTCTTTACATGCGCTATAGCCGACAGCGGCACGGATTGGCCTGAGCTGCTGGCAATATAAACATCATTCAGTGCTGTGGGATTTTGCAGAAATTCAGGGGCCGCTTCCATCACCACGCGGTACTGGTTCAGGGTATTGTAGATTGTCGCCACCTGGCGCTGGCCAAACAGATCGTTCAGTGTTGCATCAATCTGGCGCATACTTACTCCAAGCCGCGTTGCGCTGTCGCGATCGACTGTGATAGAGGTTTGTTGGCCCTTGTCCTGCTGATCACTGCTGACATCAATAATTTCTTTAGTTGCCATCAAGGCATCGTGGATGCGTGGTGCCCATAAACGCAGGGTAACGAGATCATCGGCCTGTAAGGCGTATTGATACTGGGCGTTGCCTTGTCGTCCGCCAACGCGAATATCCTGCTGGGCCTGAAAAAACAGACTGGCGCCAGCGACACGCGCCGTTGCCTTGCGCAGCCGTGTGATCACCTGCTCGGCTGTATCCGTGCGTTGGCTGAGCGGTTTCAGCGTTACAAACATCTGACCACTGTTGGTGCCGCCGCCGCCCTGACCACCGCTGCCACCGGTAAAAGCGATGACATTTTCGACATCCTTATCCTGCCGGACGATGGCCATATAAGCCGTGATTTTTTGTTGCATGGATTGAAACGATGTGCCTTGATCTGCCTGAATGTTACCGGACAAACGGCCGATATCCTGCTGCGGAAAAAAACCCTTTGGCACAATACCGTACAGATAAACATTCAATCCGATTGTAAGGCACAGAACCATGAGAGTCACGACAGGATGCGCCAGCACAAGGCTTAAACTGCGCCCATAGGCTGATTGCAGTGTTGTAAAAAATCTGCCAGATTTCTGAGTGCCCTGCGGGCGCAACAGTAATGCACACATCATAGGAGTCGTGGTGAGTGAGACCACCAGCGATATCAGTATAGACGCCGAAAGTGTCACGGCAAATTCATGGAACAGTCGCCCTACAAGGCCGCCCATCAACAGTATGGGCACAAACACAGCGATCAGCGACAGACTCATGGAAATGACAGTGAAGGCAACCTCGCTGGTTCCCTTCAGGGCTGCCGCCAGCGGCTCCATACCCGCCTCGATGTGCCGGGATATGTTTTCCAGCACTACCACGGCATCATCAACCACAAAACCGGTGGCGACTGTCAGCGCCATCAATGAGAGATTATCAAGGCTATAGCCGCATAAATACATGATGCTGAATGTGCCAAGCAATGATACCGGTACGGCGACAGCTGGAATAATCGCTGCCCTGCCGTGCCTTAAAAACAAAAATACAACCAGTATCACCAGAACAGTCGAGATAATGAGTGTGCGCTCCACATCGCGGAGCGACGCGCGAATGGTCGGTGTCCGGTCAAGCGCCAGCGACAGTTTAACGCTGCCCGGCAACGTTGCCTGCAATTGCGGCAGCAAGGCGGTAACAGCATCGACAGTATCAATAATATTTGCACCAGGTTGTTTGCTAATGATCAGCAAAATGGCTTGCTTGCCATTGAACAGGCCAGCATTTCGAATATCCTGCACAGAATCTGACACACTGGCAACATCCCCCAGCCTCACAGGTGCGCCAGCACTATATTTTATAATCAGCGGCACATAATCAGCCGCACGGCGTGCCTGATCGTTGGCGGCAATTTGCCAGTTACCATCCCTGGCATCAACATTACCTTTGGGGCGGTTGGCATTGAATGTGCCAATAGCTGCACGCACCTGCTCGACATCAAGACGAGCGGCATTCAGTTGACGCGGGTTGAGCTCCACCCGCACGGCGGGTAACGCACCACCGCCGACGGTTACCTGGCCAACACCGCTCACTTGCGCAATTTTTTGCGCCAGCACCGTTGAAGCCGCATCATACATTTCACCGCGCGTTGCCGTGTCGGATGTGAGCGCCAGTATCATGATTGGCGCATCCGCAGGGTTAACCTTGCGATAGGTGGGGTTGCTGGGGAGGCCAGTTGGCAACAATGTGCGCGCAGCATTGATGGCGGCCTGCACATCACGCGCGGCACCATCAATGTTGCGATTGAGATCAAACTGCAACGTCACCCGTGTGTTGCCAAGGCTGGATGTCGATGTCATTTCCGTCACACCGGCAATCACACCCAGTGAGCGCTCAAGTGGTGTCGCGACTGTTGCCGCCATGGTGTCAGGGTTTGCCCCCGGCAAGGTTGCAGACACCGAGATTGTGGGAATATCAACCTGTGGCAACGGTGCGGCTGGCAAATGCAAAAATGCCACAATACCTGCCAAAGCAACACCAATAGTGAGCAAGGTGGTCGCCACTGGCCGAAGGATGAACAGGCGCGGGATGTTCATGGCAGAACCTTCTCACGCTTCATTCGTGCGCTCAAACTGTCAAACGCCAGATAGATCACGGGCGTCGTAAACAGTGTCAGCAACTGGCTCACCAGCAAACCACCGACCAGCGTAAGCCCCAGTGGGTGACGCAGCTCCGAACCCACACCGTGCCCGAGCATGAGTGGCAAGGCTGCCAGCAAGGCCGCCAGTGTCGTCATCAAAATGGGCCGAAAGCGCAGCAGGCATGCTTCATAAATAGCCGCACGCGGTGATTTGCCATGCGCCCGCTCTGCCTCCAGGGCAAAATCAATCATCATGATGGCATTCTTTTTCACAATGCCTATCAACAGGATTATGCCGATGATGCCTATAATGCCCAGCTCCTGACCAGAAAGCAGCAATGCCAGAAACGCACCGATTGCCGCTGATGGCAACGTCGATAAAATAGTGAGCGGATGAATGAAACTTTCATAAAGCACACCCAGAACGAGATAGACTGTCACCAATGCTGCCAAAATCAACCACAACGTATTGGCAAGGGACGCCCTGAACGCCAGCGCTGCACCCTGAAACTCTGATTGTACGCTGGCAGGCATGGCAATCTCCAGTGCCGCTGCCTGTATCGCTTTGGTGGCAGCGCCAAGCGATGCGCCTTTTGCCAGATTAAACGACACGGTTGCAGCCGGGAATTGCGCCACATGATTGACAGATAAATTGCCTTGGCGTTCAACAACACGGGCAATGGCGGAGAGCGACACTTGTGTGCCATTAACACTAGGCACATACAGCATATTGAGTGCTGCCAATCCATTCATACTGTCGTGCTGGTTGATTTCAAGCACAACACGGTATTGGCTCGTTTGTGTGTAAATTGTCGAAATCAATCGCTGCCCGAAAGCATTGTACAAGGCGTTATCAACTGCGGCGATCGTAACGCCCAATCGACCGGCGGTCTCACGGTCGATGTCCACATAGGCTTGCTGGCCCTGATTCTGCAGATCGCTGCTAACATCGATAAGTTCGGGCACATGCTGGAGCCTGTCAACAAGTTTGGTTGTCCAGAGGTTGAGTTCGTCCGGGTTGGGGTCTGTCAGACTGAGTTGATAGGGTGTCCGCGACACTGAGTCTGCAATGGTTAAATCCTGCACAGGTTGCAGATACAATCTTGTGCCCGGAAGTGAGGCGAGCGTTGGTTGCAGTCGATCAATAATTTTTGATGCACTCAAGCCTCGTGTTGCCAATGGTTTTAACGTGATCAGCATTCGTCCGGCATTCAGGGTTGCGTTGGTGCCATCCACACCAATACTTGAAGATAGACTTTCAACCGCCGGATCGGCCAGCACCAAATCAGCCAGCCGTTGCTGACGTTTGGCCATATCTGCAAACGACACCGATTGTGGTGTTTCTGATATACCCAGAATAACGCCTGTATCCTGCACAGGAAAAAAACCCTTTGGCACTGCAAGATATAACACCACAGTCAACACAAACGTTGTCATCGTGAAAAGCAATACAAGCCGCTGACGGTCCAGCACCCAATTCAGCATTCTGCCGTAGTGTACAATGGTCTTATCAATACTACGCCCTGCGGCGATAGCGAAGCGGCTGCTTTTCGTTTCTCGTTTTGATTTCAGCAATCGTGCGCACATCATTGGCGTGAGTGTGAGCGAAACAAAGGCCGAAATCAAAATGGCAACAGCCAGTGTAATGGCAAATTCACGAAACAACCTGCCGACAATATCGCTCATGAACAACAGTGGAATAAGCACGGCAATGAGCGACACCGTGAGCGAGATGATAGTAAAGCCGATTTGCTTTGCACCCTTTAACGCTGCTTCTTTGGGCGTTTCGCCAGCCTCTATGTAGCGGGCTATATTTTCGATCATTACCACAGCATCATCAACCACAAAGCCCGTTGCAATGGTGAGTGCCATAAGTGTGAGATTGTTGATGGAAAACTCGGCCAGATACATAAGGCTGAATGTGCCAATAAGCGACAGTGGCACGGCAACTGCCGGAATACATGTTGCGCGCCATGTGCCCAAAAACACAAAAATGACCAGCACCACCAGCACCACTGACAGCATGAGTTCAAACTCAACATCTGCCACAGAAGCACGAATGGTGATGGTGCGATCTGCCAAAACAATAACATCTACACTGCCCGGCAAGCCAGACTGCACTTGTGGCAGCAAAGCCTTGATGGCATCGACCACAGCAATCACATTGGCACCGGGTTGGCGTTGAATATTGAGAATAACAGCCGGTGATGTGTTCGCCCACGCAGCCAATCGTACATTCTCCGCGTCATCCGCAATATCGGCCACATCAGAGAGCCGCACAGGCACACCTTTTTTATAGGCTATAATCAGGCTTTTATACTCTTGTGCTGATTTCAGCTGATCGTTAGCCGATATGGTGGAAGCACGCGCTGCGCCGTCAAAATTACCTTTGGCCTGATTGACATTTGATGCTGCCACGGCTGTTTGCACATCCTGCAGCGACAGGCCCATAGCCGCCAGCGCTTGCGGGTTGGCACGAATACGCACGGCTGGCCGTTGGCCACCATTGATCGACACCAAACCAACGCCAGAAATCTGGCTGAGTTTCTGTGCCAGCCGCGTTTCAACAGCATCTTCTAGTTTTGGCAGTGGCAGTGTTTTGGAAAGCACCGCCAGCGTGAGGATAGGCGCGTCCGCTGGATTGACTTTATTATAGATTGGCGGTGACGGCAGGTCAGTTGGCAACAGATTGCTGGCTGCATTAATCGCCGCCTGCACCTCCTGCTCAGCGATATCAAGCGACAGACCAAGGCTGAATTGCAGCGTAATCACTGATGCGCCACCGGAACTGGATGACGATAACCGTACAAGCCCCGGCATCTGGCCCAGCTGCCGCTCTAGCGGAGCGGTCACCAGCGAGGCCATTTCGTCCGGCCCAGCACCGGGATAGAGTGTCACCACTTGAATGATAGGATAATCCACCTGCGGCAATGCTGATACAGGCAGCAAGCGATAGGCCAAACCACCAACGAGTAAGATTGCCAGCATCAAAAGCGTTGTGGCCACAGGTCGCAGAATGAACAGGCGGGATGGGTTCATGCGATGTGCCGCTTTTTTCTCTTCAGGGCGGATTTTGAGGCAACCAATTCAGAATTTGCCACACTAACCACCGCGATGATGATGATGATGCTGACCACCGCTTGGCGTGGCAACATTTGCCATAGCTTTTGCATCAAGAGCGCGCACCTTCGCACCGTCTTTCAGTTTATCAAGTCCGTCCGTCACCACAACTTCACCAAGGTTCAGGCCGCTAGCGATTACTTGCCGGTCACCATCGACTGGTCCTGTTACCACCTTGCGGACCTGCACGGTGCTGTCACCCTTTATCACATATACAAATGTGCCGGACTGGCCGGTCTGCACGGCCGCGACTGGCACAACTGTTGCCTTGCTTAACACATCGAGCTGCAAGCGCACATTGACAAACTGGTTGGGAAACAGCGCATCATCCAGATTGGTAAAACGAGCTTTCAGTTTCACTGTACCTGTCGTTGTATCAATTTGATTATCGATAGAATGCAACGTGCCTGTCGCCAGCGGCTCTGTGTTGTCACGATTGAGGGCTACGGCTGTCAAAGTCTCATGCGCCTGGAACTTCCGTGCCACCTTGGCAATCATGTCTTGCGGCAGTGTAAACTGCACATCAATCGGGTGCGTTTCTGTGAGCACCACAAGACCTGCGGGATCACTGGAGTGAATGATATTGCCCTGATCAATCTGCCGAAGGCCTACGCGCCCACTCGATGGTGCCAGAATACGTGTATACCCAAGCTGCACGCGGGCTGATGCAATTTGTGCCTGATCAGTCGCCAGCGTGCCTTCAAACTGACTGACCAGAGCGCGCTGGGTATCCACCTGCTGGCCGGTTACCCAGCCTTGCTTGCTCAATTTCAGAAATCGCAGCATGTCCAGCTGCGCATTGACAAGCTGCGAGTGATCGCGTGCATATTGCCCCTTCGCCTGGTTATACTGCGCCTGAAATGTGCGCGGATCAATTTCCGCAAGCACCTCTCCCTTGCGTACACTCTGCCCTTCCTGAAACAGCACTCTCATCAAGGCGCCATCCACCTGGGCTCGCACCGTCACGGTTGCAGCCGGTATGGCCGTGCCAAGTGCCGTTAACGTGACCGGCACATCCGCCTGAACTACAGTGGCCATAGCAACCGTGGGCGTGCCGCCGCGACTGCCCCCCTTATTATGTGTATCCGCTGGAGATTGTTTGGGGCTGCACCCTGAGAGCACGACACACAAAACAAGGTATGCCGTCGCCAGCACTCCGGGAACGGCGTAGGATTTTTTCATCAACAATTCCATATTATGGGGATTCCGATAATTGTTAACCAATGCACGGTGCGCTATAACTAATGTTATACGTTTGAAAAACACATTTTCACTCTATTAATATGAAATTAATTAATTTGACGGATTTAAAGCCTAAATAATAAATATAGCATTTTTATGCAATAAATTCTGTGTGGTTTTAACCCAATCACGAAGTATTTTGGCACAATTCGTTATACTTAACAAATGCACTTTCACATATTTCAAACCTGCTTATAATATACTACATGCAGCATAATATGGACTATGTATCGGGTGTTTCGCACTCTTTGTTGGGGCAGCCGTGGCGATGGCGTGGTGGCTCGGAGACGACAGCATCAGCCATTGCCCAGCGTCACGGCGTGTCTGATATTATCGGTCGTTTGCTGGTCGGGCGCGGTGTTACTCTTGATGATGCCGAAACTATGCTGAACCCGACAGTGCGAACGCTGCTCCCCGATCCAGCTATTTTTTGCGATATGGCTACGGCGGCTGAACGCATAGTTCATGCCATAATGAACCAGCAGAATATTGTTATTTTTGGTGACTATGATGTCGATGGGGCGACATCAAGTGCGCTTATGGTGCGCTATTTTCGCTCTGTTGGTGTTGAATGCACAGTATATATTCCCGACCGTATGCTGGAAGGCTACGGCCCATCGGCTGAGGCGCTGGAACGCTTGAAGCAAAAAGGCGCCGATCTGGTGATTACAGTCGATTGCGGCACACAGAGTTACGATGCACTGGCTGCGGCCTATGCCGTTGGTCTGGATGTTATTGTGGTCGATCATCATAAGGCATCTGTCGAGCTGCCACTTGCCTGTGCCATTATCAATCCTAATCGGTTTGATGAAACGGAAGGATCAGCATTTGGTCATCTGGCTGCGGTTGGAGTGGCGTTCCTGCTGGTGGTGGCCCTCAACCGGCAACTGCGCACTGTTCACTGGTTTGGTGCCAACCGGTCTGAGCCGGCCCTGCTTGATCTTCTTGATGTGGTGGCACTTGGCACGGTGTGCGATGTTGTGCCGCTCACTGGCCTCAACCGTGCGTTCGTCACGCAAGGCCTGAAAATTATGGCCAGGCGGGGTCAAATTGGTCTGACAGCGCTTATGGATATCGCCGGACTTGATAAAGCGCCAGATGCCGGTGCCCTGGGCTTCCATCTTGGCCCCCGCATCAATGCCGGTGGCCGGGTTGGCAAGTCTGATCTTGGAGTGCGACTGCTCACCACCACCAGCGAGCGCGAGGCCCGCGACATCGCAGAACAGCTGGATGTGCTGAATGCCGAGCGCAAAGCCATAGAGGCTATGGTGCAAGAGCAAGCGCAAGCCATGGCTGATCAATCGACCTCAGCCGTTGTTACGGTAGCCGGAGAGGCTTGGCACCCGGGTGTTATTGGCATTGTGGCAGGTCGCCTGAAGGAGCGCACGGGCAGACCCGCTGTGGTCATCGGCCTCGACGGCAATATCGGCAAAGGCTCGGGCCGCTCGATTGCTGGAGTCGATCTTGGTGCCGCTATAATCGCCGCCAAGGATGAAGGCTTGATCAGTGCAGGCGGTGGCCATGCGATGGCCGCCGGATTAACCGTTGCGCGTTCGAATATACCTGTGCTGACTGAATTTCTCAATGATCAGCTTAAAGACGACATTGAACGCGCCAAAGCCAGCCACGGCTTGCTCATCGATGCCAGCACCGCGCCGCGCGGGATCACCGGTGAGCTGGCCCGCACCGTTGAGGGGGCTGGCCCATATGGCTCAGGCTGGCCAGCACCGCGCCTGGCCTGCGGACCTGTGCGCGTTGTCAAAGCGGATATCGTTGGTGCCGACCACGTGCGAATTATCGCCACAGGGCCGGACGGTGCACGCCTGAAGGCGATAGCTTTCCGCCATGCGAATACGGCCATAGGCGCAGCCCTCATGGGCCAAAACGGCCAAACTTTTCATCTGGCCGGTCGTATCGCCCCAGACACCTGGGGTGGCCGCGACGAAGCCCAGTTGCAGCTGGAAGATGCAGCATATTGTGACTGATATCTAAAAAACAGTACCGCTTGAGCTTGACGCTGGGACCATCCGGCTATATTGCGCTTCTTTCACAACACCAGATGGCCCCTTCGTCTAGCGGTTAGGACACCACCCTTTCACGGTGGATACACGGATTCGAATTCCGTAGGGGTCACCATTTTTAGTTAAAACGTTTAACCAAGATTAACGTTGGCAAAATCCCAATTCACCAGATGATCGAGATAGGCTTGCACAAAGTCTGGGCGACGATTTTGGTAATCGATATAGTAGGCGTGTTCCCAGACATCGCAGGTGAGCAGCGCTTTTTTCCCATGAACAAGCGGCAGGTCAGCATTACCGGTTTTTGTAACAGCAAGTTTATCACCATCCTGCACCAGCCAAGCCCAACCTGAGCCAAACTGTGTGGTGGCTGCGGCCTTGAAAGCTTTGACAAATTCGTCATAACCACCAAGATCGCGGTCCATCATGTCGGCGATCTTGCCAGTTGGCTTGCCCCCGCCGCCGGGTTTCATGGATGACCAGAAGAACGTGTGATTCCAGACCTGCGCTGCGTTATTGAAAACACCAGCCATGGCGGGGTCTTTGGCGGCTGTCGTGATAACAGCTTCAAGAGACTCGTTGGCAAGTGGCTTGCCTTCAAGCAAACCATTTAAATTGGTCACATACGCTTGATGGTGCTTGGCATGATGAAAGCTGAAAGTTTCGGCTGACATGTACGGCGCAAGTGCGTCTGTTGCGTATGGCAGTGGGGAGAGTGTGAAAGTCATAACAATTCCTTTGAGTGATATTCCGACAAAGATCTATTTAGCCCTGCTTGTTCCAAAAGCGAAGCATGTAATTCTTGACCCGCCTACAAACTCGTTTTAGCTAATAGCGATGACAATACTGGAAATTATCGAAGCGCCTGATGCGCGGCTGAAAGTGAAATCGAAACCCGTAGAGGCTGTCGATGACAGTGTGCGCAGGCTTTTGGATGATATGCTGGACTCAATGTACGAGGCCAAGGGCATTGGCCTTGCGGCCATTCAGGTGGGTGCCTCCAAGCGCATTCTGGTGATTGATCTTGCTGAAAATGATGAAAAGAAACCTTTATTTGTCGTCAATCCGGAAATCATATCATCGTCTGATGAGCTCGCCGTTTATTCTGAAGGATGCCTGTCTGTGCCGGAACATTATGCTGATATTGAGAGACCAGCGACTGTAAAGGTGCGGTATTTGGATTATAATGGTGATCAGCAAGAACAAACCATGACTGGCTTACTTGCAACTTGTATTCAGCACGAAATAGACCATCTTGATGGCATTTTGTTCATCGACCATCTGTCGCGACTCAAACGCTCTATGGTGCTCAAAAAACTCGAAAAAGCCCGCAAGCTTGAGGCGGTTACATAAACCATGCGCATTGCCTTTATGGGCACTCCGGCCTTTGCAGCGGCAGCTTTGGCAGCACTTATAGAAGCTGGGCACGATATTGCCTGCGTCTATACGCAACCGCCACGGCCGGCCAATCGCGGCAAGTCTATAACCAAAAGCGCTGTGCATGATCTTGCAGACAGGCACGGCCTGCTGGTGCGCACGCCGGAGCGCCTCAAAGATTTAAATGAGTCATCTGCTTTTGCAGCCCTTGATCTGGATGCTGCTATTGTCGCCGCCTATGGCCAGATTCTGCCGCGTGCCATTCTTGATGCGCCGCGCCAGGGCTGCATCAATATTCATGCCTCGCTGTTGCCACGCTGGCGTGGCGCTGCCCCCATTCACCGCGCGATTATGGCAGGCGATGCTGAAACCGGCATTACGATCATGCAAATGGAAACTGGTCTTGATACAGGACCGATGCTTATCTCAAAAATCTGTGCAATTGCATCTGACGACACCACCGGCAGCCTCCACGACAAGCTTGCTTATCTGGGCGGCGGGATGATTGTGGAAGCGTTGGCCCGGCTCGATCAATTGCTTGTGACCATACAGCCCGCTGAAGGCATAACCTATGCACATAAAATAGATAAAGCCGAAGCGCGGCTGGATTTTTCCAGACCAGCACGCGACCTGGAACGATTGATACGCGCCATGCAGCCAGCGCCGGGGGCATGGTTTGAATATGGCGGCGAACGCATCAAAGTGATCGCAGCATTCGCTCTGCCTGCCATCAGTGAACATATGTGCGGCACAATCGATGAGCATTTCACAATTGCTTGCAGCGAACATTCAAGCCTTCGCCCCACTCTTGTTCAACGGGCTGGCCGTGCACCGGTTACCACAGCTGAACTGCTGCGCGGCTTCCCGATACCTGTCGGCATCGTGCTTGCGTGAGGCGGTTTAAATTCACCATTGAGTATGATGGCCGGCCGTTTGTCGGCTGGCAAGTGCAGGACAATGGCCCTTCGATACAATCGGCACTTGAGCTCGCGATCAAACAGGTGACTGGTGAAACAACACTGGTGCTCGGCGCAGGCCGCACCGATGCCGGCGTGCACGCACTGGCCATGGTTGCCCATGCTGATATTGAAAAAAACATCACGCCGTTCCGCTTGATTGGCGCACTCAATCACTATTTGATGCTGGCAACGGTTGCACCGGCAGCTGTTACCGTGGTGAACTGCGAAATCGTTGACTCGGATTTTCACGCGCGCTTTTCAGCCACCAAACGCTTTTATGAATACCGCATTGTCAACCGCCGTGCGCCATTGGCGCTTGAACGCGGTTTTGCTTGGCATGTGGTGAAAATGCTTGATCATGAGGCCATGCACAAGGCTGCACAATGCCTTATTGGCAAGCATGACTTCACCACATTTCGCTCGGTCAAATGCCAATCCGCCTCACCCGTTAAAACCCTTGACCGGCTTGATGTGCAGCGTTGGGGTGATGAAATTGTTATCACCGCCGAGGCACGCTCTTTCCTGCATCATCAGGTGCGCTCTATCGTTGGCTGTTTGAAACTGGTCGGCGAACGCAAGTGGACTGCGCGAACCCTTGAAAAAGCCTTGCAGGCCAGAGATCGCAACGCCCTGGGTTTTAACGCGCCACCAGATGGGCTATACTTCGTCAAAGTAGAGTATAATAACGTGTAGATTACCCCATACTAGCCCTTGCCGACAACCCAATAACGCCCCGTTCAACATTACTCAAAGGTATAAACATGAAGCTTACAGCACCTCTTTTAGCAATCACACTGCTTCACTGTTCAACCGCGCAAGCAGATGTTTACGCCACCCAAGTGCGCGACACGCTGGCAAAGTCCGTCAGCTTTCATACGGCCGAAGGGCATGGACTTGTGCCTCAATATGCGGCTTATCTGGCGGGCATCCTGAAAGTATCCGGTTACGCTGATACTGATATCAAGATCAGCCGCATGGGTGAAACCGCGACACTGGTTGCAACCTATCGCGGCACTGGCGGAAAGCGTCCGATGATTTTATCCGGACATATGGATGTGGTCGAAGCGTTGCCGAAAGACTGGGTGCGCGATCCGTTCACTATGACAGCTGACAATGGCTATCTCTACGGTCGCGGTGTGCTCGACAATAAGTTTGATGTGACGATGATGGTGACAACTTTGGCGCGCCTGAAAAAAGAGGGCTTTAAACCCAGTCGTGATATCATACTTGCGTTGTCCGGCGATGAAGAAATTCTTATGGCAACATCAAACGCCCTTGCACATCAGTTCCCCACAGCCGAGTTTGTTATCAATGGCGATGCTGGTGGTGGCACACTGGATGAAAATGGAAAGCCTATTGCCTACAACATACAGGCCGCTGAAAAAACTTATGCTGATATTGATATCAGCACGACCAACCCTGGCGGCCATTCCAGCCGACCCAATAAAACTAATGCGATTTATGATCTGGCACATGCCATCGATAAAATCGCTGCCTATGAATTTCCGGCTCAGTCAAATGCGCTAACACAGGGGTTTTTCCGTATGACCGGCAAGCGCACCGGCGGTCCCCTTGGCAAAGCCATGCTCGATTTCGCCAATAATCCAGCAGACAAACAAGCGATCGCCATTCTCAGTGCCGAACCTGAATATATCGGGCAAATCCGCACGACGTGCGTCGCCACAATGCTTAAAGGTGGCCATGCACTGAATGCCTTGCCACAAAGCGCAAACGTTACTATCAATTGCCGGATATTCCCCGGCGTGAAGCCGCAGGATGTTCTGGACACTCTTGCCAAGGCCATTGATAATCCGGCTGTCCAGCTCAAGTTTCATGATGTGCCGGTCACCAGCGATGCATCGCCTTTACGGGATGATATTACGACAGCCGTGCGCAAGGCCATTGATCAGCATTTCAAGGGTCTGCCCATTGTGCCGCAAATGTCCGTTGGTGCAAGTGACAGTTTGTATTTTCGCAATGCGGGCATTCCATCCTACGGCGTCTCAAGTGTGTTCCTGAATCCTTCGGATGATTTCGCGCATGGCCTCAACGAGCGCGTGCGCGAAGACAACATTCCAGGCGCACTCGATCAGTGGCATATGCTACTAACCGAACTGGCAAAGTAAACATCCTCTCTCGCCTTGCGGGAAAGATAATATTTAAGCTTGACTAGAATGCCATGCCATTCGCAGCGCTGAGAACAGCGCGAACGCTGGCCGTCGCCACGTCTTCATCAACGCCAACACCCCAGATTATTTTGCCTTCCGGCGTGCGGCATTCTACATAAGCTGCGGCTTTCACATTCGTGCCGTGGCCGATAGCGTGCTCGGTGTAATCCTCGATATCGAGCGAAATGCCGCACGCCTCTTTTAGCGCTGCCAGCACGGACGAAATCAGCCCGTTGCCGCGCCCGCTCACCGAGCGCGCTGCACCATCAACACTAATTTTGCCGCTGAAAATGCGCTCGCCGTTGGCTGCCTTGCTTTCCTGATAGTCACCAAGGCTGATCTGCTGTGCACCTTCCAGCCGATAGCACGATGCAAACGCCTCCCAGATATCTGCCGCGTGCAATTCCCGGCTGCTTTCGTCCGCCAGCGCTTGCACCACCGTGCTGAAATGGGCCTGTAACCGCTTGGGCAGCTTGAAGCCCTTGTCCTGTTCCAGCACCCAGGCGACACCGCCCTTACCAGACTGCGAATTCACCCGGATCACCGCCTCGTAACTGCGACCCAAATCAGCTGGATCAATCGGCAGATAAGGCACGTTCCATAAACCATCATTGCGTTGTTCCTGCGCGACAAAGCCTTTTTTGATGGCATCCTGATGCGAGCCAGAAAAGGCTGTGAACACCAGCTCGCCGGCATAGGCATGGCGCTGGTGCACAGGAAGCTGAGTGCAATATTCAACGGTTTGAATGACTTCATCGATGTCAGAAAAATCCAGCCCCGGCGACAGGCCTTGCGTGTACATGTTCAGCGCCAGCGTTACCAGATCGCAATTGCCAGTGCGCTCGCCGTTGCCGAACAGGCAACCCTCGATACGATCACCACCCGCCATCAGGCCAAGCTCAGCGGCCGCAACTCCGGTGCCGCGATCGTTGTGTGGATGCAGGCTGATGACAACAGCATCGCGGTTGCGAATGTGATTGCCAAACCATTCAATCTGATCCGCATAAATATTCGGCGTTGCCGCCTCGATCGTTGCCGGTAGGTTGAAAATGATCGGCCGCTTTGGCGTTGGCAGCAGCACATCCATCACCGCCTCGCATACCTCAAGACTGAAATCGAGTTCAGCAGTTGAAAAGGTTTCCGGCGAATATTCAAAATGCCAATCGGTGTCTGGTTGTTTGGCGGCTTCATCGCGCAGCCACTTGGCCCCCTGCACGGCGATGGCCTTCACCCCTGCCCTGTCCAGATTGAAAACCACCTGACGCCAGGCCGGCGACACGGCGTTATAGAGATGCACAATCGCGCGTTTGGCGCCTTTGAGCGATTCAAAGCTTTTGCCGATCAGATCCTGTCGTGCTTGCGTCAGCACCTGAATCACCACATCATCCGGGATGCGGCCAGACTGCACCAACCCCGCAATATAATCGAACTCGGTAGCCCCGGCACTTGGGAAGCCAACCTCGATCTCCTTAACGCCTATTTTCACCAGCAGATCGAAAATGCGCTGCTTTTTCTCGGTGTCCATGGGGTCGATGAGCGCCTGATTGCCATCGCGCATATCGGTCGAAAGCCAGCGCGGCGCTTTGGTGATGGTGCGTTCCGGCCATTGACGGTTGGGCAGATCAATCTGCGGAAACGGGCGATATTTGGCAGAGGGGTCGGAGAGCATGGTGATGTCCTGTGTGTGCGGGGGTGGGTTGGCAGGCTTTGACTTGAACGTTGGCCCTTAAACGTTGGCCGACCCGGGGCCAAAGGCCACAATGCCACCCGCGCCTAAGGGCGTGTAAGTCGCAGGAGCCGTGCAAAAATATTTTTTGTGTCACAACATCTCATGCAGTCATAGACCATGAAGCGCTTTGCGCTGTCAAGCTCGGTATGCGGCGCAGAACGCTGAATTGACCATGAACTGTTACGCCAGCCAGCCTGTGACATAATTAACACAATTAAAAACTCGACCAAGACATTTTTCAAAATGCAAGCATTTAAGCCTTTCCTACAAGGCCGTTTATCTTATATCCTTCTCTACATAACTGATTCTCGTAAACGAACATTAGGAATTTCACCATGATAGTTAAAATTAACAAGCGTTCTGCTATTCTTATTGCGTTGTTAACAAGTACTATTTTTGCAAGCGGGGTGCACGCACAAACGGCACCGGTCGCTAAAGCTAAAAGTAAAATTGAGAAAAAAACTGAAAGTGAAGTTAATCTTGAAACTATTGTGGTTACAGGGTCACGCATTTCAAGGCCGGGTTTAACATCGACAGTGCCTATCACGACGATATCTGGAAAGTCATTGCTGGAATCTGGTATAATTTCTGTCGGTGATGTGCTGAATAAATTGCCTTCATTACGCAGTACCTACAGCCAAGCAAACTCAACACGCTTTTTGGGAACCGCTGGCCTTAATTTGCTCGATCTTCGCGGGCTTGGCACCCAACGTACACTTGTGCTGGTCAATGGCCGTCGCCATGTTGGCGGTGATATTTTGAACAATGCAGTATCGCCAGACACAAACACGTTTCCGACGGACCTTATTGAGCGCGTCGATATAGTGACCGGTGGGAATTCTGCAATCTATGGCTCAGACGCCATTGCTGGCGTTGTCAATTTTATCTTGAAACAAAATTACAGCGGCATTGAACTGCGCGGTCAAGGCGGCACCAGCAATTACGGGGATGCCAATTCATATTATGCAAGCCTGTTGGCCGGAACAAATTTCGCTGGAGGAAAAGGTAATGTCGCCGTTAATTTTGAATATGCTCGCCAAGACTAATATTTCGGGAGTAAGCGCCCGTACAAAAGGCAGGATGCTTTTTTACAAGTCGAAACAAACCCTGATGGCGCTTTGAATGGTAGCGATGGAATACCGGACAGGCAATTTTTTCAAGATGTGCGTAGTGCTGGATTTAGCAACACAGGCGTTATACGCTTTGGCGGCAATGCAAATCTTAATGCAGGCACCGATGGAAACCCAAATGGTGTAAACCCGACCACAGGGGCTATAGGTCCACGCTTTTATAATGTGCCATTCATTTTTCAAACTGATGGCACTCTGGTACCACTCACGGGCAAACGCGTTGGTATCGGCCCTAGTGGAAACTTCATCGGTGGCAATGGGGAAAATTTTCGCAGTGGCACGCAAGTGCAGCTTTCGCCAAAGCTGGACCGCTACAGTCTTAATATAATTGGTCATTATGACATTTCTAATGCTTTCGTACCTTTCATTGAAGCAAAGTATGTGCAAACCAAAACTTTGGGTACTGGTAATAGTGGACCAGCCTTTATCACCGGCTCGACACTGGATGGTGATCGTGAACGTCCCCATCTCGATAACCCATATTTGAGTGATCAAGCTCGAGCGACAATTATTCAGCAGTTGACCCTTGCAAACGGTACAGCACCAGCGCCGGATAGGCAGTTTTCTTTGCGTCTTAATATGCAAGGTCTTGGCAATCGTCTGGAAGAGGCCAAGCGGGAAACATACCGTGCCGTCGTCGGCGTCAGAGGCCAGATCAGCAGTGATTGGAAATATGAACTTGCCGCCAATTACGGTGAATTCCGTGAAAAAACCCGCGTGTTAGGCAACCTTAACACGCAACGTTTTTTGCTGGGTGTTGATGTCACGAGAGACCCTGCATCTGGCCAAATTGTCTGCCGGTCAAAAATTGACCCTACAGCAGCGATTGGTTTCGTAACGGTGCCTAACCAAGCCATACTGGATGCGGATGTCGCAGCATGCGTACCCGTCAATTTGTTTGGTGGTCAATTCACTCAGGCCCAGAAAGCCTACTTGCTGCAGGACACAACATCTGTTGGTAAAATCACTCAATTTGACGTGAGTGCCAATGTGAGTGGCGATACAAGCAAATGGTTCACATTGCCTGGAGGCCCTGTCGCCATGGCCGTTGGTGCCGAGTACCGTAAAGAGACGAACTTTTTTCAAGCCGATCCGCTTGTTGAACAGGGGTACACTTTTTATAACGCGCTGCCAACATTCAAGCCGCCGTCTTTTGAAGTCAAGGAAGCTTACGGCGAGCTTCGCGTGCCCATTATTAAAGGTGCGAAATTTATTGAAGAATTGACACTCAGTGGCGCTGGTCGAGTCGCCCGCTATAAAGGTTCAACTGGCACAGTATATTCTTACAATGGCGGCATAGATTTCGCGCCTGTGCAAGATTTCAAATTTCGCGGCAATTACGCGAGCGCAACGCGCGCGCCCAATCTGGTAGAACTTTACAGTGCACAATCACAAAACTTTGCGACAGTGGTTGACCCCTGCTCAGCTGATAATATTGTTACCGGCTCTGCAACCCGTGCAGCAAACTGCGCAGCGGCCGGGAGACCGGCAAATTATAACTTTGCGTATTCTCAATCTATTGAAATTCGTTCTGGTGGAAACCCAGCCCTTAAAGCTGAAACGTCTAAATCCATTACTGTTGGTGGTGTATTCCAGCCAAGATTTGTGCCTGGCCTTTCATTGTCCGTTGATTATTACAGCATCACAGTCAATAAAGTTATCTCCAGCGTCGATGCACAAACAATTTTGGATCAATGTTACGACCAAGCCACGTTGAACAATGCATTTTGTGGATTGTTTAAACGTTTTATAACGACAGATCCAAACGCTGTAGGTCCAAAAAATGAAGTGCCTTTCCAGGTTCTGGAAGGCAGCTTGCTGCAATCTTCTCTTAATTTCGCAAAACTTAAAGTACGTGGTATTGATACCGAATTAAATTATACACACGACTTTGAAAAAGTTGGAACATTCTCGACACGCTTGGTCTACACACATGTTCTCCAGAATGACCAGTTTTTAAACCCCGCCGAGCCAGGACGCGCAACGGTTATCACCCGTGTACTGGGTGATCCGCAGGATCGTTTCAGTTGGGATTCAAGCATCAAGAGAGATCGTTTTTCACTGCACTATGGTCTGCAATATATCGGCAAACAATTGCTTGATAGTTATGAAAACATTTTTAGTGTTCAGGGTCGCCCGCCGCAGAATGCTGATTATGCTTCCATCACGTATTATCCCTCTGTATTCTACCATGATGTCAGACTTGATTTTGAGGCCACCAGCCATCTTAACTTTTATTTAGGTGTGAGCAATCTCACCAATAAACTACCACCTTATGGCCTATCCGGCATTAGTGGTGGAAGTGGTATTTATGATGCGCGCGGCAGGTTCTTCTTCTTTGGATTGAAAGCCAAAATTTAAGCTAACCCTCAGACTTCCCCCTCCGCCACTTGGTCCATAAATGTTTGGCCAGCATGCGGGGGGGCATTTTCAGCCAGTGGGCGCGGATGTAGAGGAGCAACGTTGATGTGCGCACACGATAGCTGTGCGGGCCAGCATCAACCGATTTGAGACGAGTGGTAACGAGGATGTCCATGAGTGCGAGGACTGGCCAGATGGGCGGGTTAGCATAAAAGACATTCTCCCTCGCTCCCCCATTCTTGTAAGGTTGGGCGGGAGGATCAAGACCATCAAGTGTCCCGAAAAATTCTTGCACGTATCTTAGCGCATAGAACATCGGGCGACACAAACCGTGGAGCGTTGTACGTTCGGCAAGGTTTTGCCAGAATTCTGACGTCGTGCCAAAATCACTGATCAAGCGGTGGAGATCGTGCAGGTTGCGCAAGCCCCCGGTGAGATCACCATCGTAAAACAGATGCACAGCGGAATGCAGCACCTGATCCGCTGGGCAGAGCTGTATGAGGCCGGTATCGCCCAGCGGCACAGCACTGGCGACCAGTGCGGCGGCATCGGGCCGCAATCGGGCGGTGAGCGGCATGATGGTGTGATGGAGATCGAGGTTGGTGCCACGCTCGGCGTGCTGCATGGGGGGCAGCTCGTGCATCCAGTGGCGGTAGTAGGCCATGTCGTAAGGGTCGGTCTTTTGCATCAGCCAGCCATCGGCAAGCAACCGCGCTTCAACCACATCCAGCCGGTCGCGCGGGACCAGCAGATCGATATCACCCGACAGCCTACCCTGTCCGGCGGCAATGCCTGCCATGGTGTACGCCGTGCCCTTCAGCACAATCACCGGACAGCCCAGTGGGGCCAGCAACGCCAGCAAGCGCTCGGCCTCCTGCCGGTTGCGGCGGGCGTTGTGAAAGGTATCGCGCAGCGCATCGGCAAGGTTTTCCTGCACACGCTTGGGCGGCGTAATATGCCCGGCTTCAAGGGCTGCCGCCAGATGACCGAGCATGAGCTCGCGCCGGGCCAGCGATATCACATCCGTCCACGTGCGTGCATTCCAGCTGGCAACGCGGCCTGGCGCGCGCAGGGCGTTAATGAGTTTGGCACCGGTGTGTTCAGCCATGCCCAAGCTCTTTCAGCGCACCGAGCAGCAACGATTCGGCCTGATCGAAAGAGCTGTAGGTTAGCACATAGGCGCTACATTGTTTGACCACGGTGCTGAGCAGGCGAAACCCTGCCTCGCCCATGCGATCATAATTTGCCGAGCCTGACACCAGCTTCACGAATGCTTCCGCCTGCATGAGCGGGTGCAGTTTTGGTTCTGCATTGGCGGCAAAATGCGGAAACACAATCATCACTGGTTTGGCTTGCACATGCATGGCCTCGATGGCCGTTTTTTGCGGTTTGATAAAGCAAATCGTGCCTTTGTGGGTGTTGTGGAACATCTGGCTGAACTGCTCGGCCGGCGCTTCGGTTTGCATCACCGGAATGGACTCGTTCTTCAGTGATGCCGGGCGCGGATAAGGCTGGTGCATGCCTGTATTGGGGTCAAGCAGCGCAAACTCGTCACCCATGAAGCGCCAGCCGTTGCGGTAGCCGAGCGCTGCGGCCAGGGTGCTTTTGCCGGAACCGGATTCGCCGGGCATGATGATGGATACGTCGCCGCGCGCCACGCCTGAGGCATGAAGAATAAGATGCCGCAAGCTGCCCATTGCGGTCTGCCAGTTAATCGACATTTCAAGGCAGGTGAGCGCGTGGTGAACCGGCACCGGAAAGAACGGCATTTCAAGATCGGTGATGCCGTGCACATTGCGCCGGAAAAACTTGCGGATGATTGAGGGGGCCTTGATCTGAATGCTGAAGTCCGCGATGTGGCTGCTGTCGAGCCACGGGAATTCTGCATAGAGCCTCGCAATATCACGGCGCAGCGCGGCAACCGGTGTATCAATGCGGTAGCGATACGGGCCGATTTCTATAATGCAGGGAAACGAAGCGCTAGCGGTGTGTGTGGCCATCAACCGCCAGAACCCTATCACCAGGCTTGATGCCCTGTTTTGCGGCAACCCCTCCACCCAGCTCTAGCACCGCCATCACAACACCATTTGATTTGCGCGGCTCAAGTGTCATGGGCGGCGCTGTGATGATATTGGCGATGCGGCCATCTTTTTTGATGAACAGCATATCAATCGGCATAAAGCAGTTTTTCATCCAGAAAGCGGCTTCCCGCTCTGTATCAAACGGGAAGTACATGCCTTCAGTGTCCGGCATGGATTGCCGCCACATCAGGCCAATTTCCTGCTGCTCAAAAGTTTTGGCTGTCTGCACATGAAAGCTGTGTTTTTTGCCGTGGGCTGAGTGCACAATCATGGTCGTCAATGGCAAGGATTGCGCGATGCCCATGGGCTCCGCCTGTTCAGTCTGAGCAATTGCGCAAGTACAGGTTAGTGCCCCTGCAACCAAACCCATAATTACAACGCCACTATAAATAACATTATATTTCATAGTGCCTTATCAGCAGGGAAGCCGGTCAGGTCAAGAGAGTTGCTCAACCACAACAGCCAGAGGCCCCTTTTCACCCGGCGCAATACGCACCCTGAACTGGTCTCCCGGTTGCGCATCCATGATGCCAGCTTTTCTAAGCGTTTCCATATGGAGAAATATATCTGGCTGACTGTTTTCCCCAGCGACAAACCCGTACCCACGCAAGCGATTGAACCACTTGACGGTCACCATGACAAAATCATCTGCACTATCAATAAGTTTGGCAGTATTCGGACGATGATTGGCACGCTCGATCAGCGCTTCCATATCCGGTCCAATAGCCGTGGATAAGTCAGCCAAGAGGATTTTAGACGCCTGACGCCCGCGCTCCCTGAACGTAAACGTGACCTTAAGGGTTGCGCCCTCTGGCAGCGTGCGGCGCCCTATTTCGCGCAATGCACTGTAATGTATAAGGATATCGCCAGCGCCATCGTTCACTGCGATAAATCCAAAGCCCTTTACAGCATCAAACCATTTGACTGTGCCGATAGCAATATCGCCATCATCCTGCAAAATGGGTGTCCGCCGTTCCCCTTCGGTGGTGTCCGACAACTCGTATTCCCTTACCAACAACATAATATATTCCTAATAGCTGCTATACATATTCATTCCGTTAACAAAGTATTAAATATTCGTATTGGAAAAACACGACGTTATAGCTCGATTATGTATAAAACTGCAAAATTTTTTTTGAATAGTCTTGATTCGAACAATTCAAATAAAGGTATTATTAGCGTTAAATGATATGTATATTTTATATAATTGTCTATTAAGGATAAAAAATGGAACTTAGTGGTGAAACGTTCATTTTGGCGTCACAACAAGCTGTTTGGGATGCGTTGAATGACCCTGTCATATTGAGCCGCTGCATTGATGGCTGCCAAAAACTTGAGCGGTTGGGTGAAGACCGCTTTGAAGGGGCCGTTATCGCCAGGGTCGGGCCCGTCAAAGCGACGTTTCAGGGGGTCGTCACACTTACGGAGCTTGACGCTCCCAATAGTTATGTTTTGGTTGGTGAAGGCAAAGGCGGCATTGCCGGGTTTGCCAAAGGCAGTGCACGGGTCATGCTGATGCCAACTGGGAACGGCGGAACAGATTTAAAGTATACGGCCAATGCCGCCGTCGGTGGAAAACTGGCGCAACTGGGTGCCCGATTGATTGAGGCCACAGCGCGGGATTACGCACAAAAATTCTTCAATACATTTAAAACCATCGTTGAACAGGGTGATACGGCAGAACATATCAGTAGCGCAGCCGCAGCGGACGAAAGCAAAACAGATAAAATTCCTTCTCTTCCCCCTACATCCGGTTCAGGACTGCCCGTTTGGCTCTGGGGTGGCGGCCTAATTGTTTTATGTGCACTTGTTTTAGTGTATCTCAGTCATTCATGAACACAACCACATCACTAAAACTGTTTTCTGCGAAACCAACACTCGGCTACGCGCTTGATTGGCTAGCAGCAGGCCGCAAGGTCGCCCTGGCCACTGTTATTGAAACCTGGGGTTCTGCACCCCGTCAGGCAGGCAGCCACCTCGTGGTGTGCGAAGATGGCAATTTTGAAGGTTCTGTCAGTGGTGGTTGCGTTGAAGGGGCCGTCATACTCGAAGCACAGGCCGCTATTGAGGATGGCAAACACCGCATTCTTGAATATGGTGTCAGCAATGCAATGGCATGGGAGGTTGGCCTTGCCTGTGGTGGCCGTATTCGTATTCTAGTGCAATCTATTCGTGACGATGGTTTTCCGGAAAGCGTTTTGAAACAAGCCGTAGTTGCGCCTCTTGTCGGGCAAGCTATCGCTCTGATGACCAATTTGGAAACTGGCCTGACTATCGTGTCTGACCAGCCGGCAAATGACAAATGTGTGCTTACAGATGCTATATTTTATAGTGCCTGTTTCCCGCTGCTTCGCCTTGCGCTTATAGGCGCTGTTCATATTTCACAGACCCTGGCACCTATGGCACAGCAGCTTGATTACGCGGTGCAAGTGATTGACCCACGCAGCCATTTCGCTTCAGCGGAACGATTCACGGGTATACACGTGAATACGGATTGGCCTGATGAGGCTTTAGCAACCTGGAAGCTGGATACACGCTCAGCTGTTGTTGCACTCAGTCATGATCCCAAAATCGATGATCCGGCACTGATAGCCGCTTTGCGGTCACCAGCTTTTTATATTGCAGCGCTTGGCTCACGAAAAACCCATGCAGCGCGTGTTGAACGCTTGCTCGCTGAGGGTTTTTCAACGACAGATATTGAGCGCATTCATGGTCCGGCGGGCTTGTCTATCGGTGCACAGACACCGGCTGAAATTGCTATTTCAGTATTGGCGCAAATGACAGCAACACTTCGTCAAAAATGAAATTTGGTCATGTTCCGGTTAACAATGCTGTGGGTGCCATTCTTGCACACAGCGTAAATCTGGAAAAAAACAGATTGCGCAAAGGTGAGATAATAACTGCAGCACAGTGTTCCCTATTGCTTGCCAGTGGCCACACCTCAGTTTTAGTGGCGCAAGCCGAAACAGGTGATGTGCATGAGAATGAGGCTGCACAGATTATTGCAGCACGGTTGTGTGGCAACAACCTCAAGCTCGGCAACGCCGCCACAGGGCGCTGCAACGTTTATGCGGGCACTGACGGTGTGGTCAGCTTTCATTCTGCAGCCATCGACACACTGAACCATGTTGACGAATCCATAACCTGCGCGACAGTACAGCCTTACACCAGAGTCCACGCCGGACAACTTGTGGCCACAGTCAAAATTATTCCTTTCTTCGCTGCGCAGAAATTTCTTGAACGTGTGCCAACGGACGCGCGCATCACTCTTCATCCATTCAAATCAATGCATGTGCGGTTTATTCAAACCACCCTGCCGCATATCAAGCATGCTGTTTACGAAAAATCCGAGGCAATCACGCGAGCACGCATCTGCCATATACACGGCGGGAAAATTTCAATATGTCCGCTGGCTGCCCACTCGGTTGATACGCTTGCCATGCTATTGTCGCAACCGCACGACGGGCCGACACTGATTATGGGTGCAACGGCCATTACTGATCGAGAGGATGTTGTTCCTGCCGCTATTGTAAAGGCAGGTGGCGAAATTATTCGGCTTGGCCTGCCGGTTGATCCAGGCAATCTTCTGTGCCTTGGTCGCTTGAATGATCATATTGTCATTGGCTTGCCTGGCTGTGCACGCTCGCCAAAACTCAATGGTTTTGACTGGGTGCTGGACCGGCTTTTTGCGGGTCTGCCGCTCACAACAGAAACCTGTGCCGCCATGGGCGTGGGCGGCCTTCTCGATGAAACACCGGAACGCCCTTCCCCTCGCCGATTGGCAGACTCTGTGCCGTCTGAAAGACCCAAAAAAGTTGGTGCCATTTTACTGGCAGCCGGCAGCTCAACACGCATGGGGCATGACAATAAATTGCTGCTGGATGACGGCAAGGGGGCTATGGTGTTGCAAACAGCACAATCATTACTGGCATCGGCGATCTCAGAAACGTTTATCGTGCTTGGTCAAGACAGCGAGAAAATTTCAGCCTCTGTTATCGATCTGGCGTTGCCTATGATTTATAACCCAAACCATAAATTTGGCATGTCAACATCCATTCGGGCTGGCCTCGCACTGGCACCGGCCGACTGGGACGGTGCACTCATCATGCTGGCTGATATGCCCCACATTAAACCGGAGACTTTTACCGCTTTGATAAACGCCTTTAAACCTGAAATCGGACACGATGTGATTGTACCAAGCTACGATGGAACACGCGGTAACCCCATAATTTGGGGGCGACGTCACTGGTCAAAATTTCAGGATATATCCGGAGATGTTGGTGGCAAGATGCTGTTGCAGGGCCTTGAAAGCGCCTGTGTGGACATTACTGTGGATGATGCTGCCATACTCTTTGATATAGATACCCCCGAGGTTTGGGCAGCCATGCTAAAGGCCTGAAGAACTCAGCCAGCAGCTATAGCGCGCTCAACGGACTTCGTGCCATCTTTGCCAAGCATACCAAGACGATTGGCGGTTTCAACCAGCGCTTGCAGCGTCGCCGCAATTTCACCGGTTGCTGTCGATGTCTGGCTGGCAAGCGCTTTCACCTCGCCCGCAACGACAGCAAAACCACGCCCGGCATCGCCAGCGCGCGCGGCCTCAATGGTCGCATTAAGCGCCAGCAAATTTGTCTGGCTGGCAATGGCGTCAATTTGCTTGGAAATTTTGTCTACTTTAGAGAGTTCTGTCACCAGCCCCTGCAATTCGCTTTCAATGGATTTCATTGTCACGTGAATACGTTCAATCATTTCGCTGACACCATTTGACATATAAAATACTCCCAAAACTATTTTTTTACTATTTGTTGTGTTACAAGGCTTTGGTTAATCTGCGGTAAAGACCATTTCAAAATACATGCGATTATTATAAAACAATATATATTATGACCATATCAACCTATACGTTTATAAGAAATGCATAATGTTAATACATAAATTGGGAATAGAATTGGGATAAATATGAATATTTTCATAAAATCGCTTATTATATGTTTTATCGCTGTTTTTCTCATTACGAGCGCTGGCAGAATATTTCTTAAGCCACTGACTGATCCAACATATCACAGGGAGCAGTCTTCAACCACTGGTCCCGTCGTTGCCAGCGACGCTAACAAAAATAACACAAGCAGCATAACAAGCAATTCAGAAACCAATAAAAGCTCTTTAACACCTGGACAGGATGCTGCCGCTGGTGCCGGGTATTCAACGGAACTGGCCGCTCCGGGAGCCCAAACCGGCGCTCCCGTTCAAAATCAGTAAAACAGTTTAAACATAGCGTTCAAAATGTGGAATTAGATTGCCACAAGGCTTGCGCTGGATTATTGCGCTAATACAGACATCTGGAGGGGTGTCCGAGTGGTTTAAGGAACTGGTCTTGAAAACCAGCGAGGGTGCAAGCTCTCCGTGGGTTCGAATCCCACCCCCTCCGCCAGTTTTTCCTGATAGATTTTCGCCTTGCTTTTTTCTTACCTTGTATAGCTTAAGGCAACAGCTGTTGCCGTTGAACTCCAGGATGTGAACATGCTGAGTGAGCAAGTCGCGCACATGCGTTATGAAAATGTTGAGATGCAGTGTGTGTTAGTTTAATATAGAATTGGGTTTTCAATTGACACAAGAGTTTTGGCATTGTCAGTTCTGATGCTGTTGCTGAACCGAAACAAAAAAATATTTTAAATTTACTATCTGACTTTTTTAGAGCCGTTTTTCATTCATGTTCTGTTAAGACAAACTTAACCATACGAGAATTCAGTAAATCAAATCAATTGCTTTGCAGCATGAAACATCAAGTGTGACTAAACACCGTTAGAAGTTTTTGCTTTTTCTGGGGCAACCCCTTTCATTGCGAGGAAAGCTATTTATGACAACAGATACTGAATCAACAACACTCAATTGCTTTCAATCGGTTGAACAGGATGAAGCCGCAAGCATCGTACATTCGCCTCAACCAAGTGGCGGTTTAGTGGCCGTCAAAACCGCAATGGGGATAGCGGCTATTGGATCGCTGGCGAGCGCAGCTCATGCAAGCAATCTCATGAAATCACGGAGACCACGCGGTTTCAGTATCCATAAATCAAATTCTTTTGCACAAAAAAATACATCGGCGTTGGCATCGGTTGGACCAAATACCAACAAAGACGCTGCCCGTTTTCTTGCGCAATCAACGATGGGCACAAAAAGATCAGATATTACAAAGCTTATCGGGTTTGGATCATATGCTGGCTGGATTACAGATCAGTTTTTAATACCTTATCCGACTTTGGCCGTAAATTCACTTTTTTCTCAAAAGTTTAACACTGAAACACATAGGTTTGACTCAGTCCCGTTTTATCAAACAAACTGGCGATTGATGATAACTTCCAGCTCTCAACTGCGTCAACGTATAGTATTCGCACTCTCCAACATCTTCGTGATCAATGCAGACAGCCTGAACATAGGTTGGCCTGCGTTTGCAGCGGGCAACTTTGTTGATATTTTGCAGGTCAATGTTTTTGGCAATTTTCGTACGATTTTGGAAAAGATTACCCTCAGTAGCGCGATGGGTGCCTACCTTAACATGCGCGGCAATTACAAGGCTGATGCATCGCGCAAAACAGAGCCTGACGAAAATTTTGCCCGCGAGCTTTTACAGCTGTTTACGATCGGGTTGTATCAACTTAATCAGGATGGAACGCCACAACTCAATAACGGCAATATTATTGAGACCTACACTCAGAAAGATATCAGTGGCCTTGCTCGTGTCATGACGGGTTGGGACTGTGATGATAGTAAGCCCGAAACGCACCGTCTGCCTATGAAGCACTACTCAGATCGCCATGAACTTGGCGAAAAATCGTTTTTAGGATTAACAATTCAAGCGGGTACAAATGGCCCGGCAAGTCTGGAATTGGCACTCAATTATATTTTTAATCACCCAAATGTCGGCCCTTTTCTTGCTCTTGGGCTTATCCGGCGTCTCGTGACAAGCAATCCATCTTCGGCCTATGTTTCGCGCGTTTCGGCTGCGTTCAATGATAATGGTGCTGGCATTCGCGGTGATATGAAAGCGATTATAAACGCTGTGTTGCTTGATCCCGAAGCCATAAATCCGCCTTCAGACAATTACACAGGCAAGCAGCGCGAGGAAATATTGCGTTTCACAGCTTGGGCCCGCGCCCTGCAAGTCCGTTCGCCCGACCAGTTGTGGTCTTTTTACATCGACCTGAACCAGTTGCCTTACAGATCCAGAACAGTCTTTAATTTTTTCAAACCGAGCTACACCCCGCCGCAGAGCCAACTGGCCAGTCAGGGTCTGGTGGCGCCTGAGTTCCAACTTACCAACGAGACAAACATCTTCCGCTACATCAACACAATCACAGGACTTGGCTACGGCAGTATTGCGCCCTGCATCGCCAACTATTCATCACTGATCTCGTTGGTCCGTGACAGCAAAGCGTTACTGGATGAAATTAACTTAGTTATTGCAGCAGGACAGGTGAGCGATAGCCAGATTGCTGAATTTGCCACAGCGATCAATTCTTTGAATACATCTGATCTCAACGGCAAGCTCGACAAAGTGAAGGCGGCCATACTGCTTATTATGACTTCACCTGAATTCATCATCTTAAAGTAAGGAAAAAGATAATGACTGACACAGTTTCACGTCGTGCCTTTCTGCGCTATTCATCAACCTTGGCAGCGGCAGGCGTTGCTGCTCCCTTTGCTATAAATCTTGCTGCGATAAGCGAGGCCGCCGCAGCAACCGCGACCGATTATAAAGCCATTGTGTGCGTTTTCCTTCAGGGCGGAAACGATTATGCCAACACACTCGTCAATTATGACAGTCCAAGTTACAATTTGTATAATGGTTTTCGCCCAAATTTGGCCATTGATCGTGCGAAACTTGCGCCTACTCTTCTGAAACCACGCACGGCGCTCCCCGATAACCGTCAATATGCTCTGGCGCCGTCACTTGCGCCTCTGATGCCTGTTTTTAATACTGGCAAGATGGCTGCCTTGCTCAACCTTGGGACGCTTGTACAACCAACTACAAAGGCACAATTTAATGCAGGTGCACCGCTTCCTCCCAAACTTTTCTCGCACAGTGATCAGGTGTCTTTCTTTCAGTCTTCAATGCAGGACGCAAGTGCTGTCGATGGATGGGGCGGGCGCATGGCAGATTTACTCTATTCAGGTAATGGACAATCCGTTTTCACCAGCCTGAACCTCGATCAGTCTGCCGTATTTCTTACCGGTGCTGATGTGCTGCAATACGCCGTTTCGCCCTACGGCGCAGCAATCCCGGATGCACTTCAATATCCGGTTTATAAAGACGCCATGCGCGCTTCCATTACAGCGAACAGCACACACTTGATGGAACAACAATATTCCAATACAACCAAACGGGCACTTGATGCCAATGCAACGCTCAATTCTGCCCTTGCCAATGCACCAGTGATACCAACGCAGTTTCCTGCAAACTCTTATCTTTCCGATCAACTCAAGATGGTGGCGAAACTGATCTCGGTAAGTGCCGCCCTTGGATTAAAACGACAAATTTTTTACGTTCAAATCGGTGGTTTTGACAACCATGATTCTCTGCTAACGGCACAGCCGAAATTACTTGATGAAGTCGCCCGTTCACTACGCGCATTCTATAATGCGACAATCGCTTTAAATGTCGCGGATAAAATTACCACATTTACCGGTTCAGATTTTGGCCGTACGTTGATAGCCAATAAAGATGGTTCAGATCACGGTTGGGGCAGTATGCATTTCGTTTTGGGCGGTGCTGTCAAAGGAAAGCAATTCTATGGTCATGCACCAGTTGTAGCGGATGATGGGCCAGATGATGTTGGCCAAGGGCGGCTGTTGCCATCAACCTCCATTGATCAGTTTGCCGCCACGCTTGCAACCTGGTTTGGTGTTGCGAACGGTGATTTACCCTATGTTATGCCCAATATATCAAACTGGAATCAGAGCGACTGGAATCTGGGCTTCCTGTAAAAAATTTATAAGTTAAGCGCTCAGTTTTTCTTAAATTAGCCCTGCCAACGGGCTTGACGGGTCCGCGTATTTTTTCTTAGCCATTCGGCCTGCCAGGTAACTTGCCCGACCAGACTCAACGGCGAGCTTCATAGCGTGTGCCATCAACACCGGATCCTTCGCCTCGGCAATTGCCGTGTTCATAAGCACACCGTCGCAGCCAAGTTCCATCGCGATAGTGGCATCAGAGGCGCAGCCGACACCGGCATCAACCAGCACCGGCACTTTTGATTGCTCAATAATCAGCCGGATGCCGACGGGATTTTGCAGTCCAAGGCCCGAGCCGATGGGTGCGCCTAGCGGCATGATGGCGCAAGCCCCCGCCTCTTCCACCTGCTTGCAGATAATCGGATCGTCGGAGCAGTAGGCCATGACATCAAACCCTTCCTTCACCAGTATTTTGGTAGCAGCAAGGGTTTCAATCATATTGGGATAAAGCGTTTTTTTATCGCCAAGCACTTCCAGCTTCACCAGGTTCCAGCCACCGGCTTCCCGCGCCAGACGCAGCGTGCGCATGGCATCTTCAGCGGTAAAACAACCCGCCGTGTTTGGCAGATAGGTAATTGTCTTGGGGTCGATATAGTCCATCAACACAGGTTGATTGCGGTCCATCACGTTAACGCGTCTTATCGCTATCGTAACGATTTCAGCGCCTGAAGCGGCAACGGCAGCCGCATTTTGCTCAAAGCTTTTATATTTGCCAGTACCAACAATCAGCCGCGATTTAAAAGTACGACCCGCCACCTGCCACATTTCATGATCACCCCCACCCACGAAATGCACCACCTCCAACTGATCGCCGATACTTATCGTCGTGCTATCATAGAGTGATTTCGGGACAATCTGGCGGTTTTGCTCAATGGCTACCTTTGTTGGGTCGATAGCAAGCTCTTGCATCAGTTGGGTTAGATTTTGGTTCTCCTGCAAGGTGTAAGGGTCACCATTCAGTTGGATTGTGATCATTTGGATATCAGCGCCTTTGCGTCATGGTCTTACAAGCACTATAAGAGAGTTTACTAAGGCTTCAACAAGGCTGTTTATGGCAAAAAAATATCATTCCATTCTGGTGTTGAATGGTCCGAATTTGAACCTTCTGGGTACGCGAGAGCCGGAAATTTATGGCTCAACGACTCTCAAGCAGATTGAAGTGAGTTTAATAAGCCACGGTAAAACAATCGGTTTAGAAGTTGCTTTTCGGCAAAGCAATCACGAGGGCCAGCTTATCGATTGGCTCCAGGAAGCCGCTATCAAGCACGCCGCCGTGATTTTGAATGCCGGTGCCTATACTCACAGCTCAATAGCCCTGCACGATGCCATCAAATCAATCGCTATACCGGTTATTGAGGTGCACCTGAGCAACCCCCATGCTCGGGAGCGGTTTCGTCATCGAAGCTATCTGTCACCAGTGGTCAAGGGCGTTATTTGCGGTTTTGGTGCTCATGGATATACCTTGGCGCTGGAAGCGGCTGCCAGAATTGTCAAGAGTTGATCTTATTTGCCTTATCTGGTTTTAAGCAGGCTACATACAACAAAAACAAAGGCAGCGGATGGCAAGCAAAATTCAAAATGACAAAATGCAGGTCGATACCGCGCTGGTGCGTGAACTGGCCGGTTTGCTGAAAGAGACCGATCTTTCCGAGATTGAGGTGGTCGATGGTGAAAAACGCATTCGCGTGGCGAGGCAAATGGTGGCCGCCAGCGCGGTTGCCAACACTGTTCCCGTCGCTTTAGCTACACCTTCCGTAGTTCAATCTCCTGTGGATGCCGCAAAACATCCTGGTATGGTGCCATCTCCAATGGTTGGAACGGCATACACCTGTTCCGAGCCAGGCAAACCTGCCTTTGTAAATATTGGCTCAGTGGTAAAGGAGGGCGACACCCTTATCATCATAGAAGCCATGAAAGTGATGAACCCGATTACGGCTCCCCGGGCAGGCACGGTCACCCAGATTTTTATCGCAAACGAAGCACCGGTTGAATATGGTGAACCATTGCTGGTGATTGAATAATGTTTGAAAAAATACTGATTGCCAATCGTGGTGAAATTGCACTTCGCATTCACCGCGCCTGCCACGATATGGGCATTAAAACAGTTGCTGTACATTCGACGGCGGACAACGAGGCCATGCATGTGAGACTGGCTGATGAGGCAATTTGTATTGGGCCACCCTCAGCAGCTGAAAGCTATCTCAATATTCCGGCAATTGTTTCGGCAGCTGAAATATCTGGCGCTGATGCTATCCATCCGGGCTATGGTTTTCTTTCCGAGAACGCCAAGTTTGCAGAAATTGTTGAAGATCACGGCCTGACTTTCATCGGCCCCAAAGCTGAGCATATTCGCATGATGGGCGATAAAGTGGAAGCCAAGCGAACAGCAGCTGCACTCGGCTTGCCGCTGGTGCCCGGGTCAGACGGACCTCTCGATGACCTTGATGAGGCTCAGACAATAGCCAATGAAATTGGTTATCCTGTGTTAATAAAAGCAGCATCTGGCGGTGGTGGCCGCGGTATGAAAGTTGTCACGTCAGCCAATGAACTGGAAACGCAAATAAGCCAGGCCCGCTCGGAGGCAAAGGCCGCGTTTGGTGATGCGACGGTTTATCTTGAAAAATATTTAGGCAACCCTCGCCATATTGAATTTCAGGTGTTTGGCGACAACCATGGCAATGCGATTCATTTAGGCGAGCGGGATTGTTCGTTGCAGCGTCGTCATCAAAAAGTTTTAGAGGAGGCCCCCTCTCCGGCCATTACAGCTGCGCAGCGCGCTGACATGGGCGGGATCGTCGCCAATGCCATGGCAAAGATGGGCTATTTGGGTGCCGGTACGATTGAGTTTCTTTACGAAAACGGCAAATTCTTTTTTATTGAAATGAATACCCGGCTTCAAGTTGAACATCCGGTCACAGAAATGATTTCCGGGCTTGATCTGGTGCGCGAACAAATACGGGTGGCGAGTGGATTGCCTTTGTCTGTCACACAAGACCAAGTGACGCTAAAAGGCCATGCTATTGAATGCCGTATCAACGCCGAGGACCCACGCACTTTTGCGCCATCACCTGGCACCGTTACCGGCTACCACACACCAGGAGGGTTGCATGTGCGCGTCGACAGTGCACTATACAATGGCTATAAAATACCTCCGTATTATGACAGCCTCATTTCCAAATTGATTGTTTACGGTGATGACCGAAACGATTGCCTGATGCGGCTTCGCCGTGCATTGGAGGAATATATCATTCAAGGCCCATCAACCACCATTCCGTTGCATAAAGATTTGCTAGAAAGCGAAGAATTTATCGCTGGAACATATTCCATCAAGTGGCTCGAAGAGTGGCTGATGAAAACTCAATAAATGGTTAATTTGAATTCGTTTGCTTGTAGGTATACAAGTATTATAATAGTTATATGATTAGTATTAACCATTTTCCTGCCTTGAGTTTTAGTTGCACCCTTGTCCATCCTTGTTTGCTTCACTGGAATGTCAATGCCATGCCAGATCATAATATATCTGGTATAATATGAAACCTCGTGTTGACTCACTGACCGGCTTGCGTGGCATTGCGGCTCTTTACGTCATGAGTTTTCACTACAACTATTTCTTTGTTGCTTTACTCCACGTGACGCCAGTGCGATTTATACGTATGGGAAACCTAGGAGTTGATCTGTTCTTTATCTTGAGCGGGTTTGTTTTGGCTCATGTTCACCTTAATGATTTTATAAATGATCATAAAATTAGCTTGGCGAATAAAATAAAAGTTTTTATACAGCTGCGTTTAGCGCGTATTTATCCACTTCATTTAATCACATTTTTAGCTGCCGTTATATTATATATGGCAAAGAATGTGTCCGGCGCAAATATTCATAATCATGAATCTTATACAGCTATTGCTGCGCTTGCTAATATTTTACTCGTTCATTCTTGGGGGGGGTTTTCCACATTGACCTGGAACGGGCCTTCCTGGTCTATCAGCATTGAATGGTTTTTATATTTGCTGTTTCCTTTTCTGGCTTTGGCGCTGGGAAAAATTAACAAGTGGTATGCTTGCGCCGTAGCAATTTTCAGTCTTTTATCTGCAATGTGTATTTTGAAATTCATATACCACCGATCAGATATGTCGGCATCCTATGATTACGGATTGATACGCGGCACAGGTGAATTTATCTGCGGCATATGCCTCAATATTATCAGCCGAAAACATCTGGCGCAGTCTTTTTCACATTCACTTGCCACAACTGCCTCAACTTTTACATTGCTTTGCGCTCTTATATTTTCCAACGCTTATGTGGCAGTCTTTGCCATGGCTTATCTTATTTTTTCACTTTCCTATCAAGAGGGCTACGTTGCTAAATTGTTGTCACATCGAATATGTGTTTATTTGGGAACTATTTCATATTCTCTTTATCTCTGGCATGTCTTGGTTCTGAATTTTTTATTTTCACCAATGGTTCACGGCTTCATAAAAAATGCTACTTCGTGGCCTGCCATTTTCTTATGGATTATTTCAGTGCCACTTGTGCTCCTGATTGCCCACCTCTCTTATAAATATTTTGAATTACCAGCGCGTTTAATACTACGGAATAAGATACATCCTAAAAAATTATATGATCAAGTCCCTATCTCCTGATACTCTTATTCGCGCTTATGCAGCTGGCATTTTCCCAATGGCTAACAGCGCTGATGACCCTGAGATTTTTTGGGTTGAACCAAAGCAGCGCGGCATCCTCCCGCTGGATCATTTTCATATTTCAAGGTCACTGGCAAAAATTGTCCGGCAAGACCACTTTGAAGTGCGCATCAATACGTGCTTTACGGATGTGATGCAATTGTGTGCCGAAGCAACGGACATACGCCGCGATACGTGGATTAACCCCTCCATACTTGAGAGTTACACACAGTTACACGCAGCAGGCTATGCACATTCGGTAGAAACGTGGAAAGACAATCAACTGGTTGGCGGTCTTTATGGTGTGTGTTTGCAAGGTGCATTTTTTGGTGAGAGCATGTTTTCTCGGGCAACTGATGCATCAAAAGTAGCGTTGGTGTACCTGGTCGCAAGGCTGCGCACTGGAAGCTTTAGCTTGCTTGATACACAATTTGTCACCGACCATCTGTCGCATTTTGGTGCGATTGAAATCAGCAAAAAAGCCTATCAAAAACGCTTGCATTTCGCCATGGCACATAAGGCAGATTGGTCAGCGATTGACCGGCTTCAATTGTCTGTGGTGCCCTCCGCCGGCGCAGGCGCCGTTTCAGCCGGTGTATCCGATGGTGCAGCACCCGTTTCTGCAGGTGCGGTAACTTCAACTTTGGGTTTGCGTGCCTTGCGTTTGGGTTTGATTTCGTCTGAGGCCGCCACGGCATCCTCATCCGCATTACCCGTGCCGCGTTTTTCAATAGCGGAAGCCGAAGCCACATCAATCGTATCGGGGCCTTTGTCAGGAAAGCTCATTTTGCAGGTCATCACCCAGACGTCATAAACCGGGTGTTCAAGCGCGTTCAACGCTGGACTTGAACCATACATCCAGCCAGAAAATACCTGAACTTTTTTATGATCGGGTCTTGTCTCTGAAATTTGCAAAAAGGCTGAGTTTTCAGGCGGCAATTCAGGCGGGTTGGCCTGACAGGTACGCACGCGAATATCAAGCGCACCGAAATGCACAGTCTGGTCCATGGCCATCTCGAATTCCTGCATTCGCATGGTCACCTTATCCAGCGCACGGATAACAGCTTTTCGATCACTGGTTGAATCAACAGGTGGTTGTTGTTGCTGATTTGGGGCAGCAATTATCTTCACTTCTTTGAGTGGTGCAATTTTAACCTCTACTGAACCCGGCACGTCATGACCGACAATTTTAGCAGTCGGCTTTAGCCAAAACCATGCAGCGACGCCGCCAAACAATATCGTGGCCAATGCGCTGCCAACAATAATGCCGCGTGTTGCCACTATTGGGCAGGCTTGGCGGTTGGCGCTGCCGGATCAGCTGGTTTGTTGCCAACACGATAGATGGCTTGACCGATCAGTGACATCAAATCCACCGAACCTTGTGTTTGCTCGATCTGCTCGCCTGGTTTCAGATTATCTTCAGAACCGCCGGGAGACAAAGCGATAAAATTACCGCCAAGCAACCCTTCCGAGGTAATTTTAGCTGATGTGTCCGTTGGCAACTTGATATCGCTGGGCACTGTAAACTTGATTTTCGCCTGAAAGCTTTTGGGGTCCAATTCTGAAGTTGTTACTGTGCCCACCTTCACGCCAGATATGCGTACATCAGAGCCGATGTTAATACCCTGAACAGATGGAAATATCGCGACCAGTTGATAACCACCACTGCGGCCGCGCTCGGTGTGCGTGTAAACATAGCTCACAAACCAAACCGTCACGGCCAGCACCAAAGCCCCGATAATGGCTTCGACCATATTATCTTTCAGTGTCATACATTAATATCCTTACTCAGGCTTCCAGGCTTCATAATCACCAGTGGCTTTTTTGCGCTTCCCACCCAAAGCCAAACTACCCGGTGGCATATAGGCTGCATCCGATCCGGTGAGGTTTGCCAAATGCGGTTTCTCCCAAGCCTTGATCAGCGGCCTGCGTTCTTCCGGTGTTTCATCGACTGTTTTATGGAGCCAGCCGTTCCACTCCGGCGGCACTCGGCTTGCCTCAACCGTACCGTTGTAAACCACCCAGCGTTTGCCGGTATGCCGATCAGCGCCGCGCTCGCGGTAATAATTATTGCCTTCTTTGTCCGTGCCAACCTTTTCACCCTTGCGACTGGTGAACAGCAATGTGCCCCATGTGGCCCCTTTCCACCAGGTGAACGTACGCGCTAATAATCCCATAACTGAAAACCTCGAAAGCCAAGCTTTCTAATGCCCAATTTGAGCAAGGCTGTCCAGCACCCTAAAAATGAATGACCTGCCCGTAAGCATCCAGCACACTCTCGTGCATCATCTCGGAGAGCGTCGGATGCGGGAAGACCGTATGCATGAGGTCCTGCTCGGTGGTCTCTAACTGGCGGGCGATGGTATAGCCTTGGATGAGCTCTGTCACCTCCGCACCAATCATGTGGGCACCCAGCAATTCGCCAGTTTTCGCGTCAAACACCGTTTTGATGAAACCCTCCGGCTCACCCAGCGCTATCGCCTTGCCGTTGCCCTGAAACGGGAAGCGGCCGACCTTGAGCGTGTGACCAGCAGCCTTGGCGGCGGCCTCGGTGAGGCCTACTGAGGCGACCTGTGGGCGGGAGTATGTGCACCCTGGAATCTGGCCTTTATCAAGCGGGTGCGGGTTTTTGCCAGCAATGGTTTCCACCACAATCACACCCTCGTGGCTGGCCTTGTGCGCCAGCCACGGCGGCGCTGTCACATCGCCAATCGCCCAGATGCCGGGCACATTGGTGCGGCCATAGGCGTCGGTTTGAATGTGAGTGTTTTTGGCATGCTCGATCTTCAGGTCCTGTAGCCCGATGTTTTCAATATTCGGCACAATGCCGATGGCGACAATCACGTGACTGAAGGTATCGGTGATGATCTTGCCGTCCGGGCCTTTGATCTCGGCGGTCACGTCTTTGTCCGTGGCTGTGAGTTTTTGCACGCCGGTTTTCACGTGCAGGGTCATGCCCTGTTTGGTCAGCGCCTTGTTCATGAACGCACTGACTTCCTCATCCTCAACTGGCAACACCCGGTCGAGCATTTCAATGATGGTGACTTTCGCACCCATGTCCGCATAAAAACTAGCGAACTCGATGCCAATGGCACCGGAACCAATCACCAGCAGCTTGGTCGGCATTTCCGGTGGCACCATCGCGTGACGGTACGACCAGATGCGCTTGCCATCTGCCTTGGCAAACGGCAAATCGCGCGCCCGCGCACCCGTCGCAATGATGATGTTTGTGGCCTCCAGCAGCTCGTTTTTATCGCCACTGGTCACGGTGACTTTGCCTGGTGCCGTGAGTTTGCCAGTGCCAGTGAACACAGCGATTTTGTTCTTCTTCATCAAATGTGTCACACCGGCATTCAGTTTGCCCGCCACCCCGCGCGAACGCTCAACAACCTTGTTGAGATCGAACTTGATGTCAGTGGCTGAAAGGCCGTAGTCACTGGCGTGCTGCATGTAATGATAAATCTCGGATGTCCGCAGCAATGCCTTGGTCGGGATGCAGCCCCAGTTGAGGCAAATACCACCGAGCCGCTCACGCTCGATGATCGCCGTTTTGAGGCCAAGTTGCGCGGCGCGGATGGCAGCGACATAACCGCCGGGGCCGGAGCCTAGGATGATAAGGTCGAATGTGGTCATGCTGTGTATCGCTCCGCGTCTAGCCCCTCTCCCCTTGAGGGAGAGGGGTTGGGGTGAGGGTTCTTTGTGGTGAGGGCCAAATATAGCGTCTCCAAAACGCCATCCAGATTATCAAAAATCTCGCCATTCCAAAAACGCAACACGTGATACCCTTGCGCCTGCAGAAATGCGTCGCGCTTTGTATCATGCGCACTTTCTGCATGTTGGCTGCCGTCCACTTCAACAATCAGCTTCGCGTCGGCACAAAAGAAGTCGGCAATGTAAGGCCCGATGGGCGCTTGCCTGCGAAACTTTGCATTTGCCAATTGTCGATTGCGCAAGCGATGCCACAATTTTACTTCGGCATCAGTCAATACATGGCGCAAAGTTCTGGCGCGGTTAAGGGTAATTTTGCTGTAACCTGTCACGTGCCCTCACCCTCCCGCGCGCAAGCGCACGCGGGCCCCTCCCTCTCCCTCATGGGGAGAGGGAAAATCTTAAGCCCCTTTCTCACTTCGGGAGAGGGGTTGAAATGAGAGTATTCGATCAAGCCACCAACCCTAGCGGCATTTCCACCAGCTCCTTGAATGCCTTCATCAGCATTGCCCCATCCGCGCCATCAATGGCGCGGTGGTCGAAGCTGCCAGTTGCGGTCATCACTGTTGCCACGGCCAGGATGCCATCAATCACATAGGGCCGCTGCTCGCCGGCACCGATGGCCATGATCATGCCCTGCGGTGGGTTGATCACCGCCTCGAACTGCTTGATGCCCATCATGCCCATGTTGCTGAGGCTTGCCGTGCCGCCTTGGTATTCGTGTGGTTGCAGTTTGCCGGCTTTGGCCTTTTCAGCAAGTGTGGTCATTTCCGTTGCAACAGTGGCGAGTGATTTGTGGCCAGCATCGACAACAATCGGCGTGATCAAGCCGCCGGGAATGCTCACGGCCACCGAGATGTCAGCACGCGTATATTGCAGCATTGTGTCGCCCATGAACGAGACGTTGCAAACAGGCACCTGCACCAGCGCGAGGCCCAGCGCCTTGATCAGCATGTCGTTGACACTGAGCTTGATCTGGCGCGTTGCAAGAGCTGCGTTGAGTTCGCTGCGCAGTTTCAGCAGCGCATCCAGCCGGATATCCACGCTGAGATAAATGTGCGGTACCTGCTGTTTCGATTCCGTTAGCCGCCGCGCAATGACCTTGCGCATGCCGGAGAGCTTGACCTCCGTGAACGGCGTGGTGCCATCAGTAGGTGTTGTGGGTACATGTGCTGTAACCAGCACGGGCTTTGGCGCCCCTTGTTTTGCGGGTGCGGCTTGCTTTGGTGCATCAGCGAGATCAGCCTTGACGATACGGCCGTTGGGTCCAGAACCTTTAACGCTGGCAAGATTAATATTTGATTGGGACGCAATACGTTTGGCGAGAGGGGAGGCTACTATCCTTCCCTTCTCGCCTTGCGGGAGAGGGTGCCCCGCCGGGGCGTGAGAGGGGTGAGCGGCAAGAGGCAGAGTCCCCTCTCCCGCTGCGACTAATCTTGCCGAAGATGGCTCGCTAAGTCTCGCGCCCGCCCCGGCAGGAGGGGAGGGTTTAGTTGAAGCGGCAGTCTCGCCGTCTTCCAACAATGTCGCAATCGCTGCGCCCACTGCCACATCTTCGCTGCCTTCCGCAATCAGGATAGCGCCTATTGTCCCCTCATCGACCGCCTCATATTCCATCGTGGCTTTGTCAGTTTCAATCTCGGCCATCACCTGGCCTGATTTTACAACGTCGCCAGCTTTTATCAGCCACTTGGCAAGCGTGCCTTTTTCCATGGTTGGCGAGAGGGCGGGCATGAGGATGTTGATGGGCATAGAGTTCCTTACCTGTACATAACGTGTTTGACAGCTGCGATCACATCATCTGTTTTCACCAATGCCAACGTCTCTAGATTTTTCGCATAGGGCAGCGGCACGTCCTTGTTTGTCACGCGCAGTACCGGCGCATCGAGATCATCAAAGCCGTGTTCCATCACCAGCGCTGTAATCTCTGATGCAATCGAACATTGCGGCCAGCCTTCCTCCACCACCACCATGCGGTTGGTTTTTTTGAGGGACGCCAGCACTGTATCGCGGTCAAGTGGCCGCAGCGTGCGCAGATCAACCACTTCGGCAGAAATGCCCTCAGCAGCGAGTTTGTCCGCTGCCTCCAAAGACAAAGCCACACCAATCGAATAGCTCACCAGCGTCACGTCGCTACCTTCCCGCATGATGCGCGCCTTGCCAATGGGGACGACCACATCGCCCTCCGGCACCTCAAACGTTTTGCCATACAGCAGCTCGTTCTCCAGAAACACCACCGGGTCGGGCGAGCGGATGGCGGCCTTCAGCAAGCCTTTTGCGTCCGCTGCATCGTACGGCGCAATCACAATCAGCCCCGGTACACTGGCGTACCATGGCCCGTAGTTTTGCGAATGCTGGGCTCCAACGCGTGAGGCGGCACCATTTGGCCCGCGAAACACAATCGGGCAGCCCATCTGACCACCGGACATATAGTTGGTTTTGGCTGCTGAGTTGATGAGATGATCTATGGCCTGCATGGCAAAATTAAAGGTCATGAACTCGATAATCGGCCGCAGACCACCAAAGGCCGCCCCAACACCGATGCCGGCGAAACCATGCTCGGTGATCGGCGTGTCGATCACGCGCGCTGGGCCGAATTCTTGCAGCAACCCTTGGGTAACTTTATAGGCCCCCTGATATTCTGCAACCTCTTCGCCCATGACAAACACACGCGAATCAAGCCGCATTTCCTCGGCCATCGCGTCGCGAAGAGCTTCGCGCAAAGTAATACTCGCCCCTTGCTGGAAAGGGTGATCCGCAAGGGCGGGAGAGGGGTGAGCCACAAGAGGAGGCTCCTTTCCCGCTGCAACTAAATTCGCCTCAAGGGGTTCATTAAGTCTTGCACCCTCACCCTTAAAGGGGGAGGATTTAGGTTGTATGTCCTCACCAACCTCAGCAATCAGGGCAATCGGTGTGCCCACTTTTACACCCTCGACACCTGCAGCGACCATAAGCTTCGCCACCACGCCGCCGTCATCGCTTTCCAGCTCCATGGTCGCTTTATCCGTTTCAATCTCGGCAATCACCTGGCCCGGCTTCACTGTATCGCCCTCTGTTACAAGCCATTTTGCAATCGTACCCTCTTCCATCGTTGGCGACATAGCGGGTAGGAAAATTTCTGTGACCATGATCAGTATGCCCCTTTCAAAATGTCCGTATAGAGCTCGAGCGGATCAGGCTCTGGCGTGCTTTGAGCAAATTCTGCAGCATCCACCACAATAGCGCGCACCTGCTTGTCGAGCGCTTTCAGATCGTCTTCTGTGACTTTACCGCTAGCCAGCAACAGCGCCTTGCAGTGTTCAATGCAGTCAGAATGCTCACGAATTTGCTCAACTTCTTCTTTACTTCGATACTTTGCCGGATCCGACATCGAATGGCCACGGTAGCGATACGTTTTCAACTCAAGCAGCAATGGCCCCTTCCCTGCCCGCACCCATTCAAGCGCTGTTTCAGCAGCACCGCGCACTTCAAGCACATCCATACCATTAATCTGCAAACCAGGGATGCGAAAACTCTCGCCGCGCCGAAACAGCTGATCTTCTGCTGATGCGCGGTTCACCGACGTGCCCATGGCATACTGATTGTTCTCGATGACAAAAATGATTGGCAGCTTCCAGAGTTCCGCCATGTTGAAGGTCTCATACACCTGACCTTGGTTGGCCGCACCGTCGCCAAAGTACGCCAGTGCTACATTGTCGTTGCCGTTATATTTATGTGCGAAGGCGAGGCCAGCGCCCAACGAAACTTGCGCCCCAACGATACCGTGGCCGCCGTAAAAACCAAATTCCGATGAAAACATGTGCATGGAGCCGCCTTTGCCTTTGGAAATGCCAGCAGCTCTGCCAGTGAGTTCAGCCATCACCACCTTGGGGTCAATGCCAAGGCTCAACATATGGCCGTGATCGCGGTAGCCAGTAATAACTGAATCGCCCTTTTTAAGCGCTGATTGCAGCCCAACAACCACGGCCTCCTGACCGATATACAGATGGCAAAATCCGCCAATTGCGCCCAAGCCATAGAGTTGGCCAGCGCGTTCCTCAAAGCGGCGAATAAGCAACATCTGGCGGTAAAATTCCTTCAATTCGTCTATATTCGCCTTATAGGGCTTGGGAAAGTCCGGCCCTGCGATGCGGGTGGTCTGAACATCTTTTGTCGCTGCTTTTGCCATGATTAACCCCGAATAATAAATCGAACGATTGGATATATAATATTCCTTGGGATGACTATAAGACAGCCACATTTATGATACCAGCGGGAAAATGATGTGTGCCAGGGAAAAATTAGCGCTTAGATCGAAGATTATAACAAAACACGCCCGCATTCGGCATTAGGCTACCTCATGCCGACAGCCTACGCGGTTACTCTCAAATCAAGAGGCAACCCCGACCAGTTCTGGCAACTCGCCTCTATCTACTGCAACAGTAGCACCAACGGGCCTTTACAGTCCCGTGTTAGCCGCATAGTCTCTTACTTCGCAAACAGGGAGCAGCGGGTATGAGTATTCAGGTCGAGTCGCAGGCTCGTATTCGGTCTTGGCCCAATCCCTATCGATTTGAAAATATCATTCTGGCGATGATGGCGCTGATCTGTTTTGGCACCGGCATCGCCATACTCATTCATGCGCGCAATGGTTTTGATCCTGACAAGGCGCGGGGACTGATAGGCCCGCTCGGCCTCGCGGTAACCTTGCTCGGTTTAGGTGTCGGGTTGACGGTGCGGATGATGAGCCTGTTGCGGCTGATTTTTGATGTCGATCATCCGCGGCCGCTCGCCCAACTCATCCCGGACGGTTTGAGCGCTACATCCGAACCCGCTGAACATCTAAAAAATCAAATCCGCAAGAACAGCATCGATTATGTTGCGCCGAAAGACCCGATCAGCAATCTGCTTTATGCTTTGGTGCGCAACATCGTTTATGCACCGCTGCAATTGCAGCATATTGCCCGCTTCCAATTCCGCAACTTCATGGCGACGGTGATCATCGCGCTCAGTTTTGCCTTTTGCTGGTTCTTGATGGGCTCGACAGATTTTGCCAACTGGCTGGGGGCCATTTATGGCCTGCTAGTTTTCTACTGGCTGGTCAAGAATTTGCGGACCGGCGAGGCAGTCAATCTGGAAAGTCGACCGCTCATATTGATTGTCGTGCTGTCGGTGTTCATCCCAGCACTATTTCTATTCTATGGTAAGAAGCTCTCGACCTTACAAACCTATGCGATCAATTGTCATGTCGCCCTCATATTGGTTTTGTTGCTGACGGTGCATGTGTTATTCTTGCTTGCGCTGCGGAGCCAGCTTTACCGGGGCATTAACACGCCACCAGCCATGCGCCGCACCACTGCGACGGTGAATTTCAATCCATCGGAATTTCTCGGTGAGTTCGAGCGGCAATTGCGCACTTTTGCTGCTGATGGCTTGCCCAACCGGCGCTATATCTACACGCCGCTACAACTCGGCAAAGCAGCAGAGACCGGACAGCTTCGCATCGACATGATGGAAGAAACCCAACCGCAACCATTCGCGCCGGATAGCGCGGTGGGCCGACAATTGTGGCTGATGGTGCTGAGCGGCATGGCGCTGTTGTTCACATTTGCTGCAGCGATACTGGCTTATATGGCTGCGACTAGCGTGCAAGTACCGGAAGACCGAGTGCGTATTTTGGCGTGGCTGGCCGTGACAGCCGTCGCTGCCCTTTCCTCCTACCGCGCTGCTCATATTCTGTGGGGGCGCTTTGACTTTCGCTCGACATTATTCTGGCTGGAAATGACCGGCACTTACCAAAATGCTTCAGCCCAGGTTGGCAACCAGATGACCAGCCGCTTTTCAACCCAGAAAACACTGATCAATGTTGAAAATCTAGCAGTGACAATTTGGGCTGCGGATATTGAAACCGTGGCTTTCGGTCAAGACACGCCGCGCATCATCGGCACCATCGCTGGCGCAGAAGGCAGCGCCGATGCCTTGTTCGCGGCACTGCACGACTTTGCCGACAAACAGTCAATGATAGTCGCGCCAAACACCAGCGCCGACACATCGCGTGCCCAAAGCATCGGCGCATTTGAGTCGACCTTGCGCAGTCATACGGACGCGCTGCCGGGTGGAGCAAAACCTGCAGACAGGCTGTCAGATCAGACGTAGACTCGGGTGACGATCCATTGTCATCTCATTGCGCTCTAGGAAGTTTACGCCAAGATTACCTTGATAGTATAGCAAACATGCGTGGTATGAAGCAAATGTGGTTCCACCGTTGGGTCCACTTCATCTCAAGCCTCACGGCAAGCCAATCAGCTTGTGTGTTTGCACACTTAACCGCCATTGTTGATGTGTCAGGCAATAGTCTATTGCGGCTTGGATGTTGTCTGCTTTGGCGGGGCCGTCCATTGGTTGGAGGTAAAAATACTTGAACTGCCAGGCCATAAAGCGCTGAGGGTCTGCGCCGGGTTGCGGGTAGACCAGTTTCAGCTCGTTGCCTTTGCACACGATCGTTTCTGATCCCGCTTTTGGACTGACACAGACCCAATCAATGCCGTCTGGCACGGCAATTGTGCCGTTGGTTTCAATAGCGATGCTAAAATCTTGTGCGTGCAGTGCATCGATCAGCGCCGTATCCAATTGCAACAAAGGCTCGCCGCCAGTGCACACCACATATCTGTGGTCAGTGGCCTCTCCCCAACACGCGGCAACCGCCTCTGCAAGTTTTTCTGCGGTTGCATATTTACCGCCGCCACTGCCGTCTGTCCCGACAAAATCCGTGTCGCAAAACTGGCAGATAGCTTTGCTGCGGTCACGCTCCTGACCGCTCCACAGGTTGCAGCCGCTGAAGCGGCAGAACACGGCTCGTCTGCCGGTGTGGGCACCTTCGCCTTGCAAAGTCAGGAATATTTCTTTGATGCTATACATAAATCGTCGGGTCCGGCACACCGGCCTCATTAAAGCCTTTGCGTCGGAGCATACAACTGTCGCAGTGGCCGCACGCAGTGCCATCAGGGGTTGGATCATAGCAGCTCACGGTCATACTGTAATCAACACCGAGTTTTGTGCCTGTCGCAATAATTTCGGCTTTGGTCAGCGCAATTAGTGGCGTCTGGATATTTAAGGCCCAGGTGCCTTCAACGCCTGCTTTAGTCGCCTGCATGGCCATAGCTTTAAACGCTGCTATAAAATCTGGCCGACAATCCGGATAGCCAGAATAATCTAGCGCATTGACGCCGATGATGATGTCAGCCCCGCCCAGCACTTCCGCCCAGCCCAAAGCCAGTGACAGGAAAATAGTATTTCGGGCCGGTACATAAGTGATGGGTATGCCAATAGCCATCGCGGCACCCGTGCGGTCTTTGGGCACAGCGATATCAGATGTTAATGCCGATCCACCAAAGGCACGTAAATCGAGCTTCTGTTCAATGTGTTGCTCAACTGCCAAAAATTGGGCCACTCTTTTCGCCGCAGCCAGTTCAGCCCTGTGGCGCTGGTTGTAATCAATGGTCAGCGCATAAAGCGCATAGCCAGTGTGCTTGGCCATAGCCGCTGCAGTAGCTGAGTCAATGCCACCGCTTAAAAGCACGACTGCTTTTTTCATTATAAGAAACTCCTTGTATAACTGAGTTATAGCGAATGCGTCATCAAAGCTATACGAGAATATTGATCGTGCCACCCTTCTGTGGCAACAGATACCTCAGTTGATCGGCAACAACAGCCATAAGTTTGGTTTTTTCAGGGTCATCGATAATATGCTGGGCTCTGGCCGACGCTTCAACTATGCGAAATGATGCTCGGCCTGATTTGTGAATCAAAGACAGTGCCAGATGGTTTGCAAGGGTTGCTGTTGTGCGCATGTCGCTTGAAAAGCAACTCTTGCGCCAATGAAGGCGAAGGGGTGCAGATCAAAGCTTAAAACAGTTAATATCGCTTGGTTATTATCGCTTTGTGTCAAATATTTCGACTATAATATTGTGAACGATTGACCACTCCGTTAAGTCACAGTTATGAAACGCACCCATTTACCTCTCAATGCCCTACGCGTGTTTGAAGCCGCAGCACGTCACTTATCATTCACGCGTGCGGCTGATGAGCTTGCCGTAACGCCAGCAGCCGTAGGCCAGCATATACGAGCGCTTGAAGATGTGCTGGGCCTTATTCTTTTCAAACGCACAGCGCGTGCACTCGTGTTGACAACGGAAGCCGAAAGCGCACTATCATCATTACGTCAGGGCTTTGAAAAATTCGAAGACGCTGTACACCTCATGCAATCTGGCCAGGCATCATCCGTTTTAACCATTATGGTGTCAGATTCATTTGTATCAAAATGGCTCATGCCGCGTTTACCATCTTTTTATAACGCACGAAAACATATGCAGCTTAGAATAGTTAACTCTGATAAACCTGCTGATTTTGCACAAGAAAATATAGACTTGGCGATAACGCAAGACTTTGAAAATCGTACCCAGCTGCGCTCCCAAAAACTGATGGACGAAGAACTTATTATTGTTGCATCACCAAAAATTGGTCAATTGGTAAAAAAACTAGAAGATATTGAAAAAATTTCATTAATTCACAACAATAGTATTTCTTATACATGGCAAAACTGGTTTAACGATAATAACCTTAAAAGCTCAAGCCCAAACGCTGGACTGTATTTTAACGCAGGTCATTTTGTAATTGAAGCCACTTTGGAAAATTTAGGTATTTCTCTTGTTTGCAAGCATTTAGCAAGTGGTGAATTGGCTTCTGGCCGTCTTTTGCAATTATTCGGAAAAATAGAAAATGCTGCTCAATCAAGTTATTATTTAACTGCACCGGAGCCGCAGTGGCGACAAAAAAAGGTACAAGATTTTGTGCAGTGGGTAATGGCTGCTACCAGCAAATAATCTATTTTTTTTGACATACTTAATACATTCAGTTAATCTTGCGTTCATGTTGGTTAATCTACATTTAATGCAATAAATATGAAACGTGTGGGAGGGTTTCTATTATTATATTCTGAATTGGAAACTTATCATGCTTAAAGCACCGTTCATTACAAAATCACCTACTTTTCGCAATGAAATACATGTCCTTCGGGCTATAGCTATATGTTTGGTAATCGCGACGCACTGTTTGTTTTTGTTTAACTGGAATCATCAAAGCTTATTGTTTCACATAGTGGATTCCACGATTAACCAAGGTTCCGTTATTTTCTTCTTTATATCCGGATATCTTTTTCAGCAGCTTGCAATAAAGTTTAAGTATTCAACTTATCTCAAACGCAAATTTTCTTCAGTTATCCTGCCATATATTCTTTTATCTGCTTGTCCCATTTACATCTATACCATAGTCACGCACCGGACAGATTTATGGTCGTGGTTTTACACTATACCCTTGTGGCAACAGATTATTATGTTTCTGGTTACGGGTAAGCAAATGGCTCCATTCTGGTTTATTCCAACAATAACAATTTTCTATATTTTATCTCCGATATTTATTCATGGAGATCGCAAAAACTGGCTTTACTGGCTCATAATTCCGGCCCTTTGCCTGTCTGTTGTATATGGTAGAAATGGACATTATGGGCCCATCAATAAAGCACTTTATCTTCTGCCGGCTTATCTTATGGGTATGTTTTACAACAGGTATGAAAACCGTATAAAGAATTGGGATAAGGAGATAATCTTAATAAGTTCGTTCTTGATGGTTTTTTGCGTCTATGCGATGACCATACACTTACCGATAAAGATACTTGGTCAAAGTCAGTCAGATGGATTGCATATGATTGCAAAATTGAGTTTTGTACTTTGCTATATTAGCTATTTTCGATCAAAAATTAAAGTTATAAATCCAATCGTCAACTGGCTTGCTGATGCCAGTTTTGGATTGTATTTTTTACACGGCTTTATTCTGGCAGGGGTACGTTTTGCTTGGCAAGGTGCCTTTACAACGTCCGGTTCAGGCTTGAGGCATACTGAGCCATTGGTAAGTTTGTCGGGCTATTCTTTCACACTTTTTGCTACGTTATTATGCACATCGCTCATGCTATTTTTGACAAAACAAGCTTTTGGTAAACGCAGCCACATGATATTTGGTTATTAGATTGCATGTTGTGCGAAGCATACTGCCGAAAAAATGATTTGCATGAAAATTTCAGTTGCTTGACACACTGCGAAATTTGTAGAGTATTACGATAAAAAAATATTGGGAGATCCTACAGTGAACAATTCCATACTTGCACCAGCCGCTATTCTTGTTGCCTGGTCATTGCTTATGTTGTTATGGTTAGTCATTACAAGGCTACCAGCAATGTCTAAAATGGGCATGAACTTGGCTACAGCGAAGCCTGGTGGGCGCGGTGCGGATATAGACCCGAATGTAGCACCAAGTGTTGCCTGGAAATCTCACAATTACGCTCATCTGATGGAACAACCGACACTTTTTTATGCGGTTGTTGCCATATTGGCTCTTGCTGGTGCCGGCGCCGGTGTCAACACGACTTTGGCATGGGCCTATGTTGGATTACGCATTGCGCACAGCCTCTGGCAATCTTTGGTGAATACAATTCCTGTACGTTTTGCATTGTTTTTGTTTTCTACACTCTGTCTGATTGCTCTCGCCGTCAATGCACTCCGCGTTACATTGTAAATTTAGACAAAGCACGAATTGCCATACGCAGTTGATTGTGGGCTATGTGAGATTGCCAAGCTAAACTTACCCCATTAAAAGCCAGTTTAGGTCTAGCCAGTAAAGCTTTAACAATTAATTTTGTGTCTAGTGTGCCGTCTTCCCGCAAAGCTTCCAAAAAGGCTGAAGCAATAGTTTGATTATAGGGGTCGGCAATCACTCTCAGAACGGCAAATGGTAGATTGCTCTTCAAGGCCACCTGACCTACTGCAAAACTTTCCATATCCACGGCTGTTGCATTGTTATGCTCATACAAACGACTTTTATCATTGATGGTTGCAATAACACTATGTGTTGTAAGTATAGTGCCCATCATCGCATATGGCAGAAGCTCTTGCCACTTGGCACATAAAACTGAATCACACTCTAATATCAATCCATCGTCGTTCGTGGCTCTATTTGCGATAATAACGGTGCCAGTGCTTGCTTGCGGGGACAAGCCCCCTGCTATACCTGAGCTAATCAAAGTTGTTACACCCTTAAGTATCAGGTGTTCTGCCGCGCACGACGCAGCGTCAGGTCCCATACCAAAGCAGGCCACCTCTACATTGGGAAGGAGTTTCCGCCAAAGCTTTGCTTCGCTCGGCAATCCGGTTACAACACCAAATGTCATTTAGCCTTTGCCAGCTCCGCGCTGAGTTGCTTTAACCGCGTTACCAATCCGCCTGCACCATGCAATCCAGGTGCGCTCTCGGGCTTTTGTACTATGCTGGCAAATTCAGCGCGCCAGTTACTCAGCTGGCTGATTGTGCCATTGTAATAAACATCAACAATACGCCATATTTTGCCATCATTTCTGAGCCTGTAGCTGAGCACGACAGCATCTTGAGATTTAGGCTTGATGGTTGATTTTACCTGGACCGTGCCACGACCACCATCCGATGTTTCTCCCACGGTAAATTGTTCGCCGTTAAAACTGGTAAATCTGTTGGCGTATGTCGCAACCGCCCAATCGCTGAATGCACCGGTGATTGCAGATTGATCTTCTGACTTTAGTTTATACCAGGTTGGCCCGACCACTGCACGCGACATAAGTGGCAAATCAAAACTGCCCTTTACAACAGGCTCAAGTTTGGCTTTACGGCCTTCAAAGCCAAGTTTATCGCCCTCTTTCATAGTTGCCAACAAACTTGCGTAAAATTTATCAACCACAGGTTTGGCCGCTGCGGAAATATCCTTGGCCTCAAGTGTCGCGGCAACGACTTGCCCTGATAAATCCAGCATTATTGAGCTCAAGCCCATTGAGACAATTAAAGCTTTAATAATACTCACGAATTCATTCCTCTCGATTTATAAAATAGATTACCTTACACACTGAATAGATTCTGATAGCGTCAAAAATGAGATAATATGAACTTGCTTCTTTTTACCGAATTCTTACTTGGCCTACCCATGATAGCAGGAAGTCTTTTGTCGTTCCTGAGTGTTGCTGCTGCTAAAAAAATAATGAGCGAGCCGGCCATGATGGTGTCACCCAATAATATTGGTGTGACGCATCTGAAGCCATGTTACGGACTCGATACTGGTCTTGAGGCCAACCTCCGCAGCTTTTGTAGCCAACGCTATGGTGGGCCCATCCAGATCATTCTGTGCGTACAAAGAGAGAATGATACTGCCTTACCATTGTTGCACAGTCTGGCTCAGGAATATTCTGACCTTGTAACTGTTGTTATAACGCCAAGTCCTCCTGTAGTGAACGGCAAGGTGCAGAATATGATCGGCGGCATAGCGTACGCTCAATATGATCACATCATTATCACCGATAGCGATGTGCGCGTGAATGAAGACTATACCAGCTTGATGATGGAATCGTTCAGAAGCGACACGACGGGATACGCATGTTCGCTGTATAAAATCGTCAATGCGGATACATTTGCTGAAAAGCTAGAAGCCTTGTCTTTTAACGCTGATTTTATGGCGCAGGTGTTGTTTGCCAGCTGGAGCAAAGCAGCGCCATTTTGCCTTGGCGCTTCCATGGCGTTTCGAAAATCCGACCTCAATGCTGTGGGCGGGATGACGGCTATGCTGCCTTATCTGGTTGAAGATTATGAGATCGGCAAACGCATCACAGCTCTCGGCAAGCGCGCCGTGCTAGTGCCGCATGTGGTCGATATGCGCATTACATTAAAACATTTTAGAGATTGGTGGCAACATCAAGTCTATTGGGATATGAATACTAAAGCTGCAAATTATATGGGTTTTGTTGCAAGCGTGTTGACGCGTGCTGTGCCGTTTGCTTTGATATTGGCCACAGTGCGCGACGCTGATCCTGCTGCAACGATCATGCTGGGAACAACGGTTTTGATCAGAAGTGTCTGCGCACAAATGGTTATGCTTAAGCTTGGTGATTTGGATATTCGTTATTTGTGGTTGCTACCTTTCAGGGACTGTTTGGGTTTGTTGACATGGTGCACAGCGCTTTTGCGCCGCAACTATATCTGGCGGGGCATAAAATTCAGGCTTCGAGCGGACGGCACTATTATTCCTCGAAACGGTTGTGATGCTGCTGCTCTTGGTGCGGATACATCAACGTGACCTACTGGCGCGCTGCTGCATGTGCTGCTGGTTTAGTTTGTTTAGTATGGCTGCTCCGATCTATAGATATTAAAGATATCAGCGAGTTATATTCAAAGATATCCTGGTCACGTACTGTGCCTTTTGCCCTAGTATTTCCTGTCGCCGTTGGCTTTGATGCACTGGCATGGAATCTGGTTTTGAAAGGCGCTGCATTTTGCAAAACCTGGCTTATACGATTATGGCAATTGCTGATTGTTGCGGACGCCATGCAAGTGCTTACACCATTTGGCTCGTTTGCCGGTGAACCCGTAAAAGCCTTATTGCTTCACAAGCGCTATAACATTCGTATGGCAGATAGCGTTGCATCTTTGCTTGCTATGCAAGTGCTACTAACCGTTAGCCAAGTGCCATTTGTACTGGGTGGACTAATTATTACATTACAGAGACATATAGTATCGCCACGACTTGAGGTATTTTTACTCTTATTTTTTGCTATAATAATATTATTTTTGATCTTCATTATGATGGCCTTGCATCAGCAGTGGGTTGCAACTTTAGTGCCGAAGTTTTTTTACAAGCATCTTGAATCTATCACGCGTGTTCAGCATTTGCTGGGCGAATTGATGCGTGAGGGCAAAACAAGTTTTTGTCTTGGTTTTCTGGCGACAGCCGTTAACTGGCTGCTCTTTGGGGTTGAGTTGTGGGCCATGTGCTGGGTACTGGGAATGCCTATAAGTTTTAAAGATGCTTGGGCTATAGAAACACTTGTCACACTTGTGCGCAGCGCTACATTTTTTATACCTGGTCATCTGGGTGCACAAGATGCTGCTACGACTTTCGCATTTTCTGCCTTCACGCATAACACTGCCTTAGGTTTGGCGTGTGCGCTATTCAGACGTGTGCGAGAACTGGTATGGGCAATTATAGGGGTCGTGATTGGCGGTAAACTTGGATGGACCCAACCAAAAAAGGAAGACGGCGCAACTTGATACTCTACCGTTCTCAAAGAATAAATTAACAGTTCATCATCCAGTCGCATGTCGCCTTTAAGCCATTTTCCAGAGTCATTTTAGGTGAAAAACCAAATGTCTCTTTTGCTCTATCAAGCGTTGTAACAGAGCGGCGAATATCCCCCAATCGAGCTGGTAAATACGCGATTGTGGAATGCGATCCTGATAAACTTATAATGTTTTCAGCCAACATATTTATAGAGACTTCAATGCCCGTACCGATATTTATGATTGCCCTATCGCTTGACGCCTCAAAACAGACGGCGCACACAGCGCTTGCTACATCACTGACATAAACAAAATCTCGTGTTTGCTCGCCGTCGTCATAAATATGAATGGGTTGGTGTTTAGCAGCGCGATCCAGAAATATTGAAATGACTCCGGAGTAATAGCTGTTGGGGTCTTGCCGCGGACCATAAACATTCATAAATCGCAAACCTGTGAAATTCACACCGTGTAATCGTGCATAATAATCAAGGTAAAATTCGCTGGAGAGTTTGTTGATGCCGTAGGGTGAGGATGGTCGTGCCAGCGTTTTTTCACTCACTGGCATGGGGGCGGCATCGTCGTAAACAGCGGAGGATGAGGAAAAAACTACTTTTTCAACACTGTCATGCCGTGCATATTCTAGTACCCGAACAATACCACCGAGATTTATGGAAATATCATTCAGCGGATTATCGACAGACAAAGGCACAGCTGTTTGAGCTGCAAAATGTATAATACGCTCAATTTTCCCCACTTTTGCAACTGCATGCTGAAGTGTCGGCACTAGGTCATCCACCACAGATGCCTTGACAAAAAATAAACGCTCATGGGAATCCCACCGCTGCAGATTTTTCATCGAGCCGCTACTAAGATCGTCCAGAACAATTACACAGTGACCATTTTCCATCAATATATCAACTGTATGGCTACCAATAAAACCAGCCCCCCCTGTGACTAAAACAACGGCCATTTATAGCACTCCTGCAATTTTGGCGGCCTTGAGGCCATCAACCACGCGGTTTATTTCTGTGTCTGTCATGCTGGCAAACATGGGCAAACAAACTTGTCTCCCGCAAGCATAGAGTGAGTCTGGCAAATCGCCAGTATCAAGATGCTGAAAAACCGGATGCTGCTGCAAGGCAAATTCATAAGCCTCTCCGGCAAAAATAACGCCGTGCTCTTCTTTCATCCATGCTTTGAGGTGCGCACGATCACAGCCATCCGGTAAATAAGCTGCAAATTTGTAAAAATTAGCACTGTTACCCTTGGGTTCATGGATAAGTCTGAGGCCACAATTTTCAGCGGTCAGCGCATCAAAATAGAGAGCCGCTGCGCGCTTGCGCCCGGCGACCATTTCTTTCAGATGCTGTAAATGTCGTAAGCCAATAATGGCACATGGCTCACTCATCCGCCAGTTATAGCCAAGCCGAATGTGGCTATTTTGATGAAAACTCGCTTTGCCCTGATCACGGTATATGCGCGCTTCAGTGGCTATGCGCTCGTCATCTGTAGTGATCATGCCGCCTTCTGCCGATGTCATGACTTTGGTTGGATAAAAGCTGAAAGATCCTGCAATACCAAAGCTGCCTGCATACTGTCCGTTTAATGTGGATGCATGCGCATGAGCTGCATCTTCAACAAGTGGAATGCCTCGTGCCTTGCAGAGTGCAACAATCGCGGGCATTTCACTGGTCATAAGGCCAGCGCAATGTACAATTGTGATGGCTGCCGTGTTATCTGTCAGGCGCTTTTCGACTTCTAATGCGGTGGTCGAAAGAGTTTCGATATCCGTATCCATCAGTACAGGGTTTCCACCAGCCGCTATCACTGTGGCCGCCGTTGCAAAAAATGTATCTGCAGGCACCAGCACATCGCGGCCTTTTACATCCAAAGCACGATAAATTATTTCCAGAGAGCATGTGCCGCTGTTAACAGCGACCGCGTATTTTACACCGTGCATAGCAGCGAATTCAGCTTCAAATTCTTCGCCGTAAACACCAAGTGTCAACCGTCCGGACGTTAAAACATCTGTGATTTTTTCAGCAATCCATTTCTTGTCATCGGTCGAAAAATCGATCCTGATGGGTGGAACTATCTGTCGGTTAGCGTCCGCCACAGCCGTACTCCCTAATTTGAATATTGGCCTCGCATAGCTTGCCAGGCAATCTTATGCAATGAAAAGTCTTGCAAATCGGACTGGATACTGGATCAGATACTGTTTATAGAATGTATAATTTCAACCAAGATTAAATACAGATGCAAATTTATAAAATTAAAGTGGGGCAGATCATAGCAATTAATTGGTTTGTCACGACGTTGGCAATGTTAGCCATAAGTTCATGCGCATCAAGTGGCGTACACACAAGCTACGACCCTCTAGAGCCGTTAAACCGTGCGACATTCAAGGTTAATAGCATTGTAAACAAAAATGCTGTAAAACCAGCTCTTGTTGTTTACAGAACAATTATGCCGCACCCAGTGCGTCGCGGTTTGATCAACCTCACTGGCAATTTAAACACACCCGTGACAGCGGCCAATCAACTGCTGCAGGGGCATCCCAAAGCCATGCTGAAGTCTTTGGCAAGGCTAGTCATAAACTCAACCCTTGGTATTGGCGGTTTATTTGACCCTGCCAAGCGAGCTGGCATTACCCCGGTTGAAGAAGATTTTGGCCAGACATTAGGCGTATGGGGTGTGTCACAAGGGCCTTATTTAATGATACCGTTGTTGGGGCCATCATCGGCAAGAGACGCGTTTGGAAAGGCCGTTGACGTGATATCTGATCCATTGTTCTGGATTTTTCGTGGAGCCAACAATGAGATTATTCGCAGCGCCAATGCCAGGCAAACACTCAGCAATGCACAAACCACACTGGGTTTTGTAACGCAAACTGATGCTTTTTTTGATGAGCTGCAAGAATTGCAAAAAACCGTTGACCCCTATGTGGCGCTGCGTGAAACTTGGCGACAGTCGCGCGAAAATGATGTGCGCAACGGTGGCCCTCCACAACAGAAGCAAGATGATCCGCTTGGGGATGAGCTGGACAAACCGATACCACTGCAAAAGCCATGACAACACCAGCAGCCTTCATAAAATCTGCAGAAACAGAAAACTTTCCGGTTGGATCATGGTTATTGCCTGCAAATTTACGACCACATGTGGCTATATTTTATGCGTTTGCCCGTACTATTGATGATATTGCCGACAGTGCAACGCTTGCAGCCGAAGACAAGATAGGCCAGCTCGATAGTTTTTCTCGAGCTTTGGATGATGGCAATGAAAATCCGCTGTATCTATCAGCGACCCGCTTGCATCAATCGTTGCGTGAGTGCGGTATTAGCCATGTTCACGGGCATAATCTCATTAGCGCCTTTAAACAAGATGCCATCAAAAATCGTTATGCCAACTGGAACGAATTGATTACATATTGCAATCGCTCAGCTTCACCGGTTGGTCGTTATTTACTGGACTTGCATGGCGAAGACCCAGCACATTATTCATTGTCCGACGCACTCTGCAATGCCTTGCAGGTGATAAACCACTGCCAGGATATGGCTGATGACAAGCACACCTTGAACCGTGTTTATGTTCCAACCGACTGGCTTAATGAAGCTGGCGCTTTAATAGAGGATATTGGGGGCACCCACCTGACTGCTGCCTTAAGAGTTGTACTCGATCGCTGTCTTGATGCGACTGAATTGCTGCTTCAGCTTGCACGCAAGTTGCCGATGGCATTGAAGAGTAAACGGCTTTCAGCTGAGGCGAGTGTAATTGTTGCAATAGCTGAAAAGCTGGTAGAAAAACTGCGACAGGAAGATCCGATTGCAAAGCGGGTAAAACTGACCAAGTTTTCCAGTTTGATATGTGCAGGTCGTGGCTTGTTGCGCACATTATGATTTATTTGGCTCTGCTAAATCTTCTCATTTGGATTTGCCTGACATTTTTCTGGCATGGGTTTTGGCGCTCCAACCAAATACTACCACAAAAAACGACAGTTTATGCACCATCCGTTGCTATCATTGTGCCTGCACGGAACGAGGTTAAAACGATTGCTACGGTTGTGAAGCATCTTGCGGCACAAAATTACCAAGGTAGTTTTCATATCATGGTTGTCGATGATTCCAGTACAGATGGCACTGGCCAATTGGCCCAAAGTGCCGGAGCAACGGTTATTCATACACCGGCTTTGCCGCTAGGCTGGAGCGGCAAATTATGGGCATTGCATAACGGTGTTTTGCAATCTCAATCATCAGAGCTTTTTTGGTTTACGGATGCTGATATCATTCATAAAGCAGGCACACTGTCGGCTATGGTGGCACAAATCGAAAATAAAGCACTGGTTTCTGTCATGGTACAGCTTCGCTGCTTGTCATTTTGGGAACGTCTGTTAGTGCCTGGATTTATTTATTTTTTTACACTGTTATATCCGTTTCCTGCAGTGAACAATCCAGCCTCAAAATTGGCGGGCGCTGCAGGTGGCAGCATCCTTTTGCGACGCGATGCACTAGAGCGAATAGGTGGAATTGAGAGTTACCATAATACTTTGATTGATGATTGCGCGCTGGCCAAACGCGTTAAAGTTAGCGGTGGCAACCTATGGCTGGGACTCTCAGATATGAGCTTGTCTTTAAGGCAAGCTAACACGCTTGCACCACTCTGGAACATGATAAAACGCACAGCGTTTACACAACTTCGTTATAATCCAATGCTGTTGCTAGGCACAGTGTTCGGGCTTATCCTTACTTTCTTGGTGGCTCCTGCCCTGCTGATCAGCCAGTGGCATGCTCAAAAATTTATTGCTCTGCTGGCTGCTGCATCATGGTTGCTTATGATTATCACTTATATACCGACTTTGAAGCGGTATCAGCAATCCGCCATGCTCTCCGTATTTTTACCAATAACGGCAATATTTTATATGCTAATGACATTAGATTCGGCGATTGCCCACTGGTTCGGGCGCGGTAGTAACTGGAAAGGGCGTGCCTATGTGCGCTCAAAACCTTGATTTTTGTAGTTGAAGCGATGACAGCTGGCACATGACATCGCTTGAAACACAAGTGGCCAAAAGTGGCTCATCGTTTTACTGGGCTATGCGTTTGCTTCCCACGGAGCGACGTACTGCACTTTATGCCATCTATGCATTCTGTCGTATGGTTGATGATATTGCTGATGATGGCTCCAGAAACAAGGCGGATAAACTTGCTGAACTTGCAAGATGGCATGACCGCATCGATAACTTACATATAGCAAAGACGGATACTTTATGTATGGCGCTTGCTCAAGCAGGAATCAGTTTTGAGTTGTCGGCAGTTGATTTACATTCCGTTGTTGATGGTATGGAAATGGATGCCAAAGGGCCAATAATAGCACCAACACTTTTGCAGCTTGATTTATATTGTGATCGCGTGGCATCCGCTGTGGGTCGTTTGTGTATGCCGGTTTTTGGTGAGGTTTCCTCGCATGGCCAGGTTTTGGCTCACCATCTCGGTCGTGCCTTGCAGCTCACCAACATTGCACGCGATATTGAGGAAGATGCTGCCATGGGTAGGCTTTATGTACCGCAGGAGTATTTGTTGGCAGCTGGTATAAAATCAGTCGATCCCCTCACTATTGTCAAGCATGACAGTTTAAACAAGGCACGTGCTATGCTGGGTATTTTGGCCGATACGCATTTTGAACAGGCTGCCGGTGCCATGGAACGTTGCAACCGCCGTGCTGTCCGGCCTGCGCACGTTATGATGATGGTGTATCGCAGACTATGGCGGCAGCTGCGGAATGGCAGCTGGCAGGCTTTGCCAAAGCGTCGCGGTCTGGCACATGTCGCTGACAAAATAGCTAAACTTGCGATTGCCCTGCGGTATGGGTGGCTTGCATGAATTTACGCGGCACAATCTATATTATTGGTGCAGGGCTCGCCGGACTAGCTGCAGCAGTTAAGTTTGCAAATGCTGGTCGGCAGGTGAAGTTGTTTGAAGCCTCGCCACACGCGGGCGGTCGATGCCGGTCATATCACGATCCACAGCTAGATATAATCATTGATAACGGCAATCATCTGGTGATGAGTGGTAATTATTCGGTTATGGCGTACCTCAAAACCATCGGCACACTTGATCGGCTTGTGGGCCCGCCAACAGCATCCTATCCGTTTGTTGATGTGCGATCCGGTGAGCGTTGGGAGATAAAACCCAGCAAAGGAAAAATCCCGTGGTGGCTACTTGATAAATCTGCACGGGCACCGGGCACCACGATTATGGATTACAAGCCAGCTCTTGGATTATTCAAAAAAAACCCGACACTCATAGTGGCGGATTGCCTTGGCACGTCAGGCAACGTTGTAGAAAAGTTCTGGGAGCCGCTGGTTGTTGCAGCTATTAATGAACCGATGGATCGCGCCGCTGCAAGTTTAATGGCGTCCGTAATGCGTGAAACCTTCATGCGCGGCAGTGAAGCAACGCGGCCCATGATTGCAAGGTCCAGTCTGGCTGATACATTTGTTGAACCTGCAATACATTATATTGAATCAAACGGGGGCATAGTTAGCACCAGATCTCGCATCAGTGGCTTTAACTTTTCTGGTGAGCGTATCACGACAATTAATATGCCACATCAGCAGATTGAAGTGTTGCCTGGTGACCGTGTTGTGCTTGCCGTGCCTGCTTGGTCTGTGAACAAACTGGTGCCGAGCATTGAGCCACCGCCAGCAGGACAATCTATTATTAACGTGCATTTTAAACTACCCGCAGCAGAGCAAATGTCAGTGACCGGGCTTGTTGGGTCTACGGCACAGTGGTTGTTTGTGCGCGAAAGACTAGCCTCTGTCACAATAAGCGCAGCAGACCATTTGCTTGATGAGACAGCCGAAGCTATTGCCAACGCATGCTGGCGTGATATTGCAGCGATTGTCAAAATGAACATAGATACAATGCCAACATATCGTTTAATCAAAGAACGGCGTGCCACTTTTGATCAGTGCCCGGCATTTTTGCACCGTCGCCCAAATGCCACAACCGCCTACAAAAATTTATGGTTGGCTGGTGATTATACTGCGACAGGATTGCCGGCTACTATTGAGGGCGCTATTCGTTCTGGTTTTAGCGCAGCGGAAAGAGTGTTGGCTGTATGAACACAAATTTTATGCACGATATAGATTCTGCAATTACAGAAAGCGTCGCTGCACTCAAGTCACAGCAACAATCAGATGGTCACTGGGTGTTTGACTTGGAGGCGGATGCGACAATTCCAGCTGAATATATTTTTCTGGGCCATTATCTTGACGAACGTGAACCTGAACTTGAAGAAGAACTTGCGAGCTACATTCGATCTATCCAAGGAAGCCACGGCGGATGGCCTTTGTTCCACAAAGGTGCGCTGGATATTTCTGCATCTGTAAAAGCTTATTGGGCACTGAAAACTGCTGGTGATAATATGAATGCGCCGCACATGATACGTGCGCGAAAGGCAATATTGGCGGCTGGTGGTGCTGAAAAGTGCAATGTGTTCACGCGCTATGCCATGGCATTGTTTGGCCATGTGCCGTGGCGGGCTGTGCCCGTTATGCCCATTGAGTTGATGTTAATGCCGCGATGGTTTCCGATCAATATCTGGCGCTTTTCCTACTGGTCGCGCGCAGTAATTTCACCACTGCTGGTGCTTGCCATGCTTAAACCTATGGCTATCAACCCGACGGGTACCAGCATTCGGGAATTATTCGTCGTTGATCCAGAAACCATTCGCTCATGGCACAAAAATACAACCGGTAAATGGCAAGGGGCAGCGTTTATACATCTGGATAAATTTTTACGCCTGGTTGAACCTTATTTTCCAAAATTGTTGCGTAAGAAATCTCTACAAGCGGCACTTGATTATTTTCTGCCGCGACTGAACGGCGAAGATGGTCTTGGGGCAATTTTCCCCGCCATGGCCAATGCTGTAATGGCAATGCATGCCCTGGCCTTTGCCAAAGATGATGCGCGCTTGGTAACGGCGAAGAAATCCATCCGGCAGCTGATCAGTCGCAGCGATGGTGAAGTTTTTATTCAGCCGTGCCAGTCTCCGGTATGGGATACATCCCTCTCCATGCACGCTATGCTGGAAACTGGTGAAGCACTGGCAGATAGAAGCATTGCCGGGGCTGGCGGCTGGCTTCAATCTAAACAAATTCTCGATATCAAAGGGGATTGGGCTGTTCATGCGCCAAATCTTGAACCTGGCGGCTGGGCTTTCCAATATGAGAATCCACACTATCCGGATGTGGATGACACTGCCGTGGTTGCGATGGCTTTACACCGTACACATGATCCACGCTATGATGAAAGCATTCGTCGTGCCGAACAATGGGTTGTCGGCATGCAATCGAGCAACGGTGGCTGGGGTGCGTTTGATATTGATAATAATGATGAATATTTAAATTATATTCCATTTGCTGACCACGGTGCGCTGCTTGACCCGCCAACTGCCGATGTCACTGCCCGTTGTATCTCATTTCTGGCACAGCTTGGTCGCAGGCATGATGATCCGGTAGTGGCACGCGGGCTTGCCTATCTGGCCGCTGAGCAAGAACAGGATGGCAGCTGGTATGGCCGCTGGGGCACCAATTATATCTACGGCACCTGGTCGGTTTTGTGCGCACTCAATGCCGCTGGCGTTGAGCGGGATAGTGATATGATGACATGCGCCACTGATTATTTACTTAAAGCGCAGAATAAAGACGGAGGATGGGGTGAGGACGGTGCAACCTACGATGCAACACAGCGCGGCCTTTGCAAGGAATCTACACCGTCTCAAACGGCTTGGGCGTTACTAGGCCTTATGGCAGCCGGCAAAGTTATTGATCCCGTCGTTGAACGCGGGGTGCGCTACCTTGCATCACACCCGCGCGAAAAAAACGGACGGTGGGTTGAGCCTTGGTATACGGCTGTCGGCTTCCCAAAAATATTCTATTTGCGCTACCACGGTTACAGCGCATTTTTTCCCTTATGGGCACTGGCACGCTATCGCAATCTGATACGCAGCAACGATAAATCCGTCGCCTTTGGCATGTAATATATCTTAGTTATTTTTAATCTTAACCTGAAAACGCGTCAATTGCTCCTGTGGCAAAGCCCAGGTTGGTGCCAGCTCCAATGCCTTGCGATAATCAAGATATGCTGATTTCACATCACCTGTGAGTTCATAGGCGACCGCTCGGCTGTAATAACCCGCTTCTGGTTTCGTGCTGCCAAGCGAGAGGCCCTTGGTAAGATCAGCAATTGCATTTGCATCTTTTTCTGTACGCAAATACAAAATTCCTCGATTGAGATAAGCGTCGCCCATTTTGGGCTGCAACTCTATGGCACCGTTATAATCGTCAAGTGCGCCATTATCATTGGCGGCAAACATTCTCAGTATACCGCGATTAACCATGGTGGCAGCCCGGTCTCTGGTATCCAACGTTTCTTCTTCAAGTGCACGGTTACAATTGGACATATCGGTGTGCTTTGGGGCAGCCTGCTTTGCATCTTCATAGCATGCATGGGCGACACTGTTGCCAATCACACTTATTGCAGCAATAGCAGAATTCGTTAAAGCCAAAACACTAACACAACTTAATATACAAAGATTCAAGTTGAATTTTAGCAACATACAAACCTCCATTACGTGGTTGATATATATAACAAGAAATTTATAGCATATTTTGGAAAAAAAATACATCAAAATATTGAAGCACTATACCGTAAAATGGGGTCGCACTTGGCGACCCCTGATATAAAATGCGTTCTACGTCTTGCTTAATATGCAAAATTCATATTTATTAGTTATCTCAATGAGTTAAGTAACTTCATTAATATAACTTAAATAATATTGACGTCATTAACTATTATGTCAAGCGTAGTTAATGTATCATAAAAGCATATATTGAATAAATTTTTATAACTATTCTGAAGACTGTTCTTTCCGTAGCGTAAAATGCTTTGCATCGTAAATTAAAAATAAAAAATTCTTTTGTTAATAAATTGCCATCAGATTATAAGTCTCTTGCGCCTGTAGCTGTATTAGCATATAGATATTTCATACCGTAATTGTGAATTAATTCATGACGTTTCAGAAATGAAGCGGCTTTAACAGACTTTTGGTTATTTTAGGAGCGCATTCTTGATAGATGACGTCAAACTGATGACTTTAATTGAGCCCGTTGTACGTGACCTAGGCTTTGAATTGGTGCGCGTGCAATTAAGCGGCAATAAAGATTTGACGCTTCAGGTAATGGCTGAGCGCCCGCTTGATGGCCAACTTCATATTGATGAATGTGCAGCGATTTCGCGGGCTTTATCCGATATGTTGGACGTAGAAGATCCCATTATTGAGCCATATAGGTTAGAAGTGTCCTCACCTGGCATTGATAGGCCACTCACCCGTTCGCAAGATTTTATCAAATGGGCAGGCTTTGAGGCCAAGATTGCGGTTAAGGAGTTGATCGAAGGCCGCAAGCGCTTTCAGGGGCGGCTCGGAGGCATTGAACACGATATTATTACGATTATCGGCAACACAGGCACACATTATGCACTGCCGTTTTCCATGGTCGATACTGCCAAACTTGTTATCACAAATGATTTACTGGAGGCGACGAAGCCACAGGTTATGGATATTGATACTAGCGGCAATGCTATTCCAGTTTTACAATAAGAGAAAAGGACAAATTTATGGCTTCAGCTGTTAGTGCCAACAAAATGGAACTTATCGCAATTGCCGATGCTGTGGCACGCGAAAAAAATATTGATCGCACCATTGTTATAGAGGCTATGGAAGAGGCAATTCAGAAAGCCGCACGGGCGCGATATGGTCTTGAAAATGACATACGCGCCAAGATCGATCCTAAATCTGGTGATCTACGCTTGTGGCGAGTGCTGGAAGTGGTTGAGCGAGTTGAAGACAGCTTTAAGCAGATCACGCCTGCCGATGCGCAATCGCATAAAAAAGGCGCTTTAATTGGCGATTATGTGATTGACCCGCTGCCACCAATGGATTTTGGGCGCATCGCCTCGCAAACCGCCAAGCAGGTTATTGTGCAAAAAGTTCGTGAGGCCGAACGTGATAAGCAGTTCGATGAATTCAAGGACCGCAAAGGCGAGATCATCACTGGTGTTGTCAAGCGCTCGGAATTTGGCCATGTAGTGCTCGACCTTGGAAAAGCTGAAGGCATTATTCGCCGCGACCAGCTGATTCCGCGCGAGCAGTATAGGTTGAATGACCGAGTGCGAGCTTACATTATGGATGTGCGTCGCGAAAATCGTGGTCCGCAAATTTTCTTAAGCCGTGCACATCCTGATTTTATGGCAAAGCTTTTCGCGCAAGAAGTGCCGGAAGTGTATGATGGCGTGATTGAAATCAAGTCAGTCGCGCGCGATCCTGGCTCACGCGCCAAAATTGGCGTGTTGTCAAATGATAGTTCGATAGATCCAATTGGAGCCTGTGTCGGTATGCGCGGCAGCCGTGTGCAAGCCGTTGTGCAGGAGTTACAGGGCGAAAAGGTTGATATTATTCCATGGTCGCCAGACCCTGCTACCTTTATAGTTAATGCTTTGCAGCCGGCGGAAGTTGCGAAAGTCGTGCTTGATGAGGAAGAGGGCCGCATTGAAGTTGTGGTACCGGATGATCAGCTATCGTTGGCGATTGGGCGGCGTGGCCAGAATGTGCGATTAGCGAGCCAACTCACCCGCTGGCAAATTGATATTGTCACGGAAACGCAAGACAGTGAGCGTCGTCAGGCCGAATTTATTGAACGTTCTGAGCTGTTCATGAAAGAACTTGATGTCGACGAAACGCTGGCCCAGCTTATGGTGGCTGAAGGCTATAGTGAAATTGAAGAAGTGGCATTCTCGGAGGTTGAAGAGCTTGCTAAAATAGAAGGGTTTGACGAAAGCTTGGCTGAGGAATTACAAAACCGCGCTTCAGAAGCGCTTGAGCGCCGCATTGAAGCTGCACGAACTGAGCGTAAAGCACTTGGCGTGACCGATGACGTTGCGGCTATTGAAGGGTTAACCGAGCCCATGCTGGTAACGCTTGGTAAAAATGGCATTAAAACGCTCGATGATTTAGGCGACCTTGCAACGGATGAGCTGGTGCACAAAAAAGAAGGTGTACTGAAAGAATACGGCCTCAGTATGGATGAAGGCAATGCCATTATCATGGCCGCGCGCAAGCACTGGTTTGAGTGATGGGGGCCACAGTCATACACAATGAAACCAAGCCCAGATAGATCAACGCAAAATGACGAGCCCGACATACCGGAACGCACGTGTATTCTAACACGCATAGCGGGTACGCCAGAAACATTATTGCGCCTGGCGTTAGGGCCAGGGGACCGCGTTGGGCCAGATTATGCAGCCAAATTGCCTGGACGGGGCGCATGGATAGGCTTGGATAAACAGCGCCTTATTAACGCTATAGTGGCTAATAAACTTAAAGGTGCTTTGGCACATAGCTTTAAAACCGGCAAGAAAACCCTAGATGTTCCAGATAATCTGGTTGATATGATTGATGCGGGATTGCAGCAGCGAGCACTGAATAGATTGGGGCTGGAATTAAAGTCTGGCAACGTTGTGATGGGCAGCGACAGTATATCTCAACTTCTCGATCGTTTGCCCGATGCCTTGACCATTCATGCTGGTGATGCGGCTCCGGATGGTATCCGAAAGCTGTTCACAAGAGGCCGGGAAATTATTTTACCGGTTGGGAGAGATGCCTTAAGCATGGCGCTCGGGCGCGGTCATGTGGTACATATGGCTGTGCCAGTGCGTCAGGCCGCCCAGCGGATCATGATCGACATTAATCGGTGGGTGGCGTATGCCGGACACAAAACACATTAGGCTCCAGTACATTTCGTACCGGATAAGTAGGTTGTAATAATGAGCGACGAGAAAAAACTGACTTTAGGCGCGCGTGCGCCACTTGGAATGAAAAAAACTGTTGAGGCTGGCAAAGTGCGCCAGAGTTTCAGTCATGGCCGCTCTAAATCTGTTGTGGTAGAGGTTAAAAAGCGCAAAATTATTGGTAAAGTTGATACTGTAGAAGACGTGCAGGTTGCACCTCTTGCCCCGGTTATCGAAGTCAAGGTTGCAGCACCGCCACCGACACCGCGCAAACCTCAGCGACCTTCTGAAGACGGTATGGGCAGCAATGATCGACTGACACGTCAGGAAGCCTTGCAGGCCGCGCTGCGTCGCGGCGAAGAAGAGCGCCGGGTTGCTGCAGAAGAGGCTCGCAAACGCCAGGACGCTGAACGCGAAACCGCAAGGGATGCTGTACGAGACGCACGATCAACCAGAATTGAGACCGAGGAAGCAACGCAAACAGCGGCTTCACAAGATGGCATATCCGCCCCAATATCTGCGCAACCAAAACCGCGCTCTAACAAATCGCAATCCGGTGCTCCAGTGCAGAATTTTGTGCCGGATTTGCCCGTGCCACCCAAAGGCGCGGAAGAGTTGCGCAGCGGCCGTGATGGTCGCAAACCATTGGTACCAACAGCTCGCGCTGTCGATGATGACGATGATAGCCGCAAGGGTAATCCATCGAAAGCCAAGCTGGCACCGGCCAAACCGGCACGGACACGCACCGATGAACGACGCCAATCCGGCAAGCTCACTGTTACCAAAGCCTTATCGGATGATGATGCTGTCAAGGTCCGTTCACTGGCTGCACTTCGCCGCGCGCGCGAGAAAGAACGTCGCGCTCATATGCTGCAAGGCCCGTCTGCTAAGCAGTCTCGCGATGTGGTGGTGCCGGAAGGTATTACTGTTGCCGAGCTTGCCAACCGTATGGCCGAGCGCACGAATGATTTGATCCGGGCCCTGGGTAAAATGGGCGTGGAGGCTGATGCTGATCAGGTTATCGACCAGGATACCGCTGAATTGTTGGTCACAGATTTTGGCCATGTTATCAAACGTGTTGCTGATTCCGATGTGGAAATAGGGCTTGGCGGGATTGAGGATGACCCGGCAAACCTATCCCTGCGTCCACCAATTGTAACAATAATGGGTCATGTCGATCACGGTAAAACATCGCTGCTCGATGCCTTACGCAAATCAAACGTCGTATCTGGTGAAGCGGGTGGCATTACCCAGCATATCGGCGCTTATCAGGTGACGCAATCAGATGGTAGCAAGATTACATTTCTTGACACACCTGGCCACGAGGCATTCACCCAAATGCGGGCGCGCGGAGCAAATGTGACGGATATTGTGATTATCGTTGTAGCTGCAGACGATGGCCTGATGCCACAAACCATCGAAGCGATTAATCACACTAAAGCGGCTGGCGTACCGATGATCGTTGCCATTAATAAAATGGACAGGCCGGGTGCAGATCCGGCTAAAATTCGTCAAGCCCTGTTGCAACACAACGTTATTGTGGAGGCGATGTCTGGAGATGTGCAGGATGTGGAAATATCGGCCCTGAAAAAAACTGGCCTAGATGACCTGTTGGGCAAGATCGCCTTGCAGGCAGAAATTTTGGAACTCAAAACCAACCCAAACCGGCCAGCGGAAGGCACAGTGATTGAGGCCAAGCTGGATAAAGGACGCGGGCCCGTTGCGACAGTTCTAGTGCGGCGTGGCACACTTAAGGTTGGCGACATTTTTGTCATCGGGGCTGAGTGGGGCAAGGTGCGCGCATTGGTCAATGATCAGGGCAAGCAGGTCAAAATTGCAGAACCATCACAGCCTGTAGAAATTCTCGGCATTTCAGGCGTGCCGGGCGCTGGTGATGAATTTTTCGTAGTTGAAAATGAAGCAAGGGCTCGTGAAGTTGCAAGCTATCGTAGCAATCTTGCCACCCGCCTTCGCACAACATCAGAGCCTGTCTTGGCAGCGGATGCTTTTGCCAATCTTAATGCTGCCAAAAAATCAGAATTTAATCTAGTGTTGAAAGCGGATGTGCAAGGTTCGGTTGAGGCTATCACTCAGGCTGTTACAAAACTTTCAAATGCCGATATCACAGTGCGCGTGCTGCACGCCGGTGTGGGGGCGATTACAGAATCAGATGTGACATTGGCAAAGGCTTCCAATGCCCCGATTATTGCCTTTAACGTGCGGCCAAACCCGAATGCCCGTGAAGCTGCGGACCGCGATAAAGTTGAAATCAAGAATTATACCATCATTTACAACCTTATCGATGACATGAAGGCCGGAATGATTGGTCAGCTTGGTCCACAAATGATCGAAACTGTTATCGGCCAAGCCACAGTCAAAGACGTGTTTCAGGCTGGTAAGAGTGGCAAGGCTGCCGGTTGTTATGTCTCGACAGGTTTGGTTAAACGCAATTCGAATGTGCGGTTGTTGCGCGATAATAATGTGGTTTACACCGGCAAGCTCACGTCACTACGCCGTTTCAAAGACGATGTTCCGGAAGTCAAGGTTGGCCTCGAATGTGGCATGAGTCTGGAAAACTTCATCGATATTAAGGCCGGTGATGTTATTGAAGCTTACGAAATCAGCAGTCAGGAGCGCACTCTTTAAGGGTGGATGAACGATGCGCTATACAGAAGATAAAAAAGGCAAATCTGTGCGTCTTTTGCGAGTGGGTGAACAAATCCGCCATGTGATTGCCGAAATTCTAGCGCGCGGCCAGGTACATGATGAAGTGATTGCCGCGCACCCAATTACTGTGAGCGAGGTGCGCGTGTCGCCAGACATTCGCCACGCAACCGTGTTTATTCAACCGCTAGGCGGCATTGATCAGAAACCGGTGCTAGAAGCGCTCAAACACCATGCCAAATATCTGAAAGGCGAGGTCGGCCATCGCCTTAGTACCAAATACACCCCGGAGCTCAAATTCCTGCTCGATGAAAGCTTCAACCAGGCCAAGCACATCGACGATCTGCTGCGCAATCCGAAGGTTTCACAAGATTTGGAGCTCTAAATTCTATAATTGCTATTCCAAGCTTGCTTTGATAAAAAATTGTATGTGCAGCTTGCCGATAAAAAGATATCTCCACAAAAGTTTGTATTGCATTTTTGCGCTGATTTAACTTTATTTGAATATAGTATATTAAAGGGGGAATTTAATGATATATTTTATGGCTTTGATCATATGGGTTGCATTTCTGCAAATGTTTACAGCAGTTCATTCAGTAGCCGAAACCACGACACCAGTTATAGCGCCACTTTTACCTGTGCAGTCTTTCGCCCAACTTGGCCAGTTTTCGCGCCCTGAACTCTCCCCCGATGGTAGCAAAGTTGCGCATCTGATATCTGTGAATGGTCGGTGGAATATTGCTATCAGGTTGACTGATGATCCGGAAGCACAGCCACTGATTTTTCCGGCCGACGCTAAGATTGGCTGGGAATATCGCCATGTTACGTGGGCCAGCAACACCCGACTTTTGATTAGTATTGGCAAATCTGTTGATCGTGGCACAGATGGCTGGATCACTTTTAACAAACGCACGCGGGAGACGCGGCTTATTTCTGTATCCGTCGATGGTAAATCAGCCTTTAATGCTGTGAAGCCGATAAAACAGGCCATAACAGGCTCGCTGATTGGTATATCACGAATGGAATCGACTGCCGTAAATCAAGATGATGTTATTTATACCGATCCAAAAAACTCAGGTTATTTTTTATTGTCGATAAATGACGATTACACCAGTCGGGGTGGTGCCCGTGTGCGAAGAATTAATGCGGCCACAGGTGAATTTACAACCGTCGCTGGTGGCCAATCAGATATTTATGCATACGAGGCTGATTTGGATGGCATCGTACGACTGGGCTATGGCAGCCGTATTGAAGGCGGTTTGATAGTACCATTTATAACATATAGGAACCCTGATAACGATAAATGGGTTACGATAAGGAAGTCAGCTTTTCTGAATCTTGAGACGAACTTCCTTGGTTTTACACCTGATCCACGTTTTGCTTATGTAAAGACGGACATCAATGGCCAAAGCTCATTGATAAAGTGGGATATGCGCACACAAACCCAGTCTGAGGTTCTTGTGCATGATAACCTTTATGGCCTTGAAAATAAGCATGACTCTCAACTCTACGACGAAAATTCAAATCTGTTTGCTGTAAAATTTAATCGTGAACACGATCCATGGGTTTACTTTGACGATAAGTGGGCAGGGCGCATCAAGGGGCTTAAAAAAGTTCTTCCAGGTTACTACCTGACAATTTCATCCATTAGCAGAGATGGCCACAAGATAATTGTCAAAGCGGAAAGTGCTGATGAACCCGGTTTGTATTATATCTATGATGCTGTTCAAAAAACACTTAAGCTTTACCAGTATGAATATCTCGCACTTGGCCCAGACAACGCAGCCCCAAAGCGTGCCATCACCTACAAGGCCCGCGACGGTTTAACGATTGAGGCGTTTCTTACAACACCACGAGGCAAAGATGTAAAGAATTTACCGACGGTCATTCTGCCACACGGCGGACCCTGGTCTTATGATAGTGGACTTTACGACTGGTGGTCACAGTTTCTTGCCAACCGTGGCTACGCTGTTCTGCAACCAAATTTTCGTGGTTCAACGGGCTACGGCGAAAAGTTTTTGAATGCCGGTGATGGTCAGTGGGGTCTGGCCATGCAGGATGATATAACCGATGGCACCAAATGGATGATCAGTGAAGGTATTGCTGACTCCAAACGCATTTGTATTGCCGGTGGTTCTTATGGAGGTTACGCAGCGCTCATGGGGGCCGTGAAAACCCCCGATTTATTTAAATGTGCCTCTTCTCTGGCAGGTGTCTCCGATATTATTTCGATGATGACCAACGATACAGGATATTATAAAGAAGAATATCAGATCAAACGGATTGGCGATAAATCAAAAGACAAGACAAGGCTTGAAGATAATTCTGCCATCAACAATATTAGTAAAATCAATATTCCCATTCAGCTCATTCATGCCAGGGATGATTTACGGGTCGACATTCATCAATCCACCCGGATGCGCGATAAACTAAAAGCCGCTGGTAAACCAGTTGAATATATCGAAATAGAAAAAGGCGAACATTTTCTTGAAACTGAGGCGTCACGCATTACTTATCTCGTTGCGCTGGAACGCTTTCTCAAAGCCAATATTGGCAACTGAGTCTTATGAAAGCAAGCCATGTCTCGCGATGATTTTAGGTTTTCTTTCCCCAAACGTATACGGTACGCAGAAATTGATGGGCAAATGATTGTTTTTAATGCGCGCTATCTTGAATACGCTGATATTGGCATCACGGAGTATTGGCGCGCTGTCGGCATTGCACTCAGCCCTGCAAAAAATGCTTTGGAGTTTAATGTTGCAAAGGCGGTGATTGAATACAAAGCCCCAATCAGACTTGAAGAAGTTATTGATCTTTGTATACGTGTCAACAGAATAGGCCGCTCCAGCATGACAACTTTTTTTGAATTTCATGGTGAGGGCAGGAATGATTTGCGCGCCTACGGTGAAATTATCAATGTGCACGTCGGGCTTGAGAGTGGTCGACCGGAACCATTGCCTCAACATATTGTTGATGCCTTTGAGCGGTATGAGAGCCGCGCACTGCGTGCCGATTAACTGGAGACTATAATGAAATATTTGCACACAATGGTTCGTGTATCGGACCTTGAGACTTCACTTCACTTTTATTGCAAGCTGCTTGGCCTTGAAGAACAAGGTCGACATAATAATGAAAAGGGTCGCTTTACACTGGTGTTCCTTGGCGTGCCGGGAGACACCAGCGCGCAGGTTGAACTTACACACAATTGGGATGAAAAAGGCTATGGGGGCGGTCGCAACTTTGGTCATCTCGCCTACCGTGTGACTAATATATATGCCGCATGCCAAGTATTGATGGATGGTGGCGTTATCATCAACAGGCCGCCGCGCGATGGTCACATGGCGTTCGTGCGCTCACCAGATGGTATTTCCATCGAATTGTTGCAAGATGGTGGCAGTCTTGCACCAGCTGAACCGTGGGCCTCCATGCCCAACACTGGCGTGTGGTGATGCGCGGCAGTGATATTTTTTAAATGGTGGAGCTGCTTTAATGCTCAATATTTTACGTATTCCTGTTTTGCAGGATAATTATATTTGGCTCGTCAATGAACCGATAAGTGGCGCGACTGCTGTGATCGATCCAGCGCTTGCCGAACCTGTGCTAGAAGCAGCTCAAATCCATGGGTGGCATATCACTCATATTTTGAATACTCATTGGCACCCGGATCATGTTGGCGGCAACGCTGCTATCAAAGCCGCCACTGGCTGTCATATTATTGGGCCACTGGCTGAGCATGATAAAATAACAGCCATAGATGAAACCGTTATTGATGGGGACATTGTAGAGCTTGGTAAGGTAACCGCGCGGGTCATTGACGTACCTGGCCACACGGCTGGGCACAACGCCTATTATTTTGCAGATAATTGTGCACTGTTTTGCGGTGACACTCTGTTTGCCATGGGGTGCGGTCGATTGTTCGAAGGCACAGCTACGGAGATGTGGCAATCACTGGCAAAATTATCATCATTACCGGATGACACACAGGTGTATTGCGCACACGAATACACACTCTCGAATGGTAAGTTTGCCTTGCATGTGGATGGTGGTAATCAGGCATTGATAGAGCGCATGGCGGAAGTGGTGGCCAAGCGTGTCAGCAATATAGCGACTATACCAACCACAATGGCATTAGAGCGCGCCACCAATCCGTTTTTGCTGGCAAAGAATGTGGATGAATTTGCAGCACGGCGGATAGCAAAAGACAGCTTCAAAGGCTGACACATGTTTATTGCCCAATTCGATTATTCTGTCTTGAATATATCAGAAAAATAAAAATCAATACTCTTGCATTGCGTTAAGAAAAACGGCTCCAAAGCGCTTTAGTTTTTGCGTGCCAACGCCTTTTATTGTGGCCATCTCTTCCAATGTTTTGGGTATATGTGTTGCCATCTCAATCAGTGTTATATCAGCAAAAATCACAAATGCCGGCACGTCATCCTGCGATGCCAGCTGTTTTCTGAGAGCGCGCAGATGCTGGAACACATCATCGTTATAAGGCGGTGAATTTTCGCTGTTACTGTCGCCTTTACTTTCGTTGCGGGAGTGTCGGCGTATGTGTTCCGTAACGCTGCTGCGCAATAGAACCGGCACCTCACCGCGCATAACTGTGCGAGAATGTTCGGTAAACCGCAGGGCATTATAGCGCTGCTCATCAACAACCAATTGATTATGGGCAACAAGATGCCGCGTCAATGCGCGCCACAAGGTGTCGGGTTGATCCTTACCGATGCCAAAAACACTGAGTTTATCATGCTCGAAACGTTCAATTTTTTCTTTTTTTCGACCCGCCAGCACATCAACAATATGTGTTATGCCGAAACTTTGGCCTGTCTTGATAACCGCTGACAAAAGTTTTTGTGCCATCACCCGCATATCCGTCAGGCTATTTGGTGTCAGACAAATATCGCAATGTCCGCAGGGTTGGTCTCGCTGATCATCAAAATAGCCTAGTAATATATTCCGGCGGCAAGTCGTAGCCTCACAAAAATTGATTAACGCATCCAGTCGTCCACGGTTAACATGTTTGTGTGCATCGTCTGCGGTAGACTCAGCGATCCAGCGCCGTTGCAGCATCACATCACCAGCACCATACAAAAGCAAGGCTTGTGCCGACAGTCCATCCCGCCCTGCCCTACCGGTTTCCTGATAATAGGCCTCGATGGATTTTGGCAAATCATGGTGCACTACAAAGCGGATGTCCGGCTTGTTAATGCCCATACCGAAAGCAATGGTCGCTACCATCACCAGACTGTCATCGCGCAAAAAACGAGTCTGATTTCTCGCACGCACATCATCATCAAGGCCGGCGTGATACGGCAATGCCTTGACTCCAGCAGCATTCAGTTTTTCCGTAACACGCTCGACGCGGTTACGGCTTTGGCAATACACAATGCCAGCGGCGCCACGTGGCTGGGTTGACAAGAACGCCATCAACTGGTCGAACGATTTTACCTTGTCGGCAACTTTATAAAGTATATTAGGCCGGTCAAAACCACCAAGCCATTGCTGTTTGTCGGGAATACGCAATTTGTCAAGAATGACCGAGCGGGTTTTTGCATCGGCCGTTGCGGTGAGGGCCAAGCGCGGTACATCCGGAAATATTTGTGCGAGCCTGCCAAGGGTTAGGTAATCCGGCCTGAAATCATGCCCCCATTCTGATAAACAATGTGCTTCATCAATGGCAAAGAGCGATATCGGCACCTCATCAAACAGCCGCAGGCAATCGTCCATCATCAGGCGCTCTGGGGCCACATAGATAAGGTCAAGCTGCCCGGCTCTTAAATCTGCTTCAACAGCGTTACGTTCGCGCGGTGTCAGCATAGAATTATACGCTGCAGCCGACACACCCAGTGCTTTGAGAGCTGTAACCTGATCCGCCATCAGTGCAATCAATGGTGATACCACAACGGCAACACCAGGATTCAGCAAGGCTGGCAGCTGGTAACATAAGGACTTGCCAGCACCGGTCGGCATAACGACAAGACCGCTGTCGCCATCAATAACAGATTTTATAATGGCTTCCTGATCGCCGCGAAAACTGTCGTAACCAAACACATCGCGCAAAACATCGCACAACGGCACATCCTGTTGTCTGTTTATCGAACCCATGCACAACATTTAGCTGTGAAGCCTGATGCGGTCCAGTTATTTTCTGCGCTCAGAGTTCAGACAGCGACTACTTGAACCGGCGTGCCGTTTAACACGGCATTGCCAGAAACCGGATCGCTTTCCAGCTCGTCTGTCAGATCGTTAATGCTTACGCCAGCGTGAGCCTTGGCCGTTTGCCAGCCCACACCGTCCCGATCGTGCCCAAAGCCGTGCGGTATGGAAATAACGCCTGGCATTATATTTTCGGTGATTTCGGCAGGAAGTTCAATGGTTCCTACCCGGGATGTCACCCGTGCCGTGCTGCCCTCGCTCAGCCCACGCGCATCCGCATCCGCTGGATTGATCATCATGGTGCAGCGGTTGGGGCCCTTGATGAGACGCTGGCTATTGTGCATCCAGCTGTTGTTGGAGCGCACATGGCGTCGACCGATCATGCGCAGGCCTTGCCCGTTCATGGTGTCATCCGCAAATAGCCGTTTCAAATCGGCCAGCAGTGCTTCTGGCGCACAATGTATTTTCTTATCAGATGTGCGCAGTTTTTCGGGCAAACATGGTTTTAACGGACCGAGATTAATTCCATGAGGATTGGCTTTCAATGCATCAAGCGTAATCCCGCTGCCGGAGCCAGCCAGCATCATTTCCAGCGCTTGGTCAGGTGAAAATTCCTGTGCGATACCATGGCCGGACCATGCCGAAATATCGCGCGCCAGCCGGTCGGCAATCTGCCAGTCGTGCCGCTCGTCGTTCTGCACTGGCAAAAGCGGCGGGCTGTATTTGCTGCTGTTGTGCACGCCGAGCGCGAAGAACACAGATGGATAGTGCGAGCGTTGCAGCGGCCCGACCGGCGGCAAAATGTAATCCGCATGGCGCGCGGTCTCAGTCATATAAATATCAACCGATACCATTAGTTCCAACTGCTCCAGAGCCATGTCGAGCTGGCGGCCATTGGGAGATGAGAGTACAGGGTTGCCCGCAAAGGTGAACAGAGCACGCACCTGCCCATCACCGGGCGTCAGAATTTCCTCGGCGAGAACAGCTGCTGGAAATTCACCCAGCACCTCCGGTTTATGGCTAACGCGGCTCACATGGCGCCCAACACTGCCCTTGCCGGTGATGGCCACCAAATCAACAGCAGGCGTTGTGAACATCATGCCACCTTCATGATCGAGGCTACCAATGGCAATGTTGATCAGTTGAATAAGCCATTGGCACAGAGTGCCATAGCTTTGCACCGAGACGCCCATGCGACCATACACAACTGGATGAGATGCCGTGCCTAAATCACGTGCCAAACTATTGATTTTATGACTATCAAGTCCTGTAATTTTTGCTACCCACTCAATGCTGAAAGGTTTAAGTGCTGCCCAAACCTTATCAAAGCCAACCAACAGCGGTTCCAGATGACGGCTGTTGAGAAGCCCTTGCGCTTTTAGCGAAAGTAGAATGCCAATTAGAAAAGCCGCATCATGGCCAGGTCGCAGGGCAATATGCTCAGAGCCTAGCGCAGCAGTTTCTGTCCGGCGCGGATCGACCACCACAAGCTTGCCACCGCGCTTTTTTAGCGCTTCTATACGCCCCTTTATACCCGGCACGGTCCACAAAGAACCGTTTGAAGCCATAGGGTTAGCACCAAGCACTAAAAAATAACTGGAACGATCAATATCGGGCACTGGAATCATTAAGGAATGGCCATACATCCACAATCCGACCAGATGATGCGGAATTTGGTCAAGCGTTGTCGCTGAAAAGTTATTCTTTGTTTTAAGTGCCTTGCTAATAAACGATCCGTGCGTGGCTAAACCAAGGTTGTGTACACTAGGGTTGCCCCGATAGATGGCCACAGTGTTTGGCCCATAAGCCTCTACAAGTGAACGGGTGCGAACCGCGATTTCCTGAAAAGCCTGCTCCCAACCAATATCATACCATGCATCCTTTACCCGCTTTTTCGGCGTCCGCAGACGATCGGGGTCGTCTTGAATATCCTGCAGGGCTGTACCTTTTGGGCAAATATGACCACGGCTGAGTGGATCGTCCGGGTCAGCAACGATTTTTATCACTGTGCCCGCGTCTAACGTGATCAGCAGCCCGCAGGCGGCTTCGCACAGGTGGCAGGTGCGTGCGTGAACAGTAGCCATAACGACTCACTCCTTAATTCAGGAACTATATTGTGCTACAGTTGCATTTTAATAGTGAGCCGCCTATAGGATTTTTATCCGTCGGCACCCCTGGAGGTCGACGGCTTTTTGTTTTAAATCTAATGGAGACTATAATGAGCGAAGCACTTTCACTGAAAGCTGTGGCGCGGCCCAAAGCAGGCAAGGGAGCCTCACGGGCAATACGACGCGAAGGCATGGTACCAGCGGTTGTATACGGCGACAAGCAGCCTACCGAGACCATCAGCCTTGATCCCAAGGGCCTCATGAAGGTTATCAATACTGGCAAGTTTCACACCGCCATTATTGAAGTCGATGTCGCTGGTAAACCCACCCGTACCTTGATGCGCGATATTCAGCTGCACCCGGTCACCGACCGGCCGCTGCACGTGGATTTCATGCGCGTTGGCAAAGACAGCAAGGTGACAGTCGAAATTCCGGTGCACTTCCGCGACGAAGTCGAAAGCCCTGGCCTGAAGCGTGGTGCCGTGCTCAATATTGTCCGTCATGAAATTGAAGTGACTTGCCCGGCAGATAAAATTCCGGCTGAGTTTATTATTTCGCTCAAAGGCACAGATGTGGGCGACAGCATTCACATGTCTGCTATCGATTTGCCAGAAGGCGTTAAAACCACCATTCGGGACCGTGACTTTACGATTGCAACAATTGTGGCGCCATCAAGCCTTAAATCTGATGATGCTGCAGCTGCAACGGCGGCACCGGCCGCCGCAGCAGCCGCGCCAGCAGCGGCAGCCGCGGCCAAGCCCGCAGCGAAGAAGTAAGAGGTTTCATTTCGGTATTGTTATCCCAGCGAAAGGTGGGGTGACAATGCCGGCATGTCATGGAAAGGCTTGGACCCCATGCAACTCTTCGTTGGCCTTGGCAATCCCGGCCCTGAATATGCAAGACACCGGCATAACATTGGCTTTCTTATGGTGGATGCAATAGCCGCAGCGCATACGTTCGGCCCCTGGAAATCGAAATACAAGTCACTGGTGGCAGAGGGTCGTTTAGGGAATGACAAAATTATTTTACTCAAACCGCAAACGTATATGAATGAGTCTGGTGTTGCCGTTTCGGCGGCTGCACAGTTTTATAAAGTCGCTCTGGCTGATATCATTGTGTTCTACGATGAGCTTGATCTGATACAAGGCAAGGTACGGGTGAAAATTGGCGGTGGTGCAGCTGGCCACAACGGCATTCGCTCGATTGATGCACACATTGGCAATGAATATCGGCGGGTGCGGTTGGGCATTGGCCACCCTGGCCATAAAGATCTGGTAACCAACCATGTGCTGGGTAATTTTGCCAAGGCAGATAAGGATTGGCTTATGCCACTGCTTGATGCAGTGACTCACAGCGTTGCCTGGCTTGCTGAAGGTGATGACGCGCGTTTTGCAACAGCTATTGCCGAACAGTTAAAACAAAAGGACTGAACATGGGTTTTCAATGCGGTATTGTTGGATTGCCAAACGTTGGAAAATCAACACTTTTCAATGCACTAACAGAAACTGCCTCTGCGGCTGCTGCAAATTATCCGTTTTGCACGATTGAGCCAAATATCGGCCGCGTACCCGTGCCCGATTCACGCTTAAAAGATATTGCCGCATTTGCAAAATCCGCACAGATTATTGAAACGCAACTGGCGTTTGTTGACATTGCTGGCCTTGTGCGCGGGGCATCGAAAGGCGAAGGTCTTGGCAATCAGTTTCTCGCCAACATCCGCGAGTGCGATGCGATTGTGCACGTACTGCGCTGTTTTATCGATGATGATATCACCCATGTCGATGGAAAAATCGATCCACTTTCGGATGCCGAAACGGTTGAAACAGAGCTGATGCTTGCGGATATGGAGAGCCTTGAAAAGCGTGTTGCAGGCTTTGCCAAAAAAGCCAAAACTGGCGACAAAGATGCGAAAATTGCTGAATCCGTACTGGGGCAGGCCTTGGCTTTGCTACAACAAGGCAAGCCAGCTCGGCTCACTGAACCTAAGGATGATGACGAAGTGCGCGTGTTCAAACAGGCGCAACTGCTGACAGCAAAGCCTGTGTTGTATGTTTGCAATGTCGAAGAAAGTGCAGCAGCCGATGGCAACGCATTATCCGCCAAGGTGTTTGCCAAAGCCAAGACTGAAAATGCACAGGCTGTCGTGATATCCGCCGCCATTGAAGCCGAGGTGGCACAGCTTCCGGCGGCTGACCGCGCAGATTTTCTAGCTGACCTCGGTTTGCATGAAACCGGATTGGCGCGTGTGATAAAAGCGGGTTACACACTGCTCGATCTTATCACCTACTTTACTGCTGGCCCGAAAGAAGCTCGCGCCTGGACAGTGCGGCGCGGTGCAAAAGCGCCGGAAGCCGCCGGTGTTATTCATACAGATTTTGAAAAAGGATTCATCCGCGCCGAGACGATCGCCTACGCGGATTTTGTAGCCTGCAAAGGTGAGCAGGGTGCAAAGGAAGCCGGCAAAATGCGACTGGAAGGCAAGGATTATGTTGTACACGACGGCGACATGATGCTGTTCCGGTTTAATGTTTGAGGATGAAGATATATAAACTGAAGCATCTTTGTCATGCTGTGTAAAACAGAAAAATTTTAGGTGACGGACTCATGCTTTCATCATCATTCTGGTCTTGAGCCGGAATGACGACAAAGCTATTTTGAATACTCATGAACAATGGTCGAGATGTCGGCTAAAAAATTTACGATTTTTCTGTAACCGACTTCCTCACACCGCATAGAGCATATCAAGCAAAGCTGCATAATTCTGCTTGATCACATGACGGCGAATTTTCAACGTTGGTGTCATTTGCTGGTTATCTGTTGTAAAAGCTTCATGCGCTACAGCAATACGGCGAATTTTTTCAATCACGTTCAACCGTGCATTCACTTTGTCGATTACCGCTTGCAATGCACTGATAAAGGCAGGTTCCTGGTTCAGCGTAGCGAGATCAGCCCGTTTGTTGTGTGCGTGTGCCCAGCTGACAAGCCAGTCAGCATCTGGCACGACGAGCGCCACCATATAAGGCCGCCTGTCACCGTAAATCATTGCTTGAAAAATTTCAGGCTCCAATGTCATCATCGCTTCTACACGCTGAGGCGAAACATTGTCCCCCTTGTCGTTGACGATAATATCTTTCTTGCGGTCTGTAATCACAATATGGCCGTCAGCATCGATGGTGCCGATATCGCCGGTGAGCAACCAGCCGTCCACCAGCACGCGCGCCGTTTCTTCCGGTGCATTCCAGTAACCGTGCATCACGTTTGTACCGCGCACGCATATTTCACCGTCTTCAGCAATGCGCACCTCGGTATTAGGCACCGGCGGCCCCACCGTGTGCATCTTGATCTTGCGGCTCGGCCGGTTGCAGGAAATCAGCGGTCCAGCCTCAGTCTGGCCGTAACCCTGTAACAACGTAATGCCAAGAGCCTGAAAAAATATGCCAATATCGGCATTCAGTGGCGCACCACCGGCCACCAGCGCTTTGATGCGACCACCAAAACGTTCCTGAACTTTTTTGCGCACTGTGCGGGTGAGTAAAGGATCAACCATTTTTTCCCACAAGTTTAATGGATCGCCCTCATACACTTTTCTTCCAAGCTTGAGTGCAATATTAAATAAAATCCCTGCTATGCGCCCCTGTTTTTCAATCGCTTTGGTAATTTTCTGCCGCAGCACTTCAAAAAGACGCGGCACTACAACCATGATAGTGGGCCTCACCTCATCGAGGTTAGTCGCCAGTTTATCGATTGACTCAGCGTAGTAAATTTGCGCACCCAGATACACTGCCCACATTTGGCTCATGGTATGTTCATAGGCATGGCTGAGCGGCAGAAAGGATAAAAACACATCAGGCACAGCCGGAAAATCTTCCCGAATAATAATTTCGGCAGAAATTATATTGTGCATCATGGCCGCGTGATGCAACTGCACTCCACGTGGAGCGCCGCCCGTGCCTGAGGTGTAAATGATGCAAGCAAGATCGTCCGGTTTCGCGTCGCAATCCGGAACCTCTGCTTTGCCATTCTCAATCAAAGTCGCCATGTCATGCAAGTCCACCAGACCGGCCTGACCAATCTTGAGTGGTTCGATGCCAATTACAGTTTTGCACACGCCGGATTGATAGACCGATGGCAGCACCGCTTTGGCAAGTTTTGGTGTGGAGACAATCACAGCCGCAGCGCCCGAGTTCTGTAAAATATGCAAATGGTCGCGCTCGGTGTTAGTAGTGTATGCTGGCACAGTCACAGCACCCACAGTCATGATAGCAAAGTCAGCAATAAACCATTCAGGCCGGTTTTCTGACACCAGCATCACCCGGTCACCCGGTATGATGCCGATGTCTTTGAGAGCCATTGCAAAGCGAGCAATTTTATCAGCGGTTTCTGCCCATGATGATGACTGCCAGCTGCCCTGATGCTTGGCCCACAGCAGCGGCGCGGCATTGTGTTTTTGCGCCTGCATGAAAAAAAGCTGCACCAGATTTGTGGCGTCTGCTGGCAAAATCATGCTTGTTACGCTCATTTTTGAGGCTTTCTAAAGATTACAGACACATAACGCAGTTGCGACATAATTTTCTATAGCTATTCTGGTCGCTATTGCACAGTCTGACTTTCAGGGATTACAAGCAATTATATTCCAGCAAGGAGACTTTATGTTTTTAGCCATCATACCAACACGACCATGTCTTGCCGCAGTCGCCATCCTGCTTGTTTCAGGCTGCGCATCGGCTGGATTCGAAGCGGACGTGACCCGATTTCATCAAAATTATGTGCCGCAGACGGATATTATCAGCATCGTCGCAACAGACCCGGGCCTTGGCCAGAGTCTGGAATTCGCTGCTTATGCCAATCAGCTGGGAGACCGGTTGGGTAAACTTGGTTACAAACCGGCAACGCCAGGCACACAGGCCACAATCATTGCTGAGTTTGGGTATACCCAGACAAGTATTTCCGGCCTGCAGGAACGCAAGCGCTCGCCAATCAACATTGGTATTGGCGTTGGCGGTGGTGAAGGCAATTTCGGACTAGGCGGCAGCGTCAACTTTCCTGTCGGAAACAGCCAGCAACGCGACAATCTGACGAGAGTATCAACCGTCACCTTGCGGCTCAAAAAGGCTGGAGCCTCACCGGTTACTGTCTGGGAGGGCCGCGCAACCAGCCAAGGGGCGTCTGGAGCTGCTGAATATACGCTTTCAGCTGCTATGCCCAAACTGCTCGATGCCCTGCTGGATGGGTTTCCCGGCGAGTCTGGCAAAACAACCCAATACAAACCAACGCCCACCAAGAAATAATATTTATGACCATCAGCATTTCATCTGCTTTCGACAGCGGCAACATACAGATCGTATCACAGAACGGCAGTGGAGAATTTGATCTGGCAATCCGCAAGGATGAGCAATCTGAATTCTATCAGTGGTTCCACTTCCGCTTGACTGGCGCGCGAGACGCTACTTGCACACTGCGCATCATCAATTGCAGCGGCTCGGCCTACCCCGGTGGTTGGGTGAATTACAAGGCGCGCATGTCAACGGACCGTAAGATATGGACGCAGGCTGAAACGGAGTATCATGCCGGTGTACTGACCATCCGCGTGACGCCGCAAACAGATAGTGTTTATTTCGCCTATTTCGCTCCATACTCAATGGACCGCCACCATGACATGGTGGCACGGATTGCAGCAGCCCCTGGTGTTCGTCAGCAAGTGCTGGGCAAAAGCCTTGATGGTCAGGATATCGATATGCTAAGCTTCGGCAATCAGAGCAATGCCGATGCCCACAAGATATGGCTGATTGCGCGCCAGCACCCCGGCGAGTGCATGGCGGAATGGTGGATGGAAGGTGCATTGGAGCGACTGGCCGACCTCAGTGATCCTGTCATAAAACGGCTGTGCGAAAAGGCCATTATTTACGTTGTGCCCAATATGAATCCTGATGGTTCGCGGCGTGGCCACCTGCGCACCAACGCTGCTGGAGTCAACCTCAATCGGGAATGGGCGGCACCTTCACTCGATCGCAGTCCGGAAGTTTTATGTGTGCTGAACAAAATGATTGAAACGGGTTGCGATTTCAATCTGGACGTGCACGGTGATGAAGACTTGCCACATAATTTCATAGCTGGATTTGAAGGCATTCCGTCGTTAACAAAAAAGCAGATTGACTTACTCAATCAGTATAAAGCTTCGCTTGAACGCCTGTCGCCAGACTTTCAGACACGCGTCGGCTATGCGCTAGCCCAAGCGGGCATGGCTAACCTAAGTATGAGCACCAACGCGTTGGCAGAGCGTTTTAAGTGTCTTGCAATGACACTGGAGATGCCGTTTAAAGACGCTACTGAAAACCCTGATCCGGTGCATGGATGGTCACCTGAACGGGCAAAAAAACTTGGCCATGCCTGCCTTGATGCACTGTATAGCATAATTGATAGTTTAAGGTAAAAAATGTCGAATATGAAGTGCAAAGTTCTGATTGCTGGGGCTGGTCATGCTGGCGGCATGGCCGCCATTGCGTTGCGGCAGGCAGGTTTTGACGGGTCAGTCACAATTGTGGGTGAGGAGAGCGATCCGCCCTATGAACGCCCTGCCCTTTCCAAGGCCTATTTAAGGAATGAGCTTCAGCATGAACGTTTGTATCTTAGAAAACAAAGTTACTGGAGCGAGCATGACATTACGCTTATTAGTAAGCGCGAAGTCGTAAAGCTTAGTCCTGAACGCAATGAAATTGATTTGTGTGACGGCCGTAGCTTTGAATATACGTCACTGATCTGGGCAACCGGCGGTCGCGTTAGAAAACTAACCATCACCGGGAGCGCTTTGCCCGGTGTTTTTTATCTGCGCACACTTGCCGATGTCGCAGCCATAAAAGCATCACTTGCCACCACGAGCAAAATCGTTGTGATTGGCGGCGGCTACATTGGCCTTGAAGTGGCAGCTAGCGCCCGCAAGCTTGGTCATGCCGTGACTGTAATTGAGGCTCTGCCACGCGTGCTGGCGCGTGTGACATCCGAAACTGTGTCACGTTTTATGGAAGCCAGACACCGGGCTGAAGGTGTTGACGTCAAATTGGGCTTTGGCGTTGCAGACATTAGGGGCAGCACCCATGTGACGGGTGTCATACTGACAGACGGCACTGTGGTGCCTGCCGATATGATCATCGTGGGTATCGGCATCGTGCCAAATACCGAGGTACTGGAACGAACCGGCATTGCCTGTAAAAATGGTGTGCTGGTTGATGCACAGTGTCGCACATCCAATCCAGATATCTTTGCCATCGGCGATTGTGCAAACCACCCAAGTATATACGCAGGGAGCGACTTAATCAGGCTTGAGTCTGTGCAAAATGCCGTTGATCAGGCAAAAATTGTTGCTGGTGCAATCATGGGCAAAGATAAAATATATTCCGACCTGCCATGGTTCTGGTCTGATCAGTATGATATAAAATTGCAGACGGCTGGCTTGCAAAACGGGCATGATAGCATTGTTCTGCGTGGCGATGTCGGCATGTCAGCTTTCTCTGTCATTTATCTCAAAAATGGCCAGATGATAGCCATTGATGCCATCAACAGCATAAAGGATTTTGTGGCAGCAAAATCTCTTATTGTGGCCAAAGTTAAGCCGGACCCTGCGCGTCTGGCGGATGTTAAATTGGCGCTTAAGGATATAATGTCAGCCTGAACAATACGGAGTTATAATGCCAACACTTATCCTCATTCGCCACGGTCAAAGTGCGTGGAATCTTGAAAACCGTTTTACCGGCTGGTGGGATGTTAACATCACAGACAAAGGTGCTGAGGAGGCACAAAAAGCTGGCCGTGATTTAAAAGCTAGGGGTTTTATTTTTGATGCGGCGTTTACATCTTTGCAAACACGCGCCATCAAAACGCTCAATCTTGTGCTTGAGGAAATGGATCAGCTGTGGGTGCCGGTGCACAAAGACTGGCGATTGAATGAACGCCATTATGGTGCGTTAACAGGCCTCAACAAAGCCGAAATGACCGCCAAGGTTGGTGCGGAACAGGTGCACATCTGGCGGCGATCGTTTGATGTGCAGCCTCCGCCTCTCGAATTAGGCAGTGCCTATGATGTGAGTTCTGACCCCAGATATCGCGCCATAAAGGTGCCAGCCACCGAAAGCCTTAAAGATACAATTGCCCGCGCCCTACCTTGCTGGAGCGAGAGTATCGCGCCTGCCCTTCTGGCTGGCAAACAAGTGATCGTTGCAGCCCATGGCAACAGCCTGCGTGCGCTCGTCAAACATCTTAATCAAATATCGGATATCGATATCGCAGATCTTGAAATCCCAACTGGCCAACCATTGGTTTATGAACTGAATGTGCTGCTGAAGCCAATTAGGCATTATTATCTGAACGAAGCATAACAACCATAAATCAATACAATACCAATTCTCTTTTTGGTATGCAGGAGCCATAAAATCAATTACACTCTTAAATGTACACATTATAGGGATTGATTGATGATTACTAATCCTCAAAACCGATTGATATCACTTGATATTCTACGTGGCATTACAGTTATTGGTATGATTTTTGTCAATACACTGTCTGGCGTTACAGGCACACTTCATACGAAAACATTCGAAATATTAGAGCATGAGCGCTGGCAAGGCATACATATTGCAGATTTGGTGTTTCCAGCATTTTTGATGATGCTTGGTATATCCATTCCAATGGCACTGGCTAAAACCAAAGCTCAATATGGTTTAAATACAATTCAATCAAAGCGTATTTTCTGGCGCGCTTTTCGCCTGATTGCTTTGGGGTTTATATTAACAAATCTTGGCTGGTTTGCCCATTTTAGTTCTGCAACCTGGCGATTGTTTGGTGTCTTACAACGCATTGGATTGGTATATGGCATATGCGCTGTATTATTTTTCAAATGCACGCCGCGCACCCGCATCATTATTCTTGTAATTATACTATTACTCTATTGGCCAATGGCCTTGCTCCCCACACTCGACCATCAACCGAGTGATATTTGGATTAGGGGGCACAATTTTATAGCTTCTTTTGACCGGATCATTCTGGGTGCCGGACATCATAACTATATCGATGGGCCTGATGGCTATGATCCTGAGGGGTTCTTGGGCACTCTGCCCTGTATTGCTCACGCCCTTATTGGTGTTGCCATAGGCGAATATTTTTTACGCAATCAAAATAAAAATATTTCCAAAACACTTGCTTTGACCGGGCTGGCAATGTTTTTTGTCGGTCTTGCTTGGGGAGTTATTTTTCCAATAGTTAAAGATATATGGTCAAGTAGTTTTGTATTGGTAACGTGTGGCTTTACAACAGTTGTGCTCGCTGGTTTGCATTATGTGCTAGACGGTGAAAACCGAGAAAACTTCCTTATTAACTTTTGTCTGGCGTTTGGAGTGAATGCAATTGCTGCATATATTCTTCACGATATATTTGCTGATGGAGCAGTGGCTGATATAATTACATTCCCTTATTATTGGACAAGACCCTATATCGGGGAAGCTTGGGCTGTCTTATTACCAGTTATTTTATTTATTCTTTGTATTTCTATTCCTTTGCAATTCATGCAGCGAAAGAAATGGATTTTAAAAATTTAAGTTGATTATCAATATTCAGATTCATCAAACTTTCGTTGATTGAAAAGGTCAAATTTATATGGCGCGACAAATAGATTCTGAAATCGCTTTAGCACATAAGCCTGTTCCTCAAATAGGGCCGTTGTTAATTCTTGGCGGTATGTTTTTTATATTTGGTTTTGTCACTTGGCTCAACGGTCCGCTTATAACCTTTGTACGCCTGGCTTTCACGCTAGATGATTTAAGTGCATTTTTGGTACCGATGGCGTTTTATATGTCGTATTTCTTTCTGGCACTTCCGTCGGCCTGGATACTCAAACGCACCGGCATGAAAAACGGTATGGCATTGGGTTTGCTGATTATGGCTGTTGGGGCTGCTACCTTTGGTCAATTTGCAACCATGCGCGTGTTTCCTGGCGCGTTGACAGGCTTGTTTATTATTGGTGCAGGGCTCGCAATTTTGCAAACAGCCTCAAACCCTTACATTTCTATTGTTGGCCCTATCGAGAGTGCCGCATCGCGTATTGCTGTCATGGGTATTTGCAATAAAGTTGCTGGATTTCTGGCGCCTTTTGTTTTTGGTTATTTGGTTATGGATGGCATTGGTGCACTTGACGCACAAATAAAATCCACGTCTAACATGAGTCAGCGGGAAGCACTACTTAATGGTTTTGCAAGCAAGATACACATGCCATATTTAGCGATGGCAGCTTTGCTGGCATTACTGGCAATGTTCGTAGCAAAATCTTCCCTACCGAATATTCACGATAGCGCAAACAGCGTTGATCGGACTGATGCTGATACAACATCGCTTTTTAGTCAGCGACAACTTTGGCTTGGTGTGATTGCTCTTTTTTTTTACGTTGGTGTAGAAGTAATGGCGGGTGATGCTATTGGCACCTATGGTCGCAGTTTTGGTTTGCCGTTACAGATGACTGCCTTTTTCACATCATTTACGCTTGGTGCCATGCTGGTTGGCTACGTGGCTGGCCTGTTGGTTATTCCACGTTTTATGTCTCAAGAGCGTTATCTGGCTTTATCAGCCGTTCTTGCGATATTTATTAGCATAACTGCGTATATGACTACAGGCTATCTTTCCGTTGGGTGTATAGCAGCCCTAGGTTTTGCCAATGCCATGATGTGGCCTGCAATATTTCCGCTAGGCATCAAGGGGCTTGGTCGTCATACGGAAGCCGGTTCTGCTATTATGATTATGGGCATTGCCGGCGGCGCAGTGCTTCCACAAATTTTTGCCCATCTCAAGGCTACCCATAATTTTCAGTTAGTATTTTTATGGGTAACAGTGCCAGCTTATCTTTACATTTTACTTTTTGCGGTTTTTTGTGGACGTGAAACTGCCGCATCATTACCTGCATCTCAACTTAACACGTCTCACGAATTTTAAAACAATGGTTTCGCATATCAAATACTATATGGGAGTTGACGGGGGTGGCACGAAGTGTCGTGTGCGACTTAAAGATATGAACGGCACCACACTTGCTGAAAGTTTAGGTGGTCCAGCCAACATACGGTTGGGCTTGTCTTTGATATGGCAAAATATAGGCGGTGCAATAGATAAGGCGTTATTGAAGGCTGGCCTAGACGGCAAGGATTTATTAAATACCTCTATTTGCTTAGGCTTAGCTGGTATCACGACTGAAAAAAATTGCATTCTTGCGCTTGAGGCCGGGCCGCGTTTTGGTAAATCTATTGTTGTATCTGATGCCCATATTGCCTGTCTGGGTGCATTCAGCGGAGATAATGGTGCGATTTTAATTAGCGGCACCGGCAGCATCGGCTATGCGTTGGTTGACGGCGTTGCACGTACTATTGGCGGTTGGGGTTTTGAAGTCTGTGATGATGGCTCTGCAGCGTCACTCGGTAGAGATTCTATCAGAGCAGCATTGCGAGGCTATGATGGCCTCGCAACAGAAACCGATTTTACACGTGAAATTATCAATCATTTTAATGGTCATCCAGCCAATATAGTAAGCTGGGTCAATTCCGCAAAGCCAAGTCATTATGGCTCTTTGGCACCCATTGCGATGAAATTTGCAGACTCTGGTGACGCAGTTGCCATTGCCCTTGTACAGCAGTGCGCGACTCAAATAGACCAGTACGTCGCTCGGCTTAATAATATTGGTGCGCCGCGTATTTGCCTGATTGGTGGCATGTCTAAACCCATATACAAATGGCTAAGTCTTGTAACCCAAGCTGTGCTGATTGAGCCGCAGTATGACCCTAGTGATGGCGCTTTACTGATGGCTGGCATGCCTGCTGACATGCTAAATGTTCAAGCAAAACTTTCACACACTGCAGACCTTGAAAGTTAACCACAGCGTAAATGTAAGTGAAGCATAAAAATGTTTGGAAAAAGTTAATGGTAAAAAGTATTTTTAATTCAAGACTGATGCTGCTGATTTTTTCATTGTTCTCTATATTAATGAATAAAACTGCATTTGCAGCCACATTTAATCAGGAAAACTTAAACTCATTTGCACATCAGCTTGGATATCGCTTTACCATCATTCAAAATCAATCTGGAGCGTTGTGCCCCCATAGCGAAGAGTGTTTTACTGCACAGTTAGATTTGAAGATGCCATCCCGTACTATTGAGGACCAATGGTCAATTTACTTCAGTTTTGTCGAACAGTTGAAAGAGGTAAATACAGCGATCTTCAGTTTAAAACATATTAACGGTGACTTATACAAACTTGAAACCAAAGCAGGCGTGCGTCTTGTTGCTGGAAAAACATACTCCGTTAAAATGCGATCAGCTGGGCATTTCTTCTCAGAATATTTCCCGATGCCAAACGCTTTTATTACCATGCGTGGATTGAAACCTGAAACTATTGCAGCTTCCCAAGCTGTAATTGATACACAAACAGGGCTTGAACAGCTGCCATTTGTCACGCCTATGACAGATGAAAAACATCAAGCCGTAAATTCTCTCAAAGATATCACACGCTGGTCAACGCCTGAACGAGATTACATGCACAATGCTGCACTCAGTGTTCAACAAAGTAAACCTGATTTTATCATTATACCGCAACCTCTCGAGGCACGGCATTTGCAGGGGCCTGCTCTCGATTTTAGATCGGGTGCCACGCTTGAATTGAACGGAATCGATCAAACATATGTTTCACCTGCTTTGGCATATTTACAGACTATGGGGGTCCCACGTTTAGATCGTGGACCAAAGTTACATATTGATGTTGCTGAAAATACTAAAATCACTTCAGAAAGTTATACCATTACAGCAACAGCTGACTTGGGCGTTCATATTCAGGCCAAAGATGTTGCAGGCGTAAGCTATGCTTTACGCTCGCTTGCACAGCAAATCGCCTATGAAAAAGGCGTTCTGCAACCACTGAACATAACAGACACACCACGTTTTAAATTTCGCGGGATGTTCATTGATGTCGCACGTAATTTTCATTCAAAAGCTGAAATACTGAAATTGATTGAAAATATGGGCCTCTATAAACTTAATCGTCTGCATCTTCATATGGGCGACGATGAGGGTTGGCGACTTGAGATAGCAGGGCTGCCAGAACTTACGGAAGTCGGTTCTGTTCGATGCCATAATATTTCTGAAACGCGCTGCCTTTTACCACAGTTGGGTGCAGGCCCTGATGGCGCTAGTGCTATCAATGGTTACTTTTCACGACTAGATTATATCGATATTCTTCATGCAGCCGAGGCGAGGCAGATTGAGGTTATCCCCTCATTTGATATGCCGGGCCATTCGCGTGCAGCCATTCGCTCCATGGAAGCGCGTTACAAACGGCTTAAAATGCAGGGCCGAATGGCTGCAGCGGCAGAATACCGTTTGACTGAGCCTGAGGATAAAACAATCTATCGCAGTGTGCAAAATTACAATGATAACACTCTCAATGTGTGTTTGCCTTCCACGTACCATTTTATCGACAAAATTATTGATACCGTTTTTCAAATACACGCAGCCGCGGGTGTCCCTCTTAAACATTATCATATCGGTGGCGATGAAACGGCTGGTGCGTGGATCAAGTCTCCAACTTGTCAAACATTTACTAAGGTGCACGGGATCGCTACAAATAAACTTGGTGGATATTTTATAACGCGGGTGGCAAAAAGCCTAGTAGATCGGGGCATTGGTGCTGCCGGGTGGAGCGATGGTGTTCTTCAAATTGATGCTGCTAAAATTCCGTCACACCTGCAATCCAACAGTTGGCAACGGTTGTTTGTCGAAGGTATTCCAGAAATACATGCACAAATCAATCAGGGTCTTGATGTGGTGCTTTCAACACCAGACGCTTTGTATTTTGATATGCCTTATACAGCAAACCAAAAAGAGCCAGGCTACGATTGGGCTTCAAGGGGAACAGATTTAGATAAAGTGTTCAGCTTTATGCCACAAAATTTATCGGCAAATGCTATATTGTATACAGATATTACAAACCATGCTGTTGTTGTGAAAAATAATAACCCCATTCTCCCTGGTCATGACGTTATTGGAATGCAAGCGCAGTTATTTAGCGAAACCGTGCGCAGTGACTCCCAGGTCGATTATATGATTTATCCTCGCTTGCAAGCGCTGGCAGAAAGGGCATGGCATGTCGGCGCGTGGGAGCTGCCGTCTAAACCGAACCAAAGCTACACATTGAATGATGGGCAAATTGATACGCTTGCTTTTGGCAGAGATTATCAGAATTTTAAGGAGCGGCTGGCAGTGCATTTACCATGGTTAGACAAAGCAGGTGTTAAATACCGAGTGCCACCGGTTGGGGCAAGCATTCGAAATGGTTTTTTACTAGCCAACCTACCTTATGGAGCGCTCACTATAAATTATCGCGTTAATAGTGGCGCATGGTCAACGTATACAACCCCTGTTAGAGTTAAAGGCCATGTTGAGTTACTGGCAAAAACCAGTAATGGCCGACCCGGAAGATCAATTATACTTGACGGCGAAGCCGCTCAGTAGGAAAAGACCAGTATAGTACTAAAAGTAAGGAGCAGGTTATGTCATTTTTTCAGGCGGTCGGTAGTCTGGATAAGACTGACCCGGCACCACTTTATATGCAAATCAAGAAGCGTGTTCGAGAAGCTATAACGAACCGTGCTTTTGAAACTGACGATGCAATACCGGCCGAGCGTGAGCTTGCGACAGAAATGAATGTCTCGCGCCTGACTATTCGCAAGGCCATTGATGGGCTGGTTGCTGAAGGTTTGCTCACGCGCAGGCGTGGGGCCGGAACATTCATTGCCAACCGTGTTGAAAAAAGTTTTTCCAAACTATCCTCATTCACTGAGGATATGATATCACGTGGTTTAAGACCGCACTCTAAATGGCTTAGCAAGTCAGAGGGCAGCGTGACGCCGGAGGAGGCATTGTCGCTGTCACTATCACCAGGCACCTTGGTTTACCGATTTCAGCGTATTCGTTATGCGAATGACCTCACCATGGCACTGGAATATTCCACGATTCCTTCATACTGCCTGAAATCATTGGATGCTGTTCAGGAGTCACTTTATGCAGCACTTGAGCACACGGGAAACCGGCCAGTTCGCGCGCTACAACGCTTACGGGCGGTATTATTTAATTCAGAACAAGCTGACATACTTGGTATTAATGTACGGGATGCTGGATTGTTTATCGAGCGGCGTGGCTTCCTCGCTGATGGCCGCACTGCCGAATTTACACAGTCTTATTATCGCGGTGATGCCTACGACCTGGTGGCTGAGCTCAACGATGTGTGAGCCATTAAAATAAATCTAACGTTTATGCAGCTTTTGGGTTTTTGCTGAAAAGCCTGTAGTGATTGCATCCCAATATGATGGATTATCCAGCCCAAGTGCCCAAACAGATACGCTTGCAAAATCTTTCGTTTTTGCCAAACCTGCTTTTAACCCTACGCTATGGTCATTTTCATACCACACTACATGGGATGAGCCGTCAGTTGCCTTGTAATTAAAATACGGACTTGATGTAGCACTATCCCATTTAGGTGTTGCATGGGTGCGGGAGATCAATGCAGGCGTTGCATTCCAAGCCAATGTATCACCTTTATGATGCGTCACATCCCAATCATAACCATAGGCAGACAGGCCAAGGCTGATTTTAGTTTTTGGCACTGTTTTCAATGCATAATTTGCGCACTGCGTTACCCAATCAAGACCAGCAACCGAGCCCGGTTCACTTCATGGGCCATGTTGATCGTATGTCATAATTTGTAGCGTATCAACAAGGCCAGCCAACGCCACATAATCAAAAGCACCACTCCATGAATCAGTAGGGTCGTCCGTAGTTTTAGCTGGAGCGGAGACAATTAATTTATGACCGGTCGAGTGCAGAACGGTCGCAATGCGTGTTATAAAAGCTGTGAATTGTGCACGTGATGTTGGTGGTACCGCTTCAATATCAATGTTGATGCCGGCGACATCTTTTGAAGCAAGTTTAATAATATTCGCGATAGCATTATCTTGCGCTGAGCCTGGCCTAGAAATGGCTTTTGCTATTGCTGGATCAAAGTCGGTAACGTTAAAGTTTGCGACAACTGGATAGAACGCGATGTGATTTGCAGCTATAAGTTTACGTACAGAGACAGGTATTGTGCCTATTACAATTCCGTTCTTGTCTATAGTAAAAACATCAACAGCCACTACCGATAGCGAGGTTGATTGGGCTTTCAGCGATGAAAATGATGTGGCATCCATATAGTATCCCAAACGTGCCGGATCCGCATGACACGCTGTTGACAACAAGCTTGTAAGCAAAACAAATTTTAGCGGCTTCATCTGCAATTCCTCGATTGATCTATAAATTAAATAATGATTTAAAAATGTGAAAGTTTAATGACTTGAATTATTAAAACTCACCCCCTAGCCGCAAGCCCCAGGTGCGTGGCTGGTCGTAATAAGCACTCACACTGCCATAGGTGTATGAATCAAAACCTTTGGTGGCAATATCGGTCAAATTTTCGACGTAGAATTCAGCAAAATATTTATCGTTATGCGTTGAAATACGCAGGTTGGCATCCAGTTTAGCATAGGCTTTTTGATATTGTGCCAGGTGCGGTCCATCGTAATTCAAGATATCGAGCCACATTTTGCTTTGATATTTACCAGATATATACGGCGATATTTTTATATCACCTGGAATATCAAAATCGTGTCGATAGTTTAAGGATATTGAGAAATCAGGTGCATAGGGAAGTTTTTTGCCGACAAGAGAGGTTGTTCCAAAAGCTTTAGTAACAGCACCAGAGTCATCTGTAATGTCGAGAGGCGTTTGACCGTAAATCAGGCGCGCGTCTCTGGCATAGGCATCTGTATAAGCACCGCTTCCACTGACCTTAGCATTCAGATACGTTGCAAAGCCTGAAAGTGTGCCATGCTCCCATGGTATAGCCGTAAACTCGAATTCTACGCCTTTTATTTTTGCTTTTGCCAGATTAACCGTCGTGTAAGCTGTGACCGGTTTGCCGAAATTGGCATTTGGAGTGCCATCAAGATTCGTTTTGAATGTTTGAGACCCAACCACAAAATCACCGGACTGTTGGATGTCACGATAGTTTGCATAAAAAGCGGCCAGTGTGAATTGTAACTTATTATTGAATAACTTGCCTTTATAGCCCAATTCATACGATGTCACAAATTCCGGGTTGTAAACAAGCGGTTCATAGCAGCCATGATTACACACATCGGCTTGTTCAAAAAATCCACCCATTTTATAACCGGTTGATACAGATGCATAAAGCATTGTTGCGTCATTTGCGTAATATTGTGCACCCAGCCGGAATGTGCCGCTTGACCATTTTTTCGTGTCATGCGTTGGGTTGCCAGGTGATGGCACCAATGGCACTGTTGTGCCTAGCGGTGCATCCGTACCCAGGTTGGGTAAGTTTAATAAATCATTGGATTGATGCGCGCGTATTGCACCGGCAACTGGTGTGTAAAGCCCATTATACCACTGGTTGCGATCATCCGCCGTTAAATATGTATAGCCGTTATAATCCCCTTTTTTATCCCAGTTATGGCGGTAGCCTGCAGTTAACCCAAGTTTTGGTAGTATGCGCCAATCAGCTTGCGCAAAAAGGGCGTGCGATGTTGTTGTGCGGTTTTGCTGATCGTATCGCTGGGCATAAGGCAGGCCATCAGGCTGAAGTAAACCAGCGGCCGTAATGCCGTAGGATTTGCTTTCAATCGAATCCACATCATACTGTATGCGCTTGGCCTCATGTAGTAAAAAAGCACCAAACACATACTGAAAAGAGCCACTGCCAGTCGATTTAAGTTGGAGTTCTTGTGTATGGCTGAAATACCGACTGGAGCGCGTGTATGAACTGTCGTCTGCAACAACATAATAGTTAGTTACAGCAGCAGGGTTTAACGAACCGTCGGCAAAGTTAAGTGGACCAGGATTGCCAATTGAAGACCACGCAGCAGATGGATGAGCACCGGCATCAAGATCTGAGCGTTGTGATCGTCGCTCCTCTTGAATGCCGCCGCGATATTCAATTACCATATGATCGTTGAGGTGACCAATTAATTTCAGCTGATAAGTTTCAATTTTCAGGTGCAAATCGCCTGGTACATTTATTTTTGCGTACCGCAGTGGATGATCGCAAGCATTGACTGTACCCGCCGCCTGTCCGCAATCGGTCAGGCTCACATCACCGGCACCATTATCCTGAAAGTGAGATATGAGGACACTGGTTTCAATCGCATCAATCGGATTCCACCGGATAATGGCGCGGGCACCACCATTTTGCGCGTTGTTATACCAGTTCTTGCGCTTGACGGGTTTGTTGCGTCTCTGATCAACATCAGGAATGCCATCTTTGACTATAGTAACAACATTCGGCAGCGGCCCGTCCGGCCCTACCTCAGACAGAAGTTTGGCAGGCGGTGTGTAAAATGCATCGGTAAAATCCTGCACCTGATTGAGAAATCCATCATGGCGATCAAGAAAACCTGATATACGAACGGCAAGCCGACTTGTTATTCCAAGATTTATAGCTGCGCGCACCTGCTTGGTATTGTAATTTCCAAACTGAATTTCAGCCTTGCCGGAATATTCGCCGAATACTGGTTTTGCGGGAATGATATTTATCGTGCCGCCAGGAGAATTCTGGCCAAACAAAGTGCCTTGTGGTCCACGCAGCACTTCAACCCGCTCTACATCGTAAATGAGAGCAAGTGCACTTTGTGGACGCGGCGAATAAAAACCATCAAGGTGCAAGGCAACTGAAGCTTCGGCGACTTCGGTCGAATCCGTTGACGATATCCCGCGCAAGCTAAAAAAGGCACCCGAGTCAGGTGTTGCGCCAATTTGCAGATTGGGTACATTGCTGCCTAAGTCGCGCGCCGTCTGGATGCCTTTGGCCTCAAGTGCAGCTTGACTTAAAGCCGTTATGGCAATTGGTGTTTTGAGCAATTTGGTTTCACGCTTGGAAGCTGTGACAACTATTTCTTCCAAGGTGGTTTCCCCTATTACCTTTGCAACGGGAACGGATTCGGCTGCAATAACGGAGCCATTACTAATCAAATAAGCCAAAAAAAGCGTTTTTGTGCATGATGTTAACTGTTTTCTCAGTATTGTATTCTGCAAGGCGATATCCTTTTTTAAATTGAGGCACCAATAAATAGAATTACCTATAACATATAACTTTAATACCAATTACAACACTTTCTTAGAGGTGTTGTCAATATTGAATAAATTATTCATTGCGTATAATATATTATTACAAATTACTAAGTGGTGTCGTTACTTTAATTAAGATCACAGTCCAAATCACAATGATAGCTCTTAAAACTTTTCATTTAATTTAATTGACAATTTAATAATATTTATATTTTTCATACATTTTACGTTAATGTAATTTAAGTTACTAATCATTAATTTTAAGTTTTAATTTAACATGTAGGAACCGTAATGTCGATTAAATCAATCATATTTTACTAATTAGTACGTCATATACAGTTAATGCTGCAACTCTTGTTGTTACAGATAAAACCAGTTTTGAAACGCAAGTAGCTGTTGCACTACCCGGTGATATATTAATCCTATCACCGGGAAAATATGGCGATTATCGAATTCGAAGTAAAATTGATAAAAATGGAAATTCAACAGCTTGTAATGTAAATCCTTCAGCCCAGCAAATATGCATAGCTCGCGGCGTGACTATTACATCCGTGAATAAAACTAATAAAGCTGAATTCAGTAGTATTTACGCCGTATCTTTCACGGACGATGCTGGAACACCAACGGCTCCTATTGCAGGCTTAATTCTTGATAACCTAAAATTTAACGATACACGCGTAATCTATAATACAAAAAACCCTGCTATATTTCCTGCAGCTCCTTTAAATAGACTAGTTTTAACTGTAGCTGTAAATCTTACAAATAGTTTAGGCGTTACAGTAACAAATAGTGACATTACTAATACTGCACAATCGCTAGCTAGTGCTGCTGATTGCGCGATCAGTACGGGAAACACTGATGACAGTACATTAGCGCAGGGAATGAACATAAATAGTAGCAAAAATATATTTATAATGAATAATAAATTTCATAATATGCAAAACTCATTAAACGTAATTAGTACACCAATCCTTCTCACTAACCCGATATATGTAAATTCAACCAACGGTGTAACAATAAAAGATAATGAGTTTGTTCATATGTCCGGCAATGGTATACAAATAGCTGGCGTTAGTACGCTTGTAATATCAGGCAATCTTTTTCATGACTTTGATACAATTGCAAACCAACCACTTCATCCTGATAATATACAGTTTGATCCATCTCCAGTTACTATTAAAAATTTAGATGGTTCTATAACTGTGACTACGCAACTTCCGCGACATGATCATGTGATTATTAAAGATAATTTAATGATCAAAAGTAACCACGGAATCGGTGAACAAGGTATTTTTTGCAAATTACAATTGTAACGCTTGTTTAGCAAGTTCATTACCACCAGGATATGTTGCCCCTGCAAACTATCCTTTAATACCATCGTACATGGACAACTTTACCATAAAAAATAATCTTATATTCCAATATTTAGCAAGTGGAATAACACTAACTAATCTGGCGAATTCTACTGTTATTTCGAATACAGTTATACGCCAAACTCCTCAAAGTGCTCCAGACCAATCATCGATATATTACGTAAATATAGCATTAGGAGGCGATCGTGTTGTTCCTACCCAGCCCACGACAAACAATGTAACCTTTACACAGAATGTTTCGGATAACCTATATTATGAAGGTAATTTTGCGAATGCTTCAAATCTTAAGCCAGCTGGTAAAAATGTTACCGATCATTATCCTCCAAATCAGCCAACGCTTCCTTCATTATTTAATGATTATTTATCATCAACAATCACTCAAGCGACTACTGTTAAGAATGTGGTAGACAGTTTGACTGCAAACAGAACAGGTCAGCTAGTCATACCGCTACCTATAGCTGGTTTTATAGCAAACGTCATCACGTCAAAATGGAATAACTATAAAATTAGCACGCCTTAATTATAATTATATTACTATACCTTAATATGATATAAACATTTAATATATACTTATTCAACATACATATGAAGTTTGAATAATTGACATAACTTTTTGATCACTTTTTCGAATGATTGAAGTCAAAAGCTTTTTTTGTGCTGTCTTTTCTTCTATTGAGTGGATACGTACAATTAAACTATCATCCGGACCGCTATTTGAAAAATAATAAATTTATCTCTCAATAGTGGAAGTATTGATGGAAAATATAGCACCAGGAAACCGTGCAATCGCAATATCATTTATTATAGGATATGCCGCAAAATATAATAAACCAACCCCATTAATATCGTGTTGAGGAATAATTTCATATTCTGTTTCAAAAATAATTTCTGACAAATCAATTGATCGAGCAATCCTATATTCAGATACTATGCTTGGAGCTTCGCTGATTGTTCTGACAGGAAAATCGGGTGGTATAACTGGCTGGCCTTTAACCAGTGACGTATTAGAACCAGTCTCGCCAAATTTTGAAAAACTCGACATGATTTCGGCATAGCCACTGCATTTAGTGGTTGATATAGCAACATTGCTAAAAAATAATCCGCCACCAAAACGTGTTGTTTCTAAATCCATTGTTAATTGATCATTTTCTTTAAAATGAGATAGAGATTGGTTAAATTTCAATTTTATACATGTAAATGTTGCATACAAGCGATCTCCGGCTTCATCAGCTATATTGCGTGAAGCTACACCGAGCGAAGATGTCAACACTTCCCAATGCATGTCTCCTAGCTCTTTTAACAACCACGATTCTGACAAGCAGGACATAGCCATCTGCGGCATTCCAATTTCTCGCTCACGCCGAAGTTTAGCATTTGATGCATGTGAGTTAGGTTGAATTATTTTATCTTTATTGGGTATCAGTGCAATAACATCAGACACTGACTTTACACGCATCCAGACTTCATCGGTTATTACAATATCATATAGCGTTTCTATTTCGGCGCGCAAAGAGACGGTTCCAAAGCTATCAAAGCCAAAAGATTGAAGTGGTGCCTGATTTTCAGCGGGCGTTAAATGTAGAATGTCTTTGAGGGCAGGTAGATATCTTTTGCCTTGATTGCTATTATTATTCGGCATATTAGTGTTGCGTAAAGCTTGCTGAATACGCCTGAGTTCACTATCATCTCCATTCGCAGCGACAAAACTCGGTTCTCGAATACCCCATTTACTGGTGATTATTCCTCGTTCAGATATGCGTGCAGGATTGCCTGTGACAACTGAGTTTGGTGGCACATCCTGCATAACCACACTGCCGGCTCCAACAATAGAATGATCACCAACAGTAACACCTGCAAGCACAATGGCTCGCGCACCAATCAAGCAACAAGATCCTATTCTGGTATCAAGGTGAACGCGATTTACAAAGTCGTGCGAGATTACGGATGCACCAAATGATATTGCTGTATAGTCACCAACATATACACCTTTAGGGTTGGTGGTATCCAATTTAGCACTTCTTGAAATCTTCACTCCATGGCCAATGTGCATACCCCAGATTTTATTATAGTAAACTTTTGCAGCGATGCTCAAAAATTGGGCCACGGGTTTTTTAATCAGTCCAAGTATGCTTTTTGCCATTGGTATAATAATCCTATAAATTCAGTATAATATACACCTACATTTCGGAAATATCAAATTTATGACGAATCTAAAATTTATTGTAAGCATTTGATTTGAAGTTTTTGCCTGCACAGGCATCAGATGTTTGGTCTTGGCAATCGTGAACATAGTTCTGCAAAATGGTAAGTCCCCGGCCTTCTGCCTATGTCGTGTTTGGATTTTCAATTTTGCCCATATGTTGCGATTAACATTAAACCTAAACCTTAGCTTAATCATATGCTAATGTGTATAAATTTTTTAATACATAGGTTGGTCTAAACCTCTTATTAACCTTAATCACCACATAATGCATCGTATAATACTGTCCCTTTGGATTTGATGACGCTGTATGTTTATATTTGTCGGTTTGGCTTTGGTGTTTGCGGCAATTGCCGGTGGTTTTCTGATGGGCGGCGGTCGCTTCGAGATTCTGGGCCACGCTGCGCCACACGAAATGGTGACGATTATAGGCGCTGGCATCGGCGCGGTGGTCATCGGCAATTCCGGCGCAGTGCTGAAAAGGATTGTGCAAAGCTTTGGCCGTGTGGTGCGTGGCGAACGCTGGGACAAGCAAGATTATAATGATCTTTTGTGTCTTATGTATATGCTGGTTAAAACCATACGCGCCAAGGGCGTGGTGGCGATAGAATCGCATATCGAGCATCCGGAAGACTCTCGCTTGTTCAATAACTATCCGCGCATCGCCGAGGATCATCATATTATCGAATTTATTTGTGATTATTTGCGGATGATGACCATGAACTTCGAGGATGCTTACCAGATGGCTGATGCCATGGAAAACGACCTCGACAAGATTCATGCCGAAGACCATGCCGCCCACCATGCCTTGCAAAGCCTGTCAGAGGGCTTGCCCGCCATCGGCATCGTCGCCGCAGTGCTTGGCATTATCACGACCATGGGCTCAATTGACCAACCGGTGGCCATTCTGGGCGGATTGATCGGCTCCGCACTCGTGGGCACGTTTCTTGGCGTGTTGCTCGCTTATTGCATTATTGCCCCAATCGCCTCGCGACTAAATCAGATTATTGAGGGTGAGGGCCGGTTTATAAGCCTCGTGCGCACAGTGCTGGTCTCCCACCTGCAGGGCCAGGCCCCCCAAGTCGCCATAGAAATTGGCAGACGCGCCGCCCCAACACTCTATGCCCCCAGCTTTAACGAGCTCGAAGACGCCGTAAATGCCCTGCCCGCTGACCTAATGGCTTAAACACGCGCATAGGTAAACATGGGTATTAATCTGGTATTGTAGAGGAGATAAATTCAGGACATTATGACTCAATAATATTTAACTTGGGAGAATTTATGTCTGGAATATCACCAGTGTCATCTTCGTATTTGGCGTATACTCCACCGTTGAATGATACTAATCCCCTAACCAGTGAAGAGAACACTGAGGCAAAAACGACAGATGTGCCTAACGACAACACAGGTTCAAGACGTCTTGAGAAGATGGCACTAGAATCTTCTGGAAATAAACAACATAAAAATATATCGTATGCATACGAAGTAGACGGAAAAGTAAAAGCAGTTGAATTAAAATATGACTATAAAACTCGTTTATATACAGGAAAACTTGGCGATTTAACTATAACTTCTGAAGGTCTAATTAATGGGAAAAATCAAAATATCGCAATCAAACTTGGCACCATTACTGTTAAAAGTACGACCGATAAATCAACGGGAACAAGATTTGAAGGTTCCATTAATCGCCCCCTAGATCCTACTAAGGGAATAACTAGCGGAAATAATGTTAATATTCAATTTGAATATTATCCACCATCCGACGGTACAGCAAAGGCTGCGCCAATACTGATGGAAAATGGCGGTCCTGGATACAGCAGCACCGGAGCCAGAAAAGGATTTCTTGATTTAGCTGATAAAGCTAGAGCCACCCACGGTATTTTGTTAATTGATAGTCGTGGCACTGGAAAATCAACATCTTTAAAATCAACATCTCCAGAGTGTTCTGCATTGCAGAATGCACAGGGGTATCCTTTAAATAAAGTTAAAGCTTGCCTTAATACAGAAGATGCTAAAGCTAAAGGCCAATTTTACAGCACTGAAAATACCGTTGGTGACATAATTGGTGTTTTGAAACAAGCTAATATCGGCAGCTTCCATTATTATGGCGTAAGTTATGGCACTTACCTTGGCCAGACATTAGTAGACAGGTTGGAACATCCGCAATCCAGTGATGGGCCAAACAGTAACAAGCTAGCCAACGGTGATATTATTAAAATTAAATCAAAAATTTACGATGGCGCTTATCAAGTTGGTGGTGCTGATGCAACAGCATTAAATCATGATACTGAATCATTAAAATCCATTTATAAAAAAATTGATGATGACCCCGTTAATAAAGGGAAATTTAAAGAGACATTTGAAGTCCAGTTGAGAAATACTGTGAACAAAATGAGAAATGAAAAAAATCCGCCAACGATAACATATACTGATGCTGGAGGAAAAACGGTCACTGTAAATAAGCGGGTTGCTCAGCTTTATAATGTTTTATCAAATGGAAATGGAGGCAATACAGTAACAAGAGACATACGTGCGGCTTTATACGCATACGAAAAAGGTGATGAAAAACCATTGGATAGGTTAATAGAGGAATCTGAAAAAACCACAGACCCTTCAAATGAAAAAAATGACGAGCGTACTAAAGATCCTAAATATTTTAATAAGATGACTGCTGTATTGGTAAGTGCAGGATATCCCCAAGATTACAATCCAGATAGTTCACCTCAGAAAAGGCAAGAAGAATTAAATAGTAAAATAACTGAATTCAGGTCAAGTGAAAAACTTGGACCTTTCACATTGGACGAAGCTATGGGTTCTGGAATGGGTGAGAATATTGTTGGCCTTGATGTTTATGTGCCAGGCAAAACTAAACCAGTGACTCTTCGCGGTATATCATATTCCCCAACTTATTTTTTCAATGGTACGGCAGATGTTATTACGCCAGGAAATGAATTGGGTTGCGAAGATGGTAAACAATGCAAACCTGATAAAGGTAGCGTTTTGTACAGCAATCCAAAATCTAAGATTATCAACTTTAATGGAGCTGGACATGGTGCTGGCTTAACCAATCTTAATAGTGTTGGTTCAAATTTATTTGGTCAAATAATAAATTACCATGATGGAGAAGGAAATGCTGAAGTATTAAGTGATAAAGTATTAGGTGATAATGTTTCGGAGGCAAATAATTTACCCTCAACACGCACACTAGGCCGTTATGCAATAAACTCTTCTGAGCTGTCACCGGTAAAAAAAGCAGGAACTAGGCAACAAACCATTGACAAAGCTAGCGGCCAAGTGCTGAGCGCCGTTGGCGCGACAATAAGCGATGCCGTAACACGACTGGATCTTTTAGAATATGATGCGGTTAAACCATTGCGAGGCGGAACCATTACAATTAAAAAAGACGAAAAAGATGAAGAAAAAAATATTATAACACTTAAGGATGTTAAATGGACAGGTGATGTAATAGTAAATGGAACAATTATAGTCTCAACCGATCCTAAAACTGGCAAGAAAAATGTTATTGCCGATAATGTGACATTTAAAACAACT
>JANYGX010000028.1 GCA_025362295.1 Sphingomonadales bacterium | reverse complement strand
GACACAAGTGAATCTGCAGTTGCTGTTACTTCAACTGGCACAAGAGATGCGCAGGGCAATATCACAAAAATAAATAAAGTAGAGAAAGTTTCTTGGCTCACTAACTTGTTAAACTCGCGTTTACTGAACCCTTATCATGTTATGTCATTTAGTAGTTTTGCTGCTGCGGAGAGGCAACTGGTAACCGTATCCGGTCCGCAAATTGGCAGCATACTTGGCTCTACAATTGCCAATGCCATTTCCGGTTCTGATCCATTTGCGAGAGTGGTTTTGGGGACTGGCCTGTCTGCCCTTGGCTCGGTTCTTGGCCAAACAATTCATGACGCTACACAAAAAGGCGGATCGCTTGGTCAGGCACTGGAAAAAAACTTCACCCAGAGTGGCATTACTCATGCATTAGGCCAAGCTGGCGCAAGCGTAATTTCTTCACTGCTGGTTGGAGAGTTAACCAAGGCAATTGGCCTCAAGGGCGATGTGGCTGGTGTGTTCAACGCGACTGCGGGGGCATATCTGGCAACAGTGATAGCAGACGTTGGCGATTTAGGTAAATTGACGACAGATCTAGCAAATATTGACCCTATTAATATCATAGGCTCTTACTTCGGTGGCAAATTAGCTGAAGCCGTTGTTCACTTTGATACAATTGGCGGACAAATCGGAGCATCTATAGGCTCTGCGATCGGCAGTTACTTTGGTTCTGCCATTCCTATTATTGGAACATTTATTGGCGCGTTCATTGGCAACATCATCGGCGGCCTCATCGGCTCCATCTTTGGTGGGACACCGCGGTCTGGGGCGGATGTTCAGTGGGATGCAGCGGCGCAGTCGTTCAAGGTTGCCAATGTGTGGTCGCGCAAGGGCGGCTCGCGTCAGGCGGCAACGGCGCTAGCGCAGCAGGTGGCCAATGTCTACGACAGCGTGCTGGCAGCGGTTGGCGGCAAGTTGATCGATCCGCTTAGTGTGCATTCCGGCAACTTTGGCTTGCGCAAATCCCAACTGGTCTATCAGCCGTTCACCAGCACCAACATCAGCCTGGAAAACCAGAGCAACATCACAGCACGCTTTTCGGTGAAGGATACAACCAGCAACACGCAAATCGTGGCGCTGGGTGCCTACACGGGGCTGAACGATATCATCGGCCGCCTGGCAGGTGGGGATGTCTATGCCAAGCGCGCCATACTCGCCACCTTGAACCAGTCGAGTGGCAGCAAGGGTAATTATACCGCTGGCGCGCAGGGCCAGTTTGAGGTCAATACGCTGCTTGGCAACATCACCACTGCGCAGGATTACGAAAAGTATCTTGCCAATTCAGCAACCATCAACGCGCTGATTGCCGCACAGCCCAATTCAACCTTTACGGCGGGCTATACCATCACCCTCACTCGCGCTACCGAGCTTGGACTCGACAAGCGCGCCAGCACAGATTTTATCGGCGGGTTTTCTGCGTTTCTGGATGAAGCCGTTGATGGCAAGATTGATGGCTATGCGCTGTCTCCAGCGGTTGTTACGCCCACTTTTGATGCCACCAGCAACACACGCAGCTTTGCAGTAACGGATGCCAACGGCAATCTGCTTGGCAGCATTGGTGATACCATCAACGCTTTGGACAAGACGGTGATTAATGGCACCTCTGGCAATGATTTGATTGTGGTGAGCGGCGATACGCTGACAACGGCAACATCCACCGGCCAGCAATCTGGCCAGGCGATCACCGTTGATGGCACAGCATTTTCTGCTGCAACCCAAATCAAGGTGGCAGCGGTGATCAAAACCGGCGCTGGCAACGATACAGTGCTCGGCGGTGATCTTGGCAATGATATCATGGGCGGCTCGCTGGCTGGTCAAAGCGATATACTGGTTGGCGGTGCGCTGAACGATTTCATCATTGGTGGCGCTGGTAACGACCGGCTGTTTGCTGGTAATCCTGGCGCAACGGTAAGTGATTTGTCATCACTATCATTTGTAGATGCAGGCCTTGATCATGCCTCCACCACCACCAATCGCGCAGCATTGAATGTAGCGCTGGTTGGCACCGGCAGTGATACGCTCTACGGCGGCAATGGCAATGTGCTGATCAGCGGCACTGGCAGCAGCTCACTCTATGGCGGTGCTGGCGCAGACTGGCTGATCAACAATGGTTTAGTAGGCTCCACGAGCTATGTTTATGGAGGCGCTGGCGCTGATATTCTTGATGCCGGCACTGGCGGCGCGGCTGTATCTTTATACGGCGGTACAGGTTCTGACCAGTATATCTTCCGCCGTGGTAGCGGTGCCAATGTCACAGTTTACGACAGTAACGTCTTGTCATCTTCGCCTGGCTATCAGAACGATAACACAACACTGCTCACTCAAGACAGCGGCTATACGCAACAGCAGAGCCTTGATAGTAATGCACTCCTCAAAAATTGGGGCGGCACTGGTAATTATGATATTGTCGGCAACCCTGGTGGTGGCTCCAATTCCGATAACGCCATTGTTTTTGGCGCAGGTGTTAATCTTGGCAATGTAAAACTTGCCAGGCCAAACAACGCGCTGGGACAGCGTAGTAATGATCTGCTGATAACGCTGGTCGACTCCGCTGGTAATTGGACTGGCGAGCAGCTCACAGTCAAGGACTGGTTTGACAACGCGCACCGTGTTCAATGGCTGCGTTTTGCCGATGGTACAGACGTCCGGATTGGCGACTTTGTTACATTTGCTTCAGGCGCTACTTCAAGCAGTGTTCTTGTCGGCACAGCTGGCAATGATTTTCTGTATTTGCCAAACGGTGGCCGGGCCTTTGGCCTGGCTGGCAACGACTATGTCACCAGCGGTAAAGGTACGGCACTTCTTTCAGGCGGCCCCAATAACGATCTTCTGGTGGCAGGTCAGGGTCAGCAAACGTTGCTTGGTGGCTCTGGCGATGATCTTCTGCTTGGCAATGTTGGCAATCAAACGCTTTTTGGTGGCACTGGAAATGATACTTTGGTTGCAGGCCAAAACAGCAACAGCCTACTCATTGCCGGCGGCAATACAGTTGCAGGCACTCAAGACCATAAGACCATCAAATTTGATGCGGGGGCTGGCAAAGCAACTATTATTAACAATCTAAATGGCACTTGGAGCAATTTCTGGGCCTACGACCCTGCACATAACGTAGGCGCGACCGGCTTCCAGGCGAATGGCTATGCAACCGGCTATACTCTCGATCCAAACACAGGCATTGTAAAAGACGCCAGTGGCACTGTGGTTTTTGATGGCACAGCATGGTTTGGCTATATCGATTAT
>JANYGX010000025.1 GCA_025362295.1 Sphingomonadales bacterium | reverse complement strand
CATGCAGCCAACAACATGCTCCAATCTAGCACCTCAAAAAGCAGCATGAAAGTCAAACGTAAACGCGCTGCTTGGAGCAATGACTTCCTAACTCAACTCCTTGCCCAACAACCTCAATGAACTTTCATGCGATTGCCCTGGGTTTTAGGGAACCAGGTTGAGCGCATTGCGCATGGCATCTATCCATGGCTGGGTTACACCAGCGCCGGTTGGCACAGCATAGTTTCGCCCCGGCGTGCCACTTTCATCGCTATAGTACCATACCGTGCTGTTTGAGGCCCGGAGTGCATTGACAAGTGTGTCCTGCATGATTGCCGGTGTCATGGGGATGCTTTTGTCAGCAGGCGTTATGCAGCTCACCTGCGCCGCCGGGCAGGTGGGTTCATCAAAAATGCCGTTACCAAAGCCAACCTTGGTAGACCAGGTGAGGGCACTCGATTTTGATATCAGCGAACTGTTAAAAACAGGAAAGCCAAACGCACCCTTGCCGAGCATGCCAGCCTGACGCCAGTTGAATTCGTAGGCAAAGTCTGCCACCGAGCGCGGGCCGTAAAATTCGCCGCCATCCACCATCTTGGCACCGGGGCGCACTGCATTCAGCATCCCGGTGAAAAAATACCCGGTCATCACCTCGGACATGCCGTAGGAAATCACACGCGGCATGCGGGGTTCTGATGCGGTTGGGCCATGGGCAAAAATAACCTTGATACCGGGGTAGGCCAGTTGCAGACGGTTCATCACATCGCGACCACGGTTGCGAAAGGCTGCCTGGTATTTTGCCAAATCCTGATAATAAGCGGCATTGCCGCGTTTGGTATCGGTCGGGGCAATCCTGCCGGGCGCAAGTTGCAGCAAATTGCCTGGATATCTGAAAAACTGGTTGTCATTGACCAGCTCATCATCGAAGAAAATACCTTCAAGGCCAGCGGCTTTGGCAGCCAGCGCAATGGTGGTGAAATTGTTGAGAATGGCCGTCCAGTCGCTGACAATTGGGTCACCCATATCTTTCAGGTTGACCTGAAAATAGCTGTGGCCTCGCTTCGTGAAATTGTTGTCAACGAAAGGCTTGAGCCACCCGTTGTTATTATTAGCACTGCCATAAACAGTGGCAAAATTCAGAACCACATCCGACCCGCAGCTGCCGTTATAACAATCCGACATTGGCTGACTGAGAACAAACCCATCGACGGGCAAGGCTTCCACCCAAGTCTGGTTGGGGCCTTTTTGATGGGTTTGCGGATCGCTTCCCTGAAACAGATTAAAGAAGCGCAAATCCGTGCTGTTGGCAAACATGATAAATTCAGGCCGCGCCTCGGCTTGTGGGGTTAGAGCCGGCATTGCCATGACAGCAGTGCATAACAGGGCGCCACAAGAAATGTTTTTTAACAAATTTTTAATCGTCATACAAACACCTTTAAAAGTTATAATATATGTTACGCAGATTCAACTATTTTTGAATTTAGCATGACCAGAGCTACCCCTTCAAGCAAGTTCGTGCTTAACATGATTTTGTGATCAGGCTGGCTTGCAGCATGCAGGATACCGCGCCATATAGAAACTAACAAAATAAGGGTAAGGCTATGAGTAATCCGCAATTGGTAACAGTTTTGGGCGGCACGGGTTTTATTGGTCGCTATGTCGTGCAAACGCTGGTCGAACAGGGTTGCCGGGTCAGGGTTGCGTGTCGCAACCCCAATCTTGGCCTGTTTCTAAAGCCATTGGGCGAGCCGGGGCAAATTCAGCTGGTCAAGGCTAATATCACCAACCGTGCATCGCTGGCAAGCGCTGTTGCCGGCGCTGACAGCGTGGTAAATCTTGTCGGCATCTTGTTTGAAGGCGGCAAACAGGGCTTTGATGCGGTGCAACGGGACGGGGCCATCGCACTGGCTGAAACAGCCAAAGCGGCTGGCGCCAGGCGCTTTGTTCACCTCTCGGCCATCGGGGCGCATTCGACATCGGACGCCAACTATGCCCGCACCAAAGGCGAGGCGGAAGCCGGGGTGCTGAAAGTCTTCCCAAGCGCGACAATCTTTCGGCCATCCATTGTTTTTGGTGCTGAAGACGGCTTTTTCAACCGTTTTGCCAGCATGGCAAAATGGCCGTTGCCGGTGATGCCTGTGCTGTCAGGGGACACGCGGTTTCAGCCGGTCTATGTCAAAGATGTGGCAGCGGCGGTTCTGGCCGCGACAGTCACCAACGCCTGTGAAGGCCAAACTTTCGAAAGCCAGACTTTCGAAGGCCAGACTTTCGAACTTGGCGGGCCAACCGTTTACAGCTTCCGCGAGCTTATACAGTACATCTTGAAAACTGTGCTTGTAGAGAAGCCGTTGATCGATGTGCCGATGCCGGTTGCCAGATTGCAGGCCATGGTGCTTGGCCTTGCACCAAAACCATTGTTGACGACCGACCAGCTGAAGATGCTGGCGCACGACAATGTCGTTTCGGCCACAGCCATGGGGTTTGCGGCTCTGGGCATAGCGCCGACACCGGTTGAAGCTATTGTGCCAACTTATTTGGCGCGCTACAGGCCCAAAGGCCAATTCAGCTGATTTAGGGATAGCTTCATGGATATGCACCATCTTTTCAATGTCATTGTCATTTCAATCATTGAAGGGATCACCGAGTTTTTGCCGGTTTCATCAACGGGTCACATGATCCTGGCCGGGCAGATCCTGGGGTTCACCAACGAGGAAAGTTTTGAGGTCATCATCCAGCTCGGGGCGATCCTTGCTGTGTGCCTCGTCTATTGGCAGCGCCTGCTGGCGGTGGCCGAGGGCATGTTCAGTGAACGCGGGCCGCAGCTGTTTGTGCGCAACGTTTTGCTTGGCTTTCTGCCAGCGGCTGTTATTGGTTTTGCCCTTAAGAAGAAAATCGACCTGCTGTTTGCCAGGCCCGACATTGTCGCTTGGGCGCTTGTTATCGGCGGCATTGCCATACTGCTGATCGAGCGGATGACCCACCGCAACTGTGTCAGGTCGGTGGAAGAGATGCCGGCGCAGACGGCGCTCGGCATCGGTTTTGCCCAGTGCTTGGCCATGGTGCCTGGCGTTTCCCGCTCCGGGGCGACAATCATGGGCGGGCTGCTGATGGGCGTCGAGCGCAAGACAGCGGCGGAATATACGTTCTTTCTCGCCATCCCGACCATGATTGGGGCGACTGCCTTGCAACTTGTTAAGCATATTCATGAATTTCATTCAAGCCAGATCACCGATCTGGTAATCGGCTTTGTTATTGCCTTTGGTGTGGCATTGATTGTGGTGCGCGGCTTCATCGGTTTTATCAGCCGATTCGGTTTCTCGCCGTTTGGCTGGTACCGCATTATCGTTGGCATAGCGGCATTGTTCTGGTTACACGCCCATTAAATAAGACCGATAAAGGACTAATAAAATTTATTTTTTAGAGAAATACCCCAAAACCCGTAATATTATATAATAATAAGTCATATATACTGCCCTATTAATCATTTTTTACTTGACCGTGACGCTTGTTTGGGTTAATCTCACATCATCCGTTATTCCGGCTCACGGCCTAAATGGCGTTCATCTTTTTTGTCACACACACAACACCAACAGGAAAGGCACACAGGCCATGGCACCGAGCACCATGCTGCAATTTACCAAACATGACCAAGCTGTGCCAACAAAACGCGCCATCACCACTCGCCAGAACGACTTCATGGAAATCTATGGCGGCTACATTGCAGACAAGGCAACCGAGCAGGCCAGCCGCTGCTCCCAATGCGGCGTGCCGTTCTGCCAAATCCATTGCCCGTTGCAAAACAATATTCCAGACTGGCTGAAATTAACGGCTGAAGGGCGGCTGGAAGAGGCTTATGAGGTTTCCGCTGCCACCAATTCGATGCCGGAAGTGTGTGGCCGCATCTGTCCGCAAGACCGGCTGTGCGAAGGCAATTGCGTGATCGAGAAGGATTTTCAGTCGGTCACCATTGGTGCGGTCGAGAAGTTCCTGACTGATACCGCTTGGGAAAACGGTTGGGTAAAGCCCATAGTGCCACTTGCCAACCGAGACAGCCAATCTGTTGGCATTATTGGTTCAGGACCAGCCGGGCTTGCAGCGGCTGAGGCGCTCCGCATCAAAGGGTATGCTGTGCACATTTATGAGCGGGCTGACCGGGCGGGCGGTCTGCTGATCTACGGCATTCCGGGTTTTAAGCTCGAAAAGGCAATTGTTGCACGCCGGGTGCAGCGGTTGCTTGATGGCGGCGTGGTGTTTCACTTGAACTTTGAAGTTGGCCAGAGTGGCCACGGCATGAATTGGCTGCGCCAGCGCCACCATGCAGTGCTGATTGCAACCGGTGTCTATAAAGCGCGGGACATTCATGTGGCGGGGACAGATCTGGCTGGCGTCGTGGCGGCACTCGACTATCTCACGGTATCAAACCGGCAGGGCCTGGGCGATGCTGTGCAAGCCTATGACAACGGCTCACTGAACGCAGCGGGTAAGCACGTGGTGGTGGTTGGCGGCGGCGACACCGCGATGGACTGCGTGCGCACTGCCGTGCGCCAGCAGGCACTGAGCGTCACCTGCCTCTATCGCCGCGACCGTGAGAACATGCCGGGCTCGCGCCGCGAGGTGATGAACGCTGAGGAAGAGGGCGTGATTTACAAGTGGCTGGCGGCACCCGAGACGTTTGTTGGCAGCACGCATGTGACCGGCGTTGCCGTGACCACAATGCGGCTCGGCCCACCGGATGCCAGCGGGCGGCGGGCACCAACGACCGACACAGGCGATGCGCATATGTTGAAAGCCGACATGGTGATCAAGGCGCTGGGCTTTGATGCGGAGGATTTGCCGAAGTTGTTCGATGCCCCTCACTTGCCCGTCACCCGATGGGGTACTGTGAAGGTGGATGCCAAAACCATGATGAGCGGTGTGGATGGGGTGTTTGCGGCTGGTGATATCGTGCGCGGCGCGTCCCTTGTGGTTTGGGCGATCAAGGATGGGCGGGACGTGGCGGACAGTGTGCATGCGTATTTGCAGGCCAAGGTGATGGGCGTGGCTGAGGCGGCTTAACGAGGATCGCTTGGTTTTACATATACAACAGGTTGAGCTGCGCTATGGTACGACGGGCCGATTGGTAGACCATATTAAACGTGACTCACAGTGAGCGCAGCGGTCGGATACGAATTATTTCAGCGGGAAAGGCAAATCGGTATGAACAAACTCTCTTTTATCAAGACTTCTCATGACGATATGCTGGCACAATTTTATGCTATGAAAGATGAGGTTCTTGATGACGCGGACATCTCTAACATCATGCCAGACATGTGGGCACGCGGCAAACTGCGCGACCCGCAACCCAAGGCGCAGATTGCGCTGCGTGTGGGTGCGGATGTACATGGCGACGCAACACGACAGTGCGAAATGAGCTGGAGCTTCGTTAAAAGGCCTCCCCTTGCAGGAGCGGCGTTGATTTGCACAACCGACTCAATTTTTATGAGGGCTTTATAGTCATGCGCCTGCCTGCCCACTACCCGGCTGCCATTCGCAGCGCAGCCATCGAAGCCTTCGGGCCGACAGCGGTCGTGCGCTTGTTTGGCAGCCGGGTTGATGATGCCAAGCGCGGTGGTGATATCGATTTGCATGTGGAGGCTGATCCGGCAGCGGATTTATTCAAACGAGAAATTCGCTTTCGCAGAACACTGTGCGATAATATTGATGAAGAGCAAGTGGATGTGGTGGTGCGCGCACGGGACACTGAGCCTCGCTGGATTGATAATGCCGCTTACCGGGATGGAATTATTTTATGACAGAGAATGATATCCAGTTGGCCATCGCTGAAGCACTGGCAGCGACCAATGGCATGACAGCGCATCTTGAGAGATTGCAGGCTAAGCTTACCGGGTTTTTTCCTCTCTCATCCAAAAGGGCCAATGCAGCGTTTGATGGGTTGCCCTCTTTGTTGCGCATTGCTGCATGCACTAAACTTTACATCACCACAGAAAGGCTATTGCCATGATTACACGTTTTCTCACCATCCTGTTCATCTTGTTAAGCAACGCTGCGCTGGCCCATGCCGATCCGGCCAAGGAGGCCGCCCTCACGCGCTATATTGCGGTGATGAAAGCCGAGGACAGTTACAATGCTGTGGCGCGCGAGGCGATGTCACCGTTTTTTCCGCTGGTGCAGATGAATGCCGCCAAGCAAAAAGAGGCGGCTGAAATTATTCAATCGACCATGGTGCCGCTATTGAAAGCCGAACAGCCGCAATTCAACAAGGTTGTGCGTGCGGCCTATGACAAACACTTCACCACTGCCGAGCTTGGCCAGATCACAGATTTTCTGACCTCGCCGGTGGGGATGAAAATGCGTGCCACCGAACAGGAAATAGGGCCGGACGTGATGCACGCCATAGGTCCCGACATGAACGCGGTTGTCAACAAAGCCGCGCCGCTCATTCTGGCCAAAATGAAAGCTGCCGGGATGCGTGTGCCACTGCCGTCCAAGAATGCTGCAAAAACTAATGCTGCAAAAATCAAGTGAGCCGGAAAGCATAAACCATGACCTACACCAGCACCGACACAGACATGATGGCTGCTGGCCGCACGCAGCTTGAAGCCACCGGCATGTACCGCGCCGCCGAAGAGCATGATGCCTGTGGTGTTGGGATCATCGCGGCAACCAACGGTGTCGCCTCACGCCGCGTCGTGCGTGCTGCGATTGATGCGCTGCGTGCGGTCTGGCACCGGGGGGCTGTGGACGCGGACGGTAAAACCGGCGACGGGGCGGGCATTCATGTGGAAATCCCGCTTGACTTTTTTGCTGAGCATATCGAGCGCACCGGCCATACGCCGAAACCAGGTTTGATGGCGGTGGGCCAGGTGTTTTTGCCGCGCACCAACTTCACCGATCAGGAGACCTGCCGGCAAATTGTTGAAACGGAAATTCTGGGTTTTGGCTATGAGATTTATGGCTGGCGGCAGGTGCCGATTGAGGCATCGGTGATCGGCACAAAGGCGGCGCAATCCCGCCCAGAAATCGAACAGGTGCTGATCTACAATCCAAAGCTTGAGCAGGCACAGGCGGAGTTCGAGCGCACACTCTACATCATCCGGCGGCGCATTGAGCGCAAGGTGATTGCGGCTCAGGTGCCGGGCTTTTATATCTGCTCGCTATCGTCGCGCTCGATTATCTACAAAGGCCTGTGTCTCGCGCAGGAGCTCTCCGTGTTTTATCCAGACCTTGAAGATGAACGCTTTGTGTCGCGCTTTGCCGTCTATCACCAGCGCTATTCCACCAACACGTTTCCGCAGTGGTGGCTGGCGCAGCCGTTCCGCATGCTGGCGCACAACGGCGAGATCAACACCATTCGCGGCAACAGCAACTGGATGAAGAGCCACGAAATCCGCATGGCCTCGCAATCGTTTGGTGAGCATAGCGATGATATCAAGCCGATCATACCAGCGGGTGCCTCTGATACCGCAGCCCTTGATGCGGTGTTCGAGGCCATTGTGCGCGCGGGGCGCGATGCCCCAACGGCCAAAACCATGCTGGTGCCAGAGAGTTGGTCGCAGCAGACCAACATGCCAGACAACCACCGCGCCATGTACAGCTTTTTCAATTCCGTGATGGAACCGTGGGACGGGCCAGCAGCGCTCGCCATGTGCGATGGCCGCTGGGCCGTGGCCGGCATGGACCGCAATGCGCTCCGGCCCATGCGCTATACTCTCACCAACAATCATCTGCTGATTGTTGGATCGGAAGCGGGCATGGTGGTGGTGCCAGAAGCCGACGTGCTGAAAAAGGGCCGTCTTGGTCCGGGTCAGATGATCGCTGTCGATCTCGATGAAGGGGTGCTTTATGAGGACCGCGCCATCAAGGACCGTATTGCCGCCGAGCACCCGTATAACCAGTGGGTGACGGGCTTCAAAACGCTCAAAGACCTGCCACATTATGATGATTTTGAGCCCCCGCGCCTTAGCCGTGCGGCCTTGCGCCAGCGCCAAGTGGCAGCGGGTATCACCCTTGAAGATCTGGAGCTGTTGTTGCATCCGGCGGCTGAAGACGGCAAGGAAGCCATTGGCTCGATGGGCGATGATACGCCGCTTGCCGTGATCTCCGACAACCCGCGCTGCCTGTCGCACTTTTTCCGGCAGAATTTTTCGCAAGTCACCAACCCGCCGATTGATGCGTTGCGCGAAGCGCGGGTGATGAGCCTCAAGACCCGCTTTGGCAATTTCGCCAATGTGCTGGATCAGGACGCGCGCCAGCACGATGTGGTGGTGCTCGATACACCGGTGTTGACGTCGTTGGCGTGGCGGCAGCTCAAGGCACATTTTGGCGACAGTGCCTTCGAGGTTGATTGCACGTACGATCCGGCTGGGGGTCATGCGGGCCTGAAGGCCGCGATAGACCATATCCGTGAGATGGCCGAGACCGCTGTGCGCTCCGGCAAATCCCAGCTGTTCCTGACCGATGAGCATGTCGCCAGGGGTAAAGCCGCAATCCCGATGATTTTGTCCGCAGCGGCTGTGCACACGCATCTGGTGCGCAAGGGCTTGCGCACCTTTGCCTCGATCAACGTCAGGTCAGCGGAATGCCTCGACACACATTATTTTGCCGTGCTGATTGGTGTTGGTGCCACCACGGTGAATGCGTATCTCGCGCACGAGGCGATTGCGGATCGGCATGCGCGCGGTTTGTTTGGTCATTTGCCCGTGGACGATTGCGTTGGCCGCTATGTCAAAGCCATGTCCGATGGCTTGCTTAAGATCATGAGCAAGATGGGCATTTCTGTGGTCTCCTCCTATCGCGGCGGCTACAACTTCGAAGCGGTGGGCTTGTCGCGCACGCTGGTCGCTGATTTCTTCCCCGGCATGCCAACCAAGATATCCGGCATGGGGCTTAAATCGTTGCACCGGAATATTGCGGAGCGGCACTGCAAAGCCTATGAGAGTGATGTGGTGACGCTGCCGGTCGGCGGGCTCTATCGCTACCGTGCTGGTCAAGAATCGCACGGCTACGAGGGCCAGCTGATGCATATGCTGCAACAGGCGGTCGCCAACGACAGCTATTCGACCTACCAGCAATTTGCCAAGGCGGTGCGGAACCAGCCACCGATTGCTCTCCGCGATCTGCTCGAATTCAACTGGGCTACACAGCCAACCGCGATTGAGGATGTCGAGAGCATCACTGAAATCCGCAAGCGCTTTATCACCCCGGGCATGAGCCTTGGTGCGCTGTCACCGGAAGCCCACGAAGCGCTGACCATTGCGATGAACCGCATCGGCGCGAAGTCGGTGAGTGGGGAGGGCGGTGAGGATTCGGCGCGCTTTAAGCCCTATGCCAATGGTGACAACGCCAATTCGCCAATCAAACAGATTGCGTCCGGTCGTTTTGGTGTGACGGCTGAATATCTCAATGCCTGCGACGAAATTGAAATTAAAGTGGCGCAAGGCGCCAAGCCCGGCGAGGGTGGCCAACTGCCCGGCTTCAAGGTGACCGAATTCATCGCCAAGTTGCGCCACGCAACGCCCGGCGTGACGCTGATCTCGCCGCCGCCACATCACGATATATATTCAATCGAAGATTTGGCACAGCTGATTTATGATCTCAAACAGATCAACCCGCGTGCGCGCGTGTGTGTGAAGCTGGTGTCGTCTGCGGGCATTGGCACTGTGGCCGCTGGTGTGGCAAAGGCGCATGCCGATACGATACTCATTTCCGGTCATGTGGGGGGCACTGGCGCATCGCCGCAAACCTCCATCAAATATGCGGGCACACCGTGGGAGATGGGGCTGTCGGAAGTCAATCAGGTGCTGACGCTGAATGGCCTTAGGCACCGGGTGAAACTGCGCACCGACGGCGGGTTGAAAACCGGCCGCGATATTGTCATTGCCGCTATTCTTGGCGCCGAGGAGTACGGCATCGGCACGCTGTCGCTGGTGGCCATGGGCTGCATCATGGTGCGGCAGTGCCACTCCAACACCTGTCCGGTGGGCGTGTGCACACAAGATGAAGCCTTGCGCAAAAAGTTTGCTGGCACACCGGAAAAAATCGTCAACCTATTTTCATTCATCGCTGAAGATGTGCGCGAAATATTATCACGTCTTGGCGTCAAATCCATCAACGAGGTGATCGGGCGCACCGAGTTTCTGCGTCAGGTGTCGCGCGGGGCCGAGCATCTTGACGATCTCGATCTCAACCCGATCCTTGCCAAGGTTGATGTGCCGCCGGAGCAACGCCGTTTCAATATCCCAACCCACCGCAACGAAGTGCCGGACAGTCTCGATGCGCAAATGCTGATCGATGCAAAGCCATTGTTTGAACGCGGCGAGAAAATGCAGCTTACCTACGCGGCACGCAACACCATGCGGGCGATTGGCACGCGGCTGTCGTCCGCGATCACCCGCCAATATGGCATGGCATCCCTCCAACCCGATCATATCACCGTGCGCCTGCGCGGCTCGTGTGGCCAGTCGCTGGGTGCCTTTGCCGTGCAGGGCGTGCGGCTGGAGGTGTTTGGCGAGGCCAATGATTATGTCGGCAAGGGGTTATCGGGGGCAACCATTTCTGTGCGGCCCATGGTGTCGTCAACGCTAGCAACGCAGGATAACGCCATTATCGGCAACACGGTGCTCTACGGGGCCACTGCTGGCAAGCTGTTTGCAGCCGGGCAAGCCGGTGAGCGCTTTGCGGTGCGCAATTCTGGTGCCAACGCTGTGATCGAAGGCTGCGGCGCCAACGGCTGCGAGTATATGACCGGCGGCGTTGCGGTTATTCTGGGGGCCGTCGGCGATAACTTTGGTGCCGGCATGACCGGCGGCATGGCGTTTGTCTACGATCCTGACGGGCACTTCGAGGACCGTATCAATACCGACACAGTGCTGTATCAGCGCCTTGCCAGTGGCTATTGGGAGGATGTGCTTAAATCTCTCATCGCTGAGCATGTGGCCTCTACAACCTCAAAATGGGCGGAGGGTTTGCTGGCGGCCTGGGATAAAACCCGCGGCGATATCTGGCAAATCTGTCCACACGAAATGGTCAGTCGTCTGGCGCACCCGCTGGTTGATCAAGTCGCGTTTATCCCCGCAGCCGCTGGCTGAACCACCAAAGATGACCCTCGGGGTCAACGGCACCGTAGCTCCGGTCGGCCCAGTAGGCCTCGCCGTAATCATGCACGCTTGGCTCTTCGACAATGGTCGCACCATTGGCGCGCGCACGGGCACAGTGCGCATCCACATCATCAACATACAGCATCAAGCCTTGCGTGTTGGCACCAGCGAGCGAGGCTGGGCTTTTCATATCAACACCCCAGCGACTAGCAGCACCAGTCCGCTCGCCACCCACCATAATCAGCCCATCGCCATAGGTCAGCTCGCTGTGCATGACCATGCCATTCTCACCTGCAATTTTTAGTTTAACCTCAAAACCAAACGCCGCACAAAGCCAATCGATCATGGTCGCAGCGTTTTGATAATAGAGGCCGGACGATAGGCGGGGCCAGCCAGCAGGAGTGGGGTTTTGTGGGTGCATACAGAATGTCCTTTGGGCCGGTGCTATTTGATGATTATAATAATATTCTCTGATAGCTACTTTTTACACACTATAGCCTAACAGCACAATCAACCGTTCCGTCATCGACCTCGCAGGCTGAGGTTTTTATTCAAGGCAATCGACCTTTCTTCAACCGCGTACCATGAGGCCATGGCAAAGCAGAGCGTTATGGCCCAAGCGAGTGGAATGTGTTGCCACGGTGTGAGGGTTGGTTTCAGGACAATGAGTGATTGTTGCACGGGGTATGCGTATATATAAATCCCATAGGAAAAATCCGGAATTTTATTGAAGGCTTTTAAACTGTGGTTTTGCACGTAGGCAAACCAGAACAATCCATACCCCAAAGCTATGGATACGACTGTCTCATAGCCTTTGGGAAAATAATGCAGGCATAACGCTGACACCATCACCCATGCAGCGACAATATAAAAACGGCTTGGCAATCTGTGCCGGACCAGCATGTAGACGATGCCAAGCAGGAAACAGAATCCCAGCCTTTGAAAATTCGCAACGCGCACAAAATACGATAGGTGCCGGATATGATCTGGCAACAGAAATATGGCTATATAAACGCAGCAGGCCAGTGTCAGGCAGCCCAGTAAAATGCGCCTTGATTGTACAGCGCCGATTACAGCAAGACCTGCAAGCAGGATATACATCATGGCTTCGTAGGGCAATGTCCACAGTGAGCCGTTCACAGAATTGGGTGAGGCGTTGTGCAAGAAGACACCCGGCAACGGAAACTGAATGTTGAGCAGGCTTGAATTTCCCATTACAAAATGCAGTGTTTGATGGTGCGTGAGAAACTGTGTCATGGGTAGCGTGGAAAAAAACAACCCCATAATAATTGTTACACTCAACACCATGAGAATGAGGCCTGGAAAAATTCTTAAAATACGGGCGCGCAAAAAATCCGTCACATTGTTGCGGCGAAACAGACTGACGCTGACCAGATAGCCGCTGACGGTGAAAAATCCATTGACAGCATACCAGGCAAAACTGTGTCCGGTCAGGTTAAAGCACGCATCCCGCATGACAGAGCCTGTGGTTAAATCATAGCCATGTGAAACAATAACAATTGAGGCAAGAATAAAACGAATGAGATTAAAATTGTTGTCTCTTGATGTGTCGGGGGGGGGGGCGGAGAGCGTGTACAATGTAGCCATTTTGATTCCGCACATAAAAATAATTCTGAGCAATCTTATAAAATAGCCGTCGTTCGTGTCAATGGCCACAAAAGTCAGGGCAATCGGCCACACGAACAAAACCCGGACGCTCATCACGTCCGGGTTTCTTACTGATCAAGCCATCTTGGGGAGAGTGTGCACCTGATCAATAATTGTAGGCGCGTTCGCCGTGTTCTGCGAGGTCGAGGCCCTCGCGTTCGACATCCTGGCTGACGCGGAGGCCAATGGTTTTATCAATGATGAAATACAGAATGGCCGAGCCGATGCCAGACCATGCCAGTGTGAGCAGCACGGCCTTGCACTGTATCCACACCTGTGTCGCCATCACATAAGCGCCAGGCGATGCGCTGCCGGGCTTAATGGTATAATCGGTAAGGCCAGTGCCGCCAAGCCATGGGGCAACGAGCACACCGGTCATGATGGCACCGAAAATGCCGCCCACACAGTGGACACCAAAGACATCGAGTGCATCATCATATTTGAAAGCGTTCTTCACCGTGCTGCAAAATATGTAGCACAGCGGCGACACCAGCAGGCCAAGCACAATCGAACCCATGGGTCCGGCAAAACCGGAGGCTGGTGTCACCGCAACCAGACCCGCCACAGCGCCCGTAACACCGCCAAGCAACGATGGTTTGCCTTTGCCAATCCACTCGACAAACACCCATGAGAGTGCAGCGGCAGCGGTTGCTACAAACGTGTTGATGAAGGCAAGCGCTGTCACGCCGTTCGCCTCAAGATTGGAGCCTGCGTTGAAACCGAACCAGCCGACCCAGAGTAGCGACGCGCCGATCATCGTCATGGTGAGCGAGTGCGGCGCCATGTGATCCTTGCCATAGCCAAGCCGTTTGCCGCACATAACGCAGCCGACAAGCCCGGCAATCCCAGCATTGATGTGCACGACCGTGCCGCCGGCAAAATCCAGCCCACCCCAGGCGTTGATAAGGCCCGCGTGGCTGCCCACGGCATCGAGGGCGATTTGTGCCTTGGCTTTGAGCGCTGGCGTTGCGGCCTCGGCCAGTGCCCTGGCGGCATCGCCAATCGCATCTGGGCCATCGAAATACCAGACCATATGACAGATCGGGAAATAGACCAGCGTCACCCACAAAACCATGAACAGCATAATGGCGGAAAATTTCATCCGCTCGGCAAAGGCCCCGACAATGAGCGCGGGTGTGATGCAGGCAAAGGTCATCTGGAACACCACATAGACATATTCCGGCAGCACCACGCCGTTTGAAAATGTGGCGGCCAGTGTATCAGTCGTCACACCTTTGAGGAACAGCTTGTCGAAGCTGCCGAAGTAGGGGTTGCCAGCCGTGAGGGCTATCGAGTAGCCGTAGGTCACCCATAGGATGGCAACCAGCGCCACAATCATGAACACCTGCGTTAGCACCGAGAGCATATTCTTGGTCCGCACCAGCCCACCGTAAAACAAAGCAAGGCCAGGCACGCTCATCATCAGCACCAGAGCTGTCGAGATCAGCATCCAGGCGGTGTCACCTTTGTTGGGCACGGGGGTTGTTGTCGCCGCCAAGGCGGCCTTAGCCGTGAACAGCATGATAACAGCAACCAGCGCTGGCGGGGTAAATTTTTTGGGTCGCAGGTTCATTGTGGTGTTCCCTAAATACGAGTCGGGAAAACACGCTGCAGACTCTGTGCCACACTCTGGAGCCACATAATTTAAACTATTTACGCACAATGTCGCCGAAAAATATGCCTACTAATTAGACATAAACATTATACTGCCTATTATTTAGACTGGTCTGGGTGCGGTGCCGCAATGGCCATTATGGCAGGCCAAGCCGCTATGGCAGCCTTTCGGCCAGCCTCGATCAACATATCAGCCTTGGTGAAATCGCCCACATCGATATGGCCGATTTGCGGCGTGATCAGCACATCCGGCGGGTTGATGGCCAATCTGGCGTCCGTGAGCGCGCTCACCATCAAATTCACGGACAATCTGGAAATCGATATCATATTGGCGCGCTTGCCAGCGGCTGTCTTGTGAAGGCCCATGGTTTCAGCACGCTCTGTATGGTCGCCAAACAAATGCACGGCAATCACCGGTGCGGGCGACAGCGAACGGGCGACGGATACCGGCACTGGGTTCAGGACGCCGCCATCGGTCAGCACCATGCCGTTTTTGACCACAGGCGTGAATATGCCGGGAATGGCAAGCGAGGCGCGCACAGCCTCGCTCACTGATCCCGTGCGCAGCACCACTTGTTGGCCCGTCACCAGATCAGCGGCGACAGTCGCACACGGGATGCCGAGATGTTCGATCAGACGTGTGCCAAACACCCGGCTCAACTCGCGTTCGATGATGCGACCGCCAAGCACGCCGCCACCGCGCATGGATACATCAAGATAGCGAATGACGGTCAGGCCATTGGCAGAGCGCGCGATTTTTTCGAGCGCGTCAAGCTTGTTGTCGGCCAGACAAGCGGCCACCACCGCCCCGATTGAGGTGCCGGCAACGGCCGCCAGTGGCAAGCCGCGTTCGGCCAGTATTTGTGCCACACCAATATGGGCCCAGCCAAGCGCTGCGCCGCCGCCCAGCGCCAAACTGACAGGTTGGAGGCTGAAAGGCTGCAATTGGGCTTTAGGATGTCGCGTCGTCACCGCTTCAGTTGGCATTATCCCTGACCCAGCGCAAGTAGGCCGTGTCGCCGCTGTCCACTGGCCAAGCAAGAATGCACGGCAGTTTGGCGGGATGAAGGGCTTTAAGCCGCGCAATCACCTGATCGGCATTGCCATGGTTGGCTTGAAACAGCATGGCCACCTCACTCACTTTGACCACCTTGCCCTCAGACCGAAACACCGAAGAGGCGCCCGGTATAATCGTCGCACTGGCCACAACGCGCTCTGTCACCAGCAAGTGCGCAACATTTTCAGCCTCAGCGGCCGTATCAACAGTGGCGTAGATTGTTATAACACCCGTGCGGCTCATGTGGTGACCTTTAGAACAGAAATATGCATACGGTCGTAATGGAGAATTGTGAGCACACTGGCAAGCACCACAACAGCCCCGGCCTGGTGGGCCGTACCCAGCCACACCGGCACGCCGCTCACCACGGTTGCAATGCCGAGCACAACCTGGGCCAGCAAGGCTGTCGCCAGTAAAGCCCCGTATCGCTTCATGCGACTGTCGGGTTGATTGATCGCCCGCAGCGCAACCAACAGCCCATAGCCAAACACCGTATACGCGACACAGCGGTGCATGAATTGCACAGTGATCGGGTTGCTGAGCAGGTTCTGCCAGCCCGGCAGCATCGACCACATACCTTCAGGGGCAAAGCGGTCCCCCATCAGCGGCCAGGTGTTAAAGGCAAACCCTGCCCGCAGGCCCGCCACAAAGCCGCCCAGCAGAATTTGAAAGCCAAGCAAACCCAGCAGCATGAGGTTAGCCCTTTTGAGGGGGCCGCTGCGTGGTGCCAAAATATCAAAAGCCGTCCAGACCGTCGCCGCAAACAGCCACATGGCGGTGAGCAGATGCAGCGTCAACCGGTAGTGGCTGACATGCGGATCGCTCTTCAGGCCTGACTTCACCATCAGCCAGCCGATCAGCGGTTGCAGGCAGCCAATGGCAAAAATCAACGCCAGGCGCGGCAGCCAAGGCTGTATGGCGGTGCGCGCACGGTTGATGAACAATGACAGCGGCAGCACAAAAACCAGCAGCAGGGCGCGACCCAGTTCCCGGTGTCCCCACTCCCACCAGAAAATAGATTTAAAGGCCGCAAGGCTCATGCCCTGATTGACTTTGAGATATTGTGGCGAGAGTTTATACGCTGCAAATTCCTTCAGCCAATCAGCGTCGCTGAGCGGCGGCACCATGCCCGTAAACGGTTTCCAATCAACAATCGACAAGCCGGATTCGGTCAGCCGCGTGGCACCGCCCACCACAACCATCAGCGCAATAAAAACCGCCACGACAACCAGCCATAAGCCCAAAGCGCGCTGGCCCAAAACGCGCTGGGTTGGCACAGGGGTGCCGCCTGCAAGCGGTTGAATAATGTTTATGACCAAGATCTATCCTTTTATTGTTTTATACCAGAGGCTTTTTAGATTAAGCTGGTCTCGTCACCCTAGCCTTCGTTGGCCAACCTTCGCTGGGATAACGGTCAGAGCTGTTACCATGAGTCAGTCAATTGGGTCTTGTGTCATTATACCTAGACTTTGAGGCGATTTTGGACAATGCTGTTTGAAGTCGCAGATGAAAGAGGAGACAGCCCATGACGTTAAAAGGTGGATGCTTGTGTGGCGCCGTTCGCTATGAAGCCAATGGGCCAATCATGTTCTCGGGCCATTGTTTTTGCACCGATTGCCAGAAAGCCAGTGGCTGCGGGCATATCACCGTGGTTGCCGTGGAGAGTGCGCAATTCACATTGCACGGCACAGTCAGCCAATATGCCAAAGCCGGTGAAAGTGGCGCGTCTGTAGTCCGCAGTTTTTGCGCAACCTGCGGCACGCCCATATTCAGTGAACCCAAAGTCGTGGCCGGTGCCACACTGATCCGCACCGGCACACTTGATGACCCGTCAGCCATTACCCCGCAAATGAGCATATTCACCAGAAGCGCCCTGCTCTGGGATCCACCTGCTGCCAACATTCCGGCAATTCCCGGCGCGCCGCAACCGCCGGCATGAACTGTGTACAGGTCGTCCAGCGACAATCTGTCAGCCATTGCGGCAATCCAGACATTGACCCCAGCGCACACTTCGCCTATATCCACATCTCTCCAAATGCCTTTGGTTCAGGAGCCTATAGCTCAGTCGGTAGAGCAAATGACTTTTAATCATTAGGTCGATGGTTCGAATCCATCTGGGCTCACCAAGCAATCAATCCCCTTAAAATCAAACGGGCACAACGTGGACATGGCCGTTGTTCACGAGGTCTGAGTCTGGGACGATGTTGAGGGCAGCACCCATTTGCTGCTCTGTGGCAACGATCAGTTCTGGCCAACTTTTGATAAGGGCTGCCACTGCGGGTCTTGCTGTCAGCTGGCGCGGGCCAGCCCCTTTGCTTCTGGCGGCTTCACGCAGCAGCGCGAGTGCCTGCGTCGCGTCACTGGCATGCTGGCGCCTCGTGCCGCACAGGGTGTCGATAATTGAGGGTGTCGGGCGGGGGCGGATGATGTGCATGAGACCGTAGCCGTTGAGCTGCGTCCGCTCAAACGGGCGTGGGTCCGTGGCACTGGCCCCATCAAAAGCCTGGGCCACCGCCAAGCGTGCTGCCCGGTTGTCCATGCCGATAAAATCCACCATCACAGCACCACCCACCCCGTAAAGCCGCAAGCGGCGTGCGATTTCTACACCGGCCGCGAGATTGATGGTCATCGGATCGCCAGTGCCGTCCACATCGATGACAAGGCCGGCACGGGTGCGCTCAGCGCAGAGCAGGCCCGCCGTGATGGGCCACAAGCCAGTGATGGCTTGTTCAAGACATTCATCAATATCAACAGATTTTTTATCAAATGTGGATTGTCCGGGCTGGAAGGGCGCTGGCCTCTGCATGGCGTTTCCCACCTGACCAACCACCTGACGCACTCTGGCCGGTTTTATACGCCCTGGCTCGGCAATGGGTTCGCGGATAACCTCCACAGTCAGGCCACTACCTTCTGGCAAATTCGGCACTGGTGAAATCTGCGCGGCATCGCCAGCCACGTCAACCATGCCCGCCTGGCGCAATCGTGCGCTGTGCAGGCTGCCCAGTCGCAACCGATCCATGCTGCGGTGCAGTCTGATCTCGACAATGTGTCCAGCCTCTATCGTCATCTCGCGGCGCTCGCCGGGCCAAGATTCGATGATGTGATCAGCCACACACAATTCCGGCAGCCCGAAGCAATGCCGCCGTTTCATACAGCGGCAAACCAACCACGCCAGAATAAGACCCCGCAAGCGCTTTTATAAACGCCGCCGCCTTGCCCTGAACGGCATAGCCACCAGCCTTGCCCTGCCATTCACCGCTCGCCAGATAGTCTTCGATTTCTGTGAGGCTAAGGCGCTTGAAGCTGACTGTGGTACTGCAGAGGCGTGCGCGCGCCTTGCCATCTGGTGCGATCAAGTGCACGGCGGACAGCACCCGGTGACGACGCCCGGATAGCCGTTCGAGGCACTGCCGCGCTGTGCTGGAATCGCCCGCTTGCGGCAATATCCGCGCCCCGCACGTCACCACTGTATCCGCAGCCAAAATGTGAGCAGCGGGCTCATATGCCCGAACAGCATGCGCCTTGTCGCGTGCCATGCGCGCAGCATAGACCAGCGGCAGTTCAGCTTTGCCTGGGGTTTCATCGATATTGGCGGGGATGATCTTGTCCGGCACCACACCAATCTGCGCCAGCAAAACCAGACGGCGCGGGCTTTGCGAAGCCAAAACGAATGTCATATTATTTGAAGCGGTAGGTGATGCGTGCCTTGCTGAGATCATAGGGGGTCATCACGCACATCACCTCGTCACCAACCAGCACCCGAATGCGGTTTTTGCGCATTTTTCCAGCCGTATGGCCAAGCACCTCGTGCTTGTTTTCCAGTATCACGCGAAACATGGCATTGGGCAGCAATTCCTGCACAACGCCTTTCATCTCAATCATTTCTTCTTTGGCCATAAGGCTCCAGTTAGCAGTTTGAATGCAGTAAGTTTGGCGTTCCTGAGCCAAAACGCGGCATTTTGCAACACTTCAATGCGGGCTGTGCGGTTTTTGCAGCATGGACGCAACAGACTGACCGCCTTAAAGACATGGGAATGACTGATCCGATCATCCTGGCGGTGCCCAAAGGCCGCATTCTAAAAGAGCTGAGGCCGCTCCTCGCCCGTGTCGGCATTGAGCCGGAAGCATCCTTTGATGATGAGCGCTCGCGGGCGCTTAGTTTTTCTACCAATATCCCGTATATGCGCATTATTCGCGTGCGCTCGTTTGATGTGGCGACATTTGTGGCCTTTGGAGCGGCCCAGCTGGGTGTGGTCGGCAACGATGTGTTGATGGAGTTTGATTATCCGGAAATCTATGCACCGGTTGATCTTGGCATTGGCACATGCCGTTTGTCGGTGGCTGAGCCGCAAGCGCTGGGTGCTGGGGACGATCCGCGCAGCTGGTCCCATATTCGGGTCGCCACCAAATATCCAGCCGTCACCCGAAAGCACTTTGAGGCGCGCGGGGTGCAGGCCGAATGCATCAAGCTAAGCGGGGCCATGGAGCTTGCCCCCACACTTGGCCTGTGCCAGCGCATTGTCGATCTGGTGTCCACTGGCAATACGCTGCGCGATAACGGCCTGATCGAGGTTGAGGTGCTTGCTGAAATCAGCAGCCGGTTGATTGTCAACCGCGCGGCGTTCAAAACACGGGCGGACGATCTGCTGCCATGGGTTGACCGGTTTCGCCACGAGGTTCTTCATGCCGCAGCTGCTTAAATACAGTGATGCGGATTTTACGGCGCAATTTCTGGCTCTGGTAAACGACCGGCGCGAAACCGACACGAATGTGTCGCTGGTTGTCTCGGCAATTGTTGGCGCGGTGCGCGCGCATGGCGATGCCGCTTTGTTCGAATATACGCGGAAATTTGATCAGGTTGATCTAAACGTCACCCCACTCATCATCAACAGCCAAGACGTTGATGCCGCAATTGCCTGCTGCGATGCTGAAAGCCTCATCGCCCTTGAGCTCGCCGCCACGCGCATCCGCCGCTTTCACGATCTGCAAAAGCCGACTGATGTGCACAGCGATGATAATGGCAGCCGCAGCGGCTACCGCTGGAGTGCTATTGATGCTGTTGGGCTCTATGTACCCGGTGGCAAGGCTGCCTATCCATCGTCCGTGTTGATGAACGCCATACCCGCCTCTGTTGCGGGCTGCACACGGGTGGTGATGGTGACCCCCACACCCTCCGGCCACATCAACCCGCTGGTGCTGGCGGCCGCGCGGCTTGGCGGCATTACGGAAATATACCGAATCGGCGGTGCGCAGGCGATTGCAGCGTTGGCTTACGGCACACAATCCATTGCGGCTGTTGATAAAATTACTGGCCCTGGCAATGCGTATGTGGCGGAAGCCAAAAGGCAGGTGTTTGGTCGCGTGGGCATCGACATGATTGCCGGGCCATCAGAAATTCTGGTGGTTGCCGATGCCAACAACAAGCCGGACTGGATTGCGGCTGACCTGCTCAGTCAGGCAGAACACGATGTGACAGCGCAGTCGATTCTGATCACCGATGACGCGGCATTTGCCGAGTCGGTTATGGCAACGATCGAACTTATTTTACTAAGGCTTGCAACAGAACCCACAGCGCGCGCCAGCTGGCAGCGCTACGGTGCGATTATCATCGTCAGGCATCTCGATGATGCACCAGCGCTGATCAACGCCCTTGCGCCTGAACATGTTGAGCTTTGCATTGATGATCCGCACGCCATGATGGGCCATATCCGCCATGCCGGCTCGATTTTTCTGGGTCGCCACACACCCGAGGCTATCGGTGATTACATCGGTGGGCCGAACCATGTGCTGCCGACAGGGCGTCGTGCGCGGTTTTCATCTGGCCTTGGCGTGACCGACTTCATGAAACGCACCACGTATCTCGATGCCACAAACGCCCTTGCAAATATTGGCCCGGCAGCCGTGACGCTCGCCACCTGTGAAGGGTTGCCAGCCCACGCGCTGTCGGTAAAGCTGCGATTGTAGTTTTTTATTGCGCGATAATCAGCTTGCTGCTCCATTTGGCTGTTGCCGCATTGGGGATAAAGCCCACTTGCCCGGCCAATGCGCCGCCCGGTTTTGCTGACAATGCCGTTATGATATCCTGGACAGTGCGCAACGATGTGATGGTGGCGTTCGGGTAGTTCAAAAATAATTTCTTGTAGATAGGCAGGCGATTGTATGGAATGGCAAGGGTAACACCAATGACCGTTCCAAGGTCTCCGTTCAGACTAAGCCGATCGACAACATTTTTATCGGTTGTGACAGCGGATGTACGGTTCAGTATAAGTTTTAAAGGGAATACAGCATCCGTCTGTCTCACCAGTGTATTGTTTTTGACCGTTGCTGTATTGATGCCATCCAGTGCAATGCCATTACCACCATTGCTTTCAAATATAAGGTTATTCTGAATGGTAAAATTCTTGTAATCCTGCTCGGCTGGTTTGCCGTATGAGCGCACAAAAATACCTTGCGAACCCGTACTGTGTGGGTTGCCTTGCAAGGCATAGGCGATGGTAAACCCCTGATCATGATGTTGTCGTTTATCGTAATGTTACTCGATATGCGCTGCACCCTGTTTGATGGATCACCAGAGTTTGAAAAGAACTGGATATAATCAGAATGGTCTTTGATGGCAGTGCCATTGACGGACAGTGCCACGGGTGTAAAATCATGAAAGAAATTTCCTGAAATCACAGCATTGTCAACACCGGCAATGTTAAAACCGTCACGCCGTATTCTGACAAATTCATTGCCTGTGACCGTAATGCCGGTGGTTAAATTGGCGCGCGGCACGGGGGTTGGCGTGGTAAACAAGTTGATAGCAACCAGTAGGTTGTGAAACACATTGCCTTGAATGCGAATATTGTTGCTGTCTCTGACTTCGACGCCTTTGGCAAGTTTTAAAACATCCTGCGTTTGGTCAGAAATGTCACAATTGAGTATGCTGGCACCCGATAGATGGATCATATCAATCGCGTATAAAAAGTGCGGCTGGGCATTCAGCGGGGCTGAAATGTGTAATCCGCTCAAGGTCAAACCCGTTACATAAGATGCATATACATACGGCATGTTGACTGTACCCGTATTGGGTTGGGCCATAAATGTAAGGTTTTTGGGTACAGGGCACGAGCGACCGGCAACACTCTGACAAAGGCTATTGCTTAATATTAACGGCCCATATTGGCCACCTGTCAAATTAACGGTATCGCCGTCTTTCAGTTTACCAACAATACCATTGAAGGATTGCGGCGTGGCTGTGTAAAGGGCCGCATGGGCGTGGTTGCTTAACGCCAAAAACATCATGGCGGCATAGATATAAGACTTCACAAAAAACTCTCCCGAACATCTTAAAGGTATGACATGATGTCATGCCAAGGTAGATCGGTCCGGACGTTAAAAACTTCGATAAACATAATTTATAATATCAATTATTTTTATCATGTTCCTGATTTTCAATAAGAAGTAGTTCAGTGTCACGTGACGTGTCAACGAAATTTTTGAGAACTATGCTGCGACAGTAAAAAATACCGCCATTAAAATATAATTGATGCGTAAAGATATTTTTATGTTTATGAATGCGGGATGAACAGCATTACAACGTGTATGATTTTTTCAGAAAGTTTGCTAATAATCTAAAATCCGCTGAACGCGGACTTTTTGATCGCCATATCAGCGCAATGCTGCGCTTGGCGCGGTCACCGGAAATGGGCCGCGAGACCACATGTGTGTGATCCAGTATGCCGGAACGAAGCGCCATGTCTGGCAGCAATGTAACCCCCAGACGATTGTCCACCATCTGCACCAGCGTGCCCAGTGAGTTGCCAATGATGATGAGATCGCTGCGCTGCTCGAGCCGGTTGCAGGCCGCCATGGCGTGATCTTTAAAGCAGTGTCCATCTTCCAGTAGCATCAACTTTTCGTTGTCAATCTGATCCGGAAAAAAAGTATCATCTGGCCCTGGCAAATCATCCTTGTGGAACGCTGCATGAAACGGATCATCAAACAACACAACTGTCTCAACGTCACCGCATGGAAACGGCAGTGCCAGCAAAACAGCATCAAGCGCCCCGCGCTGCAGGGCATCACAGGCCACGTGACTCATGTCTTCACGCAAGTACAACCTAAGTTCAGGGTAGGCCTTGCGCAACGGCGGCAAGGCGCGCGGCAAAAAAAACGGCGCAATGGTCGGAATGATACCCAAACGCAGATCACCAGCCAGTGGTTTGCCGGCCGCTTTGGTCAGTTGCACCAGTTCGTTTGCCTCCCGCAGCACAGTAAAGGCCTTGTGGGCAACAGCCTCGCCGGTTGGGGTAAACCGCACCACCCGCTTGGTCCGTTCCACCAAGCTAAGGCCAAGCAGTGTTTCCAGTTCACGCAAGCCTGCTGACAAAGTGGACTGGGTGACAAAGCAAGCATCCGCTGCCTTGCCAAAATGGCCATGGTCGTAAAGCGCGGTCAAATATTGCAACTGTTTCAGAGTTGGCATAATCATAATCTATTGCCTCGATATATAAATCGTTAATAAGTTACAGGATCAATTATACAAGGGCGTAGAGACGACCAATAAACGTTTAACACGTGGAGATCATATTTATGACGACGGATCTGAAAATGGCAGCCTGGAGCCTGTTGCTTGCCTTTGCACAAATACTGTTGTTCGATTTTGCCCGCACTGGCCAATATGGTGCCAAATGGAACATGAGCGCGCGGGATGCCGATGTGCCGCCCTTGAAGCCGTTTGCCGTGCGGTTGCAAAAAGCCCAGGCCAACCTGTTTGAAACCATGCCACTGTTTTTGGGCGCAGTGCTGATTGCCCATGTGAGCGGCAGAGCCAGTGTGCAGACAGCGTTGGGTGCACAAATCTACTTCTGGTGCCGTGTGGCCTATGTGCCGCTCTATGCCTTTGGTGTGCCTTATATAAGGTCTTTGGTCTGGGTCGGCAGCATCTTCGGGCTGGCTAAAATAGCCACAGCGATTTTGTAACGCTCGCAAATATTTTAAAACATTAACGCTCCGTTTACCATGTTGGCACGATAATGCTGACATGCACAACAAACCGCCCGTTGACCTTGAAAAAATTGCCGTAGCCATCAAAGGCCAGCCGGGGAAGTCGGCAACTCTTGTTGCCAAAGGGCGCGGTCTGCTGGCTGAACAGATTCTTGAGCTGGCGTTTGCGCATGATGTGAAGGTGCGGGAAGACGCTGCCATCACCGACATGCTGGATGCCTATGAACTCGACAGCCCGATCCCGCTGCCAGCGCTGCAAGCGGTCTGTGCCATACTCACGCACGTTTATCAGGCGACGCGAAAAGATGCAGGCGGCCCATTGTGATGGATGGCTATCTGATCATCAAAGCCATCGGCGCTTTGTTGCTGGTGCTGGCGCTTATGGCTGTATGTGCCGTGGCGCTGCGGCGCTTTGGTCGCGTGTTGCCCGGTTTCGGATTTGGCCTTGGCGGTCTTGCCGTGCGTAAAGACAAGCGTCTTGTTGTCCTCGAAACAGCACTCGTTGACAGCCGTCACCGCTTGGCATTGATCAGCCGCGATGGTGTGGAACATCTGCTGCTGTTGTCAACGGATAAGGCGATTGTTGTGGAAGCCGGCTGTGCTGCTGCCGTGCCAGTCGCATCATGAACAGGCACGCATCATGAATAGGCACACTGGCCATGATTATTTTCAACCCAGCCTGCCTTTGCCCTTTGGTGAGTCCGAGCGCAGGCTGGTGCACAAAGCGCCGATTATTCTGAATGTGCCAAAGGCCGTGAACCGAACAACGCTGTGGGTTAAGCTCGCCGTGCTGCTGCTTGGCATGATATTGTTTTCCGAACCGGCCATAGCACAATCTCTCAATCTTAATCTGGGCGAGGGCGGCTCGGTAACCGGTCGGGTCGTGCAGCTGGTGCTGCTCATCACGGTGCTCAGCCTTGCCCCGTCCATATTGCTGACCGTCACCTGCTTTACCCGCTTTGTGGTGGTTTTATCGTTGCTTAGAAATGCCATTGGCATTCAGCAATCGCCGCCCAATTCAGTGCTGATATCACTGGCCATGTTTCTCAGTTTTTTTGTCATGCAGCCAACGTTTGAAACGGCCTACACCAACGGCATTGCGCCATTGGTCGCTGAACAGATTACCGAAACAGAAGCGTTTTCCCGCACGGCCGAGCCGTTCAAGATGTTTATGCTGAAACACGTGCGCCAGGAAGATGTGAAGCTGTTTTATAAACTATCTAAGCAGCCCGTGCCGGCCACAGCCGAGGCAACACCACTCACGGTCATCACACCCGCTTTTATGATCTCGGAATTGCGTCGGGCTTTTGAAATCGGCTTTCTGCTGTTCATCCCGTTTTTGATTATAGATATTGTCGTCTCGGCCATTCTGATGGGCATGGGCATGATGACCCTGCCGCCAGTGATTATATCTCTGCCATTCAAACTCATTTTCTTTGTGCTGGTCGATGGCTGGCATCTGGTGGCTGAAAGTTTGGTGCGCAGCTACACGGGTTGATCAGGTTTTAAGAGCCTTGTAAGCTGCCAATGTGTAGGATTGTGCACCATCAAGCATATCAAGGCTGGCAAGGGCGGCACTGATAGAGTTGATCTCAGCCATACCAATAACATTCCCGGAAGTGAGCAGTTGAAAAGCGCTGCTGTAGCGGGTTGCGGCAACGCTTGCACTATAGCGCGTGCGGAGCTGGCTGGCACCGGCTGTGTCACCCAGCATGGTGTAGGCGAAAGCCATGCGCATAATGTGTTTTTCAGCGTCACCGGTCTTTGCGCCAGACAGCAGCTTTTGCGACAGGCTGACCACAGTCTTCCAGCCCTTGTTATGCCATGCGATGTCTGATCGAATGGTATCCGCTGTGTAGGAGTGATCATGTTCAATCAGAATGGCCGCTTCATCGCCCTTGTCCAGATCGGTCAGCGCGCGCGCCTCTATCAGGTTGCGTTCGGCACGCACATCATCCGGCAATGCCTGCTGGCGTGTGGCACGGAGCGCGTCTATGGCTTTTTCAGGATGATGATCGAGCACATTTATCATGGCAAGGCGGGTGGCAACGCCAGCTTGCGCCGTGCCCTCAAGCCGATATTTAACCTGATGCTGCAACAACCCAGCGGCTCGACCATATAATTTTACATCAACCAGACGGTTTGCAATCTGGCGGATCATCCGGTCACCATCATCGCCCAGTGGTGTCAGCATCTGAAAATCATTGTAGAGGGCAAGTGCAGCAACAGGTGGCAGATCAGAGGCGAGATTGTTCAAGAACAGTTGATGAAACAACCCATCCATTTTAACGGCCATGGCCTGTACCCGGTCCGAGTTTGGAAAATATTGTGTCGCTTGCCGATACGCCGAGAGAGCCTCGCGGTATTTATGAGATTGCACATAAAGGCTTGCCAGCGTGTCCAGCAAGTCCAGTTCAAAATCACTGTTGCGCCAGGCAAATCGCAACCGCTCAAGCCGGGCAATTGCCGCTTCAGCAGGCATTGTTTTCAACAGCAGATTGTTTTGCACAAGCGCCAGTGTGGCGCGCGCCGCAGATTGTCTATCCCCAGTCGATTGTACATGCAAGAAATGCACGTTGGCCTCAGCCAGCTTGTGATTAAGCGTTAGCAGTCTGCCCCGGCAATATTCAGTATGGGCTGTATCCTGTGCATTCATATCTCGGATTGGCAATAGGCTGACTTCTTTTGCAGCGAAAGTTACATCGCCAATATTGAGTGCGGCATCGATAGCGCTGAACTGAAATTGCAGGCGCTCCGGTGTTGCCATAAAACCAGCCACGCTGGCGCCCTTGTTAAAAGCGTCCAGTGCCCATTGATGCTGTCCGGTGCGTGCATGCAGCAACGATCGCCATAACCATATTTCAGGTTCCCCATCCAGATACACCGGCTTTAAATCATCTTCAGCCGACGCAAACTGATGCGCCTCAAGATAGGCTATGCCGCGCATGGCGCGGAACTGTGGTGTGTTGACAAGATCATGATCAAACTTCAGCAGTGCCCCAAGGGCTGCCAGCGTTTCATGAGGCATGGTGTTCGCCAGAAAAAACCGTGCCAGTTGCCAGCGCTTGCCCTGACGCTCGTTAGCCGGTGCCACAGAAAGCTCAAACCATAGCTTTTGTTTTTCTCTGATATAAGCCTCAGGTGTTTGGGCCTTGAGTGATTGCACACTGATGAGGCCCAGCTTTGAACGGGGTCTATCTGTGCGGCTGGTGTCAACTTTTGGAACATCAAGAGTATTGGATAAATCAGCCACGGCAATGCCCTCATCCAGCTTCAGGAGCTCCACATGTGGGTTTGCGGTTGCAACCGCAATGCCTTGCGCTGATGATAATAGCGTTGCACCGTTGAACGATAGTGGCGTGTTGACACCGTGCCCGCCTTGATAAAGCGGTGCCACCATCACATCATCCTGGTTGTCCTGACTGCGAAAGCTGACTGGTGTGCTGGCATCGGTGGTCCTGAACAAAAGCTCTTCACCGCGTATGGCATCGGCTTTATGTTCTGGTGTCATATTAAAGCGCGGTGCCATATCCTGTTTTTTAACATCCAGGCGCCACGCTGTGCCGGTGCGCTCCAGTGTGTAAGCCTGAGATGGTTTTATGCTATAGCCAATAATAGTGGCCCTGGCATTGGGCACAACCATCATACCGGTTGGCGCGCCGCGTGAAGATATTGGCTGTCGGGTGTCGCTTGTAACAGTAATCGGCGCACCAAAAACCACCCACATATGTGCGCCGTGATAAAAGGCGGCGGCAGGCACAGCATAGGCCCATGGATAGATAACACTGAAGCCATCGGGGTTAGTGCGTAACTGGGTAACCAGGGTGTGTGCTGATGCTTGAGAAACCACGGCGTGAGTTTTTACATCAACCAGCGCTGAAGTGTTTTTTAGCGATTGCAGCTGGTCGAGTTGTGCACCGAGAAATGTTTTTGCCAAGGTGGGTTTTGCCATGCACATGGCGGCACCCAGCAGCAGGCAGGTGCGCGCACCTGTCGTTCTATTAAAATGTATCACGCGCAGACGCTTGCCCATGCATGGATCAATTCAGACTGGCAAAGAGTGAATCTATATTGTCCTGCAAATTATCAGCCGGTTGGAGTTGCGGCCCGTTCAGCAAGCCATTATTTTCAGCTGCAAACAGGTTTGGGTCTTTGGTATCGCCAAAGGCCACAGCCAGTTGCGCCAGCTTTTGTTCAATGTCTTTCAGCAGCCGGACAACCTTTGTCACGCGCTGGCCGTTGATATCCTGAAATGAGGAGGCTTCGTAAATGCGCGTTGAGAGAGATTGTAATTTGCCCTGCAGCTCAGGTGCCAAACCAGTTGACAGTGCCATCAGGTCATCGGCGCAATCCATTATTTTGCCTGCCGCCTGCTCTGTATCAAGCACCACAGCATCCAGTTGATCCTTGGCATCTGGGATGCCGCTGCTGGACAGCGCATGCGGTTGTATGGAGGCGATTTCGTTTTTTGTAGTGCCGATTAAATCAACCAGCGATGCTATTTCCACACCCACCGTTTGCAAGGAGGCGTGCATATCAGCCGATACGGTTGATAACATCGATTTGACAATATCAATAATATCCTGTGTGCGTATCAGCTTGTCATGCTTGTCCGTGAGCGCTTCTATGCGTTCGTCAAACGTGCTGGTCGCTCTATTGATGTTCATTTCCCTCTCCAGGTCGCATAACGTATTTTTTATAATAAACACAATCTGTGAAGCTAGTGTAAACGTTTGCTAGCGCGCAATATTATTATTGCGTGCTAGTGTCGCCATTTGCATGGTGAGTGACCGGGCTGAATCCGAACTCATTTCGGCCATGATCGCCGCCATTTTTTGCTCGCGCATGCGTGTGGACACAGCCAGCTGCACACTCATGTCTAGCTTCTCAAAAATGCGGGCGGCATCCTTGGGCTTCATGGCTTCATAGAGTTTGACCAGGGATGAAAATTGCTGGTCTGCCTGCTGCTTGCGTGCCAGCGCTTGTTGGCCGACCTGCACCTGCTGGCTTTTCAATTCTGCCAGTTTGCCATCAATGCGCTTTTCAGCAGCTTCCGCCAAACGCTCGCGCAACTCTATCTGCCTTGCCTTGTCGCCAATAGCGTTTGCATTGGGCGCACTGCCATGCTCTGCAATTTCTGCTGCAAGGGCAATTTCAGACCGTGACGAGGCCGGTTTGGCCGCCGCATTATTTTTTTGTCTGGCAGGCACAGACTCGGCCCGTGCTACCGTTCCAAACATAACGGTCTGTGTTATTTTACCCACATGCAGGCCAAGCGTTATGGCACTGAAGGCCATGATCACCGGCAGCATGTGAATTCTTGTCATCAATTTACGGATTGTATCATTCTTGAATGGCATTGTGCACCTTACCGCAAGCCCTGAAGTAACTTGGCCAATGCTTTGGTTTCATCCTCTGAAGGCAAAGGTGATTGAGCGGGCTGGCGAAATTTTTCCTGATTGAGCGGATTACGACGCTCTGGTCGTTTGGTTGCGACATCATGTGCCATACGCTCACCGCTTTCCATAATAATCGAAAGCTCATCGGCAAGTTTCTGCCCTAGACGGAGCTTATCATTCAGGCTGTCACCGGTTTCTTTACAAGCGTTTTTTAAATGTACAATGGCGGCCTGTGCCGTGTCGCAGGCTTTGGTCAGATCAGCGATGAGTGATGTCATGTCGCCTTGCGCCGATTTCAGAATATCCATTTTTCGGTATAATATAAAGCTTGTCGCCAGCATGGCGGCGATGAGTATGGAGAGCATCAGGTCAATCATCATGGTCATAAGCCGGCATCCTCAAGCAAGCGTGAGGCTTTCAACTTGTCAGTGACCGCATCGATCTGCACGGCAATGTGATTGCGTGATCGGCCAAGATGGCCTTTGCAGAGTGTCACATCACCACAGCGCATCTCGACGGTGTCCTGTGCGTTGCGGTTAAACATAATGGTTTGGCCAACCTTAAAATCCATCGCATCGCCAAGTGACATCATACGTTCATCAAGCACAGCATGAAGGTCAATATTGGCGCGCCACAATTCAGTAGCAAGGTGGGTCTCCCAGATGGTGTCGCGACCGAACTTTTCGCCCATAAAGCGCTGCAAAAGCAGCTCCCTCACGGGTTCAAGCGTGGCGTAGGGAAAAACAATTTCCATTTTGCCACCCCGGTCATCCATATCCACGCGCAGCTTGACAACCACTCCGGCGTTTGTCGGGCGCCCGATGGTGGCAAAACGCGGATTGGTTTCTGTGCGGTCATAGGTAAAATTCACTGGCGACAGTGGCTCAAATGCCGCAGACATATCTTTCAGAATAATTTCAACCATGCGTTCAATCAGATTGGTTTCAATCGTGGTGTAATGCCGGCCTTCCACACGCATTTGTGGCATACCGCGGCGGCCTCCAAGCAACACATCAACAATAGAATAAATCAATGATGAGCTGATTGTCATTAATGCATAATTATCCCACTCACTGGCATGAAACACCGCCATCATGGCAGGCAATGGAATGGAATTCAGATAGTCGCCAAAACGTACAGAGGTGATGCTGTCGATGCTCACTTCGATGTTATCCGAGGTAAAATTGCGCAAGCTGGTTGACATCATTCTGACCAGACGGTCAAAAATAACATCAAGCATTGGCAAGCGCTCATAAGACACCAGCGCTGAATTGATAATTGCCTGAATGCCGGTACGATTTTGCTCCGTATCATCACCATCGAAGCCAAGCAGGCTGTCAATTTCATCCTGATCAAGAATGCGTCCACTGTGAAAGCTGTCTGGCACGTCATCTGATGCGGCTGATGCAATAGATTCTTCCCATTGTCTGGCAACGGCAGCGTCATCGATTGTTTGTGTGTCAGCCATAATTATTGCAACAGCATTTCTTTGAACAGCACATCATCAATACGATCCGGTGCAAGTTCTGTGTTAACACGGCGCAAAAGCTCTTCCTTCAGCAAAAACATGCCAGCCGATCCATTGATATCTTCCACACGAAGCTCGCGCATATAAATTTGAAAACTGTCGATCACGCGCGGCAGCGCTGCCTTAACGCGCGCCGCTTTTTGTGTGCCGTGCACTGAGAGCGTAATGCCAAGTTTAAGGAACTTTGTTTTGCCCTGCCCGGCATTGATATTCACAATGATGTCGGGTGCATCAACATAGGTTACAATCGTATCAGGCACAACGGCTTTTACATGGCTGGCTTTAAACAGACCGGTAAAAAAATAAGCGTAGACAAGCGCTAGAGCAGCAAGCAGCAAGAAACCACCAGCAATGCCAGTAATTTTTTTACCAGTCCATTTCTTGCGTGGCAAATCTATCGAGGCGTCCTCGATGGATTGCTCAGGGAATAGTGCTGTTGTGGCCATGCTCTGCTCTGTTGATTTCCTAGACTGTATGTAACGCAAACAGCGTTAATGAATCGTAACAGCCACACCCCGTCGGCAAAAAATGCCGGGCTCAGCCTCAAGGGTCACTTTTAAACGGGACAATTGCTCATATTTTGAATTGGCATGAAACTTGGATAGCAGGGGTACAAGACAACGAAGAGATTATAACTGCCATGGATACAACCGGATATGTCGGACTTTCGCACCAGGTTGCCTTGCAGCGCCACATGGATGTGGTGGCTAACAATATAGCCAACATGAACACCACGGGGTTTCAGCGCGAAAATGTTATGTTTGAGGATTATATCGAAAAATTGCCATCAGCCGATGCAGCATCAGCGCGGCCCGTGGCATTCGTGCTTGACCATGGTGTTGCACGGGATTCGACACCCGGTGACATGAACAGCACTGGAAACCCTCTCGATTCAGCTATTGTGGGGGACGGGTTTTATGTGATTGATCGCGGCAACGGCCAGCAGGCCTATACCCGGAACGGTAAATTTACGCTTGCTGCCGATGGTTCGCTGGTGACACTGGCTGGTCAGCATGTGCTCGATAGTGGCGGCAAAGTTATTCACACAGATCCAAACGATACGAATGTGGCCATTTCAGCCGATGGCACCGTGCAGTCTCGGGCTGGAGAAAAAGGTCGTGTTGGCATTGTGCAGCTGGATAACAACGATCTCGTGCGGGCAGGCGACAATCTCTATGATATCAAACCCGGCGCCCGTCCGGTCAATGTGCGTGATGTGAAGCTACACACTGGTGTTCTCGAAAGCTCTAACGTCAAGCCAATTCTAGAAATGACCGACATGATGTCGGTTTTGCGGTCCTACGAATCCACCACTCATATGCTCGATCGTTACGAAGAAATTCGCAAAAAAGGCATCGAAAGTATCGGTCGTGTCCAATAATATATCGGAGATAATATCATGCGCGCTTTGAATATTGCTGCCACCGGCATGCTGGCCCAGCAAACCAATGTTGAAGTCATTTCAAACAACATTGCCAACTTGAACACCACTGGCTTCAAACGCCAGCGGGCAGAATTTGCTGATTTGCTGTATCAGAATGTGGCGCGTGTCGGCTCGCAATCGTCAGAGGCCAACACCCGGCTGCCGACTGGCGTGCAGGTTGGTCTTGGGGTGCGCACCAGCGGCATCTACCGTATCGGCGAGCAGGGCAACCTCACGCAAACCGGCAACAAGTTCGATCTTGCTATTGATGGTCGCGGGTTTTTCCGCATTCAGCAGCCAAGCGGGGAAACCGCTTACACCCGTGACGGCACATTTCAGCTGTCCGCTGAGGGCAATCTTGTTACCCATGATGGCTACCAGGTGCAGCCGACCATCACTATTCCGCCAAACGCGGTTGATGTGACGATCAACCCGACTGGGCTTGTGCAGGTGAAACTGTCAGGCCAGATCAACTACCAAACCGTTGGCCAGATTGAAATGACATCGTTTCCCAACGAGGCCGGGCTTGAAGCGATCGGCTCAAACCTTTTGATTGAAAGCCCAGCATCGGGCCAGGCAACGGTGTCCGACCCTGGTCAGCCAGGTTTCGGGGTGCTGCGTCAGTCGTTTGTTGAAACCTCCAATGTCAATCCGGTGTCGGAAATCACCTCGCTCATCACGGCCCAGCGGGCTTACGAAATGAATTCAAAGGTGATCACAGCCGCCGACCAAATGCTGAGCACCGTCACACAATTAAGGTAAGCGCATTATGAAACGACAGTTGATAGCCATGGTTATTTTGTGTTGCAGCAGTGGTGCTGCTCACGGCGCACAAATATCGGTTGCGGCCCATACCCTTGAGCGTGGCAGCATTGTCAGTGACAGTGATCTTGATACGCTGGACGAGTCCGCCACCAGTCACCGTTATGGCCTTGCCGAATATGCCGCACTTGTTGGCAAAGAACTGAAGCGGACCATTGCTTCTGGCCAGCCCATTTACAGCACAGATATAAAAACCCCGGATCTCGTCAAGCGGGATGAACTGGTGACGATGCTCGTGGCGCGTGGCGGCATGACCATTGCGGCGACTGGCAAGGCTCTGGAAAACGGCGGCAAGGGCACACATATTCGTGTGCAGAACATGGTATCAAAACAAATCGTCGAAGGCGAAATCGCTGCCCCCGGCACGGTTCTGGTCACCCCGCTTGTTGCCCCCCAAATTCCAGCTGGATACGGATTATGACTGTAACGTATGCATTTAAGCTTGTTTTGATGACCGCACTGTTAGGCAGTGTCGCTGCCTGCGGCACTGTTGACAGACTGGCGATGGTCGGCAAGGCGCCGCGCCTGTCTGACATGGAAGGCACTGTGCCGCCGCGCCGTGAGGCATCGTTGGCGCACCAGAACATGACAGACAGCGACACATCGTCTGAGGCGTTAAGCACAGCTGACGTGGCGCAGGCCGTGCCCGCTCATAAAAACACATCGCTATTTCGCAGCAGTGCCAAAGCTTTTTTCAGCGACCAGCGTGCCTCACGCACAGGCGATATTCTCACTGTCAAAATTGATATTGCCGACAAGGCACAGGTTGCCAACACCACGACGCGCTCACGCGATAACTCGGAATCAGCCCAGCTTCCAGCACTGCTCGGGCTCGAATCGCAGCTCTCAAAAATTTTGCCCAAGGCGATTAATCCATCAAATCTGGCACAACTGCAATCACAAGGTAAATCAACCGGTGCTGGACAAATCCAGCGCGCCGACACTGTTAACCTGACAGTGGCCGCGATTGTGACCAACGTGCTGCCGAACGGCAACCTGGTTATTCGTGGGCGGCAGGAGGTGCGCGTTAACTTCGAAGTGCGCGAACTTATCATTGCTGGCATTGTGCGACCGGAAGATATAACGCGCGACAACACCATCCAGCACACCCAGATTGCCGAGGCCCGGATATCCTACGGCGGGCGCGGGCAGTTAACCGATGTGCAACAGGCCCGCTACGGCCAACAAGTGTATGATGCGCTGTTTCCGTTCTAAAGTTTCTCGCCAGGGCTGGTTTTTGTTTTGAGAATTTGAAAAACGCTCTAAAGATACCATCACAATATAAAATCTTTGCGACATATAGGTATCAGCCGCGTGCAAATTCTTTACCATCACCGAACCCAAGCAACGGATGCGCAGCGGGTACATATTCTGGAAATCGTCCATGCCTTGCGCGGTCTTGGCCATACGGTTGAAATTTGTGCGCTGGTCGATACGGAAACAGTGCGCCCTGCCCACAACGATGCAGCACCGCCGAGCCGGCTCGCCATATTAAAGAATATACCCTATCTCAGTGAACTTGCCCAACTGGCCTATAATTTTTACGCCATTCCAAAAATAGTGCTGCATGCACGGCGGTTGAAACCGGCCATGATTTATGAACGCTATGCGCTGTTCAATTGTGCTGGCGTGGCGGCGGCCCGCATGCTGCGCATCCCAATCATACTGGAAGTCAATTCACCGCTGGCGCTGGAAGAAAATCGCGAGAGCGGCATGAAAATGCTGGCGCTGGCATCGTGGATGGAAAAAAAGCTATGCAATGCCTCGACGCAGACGATTGTGGTGACAGGGGCGCTTAAAAAAATCATGATCAGCTTTGGTGTGCAGCCAGACAAACTAGTTGTTGTGTCAAACGGGGTGAACCCCGACAGCTTCAGGGTGGGTGTGGCGGATCCGGCGCTGGTGCATCAATTTTCGCTGGTTGGAAAAGTGGTGATCGGTTTTGTTGGCTGGTTTCGCCCGTGGCATGGTCTGGATTTGCTGATACAGGCGTTTGCCAAAGCCGGTTTGCACACAAAAAATGTTAGCCTGCTGCTGATTGGGGACGGTCCAGCGCGCGCTGATCTTGAACATCTGGTGAAGACACTAGATCTGGCACAGCATGTTTTGTTTACAGGTGCGCTGTCGCACGATGAAGTGCCGGCACATCTTAATTTACTTGATATCGCTGTGCAGCCTGCCGCCAACGAATATTGTTGCCCGATGAAAATTCTTGAATATTTCGGCCTGGGTAAACCGGTGATTGCGCCGCGCCAAGATAATATTGCAGAGCTGGTGCATGACGGTGAGGACGCACTGCTGTTTGCCCCCGGCGATGTAGCCAGTCTTGCTGATGCTTTGCTATCGCTGTCGCAAGATGCACCACGCCGCGCACGGATGAGCGCCAATGCCGCTGCCGCTATTGAAAAGCGCGGCTATCTTTGGTCAAACAACGCGCAGCGGGTCGTTGATATGGCAACGGCTGCAAAACTTAAAGCGTAGTCTTATACACCTGCATATCGTTTGGAAATCCAGCCTGCCGCTTCAGCCAAAGGGGCGTTTTGCTTTTGGCAAGGTGCGCCATCAACCCATTGGGTGCTTCTCGCAGCATCATATGCATATCGCCGGCTTTCGGACACAACACCACATAGTCAACATGCGCTTGTTTTATAATCGGCAGCGCTTTGTCATCGCTTAAGGTGAAGGCTTCAAGGGCTGCAATATTGCCAAGCCTGTCGCGGTGATAGGTGCCGGACAGAACGCTGTGATGCGTGTGCACCACCAGCATCGGCCCGCTGTTGAGAGGCGCCAGAACAAGCCCGGCTGGCAACCGGTCCAGCATTTTGAGCGCCGCCACCGTGTTGCATGAGCCGCCAAGTTTGCCGTGCCCTAGGTCCTTTGTGTGGAGCATTGTGGCAAGACCTATCGACAGCATGTAGTAGAGCGGCGGTGTAAACAACAGCCAGCCAGCCAGACGTTTGATTGTGCCACTTTTTCGCCACTCGGCAATCAGCGCCGCCGCCATCGGGATAACCAGGCCGTTCAGAAAAAATTGCGCCCGCACCTGCCACAAGGTGATGCCAAGTGTTGCCAGCACCGGCAGGCAAATGGTGAGCCAGCGCTGCCAGTTGTCGTGCGCTTTGAAAACTTTATACGCTGTCACACCAAGCACAACCGGCGCCATAGAGAGATACAAAATAGACTCGGTTGAACCATGGCGGATCATACCAGCCACCGGCTCCATTTCCGTAATCTGGGAGAACATGTATTTGACCATGATCGGATCTGTTGGATAGGCATTGTGGATGCAGGCCGGAAACCACACGACCATCGCTGCTGCCAGCAGACACGCTGCAACCAGTGCTGCAACCAAACGCTGTGCCATAGTCGCTAACCGATCGGTCGCCAACCCGAGGCCGATGAAAATAAGGCCGATGGCCATCGACAGAAAAGCTGTTGCCGGTGTGAAGCTGTCGCAATATTGCCATGGCCAAGGGCGCGGCATGAAGATCAGGGCAGCCAAGGCCGTGCTTGCCACCAGCGTGACACCCAGTGCAGCACAATATGTTTTTTCACGCAGCGGATTGATCAGCCAGCGGATGCCAATGGCAAGCAACAGTGCTAGTGTGTAGGGCAATGTTTCCATACCAATAATTATGGTGACAGTCACGGCTGCCCCAGTGATGATGGCATCGCGCCGCGTTCCACCCCCACAGGCACCGTAGACGGCCCATAACACCGCAATCAGTTGTAGGTTATGATGGTCGATATTACCCGGTACATAGGCTATATGAACATTCATGGAAGCCACAAGTGCCACAAGCACAGGCACCATGGTTTCTGTGCCGCCAATGCGCCGCGCCAGTGCGACGGCGGACATCATCATGGCCAGCAACAGCAGCAGAGGATAGGCGGTCATGGCAAAAAACTCTGACGGCACAACACCGGCAAACGGCCGCGCTATAAGCATGAGCAGCAGCGGCCCCAGATCCGCCAGCCGCGACCAGTGAATGAGCGTGCCGCCCGCCAGCCCCATGCGGTATTGGTGCAGATCAAACCAGCCCTGTCCCGCGATCAGATCACGGATTTGTTGCAAGCGCATCAGGCTGTCCGGATCGGTGTAGAGGTTGAAGGCATAACCGGCCCAGGTATCATAAGCCTTGTAGGCGCTAAAGCCCAGCCAGACCAACACGACCACGCACCAGCGCGGCATTTTTTTCAGTCGTTCAATCATCATTGGCATCACGCACCCGGTGCTTTGAAGGAGAGATAGGCAAGCCGCCGCACCTCGCGGCGACCGCGCACCACCGTATCGAGTATCAGGCCAGTGAAAAAACACAGAGATGCCAAAATCATCAGGCCGGTCACCAGCACGGCTGTTGGCACCCGTGGCACGAGGCTGGTTTGCAGATAGGTCATCACCAGCGGCACTGACAGCACGAGTGACAAAACCGCTAGCATGAACCCGGCCAAGCCAAAAAACCATAAAGGCCGCTCATAGCGGTAGAGCGTCAGAATGGTGCGCACAATCCGGAAGCCATCTTTGTAGGTGCTGAGTTTGGAGACAGAGCCGTCCAGACGCGCGCCGTAAGCCGTTATATGTTCTGCCACCGGCATCCGCATTTCAAGCGCGTGAATGCTGATTTCCGTTTCAATTTCAAAACCCGCTGACAGCACTGGAAACGTTTTGACAAAGCGCCTTGAGAACACGCGGTACCCAGACAGGATATCACTGAAGCTGCGGCCAAACAGTTCGGCCAGCATCCGCGTGAGCACCCGGTTGCCAAGCTTGTGGCCGCGCCGGTAGGCCGCATCGATTTCAGATTTTCTGGCCCCGACCAGCATATCGAGCTGCTCATCAATCAATTGCTGCACCAGCGCTGGGGCCGCAGCGGCTTCATATGTCGCGTCACCGTCTGCCATGATGTATATGTCGGCCTCAATATCGGCAAACATGCGCCGCACCACATGGCCCTTGCCCTGCATTTTTTCCGATCGCACCACCGCTCCAGCCGCATGCGCTGCCACTATACTGCCATCGGTGCTGTTGTTGTCGTACACATAAAGTGTCGCTTGCGGCAACGCGGCCTTAAAGTCGTGCACAGTCTTGGCAATCGCGGCAGCCTCGTTAAAGCACGGCAGCAACACGGCGATACGGGGGGGATTATTCGTCATCATTCGGCTCTGATAGCAGACTTGTGTTAAAATAAGTCTTGCTTTTTACACGTCAATGTAATTGAACATATCAAGAACAAATAGGAGTGCCCATGGCCAAAGCCCAAATCCGCTATGTCTGTCAGGCTTGCGGCGATAGTTTTTCCAAATGGCAGGGCCAATGCACAGCGTGTGGCGGCTGGAACTCCCTGATTGAGGAGGTGGCTGCCAACGTCACGCCGTTTTCGGCCAAGCAGCGCGCCTCCAGCGGCGGTGCGCGGGTGCACTTGTCGGATTTGAGGAACAGCCAGGCCCCGCCGCCCCGGCTGATCACTGGCATTGCCGAATTTGACCGAGCGCTTGGTGGCGGTCTGGTGCCGGGTTCAGCCGTGCTGATCGGCGGTGACCCCGGCATTGGCAAATCCACACTGTTGTTGCAAGCCGCAGCGGCTCTCGCGCGGCGCGATGAACGGGTGGTCTATATATCTGGTGAGGAGGCTGCCGATCAGATCCGGCTGCGGGCCGTGCGGTTGGGGTTGCAGGACTCCGCCGTCTCGCTTGGTTCCGCCACTTCGCTCCGCGATATCATCACCACACTGGAACAAAGTCCGCCGCCATCGATGCTGGTGATTGATTCAATCCAGACCATCTATGCGGACCAGCTTGAATCAGCACCGGGCACGGTGGCTCAGGTGAGGTTATGCGCGCAGGAACTTATTCGCTACGCCAAAGCCAGCGGGGCGGCAGTGATGTTGGTTGGCCATGTGACCAAAGACGGCCAGATTGCTGGGCCGCGTGTGCTTGAGCATATGGTCGATGCCGTGCTCTATTTCGAAGGCGAACGCGGCCATGCCTTCCGGATTTTGCGCTCAGTCAAAAACCGCTTTGGCGGCACCGACGAAATTGGCGTGTTCGAAATGGCTGACAAGGGTCTCATCGAGGTTAGCAACCCGTCAGCCCTCTTTTTATCCGCCCGTGAAAAAGCTGTTTCAGGTTCCGTGGTGTTTGCCGGTGTTGAGGGCACACGGCCCGTGCTGGTTGAGGTCCAAGCGCTGGTGGCGCGGGTGAATTCCGGCGCCACGCCGCGCCGTGCGGTTGTCGGTTGGGATGGCGGCAGGCTCGCCATGGTGCTGGCTGTGCTGGAAGCGCGCTGCGGCCTCGGCTTTGGTGCGCACGAGGTCTATCTCAATATTGCCGGTGGCTTGCGCATATCAGAACCTGCCGCCGATCTGGCAATTGCTGCAGCGCTGGTCTCGGCACTCACCGATACCCCGCTTGGCCACGACTGCGTTGTGTTTGGTGAAATGGCCTTGTCTGGCCAGATACGTCCGGTTGGCCATACCGCCCTGCGTCTGAAGGAGGCCTCCAAGCTTGGCTTCGAGCGCGCGCTGGTGCCGGTATCGGCCAATCTTGGCAATGCTGATGTGACACTGGCGCAGTTCAAAGACCTGTCAAGCTTTGTGGACAGTCTCACTGGAAAGCGCTAGTTATTAAGGCATGACAGCTTTTGATATTTTTGTAATGGTCATTGTTGGCCTTTCCGGTTTGTTTGCTCTGTCGCGTGGCTTTACCACTGAACTGTTGTCACTCGGTGCCTGGGCTGGCGCTGTGATTGCATTGCGGCTGTTATTTGCGCCGGTCTCAGGCTGGATGCGCACCCAAATCCATTCGCCAAGTGGTGCCGACCTCGCCACACTGGCGCTGGTGTTTCTCGGTAGCTTTTATCTGTGCAAATTTATCGCTGGCACGCTTGGCAGCAAGGTCAAACAATCTGGCCTCGGGCCCGTTGACCGTGTGCTTGGCATGGGCTTTGGCATTATCCGGGGGTTATTGGTCGTCAGCATTGTTTATGCAGGTATCGGCCTGATGATCGACCGCACAGACATGCCGGACTGGGTGCGCACTGCCAAGGTCAAACCGCTGATCGATTATGGTGCTGACACCGTCACCGCGTTCACCCGGCACCGCAACGCTGTGTTCCATCACCCAGCTGTTGTAGACGCGGACGGCGCTGTGATAAAGCCAGATGCGGATACATCCGATGGGTATTCAGATGATCAGCGCAAAGAGCTTGAAAAAGTGCTGAAAGACCAAGAGCAGCAAACTAAGATTTAGCCGCCCGAAGTGCCGCCTGTGCTGCGGCCAACCGTGCAACTGGCACGCGGTATGGCGAGCAGCTGACGTAATCAAGGCCAATAGTTTCACAAAACGCAATCGATGCCGGATCGCCGCCGTGCTCGCCGCAGATGCCCTGCTTGAGGTTAGGTCGCGCTGCCCGCCCGCGCGCCGACGCAAGGCTGATCAGCTCACCAACACCGTCGATATCCAGCGAGACAAACGGATCGCGTGCGTAGATGCCCTTATCCACATAAGGGCCGAGAAATTTTGCCGCATCATCACGGGAAATACCAAGCGCTGTTTGTGTTAAATCGTTGGTACCGAACGAGAAGAATGCTGCATGTTCGGCAATATGGGCGGCCTGCAAACACGCACGCGGCAGTTCGATCATCGTGCCAACAGTGTAGTCAAGCGTGCTGCCAGCGGCCGCGAACGCCGCGACGGCGGCTTTGTCAACCACAGCTTTCATCAACTGCAGCTCTTTGGCTGTGGCCACCAGCGGTATCATGATTTCAGGCACAACCGTTTTGCCAGAGGTTTTTGCCACGTGCAGTGCCGCCTCAAAAATCGCCTGTGCCTGCATTTCATAAATTTCAGGGTAGGTGATGCCAAGGCGGCAGCCACGGTGGCCCAGCATCGGGTTGAATTCGTGCAGTTCCTGCGCCCGGCGGCGCAGCACATCGATGCTGGTGCCAGCAACTTTTGCAACATCGGCAAAGTCTGCTTCAGCCTGTGGCAGAAATTCGTGCAATGGTGGATCGAGCAGGCGGATGGTCACGGGCAGACCGGCCATGATCTCGAAAATCTCGATGAAATCTTGCCGCTGCACGGGCAGCAGTTTGGCCAGCGCCAAGCGCCGGCCAGCTTCATCCTCAGCCAGAATCATCTGGCGGACAGCAACAATGCGCGCTGCTTCAAAAAACATATGCTCGGTGCGGCAGAGCCCGATGCCTTCCGCGCCAAACGCTCGCGCAGTGCGGCAGTCCAGCGGGGTTTCCGCATTGGTTCTGACCCGCAGGCGACGCTTGGCATCCGCCCACATCATCAGGGTTGAGAAATCGCTGGACAGTTCCGGCTGGATCGTCGCCACAGCGCCAAGCATCACCTCGCCGGTTGAGCCGTCGATGGTGATGACATCACCGGCATTCACAGCGCGACCGGTGCAGTGCATGATGCCGCGTTTCGCGTCGATGGCCAGCGCCCCAGCACCCGACACACACGGCCGCCCCATACCGCGCGCGACCACCGCTGCATGGCTGGTCATGCCGCCGCGCGCTGTTAGAATACCGCGTGCCGCGTGCATGCCGTGGATATCCTCCGGCGATGTTTCCGTACGCACCAGAATAACATCCTTGCCCTCATGCGCGAATTGTTCAGCGGTGTCTGAATCAAACACCACAATGCCGGATGCCGCCCCTGGTGATGCTGGCAACCCCTTGGTCAGCACATCACGCACGGCTGCCGGATCAAGCGTTGGGTGCAGCAGCTGATCGAGCGCGTGCGGATCGATGCGCAGCACGGCTTCATCCTGCGTAATGAGGTTTTCACTGGCCATATCGACAGCAATTTTGAGCGCAGCTTTGGTTGTGCGCTTGCCGGAGCGGGTTTGCAGCATCCACAGTTTGCCCTCTTGCACGGTAAACTCAATATCCTGCATGTCGCGGTAATGGGTTTCGAGCCGTTGAAACACTTGCGACAGGGCAGCAAACGTGTCCGGCATGGCTTCTTCCATCGATGCTGCCTTGGCACCCGCTGTTTCCCGCGCGGCCTGTGTTAAATATTGCGGGGTGCGAATACCGGCCACCACATCCTCGCCTTGCGCGTTGATCAAAAATTCACCGTAAGTTGCACGTGCACCGGTTGATGGATCGCGGGTGAAGGCAACACCGGTCGCCGATGTATCGCCCATGTTGCCAAACACCATGGCTTGCACCGTCACAGCGGTGCCCCATGCATGCGGAATATCGTTAAGGCGGCGATAGACTTTCGCACGCTCGGAATCCCAAGAGCCAAACACAGCGGTGATTGCGCCCCACAACTGATCCTCTACGTTTTGCGGAAACGGCTTGCCGGTTTCAGTTTCAATCAGTGTTTTGTAACCCGCCACCAGTGTTTGCAGGTCGCTGGCGTCAAGGGCTGTATCGAGGTGCACACCCTTCTGGTCTTTGAGTGTCTCCAGCTCATCTTCAAACAGGTAATGATCGATACCAAGCACCACATCGCCGTACATCTGAATGAAGCGGCGGTAGCTATCCCAGGCAAACCGTGCATTGCCGGACTTCTGCGCCAGTGCCACAACGGTTGCATCGTTGAGGCCAAGGTTCAGCACGGTGTCCATCATGCCGGGCATGGACACCCGGGCACCAGAGCGCACGGATAGTAACAGCGGGTTCGCATCATTGCCGAACATCATGCCGGTTTGGGCTTCCATCCGTGCCAATGCAGAGGCTACCTGCGGCGGCAGATCAGCCGGATAACATGCGCCGTGCGCATAATAATAGGTGCATACATCGGTGGAAATCGTGAGGCCCGGCGGCACCGGCAAACCAATCGATGCCATCTCGGCAAGATTGGCCCCCTTGCCACCAAGCAGCGTTTTCATACTGGCATCGCCATCGGCACTGCCATCGCCAAACGTATACACCCACTGCGTCATGTGGCCTGAACCCTTTTTTGTATCAAGCACCTATACTTGTGCAGTGCAGCGGGATGAGTCAAGGGCAGTTGCACGACGAGGCTGCTGAAAGCATGTCTCTCTGTCTTTAGCCCTTTACGAGGGCAAAGTGAACTCACATACAAGCGCATTTCTGCGCCATATACGCTCTTTACCTACAAAGTAACGTACCACCCTTGACAATATCTAGGCTTTACCCTATATCATCTCTTGTTCATGGCCATTTGGCCCTGAGCAAACACCACAACCAGCGTTCGAGGCTTTGCGCGAAGTCACTCGAGTGCGGTCCTTGGGTCGGGCAGTTTCACGCCGGGCA
>JANYGX010000027.1 GCA_025362295.1 Sphingomonadales bacterium | reverse complement strand
CGACTGTGTTGCCGCTGTCGCCATCATGTTGGCAACCTTGACGGTTTCCATAGCCAACTGGCTACATGTGAGGCTGGTGTCGGATGCTTGCGCAACAGAAAAAGGTAACGCATCAGCGTGAGCTGCCATCGGCACCAGAACTAATCCGGCAAGCGAGACTAGGCATGTAAGTGCAGTGAAGGATCGTAACATGGTATCATACTCCTATAAGTGCGATATGAAAGGCATGAGTCTGTGCGGTATCGCTGGCGCAGAGCGTGTGAGATTAATGTTTGGTAAAAGCGATCACGCCGCTGATGTGAATGTTTGGATCGAGAAACACACCTGATGCTGGGCTGAATGTGTAACCAAGGCCTGCATGACTGGCACCCGTTCCGGTAATAAAACCGTAGAAGGTACCTGACAGATTTGTCTGGCCATTAAAGGTTGCGTCAGTCCCCAAAGTCTGCGACGGCGCGGCCACACCACCGGCTGTGGACAGAGCAAAGGTTTGGCCGCCGATGGCAATATTGGTTTCAAACCCTACTTTCATGGTGGAAAATGCAACAGCAAGTTTGGCATCAACCACTGTGCCAGGAGCGACCAAATCACGACTGTCTGTTGGAGCTGTTGATCCGGCCAGATCATAAGTCGCTGTGCCCGACAATGGAATTGAAACAACCGATGAGCCCCAAATGTAGTGAATGCCGCCAGCCGGTGTTGGGTAGGATTGACCTGTGTTGTAAACTATTGCACCACCCGACCACCGTGACCAACCGATTAGTCCTGCAAGACCACTGAATTCCTTGTCAACAGCAGTGCCGCGTGATCTGCCAAATGGATCAACATCCAGTCGGCCATCCGGTTGTGCCGTTAACGTTCGAATTGTGGCTGAACCAATACTGCCGCTATTCGCGTTCAAAGAAAGTAACCGGCTACCTGTCGGTGCCCCAGTTGTAGGCGGCGCTGGCAGCGGCGGCGGTGCACCCACCGGATTGGCTTGGGTGACTGTTTGCGTGCCTGATCCGAAAACAGCTGAGCCAATGATCGTCTTGGCGCCGGTGCCGATGTTATAGTTTACGCCAGCCTGAGTGGCACCGTTGCCAAACAGCAGGCCATAAACTGCACCGCCACACACTTGTGCACAAAGGCCCCCCGTTACTGCCACTTGTGCATTTATACCTGAAATACCAGCACCAGAGTTTAGGTCCAGGGGGTTTTGCGGGTCACCCGGTGTGCGCATAGTGTAAATCTGCCCGTCCAGTCCGATCAGAAAATCAAACCCTAACCGGTTTGTTGCAAAGTTAACGGTCATATTGCCACTGAATGTACCCGGGTCTGCCGAGCCATCCTTAAACGTTGGGGCAGTGGCTCCTAAAAGCGAATAATGGACAATGCCGCTGGTTGGTTGAATGATTGTCGATTTACCGACAATGATATAATCACCTTGTTTTGCGGAAAGCACCTCGTTCGGACCAAACGGTTCTATGACTGTACCATTCGTCCACCGGGTCCATGCAATAACATCACCGCTTACAGATTTGGCGAAACCGGCATTGGCATCTGTTGCCGTGTTGCGTGAAACAACACCACCACTGTAATTGGTCAGGCTGGTAACCGAGCCGCTGAGCTCAACAGTGTTTTTCGTATCTGTCACTGTGGACACACCATTCCCTGCACTCAGTTCAACATATGATGATGTACCCGGAAACAATGTTGTTGATGGTGGCGGTGGAGGGGACGGCGGCGGTGGGGGCGGTGGTGGTACAGGTGTGCCGCCCTTGCCCAAGGCAATGCCGCCAATAAAGCGTGTTGCAGACGTTGCACCGGCGACATAATTAACAACAGCGCCAGATAAATCTGTGCCTGCCAAAGTGCCGTTGGCTGCACCACCGCATGTCATCACGTTGGCGCAAGCGACATTGGTTGCCGAGCTTGCTGTAACGTTGATCGAGCCTTCAAACGATCCTGGCGGGTTGGTAGCCTGGGCCGGGAAGAAAAACAGATCGCTGGCCGCCGGATTGGCAATGCCGCCAAAGC
>JANYGX010000020.1 GCA_025362295.1 Sphingomonadales bacterium | reverse complement strand
GTTGCGGGGAGCATCAGCACGATGACGACCAAGACCCTACCAAAAAACGCTCCATTGACCGTGCACAGTCACCGGCGCTGGTTGTTTTAAGGCTATAAAGTTCAATCGCCCCTGTCGGCACCAAGGGGGGAGGTGTGTTTTTATTTTTCAGGAAGCGCTGTACCGTCACGGCGTACGTAACCTTTAAAATGTCCATAACGATCTGATTCGGTTTTCATATCGATATCGCTATACACGGCAACATCTTCCGCATGCCGGTTGCCTGCGCACAGATACACAGCATCTTGATCACTGCGATTGACAAGATGATGGCCATCGCGCGCCCCGGCTGGCCAGCCGATGCAATCACCGGCACGCAGAATATCTTCACCGGCATCGCTCACCAACACCAGTTCGCCTTCCAGCATATAAACAAACTCATCTTCATGGCTGTGCCAGTGGCGCTGTGACGACCAGACGCCGGGCGGCAGGCGCATAAGGTTAAAACCCAATTTGGTGAGGCCAAAGGCATTGCTCAGCCGTCGGACATGGCGGTTTTGACATTGGGCATCATGGGGCGGCGGATAGGTCGTGCCGGTGGTTTCGGCAACATTGGCGACTTTTATAACAGGCATTGATAAAGCTCCATCAAATTAGCTGTAGCTAAGCTGTTCATTTACCAATAAGCAATTAAATGCTATAGATATACATTATCCCGATCAACAACATGGAGTTCTACCCATCCCAACCCCACCTGTAAAACGACCAGCTGCGTCTGGCGCGCCGACCCACGGCCCAATGTACAATGAATTCATCAAAGCCCTCAAGGTTCGCGTTATCGGCGCTGACGGCGAAAACATCGGGGTGCTTGGCACCCGCGAGGCTCGCGATCTGGCACAAGCAGCCGGTCTTGATCTTGTTGAAATATCACCGAATTCTGAACCGCCTGTGTGCAAGTTTCTTGATGTTGGCAAATATAAATTTGAGGCGCAAAAGAAAGCAGCGCTCGCGCGACGCCATCAAAAAACACAAGATATCAAAGAGATAAAGTTACGACCTGGTATTGATAGTCATGATTATGACGTCAAATTAAAAGCCGTTCAACGCTTTATCGATGACGGTGACAAGGTCAAGGTAACGCTTCGTTTTAAGGGCCGGGAAATGGCGCACAACGAATACGGCATGAAGGTGATGGACCGGATGAAAACTGATACAGCCACGTTTGCCAAAGTTGAGCAGGAACCAAAATTTGAAGGCAAGCAGGTGTTGATGGTGATTGCACCTAAGTAACCACCTGTTAAGATTTAAGGCTTGATTTTACCTGCAATATAGCTCCTAATCTAGAGTGATACCATAAGCTCAAAGTCGTTTTGAGCATCACAGGGAGTTTGTAAATCATGGCTATAAATCTATTATCGACTATTCAAACGCTGATTGGCAGCGAGCTGACGCATCAATCCGCAGGTGTGCTGGGCGAAAGTGTCACCAGCACAGGTTCGGCTGTTCACTCTGTTTTGCCGGCATTGATCGGCGGCATGGCACAACAAGGCAGCACAGCCACTGGCGCTGGTGAATTGTTGAGCGCCATCAATGCGCCGGGTGTCAACGGTAACATCATGAGTCAGTTGAGTGGTCTGTTTGGTGGCGGTGCATCAACCAATGCGCTCACGTCGGCCGGCGGATCGATGGTTAGCAGTTTATTCGGTGGCAAGCTTGGCGGCGTTACAAGCGCCATAAGTGCCGCCAGCGGTGTGAGTGCCGGTTCGGCTGGCACTTTGTTGACGATGGCCGCCCCATTGATTTTCGGTTTTCTCAAAAATCACGCAGCAACAAATAATATGGATGCTCACGGTTTGATGTCCCTGCTTGGCGGGCAAAAAGACCATGTGGCGGGTGCCCTTGATGGCCGCGTCGCCAGCGCGCTTGGCATGGCACCTGTGGCACCGGTTGCAAGCACCACCGCCAGAGTTGCCACCGCAGCATCGACTGTCACACATACAGCCACAGCCGCCGTTGAAGAAACCACTTCTGGCATTGGTAAATTCTTGCCCTGGCTGCTCGGTCTTGGCGCCATTGCCGCTGCGCTATATTACTTTATGGGTCATAAAGAGCCAGCGCCAGCACCTGTGGTTGAACCGACACCAGCGGTTGAACCGGTAACACCAGCCGCCACACCGGCTGTTACGGAACCAGCCGGCAAAGTGCTTGATCTGGCAGGCGGCGAAAAAATCACAGTCAAAGCCGGTGGTTTTATGGAAAATTTCTATGATGCCATCAACAATAAAGACTGGGACATGACAAAGCCACTGCGCCTGGATAACGTTAATTTCGACACTGGCAAAGCCACTGTAACACCAGACTCGGCTGAAGAAATTAATGATATAGCAGCGGTGCTGAAAGCGTATCCAAACACGGCTATCAAAATGGTTGGCGCAACAGACAACGTTGGTGATGCCGCTTCCAACAAAACACTTTCAGCCGGTCGTTCGGCTGCCGTCAAGGCGGGTGTGGTTGCCAAGGGTATTGCAGCCGATCGTATTGCCACGGATGGCATTGGCCAAGACACACCGGTCGCTTCAAACGATACAGCTGAAGGCAAAGCACAAAATCGCCGCGTCGATGTATATCTAACAAAGAAGTAAACACTACGCTGGTCGGCACATGCAAAAAAGGCATGTGCCGACTTGTTCGTTTTTCCGCACACACAATTAAAAAATTTTTCAGGGTTCAGGCGTTAAATCAATTTTTCTGGAAAGTGTACGTCGCCACCGCACAAGGGAGCCTTGACACCCGTTGTTCCCGAAAAGCTGATTGGCAAATTATCAAGACGACGCAACGCCATATAAGCAAAACCTTGCGCTTCAATGGCATCACCGTCAAAGCCCAGATCATCAATATCCCTGACCTCCAAGGCTGTTCGATCGCGGATCATCCTCATAAGGGTATTGTTTTTACGGCCACCGCCGGCGACCAATATTTGCTTTGGCATGTGTGGCAAAAACCTCAAACCAATGGCAACGGCCTCGGCACTGAAGGCTGTCAATGTGGCGGCCCCGTCAGCGATCGACATCGCTTCTATCGACGCCATACTAAAATCATCCCGATCAATCGATTTCGGCGGGTCAAGTGCAAAAAATGGATGTGCCAGCATTTCAGCCAGTACAGTTTCATTCACCTGACCGACAGCCGCCTGAGCGCCACTTATATCCATGGCAACCCCCGTTTTTGAAAGCATCCAGCTATCGATCATGGCACTGGCCATACCACAATCGAAAGCCACCATGTCATTGTGCCTGTCAATAGCGGTTATGTTCGCAACACCTCCAAGATTAAGTATTGCAACGGGTTTTTCAAGATCGCTTGTCATGGCGCGGTGATAAACCGGCATTAACGGCGCCCCTTGCCCGCCAGCGGCAACATCTTTCGCTCTGAAATTATCAACAACAGCAATGCCCAATTCTTGGGCCATTAAAGCCCCATTGCCAATTTGCCAGGTCCAGTGCCGATCGATCCGGTGTGCAATAGTGTGACCATGAAAACCAATAACGGCAATCTCATGCGGCTTGATATTGGCTTGTATGAGTAAAGATTTTACAGCGTTTATATGCAAGTGTGTCAGCGTGTCTTCCGCGATAGAAATCGCCTCGTGTTGCACCGGCGTTTCCATCTGCAGGGCTTCATGACAGGCCAGGGCAAGCCTATTTCTGAATTCATCGGTATACGCTTCGCTGAAAAAAGCCACAGGCCTTATATAGGCCTCGCCATCAGATTCAATCAGCGCTGCGTCAATGCCATCACGTGAGGTTCCAGACATCAGGCCCACAGCCAGTCTGCACGGCTCGATATTTTTATGAATATTTTGAGAAGATTTATTCATGTTTCAGGATCATTGTGTTTCGAGCATTTCGCCGGTGATTGCATAGCCGCCGTCCAGCCAATCTATAATTTCAAGTGCAGCCGGATGATGAACAGCAGCATATTTTTTACGCAATATGTGTTTGCTTTCTCCCAGGCGATCAAGCCCTGTGTTTTGAAAACTCAAAAGATCATCACGCAACATAACGGCCAAATCTATCCCGACAACGGCGGTTGCCGCTTCCATAAACGCTTTTCCATACTGATAGTTTTCGGCTTGACGATAGGATGCCGCGAGTGTGAGCGCAGGAATACACGACAACACAGGCTGCGATGCAGGATTAATCGCATGGCCTGTAACATCATACGCAATGTCGGCTGTGCGCCCGGTAAACCCGCGTAAGTGTAAATGCTGCGACATTCTTGGACCGTCATTCACAGGATAGTTATCCCATAAACACACATTGCGCCCCAGACGCTCAGCCACATTACGCAGATGCCCCAATGAAAAAGCAGCCGAGCAAACCTCTTCACCTGTCCAATAAATATGAACAACCGGATCAATATTTTTACCCAGCATTTCAAGATACTGCAACGGGCGTTTGCCGAACACACGGTCAAGCACAGGGTCATCAGAATAATAGCTTGGGCAAAAGTAAAAATGATGTGCACGGCTTTGATCGAGACAGAAAGCCATAATTTCAGACTGCTTTTCGGCTAGGTTCGCAACATCACCCCGCATGTCATCAAACAGAATAATCAGGTCATCAATGCCAATAGAATTAAATATATCTATTTTTCTGGCCAGCATTTGTTTTGTCTCGGTGCCAAAATCAAGGTGCGCACCATAAGGCGTTAAACCGATACCAAAACGCATGCCGAAAGAATGACAATGGTCTTTAAAGGCTACAATTTCATTCATGAATTCCGGTGCAAGCAGCTCTTTCCAATCGCGACGCAATTTACGATCGTTTTTCGGTGCATAGTGAAAAAATTTATAACCGGCGGGTGCGAGACAACTGACGACGGCTTTACGTTCTGGCCATGTCCAGGTGCGGCCAAAATATCCTTCAATAATGCCGAGCTCCGGTTGAGTCACGGGTGGCTTTCGTGCTGGCCGTTGATCCAAGTTGCCACAACATTATGTTGACGATCAAGGTGAACAATATCCGCACGTAATCCTGACACCAAACGGCCTCGCTCCTCTACCATGCCTAATAGTTTTGCCGGTGTTTCGCTTGCCATGCGCGATGCAGTGTAAAGGTCTATCTGCATCATGCTCATTGCATTTCTGACAGCTGTGGCCATGTCGAGAGCGGACCCGGCAAGCCTGCCGTCAGGCGCAAGACACGCACCATCAACCACAGAAATGCGTTGACTGCCAATCATGAATTGCTTTGATTGCGAGCCAACGCTCGGCATGGCATCTGTTACAAGCATCAGGCCATCTGTACCGCGAGCAGCGAATGCTACTCGCAATGCAGCGGGATGCACATGATGCCCATCAACAATAATACCCGCAGTAATATTTTTATTTTCAAGCACGGCACCGACAATACCAGGTGCGCGACTTTCAAGCTGCGTCATCGCATTGAACAGATGTGTTACACCTTTAAGACCAGCCGACATGGCGAGCTGCATCTCTTCGTATGTTGCCAAACTATGGCCAGCGGCAACAATCACATTGCGACGCGCAAGCTCGGCAATCACCTCAGGGCTGGTCATTTCAGGAGCGAGGGTCACCAAGGTTTTGCCGTGTTTGAGAGAAGACAAAAGGTCAATGGCTTCTGTATCAATTACACGAAATTTTGTTGCATCATGAACACCGCGTTTTTTCACATTCAGAAATGGCCCCTCAATATGAATACCAAGCACACCCGGCACGCCAGCTTCAATCGACGCATCCACGGCCGCAATGGCTTTGGCTACAACGGAAAGATCATCACTGATTAAGGTGGGCAGAAAACCTGTTGTGCCAAATTGCCTGTGCGCTGCGGCTATAGTGCGGATGGCAGCAACGCTAGGCGAGGTGTTGAACAAAACATCGCCACCACCATTCACCTGCGTGTCTATAAAGCCGGGCAGTAGTGTGCCGCCACCAAGATTTATCTTTATATACTCTGGCTTAATATTCTCCAAGGGCACCAGGGCCTCGATGTACCCCTGCTTTATAAGCAACGCATAATCGTCACGCCAAGTGCCATCGACCACCATGCGTGCATTTGTCAAAACCTGATATGTCATCGTGTTTGTGTGACCTTGTTTAGATGCTGAGGCGCATCTGGGTTATACCCTCGCATGACAGAAATTGTGTTCACCAGTCTGTAAAAACTTTGTATCATAGCAATTGGCGCAAGCACAGGATGTAAATTATTTTGCAGTGAAAGTGTTATGCATCCATCATTGTTGCCACCCGAAACAGCAACTTTGGCACCACGGCCAACAAAGTCACGTAAAATGGCATCAACCCCCAAAGCCGCTTTGTCTTGCGGCGGAAAAACAAGCAATGGAAAACCTTTGTTGACTAATGCCATCGGGCCGTGAGCGACTTCCGCAACACTGAAAGCTTCAGCATGCAAGCCGCAAGTCTCCTTAAATTTAAGCGCGGCCTCTTGTGCAATACCTAATGTCAGGCCGCGACCAAGCACAAACATGTTGTGAGCCGTCATAAACATGTCGGTTGAATGGGACCAATCCGCCACCCATGCCGTAGCCAATATTTCGCTTAGTCCAGCATAAGCTTCGAACAGCGCCGTATCATTGTTCCATTCGGCCGTTAGGTGCACGAGCGCTGACAGGGTTGCAATATAGCTTTTGGTTGCTGCAACACTGGTTTCTTTTCCGGCATGCAATGGAATGACGATATCTGCCAATGTTGCCAGTGGCGCACTGGTATCATTCAGGATTGCAACCACTATAGCGCCAGCTTTTTTGGCCGCCTCTGCCGACATCAAGAGATCGGGACTGCGCCCTGACTGTGAAATGAGAATAAAAGGCACGTCTTCCATATTCAGCAAAGCACCACCATAAATTGAACTGATGGAGGGGGCTTGGGATACCGTGGCAATGCGCAAGCGGGTTTCAAAAAGGTATTTGGCAAATGTAGCCGCGTGATCTGAGCTGCCTCGGGCGCAGGTAAATATAACTTTCGGTGCAGCATTGCGTAACCGCATGCCAACATCGCGCATCAGTGCAGCATTCGCCTGCATTTGATGCGCAACAACAGCGGCACTCTCAGCGGCCTCCCGAAACATTGATGTCTGGTCTGCCAAGATCATAGTCTTACTGTCCTCATATTTCGCTGATTATCCAATACTTCATAACAATACCAATGACCCGTGTAATTGCAACATTGGTATTTAAATAAATTGAGCAAGATCAAATATAGTGTTGAAATATATTCCATATTTTATATATAAAGAATATGATTGGTACTACTTATATAGATTAGAACAAAAAGGATTATTGCCATGTCTGACAGCGCGCATCTGAGTGCTGCCCGCTTCCTTGAATGCGCCAACGATACTTTTGGCGATCGTCTGATGACGGCAAAATCAGCGATTGCAAACTATACACATGGCGAAGGGCATTATAGCGGCTACAGTCCAGATGTTGTTTTTCAGCCTCGCACAATTCAGGATGTGCAAACCGTGGTTGCAAAAGCTACGGAGTGCGCATTGCCAATAACCGCTTATGGGGCGGGCACATCACTGGAAGGCAACGCGGCTGCTGTTCACGGTGGCATATGCTTGGATTTTTCCCGTATGGCGAAGATTATTGAAGTGAGCGCTGAAGATTTGATGTGTGTGGTCGAGCCAGGTGTCACGCGCGAGCAGCTCAATGATGATATCCGCGCAACGGGGCTGTTCTTTCCAGTTGATCCAGGTGCCAATGCATCCTTAGGGGGTATGATTGCAACCCGCGCCTCAGGCACAACAACCGTTCGTTATGGTAGTATGCGCGACAATGTTTTAGGGCTGAAAGTTGTGCTGGCAGATGGATCGCTGATTTCCACTGGTTCCCGCGCGCGCAAGTCGGCGTCTGGCTACGATCTTACACATTTGTTCACTGGCTCTGAAGGCACGCTGGGTTTTATTGTTGAGGCCAGCTTAAAGCTTCACGGTCAACCCGATAAAATACTATCAGCCACATGGGATTTTGTGACAATTGAGGACGCTGTCAACACGGTGATTGCCACAATACAATCGGGTATCCCCATTGCCCGCATGGAGTTATTGGATGATACAGCCATTCGTGCCTGTAATGCCAAAAGTGCACTCGGCTTGCCAGAAAAGCCAATGCTGTTTCTGGAATTTCACGGTTCAGATGCGTCCGTGACAGATCAGCTGGAACAAGTACGCGCGATTGGTGACAACTATGGCGGTGGCGCTCTGAATTTTGCAACGGAGACTGAATCCAGAAATGCTCTGTGGCGAGCACGTCACCAGGCTTTATGGGCAGCACGTGCCTTGGTGCCAAATTCCGTTGCCTGGATCAGTGATGTGTGTGTGCCCATCTCGCATCTGGCAACGGCAATATCGCAGGCAAAGTTAGCTATTGATGCTTCTGATTTGGTGGCACCAATTTTAGGCCATGTTGGCGATGGCAATTTCCATGTGTTTTTCATTCTGCATCCGGATGATGTGACGGGTTGGGAAAAAGCCCGTATCATCAATAATGCAATGATAGAGCATGCCTTGTCTGTTGGTGGCACGTGCACTGGCGAACACGGTATTGGTATTGGCAAGCGCGATGCCCTGTTGCAGGAGCATGGCCCACGCAGTGTGGGCGTTATGCGTCAGATAAAAACAGCGCTTGATCCACAGAATTTGCTCAACCCCGGCAAAATATTTTTTTGATTTAAACTTTAAGCAGCCAGCCGTGACGGCGTAGCCATGGCAGTGCAAGTGTCGACGCCATAGTTGCAACGATTGCAAACACGATTGATGCCAAGGGAGGCGATGCAATAATATATTCAAGGTGTCTATAAAGCATCGCCCAAAGCCGCTCACCATTGGATAATTTTCTGACCAAAATAACAATCAGAAGCATATGAATAACATACACGGTGAGCGCTGCGCGACCAAGACCCATCAGCCAAACTAAAGCTCGACTACCTTCGCTGTCTGAATAAAATTGTCGTAATATTGCGTAGACCACAAATCCTGTTCCAGCGGTAACACAGCTAAAGCTGGCGGTGCCCAAGGCTTTATTGAGGGGCAATATCAACGTTAATGTAAAACCGGTCACCAATAACCCTGTACCCCAAAGACATATCATTGTGTTTGTGTAGTCAACCGTTCGTGACCGTTGTCTGATCCAACGCGTTGCAGCAACACCGATCAAGCCAGTGGCAATGGATGGCACTGTGGATAATATTCCTTCAGGGTCCCAGGTTACCCTGTGCAAGCGACCCGGCAACAGCATTTGGTCTAACCATGGGCTTACACCGGCGCCCGGTAATAAACTTGGCCCGGTTTCACCAGGCGCTGTGATAAGGAGCAATGCAAGCGAATGCGCAAACAGTAACATGCTCGCCAGAACCACAGCAAACCAAAAACCTTGCCGTGCCCGCGCAACCACGGCACAGGCCAAATATACAAGAGCAATGCGTTGCAGCACACCGGTCCAGCGTACATCACTTATATGCAACGATGGCTTGATCAACCAACCCAGCACAACGCCGATCATGAACAAGATAAAAACACGGCGCAAAATTTGCCGCCAGTTTGGCTGAGAGCCTTCTTGGTCCAGCGCCAGTGGCGCAGACAACCCAACAATCAGGGAAAAAATCGGAAACACAAGGTCCGCCAATGTGAGGCCGTTCCATTCGGCGTGTTTCAACAGTGGAAAGGCCGCAGCATCAGAGCCCTGTAAATTTACCAGCATCATAAGCAAAACATCAAGCCCACGAAACAAATCGAGGGAGCCATCACGTTTATATATGTTTTGCGCCATTGAATTTAGCCTCACAAAACTGAATAATGCCCACGCAGTTCAGAGACAAACACATAACGATCGCCACGATAGGCTGAGCGGGTAAATTCAACCGCTGTGCCATCAGCGCGCCGTGTCAAACGCTCAATGCGCAGTATTTCTGCATTCTCGGCAATGGATAATAGACCGGCTTCGGTCGGCGTTGCAAACGAGGCACGAATTTTTTGTGTGCCCATCACTGGCCTGTTTCCCAAATCATTTAACGCATTGTAGAGTGAATTGCCTAATTTATCCAGATCCGGCAATATCTTTGCAGGGATAACGGCATGTTCGATGGCCAACGGCTCGCCACTTGACAGCCGCACACGACCAAGCCGGGCGACTTGCTCATTGCTTTTCAACTCAAGCAAAATAGCTTCCTCATCCGTTGGTTTGGCATAAGATTTCATCATCCAGATGGTGCCGGGCACCGCATGGCGTGCTGTAGTGTCTTCGCTGAAACCGCTTAAAAAGGATCCCGGTGCCTCAATTCGCTGCGCGACAAAAGTGCCAGAGCCTTGCTTTCGGAATAACAAGCCTTCTGCAATCAGTTGGTCGATGGCCTTGCGAATTGTAACCCGCGATGTGCCAATGATTGTACACAAATCACGCTCGGAGGGCAGAGCCTCCCCCATCGCTATGCCACCGGCAATAATGTGATTGCGCAAACTGCTTGCCAGCTGAAGATAGAGCGGCGTGTTGCTGGGTTCATTCAATTTGATGCTCGACAGCATTCAAGTGCCTTTTGCTGCGAGGCTATCCAGCGCCCCTCTGAGATTTTGATCGTGCTTGGACAATAAATCAGTCGCTGCGCCAGTTTTAAATCCCATAGCAATTAAAACAGCTTTCTTGATATTGCCATCAGCCGCTGCAAGCGCAGCCATAGCCACATCATGTGTGCACTCAGCCAAAGATTCAATCATGCCATGCGCTCTCAATCGTAACTTCTCATTCGATATAACCATATTGACCATCATGCCACGGTAAACCAAGCCACTGCGTAACATAATAGCCGTTGACAATAAATTAAGAATAGTTTTTTGGGCTGTGCCTGCTTTCATGCGGGTGGAGCCAGCAATCAATTCACTGCCAGTTTCTGCGAGTAGCTGGTGATCAGACACGTCAAGCAATGCGGTAGCCGGGTTGTTGCTTACACCAATAGTCAGGGCCCCAAGCTTGCGGGCTGCATCAAGGGCGGCCACTGTAAAAGGCGTTCTGCCGCTGGCTGCAACACCAATGACCACATCACTGGTTGATATTTGCGCAGCATCGATTTGAGCGCGCGCATCTTCCACGTCATCTTCGGCACCTTCAGCACTTTTTGTTAGTGCATCAAGACCGCCTGCAAGAATGTAGACAAGACGTTCCGCGAGCCAACCAAATGTTGGCCCCAGTTCAACGCCGTCCTGCACAGCAATGCGGCCTGATGTGCCGGCGCCAACATAGATCAACCGCCCGCCTTTCATCAAGCGCTCAGCAGCCGCTTCACTGGCACGGGCTATTTTTGACACCTGTGTTTTGATAGTGGTGATAGCGCTCAGCTGGCCTTCCAGCATCGCCTCAACAGCTTCATCGGTTGGCCATGAATCAATATCGACGAAGCGCGGATTGACAGTCTCGGTGGTCGGTGCTGCACTTTTTTTCTCTGTTCGCATTACGCATTACTCACTTCTGTGCGCCCGTCTTGGGTAGCCAGTGCATGTCAACACACAACGCGACATGCACTGGCTAGCTCGATTAATGTTTCAGGGTGAGCGATATGCCCACGGTACGCCCGATAACATTGTAGGTATCTGGGTAGGTATTGAAGGCACCGGCATTATTCGGCAACGGCGGCAGCTTGCCGAATATGTTATCAGCACCAACGTTGATGGTTGCCCATTCAACAGGCTTGATGGAAATGGACAGGTCAAAGTAATCTTGAGCGGCAATACGGTCCGTGCTGCCAAGCGAGCTGTCCCGCACACTGCCAATCCGCTGCCAGCCAATTTGCGTGGTGAGTTTATCGGATGACCAGTTCAGCGACACGCGGTGCTTGTAGCTTGCCTGCACAAAGGTTTCACCGGTCGAGCAGTCCGCACCATAGGTGCCCTTGCAATCTTTCACAGGAGCACCCGGGTAAGTCTGCAAGGTATAACCTGTAACGATATTTGCATTATACCGAAACCCAATACGCTTACCGGGAAAGTTTTCCGGCAGGTTTACAGAGTATGCCACGTCGATATCAAACCCACGTTGTTGAATGGTGCCGAGGTTGGTATCGACGATAAAGGCATCTAAAAGATAACCGGTTGTAGGGTCACGTGACACGACTTTGCAGGTTGGATTGTTGGGTGTAGGGCTTAAAACATAGCAACTGTTAAGTGCGGCAACCGGTTGTATAACACCCACAGCATCGTTCAGTTTAATTTTGTAATAGTCTACAGTGGCACTGAACCCTGGGATAAATCTTGGTGTCAGAACGGCACCTATTGTATAGGTATTACCTTTTTCAGGCTTGATGCCAGGATTCCCACCGAAAAAATAATTGCCCACAAGATTGGCTGGATCTAAGGAATCGTATGTACCCTTAAAGCCAAGTGCCGCGCATTGCGCTGCATTACCCGTCCCAAGGGCACAAGGATCACCCTGATAGCGTGGTTTAAGACGTGTGACGATCCTCAATAAATTATATGGAATACTGGCTCGTGCGCCATCGGCCTCACCAATATTTGGCGCACGAATAACGGTTTGCCATGCACCACGAAATCTTAAATCATCCGTCACCGCCCAGGATGCACCCAACTTCTTTGTGCCGAATGTGCCTATCTTGAAGCTGCCGTTCGTGCCGCTGTTGGAATAAGCGGACAAACGATAAGCCCCTTCAAGAGAAAGTGACTTAACAAGAGGCAAATCCTTCAAAACAGGGATCAACAATTCGCCATACCCTTCGTTACTGCTCAAGTTACCGTTAAACGGGTCGTTGCCGGTTTCGTTATTGAAGCCTTTGTCACGACGATATTCATATCCCAGCGAAAACCCGACTGGACCAGCAGGCAATTCAAAAATTCCCTTGCTATCTCCGGCAATAGACAGCGCACCGTTCAGTTGATCGCGCTTGGCATCATTCTGTAAAAATCGACCACTTAGCGCTGTTGCCAGACCTTTATCGCCAGGGCCAAATATATTGTATATATTGACTATAGAAGCAAAGCTGGGCGCATCGGGTCGCAATGCATTGTTGATGAATGTGGTATCCCGTACCCGGCTTAATTGAATATAGGCATCCCATTTAATGTTCTGCCAGATTGGCCCACGCAAACCAATTTGCCCTTGGTAAGTTGTGCGTTTGGTGTCAGCCGTGACTATACCGGCTTCACCAATGTAACGGTTGACACCAACATCTGCCAAACCATTCACAAACGTAAGTTGACTTCTTATTTGCGGTGTCAAAAACGGATTTGTTTCTGCAATTTGTATGGCAATGTCATTGCCGCGTTTCTGCTCTAAAATGGGATATTGACCCAGCAAACTCGCACCAGTCGTGCGCACATCCGTAAACATGGCGCGGCCGTAAGCTTCGATTTTATCTGTCAGATTATAGTTAAAAAATAGCGATGCGTTAATACGTTTAAGTGGATCGAGCAGAATAAAGTCTTTGACATAACTGGTTTTCAGTCGCGCAGCCGGTGAGAGCACCAACTGGCCTGCATCGGTGAATGAAAATTTGTTGCCGCTAACGGTGTCTGTAAAATTACCCCCAGCATTCGATGCAGGCGACTCATTGGCAACCGCAAAACTGCGATGGCCTGCCAGCAACACATCGCGTTTGGTATATTCCGCATACACCGCAACGTGGCCCTTGTCGCCCAGCGCTGTGCCATAGGTCGCATTAACGCCGTATTGTGCGCCGCCACCATCACCAGTGCGATAATTGCCGTTCAGCGCCAGACCCTGATATTTATCATCTATAATGAAGTTCACCACGCCAGCCACAGCATCAGCGCCATAAACAGCCGCCGCTCCACCGGTCAGCACATCAACCCGCTTCAATAAGGGTGCCGGAATGGCGTTTACATCGGCTGCATTGCGAAAACTGAACGGCGCGGCGCGCGTTCCGTTGATGAGCACAAGTGTACGGTCCTGACCAAGGCTGCGCAGGTCAAGTGTCTGAGCGCCATAAGATTGGTTGCCCGTAGCGGCCGAATTCGTACCGCCACCAAGCTGCGGCAATTTGGATGAAAAATCTTCAATGGTAACCGCACGCTGTAATTTAAGCGTTTCACCGGACGTAACAGCAACCGGGCTAATGCCTTGCAAGTCTTTGCGGGGGATACGCGACCCAGTCACCACAATTTCTTCAATCGTCACTTCTTGTGCTTTTGCCGTATTATTCGCAGCTGCCGGTGGTGCCACATTCTGTGCCATAGCACAATGTACCGGTGCAACCACCGTTAAGGATACTAAAGCTGTTGTCGTAAGAATTTTAAGCGAAAACTGGCTTTTCATAGCGTGATACTCCTCTGATGTAGTGTTATAGCCGTCAATTACGATGACTTAAATACCAATCTGAGACCAATAAATCTAAATGTAAATGACTTTCGGTAGGAATTTACAAAAAAACTCACTATTAAAGACCTTCAAGATACCAATCATTGCTTTAAGTGATAAAAAAGTCACGCTTGATCGTGCGAAATACGGCAAAAATCAGAATTGACGTGCTTGCGTGCCATTCAAAGCATTTTAAAGCCACCCAAAGATTATTGATGCAAATTTATGATCTGTTTAACCATTCGATCAAATCTGCGGCACTCCGGTCGGCGGACTCTTCCATGGGAATGTGCCCAACGGACTTGTAGGACACCAAACGAGCGCCTTGAATACTTCTCGCAAACCACTGGCCAGCTGAAAACGGTATAAGCGTATCCTTCTCGCCCCACATCACCAACGTTGGCGTTTTGATGCTTCTGACCGTGGCAAGATCAATAGTTTCAAAGCCGTGCTGAAAGCGCTCACCGGTGGCCTGGCGGTTGCCCGGGTAGCGCAGCAGCTCCCAATAGCGATCAACCATTTTGTCATTAATTACATTCTGCACAGCCATGGATTGGTGAACACTCTTTTCAATCATAAAGCGCGGCGTGATGTAGTTCATCACCTTGTTCAAAACCGGTGTTCGCGCAATACGGAAGCCAATCGGCAACGCTATGGGCATGGCATTTGGCGCACCGGCAGAATCGATCAGCACCAGTCCGCTCAATCGCTCAGGATGAAGCACAGCATAACCCAGCGCTATGCCGCCACCCATGGAATTGCCCGCCAGCGTGAAGCGGTCAACGCCCAGCTTTCGCGTTACCGCATCAACGACTGCATCAAAAACCCTCACTGAATAATCATGCTGCGGCTGCGGACCCGTCAACCCGTGTCCCGGCAAATCCATGCGGATAACCCGGAACTTAGCGGTCAGTCTCTCTGTCCACGCATCCCAGGTTTGCAGAGAACTGTTCGAGCCATGTAGGAGAACAATAACCGGTGCACCACGCGGCCCTTCATCCCGCACATGCACAGTAAGGCCGCCACCAACATCAATAAACTGCGAGGCTGCATTGGCATATTTTGCGCGCATGGCAGCAGGGTTGGTGTCGGGCGTGTAGCCGAGAATGGCGACGGCGAGGAGGAGGGCGGTGAGGGCAAGTATGAGGCGTTTGAGGAAAGGCTTCATGATGGGGTACTTTTATGCATAGCTATCACTATAAATCCAAAATTTAGACGTTTATAATCATAAATATTGCCAGACTAGCTGGTTTAAAGCGATCCTTACTTTCCTACAAGCACCCACCCTGCTATAATCTTTGTTCAATCGATTTATTCAATCACCAACAGCATACGCATCAAATGTTTAGTTTATTTTGCGTGAAGTTTGTGAACTTAGAAGGATTTCTGCCTTATGTCATTTACCGAAACTGAGGCGCTGGAGCGTCTGGATCATGTTATTACGGCAGCGCTCAAAGCCGGGGCAGATGCGGCTGATGCCGTGATTGTCGGCGAGAGCAGTTTATCGGTGTCGTGGCGGCTGGGTGCGCTTGAGGATATTGGCCGGTCGGAGTCGATTGATCTGGGGTTGCGGGTGTTTGTTGGCCAGTCGCCGGCCAACGTGTCGTCGTCTGATTTATCGCCCAAGGCGCTAGTGGCGCTGGTTGAGCGGGCTGTGGCGATGGCGCGGTTGGCGCCGCCTGATGTCTATGCCGGGCTGGCTGATCCGGCGTTGCTGATGCAGGGCGCACAGCCTGATCTTGAACTTGCGGATAATACAGAACCATCGCCGGAGCAGCTGAAGGCGTTAGCCGCGGAAGCTGAAGATGCCGCGCGGGCAGTGCCTGGTGTAACGAACTCGGAAGGCGCTGGCGCCGGGGCAGGGGGGGCAATGGTTGGGCTCGCTACCTCAACCGGGTTTCGCGGGGCGTACCGCAGCACATCGGTTTCAGTATCGGCGTCCGTGGTGGCTGGCGGCGAAGGCGCGATGGAGCGTGATTACGCCTACCACAGTGTGCGGCATATGGCCGATCTGGAACCCTCAGCCAAAATTGGCAAGGAAGCGGGCGAGCGGGCGGTGAAGCGGCTTGGTGCAATTAAAATCAGCTCGGCAACATTGCCGGTTATCTTTGAGCCGCGCCTTTCGGGCGGCATTGTCGGGCATTTGTTGGGGGCTATCAACGGCTCCGGCATCGCGCGCAAATCGAGTTTTCTGCAAGATTATATGGGCAAGCAGGTGTTTGCACCGGGCATTCAAATTCTCGAAGAGCCGCACCGCTTGCGCGGCCAGCGCTCGCGCATTTTCGATGGCGAGGGCTTGCCGACACAAAACCGCACGCTGGTTGAGGATGGCAGGCTGACCACTTGGTTGCTCGATTCATCGTCAGCGCGGCAGCTGGGTTTGGTTTCGACCGGCCATGCCTCGCGCGGGGTGGGTGGACCGCCTTCACCGTCGGCGAGCAATGTGCATCTGGCTGCCGGAAGACAATCACCCGCAGAGATGATCAAGTCGATCAAGCGCGGCATTTATGTGACAGAACTAATCGGCTCCGGCGTGAACGGCGTCACTGGCGATTACAGTCGGGGGGCAGCGGGCTTCCTGATCGAGAACGGTGAGCTCACCCACGCAGTGAGCGAAATCACCATAGCTGGCAACCTGATTGACATGTTTGCCCGGCTGGTGCCTGCAAACGATCTGGAGTTTCGCTTTGGCGTGAATGCACCGACGCTGATGATTGATGCCATGGCTATCGCGGGTGCTTGAGTTAGGCGCATGAACGATGATGCGCTCATAAAAACCGTCACCCGCGCGGCCGGTGCCTTGGCGCTGGATTATTTCCGGCGCGGCATTGGCGGCGTGGAGGCATGGGATAAATCTCCCGGCAATCCGGTAAGCGAGGCGGATATGGCCGTCGATCAGCTGATCAAAACGCAGCTGATGGGAGCACGGCCAGACTATGGCTGGCTGTCTGAGGAAACAGCCGATGATCATGCACGGCTGGCAAAATCGCGTGTTTGGGTGGTTGACCCGATTGATGGCACACGCGCCTTTCTCAAAGGCCGCGACGGGTTTTGTGTTTCAGTGGCCCTGGTCGAAAACGGTGCGCCGGTGCTGGCTGCACTCGATGCACCGCAACTGGGTTTGTTTTTTACGGCCACAAAAGGTGGCGGCGCGTGGCTGAACGGTGAGTGCATCAGCCCGAGCCAAACCACCGAATTGGCCAATTGCCGGATGCTGTCAGACGCTGATTTGTTTTCGGCGAAGTTCTGGCCAGAGCGCTGGCCTGCCATGGAGATCAGCAAGCCCAACAGCATAGCCTTGCGCATGGCACTGGTTGCCTGCGGCAAGGCCGATGCCGCGGTAGCGCTCAGGCCAAAGTCGGAATGGGATGTGGCCGCAGCCAGTTTAATTATGGCCGAGGCTGGCGGGTTGTGGTCAGATCATAACGGCCTTTGCCCACCTTTCAATCAGCCCAACCCTGTGCACGCAACCGTGGTGGCAGCAGGGCCGGGGTTATATGACGACGTATTGCGGCGGGTGCGAGAAGGGGTCGCGGCTTGGGAGAAAAGGGATGAGTAGAGGGTCTGCTATTTGATTATGATCAGTATTGCCAAACGCAATCGTATCCTACATTGAAACCCGCACACATGCCTGCTGTAGCCTTAAAAATTCCGCCGCTGATTGCCAGTGTCGCATTTGTGTTTTTTAAAAATAATCCTTTCTTACACGTTTATCATCTGCCATATATCACCATACAGGTTTATTTTGGTTTTAATGATTCGCCCTTTTGTCTGGCATCACTGCGGCAAGCTGGCGGCTTGTGTGGACCAAGTGATTTACCTATAAATACATAATTGTTGGTGATGATCAAAAATCACATGTAATGGAAATATAAATGAAGTTTAAAAATCAAATATATACAGGCTTGTTAACAGCCTTATGCACAGTGCGGGCTTGGGCAGCTGAACCACTGACGGGTCAGCCCTTGCCTGGCCAATTAGGCATGCAGCCTGCGGTGACAGCTATCGGTGTGCAAGCGCAGCATATGCACAACGATCTGTTGATGCCGATCATCACAGCTATTACAGTTTTCGTGCTGCTGTTGCTGGCTTATGTTGTGTTCCGCTTCCGCGAGAAGGCCAATCCGGTGCCTTCCAAAACCACGCACAACACATTTATTGAAATCGTATGGACGATAGTGCCGGTGGCCATTTTGGTGGTGATTGCCGTGCCGTCATTCAAGCTTTTATATGCCGAGGCGCGCATTCCCGGCAAGGCTGACCTGACGATCAAGGCAACGGGTCACCAATGGTATTGGCAGTATGATTATATCGACCAGAAAGTTGGCTTTGATGCCAATTTGCAGCCAGAAAAAGACCTGAAAGACAAGTCTATGTATTTGCTTGAATCGGACAATCATCTGGTTGTGCCTGCAGGCAAGATTATCAAGATTATCACTACAAGTGCCGATGTTATTCACGCCTGGATGATCCCATCTTTCTACGTGCAAATGGACGCTGTGCCCGGCCGGTTGAACGAGACATGGTTCAAGGTCGATAAGCCTGGCACGTATTACGGCCAATGCAATCAGATTTGCGGTATCAACCATGGTTATATGCCCGTGGCGGTTGACGTGTTGCCACCGGAGAAATACGCGGCCTGGCTGGCTATGGCCAAAACCAAATTTGCTCTCAATAATAACGGTGTGGCAGGGGCTGGCCAGATGGCTTTGGCAGACACTGCAGCCAAAACAGTTTTGCGATAGGAAATATTTATGGCGTATGCAGCGACACATGACGATCACGCGCATGACGAGCACAAGATGGGCTTTTTCACCCGTTGGTTTCTCTCGACCAACCACAAAGATATTGGCACACTCTATTTGATCTTCGCCATTTTTGCAGGCGTTGTTGGCAGTGCCATTTCCGGCATCATGCGGGAAGAACTGATGCACCCTGGCATTACAGTGCTTACCCACTTTGTGCACGGCACGGGTGAAGGCGCGGAAGCGGCTGCCCGGCATTTGTGGAATGTGCTGATCACTGCGCACGGCCTGATCATGATTTTCTTCATGGTCATGCCCGCTATGATCGGTGGCTTCGGCAACTGGTTTGTGCCGCTCATGATTGGCGCGCCAGATATGGCCTTTCCGCGCATGAATAACATTTCGTTCTGGTTGTTGCCACCAGCGTTCATTCTGCTGTTTACATCGATGTTTGTTGAAGGGCCTGCTGGCCAGAATGGTATTGGCTGCGGTTGGACAATGTATGTGCCTCTCTGTTCGCTCACGGGGCATCCCGGGCCAGCGGTGGATTTGGGCATACTTGCCTTGCACCTTGCCGGTGCGTCTTCAATTCTCGGCGCAATCAACTTCATTACGACCATTTTTAACATGCGCGCACCGGGCATGACATTGCACAAAATGCCATTGTTCCCATGGTCGGTTTTGATCACAGCATTTTTATTGCTGCTTTCTTTGCCGGTACTGGCTGGTGCGATAACCATGATGCTTACCGACCGCAATTTCGGCACGACGTTCTTCGATCCTGCTGGTGGCGGTGACCCTATTTTGTATCAGCATCTGTTCTGGTTTTTTGGTCATCCAGAGGTATACATTCTTATTTTGCCGGGCTTTGGTATGATCAGCCACATAGTCTCCACCTTCAGCCGCAAACCAATTTTTGGCTATCTCGGTATGGTTTACGCTATGGTCTCGATTGGTGTGGTTGGTTTCGTGGTCTGGGCTCATCATATGTACACATCCGGTTTGGATGTTGACACCAAAGCCTATTTTACAGCGGCAACGATGGTCATCGCCGTGCCAACAGGTGTGAAAATCTTCTCATGGATTGCAACAATGTGGGGCGGTTCCATCCAGCTGCGTACCCCAATGTTGTGGGCACTGGGTTTCATCTTCCTGTTCACACTTGGTGGTGTGACCGGTGTGGTGCTCTCTAATGCCGGTATCGATGTGGCTTTGCACAACAGTTATTATGTGGTGGCGCATTTCCACTATGTGTTGTCGTTGGGTGCTGTGTTTGCGATCTTTGCAGGCTGGTATTACTGGATCGGTAAAATCTCTGGCCGTCAGTATAATGAAACACTTGGTAATTTGCATTTCCTGTTCACGTTTATTGGTGTGAACGTGATTTTCTTTCCGCAACACATGCTTGGTTTGGCCGGTATGCAGCGCCGTATTCCGGATTACAACGTCGCTTACGAGCACTGGAATATGATCTCGTCATGGGGCTACCGTATTACCATCGTTGGCATGGCCTTCTTTTTTGTGAATGTGATTTACACATTGATGGCAGGCAAGAAGTGTGCTGACAACCCATGGGGCGAGGGAGCAACGACGCTGGAATGGACTTTGCCGTCGCCGCCGCCGTTTCACCAGTTTGAAGTTTTGCCTAGGATTAAGTAAAGTTTTTTTTCTCCCCTTGCAGGAGAGGATATGAAGACTTGGCATTTTTTTACGGTTTAGTCGAAGTTGGAGACGGTCGCTGGGTGAAGCGCAACACTTCTTTCAGCGCCGCTCATCGGCAAGCAAGCGCCGATAATCTATCTCTCCCGCAAGGGGAGAGAGGAAGGTAGCCATGATCACATCGAACGACACCCTCACCGTATCCGCTTGGCAGGATTACTTCACCTTGCTCAAGCCTCGTGTGATGTCGCTAGTGGTGTTCACTGGCCTGTGTGGTTTGCTGGCAGCACCTGGACATATTGGCTTCACGCTTGGCTTTACGGCAATTCTTTGCATTGCCGTCGGGGCAGGGGCTTCCGGAGCACTAAACATGTATATTGAGGCGGACAGCGATGCATTGATGGTGCGCACATCCAAGCGGCCACTGCCGGATGGACGGGTACCGCGCAACGAGGCGCTGGCGTTTGCGATTGGTTTGGCTGTGGCGTCAGTCATTATCATGGGCCTGGCTGTCAATCTGGTGGCAGCCGGTTTGCTGCTTGGCTCAATCCTGTTTTATGTGTTTGTGTACACAGTGTGGCTCAAGCGTCGCACACCGCAGAATATCGTCATTGGCGGCGCTGCGGGGGCGTTCCCGCCAGTGATCGGTTGGGCAGCCGTCACCGGTGATACAACCTTGCTACCCTGGCTGCTGTTTGCGCTGATCTTCCTGTGGACGCCGCCTCACTTCTGGGCGATGGCATTGTTCTCACAAACAGATTATGCGCGCGCAGGCATTCCCATGCTGCCAGTGGTGGCTGGCGAAAAAACCACCCGCAACCAGATATTCTATTATAGTCTCGCTATGGTGGCCTGCTCACTAGCACCTTGGTTATTTGGCTATACCTCCAAACTGTACGGCTATAGCGCTGTGGTGCTGGGTGGGGTGTTTATCGGCATGGCCTATACAGTGTGGCAAGATGCGCGGGCAAAAGCACCGAAAGATTTGTTCAAATATTCTATATTATATTTGTTTTTGCTGTTTGCAGTATTGGCAGCCGATAGGGTGATAATAAATTCCTCCCCCCTTGCGGGGGAGGATACGAAGACTTAGCCTTTCTTCACGGCTTAGTCGTTGTTGGAGAGAGATTTTTCGGGTGATGTGCACGCCTCTTTAAGCGCCAAGAAAGTGCGCTAAACTTTGCTATCTCTCCCGTAAAGGGAGAGTGTAAAAAATTAAAGAAAGAAAACCATTATGACCAAAGACGATACCAAACTCATCAAAGCCGTCGATGTTCAATCGAAGCGCAGCGCCCGTAACTATGTTGTTGGTCTGGTGCTGATGGCACTGGCGGTACTGTTTTATTTTATCACTGTCGCCAAAATGAGTGGCCATAAGTGAAGAACCGCAACGGCATAGTCGCTTTCAGCATGGCAGCGCTGGTCGTGGCTATGCTGGGAACGGCCTATGCTGCCGTGCCGCTGTACAAGCTGTTTTGCAAGGTGACCGGTTTTGCTGGCACACCGCGCCGGGCTTATAAAGCACCGAGTTCGAGCAACCAGCATCTGGTGCGGGTACATTTCGATGCCAATGTGAACATGGATTTGCCGTGGAGTTTTGGTGCTGATCAATCCAGCGTTCTGGTAACGCCCGGAGAGCCCGTGACAATATCTTACCATGCGCGCAACAATTCGGCTGAGCCGATCACCGGCAAGGCAGTGTTTAACGTAACGCCAGCGCCAGCAGCCCCTTTTTTCAATAAATTGCAGTGTTTTTGCTTTACCCGTCAGCTGTTGAAAGCTGGCGAAAGCAAGGTGTTTCCGGTAACGTTGTTTGTCGATCCGGCAATGGCAAAAGATCCCCTTGCAGGTCAAATTCAAGACATTACGCTTAGCTATACCTTTTATAAGGCGCACGATCAGCTGGCTGCGTCAAACTCAGTCTCGACAAAGGGCGAGGATTGAGGCTAAAGACCCCTGTATGTTCTAACGTTTGAGAAGGCTTACTAATGTCCGCAACAAAACAGCATGATTATCACCTGGTTGACCCAAGCCCCTGGCCCTTGATGGGGTCGGTTTCCGCCTTGATGATGGCCATTGGTGGCGTGTTCACCATGCACCACACCGAATGGGGCAAATTTGTGTTTTATGCCGGCTTGATTGGCGTGCTGCTTACGGCCACGTTCTGGTGGTCATCGGTGATCAAGGAGGCTGAGGGCGGCGACCATACGCAAGTGGTGCAAATTCATCACCGCTACGGCATGATTTTGTTTATTGCATCAGAAGTGATGTTTTTTGTTGCCTGGTTCTGGGCATTTTTCAATTCATCACTGTTCCCGGATGCATCTCTGGGTATTGCCACTGTCACTGGTGGCCACTGGCCGCCAAAGGGCATTGAGGTGCTTGATCCGTTTCATCTGCCGCTGGTCAACACGCTGATATTGCTGCTGTCTGGCACCACAGTCACGTGGGCGCACCATGCGCTTATTCACGGCGACCGGCAGGGCCTGAAAAATGGTTTGATTTCCACCATCATTCTCGGCGCCAGCTTTTCGTGTGTGCAGGCTTACGAATATGCCCATGCAGGTTTTCATTTTGCCGGCAATATTTATGGCTCGACCTTTTATATGGCGACTGGCTTTCACGGCTTTCATGTGCTCATCGGCACGATCTTTTTAACCGTCTGCCTGCTGCGCGCCTACAAGGGTCAATTTACGCCAAGGCAGCATTTCGGCTTTGAGGCTGCCGCCTGGTATTGGCATTTTGTCGATGTGGTGTGGCTGTTTCTGTTCATCACCATTTACGTATGGGGCAGTAATTTCGGCGCTGCAGCTGCGGCTGAGTGACAAACACCACCGGTTGGTGATGGACGAGCCAGCGCTTGAAAAGTTACCAATCTTTTTACGTCGTGCATATATTTTAAAAGCCGTTGCAGATTATGAAACCGGAGCCAACTCAAATATTTTACCAGACAAGGCTGATGAAGCCATCAAAGAGGCACACACTTTTATTACATTAACTTGCAAAGCCCTAGGAACCGAATGAGCCGTCCACTCTTCTGGCCGACCCTCACCACCCTTATCATGCTTGCCACGCTTATCTCTCTTGGCATCTGGCAATTGCAGCGGCGCGATGAGAAAGTGCGGCTGCTCGGCACGATTGCGACCCGGCAGGCGATGAAAGAGGTCCGTCTGCCTGCAACGCTTCGCCCGCTTGATCAATGGACATGGCGGCCTGTGCAGGTGGGCTGTGTTCTTGAAGGTCCACCGGCATGGCTTGTCGGCAATAGCGCTGCCGGTGAAAGCGGCTTTCGGCATATTCGGGTGTGCCGCCGTAGCGCTGGCCCTAATATTCTGGTCGATATTGGCTGGTCACGTGATCAGCGGGTGCCGATGCTCATCACCATTGCCATCCCGATAGTGGGCCCGGCTCTGGTGAGTGATACCCCTGGCTGGGCGGCGCGGCTGGTGCAGCCTGCCCCTCAAAAACACTTGTTTTTTGCGCGCGATCTCAAACAAATGGTTGCCAACCTTAACCCTAAAACTGAGCCGCTACTGGTTGTAACCCGTGTGCCGACCCCTGGCTTGCAGCCATCAGCCACGCCAAAGCTTGCGGATATTCCGAATAACCATTTTATGTACGCCTTGCAGTGGTTTGCTTTTGCAACCGTGCTTGTGGTGGTTTACGGGGTATTTGTTATGCGTCACAAGCTTCATAAAGGGTAACTCTTGCGCTATATTTCCACACGGGGCTCAGCCTCTGCACTCGATTTTGAACAGGTAACACTAGCCGGGCTTGCGCGGGACGGCGGGCTTTATGTGCCGGAAACAATCCCGAATTTTTCTGCTGCAGACATCAAGGCGCTTGCTGGTCTTTCGTATGTGGAGACAGCTATCAAAATTACGACGCCGTTTGTTGATGGTGCCTTTACCGAAACGGAGCTACGCGCCATTTTTACCCATGCCTATGCGGATTTCGGCCACGCAGCGATCGCTCCGCTGGTGCAGCTCGACAAGCAGCACTGGGTGCTGGAGCTGTTTCACGGGCCCACGCTGGCGTTCAAGGATTTTGCCTTGCAAGTGTTGGGCCTGATGTTTGAGCGGTTTCTTGATCGTTCAAAACAGCATATCACGGTGATTGGTGCAACCTCCGGCGATACCGGTTCGGCGGCGATCAATGCGCTGGCAGGCCGGGACTATGTGGATATCTTTATGCTGCATCCTGAAGGTAAAGTATCAGACGTGCAGCGCCGCCAAATGACGACAGTGATGGCCCCCAACGTGCACAACATTGCGATCAGCGGCACGTTTGATGATGCGCAGGCTTTGGTCAAAGCGATGTTCAACGATGTGGATTTTCGCGCGCGGCACACGTTGTCAGCGGTAAATTCCATCAACTGGACACGGCTGATGGTGCAGGTGGTCTATTATTTCTACGCGGCTGTGCGTCTGGGTGCGCCGGAGCGCGAGGTTATTTTTTCCGTGCCCACCGGTAACTTCGGCGATGTCTTTGCCGGATATATTGCAAGGCGTATGGGCCTGCAGATCAAGACCCTAATTGTTGCTACCAACAGCAACGATATTTTGCATCGCGGCCTTACCAAAGGCGATTATTCTGTCGGCACAGTGCAGGCGACCACATCACCATCTATGGACATTCAGGTGTCATCTAACTTTGAGCGCCTGCTGTTCGATTTATACAAGCGCGATGGTTTGAAACTTGCCGACGTGATGCAGGTATTTGAGACAACCAAAGCCATGCAACTGCCAGCGGATGTGTTGGCTGAAGCGCAAAAACTGTTCACGTCTTTCTGTGCCAGTGAGGATGAGACAGCGCTGACGCTGCGCTGGGCCAACCAGCAAACCGGTATGGTGCTCGACCCGCATACAGCGATTGGCTTGGCGGCGGCACGGGCGCATAAAGCCAGTGCCGATGTGCCGATAGTCACGCTGGCCACAGCTCACCCGGCGAAATTCCGCGATGCCGTTGAACGGGCCACAGGCATTCGGCCAACCTTGCCCCAGAAGGCGCAGGGCCTGTTCAACCGTGAAGAGAGATTTGTAAAATTGCCGAACGATGTTGAGGCGATCAAAAGCCATATTGAAAGTGTTTTGGTGACGTGATGGAACGACAATTAACGCATTTCTCCGTTCCATCTCTTCCGCAAGGGGAGAGGGCAAGGGCAATAACATGACACCAAAAATCTCAACCCTCGCCAACGGTCTTCGCGTTGCAACATTACACATGCCAGGCCTCGAAACCGCAGCACTTGGCCTTTACATCGATGTCGGTGCGCGATCCGAAACGGCGGCACAAAACGGCATTGCTCATGTGCTTGAACATATGGTGTTCAAGGGCACGGCCAAACGCAATGCCCGGCAAATCGCTGAGGATATTGAGGATGTCGGCGGCCACCTCAACGCCTACACCACGCGTGATCACACGGCCTATTATGCACGTATTCTGGCGTCAGATCTGGCCCTTGGCATAGATATGATTGCTGATCTTGTCACTTCGCCAAACATAGATGTCGATGATCTTAGCAAAGAAAAAGAAGTTATTTTGCAAGAACTCGGTCAGGCATTGGATACACCGGATGATATTATATTCGATCATTTGAGCGATATCGCATGGCCAGGCCAGGCCATGGGTAGGCCTGTTATCGGTACAGCAGAAAACATTCGAAGCTTCACCGCTGAGGGTGTGAAGGGTTGGCAGACGCATCATTATCATGCCGGCTCCATGGTGCTGGCGGCGGCTGGCAAGGTTGATCACGACCGACTGTTGGCTCTTGCTGACAAGGCGCTTGGCGGTATTGCATCCGGCACACGGCCAGAGCCTGAGGCCGCACGATATGTCGGCGGCGAACGGCGTGATGTGCGCGAACTTGAGCAGGTGCATGTGGCGCTGGCTGTGCCGGCCTGCACCTACACCAGTCCGGATTATTATGCACAAATGCTGTTTAGCGTGATGCTTGGCGGTGGCATGTCGTCCCGCTTGTTTCAGGAGGTGCGCGAGGAACGCGGACTTGTCTATAGCATATCCTGCTCGCTCTCGCCGTATACCGATACAGGCATGTTTTCAATTTATCTGGCGACAGGGCAAGACAATGCGCGCAAGGCAGTTGCTGTAACACTCGAAACCTGGGCGAAGGCCACGCGTGACATCACAGACAAGGAAATGCAACGCGCCAAGGCGCAGGCGAAAGCCGGGCTGTTCATGTCGATGGAATCCTGTGCCGGTTTATCGGAAACACTTGGCCGACAAATGCTGATATTTGGGCGTATGATACCAACGCATGAAATTATTGCAGCGATTGACGCGTGCACAGCAGAACAGGTGATGCGCGTAGCGCACGCGATGATGCTGGACGGGCCGCTGTCGATGGCGATTGTCGGGCCGGAGACGGATATTGCGCCAGTGGCTGAATTGCAGAAGGTGCTGGTGTGATAAAACCCTCCCCTGCAAGGGGGAGAGGCCCCGTTACGCTCCTGCTTGCAAAGTGGGGAAGGACCTGAATGACCACCCTCTCTCTCGCCCTCACCCAGCCGTGGCAAGATTACGCACTCATCGATAGCGGCAGGGCGCGCAAATATGAGCGCTACGGCTCTTACACCTTTATCCGCCCGGAACCACAAGCGCTGTGGCAGCCGCGCCTTGCCGCATGGCCAGCCAATGCGGAATTTATTGGTGGTTCGGATGAGGATGGCGGCGGCAAGTGGCACATGCTGCAATCGCACAAGGAGGCTTGGCCGATCACCCGGGGGCCAGTCAAATTCTGGGCAACGTGTACAGCTTTTCGTCATCTTGCGTTTTTTCCCGATCAGGCACCACAATGGGATTGGATGCGCGAAAAAATCGAGCAGCACAAAGGCCCGTTTGAACTGCTGAACCTGTTTGGCTACACCGGCGTTGCCAGCCTTATTGCAGCAGAAGCTGGTGCCAAAGTTACCCATATCGATGCCTCGAAAAAAGCCATCAGTGCGGCAGTTGAAAACCAGAAGCTATCTGGCTTAGTGGATAAACCAATCCGCTGGATGGTTGATGACTGCATGAAGTTTCTGGCCCGCGAGGTGCGGCGCGGCAAGGTCTATCATGGCATCATTCTTGACCCGCCCAAGTTCGGGCGTGGACCAAAGGGCGAGGCGTGGCATTTGTTTGAGCAATTGCCAGACATGCTGGCGCTTTGCCGCCAGTTGATGAGCAAAGATTCACAATTTCTGATTCTGACGGCTTATGCCATCCGCGCTTCTGCTATTGCTCTTGATGAACTGGTGAAGTCAGTCTGTCATGATCTTGGTGGTACGATTGAAAGCGGTGAAATGGCGATTGTTGAGGAAGGCTCAAACCGATTGCTGCCGACGGCAATTTTTAGTCGCTGGAGCGCTACATAAAATGGCCGCCTGTTCATCCTGCATTCATTTAAAATGTCTGACATATTATAAACTATTATTATAAAGGGGTTTCGCCATGATTAAAACGTTTCTAGTTTCTGCATGTTTTGTTTGTGTTTTGGCTTTCGCACCTGTGACTTTCGCAGCTGATTCAGATCCATTGATTATAGGCGACAGCGTGAAAAAAGGGCCAGTGCTGCCACAAGGCACAACCGTGCGTCTGCGCACTGTGACCCCGCTCAATTCACAAGACAATAAAACCGGCGACCAGTTTGATCTTGAAGTGGCTCAAGACGTAACGGTGGATGATCATGTGGTGATTCCGCGTGGTTCCCCCGCCACTGGCGAAGTGACTTATGCGCGAAAAAAAGGCATGTGGGGCAAATCCGGCAAGCTGGCCACGCGGTTGATTGCCATTCGTGTGCATGGCCATGATATTCCCATTCGCGGCGTCACTAACGAAAAAGGCGAGGCCGGAACGGCCGGTGTGGTTGGTGCTATACTTATATTACCTGTCGCAGGTTTTTTTGTTACCGGCACCACGGCCTCAATTCCGGCTGGCACAACAACAATCGCCAAGACCGAAAACGATATTCCACTGCAATTCAAGAGATAGTGAAGCACAACAAGTAGTGTGTGACATAATAGTTGCATACCACTCACAAACAGCTGCTGGTGTGCTTGCTTATTGCTGAGAGTAACTAGTCATAAGTGAGCATCAACGCTACATTTCAATAAATCAACATAAATGGAGTTTCCGTGCTATGTCATCATTACAACTGAACAGCCTGCGTTCCATGAAATGTCTGCCGGTGTGGGCGCTACTTGTGGGCACATGCTTAACAAGTACACCAGTGATTGCGGCTGACACAGCCGCCAACTCACCTGTTGCAGTGCAAAAAAATACGGAAGCGAAAAAGGGTGAAGTGCAGCTTGAAGAGATTGTGGTCACGGGTTCAATTTTGCGGCGGACAAACAAGGAGACGCCATCTCCAGTTACAGTGCTCTCGGCGGCTACATTGGCAAAAGCTGGCATAACGACCGTTGCGGATGCCATTCGATCAATTTCAGCGGATAACTCTGGCACAATACCAACCGCATTCGCTAACGGATTCGCTGCTGGTGCTTCAGGTGTTGCCTTGCGCGGTCTAACAGTCAATTCAACATTGGTGGTTATCGATGGTCTCCGCACAGCCAACTATGCACTCGCTGACGACGGCCAACGCGCTTTTGTCGATTTAAATACTATTCCAGATAGCTTGATCGAAAGAGTGGAAATATTGCGTGACGGAGCCTCGTCTACTTATGGTGCCGATGCCATCGGCGGTGTGGTGAACATCATCACAAAGCATACTTTTAAAGGCCTTGAAGGCAGCTTGGAAGGCGGCACGTCGCAGCATGGTGGTGGCGGCGTATACCGGTTTGATTTTACAGGTGGCACTGGTGATTTGGAAACCAAAGGGTATAATGCGTACATTAATGTCGAATATCAACACGATAGCGTAATATATAACAGAAAGCGCCCTTTCCCTTTTAATACAACAGATTTGTCATCACTTGGTGGCCAGAATAATAATGCCGGTATTCCGGGGCAGGGTGGTTCCGTATACGCCATAGTGCAACCAGGAACTTTAACAGACCCAAACAACATTCTCACCGGTGTTGCGAACACTACTGACCCTGCTGGCATGGTCAATGCACCATTTCAAATTCTAAATCCTAAGGGTTGCGGCGCTAACTCAATAACAAAAAATAATGGTACGGATAGTTATTGCGAGCAAAACTTCACCAGCCTTTATGGTAGTATACAACCTAAACAAGATCGTTTTGGCGTAACGGCAAAATTCACGGCTAAACTTGGAGACGCAACAGAGGCTTATTTGACAGCCAGCTATTATCAAAACAAAATTGTTCTTGGTACCGGTCCAGCAGGTATCAGGACATCCACACCTATTAACACGAATAACATCGCTTTGCCGGTTTTACTTAGCAACGGACAGCTTAACCCGAACAATCCATTTGCGGCAGATGGCAACGTTGCACTCATTCAATACGCATTTGGTGATATACCGAGCAGCTCAACCATTTCAAATCATGTCTTGCGTGCCGTTGGCGGCATTAAAGGCAGCGTTGCAGGCTGGACATACACGGCCGATATAACAGCTGTGCACACATATTTGGACTCTACGAATCGCGGTTCACTCAATATTGCAGGCTTATTCAATGCCATTCAAACCGGTAGTTATAATTTTGTTGATCCATCAACCAATTCTGCTGCCGTGCGTCAGGCTATAGCGCCTGATCTGGTCAAACAATCCAGTACAGACCTTGACCTTATCCAAATCAGCGGGCAACGAAGCTTAACTGAATTGCCTGGGGGTCCCCTTCAACTCGGCATTGGTGCAGCGCTTCGATATGAGCGGACATTCGATCCTGATAACAACCCGGGCAAAGGCACTTTAGGCTTAGGTCAAGCGCAAACTATCGGACGTCATACAGTGGCTTCAACCTATTTTGAGTTTGGTGTGCCAATTATTAAGCAAATAGAAGCTAATATTTCCGGCCGGTTTGATCATTATTCTGAAGGGTTTAATAACTTTTCTCCTAAAGTTGGCTTCAAGGTAACACCTATCAAGCAACTAGCATTGCGCGGTACGTACTCACGTGGTTTTCGCGCACCAAGTTTTTCAGAAAGTGGCAACAGCGGTAACTCAGGATTTATTTCATACTCACCTCCAGCAGCTTTTGCTGCTGCTCATAACGGTGACGCCTATGTACAAAGTTACCAATTAGCTCAAACGGCAGTGGCAAATCCTAAAATCAAACCAGAACTCTCTGAAAGCTTCACGTTGGGTTTTGTTGCGCAACCTCTCAGCTGGCTAAATTTTACTGTTGACTATTATAACATTAAAAAGAAACAGGTTATTTCAGGTGGAGATGCTAATACTGCCCTGTCGGCTTATTATGCTGGCTTGCCCTTACCCGCTGGCTATTCGATTGTGCTTGATAATCCTGACCCAAGCGCACCAACGGCACAATTGCGGCCTGTTGAAATCAAATCACCCTATTTTAACGCGGCATCGCTTAAAACTTCAGGCCTGGATGTAGATGTAACCGTGCATTTTAACCTCACGGATAATTTAAAATGGTCAAGTGATCTTGATGTTACTAATATTTTTAAGTTCAGTTTCACGCCATTGGGCGGTGATACGCAAAACTATGTTGGCACACAGGGTCCATATATATTGTCTTCAGGTGCAGGCACACCGCGCATACGTTCACATTGGTCGAACAGCTTTGATTATGGTCCGTTTAACCTGACTGGAACTGCCTATTACACAAGCGGTTATACTATAAAGGCGGCTGACATAGGACCAGATTGCTTGTCAACGGATGCTAATGGAAACCCTTTTCCGGCTAATTGCAAAACGGGAAGAACAATTAACGTCGATCTTACCGGCCGTTACAAAATCAATGACAACTTCGATGTATTTTTCAACGTGCTGAACGTGTTCGATGCCAAGCCCCAGTTCGATCCAGCCAACTATGCTGCCACCAACTATAACCCAACCTATGGGCAATCTGGCATCGTTGGTCGTTTTTTCAAGCTTGGAGTTTCAGCCAGGTTTTAAAGTGTGATTGACTTTAGACGATGGTTTGCCCCCGCTGCTGGTTTACCACTTCGTAAGCCAGCACGGCGGTTGATATCGCTACATTCAGGCTATCTGCCTTACCGAGCATGGGGATTTTGACCAGCGCATCGCAGGCTTGCTCATAGGCCGGTGGCAGGCCGCTTTGTTCGTTACCCATGAAGATAAATGTTGGCTTCTTGTACGCGACTGCCTGATAATCGTGGCTGGTATTTAAGGTAGCGCCCACCAGTTGTGCGGGTGCCGCGCGCAGCCACGGTTCGAACTCAACCCAGCTCGCGTGCGCCAGTTTCTGCGTAAACAACGCGCCCATACTGGCGCGCACAGCTTCGGTCGAAAACGGATCGCAGCACTGATCGATGAGGATCACGGCTGATGCGGCAACGGCATCGCCAGTGCGCAAAATTGTGCCAAGGTTGCCAGGGTCTTTCAACCCCTCCAGCACCAGCACAATATTCATGGCTGTGCGGTCGAGTGCATTAAGGGTTAGCGAGCGCATTGGAAACGCAGCAACAACCATTTGCGGGTTATCCTTGCGGGCGATTTTGGCAAGCACATCATCGTTTGTTTCTATCACCCGGCCGCCGGACCCTAACGTCGCGTCTACCAAGCGCTGCAACACAGGATGCGTACGCACTGAAACGCCGTGAGCCAGAATGATGGGGTATATGCCAGCATCAATGGCCTCGGTAACAACGCGCATACCTTCCGCCAAAAACAATCCATCATTCTGGCGCGCTTTTTTATCGTGCAAGCTGCGCAGCAACTTGACTGTGGTGTTGGTGAAGCTGGTAATGGTGTCTGTGGTCATAATGTTATGTGGCGTTAATTAAGGGTTGGCAAAGTGATCTCAACAGTCGTGCCGATCGCTTGCTGGCTGGTGATCTGAAGTTCACCGCGATGGCGCTCAATGATGTGCTTGACAATGGCCAAGCCAAGGCCGGTGCCGCCCATACTGCGCGAACGCGCTGTATCAACGCGGTAAAATCGTTCAGTGAGACGAGGCAAATGCTCGGCAGAAATACCGTCACCCTGATCAGCCACAGCCACGTGCACCATCGTGGTTGCAGGATCGTGCCTGGCGGTTATGTGAATTGGCGTGCCGGGCCTGCCGTATTTTAGCGCATTGGAAATGAGGTTGTGCAGCACCTGCAGCATCTGGTCGCGATCAGCTATAACCATGGGGAGATCACTGTCGATATGCGATAAAATCTGTCGCTCTTCCAGATCGAGCCGCATGGCCAGTGTCGCCACAACCTCGCCCAGCAAAGGGGGCAGCATGAGGTGTAAGGTTGGCCGCACGAATTTATCCATTTCTATGCGCGATAACGATAGCAAATCTTCAATCAGGCGTTCCATGCGGTTGGCCTCACCGCCCATGATTTTCAGGAAGCGCACTCTCGCTGCACTATCATCGGCAGCGGCACCCTGCAGGGTTTCTATAAAGCCCACCACAGTCGCCAGCGGTGTACGCAATTCATGACTGGCATTGGCAACAAAATCCATCCGCATACGTTCGGTAAGGCGTGCATTTGTCTGGTCGCGCATGGTGAGCAGTCGCAGGTTATTTTCGTTGCCAATTGGCGCACTGCGCACTTGATAAAATCGTTCGGCAGGGCTTAGCATAACAACATCACGCTCTTCCGGTTTGCCACTGATCAAACTCTCCTTTAGAGCTTCCAGTGCTGCTGGATGGCGAAGATAAAGCTCTATCGGATCGTTTAATGACATCGGACCAAGCAATTTTTTGGCCGCAGCGTTTTCAGTGGTCACCAGACCGTTCGCATCTACGATCAGGGTAGGGTCGGGGAGTGCCTCAATCAGGCGCGCTTCAATGTCATGAACCGGATCGGTATTGACGATGTTATTAGCAGAAATCGTATTTATATCATTGTGTTGTGAAGATTCATTGAGATCAAGTGCTGCCCAGCCAAGCCCCAGCGCTGCAATAAGTGTTAAGCTGGCTGCAATTGTCATTGTATTAATCAGCAACCCACCTGTTATAATAGCTAAGATTAATGCCAAAATGGCTAAAAATAATCGGGAAGCGTTGTTCGAATGGGGCATCAAAAATCTCAAAATCTGTCGGACTTGCTTACAGTTGTTATAGCATATGAATAGCAACTTCATCTGTTATAAGTTAAATATTCAAAGATTTATGGTGTTGGTATATAAATTGCTTTTAAACAATGATTAAGTTTGATATATATTCTCAGCTTGTGTTATTTTTAACCACAGGTTTATCTTCATTGAGTGGACAGAGTTATGAGTGAAACACCTGAGACTGCTGATAAAGTAATAGTGGCTGTTGACGAAGTAACGTCTTCACGCCGAAAACTTTTGAAGATTGGGGCCATTGCGGCACCGGCTGTTTTAACTCTGCGGCCTGGATATGCTTGGGCGGCTTCGGTTTCCAATTGTCTCATCAAAGCGCCATATCTTGCTAAAGACCGCACCACTGGAGCTCTCACAGCCCTTACAAGTTCAACAGATACCTTGCCAGCGAACAGTGATCTTGTGCCAACTACAAATTCACAATCCGCTGACGGCACGTCAGTTGGTTATTTTGGCGCTCAGGTGCCTTCAACGTCGCCCAACCGTGCACCAACGGATTACATAACATATTTTCAGTCGCAACTTAGTTCGACTGGTTCAAGCCTGCCGGGCTTGAGCTGCCTTAATTCATTTTTTCCGCTGGGAACGATCAATTAAATAGAGTGGAACATGCGCCCGTTCGTTACATGGCGTATCCAGATCAGGTGATTTGGAGCGAGTTCGATAGCGTTAGTGCGGTGTTTGATAACAACTCTGGTGCAACACACATCATCATCCCTGATCTACGCAACATTTATGAATGTGCCGCTGAGCAACCACTCAGTAAACTGGCATTGCTGGATCGATTAATTGCTGAATACGATCATCAGGCAGATGGTAACAACGCTGTACGCGAAACGCTTGCCGTACGTATTGACGAGTTGATTTCATTGGGATTGCTGCGTCTGATCAAGTAGTGCTTTTATAGAGCCGTAATGGGTTCGCCCAATGTTCTTGGGTATTAATCTGGGGTTGTTGAGCTGGTTTAATTTCAATATTTCTTATTTGTAATTCAATTAACGCAAAGTTATTTTATGACCTTTCCAACCGTCGCGAATTCTACCTCTTCATATCCGATATCAAAATCTGATTTATCTTTAAATGATGTGCATAAAACTGAAGTCACACCAAGTCAGATGGATCAGACCGTTAAAAACAATTGGCAGAATGGAAGAATGCTCGTGACTAATCCTGACGGCAGCAAAGGCTACGTCAAGCTTGATTACGCCAGCAATGATGAACAAGTGTTTGCCATGCTCAAAAATGGCGATGTGGTTGTGGCAAGCCGGTCTCCGGCTCAAAATTACAAGTGTGAAGATGGTAGCTCTTACGTGTCATACAGTATTAAGTATTCCAAAGATGCTATTGCAGTCATTCATACACATCCAGACAAAAACGGTGTAGAGCCTTATCCAGGACCCAAAGATGGAACTATTCCCTATAACCTTGGCATCCCTAATTATGTTCTAAGCAGTAGGGGTGTAAGTGCACTCAAGCCTACGAATGGCAAAGGGTCTAGTATTGACGTCAGGTTGATTACTGGTGCATTTACAGGTGAAGGCAGTGGTAAATTCAACCTTGCTGCATACATCGACAAACTCAATAAGGGCCATGGTGATATTAATGCTGACTATACCAACCCTGCAAAACCACAGACGGCTAAAGTGAGATGTGTATTAGAGCCGTGATGAGAACCCTATTTTTTAGTGTGGCACTTGCGGCATTTTCAATAGCTGCTCTAAATATGCCCAGTTTAGCCGATGAGTTTTCTCTCCCGAAAATTCCACCAGCCGGTGGACCCAAGCTTGTTAAATATTCTGGGTGGATAGAATTTAAACAAGAGTTTCGCCTTTATAAAAAAAAGACAGATATTGGCAAGACATTGGATAAAAGCTGCATGAGTGGGTATTTTTTCCCCAAAGAAAAACATTCCAAAATAATGGCGAAGTTCAATCATAAAAAAGTTGTGGTTTATGGCAGTGAACTTGATCCGCATGTAATATGGAATTCTGGCAGCGATGGCGGCCTGGGCAGCCCAATAGATAATTATTGTGGTGGCGACACAATCATCCTTGGACTTTACATAGAGTTAGCCAAGTAAAACTTTAAGTTCTGCTAAAATTTGCGCTGCCATATATTTATGGCAAATCAATAAATCCGGTAAATATGGATTGGCGCAGTTGTAAACCAGTGCGCTGCCATCCAGCCTTGAGCAATGCAGGCCAGCTGTCTGCGCGACTGCAACCGGGGCACAATTATCCCATTCGTACTGGCCGCCGGAGTGAAGATAAATGTCCGCCTCACCCCGCACCACGGCCATAGCTTTAGCACCGGCTGACCCCATTGGCAGGAGATCGGCACCCAGTATTTTTGCAACGGCGACGGCTTCAGCCGCTGGGCGCGTGCGACTGACAAGCATTTTCAGCGGCACGTTTGGAGCGGCAAGGGCAGGGGGCTTGCCTGATGACAACACAAGATCAAGCCCTGGCAGAGCCACTGCACCAGTGTGCGCAACACCATCAATCGCTAGCGCCACATGCACTGCCCAATCGGTGCGGCCCTCGCTGTACTCGCGTGTGCCATCAAGCGGGTCGATGATCCAAACGCGGCTGGCTGACAGGCGCGCGCTGCTGTCAGCCTCTTCTTCTGACAGTATGGCGTCAGTGAGCCTCGCGTGTTTGAGGGCGTTGATTAGATATATGTTGGCAACCTTATCACCTTCAGCGCCAAGGGCATTGCCTTTGAATATGCCTTTTTGCTGGAGCGCAAGGAGGAGAGTGCCAGCCGTTTTGGCCAGCTGTTCGGCGAGCTGCGAGTCGGATATATCAGTGTTCATAGCATGATATCGCGGCGTATTTCACCCCAACAGCTTCTCAACAATTATGTCAGCGGCTGCTTCTGCTGTCATTCCAGTCGTGTCTATTCTGATTTCCGGTGTCAGCGGTGCTTCATAAGGGCTATCAATGCCTGTAAAATTTTTCAGCTGCCCAGCGCGTGCCTTTTTGTAGAGCCCTTTGACATCGCGTTTTTCGGCGTCGGCCAATGGTGTATCGATATGCACTTCGATGTATTCACCCACCGGCATCATCTCGCGCACCATCTTGCGCTCGGCCCGAAATGGGCTGATGAATGCGGTGATGACTATCAGCCCTGCATCGGCCATCAACTTGGCCACTTCACCGACCCTGCGGATGTTTTCAATGCGGTCAGCCTCGGTGAAGCCAAGATCCTTGTTCAGCCCATGACGTACATTGTCACCGTCCAGCAGAAACGTATGGCGGTTCATGCGGTGAAGTTTTTTCTCGACCAGATTGGCAATGGTGGATTTGCCAGCACCGGACAAACCCGTAAACCACAACACTGCCGCCTTCTGGTTTTTGAGATTTGCATGAGCCTCACGCGATATATCCATGGCTTGCCAATGCACATTCTGCGCACGCCGCAAACTGAAATTGAGCATGCCCGCGGCAACTGTGCTGTTGGTGATCTTGTCGATGAGAATAAAACCGCCAAGCGTTCTGTTGTCGGCATAGGCTTCAAACACAATGGGCTTGTCCGTGGCAAGTTCGACCACGCCAATGGCATTCAGCTCAAGCGTTTTGGCAGCCAAATGCTCCATCGTGTTGACGTTTATCTGATATTTGGGTGGTTGCACAATTGCAGACACAAGCTGTGTGCCGAGCTTTAGCCAATAAGCACGGCCAACAATCATAGGGTCATCAGCCATCCATACTAGATTGGCCTCAAACCGATCACACACCTCCGGGGGGTTGTCTGCTATGCTGATGACGTCGCCGCGTGAACAATCCACTTCATGAGCCAGACACAAAGTGACGGACTGGCCAGCGACCGCTGTTTGCAACTCACCATCCATGGTAACAATTTTTGCTAGCGTCGATGTTTTGCCGCTTGGCAACACACGCACAGCATCGCCTATATGTATTAAACCGCTCGCAATTTGGCCTGAAAAACCTCTAAAATCAAGATTTGGCCGGTTGACCCACTGCACTGGCAGACGAAATGGCTTTGCCTGATCCGCCGTTGCATTCACCTCGACAGTTTCGAGATGCTCGATCAAAGGCTTGCCGAAATACCAAGGCATGTTTGCGGAAAGCGTGGTGATGTTGTCACCCTTAAAACCAGAAATCGGCATGGCTGTAAAATCAGTAATGCCAATGCTGGCCGCAAAGATTTTATAGTCAGCAAGAATAGTCTCGTATTTGGCTAGATCGTAGCCAATCAAGTCCATCTTGTTAATGGCCAGCACGATATTGCGCACACCAATCAGTTTGGTAAGATAACTGTGCCGCCGCGTTTGCGTAAGAATGCCTTTGCGGGCATCGATCAGTATAATAGCGAGATCTGCTGTGGAGGCACCAGTGATCATATTGCGAGTATACTGTTCGTGGCCGGGTGTATCGGCGACAATAAACTTGCGTTTTTCAGTCGCAAAAAACCGGTAGGCTACATCGATGGTGATGCCCTGTTCACGCTCTGCGGCAAGGCCATCAACCAACAGGGCGAAATCAATCTCCTGGCCTTGAGTGCCGACGCGTTTACTGTCAGCCTCAAGGGCAGCCAGCTGATCCTCAAAAATCATCTTGGAATCGTAGAGCAAGCGCCCGATAAGAGTGGATTTTCCATCATCGACAGAGCCGCAAGTAATAAAGCGCAATAGTGATTTATGTTGGTGCTGTTCAAGATAAGCATCAATATCTGAGGCAATCAGCGCATCAGTTTTGTAGATAGGGTCAAGCGACATTCTAAATCCTTCCGCACTTGCAGGAGAGGCATGTGCTGTGCTCACTTTCCATCTTAAAAATACCCCTCTTGTTTCTTCTTTTCCATACTCGCGGCCTGATCATGATCAATCGCGCGGCCCTGCCGTTCAGATGTTGTGGTCAGAAGCATTTCCTGAATAACCTCTGGCAAGGTCTTGGCATTGCTTTCAACCGCGCCAGTGAGCGGATAGCAACCAAGGGTGCGAAAACGGATTGAGCGCTCCACAGGCACCTCACCGGGTTTCAACCTGAAGCGATCATCATCCACCATCAACAACAGGCCGTCACGCTCGACTGTTGGCCGCCTAGCGGAGAAATACAGCGGCACAATTGGAATGTCGTTCAAGTGAATATATTGCCAAATATCAAGCTCAGTCCAGTTCGAGATTGGGAACACTCGGATGCTCTCACCCTTGGCTTTTTTTGCGTTATATAGGTTCCACAACTCAGGCCGCTGGTTTTTCGGATCCCATCTATGATTGGCCGAACGAAATGAAAATACCCGCTCTTTCGCACGGCTCTTTTCCTCGTCCCGGCGGGCACCGCCAAAGGCGGCATCAAAACCATATTTATCTAGCGCTTGCTTCAAGCCCTCAGTTTTCCAGATATCTGTATGAAGACCACCATGGTCAAATGGGTTTATACCCCGCTCAATTGCTTCAGGATTCCTGTGCACCAGCAAATCCATGTCGGATTCCTTCGCCATGCGTTCCCGCATTTTATACATTTCCTGAAATTTCCAGGTGGTGTCCACATGCAAAAGCGGGAAGGGGGGTGGGGTTGGATAAAACGCCTTGCGGGCCAAATGCAACATAACAGCCGAATCCTTGCCCACGGAATACAGCATGACCGGTTTTTCCGCTTCTGCCACAACCTCTCGCATGATGTGAATGCTTTCGGCTTCAAGGCGCTCCAGATGGGTCAGGGATTTTGTCATGAGAATCTTTTGCCGGATGGATGTTGCACTGCTATTGATGGCGAAATGCGTATAGATCAAGACAGAATTACAATTCAGTGAACAACAGATGATAATAGATAGCCATTGCCACCTGAATTATCCCGGTTTGATTGAAAACCAGCAGGCTGTTTTAGGCCGGGCAAGGGCTGCTGGCGTATCCTTAATGGTGGCCATTGGCACCAAGCGCGCAGAGTGGCCTGAGGTTATTGCCTTGGCTGAGCAAGAGGCCGACGTCTATGCGACCGTCGGCATTCATCCGCATGAGGCAGAAGCGCACCCAGATATTGAAACAGCAGAGCTGGTAGCCGTTTCGGCGCATCCAAAAGTGATTGGCATTGGTGAGACGGGGCTGGATTATTTCTACGATAAAAGCCCCAGAGAGCGTCAAAAAAACAATTTTCGCGCACATATCCGCGCCTCGCAAGAAACCGGCCTGCCTTTGATTGTGCATACGCGGGATGCCGAGGCCGATACATTGGAGATCATGCAAGAGGCTATGCAAGAACATGTTTACACAGGCGTCATCCATTGCTTTACAGCAAGTAAAATGTTTGCAGATGAAGCTATTAGACTTGGCTTTTATATCTCACTTTCAGGTATTTTAACGTTCAAAAATGCAACGGATTTGCAAGCCACAGCCAGCAATTTGCCGCTTGACCGCCTTCTGGTGGAAACGGACTCGCCTTACCTTGCACCTGTACCGATGCGTGGTCGGCCTTGTGAACCGGCATATGTAGTGCACACTAATGCCCAGCTTGCCAAACTACAAAACCAGAGCCCGGAACGCATGGCTGAAATCACCACAGCAAACTTCCATGCACTCTTCACAAAAGCTTCCAAGCTATTATGAAAATTACTATATTGGGCTGCGGAACTTCAGCTGGTGTGCCTAGTGTGGCCAGTGGTTGGGGAAGCGTCGACCCGACCAACCCCAAAAACCGCCGTCGTCGGGTTTCTATCATGGTAGAGGAGGAAGGCAGCCGTATTCTTATCGACACAGGCCCTGACCTACGTGATCAGCTGCTATCGGCCAATGTTACTGAAGTTGATGCCGTATTCTGGACGCATGACCACGCCGATCATACCCATGGCTTGGATGACCTGCGTGGGCTTTTCCATCACATGAAGCGGCCTGTGCCGTGTTATGGCTCTTCCTATACCTTGAGCAATCTCAAGCGACGTTTTGGCTATATTTTTGAGGGGGCAGGTGGCTATCCGGCAATCGCTGAGGCACGCGAAATAGAAGGCCCTGTACAGGTTGGACCGATGACTGTGCTGCCATATGAACAAATTCATGGCCGTATAACCAGTTTGGGCTTTCGTATTGGTGATATGGCCTATTCCACTGATGTTAATGATATTCCAACTGAATCAGATATTTATCTTAGAAACTTAAAATTGTGGATTGTTGATGCCTTGCGTCACGATACACACCCGACTCACGCTCACCTCGACATGACACTTGGCTGGATCGATAAGTATAAACCTAAGCAAGCTTTGCTCACTCATATGGATTGGAGCATGGATTATAACACTTTATGCAATAGCTTACCCGAGTTTATTCGCCCGGCTTATGATGGCCAAATCATTGAAATTCAGCCATGAATAGCAATCAAGGTGGCAATATAATCTATTTTGTAATTTTGCTGGTGTTCGCATTATCAAGCTTTCTGGTGCAGGCAAGGGGGCGCTCGGCTGAAATGTGGAAAGCTGCCCGTACATGGAGTTTGATTGTTGGAATTATTGTCGTTCTTGTCTCATTCCGTGCAGAGTTAGGCACGATCAAAGATCGTATTCTTGGTGAGGTCAACCCGTCTGCTGCCCAAACAAAATTGGGGAATGTTCATATTCGTAAATCAGAAGATGGTCACTTTCACGTCGATGCGCTTGTAAACGATCAAGCATTGAACTTTATCATTGATACCGGTGCTTCTAACATTACTTTGAGTAAATCTGACGCGGCAAAAGCTGGAATTAGTATATCAGCTCTAACGTATAACGGTTCTTCTTTTACAGCCAATGGTCAGGTTCAGACAGCCAGTATAACGCTTGATCGGATCGCCATAGGCCCAATTCAACGCACAAAAGTCAGAGCCGAAGTTAATGATGGCGCAATGGATACCAGTTTGCTGGGTATGAGCTTTCTCAATAGCTTATCGGGCTTTTCTGTGCGTGGTGATGAGCTTGTATTACAGCCTTAAATTTAAACATGTTCTTAGTTGAAGAGCTATTAAATTTATACCTTGCCAACTCTTTGCCATTACCAGACTATGCTAAAAATTATAATATTTCATGTATAAACTTTAATAACACATGGCGTGCCCGACAGGATTCGAACCTGTGACATCCCGCTTAGAAGGCGGGTGCTCTATCCGTCTGAGCTACGGGCACTTGTACTTTAAGTGCCATAGTGACTTGCTGCCGGTCAACCTTATTGTAAACCATAGTGAGTGATAATTTAACACAATATATATCGTACGATTTATTATTGAAAGGTAGTTAGTCGCATCTTTATAACTGTACTTAACGTTCAGCGCCTTGTTTGATCGGTAAATCGCTTTAGTCGATCAGTAATAATCAAAAAATCTGTTTTATCTATTAGTGCTGTCCATGTATTAAAAATTTATCGGCTTTTATTGTCGATTTAACTCACTGCTTTTTTGTTGGAGACAAAACATGCCTGCTCTAAAAAACACAAAAACTGAACAAAATCTAAAAGATGCTTTTTCCGGTGAAAGCCAAGCCAATCGCCGTTATCTTTACTTCGCGCAAAAAGCCGATGTAGAGGGTTACAATGATGTGGCAGCCGTTTTTCGCTCAACCGCAGAGGGTGAAACTGGTCATGCTCACGGCCACCTTGAATTTCTTGAAGAAGTTGGTGACCCTGCAACCGGTGAACCCATTGGCGATACAGCGCTTAACCTGAAAGCATCCATTGCTGGCGAAACCCATGAATACACAGATATGTATCCCGGCATGGCTCGCACAGCGCGCGAAGAGGGCTTTGAGGAAATAGCGGACTGGTTTGAAACTCTGGCCAAAGCCGAGAAAAGTCATGCTGGTCGTTTTCTAAAAGCTTTTGAATCATTGAATGCCTAAATAGCTCTTAATTTCCGTTATCCCAATTTGTATTGGGATAACGGTACATTGCAAAAAAAATCGTCATTAAGGAATCCATTCATGCGTGAAGGCAGCATTGACGCGCCAACAAGACATTCAATTAATTGGAAGTCACCCGAGTTTTATGATCAACAGCTGCTTGATGCAGAATTGCATAGGGTTTACGATATTTGCCATGGCTGTCGTCGATGTTTTAATCTCTGCGATAGTTTTCCCAAACTATTTGATTTGATTGATACTGCACCATCTGGAGAATTAGATACTGTTGCGATGAACGATTTACAACCGGTCGTCGAAGCCTGCACATTGTGTGACATGTGCTATATGACAAAGTGCCCATATGTGCCGCCACATGCCTTCAATCTTGATTTTCCGCATCTTATGCTTCGAGCCAAGGCCGTCGAGTTTAAAAATGGTGTGCGAAGTTTTGCCGACAAACAGCTGTCTGAAACTGACCGAAATGGCAAATTAGCAACTATGGTTAGCGGCCTTGCTAATTTTGCCACATCTTCAAAAAACACCGTTGCACGGGCAGTGATGTCCGGTGTGCTGAATATAGATACAAAAGCGTATTTGCCAAAATATGCCGATATGCCACTGACAAAATTACTAGGTCCGGTGCTGCCAGAAGCAAATAAAAACGCTCCGGGATATGGCCGCAAAGCCGTTATATACACAACTTGTTTTGTAAATTTTAATGATCAAGCATCAGGCCAAGCCGCTGCGAAAGTACTGGCACACAATGGTGTTGAATTGGCTATTGCACATCCTGGCTGTTGTGGCATGCCTAAACTTGAAAATGGCGACATGCAAGCCGTTGCTGATCAAGCCGACATTGTAGTTTCCGGATTGATGCCTTTTATTGATAAGGGTTATGATGTGATAGCACTTACACCATCGTGCGCTCTGATGCTGAAAGCAGAATGGCCGCTGATAAAGCCTGGCGATACCGGTGTTAAAAAGCTTGCATCGTCTACGTATGATGTGAGTGAATATATTGTGGACATAGCCAAAAAGAATGGCATGGCAAAAGGCCTTAGCCCCCTGCCCGGCGGGATAGCTGTACACTTTGCTTGTCATGCGCGAGCCCAAAATATGGGACCTAAAGCACTCGATATGCTTCGTCTGATTCCTGAAGCAAAGCCTGCTCTGGTAGAGCGATGTTCAGGACACGGCGGCAAGTGGGGGATGTTTAAACAAAACTTTGCAACAGCCATCAAGGTTGGCAAACCTGCAGGAAAGGCACTTGCGAAGGATCATGCGCAGTACGTGGTTTCAGAATGCCCACTCGCCGGCCCGCACTTGCAACAGGTAATGGAAACACTTGAAGGCGTCTCCGTGCCAGAACGCATCGGACATCCAATCGAACTCATTGCAAAAAGTTACGGCTTTTAAAAGGATAATTATGTCACGCGACGCACGTACAATTACAGCTGAAGATATGCTGCCGCTTAAAGATTATGCCGATATTCGCAAAGAAAAGCGTGAGGAAAATATCCTACGTAAAAAACTTCGCAGGATATTTGTGGGGCCTCATGTAACAGTGTTTTTTGAAAACTATGATACCATGTGGATTCAGGTTCAAGAAATGCTTTACACTGAGAAAGGCGGTGATGAACAGCTTGTGGATGAACTGCAAGCGTACAATCCGATGATTCCGCAAGGCCAGGAACTTACCGTGACTTTAATGTTTGAAATAGAAGATGAAAAAATTCGAGCGCGTATTCTTGGTCAATTGGGCGGTATTGAAAATCATATTTTCATGCAAGTTGGCACACATCAAATATATGCACAGGCTGAAAGTGATGTTGAGCGCACAAACAGTGCTGGCAAAGCCTCATCTGTACATTTTTTGCACTTTGATTTTAATCCAGAAGCTATTTTGGCTTTTCGAAATGGTAAGCAGGCTATTACATTTCATATCGATCACGAACACTACGGTCATATTGCCATTATCCCAGAGGCAGTACGACAAGAATTGGCACGTGATTTTGCCTAGATAGTTGTTTTAAGGCATAGTGCATAAATTCCCTGTTGCCATGTGACTCGCACATGCCTTATTATTCTTGTATGAAAAAGAATTTTTATTTAATACTATTATATTGTGTTGCAATTACAGGCTGTGCAACGCCTTACCGCGAATTTGACGCTATAAAAGCTCATTCCATGTCAAAGACGGAAAACTCTAATGCACAGCCATTGCCCAATTCAGTAGATGTTGCAAAACATGTTTATGCACCAGCGCCTATCAAGGGCAATGAGGCAACAGATATAATTCCCTCAGCAGTAGAGGCAAAAACCAATACATTGAAATCAGAGTCACTACCGCCGCCCAAAACAGGCGGTAAAACAGTTTTTTACAAAGCCGCAAGTACAGAAAGTGTTCAGCCTGCTGCTACTCTTAAGACCACCACTTCAATTGCCGTCACATCTGTGATATCGCCAACTCAGCTGACAACAATTTCAGGCGGGGATGTTGTTGTTGCCCGTCAGGAGACTTTGTTTGGTGTGTCGAGGCGTACCGGTGTTTCAGTGGCAGACCTTGCAAGTTATAATAATCTTGAATTACCATATACGCTGCTTCCGGGTCAAAAATTGCATTGGCCTACTTTGCGTTATCATAGGGTGGTGGTGGGTGAAACGGCTGTTTCTATTGCTCACCATTATGGCCTAGCGCTTGCAGAGCTAACGGAATCCAACGGTATAACCCTCCCTATTGTAGTGCGCGTTGGACAGATTTTACGTCTGCCAGACAAACAAGTTATATCAACTGTAAGTTCTGTTTCAGCACCTTCCAGCATTTCAAAAACGGTTGTAAAAAAACCAAAAATTGCTGTCGATACACCTCAGCCACCAAAAATTACGTTACCTGAAAATACGACGATACCTGAACCAGTTGTTGAAAAACCAGCAGTTGTAGCAACTGGCCCTGCTCCGCAATTTGTTTGGCCCCTGCCCGGCCGTATACTTTCAGGCTACGGCAACAAAGGCAGCGGCCGTTTCAACGATGGAATAAATATCGCTGCCACGCGCGGTGAACCTGTAAAAGCAGCCGCTGATGGTACCGTCGTGTATGCAAGCCAATTGCGCGGTTTTGGCTGGCTGGTGCTCATCAAGCACCACGCCAATTGGGTAACAACTTATGCGCATAACGACTCTGTGCTCGTTGTCAAAGGCACGAGCGTACACAGAGGCGAGAGCATAGCACGCGCGGGATCAACCGGCATGGTAAACACGCCGCAGCTACATTTTGAAATTAGACGTGGTACCCGTGCAGTGGATCCAATGCTGCAGTTGCCTGAACGCAATATTTCTGCGCAAGACAATGTGCGTGATTATGCAGAAATGCATCAATAGTATCGTCATTGCTTCAATTAAAGCTTATCTGAAGTAGATTGTAACTATTCATGCTGGAATATAAGCCAAACAATTGACAGCATCCTGACCCCTACAATTAAAGCAAATAAAATTGAACGTCCCGAGGTCCTTCAAAACTCAAACTTTAATTGCTCGCCGGAATTTTCTTTCATTTCATGTTGTCGCTTGTTTGCAGGTTGTCGCTTACGCCCTGTCATTGTTATGCCGGACTTGCGACTGCCATGCTTCTTAACAATTTCAAGAGCCACATTTTTGTGATCTGTGCTTTTTCGTAGACTATAAAGCTTTTCACGCGCGGCTTTTGCTGCTGTTGCATTTTCAACAATGGGTTTCGGATATGTCAAAGTGTGGGCCTCAGGCCAAAGCCATGGCTCATGAATATATGCGTCAGGAACGACGCTAAGTTCTGGCACAAAAGCGCGTACGAAAATGCCTGTAGGGTCTTGATCGAACCCTTGCTTTACAGGGTTATAAATGCGCATCGTGTTGATGCCCGTTGTCCCTGACTGCATCTGCACCTGAGACCAGTGAATACCAGGTTCGTAATCAACAAATTTGCGCGCCAGATGCAGGCCACTTGCACGCCACGGCAACCATAAATGATAGCTGGCAAAAGACATCAACATGGCGCGCATGCGAAAATTGATCCAGCCATGTTGATTGAGCGCGCGCATGCAAGCATCGATAAACGGAAACCCTGTGGTCCCGTCGCTCCATGCTGCAAGTGTGTGTGGATTTGCCACATCAGGCCGTAATCCATCATAAGCCGGGTGAAAGTTTTCAAATTCAATACGTGTCTCGTCTTCCAATTTCTGCATGAAATGACAATGCCAATGCTGGCGGCCAGCGAATGAAACCATGGAAGCATGCCACCTCTCGGCTTCAGGATCGTTTGATGCCTTTAGTGCCTTCATGCGCGCCCAGTTAGCCTGAGCCACTTCGCGCATCGAAATTGTGCCCCAGGTCAGGTGCGGTGACAAACGGGAGCAAGCCTCAAAAGCCGTATTTGGGCTCGACATCTGATAGCGATAATCGCGCCCTCTTTTTTTAAGAAAACTCTCAAGAACAGATACCCCTGCAACACGTCCACCTTGTTGACGTTGAGGGCAAGGATCAGGCTTAAGTCCAAGTTCAGCTGAAATTGGAATGCGCATTGGCCAATCGCCCTCAATCGGTATAAGCGTCCCTGCTTTCGGCTGTGGCGTCAGTGGTTGCGCCATATCCTTGTCCCAGGCACTGGCCCAGCCGTTGCGTGATTTAAGGCGGCGTATCACACCGAACTGCCGTTCCTCGTGCCAGGGTATGCCAGTATTCTTCGCCCAAGCCGCCACTGCTAAATCTCTTGCGTAAGTCCAGCTGTTCCCGGTTTCTTCATGGCTCCACAGAGCTGAGATGCCATAGCTAAAATGCAATTGCTGAAGAATTTGCACAGCGTTGCCATGCATGATGCAGAGCGGCTGTCCAAGAGCCGCCAGTGCGCGTTGAAGTTCGTATAGGCATTCAGCTGCAAAATCCCATTGTCTCGCGGAAGCGTCGGGTTGTGCCCAAAGCTCAGGTTCAGCTATGTAAATTGGCAATACAGCGCCTGCCTTGATTGCCATATACAATGGCTTGTGATCAAATATTCGTAGGTCTCGCTTAAACCAAACAATATTTAAAGGGTTATTCATATCATACTGCATTGTTATAGATCTAATTATACCCGATTTTTGAAAATAAGAAAATCTTTATGACATTTGACCCTGATCAAGTTATTGCGCTTTCTTGCCTCAGTGCAAAAAAATCTTGATTGACACATAGATGTAATGGTCAACCAAATCAACGCAAGGGACGAAGCCTTTTTTGGCGACATAACGTTGCATGCGCATTTTGGTATGTGACTAACAGATGCAGCCACGCTCACGCGGCTGTTCTTTCGCGCACATTGTATAATGCCCCCACAATACGACGCACACACACGTGACGTTATTATCATTCTTCTTTGGGCCTTGCCTTTCGATCGGGTTTGCGTCCGATGCAGACAGCAAATGTTTTTTAAACATCCTGTGCGCCTACCGAACCAATGCCTTAAGATCAGCAAAAAAACACGCTTTATTTAATTTATATTTAAAATGGAATTAAAAGCGCCATCGTGCGCTTTGCGTTAAATCTATATAAAATAATCTGCAAAAAATCGTTTGCTATTTTTCAAATAAAAATATAAATATTGTAAATAAACGTCAAACTAGTTGTAAAATATAGACTTAAAATAGAAAATGACTTGGGATAAAGGAAATCTTTATGCAAAACGTCACTCTTCGTAACATCACAAAAATAAGATTAGGTTTACTGCTGGGCACGATGGCACTTCCATCTGTCTTGGCCTATGCACAAACGGCGACTCCTAATACACCTATCAATCCTGCGCCTATAGCGGCCAATAGTGGTACAAGTCTTGATGAAATCGTCGTGACTGGTGTTACCACCAAAAACCGTAAACTCATCACGGCATCCGTCGATGTTACTTATGCATCTTCAGCAGACATTGCCCGGAAAGCACCAAAATCAGTGGCTGATCTGCTGGAGCTTGTCCCGGGAATTTTTGTAGAGGGCACGGCTGGAGCAGTTTCGAACAATTATTCCGTGCGCGGTCTGCAGGGTGGCGGGCAAAGATTTATTTCACTTGAAGAAGACGGTCTGCCAATTATTTATGGTGGTGGCGGTGCTGATGAATTTTTTTCGTCGGATGTCACCATCGACCGGCTTGAAGCTGTGCGCGGTGGTACATCGGGTATTCTTGGCATCAATGGCGCAGCAGCCACAATCAATTTTATCTCCAAGCCATTGAGCTTTGATAAACTCACTGCAATTGCCAAGCTTGGCATACAATCTTACGGTGAGAAAAGAGCTGATTTTTATATTTCTGCTCCGATAAAAAGCAATCTGGCTGTGTCGCTTGGTGGTTATGTCAGTTCCAGTCCAGGTGTGCGCAAGAGCCCTTTCAGATATGATACCTATCATGTGAAAGGGGCAGTCGAATACCGTTTCGATGATGGTGGTTTTATTCGGGTAACCGGTAAAATTGGCGATCAGCGCGATGCATATTATGCTGATCAGCCTTATAAGGTTGGTGCTGATGGAAAACCAAGCAGCGTGGCGGGTTTGGATTCAAAATTTGGTAATATCGGTGGTTCAGCGTTTGCCAGCATAGACCTGCCGGTATCGACGTTTGTATCGTCTTCAGGCTACCGAAACTTTGCCCTATCCAAAGGCATTGAAGCAAAAACAAAACAAATTCGGTTTGATTTTGAAAAGCCGGTGACACCGGAAATTAGCGTGTTTGCCAAAGCCCGCTATTTGGGTCTAAAGTGGGATTTCAATGGGTTGTTTCCGGGTAGTGGTGTGGGCAATGCCGGTTTGACTTCAGCGATCAACTATTTGACGCCTGGCAGCACATCACCAATTAACGATTTATTGACAGCCGGCAGCCTTGCATTCCCTTCAGCTGTTCGGTTTGGTATCAAAGATTTGACCAACGGCCGGATTATCGGTTCAGACAATGTAGCAGCACTCAATGCGCTTAACAGCAATGGTTTTCTCCAGCAAACATGGTTGAATCATGACCAACAGCAGGGCCATGATTTTGGTTCCAATGTAGGTGCGCGCTGGGAGCATCTGGAGGGCAATTTCAATAACTCGCTCACGGCGGGCATTATGTACTATGATGCCAAAAGTTCACAAAACCAGTCCGCCACCTCTCACCTGATTAACGATGTGCGCAACGACTCACATATTTATGACGTGGTTGCTCTTGATGGTGCCAATAATGTTGTAGGCACACTAACCGATAATGGCGTTGTCTCTTACGGCAATTGGGGTGCCGGTATTAATACCACAACAAACAAGTCATTATCATTTTACTTTAATGACGAATTAAAAATTGGAGATAATCTCCATATCGACTTTGGTGTGCGCCACGAAACGCTGCGCGCAACGAGACTTGACGGGAATTCGGCAGTTATAAATCAGCCAGTGCCAGCAGGCACCGCCGGTTTGGCAAAAGATGTTGGTTCAACTTGGGATGGAACTTACACAACAACCAAGAAAACTAGTAACAAAACTGCCTATACAGCCGGGGTAAATTATCTTGTAATGCCGCACCTCTCTGTGTATGGGCGCTACGCTAAAGGTTTTCAAACTCAAGGCATTGATCCGTCAGCGGACGTCGTGCTTTACGAAGCCGGTGCGCGCTATCAAGGTTACGGCATTACAGCGTCTGCCACTGTCTTTCGTACCGAATTTAACAAGCAGTTTTATAGTTTCATCAGTCCAACCGACCCAACAAAGCAAGATAGTTTTCTTGGCGACTTGCACACCAATGGGGTTGAGTTTGACTTAAACTATCGTGCCACCTCGTTCTTCAGTCTTGACGCGGTTGGCGTATTTCAAAAACCCAAATTATCAAATGTCAACCTGACTGGCGTTTTACAGCCACAATATAACGGCAATGTCCCAGAGCGAACGCCTAAGACTATTTACACTATAACGCCAACCTTCATTCTGCCGAATGGTTTGGGAGAAGTTTATGGTCGCTATAAATATGTCGGCAAGATTTTTGCAGATTCTGGCAATGGTATCGCGCTTCCAGGTTACGGCGTCAGTAGTGCTGGCGTTACCGTGAATATTACGCATGATATTCAGTTTGGTGCCAGTGTTGACAATATCTTCAGCGTCACCGGCCTCACCGAAGGCAATCCGCGACAGGGGCAAACACAAAGCGCGTCGAGCGGTTATTTCTATGCTCGCGGCATTGTTGGCACCACATATGCAGCGAATGTGACATTTAAATTTTGATACTCGCTGCAATGTAATGTGAAGAAAATAGCGGCGGATAATTTAATAGTCCGCCGTTATATTTTTTACTGGAGGTCGTCTAAGATGATACGTTGTATTTCATTTGTGTTAGAGGTTTTAATTGCTACCCCATATTTGTCATTCCAGCAAATGTTGAGGTCCATATTTTTTTCGGTATCTGTGCTAAAAAAGATAGACCTCAGCCTTCGCTGGGGTGACGAGCCAAAAAGCAATAATAAGCCTCTGCATAAGGCTTTCGGTATTATATATATTTTTCTGATCGGCATTTATTCACCAGTAACACTTGTTGCAGCACCCCATCCTCCCGAATTGAGCTATCAACTAAACGAGGGCAATAACCTGAATGCATTTCTGCGCGACGGAAAAATTGCTGCACACGTGCTTTTGCGGTCAGGTTTAAACCCGCGTATTATAGCCGCATTTCCCGCAGGCAATAGCGGTGTTGGCATATGGTTTAACAATCTCGCCAAAGTCGCTACATGGACTCTTCAAACTGAGCCCCAGCCAATAATGTTATTTGATGCAAAGCAGCGGCCGTTGTATGGCGTTAGCTTTAGAGCAAGCATCAATGCGCCGCAACTTGTGGTGAAGCAAGCCGTGCTTTCGAATGTGCGGTTTTTAAGGGATTATGAAGCGATCCAAAAATTTCCCAATGAAGTCGCGGCGTCCCCATCAATAGCAGGCCAAACACTAGAATTTCGCCGTGACCGGCTGGACGGTGCGCCTGGGTATCAGTTAACGATACACATACGGCGCGGACACACGCTCAAAAATGCCATCGTTGCCGGGCCAGACGGTATAATCGAGATGGATATTCTAGCCGCCAGCGGTGAGGTTCCGCTGACGCCGCTCCTGCTGACCGATCTGCTGAATGATAAAGCCGCAGATGACCCCGCTGCGCGCATGGCGCTTAATTTTCTTAGCTATAGGGAAAAATTTCTGGCGGGCTCATGGCGTTTCAATACATATTTTGGCCGTGATACTTTAATGTCTGTGCGCTTGCTGATGCCTGTGCTGCAACCGTCGGCCATCGAAGCCGGATTGAGTGCTGTGCTTGCAAGGCTTTCACCAATTGGTGAAGTCTCACATGAAGAAGGGCTTGCAGAATTTGCACTGGTTGAGCACAAGCACACGGGCAGCGCTGCCGGTGATGCAGCAACGCTAGATTATGGCATGGTTGACAGCAGCTTTATGCTAGCACCTGTCGCTGCAAACTATTTGCTGAATCACACAGATGGACGCGGACGTGCAGCACGCTATCTGGCCACCGCCCTGCAAAACGAAAATGCAACACGATCTAATACCACCACAGGTGCATCGTTGGTTGCAAACATGCGTCTGGTTATTTCACAAGCCACGCCATTTTTTAATCAGCCAAATGCAACAACACTGGTTCCAATCAAACCGGGTCGCATGTCAGGTGAGTGGCGCGATAGTGACGAGGGGCTGGGTCGCGGGCGTTTTGCTTATGATGTGAATGCAGTGTTTATTCCGGCAGCTCTGTTGGCCATAGACAAGATGCTGGCAAGTGGAATGCTTGACCCGTATCTCTCGCCGACAGACCGAACAATGTTTGCCAAGGCGAGCAAAATGGCAACAATCTGGCTTGAACGTGCACCACCGCTGTTTCGTATTTCAATTTCAGTGGCAGATGCACGCACTCATATTAAAAATTATTCTACGGCACTTCATATTAATCCTGATGTTGCCATCACGTCGCTAGGTAATCAGTCACTGGTTTTCCATGCACTATCGCTGGACGTTGACGGCAATCCTGTGCCAATCATGCATTCCGATGAAGGCTTTGCGCTATTGTTCAGCAATTTGTCACCGGACGAAGTGGACACGTTCATAACAGCGATCATGAGGCCGTTTCCGGCGGGCCTGATGACAGACGTTGGCCTGCTTGTAGCTAACCCTGCTTTCACTGACAGCGCTGCTCAAACACGCTTCAGCAAAACGGCTTATCACGGCACGGTCATCTGGTCATGGCAGCAAGCCTTGCTGGCTGCCGGGCTTGAAAACCAATTGAAACGTACAGATATGTCGAACGTCGTTCGTGCGCATTTGATAGCAGCACAGTCTGTCCTCTGGCGGGCAATAAAGGCAACGAAGTCAGTGCAAAGCTCAGAACTTTGGTCGTGGACCCACTTGAATAACCATTATGCCGTTGCGCCGTTCGGAGCTGGAAATGGTGACGTGGACGAATCAAATGCGGCACAACTCTGGAGCACTGTGTATCTGTCGGTGCAGCCACCTCATTAAGGCTGGCTATTCGGCTATGAGAAAACTTGCTATTGTCAAACGTCCTGTCAAAGGGCTTGGTGAAAGGGGATGACCCGCTGGTATAGCCCCACTATGCAGCAACGCGCTGCGATAAATCACAGCACGATTAAAAAAGCCTTCTACAAGAGCTGTCTGCTTAAACAAAGCCGTATCAGCACAAATATAAGCGTATGGGGGTTGGCCATGTTTGCGAAGATCGGCATTTAGGCTCGTAAAATAGGGCTCGCTTCGTGCCTCGGTAACTGTTTCAAACCCCGTGCTTCGGTGGCGATAAAAAGCAGTGCCGACAACGTCACCCGGTCCGAGATAGTGCATGATTGCGATCCTCCCAGTATCAATCGCATCGACATGCGGCATTCTTTGTTCAACGGACAAATGTTGCGGTGGGGTGGTAGCAATAGAATATGTCGCGCCCAGAATGCTCATGCCTGTCCTAAAGCCAAAAACCTTAGGCAGAACAGTTGACAGGATCGGCTGTACGCTATCGAAGTAATCAAGTGGCACAGCATTTTTTACACCAGGATAATGAAGATCATCGGGCACTGATTTCGCAGTAGCGGCTAAGCGGCGCAACCTTTCAGGGTCAGCAACAAAATTTTCGACAATAACGATTGGCTGTTGTTCGTGTCCGATTGTCTGCACCACAATCGAAGGCGGGTTCATTATGCGCAGCCTACAATGGATGCAATGACCTGATCATGTGTTGGTAGGGTTGGTGCAGAACGCAAGATAGCCTGCTCAATCTGCTGAAGCTGGGCAAGGTTCGTGCACGTATCTAGCGTGTCTGCAAGCGGATTGTAATCGCCAGCTTCAATACCCTGACCATTGAGAACCGCAAGCCAGCTGGCATCTCTGAACAGATCATTTGAACCCAGCATCAGACGTCCCGACCGACGATAATCGGCTTCGCGTGCAACAAGGCTGTCCGGCAATGTCATGTTGCGGCAATGTACCCAGAGTGGTTCGGTTTTGCCAATCGTAGCGTGATAGTGCAGTATAAGAAAATCCTTGATGTTATCCATATCCTGCAAAAATAAATTATTAAATTGTACAGCGAGACCCGCATCGCAGTCCCGGTCAGGAAACAGCGCCAGCAATTTGGCAATGCCGCTTTGAATCAAATGTATACTGGTCGATTCAAGCGGTTCAAGAAACCCTGATGACAGACCAATCGCAATCACATTACGATCCCAAGTTTTACGGCGGCGACCAGTTGTAAAACGCAAAAAACGCGCATCAGCCAGTGGTGCACCATCAAGATTAGCGAGCAGAGTTTCTTGTGCATTCTCGTCACTGGTGAAAGCGCTGCTGTAGACATACCCGTTACCAATCCGATGCTGCAATGGAATACGCCATTGCCAGCCAGCCGGTCGCGCTGTTGAGCGAGTAAAAGGTTCGATGGTTGTGCCGCGTGAACAAGGCACGGCAACCGCCCTGTCGCATGGCAACCAGTGTGACCAGTCATCGTAACCTACCTTCAATAGGCCCTCGATTAGCAAGGCGCGGAACCCGGAGCAATCAATGAACAGGTCAGCCATTAGGCGTTCGCTGCGATCCGTCGATAGAGCTGTGATAAAACCGGTTTCCGGGTTCTGTTCAACTTCAGCCAATTTTCCCTCGTGGCGCACCACACCGCAGCTTTCAGCAATACCGCGCAGATGTTTTGCATAAAGTCCCGCATCAAAGTGGAAAGCATAGCCAAGGGTTGAGAGAATTGATTTTGGATCAGAAACTGGTTTGGCAAACCTGCCTTCAGCAGCAAGTTGTGTTGCTAATGAATAGCTGGGTAAATCACGGGTGAGGCCATCCTTGCGCCCCTTGAGCCAGCGATGGTGAAATGCGACGCCGCCAATCGTCATACCATATTGGCCGAATGGGTGAAAATATCGATGGCCCGGGCGTGCCCAATCGACAAATTCAATACCAAGTTTGAAACTTGCTTTTGTTGCACGCATAAACTCAGCTTCATCAAGTCCGATCAAAGCGTTGAACCAGTGGATGGTTGGTATTGTCGCTTCGCCAACTCCGACTGTGCCAATTTCATCGGACTCGATCAGGGCAATATCGAGCTTGCTGCCAAAAGATTTAGCCAGTGCTGTCGCAGTCATCCAGCCAGCAGTGCCGCCACCAAGAATCACGACCTTTGCGACTCTCGAAAAATTTACGGCATTATGCGCAGGCATCGCTAATTTCATTATTACTACTTATATCGTAATAGTTTTACGAACAAGTGTAATGACATATTCCAGATGAAATGTAAGTCAGCAGCCAAACACTTTACAGTTGTAGAGATAAGTCAAACGCATGGCGAATTGATTGCAAATTTACGTGAGGCTGTAAAGAATAGGCTATAGGTTAAATTAGCAAATGCTATGCCGCCAATAGCCTGTCTATCTCACTCACAAGATCGCGCAGGTGAAATGGCTTTGACAATACTTTAGCATTTTGTGGTGTATTTGAACGTTTATTTAAAGCGACAGCAGCAAAGCCAGTAATAAACATAACCTGCATTTTAGGAGCCAAGGCAGCGGCGCGTTGGGCGAGTTCAATGCCGTCCATTTCCGGCATAACGATATCTGTCAGCAACAGATCGTATTGTCCGGTGGCAATAAGTGGCAAGGCCGTGGTGCCGCGATCCACTGATGTAACCTCATGGCCAGACTTTTCGATGGCACGTGCGAGAAAGCCACGCATAGAATCGTCATCTTCTGCCAGTAAAATTCTAGCCATTATGGCTTAATCCTTTTTATTGTCTCAATATAGTACAAGCTCATATAATATAACACCAGCCCGTTAACAGTTATGCTACAAAGTCTTTAAGAATGATTTTTTATGACAATAATTTGTTCCGAACCTGTGCCGTATCAACTGCTCTACCCGCGAAAGGGAACAGAGCCTTTGCCAGTGCTCTTATGCTCCCCTCACAGCGGTAGCTATTATCCTGATGATATGGTGTCGGCTAGCCGTCTCAGCCTGACAGCGTTGCGTCGCTCTGAAGACGCTTTTGTAGACCAACTTATAAGTACTGCTCCAGATATCGGAATGACAAGCTTGTGCGCGCATTATGCCCGAGCCTATGTGGACCTTAACCGCAATGCGAACGAGATTGACCCAAAATTATTTAATGACACAAATATTTCAAATTTATACAATAATAACAATGCTTTAAGTGATAATTGTAAATACATTACGGCTCAGGAAAGAATTGCTGCCGGTTTAGGTGTTGTTGCCAGAGTGGTTGGCCATGGCCTTAACATCTACAATCGAAAGCTGACACTGGATGAATTCAAGTCCCGAATGAAAATAGTTTATGATCCATGGCATGCTGCTATAAAGCGTGAAATAGATACTTTGCACATGCAATTTGGAACGGTTGTTATGCTTGACTGGCATTCTATGCCGTCTGAAGCTTTAATCAATCGCCGCGCGCAAAAGCTTGCAGACATCATTCTAGGGGATCGTTGGGGACAATCCTGCCACCCTGCCCTTCTTTCGGCGGTGGCCGATGCTTTCAAAAATCAAGGCTTATCCGTCAATTATAATACGCCATATGCCGGTGGATATACGACTGAAACATACGGGCGTCCAGAAAACGGCTTTCATGCGCTGCAAATTGAAATAGATCGCAGTTTGTATATGGATGAGGATAAAATTATTAAGAATGAAGGTTTTTTCAAGTTAAAGGAACAAATTGCCAAAGTACTTGTTATATTTGGACAACTTCTGCCAAAATTACAATTGACACCAATTCATTTTAAACAGGCAGCTGAGTGACTGAAATAACGCTTAAAGACAACCATAATGACAACGGTCGGTCCATTCTACTCAAGGGTGACATGACAATTATTACTGCCAATAATTGGCGTAGCAAACTCAATGATATTGCCGTTAGCAATAATCAGCCCGTTATTATCAATATGAAGGGCGTTAGAAATTTCGATACAACAGGCGCATGGCTAATATACAGCACCAAAAAACGTATGGAAAAAGTAGGAGCAAATGTAACAATTGGTGATGTTACTGAAAAACAAACAGCACTAATATTGCATGTTGGCTCATACGATACAGCAACAGAGAAAACAGCGCCCACCAAAAATAAATGGTTGCAAAGCCTGGCTACCATGGGCGCAAGCGCAATCGCCCTATTTGAAAAAATTTCGCGCCTGCTTGAATTTCTTGGTGTTGTTGTTCTGGGTTTTATTGGTTCGATTAGACATCCAGGGCGTATTCGCTGGAATGCCATGACAACACAGTTTGAGGAAATTGGATTAAAGGCTTTACCAATTGTGGGGTTGTTATCTTTTTTGATCGGCCTTGTGTTGGTGCAACAAGGAGCCGTTGAATTAAAACAGTTCGGTGCGGAGGTTTTTGTTGTCGATTTGGTTGGTATTTCAACCATACGTGAACTGGGAGTGCTTATCTGTGCAATCATGGTTGCTGGTCGTTCAGGCTCTGCCTTTACAGCACAGATTGGATCGATGAAACTGGAAGAAGAAGTCGACGCCATGCAGACCATCGGGCTTGACCCTATTGATGTTTTGATTATGCCAAGGGTGTTTGCCCTTTTTATTTTAATGCCTTTGCTGGGATTTTACGCCAGCATGATGTCACTCGCAGGTGGTGCACTCTTAAGCTATATACAGCTTGGCATTCCACTTGATACTTTTATTGAAAGACTACGCGATGTGATAACTGTCAAAACTTTTCTGGTCGGTATATTAAAAGCGCCCGTATTTGGTGTAATTATAGCCGTCGTTGGATGTTTTGAAGGTATGCAGGTTGAAGGTGGCGCTCAATCGGTCGGTGAACATACAACAGCGTCGGTGGTTGCATCCATATTTCTGGTTATTGTGAGTGATGCTTTTTTTGCTGTCTTTTTTACAGCGATTGATTGGTAATGGCAGACGATATTATCTTGTCCATTCGAGGGCTTCGAAACACATTCGGAGACCAAGTTGTGCATAACAATCTCGATCTGGACGTCAGGCGCGGTGAAATTCTGGGGATCGTGGGTGGATCTGGCACAGGTAAATCTGTATTGTTGCGATCTGTTATCGGTTTGCAAAAATATGAGTCCGGCACCATCACAATCAATGGTAAAAACAATCAAGACCTGAGCATGTCCGACGCCAAGGCAATGCGCGCACATTGGGGAGTTTTGTTTCAAAATGGTGCGCTATTCACATCGCTCACCGTATTGGAAAACATTGAAGTGCCGATACGTGAATTTGCACCTATGGAACCAAAGTTAATGGCAGAAATTGCCTCATACAAACTTGCCATGGTGGGCTTGACACCAGAAGCAGGATACAAATTTCCTAACGAACTCTCGGGTGGTATGCGGAAAAGGGTTGGCGTGGCCAGAGCTTTGGCTCTTGACCCTGAAATATTATTTCTTGATGAGCCTACAGCCGGACTTGATCCAATCGCAGCCGCCGAGTTTGATACACTTATAAAATCTTTGCAAAAAACGCTTGGTTTCACAGTATTTTTAATCACGCACGATCTCGATACCCTGCACACCATATGTGATCGGGTGGCTGTGCTTGCTGATCGCAAAGTTTTGGTAACCGCGCCGATATCCGACCTACGTCAATTTCCCCATCCATGGGTAAAGGCATATTTTAACGGTCCAAGAGGTCGTGCTGCCCTTGACTCTGTTGATGCAACACGAGGATAATTTAACATTATGGAAACCAAAGCAAGTCATGTGCTCATAGGTGCTTTTTTATTGATGTTGATGGGTGCTCTGTTCGCTTTTGTCGTATGGGTTACCCGCATCAATCAGGGAGATACCAAAGATTACGATGTGTTTTATCATGGGTCGGTCACAGGGCTAGCGGTTGGCGCACCCGTGCGGTTTCAAGGTGTGCCGATTGGTGATGTTCATGCCATAGCGCTCATGCCAAACAACCCTGGAACTGTGCACCTGCGGTTGCGTGTCAAAGAGGGCACGCCAATATTAAAGGGGGCAATTGCCAGCCTCGATTTCCAAGGTTTGACAGGTGTTGCATTTATACAAATTGCCGGCGGCATACGCGGCCAAGCGGAAATAACGGCAGAACCGGGACGTGAAATTCCAATTATTCCCTCCCGCCCTTCCTCCATTGAATCGATCATCAACACTGCGCCACAATTGCTGGAACAAGCCAGTGTAACGATCACAAGACTTGGGCAAATTATGAATGAAGAAAACAGAAAGAATTTTGGCAGGACGGTTACCAACCTTGAAAAATTGAGTGGCGGATTATCGAGAAAAACGCCTGAACTTGAAGCGGCTATCGGAAATCTTGGTGCCACACTTGCGGAACTCAAGAGTACGGCCGGATCCATCAAGTCTTTGGCCAATAACACAGACAAAACCATAAAATTGCGCGTGCCAGCCCTGCTCAATCAAACCCAAGCTATTCTCTCTCGCAGCGATGAAACAATTCAAGAGTTGCAACGTGCTGTAAAAGAAACCAAGCCAGGCTTGACGGCACTGGGTGACACAACATTGCCTGAGCTCAATCGATTGATAGTCAATATGCAAAACCTTTCATCAAGCTTACAATCTACTGCAGACAGACTTAATGATGGCGGTGCCACATCACTGCTAAGCAATGAAAAGGTGCCAGAGTATGACAACAAAGACAAATAGCTGGATAAGCCTCTTGGCTGTATATGGATTGGCTGGATGCGGTCCGCTTATCAAGATCGGTGAAAGCGGTCCTCCGCCGCCGCGCTATAGCCTTGCAGCACAATTTAATACAACTGCCACGGCAGCCCATACGATCAATGCGCCAACTCTGGTAACTGTTGAAGAATTTGAAGCTCCGGCTGAGTTGGCCAAAGACCGTATTGCTGTTCGCGTGGGCGCTCAGGAAGTGCGCTATACAAAATTGGGGCGCTGGACTGATCATCCAAGCCGTATGTTGCAGCAACTCATGACCGATCAGCTAACAGCACATGGTTACGCCGTTGCATCACAAGGTCAAACGGCACGCCTTTCCCGCTACAGACTCGAAGGTAAAATAAGCCAGTTTGCAATATACATGGATGGGAAAATGACAGCTATTGTTGCCTACAATGCGTTTGTAATGCCTTCCCAGGATCATAAAATATTCTGGCAAAAGCAGTTTGTTGGCAAAGCTGATGTAGCGTCCGATACTGCTGCTAGTATGGCGACGGCTTTAAACATCGCTGCCAATCAGGCTGTTATCGATAGCTGCACATGGATGAACAGCTTTACCTCGCAAACTTTGAGATAAAATTCCAAGTGGCCCAGATGAATTTTGATTTTTGTCTTTCAAGCGGGTTAACCATCGACGGCAAGGTTCATCTAAATACTTAAGGCATAGCCAACTTAAAATAATAATGGTGACTATACGCAGCATACCTTCAACAGGACCGGAATTAGACTGGGAAACATGTGTAATAATCAAAATGCCACTGAGCAGAAATAGCAAAGGCTCGTGTAGCACGTATAGCGGATACGACAAGGCACCACTTAGGCGACTGAGTTTTGGAAATAGTGGCTCTTGCCGCATCAACGCAAACATGATGAGCGGGTATAATACCACCAGAACAAAACTATCGTAATATATTGTTGCAGCTTGATAATGAGGCATTAGAAAAAGGGTTGTTGCAATAGTAATTGGTCCGGCGATGCCTATTTTAAACCATTCAAAACGTCTTGTTTCGTAAAGCCTGAATATGAGTATGCCGACACCAGCCGAATATGTGACGCGCGCTAAGCCAAACGCAAAACCGGCTGGGTCATTACCAATTAAAACTGTATGATAATGTAGTTGTGCATAAATTGCCAAAATTTCTGAAACAACAACAATTATTATTAAATATCTCGTTTTCAAACGATATCCGATGGCACCAAACAATATGCTGATTAATATCTCCCAAAATAAAGTCCATAATGGGCGGTTCATGCTAAAATACTCATTTGCAACAAAATTTGGAATGACAAGGGCAGTTGCGGCAACATTCCATAAAAAGTGTGGATCGGCTGGTATTTTGTGTGCATGAATTTTGCCATATGTAGCAACGGCTGCGAATAAAGCTGACATGATTAGCAATGGGTATAATCGGATAATTCGTTTTTTGAAATACTCTCCGAACGCCATTCCCTGACACAGTCTTGATTGATACGAACTGGATAATACTATGCCGCTTAGCATGAAGAAAAAATCTGCACCAAGATAAGCGTGGTTTGCAATGGCATCACTGCCAAACCACATTCTACGATGATATATGACTATTATAAACGCCACGATCCCTCTCAAGCCGTGGAGAGATTGAAAATACGGCGTGTTTGCTTGAGCCATGTAAATATACTTAACAAATTGTTAACTAATAGTTTAGTACGCCAGAATTGTTACAAATTTATCTCAATTTTTGTTCTGCGTCAGAGCACCACAGTTTCGTGAGTTGACAGAAGGGCCAAGTTGACGTTTACGTCAACCAATAAACATTTTAGCGAGAAACGTTCATGAGAATTTTGGTACCCGTCAAAAGGGTTGTAGACTACAACGTTAAAGTTCGGGTCAAAGCTGATCAGACGGGTATAGATCTGGCAAATGTAAAAATGTCGATGAACCCCTTCGACGAGATTGCTGTTGAAGAAGCCTTGCGTTTACGGGAGAAGGGCGTGGCAACGGAAGTTGTGGTTGTCTCTATTGGCATTCAGCAGTGCACCGAAACCTTGCGCACGGCTTTGGCAATGGGTGCTGATCGCGGTATTCTAGTCAAAACCGATGTGGGCACTGAATCGTTGATGGTTGCAAAAATTCTCGCCAAGATTTGTGCTGATGAGCAACCTGGTATGGTCATTCTTGGCAAACAGGCGATTGATGATGATGCCAACCAGACAGGCCAGATGCTGGCAGCTTTGCTTGGCTGGTCACAGGGTACGTTTGCTTCGAAGATCGTTGTTGACGGAGCCATGGTGGTCGTCACTCGCGAAGTCGATGGCGGGCTAGAGACCATTAATCTCAAACTGCCGGCCATTATCAGTGCTGATTTGCGTTTGAACGAACCGCGCTATGCATCTCTCCCCAATATCATGAAAGCAAAGTCTAAAAAAATTGATGAGAAAACTCCAGCTGATTATTGTGTGTCCGATGCAACCCGTTTGCAAACCATAAAAGTGACAGAGCCACCTAAACGATTGGCTGGTGTTAAGGTCAAAACGGTTGAGGAACTTGTTGAAAAACTTAAGGAAGCAGGAGCAATAGCATGAGTGTTTTGGTATTGGCAGAAAACGATAATGTTTCGATCAAGGATGCTACACTGGCGACGGTAACCGCTGCTGCAAGACTAGGTGAGGTGCACGTGTTGGTGGCTGGCCATGGGTGCATGGGAGCCGCAGAAGCAGCAAGCAAGATTGCTGGCGTAACCAAAGTGTTGGTCGCTGATGATACCATCTATGCCAACCAGTTGGCAGAAAATATTGCGCCTCTCATCGTTGGCCTGATGGCACATTATGATGCCCTGCTGGCCCCGGCAACGGCCACAGGCAAAAATATTTTGCCGCGTGTCGCTGCACTTTTGGACAGCCAGCAGATCTCAGAAATTTTGTCTGTTGAATCCGCTGATACATTCACCCGTCCCATCTATGCGGGTAACGCCATTGCTACCGTCACTTCAACCGATGCCAAAAAAGTGATCACTGTGCGCACAACAGCTTTTGCCAAAGCGGCGAGCACAGGTGGCAACGCTGAAATTGAGGCTGTGGCCAGCAGCGGTGATAAAGGCTTGTCGAGTTTCATCGGTGCTGACCTCACCAAGTCTGATCGGCCTGAACTAACCGCTGCGAAAATTATCGTTTCCGGTGGCCGCGCTTTGGGCTCGGCGGATGCGTTTCATACAATTATAGAGCCCCTTGCTGACAAACTTGGTGCAGCTATTGGTGCCTCCCGCGCAGCGGTTGACGCAGGCTATATGCCCAATGATTATCAGGTCGGCCAGACCGGTAAAATAGTTGCGCCTGAGCTGTATATTGCGGCCGGAATATCCGGTGCCATTCAGCATTTGGCGGGCATGAAAGATAGCAAAATTATTGTCGCCATCAACAAGGACGAGGACGCGCCAATATTTCAAGTGGCTGATTTTGGTCTGGTGGCCGACCTGTTCAAAGCCGTGCCGGAGATGACCAGCAAGACCTGAATGCGCTATAACTCGCCGAGTCGCATTATGGTTGAAATAAGGCACATAGATGCTTGTTACTGATATCATTGCCATTAGCTTGAAGCAAAAAATAACCCTTTCCTACACGATAACATTGTGAGATATTTGCCATATAGGATTTAATTATATGGATATGCACACAATGTTTAAAACACAACAAAACTCAATCACACCCATAGCCAAAGATTTATTTAAGTTTATTCAACTGTTTATCAGCTTCATCTTGCTGGCATCAATGCCCACTTCGGGCAAATCGATCCAGTTTGGAAATCATGTCGCGCTGGCCTTGCATTGCTGGAACGCATCAAAATCGAGAAGTGGACTCCGGATTTGGGACCAGGGACATAACGACGGTATGATGTGCTCCAACAGCAAGTGGAGCAAACTTTGGCGAAGAATGTACAGCGTCGGATTAACGCGGCAATGAAGTGACCGCGTTATTAATCAATTCATTCTATGCGGTGAATGAATTGAACGATAACAGCAGCAGTTGCTGCAAACAATTAAATTCTAATGACTGAGTTCAGCCGGTACTGCTGCTATATGCCCCTCAGTGGCTACGCCCATAACAAAACCTGATCAGTCGCAGCCCTTGTGGTGATGCGCCAGGCAAACACTGGGGAGCTGCTGCGCGGAGGCATTCTTTATCTTTTGATCAAACCTCAGCCCACCCTAAAATAGGTGGAATATATGTGATACTTTCTGACCTCGACAAAGGCGTACCGACGATGCTCTGGCACTCACACATTGCACGCGGGTTTTACATGGAAGATGCTGACATTGAGAAATATGGCTTGGAAAGCATTTAGGCCCGTTTGAAGCTAAACCTTCCCTGCGACAGGACGCGCCTAAGCTTACGGTAAGTTTAAGGTAACGTTGCGTCATTGCAAATTATGTGATCATTGTCAGCGCGTGAACAAATTAAAACTGATCGAATCGACTAGACACAGGCTATTGTATCCGTGATTATATCTACTTAGAGATAAGCTCGAAGGATGCAGGCAATGGTTGATTTCAGCGGAGTCAGTGGCATTGGAAGAGCAGGCGTAGACTTGAGTGAAGATTTGGCCTTGCAATCATCCGGGCTGGACGAGAAGTCTGATTTTGCTTCCCCGACCCAGCTTCATGCTGTCCTCAATACAGCCCTCAACGGCACCCCAAGTGAGCAGGGGCAGGCACTTGGCCAGATCGACGCTCTTCACGCGGGTGATAGAAAAGCAACCGACACCATGGTCGCCGACTTTGCTATAGGCGCCAAGCCGGCGGCTGCGGGCGCAACAAAAATTACGTCTGAGAATGCCCAACTTCGAGACAAATGGCTCAGTGAAACACCAAGGCAACGATTGGCTAATCCACAGTTTCACAATGCCGAGGCGATGCGCGAACACGCAGCGCAACTGATTACCGTGGGTGACCACAAAGTATATGGCCTACTGGGTTACCCGCCAAGCGCGCAAATTCGAGGACAGATTGTCGGAAAGCTTGATGGGGTGATCGCCGATAAGATAGCGCATGGAACCAAATTTGATGCCCCGGACAAGCATCTTAATGATGCGATTACGTGGGCTGCACAACTTGCAACAGATGACCGCACTAAACAGGCAATGTCATATTTTCAGAACCAAGGCTGGTCAAGGGAACAAGCCGCGGGGATTGTTGGTAACCTGCTTCGTGAAAGCCATATTGATCCAGGCAGCGTGCAAAATAATGGTTCTGGCCCCGGCTATGGAATTGCTCAATGGGATAATAAATACAAAAGAGAAGATGATTTTAAGAAGCAAAACAAAGATCAAGACATTCACCAGTCAACCTTTGAGCAGCAGCTCAAGTTTGTGCAGCATGAGTTGACAAGCGGCTATTACGGCAAACATGCAGGAAATCCTTTGCACTCCCAGACAACTGTGAATCGCGCGACCGCCCTTATAGAACAAAACTATGAGAAAGCTGGCGTTTCTGAACTTGGAGAGCGCCAAAATTTTGCCCAACACGCCTTTAACATCGCCAAATAAAAATCAAACATTTATATAAATTGCTTTTTCTTTGGCTGCTAATAGCAGCAACACATGCGCATGCGAAAGATCAATGGCGAAATGGTGATTTATGTGATTTTGGAGACTCCAACAATACATACGAACCTTGCGTTCAATATATTGATGATGACACGATTAAAAACGACAAAAAAACTAATAATGCATCAGAATATACAACAAAATGGCGCAGCATGACGCGGAATAAAACTATTTCATTTAAATTAACTCAATCTCATGAATATGATGGGCGAGGGTCTTCTTGGTCATACGGCGAGTTGGATGGCCAGTCCGCCGTAAAAGTAAGCATTTTCAATGGACGAGACGAGTACACGACCCTAGATTTGAAGCACCACTTTACTTGGACAAATGATTATGATCTGCGAACTGCACTCATAAATAGGGCATTAGCGGCGCGTGAACGCCATGGGATGCTCAGTTCGATGACTGAACAAGAGGAACATATTGGGCAGTGCTTTAAGACTCGTGTGAAGTGGGTGTCCGGACGGATAGGGTATAATTACCGACACTGGGATGTTGCTGGGCTTTCGGATGGTATAGGCTATGATGACGGTCATACTAACTGGGATTACGGACCGATAAAGGCAATGCAGCTTACACGTAAAGGTGATCCTGTTGAGTTGTGTGTGTACAGCTTTCCGAAAGATTGCCCGATTGAGTTCCCAGATGACACGCGGGGTATTGTCTATCGGGTTACGAATTTTAGGAACCACAAGCATTGGATTAGTTCAGACTCGCTACATCAATGTGGCGGTGCGTGATGTTTGGCAAAATTAAAGTAATCGATAACGTCTCAATGCCAAATTGCGTTGCCATTGTCAGCACATGAACAAATCAAACCTTATCCATATGTGAAGAACCGAGACCAAAACTCATCGAATCGACTAGACACAGGCTGTTGTATCCTTGATTATGTATACTTAGAGATAAGCTCGAAGGATGCAGGCAATGGTTGATTTCAGCGGAGTTAGCGGCATTGGAAACGCAAGCTTAGGCTTGAGTGAACTTGATAACGGAAGTTCAGACGCCTTACCCACAGAGACTGCGCCCAGTGCGCTTGATACGCTGGTGCTAACAGCGCGCAACGGCGATCCCGTGGCTTCGGGTAATGCCTATGCCAAACTCGATGAAATACACTACGGCGATCAAGCGAAAACGAATGCTTTGGTGCATGGATTGGATACACCGGCCAAGCTGAACAGCACAGACGGGTTTGGTGCCGTGCAACCTGATGGCAGCATTAAGATGACGGGTCATAAGGCGGCGGCACAGGTGTCTCATGAAAGTGGCGTGCTCGGCGCTCTGTCAACACGTTATGAGAGTAGCGGGCGCGGGCCTGGCACAGTATCAAGCGGGCATGGTGATCGCGGAGGCATATCTTATGGCAGCTATCAACTGGCGTCACATGTAGGCTCGTTACAAAAATTTCTAATATCCACCGAATTTAAGCCGTACGCAGCGCAGTTCGTAGGATTAAAGCCCAACAGCAGAGAATTCATCGCAAAATGGAAATTATTAGCAAAAATTGACCCCAAGGGATTTCAGGCTGTTCAGCACGCCTACACACAACGGAGATATTATCAGGCTGCCGTCGACAAGGTCAAGATAGCCACCAGTTTCGACATCTCTCAGCAGAGTAAAACTATAAAAGACGTTGTTTGGTCAACATCAGTGCAACATGGAACTGCGCCGGAACTCATTTCAAAAGCCATTCGAGAAACTGACGCAACGATGAAGCGTACTGGCCCAACATACAGCGCTGCGCTCATTAAGAACATCTACAAGGAACGTGTCGCATTGGTTGCACATCTGCGGGATCATACTCATTCCGCAGACGAGAGAGAAAATTATAAGAACATTTTGTTGAATCGTTACCCAAACGAGCTTAGAGATGCCCTCAATTCGCTTTAGGAGCACAATGTAGGGTAAATGCGCCGCGTTGTTAAACTATGGATTGTCACGGTCTTCCCCTGCCTACTTGGTATAGGGTTCGCGGCGTTAGCGCGGCCGCATGCCGTGCAACATGATTCTTGCCAGAACCAAGAGGATAAGCTCGAAGCACAAGGTATACTCCGCGGCATTGCCTGGGGCGTCACTGCGTGTCAAAAAGCGCGATACCGGGCACTCAATCAAAAACTTAATGCAAAATATAAACGGCTGCTCGCCGTATTAAATTCTGATGAGCGTCAGAGAACGATTATTTTACAGCGTGCTTGGGTTAAAGAAAAATATAAAAACTGTCATGAAGATCCCGGTGAAGAATTTGACATTCAGATGGGATTGGAATGCTTGTCAGATGAAACGCGCGCCCGAGTCCGCTGGATCAACGAGCGTATTTCTAAGCACAGATGAAGCCGGGAGAAAATATTATATAATTCGTAACAAATTGCACTGGCTACCCATCTGCGGGATCATACTCATTCCGCAGACGAGAGAGAAAATTATAAGAACATTTTGTTGAATCGTTACCCAAACGAGCTTAGAGATGCACTCAATCAAAAACTTAATGCAAAATATAAACGGCTGCTCGCCGTATTAAATTCTGATGAGCGTCAGAGAACGATTATTTCAGAGCGTGCTTGGGTTAAAGAAAAATATAAAAATTGTCATTCAGATTCCGGCGGAGAATTTATTACTCAGGTGATATTGGAATGCTTGTCAGATGAAACGCGCGCCCGAGTCCGCTGGATCGACGAGCGTATTTCTAAGCACAGATGAAGCCGGGAAAAAATATTATATGATTCCTAACGAATTACACTGGCTACCCATCTGCGGGATCAAGCTATAACCAATGCAGTCCGGCAAACATTCGACAACATCATTAAACTTCGTTATTCAAGCGAAAGCGAAATGGCAGATGCGTTGAAATCTCTGTGAACCTGAGCAAACATTGGGCTGGTCATGACAATCACATTCATGTTAAAATTAATTAGACTAATTGGGATAATGATTGCGACACTAGGGTCAAACTTGGCCATGGGAGCGGGCTGCGGATCAATTTCGTGCATCAACAATATTAAATATTTATCAAAGTTTAAAATAGATAATATTACCGCATACGAAATTTATGCTTCAAAAAATAATCTTGTTAATTTCAAGTCAATTGAAAACAGAACAATAGTAAAATTAATTAAAGAAAATTACAGATACATTATAATACCATATGCCAATACAGTATATGTTTATGAAATTGGGCAGCTTACGGATTAAGTGGGAATTAAAGTAAAAAAGCAAAATTTTGCTGATTTTGAAAAGAGCAGTCTGAGCGAGTGTTGGCCGCCAATCTCAAAGGCAAAAGATGTGCTTTTTATAGGGTCTGAAAATGCTGCTCAGATTCTTTTTTATAAGAAAACGTGGCAGATAGCTCAATGCGGTGATTAAGGGATTGATTGTCAGCACATGAACAAATTAATTTTGCAAGACACTCATGATGCATGTTTCTTGGTGTGGCCTTGATATCAGCCTCAAGAGTGGAAACGGCCTAAGGATTACAACATCGCGACAATAAAACAGTGGGCCATTCCAAGAATTTGCAAGGCTTGCTTTACACCAAGGCCCGCGCGATCATTATAGGGTATGGCTGGGCTCCTGCCTAAGAACATTGCAAGGGCTTGGCTGAGAGAGATGTATGTAAATCTTACCCTGAGATTGCAAACAATTAAATTCTAATGACTGAGTTCAGCTGGTACTGCTGCTATGCCCCACAGTGGCACCGCCCATAACAAAGCCTGATCAGTCGCAGCCCTTGTAGTGATGCGCCAGGCAAACACTGGAGAGCTGTTGGGCTTTGGAAATTTCCGCGGGTGTCATATCAGAAATGATGTTATCACGAATCTCGATGGCTTTGTCGTTATTCTGTGTAGCTGCAAGGTTCGACCACATGTACGCTTTGATAAAACTTTGTGGCACGCCGTGGCCCAAGACATACATTGCACCAAGGCTTAACTGCGCTTGCGCAAATCCCTGCGCTGCCGCCAGCTGAAATAATTTCACCGCTTCGTTATCATTCTTCGCCATGCTTTGGCCGTCGCGATACATAACACCAACGCTATACTGCGCTTGCGCACATCCCTGCGCTGAAGCCAGCTTAAACCACTTCGCTGATTCGGCATAGTTCTGCGCCACGCCTTGGCCAGAGTGGTACATGATGCCAAGGTTATACTGAGCTTGCACATATCCCTGCACTGCGGCCAGCATAAACCACTTCGCTGATTCAGCATCGTTCTGCGTCACTCCTTGGCCAGAGTGGTACATAACACCAAGATTATTCTGCGCTTGCGCATTTCCCTGCGCTGCTGCCAACTTATACCATTTCACCGCTTCGGCATAGTTCTGCGCTACAACTTGGCCGCTGTAATACATTTTGCCAATGATATACTGCGCTTCAACATCTCCCTTTTCGACGAATGGACGCGTATGCTTGGCAGCTGTGGCATAATCTTTGCTGGCGACGGCATCTTTCAGCGGTGTTGCCAGAGCGGGCAGAACGATTGTCAGCCACAGGGCCGTGCAAACAATGGGCAGGGCCAGTTTGTTTATACGCAACAATTTATTCTCCGCGATGAATGTATTGCACGATAACAGCTGCAGTTGCTGCAAACAATGAATTCTAATGAAAGCTGCCATCAACCGCTTCGTCAACGAGAACAACGAAAAGCCCAAACCCTTCAAATGGACCGCCGATCCCAACAAAATTATCGCCGGTGTTAAACAAAAGGGCAACAAACGTTAGATTCTATCCAATAAAACGTGTTTGTTCATATTGTGTTCATGTTTTTATAGTTAAAATTAAATGTTGTTTAGGGTAACAAAACGAAAAGTATTTGGTGCCCAAAAATTACAATTAACTTCATTATAGTTCATTGTAGTACTAGTTTGAAAACAATTTGTAAATTAAGGGATGCCAACATGATTAAAGAAAAACTTCTTTTAACGGCTGCTATGGCTTTCGTTTTTGTAGCACCAACACACGCTCATGCTCAGATCACGGGTACCATCGATAATTTCGATGTGGTGGATGATACAGGTTCAGATACAGAGGGCTTTGAAATCGAAGTTGATGATATTCATGCAACAGATTTAACACGCGAATTTCCATCTAATTTTACCGGTCAAGAATATGTCAACCGCTTTGGGATTCCAGATGTCGTTCAATTTGATGAGACCGCGACTGGTGGCAAAAAAGGTGTTCGCATCACTTGGCATTCCAATTGGGATGGTACAAAATGGGTAGCAAAATTTGGGAGCTATCAATATCTTGGGACTTACCCTCAAGAGGGAAATGCTGTTAAATTTGTTGCAAAGCCCGTGGCTACGCAGGGAGACCAATGCTGGCTTTTGGGTCAGGGCACAGGGTATGCGACCAGTGGGTGTGATCACTTTGGTCTCAGTTTTATTTTTGGCGTAACACCGCCACCAGCAAAAATATTCTATCACTGGTTGGTGCCCAACCCTGCCGCGGTTGGTACGCTAATGCGCGCTCCTTGGGGTGGTGTGCCGTCCAAGGTGCCTTACTTGCCACCGTTCCCGCCGTCACCGCCTGTGCCGCCAGTGCCTATGTTGGTCTACAACCCACCGGTCGTTATTGGGCAACCACCCGTCATTCATGCTGTGGCAGAAGCTGCACCACCTGAAAATCCAGATCCTGCCGAGCCTCATTGGGGCAAAGCGACTTGGGTAAAAACCTTTACATCGCGCTCAAAAATGCCAGCTAATTTGGATGCTTTGCAGAAAAACCTCGTTCAACTCAAAGGCAAAAAAGGCTCGCCAGTGGCAATCAGTTGGGCACTGCTACAAATGCCGCCTGCAGGCCAGCCTGGTGAAAAAATGGAAGTTGAGGATAATAATCTTGATGGCGGCAATGTCGCTGTTACCCACCGGTATGAATATTATGAGTATACAGGTGTTTATGATTTAACAACCTACGAAGCCATTTGTGCACCACTTCTGAATGGTGATTGCACCAACGGTCCGAAAGTCTACAACTACGTGGACAATATCAGTGGTGAAGCTGGCCCTTCCCGCAAGGTTAATGAAAAGGGCAGATTCCTTGGTGCTCACATGGCCGGGTTTAATATGCCAAATTAGGTTGCCGGCTTATAAGTCGCATTTTTGCCGAGCTTAACACGAATGAGCCTTAGTTAGGCTAACGGTTAGATTGTTGCATAAGTTAATGCAAAGGGATTTTTGTTACGAGTGCAAAGCCTCTTGATATAGGGTGTACACTTTAAACAGCTATACGATTGCGTCTAAGGTTTCGGATCAAATATGGAATAACAGGTATTGTTATAATCATAATTTACTGCAACTTGTCTGAAATCCGCTCAATCCGCACAGGCAATCCGTCTTTTGGCTTCGGTATCGGAAAGATGTGCCACTCGCCGCGATAGGCGGGGTCAATCACAATGCGGTGATTGCGCAGCAGGTGAAAGAAAAATATCTTTGTCTGCATATAGGCGAAATGCAGGCCAAGACACATGTGCGCACCGCCACCAAAAGGCACCCATGCATATTTATGCCTGCCCTTGCTGTTCTCAGGTGTGAAGCGCAGTGGATCAAACTTCAATGGCTCGGGCCAGAACTCGGCCATGCGGTGCGTGTGCATCGGGCTTATATTTATCCAGGCACCGGACGGAATAGTGAAGCCCTTAAATTGAAAATCTTTCAAGGCGCGGCGCGGAAAGCTTGGCACCGGTGGGGTCAGCCGCAGCGCTTCCTTAAAAACATATTCCGTGAGAGGCATGTGGTGCAACTGGTCGTAGGCCAGGTTGTTGTGGGCATCTCCCAAGCCATGCATTTCCTCACGCAGCTTCTCTTGCCACTCGGGGTTCTGCCCCAACATCAGCACAGTGGAGCTGATTGATGAGGTGAGCGTATCGTGTGCTGCCATCATCAAAAAATTCATGTGATCGATAATTTCAGTGTCTGTTAGCAACGTGCCGTCATCGTGTTCGGCGTTGCACAGCTGGCTGAAAATATCGTTGGCGGGGTTGCCGCGACGTTTGGGAATTTCACGACCAAACAACTCGACCATGAAGCGGCGACCTTTTGCACCCTTTGCCATCAGTGTGCCAGGCACGGGCACACGCACCACACCCACAGACCCCGCCACCATATCGACAAAAGCCTTATTGATTTTGTCGGCCTCCGGCCCCCATGGCAAGCCTAGAAACGACGTTGCCGCTAGATCGAGCGTTAGCTGCTTGACAGCAGGATAGAATTTAAAAACCTTGCCGCTCCACTGTTTGATGCGCGGTGCAATGCCTGCATTCAAAGCTTCAGCATAAGCCGCCATTGGTTCTGGTTTGAAAGCAACAGAGAGCGCTTTGCGGTGCACACGATGCTCATCAAAATCCATCAGCATCAAACCGCGCGGGAACAAGTATTGCAATATGGGCATCCAACCCTGCTCGGATGAGAATATTTTATCACGATCAAACATCACCAGTTCGTTGGCATCTGGCCCCAGTAAATTCACGTTCCAGCCACCAAAGCTGTGGTTACGAAACACCAGGCCATATTTTTGTGCGCGGCTGGACGTGTAGCCCATAGGATCCGCTAGGACCTTGAATGTGTTGCCAACCAGCGGCCAACCCCCCTCGCCCGGAATGTGCGCCAAAGCGTTTCGTGCCAGTTTTGGGATAAAGCCTGATTGCGCGGCAGCTGGAAATGTGGATGTTGCCTTATTCATCGGTTTGTTCCGTTTTACAATAATTACTCAAGCATACACGAGTTCCAACACTTGAACAATTTCTCAATGACAGGCATGAGGTTTCCTGATGTATATAAAATTAACTATATTTATAACGGTGGCCTTTGGCACAACAGTGGTGCCGAAATCGGCTTGCGCTGGGTTATTTCACCACGAGCCTACTTACCTTGCGGCTGTACCGCGCGACATGCGTGGTGAACCCATCATCAACAGCGTCACCATGCGCACAAGCCTCTCATCGCCTGTCAGTACGTCGGTGCGGTCCATCGACCCCTTGGAATCGTTCAACCGCAAGGTCTGGAACGTCAACCAGTTTGTCGATAGATATACTCTGAAACCGGCAGCGCAGGCATTTCACGCTGTGGCCCCCGGCTTTGTGCAGCGCGGCTTCGGCAATGCTGTTAGCAACTCGGAAGAACCCTGGTCTTTTATCAACAACGTGCTGCAAGGCAGCGGCCAGCGCAGCAGCAACAGCTTCGCCCGTTTTGCCATTAACACCACGCTTGGTATTGGTGGCCTGTTTGATATCGCCAGCAAGTGGGGCATAGAATCGTCGCATAAAGATTTTGGCCAGACACTAGCCGTATGGGGCGTTCCAGCCGGCCCTTATTTGATGCTGCCGTTCTTTGGCCCATCAAGTTTCCGCGATGCCGCTGGCATTGCTGCTAACTTCTTCGCCGACCCAACAAAACTTTCGATCAGCCGAAATCTCGGTCGTACAGTCGGTTACGGCTATACTGGCGCGCGCATTTTTGATCGTCGATTATCCGTGCTAGGCCCTGCCGAAAAAATAATTGAAGAGAGCACTGATTCATATGTCACCGTGCGTTCCGCCTACATACAGCGCCGCGCCTGGCAAATAAGCAACGGCAACACCCCCCTGCCCGGCACCAGCGACGACCTGTTCGAGACAGAAAAAGATGATACTAAGCCATAATCAAAACCAGTTGCTCAACCCTGCCCTTTAAGATATCTTTGTAATCATGCATCCGTAGCTCAGCTGGATAGAGCGCTGCCCTCCGAAGGCAGAGGCCGGGGATTCGAATTCCTCCGGGTGCACCAATAAAAACTCATACAATCAATTGATTAACTTAAGTGGCTTTTTCATTACATCGTGAATGACCAAAGAGTGACCGTCATGTGTCCATTGGTGCGAAATTGCACTAAATAGTCTAAAAAGACTGCTTGACCTCGTTTTTTGCTTGGCTGCCAAGGCCCGTCATGGCAAAACTGAACGTAATGAAGCATTATCAAAAAATTAATCACGTGGTGACCTCACATTGCGGATCAATCCTGACAGTCATGTTCTTGTCTTGCGTAGTGGTGGGCCATGCTCAAGCTGTGCCAGATCCTGTATCACTTCCGGCGGCGGCTCCATTACAAGATTTTACCTCATGGCTTAACGATGTGCGCAAGGAAGCTGAACAGCAGGGCATTCGTCGTGAAACCCTAGATACAGCTTTCAATGGATTGGAATTAAGCAAGCGCGTGGTTGCGCTAGATCGTGGCCAGCCCGAAGTTTTCGTCAAATCCAACTTTCATCGGTATCTTGTTCGGCACCTGACCAACTCGAAAATAATTGAAGGCCAAACCGCTAAAGCGGATAATATTCAAGCGCTTAAGGAAGCTGAACGGCAATTTGGCGTGCCCGCCGAGGTAATCGTTGGCATCTGGGGCCAAGAAACCCATTTTGGCAAAAATATTGGTAGTTTTCCAGTCATTAAAGCCCTGGCAAGCCTTGCCTACGATGGCAGGCGCGCGAGCATGTTCCACAGTGAATTGCTCGCAGCACTCACCATGCTGGATAAAGGTGACGTTGGCATAAACGATTTTGTTGGGTCCTGGGCGGGAGCTTTCGGACAGTCGCAATTTATGCCAACCAGTTACCTTAAATATGCAGTGAACAGCAGCGGTGGTGGCAAGGCTGATATATGGTCGGATAAGGCCGATGTATTTGCTTCGATCGGCAATTTTCTAAAGTCATCCGGTTGGGTAGCCGGACAAAGTTGGGGCCTTTCGGTTCATGTGCCAGCAAACTTTAATGCTGAAAGTATGCATAACCCAAATGTGCCAGAATTATGCAATAAAGCGCTTTCCAAACACTCCGTGCAGCGGCAGATATCGGCGTGGAAAGCAGACGGCTTTACCACGGACGACGTTTGGCCAGCCGATGATGTCATGGCAGCACTTGTGGTGCCCGAAGGGGCTACCAACACTGAGGCCTATCTTGTCCTCTCCAACTACCGAAGCATTCTCAGCTATAATTGCTCCAACTTTTACGCCCTCTCCGTTTTATTATTAGCCGATGCAGTACATTAATATGATCACTAAACTTTTGCCTGCCCTATGGCTTGCCATGGGATTGACAGCTTGCGCGGAAACCATCGACTTGCCAGCCCCACCTGTATTAAAACATCAGGCTAAAGTGATTGGCAAAGTTGGCAGGCCTTATCAGGTGGCGGGATTGTGGTACACACCGAGTGATGACCGTGGCTACGACCAGACTGGCATCGGTTCATGGTATGGGCCAGATTTCAACGGCAAGCCCACGGCCAATGGTGAAATCTACGATATGAACGGCATAAGCGCTGCGCATAAAACTTTGCCGATGCCATCTTATGTCGAGGTGACCAATCTCGATAATGGTCGTCAGCTGGTGGTGCGTGTGAATGATCGTGGCCCATACAAAACGGGCCGTATTATTGATCTTTCCAAACGAGCGGCACAATTGCTTGGTTATGATAATTCCGGCACGGCACACGTGCGCGTGCGTCGTGTGTTTCCTGACAACGTACCAAGCGTGCAAATCGCCGATAACGGTTTTGGCATGAATGACGATGGACCAGCTGGCGCTATACCGCCAGCTGTGCCTGCCCAACAGATTTCAAGCATACCTCTGCCACCGGCCGGTGCAGATGTTAAGGCCATTGCCATGGGCGACGATGCACCAGCTCTGGATGGATTTTTCGTGCAGGTTGCAGCGGTTGGAGACGAAACCCGAGCCGGTGTGCTCGCTGCCGATATTCGCCGCTTTGGTGCCACTGTGATTGAACCCCTGCCCGGTTCTGCCGGGCAGCTCTACCGCGTTCGCATCGGCCCGTATCTGTCGCGCGATGCTGCTGTAATTGTGCAGAAACAAGTAAAAGCTGCCGGTTATGAAGATGCAAAGGTACTGCTGCCAGGGCCAGCTAGGGTTGGCTAATACGTGTTGCGGGAATGACTGATACCAATCACCCTATGAGTTGACTCACTTGGAGTGCTGTCGGTTTGCACCTGCGCACAGTATCATTCGTGGGATGATGATTACTATCACCCGTCATGCCGACCTACGTCGGGATGACGGGTGAGGTGTATATCAATGACTTCCCAAACCGAGTCACGTCATCGGGCGGTTGGTATAAATCAACATAAGAAAATATATAAATACACTGCAGCACATTTAAAATAAGGTTATTTAAGCGCTTCCTACCCGCGCCCCCTGTACCCCGGCACATCTTGCTCTGGAACCCATACACCCAAGGGCGGTGTGCCGGTTTGCCAAAAAACGTCAATCGGGATGCCGCCTCGCGGATACCAATAGCCGCCGATGCGTAGCCAGCGCGGTTCCATTTCGGCAACTAGCCTTTCAGCTATGCCGACGGTGCACTCCTCATGAAAACCGCCATGGTTGCGAAAGCTGTTCAGGAACAGCTTGAGCGATTTGCTCTCAACAATCGTTCGGTTAGGCACATAGTCGATGACGATATGAGCAAAATCCGGCTGTCCAGTGATTGGGCACATCGATGTGAATTCCGGACAGACAAAGCGCACCATATACTGGGCGGCAGGCCGGGGATTCTGCACATATTCAAGCTTTGCAAGATCTGGAGAGGTCGGCACACGGGCCTCACTGCCCAGCTGTTCGAGATTTTGATAGATATCTTGTGTCATAAACCATTGAGCCCTGTTGCGACTTTGCTGATGTGGGATTAAACAGCAGATCATCATTAGGCAAGGGAGACATGCGCCATGGATATTCTGGTTTCAACCGACTGGCTGGCAAATGAGCTGGGGGCTGGTGATATCCGCGTGGTTGACGCCACTTGGGTGATGGCGACCGATGGCCGCAATGCCAAAGCCGAGTTTGAAGCCGCGCATGTTCCCCATGCGGTATTTTTCGATATTGGCGAGATATCCGACACATCAAACCCCCTGCCCGTTATGCTGCCCTCTGCGGAGAAGTTTGCCAGCCGCTGCGCCAGCCTTGGCATTGGTGATGGCAACCGCATCGTCATTTACGACAACAGCCCATATAAAACAGCGGCGCGCGCCTGGTGGATGTTCAATACCTTTGGTCAGCATGAGGTGGCAATATTGGATGGCGGCTTTGCCAAATGGCAGAGTGAAGGTCGTGCCCTTGAATCCGGTGTGCCGAGTGTGCGCCATCGCCATTTTACCGTTTGGAAAGATGATGCCATGGTGCGTTCGCTGGATCAGATGCGCGCTAACCTTACCAGCAAGGCTGAACAAGTGATTGATGCGCGCTCTGGTGCTCGCTTCAATGGGACAGAGGCTGACCCGCGCCCGGGTGTACGCCCCGGCCACATGCCAAACAGCTTTAACCTGCCGTATAAGGAATTGTTTAGCGACGACGGCACTTATAAAACAGGCGATGCCCTAAAGGCCGCTTTTGAGAGTGTGGGCATTGACCCTGCCAAACCCAGCGTTGTCTCGTGTGGTTCGGGCATAACGGCTGGGGTTGTGGCTTTTGGCATGGCGCTGCTTGGACACAAAAATGTGCCTATCTATGATGGATCTTGGAGTGAATGGGGCGCGCGCGCTGATACTCCGGCAGTAACCATTCCGTGACCGAAACTGACAAGCTGGCGACACGGCTTGTCGAGCTGGGGCGAAAGCCAGCTTGGACCCACGGTGTGGTCAATCCGCCTGTGTATCATGCGTCAACATGTGTGTTTGAGACACTGGACAGTTTCGAACAGGCGAAGCTAAACCCTGATGGTGGACTTTTTTACGGACGGCGCGGCACCCCGACAGTCTGGGCGCTTGAAGATGCCATAAACCAGCTTGAGGCTGGTGCAGCTGGCACTAGGGTTACGCCATCTGGCGTATCGGCCATTGCCGTTGCCTTGCTCTCGCAACTCAAAGCCGGTGACCATTTGCTGGTGATGGATTCGGCTTATGAACCAACCCGCACCCTCTGCAATGGGTTGCTGGCAAAAATGGGCATAACCACCGAATATTACGACCCGCTGATTGGCGCTGATATCACTCGCCTGTTCAAAGCCAACACCCGCGTTGTTATGGTTGAAAGCCCGGGCTCGCTCACTTTCGAGGTGCAGGATGTGCCAGGCATTGCCAAGGCAGCGCAACGGCACGGGGCAACCGTCATTATGGACAACACGTGGGCAACACCGCTTTATTTTCAGGCGCTGGCGCATGGTGTCGATATCAGCGTCATGTCGCTAACGAAATATGTGATCGGCCATTCCGATGCGCTGCTGGGCGGGGTAACCGCCAATGCCGCCACTTGGCCGGAGGTGAACCGCACGTTTCATCAACTCGGCCAGTGCGGCGGGCCGGACGATGTGTTTTTGGCTCTGCGGGGCCTCCGCACTTTATCGTTGCGGCTGAACAGACATAATGCGTCTGCAGTGGAAATTGCACACTGGCTGCAGGGCCAATCTCAGGTGCTAAGGGTGCTGCACCCTGCCCTGCCCTCGTGCCCTGGCCACGCCCACTGGCAGCGGGATTTCACCGGCAGTTCAGGATTATTTTCGATTGTTCTGCAACCCGGCACCCGCCACCAGCTGGCCGCGATGGTCGATGGCTTCCGCCATTTTAAAATGGGATTTTCGTGGGGTGGATTTGAAAGTTTAGCATTGCCGGCAAACCCAAAAAATATGCGCTCGACCATACCGTGGGAGGAAAGCGGCCAGCTGTTACGCCTGCACATCGGACTTGAAGATGTAGAGGATTTGAAGGCGGATTTAACGGCAGGGTTGAAGCGGTATTGTGAAAGCTGAATTTAGAATGCTGAAACCTTACAAAAAATTTTCCGCATATGTCTGTAAAATCAATGCTCTGGGGTTATCGGCCACCACCGTATAATCGAGTTCTTTTTTCTTGGCATAGGCCTCGGCGCTTGCCTGATCTTTGAATTTCAGACGTACCTGGCTTTGAGTGCTGGCACCGCCCTGCCAACCCATCAGCGGGTCAGGTTTTTTGGCGGTTGGCGACATATACTCCAGAAGCCATTCACCTAAATGCGCTTTGCCGGATTGCATAGTGGATTTTGCCGGTTGATAAATGCGCGCCGGTATTTTTGCTATTATAGTCATTCCTGTCGATCCGTTCAGTTTCTGTTCAGGTTGGATGTGCCATAAAGGTGAAATCAGTCACAAATTTTTAATTATTCAATTTGTGCGCAACATCTCTTTCACCATTCATCGCTATTCACCATTTTTACATTTGAGGTTGTTGCAACTTTAAGCTATGTAAACCGTTAAATCCAGCGTGAAATATATAAGTAATCGAACAATTTAAGGAGCCATCGGCCATGACATCACCCTTTCAGCCTGCCATTAACGAAATTGATATTGACAGCCTTATCCGCGCCTCAAAATCCCGCTCGGCTACTATGAAACCGGTAAAAAAAGCGGTCTCGGAGCAGTCCGGTATGGTGCTCATGGAGCGCTCGTTAATGCTTGCGCCGCTTGGCTTGCTTGCAGCGTGTGGCGGCAGTGGCATTGCCGCTTCGCCTGTTCCGACTCCAAGCGCCAGCAATGTGCCGCTGAACGCGGATACAGCGGCTGCCACAGTCGGCGTGATCAAGGATGCAGCAACCGGGGCTGAAACAAATGGTAACATTTTCACCAACGACACTGGCCTGCCCAGCGGTTTTGCAGTGACATCTGTGACGGCCAGCGGCGGCACAGCTGTTTCCATCACCTCGGTCGCCGGACAGGATGTGACATCGGCCCTTGGCACGTTGCATATTGGCACTGATGGCGGGTACAGATTTGCATCGAGCGGTGCGCCCGGTGCCACAGCAATCAGCCATGGCTTGACGGCAACACAGGCGTTCACCATCAACGGCGCTGCTGGCGCCGCCACTGGCAATGAAACCCTGACTGTAACGGTAACCGGTGCGAACCATGCGCCAGCGGATGTGAGCAAGACCGTTGGTATACAAACAACCACCGTCAATCCCGTTGCACTTGGTATTACCACGCCGACAGACTCGGATAAGACCGCCTTGGGCGCGCAGGCGGATACATTAACAATATCCAGTTTTACCGGGCCAACGCACGGCACATTGGTTGATGCTGCTGGCAATACGGTTGTTCTTGCAAATGTCAAAATAGCTGACCTCGCCACGTTGCAATACAAACCCACGGGCGCAGCGCAAAATGATAGCTTCAGCTTTGTTGTTGATGACGGTTTTGGCGCTGCCAATAGTAAGACAACCGAAACGATCACAATCAAGATCAACAACGGTATAGATCTTGAAAACCTTGGCACGTCAGGCGTTAAATTCAGTGTCGCTGGCGGGGCCGCGACCGATTTGCTGGGCTATTCCATAGCTGCAGGCAGTGGCTCTGATGGCAAGGATATTTTGCTGATTGGTGCGCCGGGCTCAACCGGCGGCAGCGTCTATGTTGTCAACGGTGGTACCGGCGCTGTAAATGGCGCGCTAGCCTCACCATTGACTGGCGTTGCTGGCGACCGGCTCGGCACGAGTGTGGCCGTTGCCGATTTTAACGGCGATGGCAAAGCCGATCTGCTTATTGGCGCACCGGGTTCAGGCCTTACCAACGCAGGCCTCGCTTATATTAGCTATGGAACAGGTGGCGCATTTGTAATTCCTAGTTCGTTAAACGGTGCTGGCATCACATTGAATGGCACAGAAACAGGCACAACCATAGCAAATCCGCCAACGGCGACCGCTGGCGGCAACCTTGGTTATGCTGTCTTTTCGCTGGGTGACATCAACGGCGACGGCAAAGCTGATTATTTTGTTGGCGCGCCTGGCCTTAATTACACGCCGCCGAGCGGCCCCAGCGCAGGCGACAACGGTATTGCTATCATTGGTTATGGCGGCGCAGGCACTGCTGGCAGTTCATACAACACTGGTAGCTTCAGCACTGGCTCAACATTGGGCCTGCTTGCTTCCGGTGACAACAAGGCAAATGTGCTGTTTGGTCAGGCCGCTGGCAGTGGCGATATAACGGGTGATACCAAAATGGATCTGGTGTTTGGTTCGGCACACGAGAGCTTTGGTATTGGGGCAACGGAAGCGCCTCGTATCGAGGCTGGCCGCGTCAGCGTTTTTACTGGATCGCTCGCAGCGAGTTTATCCGGCACCGTTATTGATAACTCGACAGCTAACATCAAAGTTTACGGTGCTGCTGGCGATAAACTTGGCACATCGATTGCGGTTGGTGACGTCAACGGTGATGGTAAAGCTGACCTGATTATTGGTGCGCCTGGTCATGATACGGTGTATGTTGTTCTAGGAAATGCGTCTAACACGCTAGCGGGTGGCGGCCTTGATCTTGGTGGCATCGGCAACTCTGTTGCAAGCGCTGCAATATTTGATGCCAATGGCCACGCTTCAGTCGGCGGCCTTGATGTTATTCGCATCATCGGCCAAGCAGGCTCTGGCTTTGGATCTTCAGTGGCCTACCTCCCCAACTTTAATGGCGACACAAATGGTGATTTTGCTGTCGGCACCAATGGCACAACCGGCTATGCCTATGTGATTGCCGGTCGCGGCACAGCGGCTTTTGACAAAGGTATTACAGTTGGTGGCGCTGATGGCAATTCAGTCACGCTACTCAAAGCCATACCATCAACGGCGGGTGGCCCAAACGTGAACGTCGTTGTTGCCAGCGCTGGAGACATCAATGGAGACGGCCTTACGGATGTTGGCATTGGCGCCACAACCGTTAGCACCGGCAGCGCTTATGTTGTCTACGGCAACAAAGTCGGATTTGTAACACCAAGCTCTGCAACTGTATCAGCGCAATCAGCACAGGGTGTCGTGGCGCACACAACCGCCACAGTCGATCATGTCATTCAGCATTATGCACCGGCGGCAACAACCGCAGCAGCGCCCACCTTGCATGTAAACGCGGCTTCAGCCGATGTGCTCGCTGTTCACACGCATGTGTTGTTCGATCCGCACATGCATGTGAATGCGGTCTGATTGGTTTGTGCTCTCGCTTGCGGGATAACTGGATGAATGAATATAAGTATTAAGCACGTCATCCCAACGAAGGTGCGCAGATGACGTGTTTGGGTATGCCTGTTTAGAGTTATAATACGAATATTCTTTCAACAGATTTTCCCTGCGAGCACACTTATCTCAGCGACGTCAGACAAAAGCGGCCATTTGGAAAGCCCCCACACATGCCACCAGCTTTAAACCCCATCACCGCCATCACCCACGACAACGCTGGCCGTGAGGCTGAACGCCTGGCGATTAAATATAAACTCATGCGCGGTGATGTGTTTGCGTTTTTGCGCGCGACTTGCAACCTATTTCATCAACGCTTGCCAAATATGCCTGTGCTGCACAAAGCCCCCAAGCTCTGGATTTGCGGGGATTTACATTTGCAGAACTTTGGCACTTTCCGTGGCTACAATGGCCTGACCTACTTTGACATCAACGATTTCGATGAGGCAGCCCTGGCTCCGTTCAGTTTTGATGTGGTGCGTTTGTTATCGAGTTTGCAGGTCAGCGCACAGAGTAGCAAAGTCGCCGCCAAATATGTGAGAGCCGCCACCACTGAGATGCTCGATTGCTATGTCGACGCGATTGCTAACGGCAAAGCGCGTTGGATAGAACGTGCCACATCTGCAGGGCCGGTCAAATCGCTTTTGCGTGGCTTGAAGTCGCGCACACGCCAGGGTTTTCTCGACGAGCGCGCCCCTTTTAAAGGCAAACAGCGCCGCATTCTGGTTGATAAAAAACATGCCCTGCCGATATCAGACGCCGAAGAAGCAAAGGTGTTCGCGCTGATGCGGCAGCTTGGCAAAGACAATGGCGCGAAAGAGTTTTACACACCCGTTGATGCAGCGCGTCGCATTGCAGGCACCGGCAGTCTGGGGCTTGAGCGTTATGCCATTCTGGTGGCTGGCCACGGCGGCGATGATGGCCATGTGCTGCTTGATATGAAAGCATCCAGGAATTCAGCGCTTGGTCTCAACCCGGATGCAAAAAAACAGCATGCCGAGCGGGTGTTTTGGGCCCAGCGCACCATTCAGGCCATGCCGCCAGCCTATCTGCAAGCGGTGCAATGGAAGGGTGGATCGTACCTAATCAAGGAGATGCAGCCCCAGGCCGACCGGCTGAACCTATTGCCGCTGTGGACTGTCGCTGGCAAGCTCGCCGCAGCCGTCGGCAACATCGGCGAAGTGGCGGCGTGGGCGCACTTGCGCGCCTGTGGCCAGCACGGCGGGGTGCAGGTGGAGGATGTGCAGGCTTTCGTGCAGGCAGCGACATTCAAGCGGGATATTCTCGCCGCTGCTGACCAGATGACCGCTCAAGTGTTGGCGGATTGGCAGAGCTTTTCTGTGGCCTATGATGCGGGTAAGCTGAAACCGCGCAAGACTTAGCTTGCGCCCTTTGACCCGAACGCCGCAATCGCTATACTCATTGTATGTCCCGCCCGAACACATCGCCTGCGTTTACCAAAACAAAGATTGTCGCCGAGAACCGCCGCGCGCGGTTTGAATATTTCATAGAGGCGACCTACGAAGCCGGTATTGCACTGCAAGGCACTGAGGTGAAATCTCTGCGTGGCGGCATTGGCAACATTGCTGACAGCTATGCCGAAGTCAACGACACGCAAATGTTTCTCGTCAACTGCAACATCCCCGAATTCAGCCATGGCAACCGTTTCAACCATGCCCCGAAACGCCCGCGCCAGCTGCTGTTGCGCGCCCGCGAAATCACTAAGCTGCACGGGCTGGTGAAACGCGGGGGCTACACACTCGTGCCGCTCTCAATCTACTTCAACGATAAGAATCGCGCCAAGGTGGAAATTGCACTCGCTAAGGGCAAAAAGCTGCATGACAAGCGCGAGACCGAAAAAACCAAAGACTGGAATCGCGAGAAGAGCCGTTTGATGAAAGACAGGGGATGAGCGAAGACATCAACGCCAAGCTGGTCGCCAGCAAACAGAAGTGGGCAAAGGATGGCAGGCTGCTCACCGGCACAACCTCCCGGCCAGAAGAGCAGCGTTTGCCGCCAGGCCAGAAGCTTGTGACAAACTGGCCAGTTCTCGATCTTGGCATTCAGCCGGATGTCAGCAAGGATGTCTGGCGCCTGACGATCGATGGACTGGTTGAAAATCCCCTTGTGTGGGATTGGAATGAGTTTCAGCAGCAACCAGCTTTTGATGATGTGTCCGACATCCACTGCGTCACCCAGTGGTCACGCTATGATAACCACTGGCAGGGCGTGGCGACGCGGCATGTGGTTGAGCTGGTATCGCCCCTGCCCGCTGCCAATCACATTATCATGCACAGCTACGATGGTTACACCACCAATGTAAAACTTGAGCACTTTGCCGATGTGGATTGCCTGATTGCCCACAGCCACGACGGCGAACCGATCTCTCGCGAACACGGCGGCCCGGCCCGGCTGATCATCCCCAAGTGGTATTTATGGAAATCGCCCAAGTGGATCAAGCGGATCGAGTTTGTGGATGCTGATAAACCCGGGTTCTGGGAAGTGCGCGGCTATCACAACGAGGGCGACCCATGGCTGGAGCAGAGATATGTAGCCTAGCTCAAATATAATGATTCAACGATGCACAGGTGTTACGTCGTTATACATTGGGAGAAAAACCTAAACTTTCAAATTAATGCAAACAGTTTTGGCACTGACGCTTTCTCGCCTCTTGTAGCACATCTTAATTGATGCCCCCGCCTTTACCCTCAGGAGAGTGGAAGTAAGCAAAATCACTTTCCAGTTAAGCGCAAGATGATCGAATATAGAACATACAGAGCAAGATTGCTTCACAAATGCCCTTGCTTTAATTAAGAAGCAATCATGTTCATTTTTATTCGTTCCGCCACATTTAATCTTGCCTTTGCCCTTATAACGATTGCGCTGGGCACGTTTGGCATCTTGACCTTCCCTGCCCCATTGCGTTGGCACCGCGCTATTCAGCGCTTATGGTCAAAACTATGCTTGAAAGCAGCGCAATCTATTGCTGGCATTGATGTGCAGATCGAAGGCCGCGAGAACATTCCAAACAGCGGCGTTATTTTTGCCTGCAAACATCAGTCTGCCTGGGAGACGGTGATGTTTGCGCATTTGTTTTACCCGTGCGTATTTGTGCTTAAAAAAGAGCTTCTTTATGTGCCAATATTTGGCTGGTTTGGCGCGCTAACAAAGCAAATTGTGCTCAACCGTGAGGGGGGGGCGGCGTCTGTTCGCCATCTGGTCGCTGAGGGCAAACGGGTGCGCAGCGAAGGCCGCAGCGTCATCCTGTTCCCAGAGGGCTCGCGCATGGCACCTGGTTTGCAACCTTTGCTGTTACCCGGCGTTGTTGCCATGGCGCGTTATCTCGATATGCCTGTTGTGCCGGTGGCGCTAAACTCCGGTCGGCTATGGGGTAAGCGGGCATTTCTGAAACATCCGGGAATAATCACAGTTAAAATTCTGCCGGCTCTTGCCAAAGAGGTGAATAAGCAGGCACTGCTCGATGATCTGCATATTGCCATTAACACCCCCTTAGGCGAGACCCCCTGAATGCTGCTTGCACCGCGAAATCGACCCTGGCTTTTGCTGGCCGCTATGGCCGTGCTGGTTGGCTTTTACAGCATCTACTGGTTTGCCCAGCTCCGCCTGTTCAAAGCCGAGATGGCAAGTTTACAGTCGGGCCATAGTGCTGTGTTTGACCTCAAAAGCAAGTCTGTCAGCTATTCGGGTTTTCCCTACCGGCTGGAGGCTGAGTTCATCGATGCAACGGCCAATCGACAACAGTCTGATTATAAACTGCGCCTTGCGTCCAGCAAACTCACCATTTTGAGGCAACCCTGGAAGCCGCATTTGTTTTTACTGTTTGCCGACAACCCAAATGTGGAAGCCTTAATTTACGGCAAGGTGCCTTTGCATATTGTGACTAAGGCAGCAGCGTTGGAGGCGAGCCTGCATCTCCACCATACCGAAGTCGGGCGGCTGTCGCTTGTGTTCAAGTCGTTTCAACTCCCCGGCGGCACCTGGTTTGCCGATGCGCTCACAGTAGACACATTCGAAATTCATGGCCGTGCGCTTGCGTTGGCACGCAGCCTTGCCACGGCTGCTACAGCCCCCGCTTTTGGCGAAGTGGTGTTGGAGGCCGAAGGATTAAAACTGGGCGACAGCAAACCCGCCAGGCTGGCCGCTGACCTGTCGCTGACCGGTGAGCCTGGCAAGGTGGGTGGCAAATCCTATCTGCAAACGTGGCGAGATGCTGGCGGCACCATTGAAGTTTCTCAAGTGGCGATAGACTCGCAGACATTAAAGTTAAGTGGCTCTGGCACCGCCTCGCTAGATAAAACGGGTGCACCGGTTGCAAGTGGCACTATTGAGACCACCCTGCCCGCCGCGCTGCGATCGGCTATGTCTGGCCAAGCTATTGAGGCGGAAAAGCCGTCGAGGCAACCACAGCATGTCTCCATTCGTATTCAGGATGGACAGATGTTCCTGAATGACGGCATGGTAAAAGCTATACCGTTTGCCCTCGGACAGAATTGACAACGACCCCCATGCTGAATGCCCTTACACACACACTTGTTGGCGATGTTGGTGGCACCAATGTGCGTTTGGCCATGGTCAACCATCGGGCGGGCAGTCTGCCGGAGTTCAGCAATATCGAACGGCTGGCCGGGGATGATTTTGCCACACTTGAGTTGGCCATCCAGCACTACATGACCAAATTTTCGACGGCGCTCAAGCCAACATCGCTAGGCCTAGCTGTGGCCAGCCCGATTATCGACGATCAGGTGTCGCTCACCAATCGCGGCTGGTCGTTTAGCCAGCGGGCCATGCAAGACCATCTTGGTTTGCAAAACCTGACGGTGATGAATGATTTTGCAGCTGTTGCCGCTGCCGTGCCTACGCTGCTCAGCCATGGCGGTTGCACGTGGATTACCAAAGCGCCGCAACACACTCTTACCGGCACTGTCACTGTGTGTGGCGCTGGCACGGGGTTTGGCGTTGCCGCTGTGATGATGGGGGACAGCAAGCCGCGCATCATGTCTGGCGAAGGCGGCCATGCCAGCTTTGCAGCGATTGATGATGTGGATGTCGATATTTTACGTGATCTCTCGCGGCAGTTTGGCCGGGTGTCAAACGAGCGCTTGCTCTCTGGTCGGGGCATTGAAAATATTTATGATGCGCTGTGCCGACGTGCAGGCACCACGCCAAAGGTGGGCCACAATGCCGCGATGATCACCACGCAAGCGCTTGCCAATGCCGACCCGATTTGTTTGGAAACGTTGCACCGTTTTTGTATGATACTCGGGAGCGCTGCGAGCGATCTGGCGCTTATACATTTTGCCCAAGCCGTGATGATTGCTGGCGGCATCGTGCCGCGCTTTATTGAGTTCTTGCAGGAGAGCAAGTTTCACAAGCGTTTCACAACCAAGGGCCGTTTTTCAGCTTTATTGGAAACCATACCTATTGCTGTTATTACACACGATGAACCGGGCCTGCTCGGTGTCGCCATGATGCAAGGATAACCATGATGATGCACATCCTATTAAAATCCTCCCCTGCAAGTGGGGGAGAGGTTTCAACTGGTGATTTATGTCCACGTTAACAATTGAAAACTACAAAGCCAAACTAGACACTGAACTTGGTGTGTCGGACTGGACAGAAATCAGCCAGGAGCGCATCAATATTTTTGCCGAGACCACCGGCGACCACCAATTCATCCACGTGAATCCCGAGCTGGCAAAACAAACACCTTACGGCACAACCGTTGCGCACGGACTGCTCACGCTTTCGCTGCTGCCAAGTTTTGCGTATCAGGTGATGCCATTTATCGAGGGCACCACATGGGGCGTGAATTACGGCTATAACCGCGTGCGCTTTATGGCGCCGGTAAAAAGCGGCAAGCGTGTGCGAGGACGGTTCACACTGAAAGCTGTTGATGACAGCAAGCCCAAACAATTGATGTCCACTGTTGAAGTGACTGTGGAGATTGAAGACGAAACCAAGCCAGCTCTGGTTGCCGAGTGGCTTACCCTGACCTTTCAATAAGGAGAAAATATATGCGCGAAGCCCTGATTGTTTCCACTGCCCGCACACCAATCGGCCGCGCCGGTCGCGGCGCCTTCAATGCAACTCATGCGCCATCGCTTTGCGGTCATGCCATTTCAAATGCAGTATCGCGCGCAAAGATTGATCCAGCTGAGATTGAGGATGTGATTATTGGTACGGCTATGCCGCAAGGCACGCAAGGCGGCAACATTGGCCGAACAGCTGCTTTACGCGCAGGTTTGCCAGTGAGCGTTTCTGGTATGCAGATTGACCGGCAATGTGCCTCTGGCTTGATGGCTATTGCCACAGCTGCCAAGCAGGTCATCAGCGACGGGATGCAGGTGACTGTTGGCGGTGGTATCGATTCCATTTCTCTGGTGCGTGAACACATGAATGTGGTGCCCGACCCAGAACTTCTGGCCATGCACCCCGAGGCCTATATTGCCATGATAGACACGGCGGAAATTGTAGCCAAACGCTATGGGATTTCCCGCGAGGCGCAGGATGAATATGCGCTGCAAAGCCAGCAGCGCACCCATGCCGCGCAACTGGCTGGCCGGTTTGATGCGGAGATTGTGCCGATGGCTTCAAAAATGGCGCTAGTGAACAAAGAGACCAAAGCGGTGACCTACAAAGATGTGCATCTTGATAAAGATGAAGGTAATCGGCCTGAAACAACACTGGAAGGACTGCTCGGCTTAGCACCTGTGCGCGGCGCCGGCTATTGCATCACGGCGGGTAATGCAAGCCAGCTTTCGGACGGCGCATCGGCTTGCGTGTTAATGGAAGCGGCAGAAGTTTCCAGGCGTGGCCTGACCCCGCTTGGTGCATATCGCGGCATGGCCGTCGCCGGGCTTGAGCCTGATGAAATGGGCATTGGGCCCGTGTTTGCTGTGCCCAAATTGCTGAAAGCCCACGGATTGAAGATGGATGATATAGGCTTATGGGAACTCAACGAAGCCTTCGCTGTGCAAGTGATTTATTGCCGCGACACACTCGGCATTCCCAATGAAAACCTGAACGTTGATGGCGGGGCAATCTCCATCGGCCACCCGTTTGGCATGTCCGGTGCGCGGTTAACCGGCCATGCCTTGATTGAGGGCAAACGGCGCGGTGTGAAATACGTTGTTGTCACCATGTGTGTTGGCGGCGGCATGGGCGCAGCGGGATTATTTGAGGTGCTATAGCTTTATATGCTAACGCATTTTATATTAACTCGAACATAATGCGCTGTTATTTCTCTCTTCCCTTGCGGAAGAGATAGCAAAGCTGAGCGCTTCTTCAGCTCTTCGTATCCTGCCCCGCAAAGGGGGGAAATTGTTAAAGGCCAAACATGCACCATTTGCCAATATTCCTGAATATCACCGGCAAGCGCATACTTGTGGTCGGTAGCGGCGAAACCGCAGACGCAAAATCCCGCCTGATCAAACTTGCAGGCGGCGAACCGCACCGCTGCACGTGTGACAGCCCAGCAGCAAGTTCCACTTGCAATAGAAAATACGCATTAGCTTTTGTTGCCGTTGATAACCTTGATTTAGCGGCAGAATGGGCAACAACCCTGCGTGCCAAAGGCTTGCTCGTGAACGTTGCCGATCAACCGGCACTCTGTGATTTTATTTTGCCATCAATTGTTGACCGCAATCCGGTGCTGGTGGCCATTTCCACAGGCGGTGCATCAGCCACGGTTGCCAAACGCTTGCGTGAGGCCGTTGAAGCTTTGCTGCCTGCCAAATTGGGCGACATTGTAAAAGCTATCGGTGCTGCAAGAAGTGAGGTTGCCAAAAAACTCACGACCACTAGCCAGCGGCGACATTTCTGGGATGCCGTGCTTAGTCCTTATGGCCAGTTTGATCCTTTGACTATTACTGATGCCCCAAGTGTGTCTGTTCTGGTGAAGGCTGCTGAAATTCAACCTCAGCAAAAACGATGCATCACCTGCATTCACCCGCGCTCACGTGATCCTGATGACTTAAGCCTGAAAATGCTGCGACGTTTGCAATCGGCCGAAGTGATCGTGAATGTCGGGGAAGGCACATCTGGCATCACTGAGCGCGGACGACGTGATGCGCGGATGACATACTGTGAAATTGCCGACCTTGCGAAAACTCTGTCTGCTTTGACATGCGTTGCAGATATATTTCAGATTGTTGTGGTTGCCTGCAACGATGTGCCAAAAACAAATGTTGATGGCTGGATTTCAGAAGTGATTGATTAAAAATGAAAAAATAACGCAAGGCTTAGTCTTAAAGCGTAGCTTTACCTGTGGTAAGTTTAATTCAGTTGCGGTTTAACTGCGCCTTCCCCAAATACATTTGATGAAAGTAAAACATGGCAAACTCTGGATAGTTGGTGCCGGACCGGGAGATATTGATCTGCTGACGGTCAAGGCCGCGCGCATATTGTCCACCGCTGAGGTGCTGGTTTACGACAAACTGGTCTCCAAGAATATTCTGGCATTGGCCCCACCATCATGCAGCAAAATCTTTGTGGGCAAAACGCGCGGCAAACACACCCTGCCGCAGGCGCGCATTAATCAACTACTAGTCGATCAAACGTTATCAGGCTTGCAAGTGGTGCGGCTGAAGGGGGGTGACCCGTTTGTATTTGGTCGCGGTGGTGAGGAACTCGAAGCAGCACGGGCTGCCAATATTGATGTGGAAATCATCCCCGGCATCACAGCTGCCCTTGGTTGTGCAGCCATAGCCCAAATTCCGCTCACCCACCGCGATCATGCCAGCGCCCTCACTTTCGTTACTGGCCAGTGCCGCGATTTGGCCGACCAGAACTGGCGCGGCCTTGCCGGACCGGGCCGTACACTTGTGGTTTATATGGGCCTTAACGGCGCTCACAGTATTGCCGACAAATTGATTGCCGATGGCTTGTCTGCTGCAACGCCGGTTGCTGTGGTTGAGAATGGCACGCGCGCTGATATGCGGGTGTTTGTTGCAACCCTTTCGACTGTTGCTGATGTGGTGGCACGGGAGGCTGTGCAATCTCCCGCACTGTTGATTGTTGGTGAGGTTGCAGCCCTTGCCTTAAATCCTTCCCTTGCAGGGGAGACATTAATTTTACTCCAGCATATTACACAGGCCGCCTGATGACAAAACCTGAGCCACTGCCTCGCATACTGAATGCGAACGATCTTGCCACTGGTGATGTGGTCTATTGGTCTGGTTCCAAGTGGACACGTCACATCGCTGAGGCTGAAATGATAGCAGACAATGACGCAGCTGACGCGCTTGGCAAAACAGAAATGGCGGCGCGCCGTGTAGTGGATGTGTATCCATTTGAGGTGAATTTCGAGAACGGCGTGCCGGTGCCGGCACGCTACCGCGAGCGGGTGCGCTCGCTCGGGCCATCGGTGCGGCTCGATCTTGGCAAGCAGGCAGGAGAATAGCTATGTATAAATATGATGATTTTGACCATGCCATTGTCAATGCACGGGTTGATGAGTTTCGCGATCAGGTGGCAAGGCGTGTCGCGGGTGAGCTGAGTGAGGACGCCTTCAAACCGCTCCGCTTGATGAACGGACTTTATTTGCAGCTGCACGCTTACATGCTGCGAGTCGCCATACCCTATGGCACTTTGTCTGCTGATCAGTTGCGCATGCTCGCACATATTGCCCGGAGCTATGATAAAAACTATGCGCACTTCACCACACGGCAAAATATACAATATAACTGGATAAAACTTGCCGAGGCACCCGATTTGTTGGCGGATCTCGCTCGTGTTGAAATGCAGGCGATCCAGACATCTGGCAATTGCATTCGCAACATCACAACTGATCAGTTTGCTGGTGCAACCGCTGAAGAAGTGGCCGACCCGCGCCCCTATGCCGAACTGCTGCGCCAGTATTCAACCTTTCATCCGGAATTTTCATTTTTGCCGCGCAAGTTCAAGATTGCGCTAACAGCAGCCCCACACGACCGCGCTGCGATTAAACTGCACGACATAGGGCTTGAGCTTTATAAAAACGCAACAGGCGACATTGGCTGGCGCGTGTTTGTCGGCGGTGGCATGGGCCGCACGCCGATCATCGGCAAAGTGCTGCGGGAGTTTTTGCCACAGGCATATTTTCTCGGCTATATCGAAGCCATCATGCGCGTTTATAACCGCTATGGCAGGCGCGATAATATCTACAAGGCTCGCATTAAAATTCTGGTGCATGAATTGGGTCTGGAAGAATTTCACCGACAGGTTGATGCTGAATGGGCAGACATCCAGAAAACATTTGCCGAGCCGCCAGCCGTTGAGCTTGAGCGTATATCGGCATTTTTCGTTAATCCAACATTTGAAACGATTGCCACACCTGTTGCCATCTATGATGATGCTCGCAAAACCAATCCCGCGTTTGATCATTGGGTGGAGCGCAATGTTTGTGCTCATAAACAACAGGGTTACAGCATCGTGACAATCAGCCTAAAAGCTGTTGGTGAAATTCCTGGCGATGCCTCCGCTGATCAAATGGATACAATTGCTGCACTTGCAGACCAGTACAGTTTCAGTGATGTGCGCGTAACCCACGAGCAAAACCTTGTGCTGCCGCATGTGCGCCAGATAGACCTGTTCGCCCTTTGGGAAAAACTAAAAGACATTGGTCTTGCAAGCGATAATGTCGGTTTGGCTTCTGATATCATTGCCTGCCCTGGTATGGATTATTGTTCTCTGGCCAACGCGCGCTCGATTCCGATTGCACAGGATATCGCCAAACGGTTGGCCCCTATTGAGCGCTCTACCGGCGAACTGAAAATCAAAATATCTGGCTGCATCAATGCGTGTGGCCATCATCATGCTGGCCACATTGGCATCCTAGGTGTCGATAAAAAAGGCGAAGAGAATTATCAGTTGTCGCTAGGTGGTTCAGCCGCTGAGGATACAACCCTTTCAACAATTCTTGGCCCCGGCTTTGATGCTGATGGAGTTGTTAACGCGGTTGAAAAAATCGTCGCGTGCTTCAACACAATCAAGCGCGATAACGAGCGTTTTCTCGATACCTATCGCCGTGTTGGTACCGCCCCTTTCAAGGAAGCAGTCTATGGCTAATCCCTCAATCGAACGCCGTGGTGCAGAAGAAAAATTGCACTTAGCCAATAACAGTTATCATTTGCGCTTTCGCAGTGATGCAAAGCTTGGCTGGGCATATGTGCCTGATGATGCACAAATGACTGGCGGCGATGCTATCACGGTCAGTCTTTCAAGATTTCAGGAAGCCCTCACGCGCAATGACATCACGCATCTGGGTGTGCGTATACTGCCGGGTGAAGATGTGCGGCTGTTACAGCCCTATCTCGCACGGATTAGTTTGGTAGAGCTGGCCTTCCCGACATTCCGCGATGGCCGCAACTATTCATCCGCGCGCATACTGCGCGAACAACTCAGCTATACGGGTGAAATCCGCGCCATCGGTCAGGTACTTGCCGATCAACTTTTTTTTATGGTTCGTTGCGGCATAGATGCGCTTGATCTTGACCCGAGTGTTACGCACGCTGCCGCCGATGCTGCGCTTTCGCGCTTTAAATATGTGTACCAAGCTGCAGGTGATGCGCGCCGTCCAGTGTGGGACGCGCGACTGTCTTCATGATACACACCCGTGAAAGTGTCGATGGCCTAAAGCAGCGCTATTCAAACCGCGTCACCGGTGACGTGCTGCGCCAGTTGCTGCTGGAGGAAATGCCCGGCCAGATTTCTGCCGTCTCCTCGTTTGGCACAGAGTCTGCCGTGCTGCTACATATGGTGGCACAAGCCAACAAAAACACGCCGGTGATTTTCATTGATACACTCAAGTTATTTGGCGAAACGCTGAATTACCGCGACACACTTGTACAGCATCTCGGCCTCACCAACATCAGGGTGATTGAGCCTCTGGCGCAATCCCTTACTCAGGATGATCCCAAAGGCATGTTATGGTCAAGTAATCCGGACGGCTGCTGCTTTATCAGAAAAGTTGAGCCGCTGAAGCGCGCGCTCACAGATGTCACAGCCTGGATATCCGGTCGCAAAAGTTTTCAATCCGCTACCCGCTCGAACATTCCGCAGTTTGAACTCGTTGATGGCAAGTTGAAAATAAACCCGCTGGCGCAATGGTCAAAAGATGACCTGCTCAATTACTTTGATTATTACAAACTCCCGCGCCACTCAATGGAAGCCGAAGGCTATCCATCAATCGGCTGTATGCCATGCACAACGCCAGTGGCCGCAGGAGAAGACGCCCGCGCGGGCCGGTGGCGTGGTCAGGACAAAATTGAATGCGGCATTCATATGCCGCAAGGCCAAACACGGCGGCTTGAGGTGTTCTAGTTTGCAGCCTTCTTGCGTTCGTACAATTCACGCAACGTGCCGAGTGAAAAGAAGTGGGCATATATCAATCCCATGGCACCGCTCTTTACCAGTTTGCGGGCTTTATCGCCGTGCATCTCCTGCATTTTATCTTCAGCAATCATGCGAAACCCACGAAACACCATCGGCTTGTCGCCTTCTTGAATGGTGGCTTCGGCATCCATTAATAAATCGAGTTCTGTCAAATCGTTCATGAAGGAACGGGTGCGCTGCACCGCGATTTCAAATTGCTCACAAAACGCCAGCACGGCTTTGGTGGTATCCGTTGGCTCCGTGCCTGTGAACAGGTTACCCTCTGCTTCGGGCTTCAGAAATCCTGATTGATCATCATAGCAAAGTGAAAGCTGCTCGGCTTCAGGTGCCAAACGTGCCAACAAAAACGGATAGCGACGCACATAAGCGGGCACATAGGTGTTCGGGTTCCAATTGCCAGCCTTGTCACAAAACAAGTTTTCACCATCCTGCAAACCAAGCAACGCTAATGGTGCACCGCCATCGTCGCCGGTGGCAAACACAATTGGGTAGTGCCGCTGGGCAATGGCAAATTCATCAACTGTAATTGGAATGGCATTCGCTGAATGCGCGAACGGATGCAGCTGCCGGTCCTCCAGCTTGTGATTGGCATGTTCCTGAGATGATAATGGAATCAGCGATTTATAAAATAACGGTAATTGTGCAGTTTGGTTGTTGGCTGGTTGAATGCCATTCGTGGCCATATTGGTTTCCTTCAAATATTACAGTTTTATGGCAATGATCTATAGTTTCACCACACAATAAACGGCTTATGGCGAGCTGCGCCCTATAGATCAAGCATAACTCCCGGGTTAAGAATATTTTCAGGGTCAAGGGCCTTTTTTATAGCCTTTAGGGCCATAAGCTTGGCCGGGTCGGCCGTGCGCGCGAGTTCGGCTTTTTTTAGCCTTCCGATGCCATGCTCCGCTGAAATCGAGCCTCCCTGCTCCAAGACCAAATCATAAACCCGTTGGTTTACCTCTGATGTCAAGGCCAGAAATTTGGCTGTATCGGTATGCGAAGGTTGCAGCAGATTAAAGTGAACATTCCCATCGCCAAGGTGCCCGAACGCCAGCACGCGTGTGCCTGGGTAAGTGGCTTCAAGCACTTGAGTCGCTTTTAGCATGAACGCCGGCATTGCAGCGGTTGGCACAGATATATCATGCTTGATGGCAGCGCTCTCAAGTCTCTCCGCCTCAGGCACACTTTCACGGATTTTCCAGAATGCGGTGCGGTGGGATTCGCTCGTTGCAAAAGCGGCATCGCGTATCAGTCCACTTTCGAGTGCCGAAGAAAGAGCAGTTTGAAGGTGTGTTTCTGCCAAGGTGGAGGCCGCTTCAACAAGCACATACCAGCTATGGTGGTTTGCGAGAGGGTCTCGGCAATCCGGCATGTGCTTGCCAACCAGCCCAATGGCTGCACGCGGCATAAGCTCGAAAGCACACAGCATGTTATCGCAACTTGCCTGCAGTTGATTCAATAATTCTAGCGCTGCATGTGGATTTTCAAGGCCGACAAAAGCTGTCGCATATGTTTGAGGTTTAGGAAACAACTTCAGTGTTGCTGAAGTGATGATGCCAAGCGTTCCTTCGGAACCTATCAACAGCTGTTTGAAATCATATCCGCTGTTGTCCTTGCGAAGCGATGACAACCCGTGAAAAATTGATCCGTCTGCCAGCACAGCTTCCACCCCAAGCACCAACGCACGCATAGAACCGTAACGCAACACATGCACACCGCCAGCGTTGGTCGCCACCAAACCACCAATCTGTGCCGAGCCTTCCGACGCGAGAGACATGGGAAAATATCGGTTGGCATCACTCGCCGCCTTTTGAACATGCGCCAGAACAACACCGGCCTCAACCACCATGGAGTCATCACTTATTGAGACAGAGCGAATGGCATTCATGCGCGATAGCGATATAAGCACCTGATCGCCAGACATGTCCGGTGTGGCACCACCGACCAACCCGGTATTACCCCCTTGTGGCACAAGTGATACATGGTGTTGGTTTGCAAGACGCACACATGCTGCAACCTCGGCCGTTGTCCTGGGTTTGAGCATAAAAGCTGTTTTACCCGTGTAGCGACCGCGCCAGTCTGTTAAATAAGGCGCAAGCGTAGCTGCATCATCGCTCCAGCCAGTGGGACCGAGAGTTGACTTTAAAGTTGATATATATTCCAAACTAAGCATGTATTATTCGTATATATGATTGTTTCATTTGATCAACTGGTTAGAGCTTTAACCATAGGGCAATTGGGTAAATGACACTCACGCACAAGATGCAGAAGAAGCATCCGCAAGACGGCAAAGATCAAACAAGACTTTTCTTTTCAATACTGATCAGATCCGGCAATTTCAGTTTCAACAGCAAGATTTTTTTTCTGTGGATTTCCAATTAATACAAACGCACCCAGCAGTGTGAGTGCGGCACCCAATATTTCCTGAATGCTGACATATTGATGCAAAAAAATTGCTCCGGCAACCATGCTGATGATGGGTGTGAGGAGCAATAGCGGCGTAACCCTGGCGACAGGGTTGCGTCGCACCAGATTAAACATCACCACATTGCCGATCATGCTGCTCCCGATTGCACCGAAGAGCGTCATGGTCCAAAATACGTGGCCAGCATGGTAAACACTAGACACAGCATGTTCCCGGGTAAGTTGACTGGCAATGATAAGCGAGGGGCTGGTGATGAGTGCCATCCAGGCTTGAATGCTGATGCCGGGGAGTGTGCCAGCCCGTCTGGTTAAAATAACCGCTGTGCACCAGCACACGGCTGCCCCAAAACATAACAAAAAAGCATCAAACTCCTGAAACAGTGCCGGTTGAAACCCCATAACCAACACACCGCCAAAAGCCACAATCAATCCAGCAATCTGGCGATGCGTCGGATTCTCTTTCAGCACGGCCATGGCCAGCAGGGTTGTGAGGGGCACCCAGAGCAGTGTAACCACCGCCATGGCGCCAATATGATGCGAGCGACCAAAGCCACTGTATAAAAAACCAAAATGAAGTGGGCCGGACATCACCGCAATTGGTAATATTTTTTTCAGGTCTGCACGCGACACACGCAGCCATGGTAGCAAAAAAACTGCTGAAATGGCAAAACGTATCCCGCCAGACATTAAGGCAGGCACATCGGCCATCGCGACTTTGGCGGCAATATTATTCGTACCCCACATACTGGCGACAAACAGAGCAAGCAATGTATCGCGCAGTGGCATATGGTTTTGTATCGGTTTATCAGGCTTCACTTTGGCTCATTTCACCCACGTGACGTGCCCCATTTTCCGGCCTGGTCGCACTTCGGTTTTCCCGTATAAATGCACGTGTGCTTTTGGGTCTGCCAAAAGTTTATGCCGATCATGATAAGCGTCGCCAATAATATTTTGCATGAATACTGTGCCTCGAGGGTCTGTATTACCAAGTGGCAAGCCACAAATAGCTCGAATATGATTTTCAAATTGTGAGGTTACCGCCCCCTCAATGGTCCAGTGCCCTGAATTATGAACCCGCGGCGCAATCTCGTTGAATATTGGCTTGCCATCGCATACAAACATTTCAACTGTTAGCACACCGACATGATCCAACGCTGTTGCCAGATTTTGTGCCATAAGAATCGCATGATCAGCTGTTGCCTTGTTGACAGTCGAGGGCACCACTGAGCTCTCAAGAATGGCATTTTTATGCACATTTTGAACTGGCCCGTAAACGCACATTTTACCATCATAGCCGCGCGCTATGATAACAGATATTTCGCATTCAAAGTTCACCACCCCTTCCAGAATGGCAGGATGCTTGCCAATCGCCAACCAGGCATCTGCCACATCCGTCTGTTCATTCAAACGCACCTGCCCTTTGCCATCATAGCCCATACGTCTGGTTTTCAGAATGGCCGGTGTGCCGAGTGTATGACACGCTGCAACAAGTTCATCATGATCGTTCACAGTGACAAAAGGCGCCGTGCTGCCACCATGTTCAAGTGCGAAACACTTTTCCATATACCGATCTTGTGCCACCTGCAGCGCCTTGGCTGACGGTGCAACAGGCTTCAGTTTTGCCAATGCCTCAACGGCGTCTACTGGCACGTTCTCAAACTCATAGGTGATGACATCAACAGCGTCTGCAAAAGCACGCGAGGCAACTAAATCAGCATAACCAGCCGTCGTCACGTAAGCTGACACATCGCCTGCAGGGGGCTGTGGTGCCGGATCATAAATATGACATTTATAACCAAGTTGAGCAGCCGTTACAGCGAGCATGCGGCCCAGCTGACCGCCACCCAATATGCCGATAATTGAGCCCGCCTCAATCCGCGTCATTGGGGACTATCGGCAATGCTATCTGTCTGGTTCTTTCGAAATTCAGTTAATTTTTGGGCTAAAATTTCATCGCTCAGGCTTAAAATTGATACCGCAAGAAGCGCGGCATTGATGGCCCCTGCCTTGCCAATGGCAAGTGTGCCGACCGGTACTCCGGCAGGCATCTGTACAATTGAGAGCAGACTATCCATGCCACGCAAAACCTGACTTTCCACTGGCACACCAAGCACCGGCAGGGTCGTCATAGCCGCAGCCATACCAGGCAAATGCGCTGCTCCCCCAGCTCCGGCAATAATAACCTTAAGGCCGCGATTTAACGCTTGTGTCGCATAATCCACCAATCGTTCAGGTGTGCGGTGCGCTGATATAATCCTGATTTCATGTTTTATATCAAAGTGTTGGAGTTTTTCAGCCGTATGACGTAGCGTCTCCCAATCTGATTGGGCTCCCATGATCAAGCCAACAACAGGGCTATTGTTTATATCGGGCAAGCTTATCGTCCTTTTTAATATGGTTTCCATTAACCAAGACAAACAAGCTATTGTTTATTACACAGAGGTTAAGCCAACCGCAAGCCAAAGCTTGCCCATTTGGATACATTGTCACTCAAAAAGTGCGGTTAAGACTAGAGTAATCTTAACAGTGCATAATGTATAAAGGATGTTGAGTTTTGACCTTTAGGAAGCGCAGGGTGCGACCATGAAAGTAACTGATTCTACGCGAACCACACGTGCCGTGCGCTCAACGGTCTTGTCGCCTGGCCGCGCTTCGACGGCGCTAGCAAATTCTGCGGGTGCAACCAAAACACCCCTTGATATAGTTGCTGTGCTTGGCATACCGCCTCACGAGGTAACACCGCGCGTGCGTGAAGCCTTGCTGACCCTCATGCAGGAAGTTGAGTCCTTGCGGCGCGAGGTAGAGCGCAACAAAACGAAGATGGCAGAGCTTGAAAAACTGGCGGATAGTGACACACTTTCGCCGGTCGCCAACCGGCGCGCTTTCGTTCGTGAACTTTCGCGCGTGATGAGTTACGCCGAACGCTATCAGGTTGAAACATCTATTTTGTTTGTGGATGTCAACGATCTCAAAAATATCAACGACGTGCACGGTCACGGGGCTGGCGATGCCGCCCTTGTGCATGTCGCTGAAATACTGCGTGCGAACATTCGTGGATCGGATATGGTCGGCCGCCTAGGTGGTGATGAATACGCCGTGATACTAAGCCATGCCAGCGAAGAAATGGCGACCCAAAAAGCTGACCTGTTACAAAACAAGATATCCGAGCGGCCAATCAACTATAATACTCAAGACATTATAGTAGCGGCAGCTGTTGGGGTTTACACCTTCGGCCCAGGCGAAACACCAACAGCCGTTCTCGCGGCTGCCGATAAGCGCATGTATGCACGAAAAAAAGCCATGAAAGAAAAAACCAGCAAATAAGCTTTGGCAACCCGACCATCCCATGCTATTTAATATTTGTTTGGATGCATAGCTCAGTTGGTAGAGCAGCTGACTCTTAATCAGCGGGTCCCAGGTTCGAACCCTGGTGCATCCACCAAGTAAAACAAGTGGTTAGTAAAGTTTTCCATCTCAGTTTTTTACTAAATTTTTCTCATCGTAGCGTACAATGTAGCAAAACAATTTTTACGATACATTTCGCACGTCTTTTGTTTCATAATTATACCAATCGCCCGATGACGTGACTTGGTTTGGGAAGTCATTGATATACACCTCACTTCGTTATCCCGACGTAGGTCGGCATGACGGGTGATAGCAATCTTCATCCCACGAATGATGCTGTGCGCAGATGCGAGCTGACAGTACTCCATGTGAGTCAACTCATAGAGCGATTGGTATTAGTCCCGGCATTTGATGGATTAGGTTGAGAGTAAATATGTTCGGCTCTCTTGGCTATGCTGAAGTGCAAGGCGGACTGCGGCAGTCGTGTAAAATCTGTCCCATAACGCATCCCTCCATTGAGGGCTGAACGATACCTCATCAAATTCCGAGACTAAACACCTAAACAGCTAAAGCTATCGAAAATGGGTCAATTGACATAAAAATTAACTGTTTACCAAGAAAGTTAATGTTGGCAACAGAGTGTCACTCGTTTAATCTCAGTATAATTAAAATTGCTATATACGAATGGACTCAATTGGATGTTGCAAATCAGCTGACTCTGACCGATCAGGAGATACTGCTCGACGAGCAAACGATTGCTGCAACAAAACGCCTTCTTAGTGATCATCGGGAACAATTACTGAGTCGCTTGAAAATCAGCAACCTTGTTTTCGATGATCGACTTGGAAATTTTGCACCAAACTATCTGATCAATCCCGCCCCAAGCGATTTTGCCGAAAACTCTTTTGATGTGGTTTACTCTCGCGCAGTGCTTGAACATGTGCCACCAGATATTATCATGGCACTTTCGCGCGGCTATGAGCACAAGCTGAAGCGCAGTGGCGTGTTTATCCATTTGATCGATAATTCAGACCACTTTGAACATCAGGACAAGAGCATCAACCGAGTCAATTTTCTGAAATATAGTAAACGCCAATGGTGGTGGGCAACTATCAACCCGCAAAATTACCAAAACCGGTTGCGGCATTCGCAATATCGTGCTCTCTTTAATCGACTTGGATATCAAGTGATTGGCGAAGATCGCTTTGTTTGCCCTAAAGCACTCGCAAGTGTGCCACTTTTGAAAATGCACGATGATTTTAGTGGGCTATGTGCGGATGATCTGGCGACGATGGAGTCCCTGTTTGTGATGCGCCCTCAGCGGAATTGAACTCATCATCCTAAAATGTTTCGCTGACAGCTCACTTAAAACTGAAAATATGATGCATCGAAAAATCCCTCGCCGATCTCATGATGGTTCAAAAGACCGGCGAGGAAAATCTGGTTGGCTAAACCAGTGGCATTGCAAGTCAGACCACCGCATGGACCGAAACTTCCTGTCTGGACGAGACGGCGATGCTATAAATGTCGTTCCATCGACCGCCAGATATAACACCCGCCTTCACTGGTGCAGGCCTCCGTAGGCTCCTCGTTTGGCTGAGAAAGCTTTGGCGGGCCTTTATTCAAGTCATGCTCAGTCAGACAATCGCGCCAAAACTCATGACCGCAAACTGAAAATGATGTTCTTCACGGGCGACTATTTATAATCTTATATTTTCAACCGCATCATGCAAACTGTGTTGCTATGGTGGTGAGAGCGGCTGCGAGGTCTTTAGGGACTGAAAAGAATGGGCTGTGATCAGCGTTTAGAGTGATGACACTGGCGCAGGGTTGCAAGGCCTGCATACGGCGCTGATCGATGATAGGAATGGTGAGGTCGTAAACACACTCGATATAGTGACGGCGTAATGAGCCGTATCTTGCATGAGTCAGATGCAGGTTCGCCGAACGCGGCGATGTGGGATCTGCTCTCAGACGCTGTGCGGCCGTCGCGCTTAACTTCATTGGCGAGAGTTGTGCAAAAATCGCCGGTGCGCGTGCTGGATCAACCGTTGTTGCAACGCCACTCGCGTGACGCTGGATGATTGAGGTAAAATCCGGATTGGAATCGTTCAAAGTCTTTAAGGCCTCACGCGATATATCCGGTGGCACAAGCATGGCGGTGATATACACCAACGCGTTAATGGCTTCCGGCGCTGTTTCAGCCGCCTGGCTGATGACAATGCCACCACGACTGTGGCCGCATAAAATAACCGGCGTGTCTGCGGTGCGGCAAATATTGGCAACGAATTCAGCCCAGCCATCTAGCGTAACCGCTGCCAGATCAGCATCACTGCCACCCATACCAGGTAAATCCGGTGCGATAAGCCGGTGACCCTTGGCTTCCAGCAGAGGCCGCAGAGGATCGAAACACCAGCCGCCGTGCCATGCACCGTGTATCATCACGAATGTTGCCATTATAACGGTGGGCTTTCCTGCAATTCCAGACGCGGAAAAATGGCCGTCGGCGGTGCTATAATGAAACCGGAGGCTATCCAGCGCAGATACCATGTTGCATCTTGAAGTGCATCGAAGTTGAGCGGCTCATGTTGGTCAAACATCGCCAGCGCCTTTGCTGCCGCGTCAGGAATAAACGGTTGTGCCGCAATGGCAAGACGGCGAATAGCATCGAGCAAAACGGCCAGCACAGTTTCCATGCGCACAGGGTCAGTTTTGCGCAGCGCCCATGGTGCATGTGTGTCAACATACTGGTTGCAAAGGAACACCGCGTTTAGCCATGAAGATGATACTTGTGAAATCATATACTCATTCATCCACGATCTTAGATCATCAAGGTAAGGCGAGTGTATGCTATGAATTGGCTTTGACTTCTGCTCATCCATCTTGCCAATCGCCTCTAAAAAAGCTGCATCACCTATGATTAATGAACCATAAGTTGGAATTCTGCCCTCAAGATTTTTCGCAATGAAGCTGAACACCCGCTGCACCAGGTTACCAAAACTATTAGCGAGGTCTGCGTTGTGCGTTTCAATAATCGCCTCGGCGGAATAGCTGCCATCTTCACCAAAGCTCACCTTGCTCAGCAGATACCAGCGCACAGCGTCCGTGCCATAGCGTTTGGCAAGCTCGATCGGATCAACAACGTTGCCTGTAGATTTGCTCATTTTCTCGCCGCGATTGAGCAGAAAGCCATGGCCGAAAATTTGTTCAGGCAAAGCAATGCCAGCCGACATCAGAAACGCGGGCCAATAGACCGCGTGAAAGCGCACAATATCCTTGCCTATAATATGGGTGTTAGCTGGCCAGTATTTTTTATAACCTGCATCGGGATAACCCGCTGCCGTTAAATAGTTGGTGAGCGCATCCACCCACACATACATCACGTGGCGCTCATCATCCGGCACCGGCACGCCCCACTTGAAGCTGGTGCGTGAAATAGAAAGATCACGCAAGCCGCTTTTGACAAAGCTAACAATTTCGTTCAGGCGCGACTCTGGCTGGATAAATGTTTTTTGCGCATTATAGAGATCAAGCAATTTCTGTTGATAGTTTGATAACCGGAAAAAATAGCTTTCCTCAACTGTCCATTCAACTGGCGTGCCTTGCGGCGATAGCTTCTCGCCACCCTGCCCCGCTTTCAGTTCGCTCTCGTCATAATAGGCTTCATCGCGCACCGAGTACCATCCCTCATAGCGATCTAGGTAGATATCGCCATTGGCTTTCATGCGCCGCCACAATTCCTGACACGCCAGTTTGTGATCATCATCCGTCGTGCGGATAAAACGGTCGTGACTAATTTTGAACACAGCGCACATCTCTTTGAACAGTGCCGAATTCTTGTCTGCCAGTGCGCGTGTTTCCATACCCAGCCCACGCGCAGTCTGCTCCATTTTCAGACCGTGCTCATCTGTGCCCGTAACAAACAAAACATCTTTGCCTGACAGCCGCATAAAACGAGCAATCGCGTCAGTAGCGATAGCCTCATAAGCATGGCCGATATGCGGCGCGCCGTTGGGGTAAGAGATAGCCGTGGTAATATAAAACGTATTTTTATCCATGCACCTAAACTGAAATTTGAGGAAGCAACCCTAGCAGTGATAGCACCACCAGCTTCGGGTCATCGTTCAAGACCTGGGCGGGCCCCACCAATGTGCGCACTTTGTCCCACAGCTCAAGATTTGTTTCAACCTTCCTGCCGCTGCGGGCCAAAGATTTTAGACGCAAAACAATTGCACGCTGGGCGAGATCGAGAAACGCCTCATAGCGCGCGGCAGCATCGGGTCTGGTCATACTTTCAGAAAGCTGCAATTGGTCCGTAAAACTAAATTGGCCCGCCATTGCGGACTCAATAGCCGCTGACAGCGGCTTCAGGTCGAGCCCGGTGTAACGCAGCGCCTGGCCCGGCGCCCCGTCCGCCAGCGATATAAGCACTGGGTCGTTGATATCATGCGCAGCAAGCACGGCACCCACATCAGTGGTGCTCAGCATTTGCATGTCAACACGGCGGCAGCGCGAGCGAATGGTTGGCAATAATTTCTTCGGTTGATGGCTGACCAGCAGAAATAAGGTGCGCTCAGGCGGCTCCTCCAGCATTTTTAACAAGGCATTCGACCCATTGCGATTAAGGTCATCAACCGCATCTATAATGACCACACGCCACGCGCCTGGTTCCACTTGTGTCCCCATCACTGGCACGAGCGCACGCACTTGTTCGACCGAAATACTTGTTGCCAGTTTGCCGGTTTTTTCATTCTCCAGCCGTTCAAGCACAGCAAGACCGATAACTGAACGGGCATTGATTTGCGCTACAATCGGGTCATCATTTGCCACCGTCAGAGATATCGGGCACTCGCGGCCAAATAAGCCATCGCTGCCTTTCGGTGCGGCACTCAGCAGAAACCGTGCGACACGCCAGGCAAATGTCGCCTTGCCAATGCCGCGCGGCCCAGCTAGCAACCATGCGTGATGCAGACGACCACTGTTGAAGCTATCGAGAAAAGATTGCTCAGCTGCGTGATGACCAATGAACGTCAGGGTTGAACGGGGGTCAGACATCCGCGTTTAACCGAGAACTGACAACAGCCCATACAGCCTCCGCGACACTCTCAGCAGATTGATTTCCGTCGATGGCTATAATGCGTTGATGTTCAGCGCGCTGAAGCTTTTGAAACCCGAAATAAATTTTATGATGAAAGCTAAGAGTTTCATTCTCGAAACGCATTTCAGTGCTAGCACCAGATCGGCCCAAAGCTCTTACCATACCGATCTCAGGATCAAGATCGATGAACACTGTCAAGTCCGGCCATAAATTATTTGTGGTGTCCTGGTGGTGTCGGCATATAAGCGCGTCATCAAGCCCTTTGACTATACCCTGATACACTCGCGTGCTGTCAATAAAGCGGTCGCAAATCACCACATCCCCGCGCTCTAGGATCGGGCAAATCAGCCTTTGCACATGATCGCGCCTCGCCGCGTTGATAAGGTGAAGTTCTGTGAGTGCATCCCAGCGATCTGTTGCCCCATTAACGAGCAAAGCGCGAATAGCCTCGGCACCTGTTGTGCCGCCGGGTTCACGCGTGGTGGTAACTATTTGGCCATTGCTGCGCATCCGTTCTGCTAGCCGCGCGACTTGTGTTGACTTGCCAGCCCCCTCACCGCCTTCAAATGTAACAAACAACTTGGCCATGGCAATAATCTCTAATGTTCACTTGTTTTATCGTCATTCAAGATCAAGTCCGAAATGTCATTGCAAACTAAGGCCACCCTCACCGTGAAGGCAAGGTGATTATTTTTTGCCGAGCACCAGATGTGACAACATCCATGAAATTTTATCAACACCCGAAACTTTTGCCACATCTGCGGCGGCGACAAGCGGAATGCGACTTTCTGCGGCACCTGGTATCTGCACCACCAGCGCAGCGATTGGCTGGCCTTTTTTGATGGGTGCTAAAAGTGGGCCATCATAAGATATTTTCACCACCATATCCTTGTGGGCAAAACGGGTCATGGAAAATGCGGCATCCTGTTGGGGCACGGCAGCAACAGTTGCAACATTGCCCATCCATACGGGCACCTGTTCGACAGTCGTACCTTTTGTAAACAGGGTGTAGCTCTGAAATGTTCTGAACCCCCATTCCATTATTTTGATCGATTCAGCCCGACGCTCCGCCATTGAGGTGAGACCGGTAACAACCATCACCAGACGCTGGGCACCGCGTTCGGCTGAACCTGTCATACCATAACCAGCTTCGTCTGTATGGCCAGTTTTCAGACCATCGGCACCTTTAACATTTCCCAGTAACGGATTGCGATTCGGTTGGCTGATGGCTTTTTCCCGATCATCCGCCTTCCAGCTGTATTCGGTCACACCGTAGAATTTTTTGTAAAGTGCCGGATGGTTGTGAATAGTGGCCATGGCCAGGCGCGCTAAATCCCGCGCGGTCACATATTCATTTGGATCAGGCCAGCCATTTGTATTGGCGAAATTTGAACTGGTGAGGCCAATTTTTTTGGCAATCACATTCATCCGCGCCACATATTCAGCCTCTGTGCCTGCGATGCCTTCAGCCATCACCACACACGCGTCGTTGCCAGACAATGTGATAATACCATGCAACAAATCTTCAATGGGCACTTGCTGGTTTGGGCTGAGGAACATGGTCGAACCCTGGTTGTTCCATTTTTTCCATGTTTCCGGTTGTACGGTTACTTTGTCTGTTAGCTTGATCTGGCCACTATCTATCAGTTCAAACGCCAGATAAACCGACATCATTTTTGACATTGATGCAGGTGGCAATGAAGCGTCAGCGTTTTTTTCGAAGAGCACAGCGCCAGTAGCATTATCAATCAGTATGGCTGATTTCCCCAGCGTATCAAATGGCAAGGGCGCTACATTTACCAAAGGTTCTGATACGGACGGTTGCGTCGGCGCCAAACCCTTTAACAAAGGCTGCGGATTTTGTGCCTGCGCTGTGCTTGCAACAATGGCGGCAATAGTAATAAGTATAAATTTCGTCATACGTCCCTGATGTCAGTTTTGATTGATCGGTAGCTTACTGGTCTTCCGGCCGGTCTGCAATCATTGCCGTAAATTCAGCTTCCGCCATCACACCACTGTCCGTACGCGCGACACTTGTAAATTTTTTAATTTTACCGCGCGATTTTATTTGGGTTATGTCAAGATACAACATCATACCCGGTTCAACTGGTTTCCGAAACTTCGCATTATCAATCGACATGAAATACACCAGCTTGCCTTCAGTTGCACCTTCCATAGAATAAATGCTTTGAACTGCCGCTGTTTGTGCCATGGCCTCAACAATTAACACACCTGGCATTATTGGGCGACCCGGAAAATGCCCCTGAAAAAAAGGTTCGTTGATCGATACAGCCTTGATGCCCGTCGCTGACACATCTTTGATGATATGGTCAACCCGGTCGATAAGCAGCATCGGATAGCGGTGCGGAATCATGCGCATAATGCGCATGATTCCGATTGAATCAACCGTTGCGGACACGGACTGCTATTTATTTCTTAGCTGGTGCCGCAGCTTGTGTTGGCGGTGTTATTGAAACACTTGGCAATTTGGCATTCAGCTTTTGTATCGCTGTTGCCGTCACATCAAGCGCTGGAGCGGCCAACAGAACAGCACCACGTTCCATAACAACATTGGCGCTGCGTGCGGTCATGATTTCCTGCATGATCGGCTGCATGGCCACATTAATTTGATAAATGATATATTGGTTTGAGCGCTGAAAATCATTTTTTTTCTGAGTGATTTCATCGTTCGCGTTATTGGCGCGGCGCTGCAAATCATCGAGTTTCTTGGCATAGTCCTGCTCGGAAAAGACAGCTTTTGCGCGCGCTTGGTCTAAACCTTCCTTTTCTTTCTGAAAACCATCCTGATAGCCTTTGACCTTGGCTTCTATGGCATCCAGCAATGGCTTCAATTTTTTGCTGCCATCCTGGCCAGCGGCGGATTGCTCAAAAACCTGCTTCTGATCCAAAACTATTATTTTGGCACCTTCAACGGCTTGCGCCAGAGCAGGTGTTGCAGCGCTAGATACAAGCGCGAGAGTGAGAGCGGTGAGAATGCGAGTGTGTTTCATTAGAATGACGTTCCTACGTTAAATTGAAAAGTTTGTGATCGATCGGTGGGTTGTTTCTTGATTGGCTTCGAAATGTCAATCCTGAAAGGGCCAAAAGGTGAATTCCACGATACACCAAAGCCCGCTGTAATGCGTGGAGATGGGCTATTGCCAAGAACAGTGCTGACAACTTGGGATGTAACGCCGTTTACAATCGATGGAAAATATGGCGCGGTTGCATCAAGGCCCCAAACTGAACCAAAATCAACAAAAGCGGACGTTCGCAGGCCGAGTTCACCTGCAGCTGATCCCAAGGGAATTTGCATCTCAGCGGTGCCATGATAATAATATTTTCCACCCAGAAAGTCGGATTGTGCAGCAGTCCCCTGTGTTGTGACACCGGCGGCAGTGGTCGTATCGACCCTAAGTGATTCGACGGGACCCACGCCGCGATAATCAAATCCTCTGAACTGTGGCGTACCAAGGAAGAAGTGATCGTTAAAACGAACCGATTGACCAAGCCCCTTGATAACACCGCCATCAATCCCAAGCCGCAAGACAAAACCACCATAAACTGGGTAGAAAATATTATAATCCGCGACATTTCTGATGTATTTTACACTACCCCCAAGACCGGCGAAGTCTGTCGAAACAATAAACCTCTGACCTCGTGTCGGATGCTGACTATTGTTCAACGAATTGTAGCTTATGCTTTGACCAAGCGATGAAATGGTACGTTTGCCAACGGCTTCACATAATGATCGCGATGCCGGAGTGCTGGTTCCAAGGAAAACGCATCGTGGTGTTGTCGTGATTATACCTGTAGCCGGATCTGTAACAGATACCGGCGTTGTATCAATTGCACCATAGGTCAAACTGGTTTTGGCAAGATTATAGCGCGCCTGATAATTCCAATACTCCGTTATCGGGAAGCCGGCGCGAAGGCCAAAACCAAGATCGGTCTGATCATAATTAGTGGTGTTGTTACTGATGCTGCTGCCCAGCGTGTTGTTGTTCAGACTGCGCCGGTATAAATCAACACCGGCAGCCAGATTTTTTCCAAACGCATACGGATCTGTGAAACTGACATCCACGGTGTTGCGCAGACGCGAAAGTTCAAAGTTCAGCCGCAAATCCTGCCCTTTACCCATGAAGTTGCGTTGCTCGATACCGGCATTTAGAATAAAGCTTTCGAGCGATGAAAAACCAGCACCCAGATTAAGCTGACCGGTTGATTTTTCTTCCACATTAACTTCAAGCACAACCTTGTCAGGTGTTGAGCCGGGTTTTTGCTCAATCTCAAGCTTATCCTGAAAATAACCCAGCGACTGAATGCGCTCCTTAGATCTCTTGACCTTGAAGCTGTTAAACGCATCACCTTCCGCCAAACGAAATTCGCGCCGGATAACATTATCCAGCGTGCGTGTGTTGCCGTTGATATTGATGCGTTCAACGTAGACACGCGGTGCCTCGGCGATTTCGAACGTTACATCCTGTGTAAGTTTTTCTTTATTACGGTTCACTTTTGGCCGTACATCGGCAAAAGCATAACCAAACAGGCCAGCCGTATTCGTCAGTAACTCAACGGTATCCTGCATTTTTTTAACATTGAACCATTCGCCGGGCTTGATCGGGATGATCTTTTTATAATCAGCTGATTTTATATCACGGATTTTAGAATCCAAATCAATCTTGCCGAACTTGTAGCGGTCACCTTCATCAACGACCATTGTAATGATGAAATTTTTGCGGTCGGCTGTCAGTTCTGCAACGGCCGAAGACACGCGAAAATCCGCATACCCGTTAGTCAAATAAAATTGGCGAATTTTTTCGCGATCTGCGGACAAACGGTCTGGATCATAAGTATCGTTGGATGTGAACAACCGATACCAGCGCGCCTGCCTGGTATAAAGCTGTTCACGCAAAGCACCGGATTTAAATTTTTTATTCCCGATAAAGTTGATCTGCCGCACTTTCGATTTTGGCCCCTCACCAATCTCAAAAACCAGATCAACCCTGTTTTGCGGCAGCAAGATTACTTTCGGTTCAATGGTTGCTGCAAAACGCCCGCCGCGACGATACACTTCAATCATTCGCCCCACATCTGAACGAACCTTGGAACGCGTATAAATTTGACGCGGCGCAAGACGCACCTCCTCGCGCAACTTGTCCTCTTTAACGGCTTTCGCCCCTTCAAACACAATGCGATTAATCACCGGATTTTCACGCACGGTGATGGTAAGCTTACCCTCATCAACCTTGATGGTGGCGTCTGCAAACAATTCAGCGGCATACAGCCGCTTAAGCGCCGCATCAATCAACACAGCATCATATCTGTCACCGACAGATAGCTCAGCATAAGAGCGCACTGTGTCGGGTTCCAGTCGCTCATTACCAACAACTGTGATCGATTTTACAACGCCAGGTGCAATTGGTGCTCCAATAGTTGGTTTGGGCGAAGGCGCTGTTGCTGTGATAACGGTTTGTGCAAACGCTGGGTATGTTGGGACCAGGCTGCTTACTGTCATCAAGGCGATAGCACTTGTGAGCGTCGGGCCCGTTTGCCAGAATTGATTTGTTTTTATCACTACGCTATTCTCGCCTTCATTATCGTGTATCAAAATATTGTGCTCAGGCGCTGCCACACACCCATTGCCTGCAAATCATTCCAGAAACTGAACAGCGCCAGCCCTATGACCAGTGCAAAGCCAGACATCATGGCATATTCCTGTATGCGCTGATTAACTGGTTTGCGTAAAACAGCTTCGAATGCGTAGAGAAGCAAATGGCCACCGTCAAGCATGGGGATCGGTAAGAGGTTGATCGCCCCGACAGCAACTGACATCATGGCGATAAAATCTATGAAGGCTTTTGCACCGAGTGAGGCCACTTCACCAGCGGTTTTTGCCATACGCAAGGTGCCACTCATATCGCTTGTTGGTCGCATGCCCGTAAGGATTTGCTTCAGACCATCGGCCTGCATAACAATCAGTTTACCAACCTGTTTCCAGCCACTGGCAAACGCATCTAGCGGTCCAAGCTTGATCAGCTTGAACTCGGCCTGACCAATGCCCAGAAAGCCAATGCGATAGACATTACCAAACCGGTCTGTGTTGGATTTTTCTTGCGGTGTCACAGTCAAAAACAGAGTTTCATGCTGCCGCTCAATCACCATAGGTGTTGGCTGGTTGTTGCGCATCATCACCACCGGCAAGATATCAGAAAAGTCATCAATTGGTTTGCCTGCAATGGATATTATGCGGTCGCCAATTTTCAAACCAGCCTTGCTAGCCGCAGATTTGGCGATCACCTCGCCAACCACTGGCGGATGATGAACTTCTCCATAAGCAAAAATAAAACATGCAAATATAGCGGCAGCAAAGAGCAAATTAATGAACGGTCCGGCAGCCACAATAAGCGCACGCTGCCAGAGAGGCTTGCAAGGAAACGCAACCGCTTTTTCAGCTTCCGTCAACTGCGACACATCACCAGGGGCTGAGGCAGCGTTCGCATCACCAAAAAAACGCACATAGCCGCCAACAGGCAACAGGGCCAAACGCCAACGGGTGCCGCGTTTATCGTGCCAGGCAAACAGCTCCGGGCCAAAGCCAATCGAGAACGCTTCAACCTGCACACCACACATCCGCCCGACAATATAATGGCCAAATTCATGAATTATGACCAATGGCCCGAACAGGCCGACGAAGCCAATCAGGTAAAGCGCTGCCGATGGATGTATAATGGACATGCCTTCAGTGTTTCCGTTTCACCAGATCGGTCGCATGCACACGCGCATTTTCATCAACAATCATAACATCCTCAACAGTCAAAATTGAAGCAAACTTAATCTTATCGAGTGTATCAGACACGATTGAGGCGATATCGAGGAAACCAATCCGTCCGTCAAGGAAGGCAGCAACCGCCACCTCATTGGCTGCATTGAGTGTTGCAGGCGCAGCACCGCCAGCCTTTAGGGCCTCCCATGCTAGTCCTAATGCTGGAAAGCGAACCATATCTGGCTTTAAAAACTCCAATTTGGCGACGTCCGCAAGGTTCAACCGTGGCACAGGCGCGGCCATTCGCTCTGGCCAAGCCATGGCATAGGCAATGGGTGTGCGCATATCCGGGCTACCCAACTGCGCCAAAACCGAACCATCGATATACTCAACCATGGAGTGCACGACGGATTGCGGGTGAATAATCACGTCTAGCTGGTCAACGTTTACGGGGAAAAGATGATAAGCTTCTATCAATTCAAGCCCTTTGTTCATCAATGTTGCCGAATCAACCGAAATTTTTGCGCCCATCGACCAGTTTGGATGTTTCACAGCTTGAGCTGGGGTTGCGCTGCGCATGGCCTCCAGCGACCATTCCCTAAATGGTCCTCCAGAGGCTGTGAGTATAATTTTGGCGATTGTTTCTGGTCTGTCAAAATCAAACACCTGAAATATGGCATTGTGTTCGCTATCGACCGGCAGCAATCGAGCGCCTGATGCCTTGACCGTTTCGGTCATCAAATCCCCGGCACAAACCAGTGATTCCTTGTTGGCAAGACCAACTGTCCTTCCCTGTTTAATGGCGCTTAGCGTTGGACGAAGGCCAGCAGCCCCGACTATGGCCGACAATACAAAATCTGCTTCCATGGCCGCGGCATTTTCAATCGCCTCTGCACCCGCAGCAACTTCGATACCACTACCGGATAGGTGGGTTTTTAGAACCTCATAGTGCGCCTCGTTGGCAATGACAGCAAGCTTTGCGTGACAGGTTCGCGCAGCAACGGCCAGCGCCTCAACGTTCTCGTTGGCAGTAAATGCAATGCAACTAAAACTATCACGGTTGCGCGCTATCAGATCAAGTGCACTTGTGCCAATCGATCCGGTAACACCCAGAATGCTTATACGCTTCATGTAAAATTACCAGCGACGGGCAAAGACAGGGCAAAGGCTAAAAGCGGCGCAGTGAACACATAACCATCTAACCGGTCCATGATGCCGCCGTGGCCCGGCAAGATAGAGCCGCTATCTTTTGCACCAAAGCCGCGCTTTATAGCGGACTCGGTCAAATCTCCCAGTTGCGCAACAACAGCGACGATTGATGATAGCGCCGCCAGTCGCCATGGCATCCCAATGGCAAGCTGCTTGCCAAATACCATCCCGACAGCCGCCGCTGCCGCCATACCCCCAAGCAGACCTGCCCAAGTTTTGTTGGGGCTAATGTATGGTGCAAGCTTTGGACCGCCAATGCTGCGCCCTGAAAAATAAGCCCCAATATCTGTTGCGGCTATTGTCAGCACTAACCACAAAATGATGGCTGCACCGTGTGGCAGTTGGCGCATCCAGAGCAATGCGAGCCCTGGAAATGCAGAATAGCAAAAGCCAAACGCCAGCCACAACGCCTGCCGACTTGAAAACCCATAAGCCAGAAGCAATAAAACAACACTCATAACAGCAAATGCAATGGCCGCTTCGGGCCAGTAACCCAGCTGACTGGCTAAAAGCAGACAGGCCAGAGCAACAATACCAATCGGACGCATCAGGCTGCTCGTTGTCACCTCCGTTAGTGCACACCATTCCCAAAGCACCAGAAGTGAAACCAGCGCAACAACAGCGGCAAATACCCAGTCGCCGAACCATATCGCCCCTATAGCAAATAAAGCCAATAGTGCACCGACCACAATGCGAAGGCCAAGCCCTGACCATTGCGATTCTGTTCTCAGTTCATCCGGCTTATATTTATCTTTAAGCTTGGCGCCCACCGAACCTCCGTTCACGACTGCTATACTCTGCAATCGCCGATTCCAGCACAGCCTTGTCAAAATCCGGCCACAGACAATCGAGGAACACCAGTTCTGCATAGGCGGCCTGCCACAGCAAGAAGTTCGAGAGGCGTTTCTCACCACTGGTACGAATGATCATATCCGGGTCAGGCACATCAGCTGTGAGCAGGTATTTTGAAATCATCGCATGATCAATGCTGGCTGGGTCAATTTCGTTTGCAACAGCTTTTTCAGCAATACGTTTGCAAGCGGAAATAATTTCCGCGTGGGAGCCGTAATTGAGTGCAATAACAAGAGTCAACCGTGCGTTGTTGGTTGTCAGCGTTTCGGCGTGATCAATAAGTTCGCGCACATCGCTGCTCAGTCGCAATCTTTCACCGATGAAGCGCACTCGCACACCGCTGTGGTGCAATTCTGAAATTTCGTTGCGCAAATAAAGCCTCAGCAGCCCCATCAAGTCATCAACCTCATCCGCTGGTCGCTTCCAATTTTCTGACGAAAATGCATAAAGCGTGAGATATCCTATACCAAGATCAGCGGCGGCCTTCACCGTGCGGCGCACTGCCTCTGCTCCCTGGCGATGCCCCATGATACGCGGCAGCATACGCTTGGCGGCCCAGCGCCCGTTACCATCCATGATGATGGCAATGTGCCGTGGCACAGACTCGCCTCCCGCTTCAAGCGGACCTGACGGCATGGATTTGGCAAAGCGTTGCGCCACTATCAGCCTAGAATTTCTATTTCTTTTGCAGCAGAAATGGAGTCAATTTCTGAAATTATTTTATCAGTGAGCTTTTGCACAACTTCAGATTCGCGCTTCTGGTCATCTTGGCTTATGTCACCGTCTTTTTCAGATTTTTTCAGACCATCCATGCCGTCACGGCGCACATTGCGCACAGCAATGCGGGCATTCTCTGCATATTTCGATGCCTGTTTGGCGAGGTCCTTGCGGCGCTCCTGGGTCATTTCCGGTACCGGCAAGCGAATGGTCGCACCTTCAGTGTTGGGGTTCAATCCAAGCCCTGCATTACGAATGGCTTTTTCAACCGAGCTTACATTCGCGCGGTCCCATACCTGTACAGAAATCAGTCGTGGCTCTGGCGTTGTCACTGTCGCCACCTGGTTAAGCGGCATGTTGGCACCGTAAACTTCCACCACAACAGGATCGAGCATGGAGGACGAGGCACGTCCGGTGCGCAAGCCGGATAAATCATGCTTCAGTGTATCGGCGGCCCCTTTCATGCGGCGTTCGAGGTCTCCTTTGTCGTAGGCGCTCATTGTTTCATCCTTCCTTTATTAATTGGTGACAACGGTCACTGTGCCCTCACCGCCAAGCACCTTGGTGAGGTTGCCGTGCTCATGAATGGAAAACACAATGATCGGAATTTTATTATCACGGCACAAAGCCACAGCTGAGGCGTCCATCACCTGCAGATCATCACTCAGCACTTTTTGAAAACTCAACGTTTCGTAGCGAGTTGCTGTCGGGTCTTTTTTGGGATCCGCTGTATAAATACCGTCAACTTGCGTGCCCTTGAGCAACGCATCACAACCCATTTCAGCCGCACGCAAGGCGGCCGCTGTATCGGTTGTGAAAAATGGGTTGCCTGTGCCCGCTGCAAATATCACCACCCTGCCCTTCTCCATGTGGCGCGCTGCGCGGCGGCGAATATAAGGCTCACACACTGTGGTCATCGGGATGGCTGATTGTACCCGCGTTTCCACACCCTGACGTTCTAGTGCATTCTGCACGGCAAGCGCATTCATGATCGTTGCCAGCATCCCCATGTAATCCGCAGAGGCGCGGTCAAAACCTTTGGCCGCTGCCGCCAGTCCACGAAAAATATTGCCACCACCGCAAACCAGACATATTTGATGGCCTGCCGCAACCGCCAGTTTGATTTCAGTGGCAATACGGTCAACAGTGATGGGGTCGATACCATAATGCCCGTCACCCATCAGGGCTTCACCAGAGAGCTTCAAGAGCACACGTTTGAGCGGCGGTCTGGCCATATGTAACTCCCAATTTTAATCTGATACTTGCAGTTAGCGACTATCTTTCAGATGAGCAAGTATTGGGGCAGCTTGTCTTTTCGGTTGGGTATCTGAAGATCAGAGCCAAAGAAACCCTTTGACCATTTAACCTGTGGGGCCGAGCGCAACAGCAATTATTGCACCAAAAACCATCCGAAAATCTGTTCTTGCGTCGTTTTGAACCTCGGTAAAATCTTCTTTTACTACTATCCAAAATTCTTTTATAACATTCTTGATATTGGTTATGTCACGTTTAATTTAAAATATGTAACTGATACTACATCTGCCATACGTGTTTACCAGTCAATATGATTAGCTACCCATCGCCGCTGCAACCTCGGCGGCAAAGTCAGATGTACCCTTATCGATACCCTCACCCAGTTGATAGCGAACGAACGCTTTGACAGAAATCGGCTTGCCTGCAGTTTTTGCCGCCTCTGCTAACACAGAAGACACTTTGGTTTTGCCATCCATAATCGAGACCTGCCCCATAAGGGTGTTTTCCTCGGCAAACTTGCGCATCGCACCATCAACCATTTTCGCAACTATTTCAGCAGGCTTGCCAGACTGTGCGGCTTTTTCAGCGGCAATGTCCTTTTCGCGCACCAGTTGTGCCGGATCGAGACCGGTTTCATCAATCGCCAGTGGATTGGAGGCTGCGATGTGCATAGCCAGTTGTTTGCCAAGTGTTTCAAGCGAGGCCTTGTCCGCCTCAGATTCCAAAGCAACCAACACGCCGATACGACCGAGCCCGTCCCCGGCAGCATTATGAACATACGAAGACACATTGCCTGTCAGCACTTCCACCGTGGCAGCGCGGCGAAGGGTTTGATTTTCACCGATGGTGGCAATATTTTCGCTAAGTTGCTGGGCAACCGTTAATGCCGTGCCGGGATAGGGTGCATTGGCAACCACTTCAATATCACCACCCTTTTCAGCGACAACATGCGTGACCGTGCGGACAAAACTCTGGAAGGTTGCGTTCTTGGCAACAAAATCTGTTTCGGAATTGATCTCGACGATAGCCCCGAGTGTGCCTTTGACAATAACACCCACCAGACCCTCAGCGGCTGTGCGACCGGCTTTTTTAGCGGCAGCCGATAGGCCTTTTTTGCGCAGCCAGTCAATCGCGGCTTCGGTATCGCCACCAGTTTCGCCCAGCGCTTTTTTGCAGTCCATCATGCCGGCACCGGTTTTCTCGCGCAGGTCTTTTACCAATGCCGCTGTAATTTCAGCCATGGTCTCTTCTCCAAATTTATAAAATTATGTTATGCTGCAACAGGTTCAGCTGGCGCTGGCTCTGCTGCCACAGGCTCAGCCACCGGCGGCATATCCATGGCACCAATATCCTTGCCTTTTTTCACAGCGTCCACCTGGCGACCATCCAGCACAGCGTCAGCCAGCATATCGACATAGAGTTTGATGGCGCGCGACGCATCGTCATTGCCGGGGATCGGGAAGGCTATGCCCTGCGGGTTGCAATTGCTGTCCAGAAAGGCAACCACAGGAATACCAAGCACATTGGCTTCCTTGATGGCGATATCTTCCTTGTTGGTATCAATAACAATCATGACATCAGGCACGCCGCCCATGTCGCGTATACCACCGAGAGACTGCTCCAGTTTGTCACGCAACCGGGTCAACCGCAAAATTTCTTTCTTGGTAAGGCCACTGGTGTTGCCACCCAAAGTCTCGTCAAGCGCCTTCATACGCTTGATTGACTGGTTGATGGTCTTCCAGTTGGTGAGCATCCCACCGAGCCAGCGTGAATTCACGAAATGCTGGCCACAGGCGCGGGCTGCTGCCGCTAATGGCTCCTGTGCCTGACGCTTGGTGCCGACAAACAACACCCGGCCATTATTCGCAGCGACATCGCGCACATAGCGCAGGGCACGATCAAATAAAGGCACGGTTTGTGAGAGGTCCAGAATATGCACGCCGTTGCGATCCCCGAAAATATAGGGTGCCATGCGCGGGTTCCAGCGGTGGGTTTGGTGGCCGAAATGGACGCCAGCGTCCAAAAGTTCTTGCATCGATACATTAGGCATCGTCATGCGGGTGTCTCCTTTTCCAGTTATGCGTCAGCAGAGGGTTGACCTTTGATTATCAAAGGACTGGACGGTGCCACAGGGGACAGACCCTGCAAAACCACCTCTGCTTGTGTGATAAAAACCTAATAATTGAAAAGCACAAGAAAGGCAATGCGTTCGTTCTCTATATCAACTGTGCTTGTAGGAGATTAGCGCCAATTATAGTGCAAAAACAGAGACATAAAAATTTATAAAAAAAGTGCTTTCCTACAAGATATGGTTTGTGTGATATTTATTTTTTAACCGAATTAACGTGATTCGAATATGTTGTGGAGAACGATATGACTGTAGTTTCTATTTTAAGGGCATTAATTTTTGGGATGTTGGCGATGTGCACGTTTGTGGGTGAGGGCTTTGGGCACGGGGCTAAAGCCACCAATTTGGTTTTACTAAAGGCAAAAATTTCTACTCTACTTGAAGGGAAGGGGAACCGCCTTTTCAGCGGTGGAGGGGCGGCTGCAGGAGAAATTGCTGCCAGACTTGGGGAGACATTCCTCTACCATTATGCAATCAAGCGCAAAATAGTTCCTTTTCCGTTAAAGAGATGGAGTTTTTATTTCTATTTTCGACCAACTTAACACCTGTGAGCCTTCGCTAGGGTGACATATGATAATCAATAAAATTGTTCACCCTGCTGCCTCAATCAACTCAAACGCAACGCGCTCAGTTACTTGCTATAAATTTCATGAGCGCGCTTTTCAAACGCACCCACCATGCGGCGCACGGCCTCGGTGAAGAGCGCCCCGACAATTGTTTCGAAGATGCGATTCTTGAATTCGAATTCGACAAAGAAGTCTATTTCGGTGCCACCTTGCCCGGTTGCCGCAAAGCGCCACTCGTTATGCAGGTATTTAAGCGGTCCGCTGATATAATCGACATGAATATGCTCTGATTTTTCAAGAATAACCTTAGACGTAAATCGCTCCCGAAACATTTTAAAGCCGATAATCAAATCTGCCGTCAGCATCTTTTCTGATCGGGAAACAATGCGGCTGCCAATCACCCACGGCAAGAATTCAGGGTATTTTGCCACGTCGGCGACCAGATCGAACATCTGCACCGGCGTGTAGGGTAGAATACGCGTATCCTTATGCCGTGGCATGATGATGCGCGGCGTCTCTGGTCGCTTTCATTGTGGCAAAATCTTCGCCAGCATGATAGCTGGAACGCGTGAGCGGGCTTGCGGCAACTTGCAGAAAGCCTTTGGCTTTTGCCATGCTACCATAGGCATTAAAGGCTTCAGGCGTTACAAATTCAATAACTTTGGCATGACGCGGTGTCGGCTGTAGATATTGCCCAAGTGTGAGAAAATCGATATCCGCCGAGCGCATATCATCCATCACCTGGTGCACCTCAAGCCGGGCCTCACCCAGGCCCATCATCATGCCAGATTTTGTGAAAATACCGGCATCCAGGGTTTTGACCCGCTCGAGCAGACGTAAGCTGTGATAGTAGCGCGCACCAGGCCGTATGGTTGGATAAAGCCTTGGCACCGTTTCGAGATTGTGATTGTAAACGTCTGGCCGCGCTGCAACGATCGCATCGACCGCATAGGCCATTTTATTGCGAAAGTCCGGTGTCAGAATTTCTATTGTGGTGTCTGGCGTGCGGGCTCGCAGCGCCTGTATCACCTTGACAAACTGCCCTGCCCCACCGTCCGCAAGATCATCGCGGTCAACGCTGGTGATGACTATGTGCTTGAGTCCAAGCCCTGCACAGGCTTCGGCCACACGCTCTGGCTCCAACGCATCAACCGCTTGTGGCATGCCGGTTTTGACATTGCAAAACGCACAGGCTCGCGTGCACGTGTCCCCAAGAATCATGACAGTCGCGTGCTTTTGCTGCCAACATTCGCCGATGTTCGGGCAAGCCGCCTCTTCACACACAGTGTTCAGGCCAAGCGTGCGGATGAGTTTGCGTGTTTCATGATAGGCTGGCGATGTCGGGGCCTTGACCCGTATCCAGTCTGGCTTGCGCGAGCTGGGCATTATAGGGTGCGCGGGTGCATTCATAGCCTGATCAATCTGTGCTGGATGTTTATTCCTGATGCTATCATAAACCTTTGGCAGAGCAACGCCAACCCACCACGTGCCAATGTTTACGGCATTTTTGACGCAGGAAACCAAATAAATGGCTGATTTTCAAACATTACTTGATGGCTACAGGCGATTCCGCCACCTTGGATACGCAAAGCAGCGCGAACGTTATGATCAGCTTGCGCACGGGCAGTCCCCCAAAATCATGATCATCGCCTGCTCGGACAGCCGGGTTGACCCAAGCCTGATTTTTGATGTTGAACCCGGGCAGATATTCATGCTGCGCAATGTTGCCAACCTGGTGCCGCCCTACTCGCCCGATGGTGGCCTGCACGGGGTCAGTGCGGCTGTCGAGTTTGCTGTCACCATGCTCAAGGTCGAGCATATTCTGGTTATGGGCCACGGCCGATGTGGCGGTGTTCAGGCCTGCCTCGGTAAAACCTATGACCAACAGGGTGGAGAGTATAGCTTTATCGGTCAGTGGATATCCATGATTAAACCTGTACGGGACAAACTGTTGATTGCACACAGTGCTGACCCGGAGGTCGACATGCAAACCAGACTTGAGCAGGCGACTGTCGAGTTAAGCCTAGCCAACCTCGAAACATTCCCATTTGTGAAGCAGCGTATTATCGATAAATCCCTTACCCTGCAGGGTGGTTTCTTCGATATTAGCGATGGACAACTGAAAATACGAAACCCTGAAACCGGACATTTCACAGACGTGCAAAACAGCTGATTATAAACAATTAGTTGTTAACCACGAAAGCATGAAACTTTACGAAAATTTTAAGGCCTGAACGATATTAATATCGTAATAATAATAAAGGATGATCGTGACAGTGTTTCGTGAGTATCAAAACAATGATGATTATATTCTGCAGAATGTACAGCTTGATGAATATTCAACTCACGAATTAACAAAATTTTACGCAGGGGTTATGAATAACCTGCCTGTTGGACTTGCAGTATTTCTGGAAGCCACGGATACTGACGACGATTCTTGTACCTTTGTTTGCAGGATGGGAAACCGCATGTTTGCCACCATGGCGGGCCTCGATTACAACGATATTATCGGTATGCCACTGGCATCAATTGAACATTTCGGTAGCCATGAAAATTTCAATAAAGAATTGAAAACAAGCCTGACGCGCGACCGTGCCAAAAATTTTGAAGTTGAGCTAAAGATAGGCTGCTCTCCACAATTTTTTTCCTGCGAGGCCACGCCGATCAAGGGAAAGCATTACGGGCAGCGCCAAATTCTGGTGACTATTATTGATAAAACGTCGGAGCGTTCAACGGAACGCCAGCTTTTATCCAGCGCAATACATGATCAACTTACAGGCCTGCCAAACCGCGTTTACTTTGCCGAACAAGTGGAAAAGACGCTCGAAGCGGAGAGTGACTGCGCTATCTTGCTCATTAATCTAGATCGGTTTCAAGCAATTAATGAAACGTTCGGGCATATCGCTGGCGATGAATTGTTGAGCGCGTTGGCCAGGCGATTGCTTAAGTGTATGCGAACAGGCGATACACTGGCACGATTGTCCGGCGACGAATTTGGTATTTTGCTTATGGATGTATTGGATACAGAGGCCGTCGTCCAGGTCGCTGATCGCATTCACAGCGAAATGACCTTACCGTTTACAATGTCGCAACAAGAACTTTACACCAGTGTCAGTATTGGCATTACGTCTACGACCATAAGCCAGCACCACGCCGAGCAGCTTTTATGTGATGCTGATTTTGCTGTGCACGCGGCCAAAGCGGCTGGACGTGGCTGCACACAAATTTATCAGGCCGGTCAACACAAACGGGCCAGTTCCCTGTTTCGCATGGAATCAGACTTGCGACTGGCCATAAAACGCCAAGAGTTTGAGCTGAACTATCAACCTGTTATCAACCTGGCAAGCGGCGCACTCGAGGGTTTTGAGTCCCTGATTCGCTGGAATCACCCTGAGAATGGTCGCATTTCGCCACTCGAATTTATCCCGGTTGCGGAAGACAGTGGCCTTATTGTGCCAATCGGGCAGTGGGTTGTTGAAGAAACCGTCCGGCAAGTTGCCGAATGGCGCAAGCTCTATCGTATCGGTGAAAACCGTTTTTTTCGGGCAGGGTTTAATATGTCGGCGGTGCAGTTTGCGCGTGACGATATTCAATCTTTCATATTCAGGATGTTGGACAGCTACGATGTGCCAGGGCAGCTTATCACTCTGGAGCTCACAGAATCTGCACTGGTTAACAACCCAACAGTGACAAAGACTATCCTGGAAAATCTCAAGCAGCACAATATATCCATAGCTCTCGATGATTTTGGTACCGGTTATTCTTCTCTCAGCTATTTACAAAACTTTCCAATTGACGTGGTTAAAATTGATCGCAGTTTTGTTACAGGCATGTTGAGCAACAACCAGAATTATCAGATTGTTAATGCCATCATTTCACTTGCCCATAACCTTGGTAAAAGAGTTGTGGCTGAAGGCATTGAGGATGAAAAAGAAGCCGTCGAGCTTGAGCGGCTAGGCTGCGGTATGGGCCAAGGTTACTTCTTTCACAAACCGCTTTCAGCAGCACATGCAGGCCTTTTGATCGCCAAGACACTATAGGACTTGCACATGAGATGTCGGCTGTTTATGCGCGTGATTTAAATAGTATCACGGAGCCCGACATGATTCATTTTAGTGCCGCCCTTGGCCGCATCAAACCCTCAGCAACCATAGCTGTCAGCAACCGCGCGGCCGAACTGAAGGCACAAGGCCGCGATGTGATTGGCCTTGGCGCTGGCGAGCCGGATTTTGATACGCCCGATCATATCAAGGATGCCGCCATTGCAGCCATCAAACGCGGTGATACGAAATACACCGCTGTCGATGGCACCAAGGCGCTTAAAACAGCTATTGTTGCCAAGTTCAAACGTGATAACGGCCTTGATTACAAACTTGACCAGATCACCGTGAACGCTGGGGGCAAGCAAACCATTTTCAATGCCATTTTGGCGACAGTGGATGCCGGAGACGAAGTGCTTATTCCGGCACCTTACTGGGTATCCTATCCGGATATTGTGCATGTGGCTGGCGGCACGCCGGTAATCATGCCAACCACGCTTGAAGGTGGTTTTCGCATCACACCAGACGCGCTCGAGCGGGCGATTACGCCGCGTACAAAATGGATTATCCTGAATTCACCATCCAACCCCAGCGGTGCGGCGTACAGTGCAAAGGATTTGCGGGCTCTTGCGGATGTGTTGCTGCGTCATCCGCAGGTGTGGATTCTCACCGATGATATGTATGAACACATTCTGTTTGATGATTTTGAGTTTGCCACGATCGCACAGGTTGAACCAAAACTCTACGAACGCACACTCACCATGAACGGCGCATCGAAAGCCTACGCTATGACCGGCTGGCGCATTGGCTATGCCGCTGGACCTCAACCGCTCATCAAAGCCATGGCGACGCTGCAATCGCAATCCACATCCAACCCGTCATCCATCAGCCAGTCAGCAACTGTCGCAGCGCTTGATGGTCCACAGGATTATTTGAAGGACAACGCGCGGATGTTTCAGGGTCGGCGCGATCTTGTGGTCTCCATGCTCAACCAGGCCAAGGGCTTAAGCTGTCCGAAACCTGAGGGGGCGTTTTATGTCTACCCGAGTTGTGCAGGCATGATTGGTAAAACCACACCGGATGGCATGACGCTTTCTTCAGATACTGACGTGACAAACTATCTTCTTGATGCTGTTGGTGTGGCAGTGGTGCAAGGCGTTGCTTTTGGTCTTAGCCCTTATTTTCGCGTTTCCTATGCAACCTCAACGGAGTTGCTAACAGCAGCTTGTGAACGTATACAAAAGGCGTGTGGGGATTTGGTTTAGCAGATGATTTCTGACGTCATTTTGGCTTTGAGCCGGAATGACGGATGGTGAAAATAACTTTTATGAGCCTTCGCTAAGGTGACGTAATTGTGAAAAAAATTCTTTCACACGCTTGCCTTGTCCCGCATCAGCCATTGACGCAAAGCTTCTAATGTCATCGCCAGCACTTCGGGTTTGTCTTTCATGCGCGCCACCACCAATGCGCCCTCAATACGAATGATAACGTCTTCAGCTTGCTGCCGTGCGACGATTGCCGCTGTTCCACTTTCCTCAAACACCGCACTGATCAATTTTTCCCAAGCATTCAATGTCAACCGGATATCCTTGCCAAACAGCGCCGCGCCATCACCTATAGTCATACTGTTCATCAGGCAGGCATTAGCACCATCAGCGTAAAACAGCGCGACACCATCAAGCATGGCGCTCCATCGTTTATCAGCCGGCACTTTTGATTGCAGTGGCCGTAAAACAGTATCAGCAAACCGCTTGCCGGCTTCTGCCAGTGTGGCCCTACCAAGCTCTGGCTTGCCGCCGGGAAACCGATGATAAAAGCTAGCCTTGGCGAGCCCTGTTGCAGCACTTAAATCGCTGAGGGCAGCGCCCTCGTAACCTTTGGCGCGAAAGGTTTTTATCAGCTGATGATACATCTGTGCCGTGCGCAGTGTCGCATCAACATTTTTAGGTCGTGCCATGACGCTGTTTTTCTTTCTCTGGAGCCGGTCCAAGCAAGGCTGGCAGAACCACGAAGGTGGCAATCAAGGCGAATGTGAGCGCCATTGCTAGCAATTTTCCCATGCCAGCCGTGCCTGGATGCTGCGACAATGCCAAACTGCCAAACGCTGCCATAACTGTTAGAGCCGAATAAAATACACCACGCGCCATTGGGGAGGGGAGCAAATCGCCCTCCCCTGCCCGCCAGGCGATCACATGATAAATCGGGTAGGTGACGCCAATGCCAAGCAATAACGGCAAGCCGATAATATTGGCAAACGTAATGGGAAAACCTATGGCTGCTGACAAACCGAGTGTCCAAATTCCCGCCAGCAAAAGCGGCGCCATAGTGCGCAGCACATCGCCTATATCCTTAAGCATAACCAGTAAAAGAACAAGTATCGCAACAAGTGCCAGAGTTGACGCAATAATAAAAGCGTGTGTCACCAGCTGCCCGGTTTGCGCAATCACCACAGGTGGGCCAATCGCATCTGGGGCAACAGCACGAACAGATTCTACAAACGCTGCCATTTCTCGTGCATCGCCGCTCATTGTTTTGGGATAAATTTGCACGCGGTGGCGACCATCTGCCGTAATCCAGCTACGTTTTAAATCCGCCGGTAAAATTTGTGTTGTGATGTGTTCAGGGTTGAGTGCGTCGGTCAGTGCTTTGTGCTCGCTGGAAAAACCAACCATTAAGGCATGGGAAATAACTTCAATAGAGGCGTCATCAGGCACCGCCACAAGGGCCTCCAAAGCAGCGCGCATGGATGCCAAGGCAACGCGCAATGGGGCTGCTGGCGACTTCACTTTAAGGGCCTCGTTGAGATGGGTGATTGTCAGTTTTGCAGCTAAACGCATGTCGGCACCTGTTGCGGTGCCGGTTGATTTTGGCATCGCCAAAGCCGGGCCCATAGTGAGCGCCAGATCATCCAGAATGGCGTGCTTGCCCTCCTGGTTTTCGGGTACAAAATTATTGAGTGTCAGCGTCTCGCGCACTGTAGGCAATTTGGCAAGGCGTGCGGCTTCGGCCTCTGCCGCTGCTGCTGTCGGGCGCAGCACATTGACTGTGTAGGGTGTCGCCCAGGGGTCGTTCATCATATCCTTTAAAGTTTGCATGGATTCTGTTTTGGGATCCTTGAGCTTTAATGGATCAAAATCAAACCGCAGTAATGGCAAGGCCAGTGCTGCGGCCAGTGTGATCAACAGCGTTGCACCCAGCACCCATGAACGCTTTGCAAGCAGCCAGTGATTAAACGGTTGGGTAAACTGATACCCAGCTGGTTTGAATTCAGAATCAGGCTTGATGATTTTAGCCAGCGCAGGCAGCAAGGTAACAGTTAACAGATAAGCAATAAAAATGCCGCCACCGGCAATCAGGCCAAGATCTGCAACGCCTTTATAATGTGTTGGCAAGAATGAAAAAAAGCCAACAGCTGTAGCAACACCAGCCAGCAACAATGGCATTGCGGTGATGGTAATCGCTGACTGCAATGCCTTCTCGGCCGTGCCGGTGCGAAACCGTTCTTCGCGCAAACGCATGCAAAACTGAATGCCAAAATCAACAGCAAGACCCACAAACATCACAGCAAAGGCAATGGAGATAAGGTTGAGCTCTCCAACTGCCACTGCCGCCCAACCACCGGCCATGATAAAACCAAGACATAAAGTGAATATTGTAATCAGCACCAGACGCCATGACCCCAGTGCCATGAACACAAGTGCAATAACCAGTACAATCGAAATAATACCTGATCGGCTGGTGCCGTGTTCAACGGTTGCAAACTCTTCATCAGTGAGCGGCACATCACCAGACAGGCGCACATGGTAGCCATTGTCTGCGGTAAGGTTCAACTGTTTTGCCGCGCGCCTGATCGTTGCAACAGGAACGCGCCCCGGTTGCAAATCATTATTATCGAGCTTTACGCGTGTGAGCAGTATTGCACGCGGTGCGTTGCCCGAAGGTGCCGCTGAGGCAAACAGCGAAGCCCAGTCCACGGGTTTTAAAAAAGGGTCTGCAATGCTGTGTTGCGTGTGTGCTGCCGTAAGCAATGAAGCCGCAGCCTGAATGCTGCCAGCCGTGCCGGTGAGCATTGGCACCGCGCGACTGATGTTGGCATCGCCATTCTTGACGCCAGTGACGATGATATCTGTAAGATTAAACAGGCCGCGCAAACTCGGATCAGCCGTAAGCGCCCCCAGCAAAGGCTGTGCTTGCGCCATTTGCGTCGAGACGTCCGCTAGCTCAGATTCAGACAAATACAAAAGACCATTGCGCAGAAAAAATGCGCCACCAGATGGCTGGCTGATTGCCAAAAACAAGCGAGGTGACTTTTGCAGTTCATGTGCCAGCAAATCGGCTGCGCGCGTGGCTTTGGCTATTGAGTTTGCATCAATAACCACCAACACAGCATCCTGCTCATCTGGAAAGGCTTTGTTGTAGGCCGCGTCCTGTTTTAAAAATGGCATATTTTGATTGAACAAGGCGGATGTGCTGGTATTCATCTCAAGTTTATGTGTAACCAGCCACAGACTAAGGGCTGCCAGCAATAGGGCGGCAAAAACAGTTTTCCAGGCATGGCGAACGCACAGGCGAGACAGCTTGGCAAGTATGGCCATCATAATGGAAGCAACAGACGGCCGTTAATACCGATCATCAGCAGACCAGTCATTCTGCCAGCGTGAGTCTATTTCGATGTCGGAGCGCACGAACCGTACATCCGTCGAAATGCGCATAAGATCTATCATCGGGTCGGTTGACGCATGAACAATATCCGGCACATGGGCGACAACATCGCCCGCCTTATAATCCGCCAGCAGCCAACGTCGACCGGTGGCCTCCGACAGCCACTTGAGATCATGTGTTAAAGGGCGACTGTCATTCGGTCGATCGGTGCGGCCAGCCTGACGAATTGTGGCCTCCATATTAATATCAAGGTGCGAGCCTTCAAGATAGGTGATGCCTCCAGCCGCAACGGGTGCATCGCCCAGCGGCACCCACAAGGTGACACAGGTATCGGCGCTCTCGTTCATATACGTCCGGTCGTAGTGGGCTCGGCTGGCCATTTTCATACCCTTGATGAAGTGCCGTAGCGGTGTGCGCGGCACCCGCTTGACATCTGAGCGCAATAATTTTTCGGCTAGCTTTTTTAAAGTCGGCTGATCAAGAAAATCTTTAAACACCTGCGAACGCACAAAAGCATGCGCTGGGTGCCCTTCTACGCCATAGTTCAGCGCTGGTTGTGCTGCACCGGCATACCGACCCTGACGACAATCACCTTCAATGCAAAATGACTGATCAAACAGATTGAGATAAGCTTCACGCATGTCGAGTACAGCATCACGGTTCAACGCTCCGCGAAACAGTAAATATCCGTCACCATGAAACTGATCGCACAAATTACTGTCATTCGATATTTCAGCCATCTTACCACTGTGAAGCGCGTCACGCGGCACGGCGATATCATTTGAGTAGAATACTTCAGATTGCATCAAAAATTACCAGATTCCATAAGCCCATAGGCATATTGATTTAAAAGCCTTATAGAACGTCATAATTGTTAAAGTCAGGCAAAAATATCTGAAAAACCGACCGGTTTGATCGTTTCATGGCTTAGGTGTGACACAATTACGTCAGATTGAAGCGCTGCAAACTCAACAACAGCTTCATAACCCGGTAAATAATCAGGTAAATTGACCGTTGCCGGATGACAATATAACTCAATTATGCCACTTTTTGGCATTGATTGAAGCAGTTTCAGCATGGTTATCTCACTCAAATGGCCACTGGCAGCCAAGCCAAGCATGATATCATTGGTTTTGATGCCAGAGCGTTTTAATCGCCAGCGCATCATCCACATCAAGGGCTTGAGCCAGCCCATGGTTTGCGGTTCATAAGGCAAACGCACCCATTTCACGCCATATCGCTTTGATATATCAATAATAATACCCAATACAGTCGGGTGAATATGCATGTGGTTATGGGCGTTGACATGATCGAGCTTGAGGCCAGTCGCTTGGAACGCTTCAAACTGCGCCGTAATTTCAGCTTTCAGCTGACGCCGTGCTGAAGGTGAAAAAAACCAGATGAATCCTGCTTTTACAAGGTTTTCTGTAAACCGACCGTTTTGTTGCATGAGTTTAGGACACACCGTGAGCGGTCGCCCCTCTACGAGTGTCAAATGCAGACCCACCCTTAATTTTGGCGATCGCTTTGCCCTTGCAACCGCATCGGCAAGGGCCTCACCACCCATCATCAGGCTGGCCGCTGACAATACGCCGTGGTGGTGCGCGGCCTCAACCGCCTCATTGATGGCTATATGTGCGCCAAAATCATCGGCAGTGATAATAAGGTGCGTTGCATTCATGATGCTGGTCACTTAACCGATAAAGCTATGACAGCGCTAGTGACTGGAGCAACGGGATTTCTTGGAAGCAGCGTCGTGCGGCAACTTCTTGCCGACGGCGTGGATGTGCGCGTGCTTGCTCGCAAGGGCTCGGATCGGCGCAATATTGCTGGCCTCAAGCTGGAGGTAGCTGAAGGAGACCTTACCGATGCGGCAAGCCTGGCACGTGCTGTGGCTGGCTGTCAAAGCGTCTATCATGTTGCGGCGGACTATCGATTATGGGTACGCGATGCTGCGGCGATGAATGCTGTCAATGTTGCCGGCACTCAAGCGCTTATCCGCGCAGCCGTTGCAGCCGGGGTTAACCGGATTGTCTACACATCAAGTGTCGCCGCACTTGGCATTCATAAAGACGGGACCCCGTCAGATGAAAACACACCATCAACACTTGATGATATGGTTGGCGTTTACAAACGCTCGAAATATCTGGCAGAAGCCGCCGTCCACGCGCTCATCAAAACTGAAAATGCTCCTGTCGTTATTGTAAACCCATCAACACCCATTGGTCCGCGTGATATAAAACCCACACCCACAGGCCGAATTGTGGTGGAGGCCGCTGCGGGCAGAATGCCTGCCTATGTAGACACCGGCCTTAACGTTGTTCATGTGGATGATTGCGCGCGCGGCCATATTCTGGCGCATGATAAGGGCATTGTTGGTGAGCGGTATATTCTGGGCGGTGATGATCACACGCTTGGGGAAATATTGGCAATGATTGCAAAACTTGCTGATCGCACGCCACCTAAAATACAGCTGCCAATTGCTGCTGTGTTGCCAATTGCTTATGTCGCAGAATTTACTGCGCGACTGCTGCCAAACTGGGAACCTTTTGTGACAGTTGACAGTGTGCGCATGGCAAAAAAGAAAATGTACTTCAGCAGCCGCAAGGCAGAAACGTATTTGGGCTACACGCACCGTCCAGCGATAGAGGCGCTTCAAGATGCCTACCGCTGGTTTCATGACAATACACTGAAAAGCTGAAATTCATTAGTGTGTAGCAGAAATTATCGATCCCAACCTTCGCTGGGATGACAGCCTTAAACAATTATCATCTGTAAATAAAAAAACTTCTGGTGGTACATGCTTGTTCAGATTGTACGGGGCAGCATTCACCAGTTATGCTATATATCCATGATTATTATTTGGGATCGACCACATACGCATTCCACTTTTCCGTAACTTCATTTGGCTTGAACCCTGCCAATTTGCGCGCTGCGCTGGCATTTAAAGGCGGCGACAAATCATCAACAATTTGTGCAACAGTCGTGACGCCTCGAATAATTTTCGTATCCTGCCAATCTTTGAAATGTAGCTTCCTCATTGACATGGCATTACTGTTATAATCAGCGTAAAACGCGTTATGATATTTTTCACCAAGACTTATATTGTTTGTGGATGTCTTCGATGTTGTGCTTGCAGCGAGTGGCGTACTGGCGAGGCTACCATCGACAGAATCTACGGGGGGTTTGATCTCATCTGATATATTATTACTGTAAATTATATTTTCAACTCTTCTGAATATAATCCCGGCTGGAAATGAATTTGAAACTATAGGCAAATAGCGAGCATAGACTGGAGAATTTTTAGACGCCAAAAGTTGTTTTTGTGAGTTATTTACAGGACTGGCCACACCAACCACGGATGGCTTAACATTGCTGTTAAGCATTGCTACTGTATTGTTCTCCACAACGATATTTTTCATTCCACCCAAAGCAATTTGATCGTAATCACCACCAGAATATAAATTATTTTTGATTATAAAATTTTCCAGGAAAATCGGGCTTGTATTTGCATAACGTCCTGCGTTGGCAAGAAGATTGGATTGCCGCCCGGCAGTGCATTCGTATCCGACGGTCTTGTTACCTGTAACACTGATGTTATTACAGTAATGACCGATACTTTTTAGAACAATGTTATTTGTAATAGTTATATTTCTAACAGGTATAAAAACATTCGGCACCTTAGGGTCCGGGTTTGCAATAATTTGCAAAAAATCAGAATGATTAGCCATTTTTTCAATCAAAAGTGATGAAAGCCCGGCCTGTAAATGGTCAAAATTACCGTCGATCAGTGCAGTGTCAACCCCACGAATATCCATATCATCATTACTGACCTCATAGAATTCATTACCTTTAACGATAATATTTTTGTTTGATAAATTTCCTGCTCGGATATCAACATCCGACATACGTTCGATAGCAACAATGGCATTATAAAGATTATGAAATCTATTATTGGTCAAAGTTAAATTTTTCACATCGGTAAAGGTAACACCATTTTGATGCGTAATAGGATCGACGTCATCGCTGCTCAAGTCGCAATTATTAACAGTAACGCTATCGCTATTGTTTACAGCAATAACAGTATAATTTGAATTCAGGCAACTGAAGCCATAAGGGTGATCGGGCAAATTAAGCGGATTGGCTTTGCATTTTGCACTTGGATAGCCTTTGAGCTCATGCGTTGGAGAAACCAAGGTTAAACCAGCGATGGTGATACCCGCATCGTTGTTCAGCACCAGTTGCAAAACAACAGGTTTGGCACCTTCCCGATTTTTGATTATAAGAGGTGTATTGAATTTGCGATTACTGATTATAACTTTTTGATACTGGCCAGTTGCAAGCTCAACCGTATCCCCACCGCTTGCATTTGCAATAACGCTTGCAATATCAGATGGTGTTGCGGGTAAAACTTTTGCATACGTGGGATATGCTAAAAACATTAAAACAAGAATTTTTTTAAGCATATAATATCCTGACATCTTATTGTGGAAAACTATTCTTATTATACCTCAATACGTATTGCCGCGCCTATATAATTTATTGATTTATTTGCACCTATGGCCCAGCTTTTATGAACCGGTTGATAATTCAAACCCTCAATCCTTACGGACCTAAACTGAGCAACGGTCAAAATTTCAGCCATTTCGGCGGGCGTGATAAATTTTTTCCACTCGTGTGTTCCGCGCGGCACAAGGCGCGTCATATATTCTGCCCCGACAATTGCTACAGCATAAGACTCGAGTGTGCGATTAAGGGTTGAAAACAGAAACATACCACCCGGTTTTAATAATGCATGACAAGACTTTGCAAAGTCTTGCGCATCGGCCACATGTTCGATGACTTCAAGCGAGACCACTGCATTGAACTGTTTTTTATCGATGACCAGCGCCTCAGCAGTGGTCGGGATATATTCAATATCGAGACCTGTTTGTTTGGCATGCGCGCGGGCCATCATAATATTTTCCTGGGCGGCATCAATGCCAGTGACGTCTGCTCCCAAACGGGCAAGTGGCTCGGATATCAAGCCAGCGCCACAGCCAAGATCGAGAATTTTAAGCCCTTTCAGCGGATAGCGCGCGTTGGCATCAAGGTCAAAATGCGATACCAATTGGCGTTTGATATAGCCCATGCGCGCTGGACCCATAGCAAACAAAACTTTAGATGGGCCGTCAGGATTCCACCAGCTGGCAGCCAAAGCATTGAATTTATCTATTTCATGCTCATTAATTGATGTTGCTGCACTTGCGTTCATACCAACCAGTTTCTATGCATGCAGAATTAAGTCAAGAGGGCCTACCAGCGCATGGCAAGAATAGTGATGAAATTTGGCGGCACATCCGTCGCCAATTTGGAACGTATCCGTAATGTCGCTCAGCGGATAAAATCTGAGGTGGACGCAGGCCATCAGGTTGCCGTGGTTGTTTCCGCCATGACTGGCGTTACCGATCAACTGGTTGGTTATGTACGGGAAGCCGCAGAGCTTTATGACGCGCGCGAGTACGATGCAGTCGTGGCGACTGGCGAACAAGTGACCAGCGGTCTCCTGGCGATTGTCCTGCAATCCATGGGCATTCCTGCACGCAGTTGGCTAGGCTGGCAACTGGCAATCAAAACGGATGGTGCACATGGTGCAGCCAGAATTGAAAATATTGACACAGCCGATATGATCACACAGATGATCGCCGGAAGTGTAGCGGTTATGGCAGGTTTTCAGGGCTTGGGGCCTGACAGTCGTATAACCACTTTAGGGCGCGGTGGCTCTGATACATCAGCTGTGGCGCTGGCTGCCGCATTGAAGGCCGATCGTTGCGATATTTATACTGATGTCGATGGTATCTACACGACAGACCCGCGTATTGTATCGCGGGCACGCAAGCTTGAAAAAATCACGTATGAGGAAATGCTTGAGCTGGCAAGTGTTGGCGCCAAGGTATTGCAAACCCGCTCGGTTGAAGTGGCCATGAAAGAAAAGGTGCGCGTGCAGGTGCTGTCATCATTTAAGCACAAACCCGGTACAATGGTTGTTGATGAGGATGAAATTATGGAAAAAGAATTGATTGCCGGCGTCGCTTACAGTCGCAACGAGGCAAAAATTACGATTATGAATGTGCCGGACCATCCTGGTGTTTCGGCTGCCATTTTTGGACCCCTTTCCGAGGCAAATATCAATGTTGACATGATTGTGCAGAACGTCGCACACGATGGCAAGACAACTGACCTTACCTTTACATTGACAGCGGCGGATTTGCCACGCGCACTGGATGTTCTGGAAAAAGCCAAACCACTGATTGAATATGAAACACTCACGCACGATGCCAATGTTGCCAAAATATCCGTTGTTGGCGTTGGTATGCGTTCTCACGCAGGGGTAGCCCTTACCATGTTTAAAACACTGGCAGAAAAGAGTATCAACATTCAGGTTATATCAACATCCGAAATTAAAATAAGCGTTCTAATAGCCGCCGAATATACCGAGCTTGCTGTTCGTGCCCTGCACACAGCGTATGGCTTAGATGCGGTGGCAGCGTGATGGCCGATAGTGAAACCAGATCAACCATAGGCCAACAGCGGTTAAATAATTTATGGTCACGCGGTTGCCTTTTCCTGGGCACCGAAACGGCTATCATGTGTGGTGCCATGTCGTGGGTATCCGAGCGCAACCTGGTTGCTGCCATCTCCAATGCTGGTGGGTTTGGCGTGATCGCTTGTGGCGCCATGCCGGTTGAACTTCTGGAAAAAGAGATTGCCGCCACAAAATTGCTGACCAGCAAACCGTTTGGTGTCAACCTCATCACCATGCACCCGCAACTCATGGACCTTATTGCCGTTTGTGCGGCTGCCAATGTCAGCCACGTTGTGCTCGCTGGCGGTGTACCGCCTGGGCCTGCAATCGAAGCGATCAAAGCCTACGGCGCCAAACTATTGTGCTTCACACCAACAGCCGCTTTGGGCAAGAAACTTATTCGCTCCGGCGCAGATGCACTCGTGATTGAAGGATCGGAGGCTGGTGGACACATCGGGCCGGTTTCAACTTCCGTATTGGCGCAAGAAATTTTACCTGAAATAAGGGACATCCCCGTTTTTGTGGCCGGTGGTATCGGCAGAGGCGAGGCCATTGCCACGTATCTTCAAATGGGGGCAAGTGGTGTGCAGCTCGGCACACGTTTTGTTGCAGCTCATGAAAGTATTGCCCACCAGGCTTTCAAGAAAGCTTTCATCCGGGGCAACGCGCGGGATGCGGTAGCATCTGTGCAGATTGATCCGCGCTTTCCGGTTATTCCTGTGCGGGCCCTCAAAAATGCCGGCACTGAAGCTTTCAATGTCAAACAGCTGGAAGTGGCGGCCAAGGTGAGCGCCGGCGAGCTTGATCAGATGCAGGGCCAGCTCGAGATTGAGCATTTCTGGGCAGGCGCCTTGCGACGCGCCGTTATAAACGGTGACATTGAAAATGGATCGCTGATGGCAGGCCAATCTGTCGGCATGGTCAAATCTGAACAGTCTGTTACTGATATTATGGCAGAGCTTGTCGGTCAGGCCGTTGGCTATCTGGAACGATTTTGAATGAACGACCAATGCAGTATTTCCGGCAAGCAACTTGACCGCAACGATCTGACCGTCGTCGGCAGTTTGCGTCCGGAATTGGCCAAACGTATTTTGCACATCCATCCCGCTCTCACCATGGGTTCGCTGATAAGTCGCGATGAGGTTTCGCGTTTTCGCAGTGCTTACGTGTCAGACCTATTGCGACAGGAGTCAGGCGAGCTCAACACACTTGATAAAGAGGTGGAGCAGAGTCTGCTGACGCATACGCGACTTACTGAAAATTCAGATGAGATGTATGACGAGCAGCGCAGCTTTGGCGAACGCATTGCCGATGTAGTGGCAAAATTTGGCGGTTCGTGGACATTTATATTATCATTCCTGTTCATATTATCCGTTTGGATTGCAGTGAATGGCTATGTCGGTGAAAAAAAAGCATTCGATCCGTTTCCGTTTATTCTACTTAATTTGGTGCTCTCATGCATTGCTGCCTTGCAAGCACCAATCATCATGATGAGCCAGCGCCGCCAGGAAGCCAAAGATCGGCAGCGCTCTGACAGTGATTATAAAGTTAATCTAAAAGCTGAGCTTGAGATTCGCCACCTGCATGAAAAACTTGATCATCTGATGAACAGTCAATGGCAGCGCTTGCAGGAAATACAGCAGTTGCAACTTGAGCTTTTACAAGATGCTGAAGCACGCCATAATCAATAGCCTAATTTAAACTTCTGATTTTACGGCAGCTTCAGAAATACTAAGAGCTTTGATAAGATCAAGTGTGCGGCGGCGCACTTGCGGATCGGTTATTCTGTAGTAGGCGCGCACCAGATCAATCGTTTCCCGTCGTTGTAGTTGATCCGCCTCAAAGGGCTCAGCTGCGACTGCGGAAAGGCCTGTAAGTGGCCTTACCCCGCTTGGCATGTTTTCAAAGAAAAAACTAATGGGCACATCCAGTATTTTTGAAACATCATGCAATTTGCTGGCACTTATGCGATTTGCACCGCGTTCATACTTTTGAACCTGTTGAAACGTTAAACCAAGCGCATGGCCTAGCTTTTCCTGGCTCATGCCAATCAAGGTGCGTCGCAGCCGCAAACGACTGCCAACATATGAGTCAACTGGGTGTGGAACATCAGACATATGTGAACATAGTACAAAATAGTTTCTTATGCAACTCTTGGATGTGTTTAAGAATATTCGCGTTTAATATGACCGCGGCTATCCTGAAAAGAAGCTAAACAAACCCTATTATGCCAAACTTTTGCTTACCAGTTCCAAGACATCATTTGATAAACCTTGCGACGATGCTACGCGCTCAAGCTGGAGCCTCATTAAACGTGCCCTGCCCGCATCATAGCGACGCCAACGACCAAGCGATGAAATCAGCCGAGCAGCCGTCTGGCTGTTGAGCTTGTCAATGAGCAGCACCTGGTCTGCCAGAAATTCGTAACCACAGCCTGTCAGGTTATGAAAACGGCTTTGGTTTGTGGTGAACGCGCCAATCAAGGCACGAACGCGGTTTGGATTGTTATGATTAAAGTCAGCGTGTGCGCTCAGGTTCAATACGGCATCAAGCGTGTCAGTGCGCAGGCTCAACGCCTGCAAGCTGAACCATTTATCTATAACAAGCGGGTCGTGCCGCCACTGCTGATAAAATCTATCCAGGGCATCAACACGTTCGACTGCATTGGAATGCGATAAGGCTGATAATGCGGCAATTTGATCAGTCATATTTGTTGCATCACAAAATTGCAGATAGCAGGCGGCCGTTGCATCGCGATCATCATTAACCATCAAATAATTCAAACTGGCATTCTTGAGTTGACGGCGTGCTTTGGCTTTTTGAGTAATGGTATATTCAATGTCAGTATTTTCACGCCAAAGGCGCCACCATTGATCGTGTAACGTGGACCCCAAATTGCAACGATATGCCTGTCTGACTGTGTGAATGGCATCCACATCAACACTTGCCATCTGATCGCCGATAAAGGCTTCGGTAGGCAAAAGCACAGCAACCGCAATCAAGGCCGGGTCAAGTTTAGACAGCAACATGTGCTTGACTGCCTTAAGCAGCATCGGCTCGAGCACAATATTGTTATGCTTTGGATGAGCTAATACTTGTTTTTGCAAGACCTCAAGTGCCAGATTTTGAATAGCCTCGCACCGCATAAAACTGTCATCATCATATGCGGCAAGATGCGCAAGCTCTGCAATCGAGAGGTTGGCATTGAGCATGACAGGTGCTGAAAATCCACGCAGCAAAGATGGTATGGGCGGCTCTTCAATATTTTCAAAAACCTCAACCAATTTTTCTGTATTAAACACTATAACGCGCTCGTCCGTCAGCCGCCTTCCTGACGTTGCTCCAATAAGCGCCATACGCAAAGGTATAACCATCGGTTGTTTGTTCGTTTGCCCTGGTGTGTCTGGTATATGCTGTTGCAAATGAAGTTCGGCGCGCGAGTTCGCAGTATCGTAATGTATATGAGCGTTAACAATTGGTGTGCCTGCCTGTGCATACCATAATCTGAATTGCTTGAGGTCCGCTGCATTGGCATCTTCCATACAACATATAAAGTCATCACATGTTACAGCTTCACCATCGTGCCTTGAAAAATATAAATCAGTGCCTTTACGGTAGCCGTCAGCGCCCAGCAGTGTTGCCAGCATGCGCACAACTTCTGCACCTTTGTTGTAAACTGTCGCTGTATAAAAATTGCTGATTTCCATATAACTATCCGGTCGCACCGGGTGCGCGAACGGGCCGCTATCCTCTGCATATTGCAACCCGCGCATTAGCGCGACATTTTCCAGCCGTGCAACTGAAGCTGAACCTTGATCAGCGGAAAAACATTGATCGCGATAGACTGTTAAGCCTTCTTTCAGTGAAAGCTGAAACCAATCTTGACAGGTAACACGGTTGCCACTCCAATTGTGAAAATATTCATGTGCCACGATTGATTCAATTGTATTATAATCTGTATCTGTTGCCGTCTCAGGTTTGGCCAACACATACTTTGAATTAAAAATATTGAGGCCCTTGTTTTCCATTGCTCCAAAATTGAAATCATTCACGGCTACAATGTGAAAAACATTCAGGTCGTATTCACGGCCATAATTCACTTCATCCCAGCGCATAGATTTTTTGAGCGATTGCATGGCATGAGCACAACGGTCGAGATCAACCTCGGCAACCCATATAGCAAGGTCAACATGACGACCTGACATCGTTGTAAAGTTATCGCGGAACGGCTTCAGGTCACCAGCGACGCAGGCAAACAAATAACATGGCTTGGGAAAAGGATCGATGAAAACGGCATAATGCCGACCGCTTGCTTCACACTCACCGCCACCCGCAAAGTTACCGTTGGAGAGAAGAACAGGATACAGCTGTTTATCAGCACTCAAAATAACGCTATAACGACTCATGACATCTGGCCGGTCCAAAAAATATGTGATGCGGCGAAACCCTTCGGCTTCACACTGACTACAAAAAATACCACCAGACATGTAAACGCCCATCAACTCTGTATTGGCTAATGGATTTATTTCAGTGATAATTTTGAGCACAGCATGTTTGCTCAAGCCATTCAAAATAAGGCTATTGGCCCTTAATATATAATCTTCAGATTTAAGTGTTTTGCCATCAACCTCCAGACTGATTAATTTTAAATCCTTGCCGTCGAGTGTTAGCGGCACGTCCGATGCTGATACACGCTCGAGATGTAATGTTGCCTCAACGCGCGCCTTTGTTTCGAACAGATCTATATTGAGTGAAATAGCTGGAATTTTCCATACGGATGGTTTGTAATCTTCGCGCTTGTGAACAACAGCGGTGGTCAAAGCTTCCGCCATATCACACTCCACAAGTTTTAGTTTTTACCATGGCAGTGCTTAAATTTTTCTCCGGAACCACAGGGGCAAAGTTCATTGCGCGACACCTTGCCATTCCAACTTTTGATATCGGCAGGGTTAAACTCTGGGCCATATTTACTGGCAACACTCATGGCGCTGGAAAGCTGCTTGTCATCAAGTTTAACGGCAGTGCCTAATTGGGTGCCGAATAAATAAGGCGACGTCAGCAGCCCATGATCCATTTCGTTTTCACCCGTCAGCGGATTGATGTGTGTCGTGACCAGACCGGTTGGCTGCTGCAGCTCTGGCGGAACGGCAAAATGTGCCTGGCTCAACATGCGTGACACATCTTCGCGCACAGTTCCCAACATCCGTTCAAATAAGCCAAAGGCTTCTGACTTGTATTCATTCAGCGGGTTGCGCTGGCCGTAGGCGCGCAGTTGAATGGTTGAGCGCAGTACATCAAGGGTCGCCAGATGCTCTTTCCAGTGATGATCGATGGATTGCAGCAAGACAGATTTTTCAAGCCGCTGCCAAAACTCATTGCCGTAGGTGCTTTGCTTTTCTGTAATCTGAGTTTCAGCAATATCCTGCAGATGCTTTTCAAGATGGGCTGCATCGATGCCATCTTCCGCAAGCCAGCTGTCAACCGGCGCGTCTATGCCGAAGATGCGCGTGATGTCTTCTTTCAATACATCAACATGCCACTGCTCAGGGTAGGTGCCCGGCGGACAAGCATTGCCCACCATGTTATTAACAGTATCCGTGCGCATATCCAGCACAATGTCCGTGACGTCCTCTGATTCCATGATGTCGAGACGTTGCTCATAAATTACCTTACGCTGATCATTCATAACATTGTCGTAATCGACCACGTGTTTGCGCATATCGTAGTTGCGGGCTTCAACTTTCTGCTGAGCTTTTTCGATCGCACGGTTGAGCCACGGATGAACAATCGCTTCACCTTCCTTGATACCAAGCTTTTTGAGCATAGGATCAAGTTTTTGCATGTTGGTGAACAAGCGCATTAAGTCATCATCAAGCGACAGAAAAAATTTTGATAAACCCGGGTCGCCTTGACGGCCTGAACGACCGCGCAACTGATTATCAATCCGGCGACTTTCATGGCGCTCTGTGCCCAAAACAAAAAGGCCACCAGCTGCCAGCACGCGCGCTTTCTCTTCCGCAATTTCTGTGCGAATGTGCTCGATGGCCTTGTCCCGCTCCGTGCCCTCGGCTATGTCCTTAAGCTCATCCTCAATGCGGGCATCAAAACTGCCGCCAAGCTGAATATCCGTGCCGCGACCCGCCATGTTTGTGGCAATTGTCACAACGCCAAACCGACCAGCTTGGGCCACGATATGCGCTTCCTGTTCATGGTAACGGGCATTCAAGACGACATGGTCGATGCCTTCTTTTTTCAGAAAATCCGACAGCAATTCCGATTTCTCAATCGAGACCGTGCCGATCAGTATCGGCTGACCTTTGGCATTGGCCTGACGCACGGCACCGACAATCGCCTGATATTTCTCTTGGCCTGTGCGGTAAAACTCATCGTGCTCGTCCAGCCGTTTGACTGGCAGGTTGGCAGGGATTTCAGCCACATTGAGTTTGTAGATATCAAAAAATTCTTGCGCCTCGGTTGATGCTGTCCCTGTCATCCCAGCAAGTTTTGGATAGAGCCTGAAATAGTTTTGAAAGGTAATCGATGCCAGCGTCTGGTTTTCCGGCTGTATCTCAACGCCCTCCTTGGCTTCAACCGCTTGGTGCAAACCATCGGACCAACGTCGACCATCCATCATCCGGCCGGTATTTTCATCAATAATGATAACCTTGTTATCCTTGATAATATATTCGGTGTCGCGGCCAAACAATGTGTTGGCTTTCAGCGCCTGATTGAGATGATGGACCAGAGGCGTATTTTCAGCATCATACAAATTTTCCGAGCGCAGTAAATCCTCACCACGCAAAACCTCTTCAACCTTTTCGTTGCCGCCCTCTGTCAGCACAACCTGACGCTGTTTTTCATCAAGCTCGTAATCGCTTTTATCAAGTGTTTTAACAATTTTATCCGCTGCAATGTAGAGTTCGGACTTGTCTTCGGTTGGCCCTGAAATGATCAGCGGCGTGCGCGCTTCATCAATCAGAATTGAATCGACCTCATCGACTATCGCGTAGTGAAACGGCCGCTGCACCATCTGCGCACGATCATACTTCATGTTATCACGAAGATAATCAAAGCCGTATTCGTTGTTGGTGCCGTAAGTGATGTCGCAATTATAGGCGAGCTGGCGCTGCTCATCATCAAGGCCATTGATGATCACACCGACTGACATGCCGAGAAATTTATAGATGCGGCCCATCCATTCCGAATCGCGCTGTGCCAGATAATCATTTACAGTAACAACATGCACGCCTTTGCCTTCAAGCGCGTTGAGGTAAACTGCCAGCGTTGCGACCAGGGTTTTACCCTCGCCGGTTTTCATCTCGGCGATTTCGCCCCGATGCAGCACCACACCGCCGACCATCTGCACATCGTAGTGCCGCATTCCCATCACCCGCTTGGCAGCCTCGCGCACCGTGGCAAAGGCCTCGGGTAGAAGATCATCCAGCTTGGCCCCGTCAGTCAGCCGTGCGCGCAAGGTTGCAGTCTGCGCCCGCAGATCATCATCGCTGAAGCCAGATAGTCTTGATTCCAGATCATTAATTTTTTTCACAGTCGGCGATATTGATTTAACATAACGATCGTTGGACGAACCAAACAGACGTCGCGCGAGAGCATTGAAGCCGAGCATGTTTCTTATTCCTTAAGGCCAAAAGCAGGCGGCGCCCTGATGTAAGGCTAAGTGAGAGTTGAATTTGAGATAAGTAGCCTGCCTGCCCATGTCAACCAAGGCGGCTATAACAACCTTCGCTGGAGTGATAGCATGGGCATTAATATAAATATTTACATGTTTATCATAACATTAACACCCATTACTATGAATTATTTTATCCATATAGATTAATATAACTTGACAAATGTTTGTTATGAGGCTACAAACATCGTTAATGGATACAGTCCAAAAGTTTCATACATCGGAGAACATCATGCGGTCCCTAAAAACTGCTTTCATCTTTTTGCTCTGCTTTCTGGGTTTCCCGCTTCTGAGCCACGCCGCGACAGCCCCCGCTGCCGTTAACATTCCCTACGACCGTTTTGTGCTCCCTAACGGTCTGAGGGTTATTGTCCACACTGATCACAAGGTGCCAATCGTGGCCGTCAGTATCTGGTATCATATTGGTTCAAAAGACGAACCAAAAGGCAAATCCGGCTTTGCCCACCTGTTCGAGCATTTGATGTTTTCTGGCTCCGAGCATAACGACCGCAGTTATATCAACACCATGGAGGAGATTGGCGCGAGCGATCTTAATGGCACCACAGCCTTTGATCGCACCAACTACTTCGAAACCGTGCCAACCTCAGCACTTGATCGTACACTCTGGCTGGAATCGGACCGTATGGGCCATCTTGTCGGATCGATCAGCAAAACCAAACTGGATAACCAACGCGATGTGGTAAAGAACGAAAAGCGCCAAGGCGATAATCAACCTTACGGCCTCACCGAATACCGCATCCTTGAAGGGCTGTTCCCTGAGGGCCACCCCTATCGGGTGCCGACCATTGGCTCGGAAAAAGATCTCGATGCCGCCTCTCTTGATGATGTGAAGGCTTGGTTCAAAACCTATTACGGTCCAGACAACGCGGTGCTGGTGCTCGCGGGTGACATCGATCTGAAAACAGCGAAGCCACTGGTTGAAAAATACTTTGCAGCCATTCCGTCTGGTCCGCCAATCAAGCATCTGAAAACATGGGTGCCAGAGCGACGCGAGAATGTGCATGAGGTGATGCAGGACCACGTATCGACCGTACGCATCAACCGTGTGTGGGCAGCCCCCGGCAGCCCGGAAGATGTGACCGAGCGATTGTCTCTGTCCACCACTATTCTCGGTGGCACATCCACTTCACGGCTCTACCGCGATCTGGTGCTGGAAAAGCAATTGGCAATCGGTGTCAGCTGTTCGATTGACCCAAGTGAGGTGGCCAGCCAATTGCATATTACTGCAGATGTAAAACCTGGTGTTGACCCTGCAAGAGTTGAGGCGCGCATCGATGCCGTGCTGGCGGATTATCTAAAAACAGGACCGACAAAAGATGAGCTTGCGCGTGCTGTTGTCGGTGAAGACAGCAATGCCGTGCGGGCACTGGAAAAAATCGGCGGCTTTGGTGGCAAGGCGGTAACACTGGCTGAAGGTGAGCTTTATGATAATGACCCGGCATCGTACAAGCGCGACTTTGCTGTGCGCCATACGGCCACACCGGCAGATATATTGCGCGATTCACAACACTGGTTTGGCAATGGCTACTACCAGCTGAATGTGGTGCCGGCGACTAGAGGGGCTGTGGCCGGGGCCGATGCCGACAGAAGCCGGCTACCAGCCATTGGAACGGCTGAAGACCTAAAATTTCCATTGGTAAACAGAGCAAAACTTTCCAACGGTATTTCAGTGGTGCTGGCTGAGCGCCACGCTGTGCCTAAAGTATCTATAAGTATGGTGTTCGATGCCGGGTCTGCGGCTGACAGCAAGGACAAGCTGGGCGCTGCATCTTTTGTTGCAGCTTTGCTTGATCAGGGCACCACAAAACGCTCTGGCATTCAGATATCGGAAGCACTCGAGCGGCTTGGCGCTGATATTGGTTCCAGTGCCAGTGCCGACACAGTGCGTGTGGGCCTTTCCACGCTGGTTGGCACATTGCCGGAAGCTGTGGATGTTTATGCCGATGTTGTTCGTAATCCAAGTTTTACATCTGACCAGATGGAGCGCGTGCGCCAGATCAAGATTGCTGGCATTGCGCAAGAACAGGATGATCCGCTCAGCGTTGCCCTGCGGGAGTTGCCGCCGCTGATTTACGGACCAAACCACCCCTACGGTGTGCCACTCACCGGCAGTGGCACCGTGGCCAGTGTGAAAGCCCTGACACGGAACGATCTTGTTGACTATCAAAAAACCTGGCTACGACCAGACACGGCAACCTTGTTCGTGGTGGGGGACACGACACTGGCAAGCATGATGCCGTTACTCGAAAAAGCTTTCGGTAATTGGCAGAACCCGAATATACCCCACGGCACCAAGACACTCTCAGCTGTTGCACTGCCCGAGCACAGCCGCATTGTGATTATCGATAGGCCCGGAGCACCGCAAAGTTATATTCTTGGTGGCTATGTTTTGCCACAAAAAGGTACGGATGGGCGCATTGATTTCAATACGCTCAATGACATTCTGGGCGGACAATTCTCCTCCCGCATCAACCAGAATTTGCGTGAAGTGAAAGGCTGGTCTTACGGTGCAAGCTCGTTTGCCATGCCGCTCAAGGGGCAAATGCCGTGGATAATCTATGCTCCTGTGCAGACAGATAAAACGGCGGACAGTTTGCGCGAAGCCCTCGCCGAAGTGCGGGCCATTATGACAACAAAACCAGCCACACTCGCCGAGCTTGGCCGCACAGTGATAAATACAGTGAGTGCACTTCCGGGCGATTATGAAACCGGTGGCGCGGTGCTTGGCGGGTTGATCAATAACGCGGTCTACAATCGTGCCGATGATTATCACAACACACTTTCGGCGCGCTACCGTGCCCTGAGCGTGGCTGATCTTGCAGCAGCGGCAAAAAACTCACTCTTCCCGGATCACATGATCTGGCTGGTTGCAGGCGATCGCAGCAAGATCGAAGCGGGGTTGAAGGCACTGAATATCGGGCCGGTTGAAGTGCGAGAGGCGCAGAAATAAACACTCACATTAAAGGCCCTTGAAAACCACCCATCATCGTCATCCCTGACAAGTGATCGATACTTTCTGACGATAGAGCATCAGCAGCGGTAATGTGCATTGCAGCTTGTGATCCCCGCTCAAAACGCGGGGACGACAAGTCACTGTTTAAGTCTGATTGTATTATTTTAAAATCTGATAACGTCTAGGCACTATAATACATATCAAACTCAACCGGGTGCGGTGTCATATCTGTTCGCATCACTTCTTCCATTTTAAGCTCAATATAGGATGTGATCATCTCGTCGGAGAATACGCCTCCTTTGGTGAATACCTTACGCGACTTATCGAGATTTTCGAGAGCCTCACGCAATGAGCCGCACACAGTTGGCACTTTCTTCAGTTCTTTTTCAGGCAGATCATAGAGGTTTTTGTCCATCGGGTCGCCGGGGTGAATTTTGTTTTCGATACCGTCGAGGCCTGCCATCAGCATGGCTGCATAGGCCAGATAAGGGTTGGCTGTTGGGTCCGGAAAACGCACCTCAACCCGCTTGGCTTTGCCGGACGTCCCGTATGGGATGCGGCAGGAGGCTGAGCGATTGCGACTGGAGTAAGCGAGCAGCACCGGTGCTTCATAACCTGGCACGAGACGCTTATAGCTATTGGTAGAAGGGTTGGTGAACGCGTTCAACGCTTTGGCATGTTTGATAATGCCGCCGATATAATAAAGCGCCATATCGCTGAGGCCGGCATAGCCATTGCCAGCAAACAGTGGCTTGCCAGCTTTCCAGATCGACTGGTGCACGTGCATCCCTGATCCATTGTCGAGCATGATCGGTTTGGGCATGAATGTTGCCGTTTTGCCGTAGCTGTGTGCCACCATATGCACCACATATTTATATATTTGCATACGGTCTGCGGTTGTGGTGAGTGTGCCAAACATCAAGCCAAGTTCATGCTGAGAGGCGGCAACTTCGTGATGGTGCTTGTCCATCGGTAGGCCCATGTCAAGCATCACGCGCACCATTTCAGCGCGCAAATCCTGGCAGCCATCAACAGGTGCAACCGGAAAGTAGCCGCCCTTGATGCGAGGGCGGTGCGCAAAATTGCCTTCATCATAGTGCTTGGCGGAATTGTAGGGCCCTTCGATGTCATCAATCGAATACATGGCGCCGTCATAGCCAACCTTGAACTTTACATCGTCAAATACAAAAAATTCAGCTTCAGGCCCGATGTAAGCAGTATCACCAATTTTTGAAGTTTTTACGTAAGCTTCGGCGCGCTTGGCGATGGAACGCGGACAACGATCATAAAGTTGGCCAGTGGCCGGATCGACCACATCGCAGAAAATGATCAGCATGGGTGTCGCTGAAAACGGATCGATATACGTTGCATCAAGATCGGGTTTTAACAGCATGTCGGATTCGTTGATGGCTTTCCAGCCGGCAATCGATGATCCGTCGAACATGAAACCTTCGTCCAGCATCTCCTCATCAACAACGCCAGCAACCATGGAGAGATGTTGCCACTTGCCGCGCGGATCGGTGAAGCGCACATCGACCCATTCGATGCCTTTATCTTTAATGAGTTTGAGAATTTTTTTGACGTCTGCGGAGGCCATAGGTTCAGTGACTTTCGGTTGGGATGAAACGGCAGATTTGACTTTTGATAGGGATTTTATACGGCGTCGGCACCGCGCTCGCCAGTCCTTATCCTTATAACGTCATCAATGGTGGAAACAAAGATTTTTCCGTCGCCAATCCGCCCAGTCTGGGCAGCATTCTGGATGGCTTCAATGGCACGGGCGGCAATCGCATCATCGACAATCAGCTCAAGTTTTACCTTGGGCAGAAAATCCACCACATATTCTGCACCGCGATACAGTTCAGTATGGCCTTTCTGGCGGCCAAACCCTTTGGCTTCGAGAACGGTAATACCGGTAACGCCGACTTCGTGCAGCGCCTCCTTAACCTCATCCAGCTTGAATGGCTTGATAATGGCTTCGATTTTTTTCATGAAAATAGCCTTGTTGAAGAAGCGTCGAAATACTCGTGATACATTGCATATGTTATGCCAGAAATCATTTTGCTGATTTTCCGGCAAATTTCTCAATCAGGTGAACCTTAACTGCCTAATTTTTATACACATGGCTATAAATAAGGCAATATTTTTAAGGGCCCATTTATTTGCTTTTCAATACAATAAATGTATTTGTATCTTACCATCAACATTTGAAAGGAGGTGATCCAATGTCTCATTGTCACAACACTCTGATACAAAAGCTTGATACCGGATCAAATACACTCTCTGGTGCTTGCAAGGCATAGGCTACTTTCTCTGCCATATCAGAGCAAGACAATGGAAGGGTCGCCTATAAAAGGGCGGCCCTTTCTGTTAAAGCGTTCATCTTGAATTATTCGGTTAAAAACGCCAATACAAAGATATGAGCGCCCAAACCACCGAAGCTGCGATTACAGATTATATGGGCCGCGCTGCGAGTTTTTCCAAAGCCGGGCGTTACGATGAGGCTGAAATTGCGCTGAGAGTTGTTGTTGCCTTGCAGGAAAGCCACGCCGAGGCCTGGGCGCAACTCTCTGAAATTCGAAGCCATCTTGGCCAAAACGAGCAATCTGAAGCGGTTCTTGTTGCGGATCGGCGGATTCGCAGCCAGGCCGATTTTCTCAATCATGGCAATTCAAGATCGAGTGACGCGCCGGGAGGGTATATCCTTGATTCGGATATGGATACGGACTGGTCTTCAGAAGGCGCAACGCCGCTACCGCCAGAAGCCACGGCCTTGCAGCTTGCCTATGAACGTACCGAGGCGCTGCGGTTGGAACAGTCGGAACGACTGGAGGACGCAGTCAACAAATGGCAATCAATACTGTCCATGCACCCCGATGATACGGATGCACTGCGCCATTTGGCTGAGCTGCTGGCAGACCGTATGGACGATCCTGCCCGCGCGGCGCCGCTGTTCCGGCACCTTGTTACCCTGGAAGATGATGATGGCATGGCCTGGGCATATCTTGGTCGTGTGACAGCCGATAGCGGCGGTGACATGAATACTGCGATGCTGGCTTTCGACCGCGCTCTTGACCTCGAACCAGAATCAGCAGCGGCGTGGGCCTGGAAAGGCCGGCTGCTGCACGATTACGACATCGATCTGGAGGAGGCGGAGCGTTGTTTGCGGCAATCTGTAGAGATCAGCCCGAGCTATGCCTGGGCCTGGGCGCATCTCGGTTTGTTGTTGCAGGAAGCTCTGGACAGGCCGTTAGAGGCGGAATACGCCTATCGCAGCGCTGTGCAGCATAATCCCGGTTATGTCTGGGCGTGGGGTCAGCTGGGTATGCTGGTCGGGCAGGATCTGGGTCGCTGGCCGGAAGCCGAGACAATTTTGCGAAAGAGTCTGGACCTTGATCCCAACGACGCCTGGGACTGGGCACAGCTTGCGGAAACGCTCTCTCACCTACCAAATCGGGCAACTGAGGCCGAGGCGTCCTTTCATCATGCCCTTCAGCTGAATGCAAACTATGCCTGGGCTGAAGCACATCTGGCGTATTTTTATGCCGATGCCGCTGGTCGGTACGACATAGCTGTTGAGCATTATAACAAAGCGCTTGCTCTGCAACCCGATTACGGCTGGGCGCGGGCGCAGTTTGCCCAGCTGCTGCATCATGAAATGGGTCAGCCAAGTGAGGCCGAAAAGCACTATCGCATCCTAATCGAGCAGGACGATGCCTATGCATGGCCGTGGGCACAATTGGGCCAGGTGCTGTTTCATCAAGGCGGTCGGCTGGAGGAGGCTTTGGCAGCCTACACCAAGGCGCTGGAATTCGAGCCAGATTATGCCTGGGCATGGAGCGGCATGGGCCACGTGTGCCACGAGGGGCTGAAACATTATGAGGCCGCAGAAACGGCCTATCTGAACGCTGTCAAGTATGATGCAGACGACCCCTGGGTGCGCGCCCAAATCGGCAGCTTGTATGCCAATTGCATGAGCCGGCCCGTTGATGCCGAGGTGGCTTACCGCGCTGCACTGGTTTTGCAGCCGGATTACAGGTGGGTTCTGGGTGAACTCTGTCATTTGCTGGCTGGCCAGAACCGCGTGCCAGAAGCCGAAGCCCTGTATGTAGCCGCGCTGGAGCAGCAACCATCTGATCATGCCCTGTGGCACGATTGGGCGATATTTCTGCACAGGGTGAGTGGCAAGATAGCCGAAGCCAAAGCGGCATTCGCAAAGGCTCTGGCGCTTGACCCCGATTGCGAAAGTCTGGCGGCGGATATGGCGGCACTAACAACCTGACACATCAAATATTGCAGAGCAGCATGAATGGTTCTACATCAACTGCAAACATCCTCTTTTGAAAGTATTTCCATGGCACGTAGTAAAATTGCACTTATCGGCAGCGGCATGATTGGTGGCACGCTTGCCCACCTGATTGGCCTCAAGGAGCTTGGCGATGTGGTGCTGTTCGATATCGCAGAGGGCCTGCCACAGGGTAAATCCCTCGACATTGCCCAATCTTCGCCGATTGAGGATTTTGATGCCTCACTGAAAGGTGTGAACAGCTACGAGGGCATAGCCGGTGCCGACGTGTGCATCGTCACCGCTGGTGTGCCGCGCAAGCCCGGCATGAGCCGGGACGACCTGCTTGGTATAAATCTGAAAGTGATGAAGGCGGTCGGTGAGGGCGTCAAGGCACACGCACCGAATGCTTTTGTAATTTGTATTACCAACCCGCTCGATGCCATGGTTTGGGCTTTGCAACATTTCTCTGGTCTGCCGCACCACATGGTGACCGGCATGGCCGGCGTGCTCGATTCAGCTCGGATGCGTCATTTTCTGGCAGAAGAGTTCAAGGTGTCGGCAGAAGATGTGACCGCATTCGTGCTTGGTGGTCATGGCGACACAATGGTGCCGCTGGCACGGTATTCAACGGTTGCCGGTATTCCCGTGCCGGACTTGGTGAAAATGGGCTGGACCAACCAGGAGAAACTCGATGCCATCATTCAACGCACCCGCGACGGTGGTGCCGAAATTGTCGGTCTGCTGAAAACCGGTTCGGCCTATTATGCGCCAGCATCGGCGGCAATCCAGATGGCAGAGAGTTTTTTGAAAGATAAAAAACGATTGCTCCCGTGCGCCTCGCACCTGTCGGGTCAGTACGGCCTGAAAGATATGTATGTGGGCGTGCCAGTGATCATCGGCGCAGGCGGGGTGGAGCGGATTGTCGAGATTAGCCTGCTGCCGGATGAGCAAGTGATGTTCACCAAAAGCGTCGATGCGGTGAAGGGCTTGATGGCAGCGTGCGTCGCCATTGATGGGAGTTTGCAGGGGTAGCCTTAATATAGTGAGTGGATTCGTCCACATTCTCTCCGATAAACTCTAAGGTGTATTATATAAAGGTGTCATCAATAACATTGACACGGCTTTTAAGGAAACAAACCCATGGATATCCACGAATACCAGGCCAAAAAACTGCTCGCCTCATACGGCGCACCGATATCGTTGGGCATCCCGATTTTTTCGGCGGATGAAGCGGAAGCTGCCGCGAAACAACTCCCCGGTCCGATCTATGTTGTGAAATCGCAAATCCATGCCGGGGGTCGGGGCAAGGGCAAGTTTGCAGGTCTGGCTCCAGATGCCAAGGGCGGCGTTCGCGTTGTAAAGTCGGTGGCTGAAGTCGTTACCAACGCGCAGGAAATGCTGGGTCGGGTTTTGATCACACACCAGACAGGGCCGCATGGCAAGCAGGTCAACCGGTTGTATATCGAGAGCGGATCTGACATCGCCCACGAATTTTACCTCTCCATGGTTGTCGATCGTGGCAGTGGCGAGGTGGGTGTGATCGTCTCGACTGAAGGCGGCATGGATATTGAGGAAGTGGCGCACGCCACGCCTGAAAAAATCACCAGCTTCTCGGTTGATCCGGCCACTGGTTTTCAGGCCTATCATGCCCGCAAAGTGGCGTTTGCGTTGGGCCTCACCGGTGAACTCAATAAACAATGCCAGGATACGGCAACCAAACTTTACACGGCTTTCGTGGCAACTGATGCCTCGATGCTTGAGGTTAATCCGCTTATCGCGACCACCGATGGTCGGATTGTAGTGCTGGATGCCAAAATGAGTTTTGACTCGAATGCGCTCTATCGTCACCCGGATGTGATGGCATTGCGCGATCTGACTGAGGAAGATCCGGCAGAAGTTGAAGCCTCCAAATTCGACTTGAGTTATATCAAACTCGATGGGGAAATTGGCTGCATGGTGAACGGGGCTGGGCTTGCCATGGCCACCATGGACATCATCAAACTGTGCGGCGGCGAGCCAGCCAATTTTCTCGATGTGGGTGGCGGTGCGACAAAAGAAAAAGTCACCGCCGCCTTCAAGATCATTTTAAGTGATCCATCGGTCAAGGGCATATTGGTCAACATTTTTGGTGGCATCATGCGCTGTGATATCATTGCTGATGGTATCGTTGCTGCGGCCAAGGAGGTGCAGCTGTCGGTGCCGCTTGTTGTACGGCTTGAGGGCACCAATGTCGTTCTTGGCAAGAAAATATTGGCCGAGAGTGGCTTGCCTATTGTCAGTGGGGATGATCTTGGCGACGCCGCCCGGAAAATTGTGGCTGAGGTGAAAAAGGCGGCTTGAAATATCTTCCTCTCGCCCGCAAGGGAAGAGGATAGTATGGAGATATTTCATGGTGCCGTTCGTACAGCTATGGCCGATCATAGCACTCAGCCTGCGTGTTGCGTTTGCGGCTATCCTATTCTCGCTGCCACTGGCCATCGCCTGTGCATGGATTCTGGCACGCACACAATTCCCCGGTAAAATTATTTTTGATGGTGTGGTGCACTTGCCATTGGTGTTGCCGCCCGTTGTTGTGGGCTATCTGCTGCTGGTGGTTTTTGGTGTTCATGGACCAGTGGGTGGATGGCTCTATCACACTTTTAATATGCGTCTGGCTTTCACAACAGCAGGCGCGATACTGGCAACAGCTGTGATGGCCTTTCCGCTCATGGTGCGCTCCATGCGTCTTTCCATCGAGTCGATTGATCCCGGCCTAGAAGCGGCAGCGCGGACATTAGGGGCAAGGCCGTTTGATCGTTTCCTGACGATCACACTGTCGTTGATGTTTCCTGGTATAGTCTCGGGTGCGATGGTCGCGTTTGCAGCAGCGCTTGGAGAATTCGGTGCCGTCATCACGTTTGCTGCCAGCATTCCCGGCATCTCGCAAACGCTGCCTCTGGCGATTTATGCCAATCTGCAAACACCAGGCGGCGAGCCGATGGTTGTTCGGCTCGCTCTCATTTCAATCGTTATTGCTTTAACAGCGCTGGTGGGTGCTGAGCTGCTGATGCGTAAAATTCATCGCCGCTAAATATGATCTGTGCACATAATGCCAGCGAAGGCTGGCATCCATGTTTTTCCTTAAAGCATCAGGCCACAATCCTACGACTTGAACAAAGTCTCCGCGGTGAACTCATGCTCTTTTTCTTCCAATGCTGCCAACTGTGCAGCAGCCTGAGTCCGCTTTTCCTTAAGCTCTATTTCGAGTTTAGCCGCCTCTTCTTCAAGCCTTGGATCAACCCGCGTTACACCGCTTTTCTTGGCGACTTTGGCAACCAAAGTATCAAGATCGCGCTGGGTGCATAAACCGAGACCCACTGGATCAGAGGGTCGCAGATTGGCCATATCCCAATGGGTACGATCGCGAATTTGAGTGATAGTCGATTTGGTCGTGCCGATCAGCCGTGAAATATGCGCATCCGTGAGCTCTGGATGATTGCGAAGCAGCCAGGCAATGCCGTGAGGTTTTTCCTGACGCTTGGAAACTGGTGTGTAGCGCGGCCCTCTGGTGCGTTTCTGCTGCTCAGGGCCAACAAGCACGACCAAGCGTTTTACAGGGTCTGCCTCGCACGCGGTGATGTCGCTTTGTGCCAGCTGGCCTGAACGCACCGGATCATGCCCGACGATCTTGGTGGCAATGGTTTCATCAGCAATGCCCTGGATTTCGAGCACATGAAGCCCGCAAAAATCAGCAATTTGCTGAAAGGTCAGGCCAGTGTTGTCAACCAGCCAAACGGCAGTCGCCAGCGGCATAAGGGGTTCGGCCATGGGGGTTTCTCCTTCTAAAGCGAAAACGAAATCGGCCACCCGATGGGGTGGCCGCGTATGTAAGAATATTAGGCCAGACTATAAAAAATATCAAGTTTATTCATAGAATAAGATGATTATAACGTTAACATCATACATGCCATATTTTAAATAATGGCATTAAATATATTTAATACAGGTACATACTAAATACATTATAACGTTTAAGTGGCAGCAAATGGTAAATTGGTTTTGCCGATATCGGTGCGCAGGACGCTGGAGATATCTGGTGACACCAAAATTGTGCTATCGGTTGATGGCGGTACTGTAGTGCTCCGTACTTTTTGGAATTAGTGGTGGCATGCTGATCGGAAACCACTATATATGCTACAAGCTTGATTCGACGCTATCCGAATTTCAGGAGCATTTTTTGAGCAGACTCACCGTTGCCATAGGCTGCGACCATGCTGGCTATTTGCTGAGAGAACAATTGTGTCCTCAAATTGAAACCATGGGCTTTGAGGTGCTGGATTTTGGTACACGCGGACCGGAACCAGTTGATTATCCGGATTTTGGTTTTCAGGTGGCGCGTGCTGTTGTTTCAGGCGCAGCATGGCGCGGCGTTATCATTTGCGGTTCTGGCATTGGTATCTCCATCGCGGCCAATCGCTACCCGAAAGCGCGTGCAGCGCTTTGCACCAACAGTTTGATGGCGCGGCTATCGCGTTCACACAACGACGCCAATATACTTGCACTCGCTGCCCGCCTCACAGGTGTCGATATGGCCAAGGAATGCCTGCGAGAGTTTTTGCTGACAGAATTTTTAGGTGACCGGCACCAGCGCCGTGTTGATAAATTAGCTGAGCCACAAGGTTCAAGTGGATTATAATAAAGGAAATTATATATGGCGACTCATTTGAAGCACGATAATATACAAACAAGCTTCTTTCACCAGAATCTGGCCGAGGCAGATCCGGAACTTTACGGCTTTATCGTGCACGAGCTTGTACGCCAGCAAAACCAGATAGAGCTGATCGCCTCTGAAAACATTGTTTCGCTGGCCGTGTTACAAGCGCAAGGTTCTGTTCTTACCAACAAGTATGCGGAAGGCTATCCGGGCAAACGCTACTATCAGGGCTGTCACTATGTCGATGTGGCTGAGCAGCTGGCCATTGATCGCGCCAAGCGGCTGTTTGATTGCGCCTATGCCAACGTGCAACCGCACTCCGGTGCCAATGCCAATCTGGCCGTTATGCTGGCGCTGACCACACCAGGTGACACCATACTTGGTATGAGCCTGGATGCCGGTGGTCACCTGACACATGGCGCGAAAGCCGCCCTTTCCGGCAAGTGGTACAATGCCGTTCAATATGGGGTGCGGCGCGAAGATGCGCTCATCGATTATGATGAGGTTGAGCGATTGGCGCTTGAACATAAACCAAAGCTGATTATTGCCGGTGGGTCAGCCTATCCAAGGGTCATCGACTTTCCCCGCTTCCGCATGATCGCTGACAAGGTTGGTGCCTATCTCATGGTGGATATGGCGCACTTCTCTGGTCTGGTTGCCGGGGGCGTGCACCCGTCGCCATTGCCTCACGCCCATGTCTGCACCACAACCACACACAAGACCTTGCGCGGTCCACGTGGTGGCATGATACTCTCAAACGATGAAGCTTTGGGGAAGAAGTTTAATTCGGCGGTTTTTCCAGGTTCGCAGGGCGGCCCTCTCATGCATGTTATCGCAGCAAAAGCAGTGGCTTTCGGCGAAGCATTAAGACCTGAATACAAATTGTACACCAAGCGGGTGATTGAAAATGCCAAGGCTTTGGCGGCGCGGCTGGAACAGCGTGGCTGTGTCGTTGTGTCAGGCGGCACCGACACCCATCTGGCGTTGATCGATCTGACACCCAAGGGTGTCACCGGCAAACAGGCGGATGATGCGCTGGAACGTGCTGGCATAACCTGCAACAAAAACGGCGTGCCGTTCGATCCACTGCCGCCTATGCAAACATCCGGTATTCGGGTCGGGTCACCTGCTGGCACCACACGCGGTTTTGGTACAGCAGAGTTTCAGTCAATCGGAGACATGATTGCTGATGTACTGGATGGCTTGGTGGCGAAGGATAACGGCGTTAAGGAGCACGCCGTGCTTGAACAGGTGAAAGCCCTCTGCGCCGAATTCCCGATCTATCCCGGCATGGTTGTCTAATATCAGGAGGGGGTTTAGCCTATGCGCTGTCCGTTTTGCAGCCACGACGACAGTCAGGTCAAAGACAGCCGCCCGACCGAGGATAACGGGGCCATTCGCCGTCGTCGTCAGTGTCCAGCGTGCGGGGCACGGTTCACGACTTTTGAACGGGTGCAACTCCGCGAGTTGACCGTGGTGAAAAAGAACGGCCTGCGTGAGCCATTTGATCGTGACAAGCTGGAGCGCTCCATGGCGATTGCGCTGCGCAAACGTCCGGTAAAACCTGAACGGGTTGAGCGCATGCTCAATGGGTTGGTGAGAAGACTTGAGTCGCTGGGTGAAAACGAAATCACCACCGACACCATTGGTGCGATCATCATGGAGGGGTTGGAACAGCTTGATCCAGTAGCCTACGTACGCTTTGCCTCGGTTTACAAAAACTTCCGCGAAACACAGGATTTCGAGAAATTCATTGAAACACTTGGCGGCAAGAATGATACCTAAACAATCAACCGCAGCTTTATCATCAGCGCCAATAGGCGCTAATAAGGCCACGCCTCAAGGTTTGTCCGCTAGACAACGATTTGACGAACATAGTTAGAGCATAGATTTTTGCCATAACTAAAATATGCTAATAGAGGGTTTCGCATGAGATTTCCATATCCCGAGCGATTGCTGTTTTCTTCTCTATCTGGGCAGCGCGGTGGCGTAACTCTGCGATACGATCATCAGGCAATGACTCTCCTTCCGCCCGCGAATGCCCCACGCTGCTTGGCGATGGCTATGCCCTCGCGCGGAGGCTTGACAACAAAAATACATGCGCTGGTCGATGCCAACGGGCTACCGATCACCCTCAAACTGACAAAAAGCCAGGCCTATGATGGCAAGAGCGGGCAATGCCATCGAACGATACTTCAATAAAATAAAACATTATCGCGCCGTCGCAACGCGATACGACAAAGGATATGACACTTTCCTCGCCTAAATCCAACTCGCCTCAATCCGCATCTAGATCAAATTTAATGAATCGGTGGCCGAGAGACTTCCCGATTTTGATTGGATCACAAAAGTGCATCGATCAAAATCGGAAATAGTCAGATGATTTATCAGCGAATATAGCCCCTGCCATTGAGCCAGACGACATCCGGATCGGACTCCCACACGGCGGTCAGCTGCTTTTTGCGGCCATCATTGTAGCTGAGAATCAGCGAATAGCCACGCACCTCATATCGGCCGCCGCGCGGACCCGCGGTGCCGCCGGCAACCACAGAGGCGCCGCCAGAATTTCCGGTCGAAGAAATACTATTGCCTTCAGAAAAGCGGCCATCCAGTGCGAAGCTGAGCGAACTGGTCGACGAGGTGAAGGTTGCATTTTCGGCACCCATCATACCGACGCTGGACGTGCGGCTAAAATAGCCTTTGGCGCGCCAGTTGGTTGGCAGCGGCTTGGCTGTTGTGTTGGTTAGGCCTGACCAGCTACGGCTGTCATCCCACATTACTTCAAATTCGCCTTTGGCGTTTCGCCGCCATTTGCCAAAATCAGCTGGATGCTGTCCGCGAAAAACTAGCGGATCTGCCGCGCCAAATGCATATTCAATACAATCGCACAAGACGCCGTTTTTGAACAGGATCACCGGGCGCGGATCGACGCCGCCCGGGCCACCGGCAAAATAAAAAAACCGCAAAGAGTCGATATTGGCTGGCAGGGTTGATGGCGGGGCTGGCCTGTTGGCCTGCACTGGAGCTGTGCCACGCTTTTGTTGCACGATGGACGATTTTGCGCTACCAACTAGAGCGTCGATGGGCACAAAACCTGCCCCGGTCAATTTCATTTTTGAAAAATCCAGCCCCATGGCTTTTGCTGCATGTGTCATGGCTGATTTTATCTGCGGTTTGACTGCCGGATTTGTTTTCAACTGTTCTGCAACAGCTCCGATCATCGCTGCCTGAATAAGCAAAGCTTCAGCCATTTCCTGTTTTTGCGGGTCTGTCGCGCTGGCAAACACCGGTGTTGCCGAAAGTGCCCGAGCCGCCTGCTGTTTCACGGCCTGCGCCTGTTCGCGCGTGCCATTATCTGTCACGCCTGCCCAGGCTTGCCAGGCATTCACCCACCAGGCCGCATAAGCATCAGCTACATTGTCTGTGCGCAGACCATAAGGGGCAAGCCCTTTGCCGATCTGTTCGATCATATCGCCTTGCGCAAACATTTGCTGCAATTGCGCTGCGCCAGCCGAATCAATGGCACGCGTTTTTTCAACAAACTGCGCTAGGTTTTTTTTGCGCGCCACGAGAGACGGCCTATATACAAGGATTGCAAGCGCGGCAGTTGATTTCTGAGTCCCGAATTCTTGCCCGGCTTCGAGCTGGCGCTCAAGATTGGCCGCCATCATCGTATTCATCGCTCTGCTGGCAGCAAATCCCTGATACAGATAGTCTTGCGCTAGCGCAGGCGCACATAAAAACATGATTCCAGAAATTATAGAAAAACGCCGCATGCCGCCTCCAGCTCGTGCTATTCAGATGGTCAGAACATCATGCACAGCGGAAATTTGCAAGGGAATAGTTCAGGTCGCGGACCCAATAAAGAGGATTATCAAGGCTGGTGAGTTCTGATTCAGCGTTCCTTGAAGGGAGACTGGTTATGGCGCGTTTTGATTTGACGGATTTCAAGTAGGAGATCATAGCACTTTTACTGCCGAATAAGCCCAAGGGGGGTGCTTCGTGTTGATGACCGTCGTGTGCTGAACGGCATATTCGGGGGCATCGCAGAATCTGGACGTAAACGTACGCTTAGCGAATTTAGCCTCAAATATGAAGCTCCGCTACGACGCCTTTTGGGTGGATTCCGGAATGACTGGTGTTGGAAATTGATTTGGCTTAAGCCGTCGTTTGTGGAAATTGATCGCCACACACCATCTAGTTGCGTGACAGGTCTTCCACTTATGCCCGTCAAATCGTTGTCAGGCGCATAAACCTTAAGGTAAGGCCTGATAATCTGCAATAATACCAATTGCCCTATGAGTTGACTCACATGGAGTGCTCTCGGCTTGCATCTGCGCACAGCATTATTCGTGGGACGATGATTGCTATCACTCGTCATGCCGACGTATGTCGGCATGAGAAAGGCAGGTCTATATCAATGACTTCCCAAACCAAGTCACGTCATCGGGTGGTTGGTATTACACCCTACTCGTTCACCATCGCTGCAATCGGCTGCCGTGCTGCCCTGAGGGCTGGAAAAAACCCGCCGATAAAACCGATCAGCAAGGCAAGCAGTATAGCTGTTGTGATGATGCGCGGTGTCAGCGAAAACGTAAACACCACTTGTGTGAAGCTCCCGCCCAGAGAAGATGTGCTGAGACCGTTTACAAACAGCCATATGACAACTGATCCAAGAACGGCACCAATAGCTGCCAGTATAACAGCCTCAATCAACGTGCCGACAAACGTTGGGAACCCGCCAAAGCCAATCGCCCGCAGTGTTCCAATTTCGGCCGTGCGCACTGAGACTGAACTGTACATGGTGTTGAGGGCGCCAGCGACTGCACCGAATGTCATGATAATGGCGAGCGGCCAGCCCAGGTTAGAAATCAAGTCGCTTGATTGTTTGGCTTGTGCCGCAAAATAATCGGCTTCTGATCTGGTTTCAAGTTTCAGGCGCTGGTCTTTATCCACATAGGCTTTCAAGGCAGCAAGTTGGTCCGGTGAGGCGAGTTTGGCGCGAATAGACTGATAGCTGTTGAGGCGTTTGAATTGGCTTTGTACAACACTCACATCACCCCAGATTTCAGATTCATATACACTGCCACCCGCATCAAAAACACCAACAATGGTCCATGTGCTAGTGCCAAACCTGATTGTCTGACCGAGGTCAAAACCGGAAAATTCTCGAACCAGGCCTGATCCGACAATCACCTCGTTGGTGCCGGGACGAAACAACCTTCCCTTGCTGAACGTAACGCCTGGGCGCAGGGCAAAGCCAGTTGAATCGAGGCCACGCAGCGGCATATTGGCCTTTATGCCGTTTGTGCGCCGTTTTCCATCAACCACCACATAAAGTTCTGCGGACACCAACGCCTTGCCGTTAACGCGCGCAACCCCCGGGGCCTCTTCAATCAACTGGGTTTGCTCGCGCATCACCACGCTGTTGATTTCTGAATCAGATCCATCTCGCAACAAAATAGCAACATCTTTTGTCCCTGAACTGCTCAACGTTTTCTTGAAACCATTGCCCATGGCGAGAAACCCAAGCAACACACCGACCACTAGGGCAATCGCAACAATGGTTGAAAGAGACATCCAGAACCGCTGCGGAATGCTTTTGATATTGATGCGGGTGATGGCCGAAATCTGACGGAGTGTGTTGGCCATTATTTGCGCCCCAAAGCTGTGACTATGTTAAGCCGCATAGCGCTCCACGCCGGAAGTGCTGCTGTAACCAGGCCAAGAAAAACCATCCAGCCAAGGCCTTTGACAAACACAATGGGTTGCACAGTCAGGCCGCTGATGGCACCGGCTGAAATCTTGTTAATCAGCAGCAGTGCAGGCACGGCACAACTCAACCCAAGTAAACCACCTAACAATGACAACAACAAAGCTTCCGCAACTATTTGCGTGAAAATGCGCTGGCCTGAAAAGCCCAGGGTTTTAAACACACCAATTTCCCTGGTTCGCTCGCGAATGGCCATCACCATAGTATTGCCGACAATCAGCAGGATAGTGACGAACGCTGCCCCGACCACCAGGCTAATAATCAATTTAATGTTTCCAAGCTGGGCAATAAAACTTTTGCTGAATGCTTCAGCGGTATCCGTTGAGGTTTCGTATGGTGAATTGGCAAACATCGCATCGATGTTTTTAGCAACAGCGTCGTTTATGGCTGGTGTTTCCGTGGAAAATACAATCAAACCGATATTATCACGGCCAAACGAGACCGTTTCATTATAATAATCGTAATGAAAAATCATCAGACCATCTCTGCCTTTGACTTTTGAATTATCAAAAATGGCATCAATCTTGAAATCCCAGCTGTGAGAACCGTTTTTTTGTGAAAATATGTTCGATGAAATGGGTACAGTTTGCCCCACTTTCCAGCCATATTTATCGGCAACGGCACGGCCAACCGCAAGGCCTGTACGATCCCCCAAAAAGGCCTTGCGCTCGGCATCGGGCATATCAAATTCTTTATAGATTGCAAGATATGTGGGCGGATCGACGGCAAAGCTGACGATCACATTTTTATTGTCCTGAAAAAATGCACCAAACCAGTTGGAATGGCTTGCCTGCGTCACGCCCTTAACACGTGCGACACGATCATAATAAGAGATCGGCAAAAACTGGGTGAAGTTTATTTTATTGAGGGTTACCATGCGATTTTTGTCGTCGCTGCTGCCTGGACTGTCAAAAGCCTGACCGACACTTGCCAGCATGCCGTACAAAAAGAATGCCACAAAAATCGCGATCAGCATCAGTGTTGTGCGCAACTTTTTGCGAAACAGGTTTTTCCAGATAATGGTGAAATCGTTCATGCCATCACCATCTTGTCCTCAAACACGCCTTTGTTGAGATGCAGGGTGCGCTTGGCATAGCGCGCTGCCTCCGGATCATGCGTGACCATCACGATGGTTTTACCAAGCTCCCTATTAAGCACTTGCAGTGTTGTCAAAATTTCATCCGCTGTGGTTCGGTCCAGATCCCCCGTCGGCTCATCACACAACAACAGCTGCGGGTCAGACACCATGGCACGCGCAATAGCGACGCGTTGTTGCTGGCCGCCCGACATTTCACGCGGGTAATGTTTGGCACGGTCGCTTAGGTTGACAATGTTCAAAGCTGTTGCAACATTTTCCTTGCGCTTGGCGCCGCTCAAATTGGTCAGCATCAACGGCAGCTCCACATTTTGTGCCGCCGACAGCATTGGCATCAGGTTATAGAATTGAAAAATAAAACCAACATTGGCAGCCCGCCATTCAGACAATTGCCCCTCGCTATAGCCATCAATGCGATTGCCAGCGAAACTAACCTCACCGCTGGTAACTTTGTCTATGCCACCAAGAATGTTGAGAAGTGTGGTTTTGCCTGACCCCGATGGCCCCATCATGGCGACAAAATCACCCTCCGGTATATCCATATTGAGGTTATCAAATATGGTCAGTGTTTCTTTGGCTTTGGTAAAGCGTTTGGAGACATTGCGAAGCTGATAGAGCATATTTTATGACCCTGATTTACGATTTTTCTTCAGCAAAACTAACTTTAATCGCCATGTCTGGCAAGATGCGTTTATCCTTGTCGAGAATGGCAATGCGCACACGCACGGTTGCTTTATCGCGGTTGGCGGTTGGCACAGTGGCGATCACCCGCGCCATAATAGTCAAATCAGGATACGCATCAAGCACGGCTTTCACCGCCTGCCCGTCGTGTACCCGGCCAATAAAAGCTTCATTCACATCAACTTCGATTTCAAGACTGTTCATATCGACAATTGTACAAATACCGGTACGGGTAAAGCCACCGCCTGCCGAGGCTGGCGAAATAATTTCACCGGGTTGGGCATTTTTATCGACCACCACGCCAGAAAATGGTGCCAGAATACGATGTTTGCCCAGCACCTCGCGTGCCCGCACCGCATTTGAACTGGCCGTTCGTTGGCCAGCCTCAGCTTGAGCGAGCTGCGCTTTCAGGCTGGTCACGCGCGCGCCATTACGGGTTAAATCAGCGGTGCTGGAATATCCGTTGCCTGCGAGCGTTCTGGTGCGCGCCAAGATGCGTTCGGCATCGGCCAAGTCAGCGTGTGTGCTGTTGATGGCTGCCAAGGCCGATTGCACTTGTGATTGCTGGGTTTTAAGATCAGTGCCTGCTAGGCTTGCATCCAGCGTTGCCAGTAACTGTCCCTGCCTGACATGCATACCCTCCTCAACCAGCACCTGGGTAACACGGCCGGTTATTTCAGCCGCAACGGTCGCACGACGTCTTGCAACCACATAGCCGGAGGCAACAAGGCTGCCTTGTGAAACCTGGGTGGATTTAGATGCCGCATCGAGCATTGGTTTTGCTGTCGGGGCAGATGGCGGATTTGTTTTGCTGGAAAATATCAGGCTCGCCCCACTGGCTCCAGCAAGGCCGACAAAAAGGCCAACCAGTAATGGCCGCCAGGAAAGCCAGCTGTTATTGTATTGTTTAGCAGGAGCACTACGGTCAATTTTAAGAGAGTTTAGCTGTGCTGAGCGGTTATCCTGTGACGTCATATTGTTCACGGCTGCATTTACCCTGCGAAAGTGAGCATTGATTTGCTCATCAGATGCTGATTTAGATAAAGATTACAGCATTGCAAGCTCAGAAGTTATGATGCAACCACTGATTTACGCGCCCGTTTTGCATCTTTTTGACTTTGCAGTATTGGCAAATTGATAAAATAAATACCTGCGCCACACTTATTAAGGGATGAATTATCAAGGTTTACTTGATGGTAAGGGTTATAATAGCTGTTTTTAGCCGGGGCAGGATTATAAACAGAAGCCGAAATGGCTAAACCGCTCATAATCACAGTTAAACCCATAGTGCCAAAAAACATTGTTTTATCTATCATATATATAGTCCTTATCAACTATGATACGTGTTACTCAACATCAACTGAACACATACTGAACCAATTATGTCAGAATCAAGCGCGGGTGAAAACATTCCAACACTCAACGAACATCTAGCCACTTTAAGAAATATTATGGCAAATCTGAGAACACCAATAACAGGATGTTTATGGGATTTGCAACAAAACTTCAAAACTATTGCGCCCTACACCATCGAAGAAGCTTATGAAGTGGCCGATGCTATTGCCAGAAACAATATGCCCGAACTGCGTGATGAGCTTGGAGATCTGCTGTTACAGGTCGTTTATCACGCTCGCATAGCTGAAGAATCTGGTCATTTTGACCTGACAGACGTTATTCGTTCCATATGCGATAAAATGGTTCGGCGCCACCCGCATGTGTTTGGTGATGCCGTTATTGACACAGCACAGCAGCAAGTCCGCTCATGGGAGACTATCAAGGCCAGTGAGCGCAAGACATCAAATATAGCATCGAGTGCCCTCGACGGTGTTGCCATAGCTCTCCCAGCTCTTATGAGAGCTCAAAAGATACAGGCTAGGGCCGCGCGCGTTGGCTTTGACTGGCCGGATCTGGATGGTTGTGTGGATAAGCTTAAAGAAGAAATAAACGAGGCCGAAGAGGCAGTTGCAAGGCATAATGCAGATGATGTGGCAGAAGAGGTTGGCGACCTGCTTTTTGCCGCCGTTAATGTTGCGCGAAAAGCAGGTGTTGATGCAGAAGCCGTTTTACGCCAGGGTACAGATAAATTTGAACGTCGATTCAAAGCTATGGAAGAAAAAGCTAAGATTAAACACGAGATATTTTCTGAGCTTGGCCTCGAGGCACAGGAAGCATTTTGGCAATCCGTTAAGCTACTCGAGAACAAATAGCTTCAGGATCGTTTTATTTTCAGAACTCAATTCGCTTACCGTCCCAGGCAAACAAGTTACCGCTGTCCAAAACACTTAAACCGTCAATGACACTCAGCATGGCCGCCGCGGAATAATCTGGTGTAAACAGTTTCTGCACCGCCACACCGCCTCGAAATGGTGCAGACAGATCCGTTGCCACTGTCCCCGGATGCAACCCTACACACACGGCTTGTGGCCAGCCTCGCGCAAGTTCAATGCTCATGGTTTTGATCATCATATTAAGTGCGGTTTTTGAAGCGCGGTAGCCGTGCCAGCCGCCGAGCGTGTTGTCAGTAATGCTACTGACTCGCGCTGAAAGGGCTGCAAAGACTGATTTTCCACGCTTGGGCAGCAAAGGCAGAAAATGCTTGGCAACCAGCGCCGGCCCTATCGTGTTAATGGCGAAATATTGAGTAAGCTTGTCAGCATAAAGCATGCGCAAATTTTTCTCTGGCGTGAGGCCGTTTGTTCCATGGAGTATGCCGGTGGCAATAATGACCAGCGAGGGTTCATTGATGATGCTTGCCGCAGTTTTAATGCTGGCCTCATCGGTAATATCGAGCGTTACATGCGTTAGTTTGGCGTGTGCGGTTTGTACTGGTGTGCGGGCACAGGCGGTTACTGTGCCAACCGCAGGGTCTGCCAGCAAGCAATCAACAAAAGCGCTACCTATGCCGCCAGATGCGCCAATGACGACAGCGTGAACAGGCGGGAGGAAAGACGTTAGCATGACAGTTTTTCACCTCTCATGCCCTGATGGCGTAAACATGTGTCGTCACACACTCGCAAACCCCCTGCCCTCATGCACCAGTGCCTCCAGAAACGCTGAAGTCTTCCATCCATAAACGCGCATCTTATCCAGCGCGTTGGCCAGTCCAATCTCATTTTCGGCCCACCACATCGGGCCGCCATGATATGCAGGAAAACCATAGCCATTCAGGTACACCATATCGATGTCACTGGCGCGATACGCTATTTTCTCCAGCAAAATATCACAGCCAAGATTCACCAAGGCTAAAAAACATCGCTCTATAATCTCATCTTTGCTAATTTCACGGCGACGAATTTGAAACGCCTGTGCACAGTTCTCTATCAGTTGCGTTGTAATCGGCGAGACTATTGGCAAGCGATTGCCGGGCTCATAGTCATAATAACCTGCATTGTTTTTCTGGCCAAAACGGCCTTGCTCCACCAACCGATCCGCCACCCAGCCGATACGTGGATCGAGCGTTGCAGGGTCGCGGTCTTTGCGGCTTTTGTAGCCGACATCAAGACCTGCCAGATCGCCCATCTGGAACATACCCATCGGCATGCCAAAATCAAACAGGGCTTTATCAATTTGCTGAATGGAGGCTCCTTCGAGCGACAGCAATGTGGCCTCCCGCGCATAGCCCTGCAACATCCGGTTGCCGATGAAACCATCACAGTTTCCTGACACAACGCCGATTTTTTTGATCCGCTTGGCCACATCCATAGCCGTAGCCAGAACATCCGGTGCGGTTTTTGCCCCGCGCACCACTTCGCACAAACGCATGACGTTGGCAGGCGAAAAGAAATGCGTACCAATCACGTCGGCTGGACGGCGGGTAGCATCAGCAATCATATCAATCGATAGATAAGATGTGTTTGAGGCAAGAATAGCCCCGGGTTTGGCCACCCGATCCAATTCAGCAAACACCATTTTCTTTACATCCATGGTTTCAAATACAGCTTCGATAATCATATCGGCATGTGAAAGTGCATCGTAGCTGAGTGTCGGCGCAATCAGTGCCATACGTTTTTCAACGTCTTCAGAGCTGATCCGGCCTTTGGCTGCACTATTTTCATAGTTCTTCCGAATAATGCCAAGACCACGATCAAGCCCTGCCTGATTGGCTTCCAGCAAGACAACGGGAATACCGGCGTTGGCAAAGTTCATGGCAATCCCGCCACCCATAGTGCCGGCACCGATCACTGCAACCTGATTGACGGGGCGCACGGCAATACCCGCTGGCTGGGCTGGAATTTTTACCACCTGCCGCTCAGAAAAAAATACATATTGCATGGCGCGAGCCTGTGAATTGGCAAAACAGGCCATAATCATCTTGCGCTCAATCTCCATACCGTCCTTAAATGCAGGCAAGGTCGCGGCCTCAATGCAATCAATAATACGTTGCGGCGCATGCAGATTGCGCTTTTCCCGAGCTATGCGCACCCGTGCCGCATCAAAAAAACCAGCCTGCACAGACGCAGGATCAATTGCGATGTCGCTAACACGACGAACGGGACAACCCTTTGCAATCAGATCGTGTGCAAAAGCGATGGCACCCTCCAGCAAATCACCTTCAATAATCTTGTCAATTACCCCGGCTTTGGCGGCCATTGGCGCAGGTATTGGCTCGCCGGACACTATGGCATTCAAGGCGGCTTCTATACCAATCAAACGCGGCAAGCGCTGCGTGCCACCACAGCCTGGCAGTATGCCAAGCTTCACCTCGGGCAATCCGACCAAGGCCGACTTGCTGGCAACGCGATATGAGCAAGACAGTGCCAGTTCCAGCCCGCCACCAAAAGCGGTGCCAAAGAGTGCCGCAATAATTGGCTTGGATGACTGATCGAGATTATCAGATACAGTTTGCAACGACGGTTCTAAAGGTGATTTACCAAACTCGGTAATATCAGCACCAGCCATGAATGTGCGGCCTCGACAGGCCAGAATACCAACCTTGATCTCGGGATCCGTATTAATCTCAGCGCACCCATCGTTGATGATTTTACGCACAACCGCACTCAGCGCATTGACTGGTGGACTATCAACCCAGATGATACCAACGGGTCCACGTTTTTCTATACTTGCCGACATAAAATTATGCCTTCTTAAATCGCCAAAGAGAGCGTGTCGTAACGCTGCAAATGATGATCAACCGAGCCAAACTGGCTTTCAATCATGGTTGATCTTTTGAAATAATGGCCAATAGTAAGTTCGTTCGATATACCAATGCCGCCATGTATTTGTATGGCATTCTGGCCAACAAATTTGCACGATTTACCAATTTGCACCTTGGTAGCAGAGGCTGCCATGCTACGCGCATGAGCAGGCTCAGATAACTTGAGTGTCAGCATGGTTGTCATGGAAAGCGCCAGCTCCACCTCCATAAACATATCGACCATAGCATGCTGCAACACCTGAAAACTCGAGATGGGCACGCCGAATTGCTTGCGCTGGCGAGCATAGTCCACCGTGCCTTCATGCAACTTGCGCATACAACCGACCGCCTCCGCTGAAACGGCGGCAATAGCCTCATCGACAACCTGTTCAACCAGCGATAACCCCTGCCCTTCTGCGCCAAGGAGATTTTCAGCGGGCACAGTTATGTTCTCGAAATACAGCTCCGATGCTTGCTGGCCATCGACCGTCGGGTAATCCCGCCGGGCAATATTCGGGTTTCTGGCATCCACAAGAAACACCGACACACCATCTCTATCCCATTGGGCACCACTGGTTCGTGCTGTAACAATATAATGTGTGGCGCTGGGTGCGCCGATCACCACAGCCTTGTGACCATTCAGAATGTAGCATTCACCATCACGCCTGGCCGTTGTGCAAAGATCTGCGAGATTATATTGCCCTTGAGGCTCGGCGTAGGCAAAGGCGATCAAGGCATCGCCTCTGATGATCTTTGCAATAACATCGGCTGCCATGGCATTTGCGCTGTGCTTCATAAAGCCACCACCGATAACCACTGTGCCCAGATAAGGCTCCACCACAAGGGCTTTGCCGAACTCTTCCATTACGATCATGGTTTCAACGGCACCATTACTGCCACTTGCAGCATAGCCTCCATACGCTTCGGAAAACGACGCCCCAAGAATGCCGAGTTCTTCAGCGAAAGCTTTCCAGTGCCTCGAAGGTTCTGCAGACTTTGCATTAACAATCAACTTGCGCTGTTCAAAGCCGTAGGCATCTGCGAGATAACGCTTCAGGCTATCGCGCAACATGCCCTGTTCTTCTGAAAAATTAAAATCCACCGCTCAGAGTCCCAAAACCATTTTTGCTATTATATTGCGCTGTATTTCGTTTGAGCCACCGTAGATCGAGGTTTTGCGACCGTTGAAATACGTTGGCGCAGCGCGATGCGCGTAATCAGGGCCAATTGGGTGCATATTATCGCCGTCATCCGGAAAGCCGCGAAAATACGGTGCACCATAATGGCCCACAGCTTCCAATGCCAGTTCAGTCACGCGCTGTTGAATTTCGGTACCCTTAATTTTTAATAGTGAAGATTCTGGGCCAGGGCCTTTGCCTGCATTTTCGCCGGCCAACGTGCGCAGTTCAGTATACTCAAGCGCGGTCAAATCGATTTCCAGTTCAGACAGTTTTCGCTTGAAAAAAGGATCATTTAACAATGGCTGACCACAACGGCGTTCTGAGCGCGCAATGCCTTTAATTTTATCTATGCCGCGCTTCGATCTGGCAACAGCTGCAATACCGCTGCGTTCATGTGCCAGCAAGAACTTGGCACAATCCCAGCCTTTATTCTCGTCATGTATGCGGTTACTTACCGGCACGCGAACGTTTTCCAGCCACACTTCGTTGACCTCATGCTCACCACCAAGAGTGATAATGGGCCTAACCGTGACGCCGGGCGATTTCATGTCGATCAGCAAAAAACTTATACTTTGCTGCGCCTTCATGCTTGCATCGCCTGTGCACACTAAAAAGAAGCCCCAGTCCGCATATTGTGCAAGTGTTGTCCAGGTTTTCTGGCCGTTGACAATATAATGGTCGCCCTCGGCATCAGTGCCACGCAGGGCTTTCGTTTTCAGGGAGGCCAAGTCCGATCCGCTGCCGGGCTCTGAATATCCCTGACACCACCAGATGTCACCTGACAGGGTTGGTGGTAAAAACTTTTGTTTTTGCTCAGGTGTACCGAACGTGTAGACAACAGGTGCCAGCATATTGATGCCAAAAGGCAAGATTGGTATTGTGTCTGCCGCTGCACACGCCTCTGACCATATGTAACGTTGTACCGGTGTCCAGCCTGGCCCGCCATATTCCTTCGGCCACGCGGGTGCGATCCAGCCCTGTTTGGCAACAATGCGATGCCAGGCAAGAAAATCTTCTTTAGTGGCCTCCTCATCGCTTGCCGCTTTTGTTCGTAAAGATAGCGGATATTGCGCTGCAATAAATTGGTGAACCATATCCCTGAACGCAATATCTTCAGCGCTAAATTCGAGATTCATAATACTTTTCCATTATATGATAAAAATCATGCTGCATTGAATTTGTGCTAATCTATACTATGCAACAACTCAAACAAGAGCCGTTTATAATGATTTTATGATTATTTTTCATCTTCAATATTGACAAAGTATAGTTAAAATTGGCAAGCGATTAATACCATTAACTCAGGAAGTACCTCACCATGGCAACAAAACCAAAGAAAGTCGCAGTAAAAGCTGTCGTAGCTAAGGCTCCGGCCAAGACTCCAGTCAAAGCGGCTGCAAAGAAACCCGCTGCTGCAAAAACTCTTACAACACTCACTCAAGCGCAGTTGAATGGCTTGGTTGCAGAACTCCACAACATGCCAAAAGCAGAGGCCAAGCGCACTGTAGATGCCATCATGGACATTATTGCTCGTCATGTGCTCAAGGGTGTTAAGGTGAAAATTGGTACACTTGGCACACTCTCAATTCAAAGCCGCAAGGCCCGTATGGGCCGCAACCCGCGCACTGGCGAGGCCGTTAAAATCAAGGCGTCGAAGAAACTTCGTTTCCGTCAATCCACAACAATTCGTGATATGTTGTCGCCAAAGAAATAATTGTTATTCTATGAATGTATAAAAAACCAACCCCTCATCGGGTTGGTTTTTTTAGGTCACTCTAACGGGTGCTCGCCCAATTCATGATCTGAGTATTGGCCGTCATCTCAACGAAGGCTGTAAAGCTTATGATGATAAAATTTTCAGCATTGGATTTGGAAGATTGGTTTAACAACTGAAATCATTCGTTAAAAACATATTTCTTGCAATAATATTGAATACGTTTATGAGATTACTATCAAATAAATTAAGTATTTGATCTTTCGAAGCAAGCCGGAGGGGTGTCTGAATGATCAGATATCAGCCAATCGGTAACATGGAGAAGACCACATGCCACTATACGAGCATGTTTTTCTGGCGCGCCAGGATCTAGCAACTGCACAAATTGATGCACTTTCAGCGCAACTCACTGGCATAATTGAGGCTGGTGAAGGCAAGGTCACAAAAACTGAATATTGGGGCCTTCGCACGATTGCCTATAAAATCAAGAAAAACCGCAAAGCGCATTATGTCCTTTTGAATATTGATGCACCACCAGCAGCGCTTTTTGAAATGGAACGACAGGTAGGTTTGTCTGAAGATATTATTCGCTCCATGACCATTCGTGTTGATGCGCATGAAGACGGCCCTTCAGCTGTAATGCGTAAATCTGACCGCAGCGACAGGCCTGAGCGCAGCTTCGACAGTGATCGCCCAGACCGTGGTGACAGACCGGACCGGGGTGACAGGCCCGATCGTGGCGACCGCCCCGAGCGGAGTGAGCGACCCGACCGTGATGGTGGGGATCGTCCACGCGCACCGCGCACGCCTCGTTTTTAGTATCTTAGGGATTATTTATGTCAAAACCATTTTTTCGTCGTCGTAAAACGTGTCCATTTTCAGGTAAGGACGCCCCGATAATCGATTATAAGGATGCGCGCCTTTTGCAGGGTTACATCTCGGAACGCGGTAAAATCGTACCAAGCCGTATCACTGCCGTATCTGCCAAAAAACAACGTGAGCTTGCAAAAGCCATCAAACGCGCTCGTCATTTAGGCCTTCTGGCCTATTTGATGCAATAATCAAGGAGCACCCAGACAATGGCCAATATGCAATTGATTTTGCTGGAACGAGTTGAAAAACTAGGCGTCATCGGTGACGTCGTGAGTGTTAAGCCAGGCTATGCCCGCAATTTTTTATTGCCGCGCAAAAAAGCCTTGCGTGCATCGGAAGCCAATAAAAAAGCTTTTGAAACGCAGCGCGTTCAGCTTGAAGCCGACAACGCTAAACGGAAAGCCTCTGCTGGCGTTGAAGCCGCTAACATCGACGGTAAAACAGTGGTACTGATCAGGCAAGCTGGCGACTCCGGGCAACTTTATGGTTCGGTTTCAACACGCGATATTGCTGAAGGCTTTGCTGCCGACGGTTATAAGGTGGACAAGCATCAAGTGGTGTTAGGCAAACCGATAAAAGCGCTTGGTATTCACGATGTTAAAATAGTACTTCATCCTGAAGTGTCTGTAACTGTGAAAGCCAACGTGGCGCGCTCGGCTGAGGAAGCAATTTTGCAAGCCAAGGGTGTTAATGTCGTGCAGTTGCAGGCTGAACAAGATGCAGCAGAAGCCGAGGCAGCACGCATTGAGGCGGCTGAGGCCCGTGCGGAAGTGATGGCGGATGCCGACGTAATCGGCGACGACGCTTAAAAAAACTATAGTGTGCAGGGTTATTTGATTGGAACATATCGATGACCCTGTCACTTTCTGAAGTTGATATTTCCCGCATTATAGAAATGGCATGGGAGGATCGAACGCCTTTCGAGGCTATACGTGCCAACTACAATGTATCAGAAGACCAAGTAAAAATTCTCATGCGTGAAAACTTGAAAGCGTCGAGCTTTCGTATGTGGCGAAAGCGTGTTTCCGGTCGCAAAACCAAGCATGCTGAACTATGTGACCCAAAAATAACACGACACAAAGCTAACCACCGCCGCCCGAATGCTTAACACCAGAAGCCCTATTCCTCCGTATGAAGCTGCGTCCGTTGCTTGAATCATGACTTGCGCCGCAAATTGCCTTTGCATCGATCAGAGCACGTTTTAACATTATCCCAATCTCGCGCCCATTTCTTCCGCCAAGCAAAAGGGCGGCCGCATGCCTCGCATATTTTTTCTGGCAACGTCGATTTAGTATAGCGTGGGGTTTCTGTTTTTTTCGACATGCTTGCTTATAATGTTGCCAAAAATTTAGCAGCACTGGCTTTAATTCTTGCCTGTTCAGCATCTGCAAATTTATCATATGTACGGATCATTTGGCCGATGCGTGGGTTGCTTGCAAGTTTATCACGGTGACGCGATAAAAAATCCCAATAAAGGGCGTTGAATGGGCAGGCATTATCTCCGGTGCGCAACTTCACATCATACCGGCACGATCCACAATAGTTTGACATGCGATTGATATAGGCACCACTCGCGGCATATGGTTTCGATGCCAGCAACCCGCCATCCGCGAACTGGCTCATGCCAATAGTGTTGGGCATTTCCACCCATTCATAAGCGTCTGCATAAACACTCAAATACCACTCGTGTAAATATTGCGGATTGATACCAGCCAGCATGGCAAAATTTCCCGTAACCATGAGCCTTTGTATATGATGTGCGTAGGCCTGCTCTTTGGTTTGTGTAACGGCCGAGCGAACACATGCCATATCTGTATTAGCTGTCCAGTAAAAATCAGGTAAGGCCCGCTGATGATCAAAATAATTGCTGGATGCGTAATCCGGCATTTTCAGCCAGTAAATACCCCGGATATATTCTCGCCAGCCTATTACCTGCCGAATGTAACCTTCCGCTGCATTAAGCGGCACAGTGCCCTTTCGATATGCAGCCTCCACTTGCTGGCAAATTTTTAGTGGATCAAGCAGACCACAATTCATGTACTGCGCAATCACCGAATGGTACAGAAAAGGTTCGCCTGTCAGCATAGCATCCTGAAAATCACCAAACTGAGGCAAGGCATGTTCAACAAAAAATGTAAAGGCAGCCTCTGCATCTTTGCGTTTGACAGCATACCAAAAAGGCAAAAGGTCACCAAAATGATTGTCAAAACGTTTTTCAACGAGTGCCAGAACATCTTTAACAATAGCATCGTGACGATAGGCTTTAGGCTTGGGCATAAATAAATCTGCACTCGCTGCCTGCCTATTTTCAGCATCGTAATTCCACTTGCCACCTTCGGGATGCTCCCCATCCATAAGCAGGCCGGTTTTGCGTCGCATGTCACGGTAAAAATATTCCATCCGCAATTGCTTTCGGCCATCTGCCCACGCTGCAAATTCATCTATCGAACAAATGAACCGATCATCGGTTAGCACATCAACGGGCACACCTGTCTGCTTGGGCCAAGCCTTAAACATTTCAGCCACGCGCCATTCACCGGATTGAGAGACTACAATGCGCTTCGGCTTGTACGTTTTGCATGCATGCTTCACTTGCTCGGTAAAGCTGCCCTGATTGTCTTTATGGTCTAGCGCGATATAATCCACCTGCCATCCCAGTTTACGCAACTCTTCCGCGAAGTGACGCATCGCTGAAAACAGGAAAGCGATTTTCTTTTTGTGGTGCCTCACGTAACTGGCTTCTTCAGTGACTTCTGCCATCAAAACACGGTCAAGTTTTGAATCGCCCGTTGCCAGGCTGGAAAGCCCGGGTGTCAGCTGATCACCAAGCACAACTATAAGGTTACGCACGCTCTTCATTGCAGATCCAACGCCAGTTGTTTGCTTGCAATACCCTCTTGCATCAAACCCTTTGCGATGTGTTCCTTAAACGGAAAAAAGCCTTTTTTCGCATGTGGCCAAAACTGCGCATCCCATGAGCGCCGACGATAAACAAATTTTATATCTGATGCCGACAGTGCACGACCAAGCTGTTTTAAGGCATCAGCTACAGGGCCTACAGGCGCATAAGGTGTCACCACTATTTTAACATTCGCAGCTTTGGCAGCCTCTATCACTATTTCTGCATCAAGAGTGTCTATACTCTCTGTTGTGCAACCGTAATGTGCCGTTATTCGCGCTTTGCAATCCTCTGCTGCACCATCCACAAAAGCCAATGCAACATCGCCCTGCAACCAATTTTTTCCTGCACTGCGGCATACCAAAGCAGCTGCAAAGTGCTTACTTGCAGGAACAAAGCTTTCAGGGTTGTAATCTTCAGCTGTTACAAGAAGCAGTGCTGGTTCATTCAAGCTTGCATCAATAATATCGGGCAATTTTTGTGGCATGGGTGCAGGCTCATCGTGAAGGGCTTCAGCGTATGTTGCCAAACCCTTGGGTGAGAACCGACCGTTGCTGTAACGGGTAATATTATCGGCTGTTGCGAGGTAGGTTTTGCCTACCGTTTGAAGCCCTGCAACCCAACGCCACGATAAAGTGTTGCTTGCCGGATCAGCGTCTATTAGGTGCCGCAGAAAAAAGTCGGCGCCCAATGCCCATGGCAGTTTCAAAGTAAAAATCCAGATGGAAGCAAACCACATACGCGTATGATTATGCAGGTAGCCCGTTTCAACCAGCTCCCTAGCCCAATCGTCAAAACCATCTATACCGGTGGTGCCGGCTTCCGCTGCCAAAAGACCAACATTACGCTTGAAGCTGATTTGCTTATCATCGCGGCTGGACAAAAAATTTGTCCATACTGAAGGTCGCATTTCCAGCCAACCCTTCCAGTATGTGCGCCACAACACTTCCTGAATATACTTCTCGGCGGCTGCCAGACTATGCCGCGTCAACACAGCCTCCACCACCTCGCGCTCGGTAATGATCCGATGGCGTATCCAGGGCGACAGGCTGGACACTTTGCTGTGATTGCCTGGGCCAAAATCAAAGTTGCGCTTGGCGGCATAAGATCCACCGGCATGCGGCACAAAATCGCTTAACTGCTTTAAAGCATAGCTGCGAGCAGGATTAAAATTATCATTTTCTGTCATTCATACCAAATAGCATTGAACTTTTAAAAAGCCAGCACTGGTTACAGAAGCACTCTTACAGCATCCAGTGCTTTGGTCGCGTCATTACCATTTGGTCCGCCACCCTGCGCCATGTCAGGCCTGCCGCCGCCGCCCTGCCCGCCCAATGCCGCAACAGCAGCCTTGCAAAGATCCACAGCTGAGTAGCGAGCAATCAGATCATCCGTCACGCCAACGGAAACCGCAGCTTTACCATCATTCGTGGCTACCACCACAGCAACGCCAGAGCCAAGGGCAGATTTCGCAGCGTCAATCAGCCCACGTAAATCTTTCGGATTAAGCCCATCATAGACTTGCGCGACAAATTTTATGCCGTTGATGATTTCGTCAGCTTTGGCAACGTCACTATGTGTACCACCAGCCATGGCCAGGGTTTTCTTGGTTTCAGACAGATCGCGTTCCAGCACGCGGCGTTCCTCAACCAGTGCTGCCACACGGGCTGGCACTTCGGCTGGTGTGGTTTTGAGAAGCTGTGCCACATGTTTAAGAGCGTTTTCCTGCTCGATAAGCCATAGCCTTGCCGCCTCCCCTGTTAGCGCTTCAATACGGCGCACACCTGATGATACCGCTGACTCGCTGATAATTTTGAAGAGTGCAATATCACCTGTCGCATGCACATGTGTGCCGCCACAAAGCTCGACGGAATAATTACCGTGGCGAGTGTCTGTGTCGATGCCCATGCTCAACACACGAACCTCGTCACCATATTTTTCACCAAACAATGCCATGGCGCCTGCGGCAATCGCTGCGTCAGGCGTCATCAATCGAGTCGTCACCGGTTGATTCTGGCGGATACGGGCATTCACATCGGTCTCAACTGTGGCCAACTCCTCAGCTGTAATTGACTTGGGGTGAGATACATCGAAACGTAACTTGTCAGCTGCAACAAGTGAGCCTTTTTGCGATACGTGATCACCCAGCACCCGACGCAAGGCTTCATGCATCAGGTGCGTGGCGGAATGGTTGGCGCGCAAAGCCGAGCGACGCACACTATCCACATGCATGGCGACCTCATCGCCAACCTGCACTGTGCCAGACTCTACCGTGCCAAAGTGCGTTATAAGCAAGCCAAGAGGTTTTTGAGCATCCGAAATATGTATCTGCACCGCGTTGTTTTTAAGCATGCCAGTATCGCCCATCTGGCCGCCTGACTCGCCGTAAAACGGTGTTTGGTTGGTAATGACACTCACACTGTCGCCGGCATGTGCTTGATCAACCTGCACGCCATCTTTCACCAGAGCGATTACTTTGCCCTCTGCTTTTTCCGTATCGTAACCCAAAAATTCGGTCGCACCGTGTTGCTGGCTTATATCAAACCACACAGCAGCATCCGCTTTCTGGCCAGAGCCAGTCCAGGCGGCGCGCGCGCGCGTTTTTTGCTCTGTCATGGCGTGGTCAAAACCAGCACGATCAACAATGCGGTGTTTTTCACGCAACGCATCTTCTGTCAGGTCATAGGGAAAGCCAAACGTGTCATAAAGCTTGAAGGCGACTGCACCCGGCAACGCGCTATCGATTGGTAAACGCGATAATTCTTCATCAAGCAATTTGAGACCATTGGCGAGTGTCACCTTAAAGCGGGTTTCTTCCAGCTTCAGAGTTTCGCGGATCATAGGTTCAGCTCGCACCAGTTCAGGATAGGCCGCCCCCATCTGGGAGGTAAGTGCACCAACCAAGCGGTGCATCAAAGGCTCAACCGCACCCAATAAATGGGCATGACGCATGGCACGGCGCATGATACGGCGCAGCACATAGCCGCGACCATCAGCTGCTGGCAAAACGCCGTCGGCGATCAAAAATGATGAGGCGCGCAAATGATCAGCAATCACCCGGTGTGAAGCTTTGAATGCACCCGTGGTGTCTGTCGATGTGGCATGGCCGCTCGCCTCGATAAGCGCCTTGAACGTATCTGTATCATAATTATCCGTGACACTTTGCAGCACAGCTGCAATCCGTTCCAAACCCATGCCGGTGTCGATGGAAGGTTTGGGCAGTGCGTTTCGCGTGCCGGCATCAACCTGCTCAAATTGCATGAACACAAGATTCCAGATTTCTACAAACCGGTCACCATCCTGGTCGGGCGAGCCTGGCGGGCCGCCGGGAATGTGCGCGCCATGATCGTAAAAAATTTCCGAGCACGGCCCGCACGGTCCGGTGTCCCCCATAGCCCAGAAATTATCTTTTGTAGCAATACGAATAATGCGCTCTGCAGGCAAACCGGCAATTTTTTGCCATAGGTTATAAGCCTCATCATCATCATAATAGACTGTGACACATAAGCGGTTTTTATCAATGCCCCAGTCCTTGGTGATCAGTGTCCAGGCGTGAGTGATGGCCTGTTCTTTAAAATAATCTCCGAAAGAAAAATTTCCCAGCATTTCAAAAAATGTATGGTGGCGCGCTGTATAGCCAACATTATCAAGATCGTTATGCTTGCCGCCTGCCCGCACACATTTTTGCGATGAGGTTGCCGTGGCATAAGGCCGGGTTTCAAGTCCAGTAAACACGTTCTTGAACGGCACCATGCCAGCATTTACAAACATTAACGTTGGATCATTGCGCGGCACCAGTGTCGCTGAGTCAACCACAGTATGACCATTGCGATTGAAATAATCGAGAAAGCTCGAACGGATATCATTGGTGCTTGTCATAATTCTCTTAACTTCACAAACTTTGCATTAAATGTTGCAATATATTTACTTATACCAAGAGTTCTTTGCAACAACTCCATCGTTGCACTTTTGATCTTCATTTCAGCGAAAGCCAAGCATTTTGCGTGAAGCTGCAACATGTTGTTTTTGCACTATCCCCTTGCGGGAGAGATAGCAAAGCTTAGCGCCTCTTCGGCAAGGGGGAGGCGTGCGTACATTCTCGAAAGCAAAAAGCTTTTAAATCTCCCGCTCATAAATCCGGTAGGTTTTATAAACCTCGCAGCCAATCGTGGTCAGCATATTGTTCATGCCGCCATTATCTTCCAGTATCCACGATAGTTCGGCAAATTTACCACCCTGCGACGCTACAGTGCGTCTGGTATGCTCGATCATCATAAAGACCATCAGCGCACCGTGGCGGCTGGTTTGCATGGATTTACGCACACCCATGATGGGCACGCGCACAGCTTTTACCTTTTTGCGCTTTAAACGCCAGAGCAATTTTGCCCAGCCAAACGGAAACAGCTTGCCATCAAGATCATCAATCATCTCGTTAAGGTTTGGCAGCGTCACCATGAACCCAACCGCCTCACCTTCATATTCCGCTATTTTCACCCAGCTCTCGGTGATCAGCGGCAGCCATTGCTTAGGTGCATATTCTTTTTCGCGGTCAGTGAGCGGAATATAGCCCCAATTGTCAGACCATGCATCGTTCAGAATATCTGTGATAATAGCAACTTCACGCGCATAATCGCTTTTCTTGACATTGCGAATGGTGATGCGCGGGTTTTTGTCGCCAGCATCAACAATCTTTTGAATGCGCTCAGGCATAGGCTTGGTGATATCAAGACCGTAGGCCCAGAGGTCTTTGATTTTTGCATATCCCGCATGCTCAATCATCGCTTGATAGCGTGGCTGGTGATGGCCAGTCATTAATATTGGGGCTTTATCGAAACCGCTCACTTGCAAGCCTGGCTCATCCCAGACAGACATGCTCATCGGGCCTTGCGACAGTGTCATGCCCCGCTGTTTCAACCATGCCTCAGCCGCTGCAATCAAAGCTTTTGCTGTGTCGGGATTGTCGTCGCATTCAAACAATCCCCATTGTCCGGTGCCTGGCTTATAATGAATCTGTACAAGTTTATCGATGTGGGCACATATGCGGCCGACCACGATGCCAGCGCGCTCAGCTAAAAAAAGTTGCACCTCTGCATGTTCAAAGTAAGGATTTTTTTTGCGATTAAAAAAATCCTGACGTTCCTGTAGTAGCGGCGGCACCCATTGCGAGTCGTTTTTATAAATTGTCCACGGCAGTTTTATGAATGCCGCAAGGTCGGCATCCGTAACAACGGGGCGAATAATGATCGATGTTGTCAACGCCTTAATCAGACAGACTGTTTACGACGCTCGCGTGGGTGACTCATGGCCACCACCCCGCCTGTCAGTCTTGCCACCCATGGATAACGCGTGGCCACATCTGGTGTATAACCAAGATTAAACACAGTCTCGCTTTTTACTGTGCGCGCCTCGCGCTCGTAAAAGGTACCGAAAAGTTTATCCGCCATAAAATTGGTGATGCCAAAGTTACCGGTTTCATCATGAAAATGATGCGCCATATGACGCGCTTTCATCAAGGCCATATACCTGTTTTTTGGCTTGTAAGACAGATGCTGCACGCAGTGACAAAACTCATAAAAGCACGTCGTGAGCAGGCCGGCACTGAGCGCTGCCATCGCACTTCCCAAACCGCCCAGCATATAGCCGATCGGCACAGTGGCAATCACAATGGGCGGCAATGTGGTGTAAAGCGCACCAAACAACACTTCCAAATGATGGGGATCCTGATGATGGTCGTAATGAATGCGCTTCCACGCCTTAGCGGTGAGCGGGGATTTGAACATCCACCGACCATGCAGCACAAACCGGTGTAATGCATACCAGACGAGCGGGTATGAAACCACCGCCACAATCATGGCGATGCCGGAACGCGCCCAACTCGTTGTCAGCGTATAAGCGTAGTAACCACTGATAACCGCAAGTATCAGATAAGCCTGAATCGCGTAATATTGAAAATAAGCCACAACAAGTTCTTTCAAACTCATCTTATCAAGATGGTGGCGCTTGCTCCACATACCAACTTTGAAGGTATCACTGCTCATCACTCAATTTATCTCCAGATTAATCATATAGGATAATACCATGCCTTATAACTGTGGCAATACTAAGAAGCTATTCCTCAGAATTGAGCAAAATAGCCTCCCCAATAAGAAAAAATAATAAAAAAGGTGCCCATGCCGCCAATACGGGTGGAATTGTGCCAAATTGACCCATAGCAACCATAAAGTTATCAGCAACAAAATAAGAAAAACCTATCACCAACCCTACTACCAGTCGCATAAAAAGCTTGCCGGAGCGGGCCACGCCGAATGCTGCCACCGCGCCGAGCAACGGCATGAGAACGGCAGAAAGTGGCCCTGTTACCTTATGATTAAGAGCCGCTGTTAGCACATCTTTGGTTTGCTTACCCGCCTGAAGGTTGTGAATAGCGCTGTAAAGCGTCATAAAGTTCACGTGCTTGGGGTCGACAGCAACGGCCATAAAGCGCTCTGGCGGGATATGGGTTTGCCAGACTTCCACGCGGCTTTGGGTCGTTTTCAGGTGGGCAACATCTGTATGATGAATATCCGTGAGTTGCCAGTTTCCATTGATTAGTCGCGCGGTATTTGCACGTGTCAGCGACACCAGTGAAAATCCGTGACCATTGTTGGTGGGCTGTCTGGCAAAGACAGTCAAATGGTCCAGCACCAGTTGCCCTGACTCCTGACGAACATCCCGTGCATGCACAATATTATTGCCATCCATAATCCAGATTGCTTTGGGCATATCAGCAGATTCGGGCAGTTTTGCACCATAATTTGTTGCTTGCCAGGCCGAGAGCTTGGCGGTGGACGGCACCAAAATGAGCTCATTGAAAATAAAATGACCACAGGCAACCAGCAGTGCAGCAAAAAACAATGGCCGGAGCAACTGGTGGGCTGATAGACCGCTGGCCTTCATGATGATGATTTCACTGTTCTGGTTGAGCGACATAAGCGTGAGCAATGTTGCCAGCAAAACAGCAAACGGCGCAAACAGGCTCGCCAGTTGCGGTATACGCCAAAGCATGTATTTACCAAGAGACGCATAGCCAGCCCCTGGCACAACAAGTATTTTTTCGGACTCGTTGATAAGGTCAAGCGATTGAATAACAAGTGTCAGCAACAATAGAAAAGCTGCAAATCGGACCAGAAACATTCTGGCCATATAAAAAGCAAGTGTGCGTGATGGAAACATCAGCTGCGCGCAACGTCAGGAGGCAGCATGCCCAAGCGACGCGCCAGAGGCCCGAACACGGATACCAGCATTCTGGCAGCCAATGTCGTCGAACGCTCAAGGGCTGCAAGCGGTTGCCCCGCAACATCATGCGCTAAAATATGATACATATGATAACAAAACCAGCCGAACAAAATAAATGGCACAATTTGCACGACGCTTGGCGGCAAAACGTCGGAATGCACACTGATTTTTTCTAGAGCCTCGGATATCTTGTTATATGTCACCAGCACCACAATGCCTGCAAACACCCCAATCGCACTGCCTGATCTTTTCGGTGGCACAGCAAACGCTATGCCGAGAAAAGGTAAAAAGAGCATAACCAGAGATTGTACCACACGCCGGTAAAAACTGGCGGACGATTTCATGCGAAGTGTTTTATCTTGATGCGGATCATTGATAGTTTTCAGAAGTTGCGGGATTGTCATTTCGAGTTCTTTAACACTCTCCGGCTGCAAACCATTCATCTTGGGCAAATTGATTGGAAAATCATGCTGTGCAAAAGTAAGTTGCCGGGGCGAACTCCATTTGCTGTTTGTTTGCAGCATAATTCCATCTGTCAGGCGAAACAAAATGATATTTGGATTATCAGATGATAAGAATGTTCCGCGCACGGCATTGATAACAAGATTTTCACCATTACCATTACTCACTCTGGCGAATATACCGCGCAGATCAGTGCCTTGATTATGGCTTTCATCAATCCGCAATGTCACATCTTTGCCAAATTTGACGAATTCACCGATTTTTACGCTTGCACCAAAAGCTCCAGAGCGCAGATCGAAGACCAACCCTTCGTATGTTGCCCTGGCAACCGGTTGAATGTAACCCACCAAAACCAGATTGATCCCGACGAGTCCGATGGCAAAAAGCATAGGTACCCTCAGCAGGCGTGCGTAGGGTATGCCACTGCTAATAAGACTATCCAGTTCAGAGTTTATAGCGAGTTTTCGAAATGCGAGAAGTACGCCCAGAAACAACCCTATAGGAACACCCAGCGCAAGATATTGCGGGATCAAATTCCCCAGCATGCGCCATACGACCGTGACCGGGCCACCTTCATTAACAACAAAATCAAATAGTTTCAGCATTTTATCAAGCAACAACAGCATGGCAGCAATGACCAGCGTACCGACCATGGGAACAAAGATCATTCCCGCTATGTATCGATCGATTTTGGTCAAACGCATGAAATTGTGCGGCCTTAAAGTCTAAACTCTAATTACATATCGTGATTTTGCCTGCAAGCGAACAAAATTCAGCCGCAAGAGAAAGTTATTTACTTATCTACCTTGATTAGGACTAATTTCTCGTGTGGTTCATAACAAATAAAAATCCTCAGGGACTGGTGTTTATATGGCGATTGTCGCTCTGCTATCAAATACGAAGTCAACCGGATTGGTGAAATTATTGCCTCGTATTCGTAGCTTTATTTCAGCACACTCTAACATATTTCATGTCGAAATTGCTCACACTGGCGAAGTTCCCGATGCGCTAGCGCTCATAGCACGCTCCGAACCCGATGTTATCGTTATCAACGGTGGCGATGGAACCGTGCAGGCCGTGCTTACTTCCCTTGTCCACGATCAACCACTGCTGTCTCACAAATCTTTACCGCTGGCTATTCTTTCTAATGGTAAAAAAAGTTCAATTTCTGGTGACTACACTATGGCTGGCAAGCCGATGCAGACACTTGAACGAATCTGTAATCTTGTAAACCAGGGCAAACTTGAAAAGCACGTCATCAACCGCAATCTTATAGCTCTTGATGATGGCAAGCGACTCCGTAGTGTGATTGGCACAAATGTTGTTGTACAGTGCACACAACAACCCATGCACATTATCCTGTGCAAGAATGAGATTATAAAAAATTGCTTTGCCTCTGTGGCTATTTCCACATCAACACAAACAAACAACGGCCAATTACACTTTGTTGGTATTGAGCGCGGATGGCTTGCAAAAATCAAAGCCGAGCTGAGTTGCAGACATTCAATTAAAATAAGCGGCGTGCACGAACGCCATAGTGATGAGATACGCTTTGAAGGTAATAATCCGGCAGCCAAGCTGGATGGCGAGAGTTTTGAAGCGGCGGCAGGGTCATCCCTTAAATTGCGCTTAACGTCGTCGCGTGCTTTTGTAAAACTTGCTGCTTAATGAGCTGCAATACCCTGCCAAATTCAAAGTCAATGCAGCATTAACCAACAATAAGCCTAACATATTGTTTACCAACAATATTTTTATGATCTCAAGCCTTCCTTAAGATCATTCAATTTATAACACTGGCTGTAGAGTCAGAAGGATTCGACCCGGACAATGGCACGCGGCAATAACAAATCGGACCTCAGGCCCGTCATTATACGACGTGTGAAAAAATCACGTGTGGTTGCACATCGCCATAGCGGCGCATGGAAAGTGGCCTATGCTGATTTTACCACAGCCATGATGGCCTTCTTCATGTTACTATGGTTGCTCACTGTTTCTGATAAAGTAACCTTGCACGGCATTGCAGATTATTTCACGCCGTCAACAGCAACAATGTCAAATTCATCAGGCTCAGGCGGCATTCTGGGCGGTACGGCAGCTGAAACCAAGGGCGCAAAATCTGCTGGGTCAATCACCGTGGCTATGGCCGCTGCAACTGCAGCCGCCAACAGTGATGACGACCATAGCGGGCAATCCAGCGACAAGAACGATTCAGGCTCCAACTGGGAAGCTAAAATGCCCCCGCAATCTATTGACAGTGAAATGTTGTGGGCAGAGGCTGACATTAAAACAGCCATACAGCAAACATCCGAACTGTCGCAGTATCAGGACCAGCTGGTGCTTGAGCAAACACCGGAAGGCTTGCGCATTCATCTGACTGACGTTGACCAACGGCCAATGTTTCATTCTGGTAAAGCCGAAATGTACCCTTTTTCCGTAACACTCGTGCGCCTTATTGGTGGTATTGTTTCTCACATGCCCAACCGTATTGCCATCCAGGGGCACACGGACTCGGCAGGGGGATCTTCAACACAATATTCCAACTGGGAACTTTCAGCTGACCGTGCCAACGCAGCGAGGCGCATACTCAGCGCTGCAAGCGTCAGCAATGACCGAATCGCCGAAGTCACCGGTAAAGGCTCGGGTGATCCGCTCTATCCTGACAATAAAAACAGAGCAGAAAATCGCCGGATTACCATTATTTTGTTACGCGAGGCACCCGTTGTTGCGCCTAATTTTGGTGCCGGATCACACTTCTCCAAGCATTAACCTTGCTTTCGTCTGTTCAAAAGTCACAACGTGTTTATAGTTGCGATGTCTGAAGTTGGATGCAATTTACAAATATATATGACTGACCTCGCTCTCAAATTTCCACGATTCTTTGTGACGGCTCCAAGCCCCTGTCCGTATCTTGCCAACAAACAAGAACGAAAATTATTCACAGTACTGAATGGCGATAGTGCTCCAGGCTACTTAGAAGCACTCAGCCAAGCCGGATTCAGACGCAGCCAGAATGTTGCGTATCGACCTTCGTGTGAAGGCTGTGTCGCTTGTGTATCTGTTCGTGTTCGTTCCAACGATTTCATGCCGAGCGCCACCATGCGGCGTATCATTCGGCGCAATGCTGACGTTGATGTCTATGCTTGCGAAGCCTGGAGCACAGAAGAGCAATATGGCCTTCTCAAATATTATCTGGCAGATCGTCACCCTATGGGTGGCATGTCCAATATGGATCAGTTTGACTACGCTGATATGGTTGAACGGTCGCCGGTTGATACTGTGGTTTATGAATATCGAGAAACCACAAATGCTGATGGCACGCTCGGTCGCTTGATCGGTGTTTGCATCACCGACACACTGAATGACGGGTTATCCATGGTCTACTCGTTTTATGATACATCGCTGACAAAGCGCGGACTCGGTACGTTCATCATTCTCGATCATCTCTTGCGCGCGGTTATGGAAAACAAGCCATATGTATATCTTGGCTATTGGGTAAAAGGCTCTCAGAAAATGGGTTACAAAACCCGCTTTCAGCCACTTGAGATATTAACAGCCCATGGTTGGAAAGACTACACCGTGGGCATGTGATGGATAAAAAGGATTTAAAGGTTTGTGAGTTGATTGTTCATGATAGAGGAAAGCAGTCAATTTTTACGGTTCCAGCTATATCTGCTCTACAAAATCCAGATCGCGATGAAAAGTTTCTTGCAGCAAGGATAAAGCAATCGTGGCAACCACCAAAGCTATACCACCAACAATGTAAGCCGCATTTAAAGTGCCGTAATGCACTCCCAAAGCCTGAAATGCCAAGGCCATAGGTATGGTTGTGCCGCGCACTAGATTGGGAGCTGAGCTCGCCGCCGTTGAACGGTAATTCGTGCCAAACTGCTCGGCAGCCAGTTGCAGAAACATGCACCAGTAGCCAACACTCACACCTAAAATAGCGACCATACTGTAATAATACGTTATCGATGTGCTGGCGAATTTTGCGTAGCCAAGCACGGCAATGGCTGTGAGTGCCAGCGACAGGAAAATAGCTCGCTTGCGCGATTCCCAAAGCTGGCTAAGGCTTCCCATCATAACACCGCCTATGGCCAGCCCAACATATACCCAGAGCACAGCACCCGAAACTTTGGGTAGCGGCGACATCGCCATGGCTTTCGACAGCTCGGGTGTAAACGTTACGATGATGCCGATTGCAAACCAGATTGGAACGCCAACAAGCGTTACCAACACAAGTTTAGCAACCAGCCTTGGCGTTGTTACAAATTTGATCAGGTTGCCTCTGGAAACATCGATTGTTTTGGTTTTTTCAAACAGCGCAGACTCGCGCACGGATAAACGCAACACAAGCAACGCGAGCCCCATCACCCCGCCAGCAATATAGGCATGGCGCCAGCCCATGTCTTCGGCAAACAAAGCAGCAACTATGGCGCCGGCAAGACCAGTGACGGCAATAATAACAGTACCCCAGCCACGATATTTTTGTGGCAACAACTCAGACGCCAAAGCAACACCCGCACCAATTTCACCGGCAAGCCCTATGCCTGCTATAAAACGCAGCGCGGCGTAGGTTGTGACATCACCAACAAAGCCGTTGGCAATATTGGCGAGAGAATACATCAGGATTGACCCGAGCAGCACGGACAGGCGGCCACGCTTGTCGCCCAGCACGCCCCATAAAATCCCGCCAATAATAAAGCCCGCCATTTGCCAATTGAGCAGGAAAACGCCAGTGGATTTCATGTCACTGGCCGCGACGCCAAGCGATTCAAGGCTTGGCTTGCGAAGCAACGTGAACAAAATCAAGTCGAAAACATCCACCATGTAGCCGAGCGCTGCGACCAGAATTGTGAATCTGGTGCGCTTGTCAATGCCCGGTGCTGAAACTGACGCCGTGAGTGTTGTCACTTTATGGCAATAGCCCACAACGCTGCGAGATCATTCATGTTGGCGTCGCTTGACTTAAATCCGGCAAAGGTCGCCAAGGCTGCTGGTTTGTCACCAGCCCTGAACTGCGCGATACCAAGACGCAGATTGGCCACAGCCGCTGTTTTCTTTACAAATCCACCTTTGCTGATCGCAAGCTTGTACAGTTCTATCGCTTTGGCATTGTCGCCATAACCCAAGTAAGAATTACCGGCGATGACAGCAAGATCACCACCGGGTGATGCTTTGGCCTGAATGGCAAAGGCCCCTAAAGTTTTCTGGTCAGCTGCTGCAAGTGCGCGGAAAATCGTGAGATCGGATGCTGCAGTGGCTTTATCGCGCGCCGAAATTGAACCTGCAGCCGTGGCTTTTTCGAGCACAGATTTTGCTTCGCCTGGTGTACCGGCTGATTTTGCTGACTCTGCATATTCTATATAGTCGTCAGACTTGGTGAGTGTGCCTGTAACAGCCATCAACCGGTAAACGTCAAGACCAGGACCACCGGCAAGTTTTGTCCTCACCTGAAATGAGGAAATCAAATATTGCCAATTTTTTGCTGTTGGGTATTTAGAAACCAGTTGGCGCAACACGTCTTCAGTCTGGGGTGACTTAGCCTGCTGACGCGATTCAGCCAGCCGCACATAATAATCTTCCGGCACCGGTTTACCTGAAGCTTCTGTCAACCGGATCGCTGTACTGAAATTATTATCAGCCTCAGCGTAGTTTTTATCATTTTGATAAATCTGGCCAAGCAGCAGCGAAGGCTCAGGGTTTGTTGGCTCCAGCTTGGTCAGCGTGTCGGCGTAGGATTTTGCTTTTGCATAATCCCGGTCCTGATAGGTTGTCTGCATCAAAATGGTCACAACAGTTTTGCGCGTATCTGCTGGCGTAAATTCATTGGTGGCAAATGTTTCAAGAGCTGGTCTGGTATAAGCGGTGTCTTTAAGAGATTGGCCTATATTAATGCGTAATTGAGCGATGAAAAAATCATCGTAACTGTTTCGCGGATGCACGGCCTCTGCCTCTGCAAGTTTAGTTTTGGCGGCTTCAAAATTTTTATCATTGGTAAGCTTTTGCACATCCACCAGAACCTTCTGCACTGCCGGAGTAAACTTGCCTTTTGGTGCCGATGCTTCCTGCTTTTTATCCGCAGCCTGAAGAGGCAGCACGATTGATATAGCTGTAACGCTGGAGAGCAGCAAAATGGCAACACGGCATTTAAAATTGTTCATGTGGTTTTCCTTTTTTGTTATTCAAACGCAATCAATAACGCTAGCGGATGAACTGAAAATTAATATATATTACCAAGGAATACAAGAGATGAGATGTGTAAATGCAGCATTCCTTATATGACCGAAAACTTCAGGCCATGTTGCATAATCGTTAAAATACGAAACCTCGGTCTGAGGTTCCGGATCAAGTCCGGAATGACGCAAGAGATTTAGCACTACTGTGCGTATTGTTGGTTGTCCTCAAAACCCATCTTTTTGATATTGGCCAGTTGAACGGCCGCAACTATTTTTGCAGTTACATCATATTTGGAGAAGCCATCAGGATTGATATGAATTTCGGCCTGCTGTTCTTCAGCTTTCTGGCCTTCAGCCGTCAGATACGTGTTCATCTGCTCAAAAGTAACCGGCGCGTTGTCCCAGAGAATCTGATTTTCAAAGGTCACACCAATCGTGTGCTTGGGCGGTTTGATATCCGTCGGCGGTGTTGGCGGCGGCATGTCTATCTTTGAAGCGTGAGTTTGCGGTGGAATGCTGATAATGAACATAATGAGCAGCACGAGCATGACGTCAATCAGTGGCGTCGTGTTCATTTCGGCCATTGGCTCGCCTTCTGCAGTACCTGATGCCATTGCCATAGTTAAAGTCCTCTCGAATTAATAGCGCCAGGCTGTGTTAGCGAGCCATGGGCCGATCTTGTTCTGAAATGAAAGCCACCTTCTGGATGCCGACGCTTTGGGCAACAGCAATGGCTGCACCTATAAATGACCAATTGGTATTGACATCGGCACGCAGGTGAACCTCAGGCAGGTTTTTTATATCAGTACAATGCCCACCCGGGCAGGCCGCAAGCACACGATCCTTGATGCGCGCTTTGAGTGCGTCCTTGCCACCATCCATGCGATAGGCGTTCCAGTAATAGGCACCGTCCTGATCCACGCCGACAATGATATTTTCCGGCTTGGTGGTTGTGGGCTGGTTGTTCACCTTGGGCAGTTGCACCTTTACCGTCTGAATGGCAGCCGGAATGGTGATGAGAAAGATTATGAGAAGAACGAGCATAACATCAACAAGCGGTGTTGTGTTGATGTTAGACATTGCGCCGTCTTCTTCTTCGGCTGGCATACTCATGGCCATGGGCCAAACTCCTTGAACTTGAGATCAACGGGGCAGATACAAATTAATTGTATCTGCCCCTAGACATATTATTTTTTGATTGGTGCAGCCATGGCTGGTGAGCCTGAAGGCACACGTGCACCGGACATCAGGAAGGCATGCACATCGCTTGAAAACTGATTGATTTTGTCGATCACTGTTTTGTTGCGACGAATGAGCCAGTTATAACCCATAACCGCAGGCACAGCGACAGCAAGACCGATAGCCGTCATGATCAAAGCTTCACCGACCGGGCCAGCCACTTTGTCGATGGAGGCCTGACCAGCTTCAGCAATTTTGATCAACGCGCGGTAAATACCGACCACCGTACCAAACAGACCGACAAACGGTGCCGTCGAACCCACTGTAGCCAGAAGAGCCAAACCGTTTTGTAAACGACCGGTGATGCTGTTGACCGAACGTTGCAGCGACATCGTGATCCACTCGTGACGGTCAATCTTGTCTGTCAATTTACCTTCATGGTGTTGCGCGGCGCGCATACCATCATCAACGATTTGACGGAATGCACTGTTCTTGTCGAGCTTGTCTGCGCCCTCGCGGATGCTGCCAGCGGTCCAGAATTTTTTATCAAGTTCTTTGGACTGGTTTAGAATATCGCGTTGATCCCAAAGTCGCGTGAAAATAATATATAGCGATGCAATGGACATGATGGCCATGATGCCGACTGTCGATTGTGTCAGCAATCCGCCCTGTTTCATGGCAGGACCAAAACCGAATTGATCGGCGGCATCAGATGTGGCAGCCGCTGCAGCAGGCGCTGCAACATCCTGCGCAAAGGCCGGAAGCGATGTAAATGCGAGTACAGATGTGCTCAAAACCAGATTGGAAATTTTGTTTTTCATAGTTGTGTATCCTTCGTTTATCAATTTAATTCGGTGCATTGTTTAGAGTTGTAATGAAATTATTTTATTCATCTTTAGGCAATACCCATGTGACCTTCACTCTCGCTGATGTGGCAATTGGTGTACCATCTTCGGTCGCTGGTTTGACTTTTTGATTGTTAATCAGCTTCTCGGCTGCGCGATCAAGCAAGTCACTACCACCTTCACATTTAGCATCCTGGGTTCGACCAGTAACGGGCACAATGTAAGAGCATACAGACGTGCCCTGCTGTTTGAGTTCTATGGCGCGAGGTGGGTAATAATCAGCAGAATTCCTGATTGCCTTGGCCACACTTGATGCATCAGCTGCTATAATTTTGTGAGCCACAGGCGGTGGAGGCGGCGGCGGAGGCGGTTCCACAACACGCTCTTTTGGCTTCTCAACCACGTTTTGCGTTTGTATAGCTGGCGCTGTATTCACTTGAGGCACATTCACATCAACCTCAGGTGGCGGCACGTAAGGCGGCACTTCATCCAATTTTGGTGGTGGCGGTGGTGGGGTATCAGGTGGTGGTGGTAAATCTTTCGGTTTGATCAGCTTCACTGGACCCACAGCAATTTTCATAACCTTGACGACAAGGCCGTTGATAAATGCCCAGCTTAAAAAGCTAATCAACAGCAGGGATAAACCCAACGCTGTTGCCTGCCGTGGGCCAAATTCTTTTCTATCAGCATAAGACATGTGTGAGGTTTTTCCTCCAGCTTCACTATTATTATTAAGCGCAACGAAAAACTTGCTCGCGTTACGCCATGGCAGGTCGCCCCCTCCTCAGGAGCATTGCATCAGCAAGTTATTTTTTAGCAATAAGCATAATACATGCTCAACAACTTTTTTGACACAATCATTCTGTTATCGACACCACAAAGTCGCCGCAATGGCTTTTTTCATTTTTCGCCACTTGACACGTCAGAATTGGTGCGTTGCAGCAGAAAGGGTTTGATCAAATCATCAAGCGGCTTGAGCACGGATGACCAGCTAAAATGGTCCACAACAAACTGCCGGGCAGCTTTTCCAAGCGCGTCTGAGATATCTTTTTGAGTTGCCAGCGCAGTACAGGCATCCTGCCAGGTCGCAGGGCTATCCGCCTGCCAGATATGCGTGCTGGGAATAGCGGCAATGCCCGTCAAGGCACCGGGAGAACAGATAACGGGCTTGCCCATCGCCATACCTTCCAGCACTTTGTTTTGTATGCCGCGCGCAATCTGTAGCGGTGCAACGATGGCGGTGGCTGCGGCCATATACGGTCTTACATCCGGAATACGCCCTGTTACAATAATGCCTGGTAATGTTGACAGTTTTTGCACCTCAGCATTTGGTTTACCACCAGCGATAGCAAAATGTGCGCCCGGCAACGCCGCGTGAACACTTGGCCAGACGTGTTCGGCGAACCAGACAACAGCATTCACATTCGGCCAGTAATCCATCGTACCCGTGAAAACAAAATTCGGACCATGCGGCAGTGGCGACGGCGCTTTAAATGCCGGATTAAAATATTCGATATCGACCCCGTTACTAACCGCATGGGCTTTGTCAGCAACCGTCGGGCAGACCGTTTTGAACAGTGCCGTTTCCTCAGCGGACACAAACGTTACAGCATCAGATGCGCTGGCAATTTGAATTTCTGCACGCCGCACCCGTCTGGCTTCTTCGGCGTAGACCCAGCGCATGGGTCCGCGCTTGGTTGGCACATAATCTTCCCATTTTTGCGAATCGACATCCGTAAAGTCGGCAATCACGCATTTTGGCCGGTAGCCTGTACGCATTAGATAAGGTGCCGTGTTAGATGAACATAACACAGCAATTTCAGGCCTGACTCGTTTGATAATATCATTTACCCAGGTTTGCAGTGCAGCATTCTGAAAAAAACCGAAACTCAGCGGCATCCCCCCAAGCCAGCGCGCACCCATACCCAGATACGCAGCCGATTTTTGAATGCCAACGACTTTGATTTCCTTGACTAACGATTGCAGACCCTTAACATTTTCCCAATCAAGAGGATCATCAATCAGCGTACCAAGATAGATGTCGTGGCTCTCAGCGAGATGCTTTAGTATATTGTAGTGCCGGATTTTCTCCCCCTTGTTAGGAGGGTATGGCAAGCGCTGCACAAGCATTAGTAGCGGTGGGCGGGGCATAAGACACTCAAAAGAAACACTGAACAGAAGCGATACCCGCTAGGCGCTGTGAAAGAAAGCCTTTATCAAAAAAGCTATGATTGCATCTCCTCAACTACCAAAACCTGCGGCTTCCATTTTGTTTGTTCGTGACAGCAGTGTCGGCATTGAGGTTTTTATGGTGGTGCGCAACGCCGGGTTGTCTTTTGCTGCAAATGCAATGGTGTTTCCGGGCGGCAAGCTGATTGCGCAGGATCAACCCGAAAATATGGGCGCAGCCATTTCCAGCCGCCATGCCCTTGATATTACAAACACACCTTATGCTGTAGCTGCCGTTCGTGAGGCCTTTGAAGAAGCCGGACTATTATTAGCATTTTATCCTGACAGGTGCAGCCCGGGCATCGATACCCTAAACACTCTTGGTGCTTTTCGAACCACAATCGATTCGGGACAGTCTGATTTTGGCGCGCTACTGCGGGACGCCGGGCTGGTGCTTGCTCTGGATCTCGTGGTGCCTTTTGCCCATATTATCGGGCCAACGCTTGCGCCAAAGCGCTTTGATACACGTTTTTTTATTGCCCCTGCTCCAGATGATCAGGTGCCTGAAGTTGATAACCATGAAATTGTCGAAGCCCACTGGATTACGGCTAAAGCCGCACTGGCGTTGGGTGATTCCGAACAGCGTTTGCTAATGAGCCCCACCAGACTGGTTTTGAGTCGCCTTCAAAGGTATCACTCCGTTGCAGAAGCTCTTGCAGATGCCAAAGCCAAAGCACCCACTCCAATTCAACCAGCAGTGCAGACGCGCAATGGCGTTATTGGATTATATAGCCCTTGCGCTCCGGGCATCGACGAGCATTGGGAAGTGCTGGACAGCAACAGTGCTGCACGTCGCGGATTGGGAGTGGTGTTTAACGAAATCAAAAAAACCTAAACGCCCAAAATTTTGTCAACGGCCTTGCGCAGCTCCGCCAATGTAAAAGGCTTGCTGATGACCTCGGTGATCAAATCCTGCAGGTTATACGCGCGCTGGCGTTCAATCGCATAACCAGACATCATGATGATCGGCATGTGCGATTTAAAGTCTGCAACCGAAAGTGCGAGTGCAATGCCGTCCATCACTGGCATCACAATGTCTGTGATCAGCAGATCAAAATCTTCATTCTGTAATGTGTGCAGTGCAGTGCCACCGTCGGCAACGCAAACAACGCTATGATCGAAGCTTTTCAGCCCCCGCTCAACATATTCCCTAACACTGTCGTTATCTTCCGCAACCAGGATACGCGCCATACACTCACTCGTTACTCAATTTGAAGAGCCGGAATTTTCAAACCCTATCCGCAGGGATTTGGCATTGTCCGGTATATCGTTGGCCTCTGTATCAAATGTGGTGGTTTGTCCAGTCGCCAGATCGACAGTCGGTGCTGGAAAGCTCCAGCTAAAAATCTCTTTGCCACCACCGTCAAGCAAAACGCCATGCAAACGCGGCACTGACAAAGTGTTGGACGTCGGGTTACTGATGGTCCCAGATATTGGCAGCACCTTGTGACCACCACGCATTATCGGGGACGGTTTGGTATACGCAATCTTGAGCGCTGACACAGCATCTGTGGAGGTTGTTTTTTTAGAGCCCGGTATATGCAGGCTGGCGACACCCGGCACCAAGCCTTTAACAAATCGGCCAACCGAATCGGACCAAAAATATATATTACCCAATAATAACAAACCAAATCCACCGGCAAGCCAGTATGTGCCGGTTTGCCGACCGCGTCGTTTCCGCGAACTTACTCTGGAAATTTCCTGTGCCATCACAGCCGCTTGGCTGCGAGGACGCTCTTCTTCAAACGGGTTTATTCCCGCAGGATGTCGCTTAAATGTCGGCGTTTCCTCATTAGAAGCGTCCGCCTGCGACATCTTCATGTTAAATCCCTGAAGTGCCGGGGTTGCTGATGCCTTAGCGTCACCACGGGCTTTGAGGAAGCCCGTTTGGGACATGGCAACTGGCTGAAAGCCACTCATGGAAAACTGGGGTTCTCGTGGCAAAGTGGCAGAACCAGCTTGAGCATGAGATATATCGCGACCGATAATATCCCTGTGCGCCTCTTCAACCGGTGGGGATTGCTGCCAAACTTCCTTGCAGGTTGCACAACGCACACGTCTGCCGCTTGGTCCGATCACGGTATCAGCCACGAGATAGCGCGCTTTGCAGCTGGGGCAGGTTAAAAGCATATGGTCCAGAGCGTTATAATTCTAATTACAGCTTTACTACAGCGTCCCCGTCATGAAGCCAAGCCCTTCACTTCACTGGCTTCGTGCCATATAATATCATCCCTAGACGGAACCTTGCGCCCATGTCATGAAAGAAAAATGTCTACAGCACCCGTGGTTCGTTTTGAAAATGTTGGCCTTCGCTATGGAATTGGCTCTGAAGTGCTGCGTGACGTAACGTTTTCACTGGAACCGGGCTCATTTCATTTCCTCACAGGGCCTTCCGGTGCCGGAAAATCTTCTCTTCTAAAACTGTTGTATCTGGCGCAGCGCCCATCACGTGGTTTGATTTCGCTGTTCGGAGAGGATGTGGTTACTCTGAAACGTGACGCATTACCACCCCTTCGTCGTAGAATTGGCGTTGTATTTCAAGAGTTTAGACTATTAAATCACCTTTCGGCATACGAAAATGTCGCACTGCCACTGCGCATATCCGGGGCACGCGAGAGCGAGATCAGGGGCCACGTCCAGGAACTTCTGGCCTGGGTAGGGCTTGCTGATCGCATGCACGCTACGCCTCCTACTCTTTCTGGCGGTGAGCAACAAAGGCTTGCCATCGCTCGTGCTGTCATCGGCAGGCCAGACCTGTTGGTTGCAGACGAGCCTACCGGCAACGTTGACCCCGATATGGCTTACCGTCTTATGCACCTGTTTTATGAACTAAACAAACTGGGCACCACAACCATCGTTGCTAGCCACGATATGCACCTGATTGAGCGCATGACCAATGCCCACATCATGCGTCTGGAAAAAGGTGAACTGACAACCATAGGCAGGCCAGCAACGCCATCCGCTTACGCTGCTGTTCGTTCATCCAGCCCCTTATCCCTTTTCACGTAAGGCACAGACTTGGCTACTGAACCTCCCATGCGCTTGTTGCCTGATGCAAAAGAATCATATGGTATTTTGCCATGGGTTATTGCTGTGATGGTGTATTTATGTGCGCTGGCTATTGCCGGTGGTTTTGGTTTGCGCGGGGCTGCCAGCGGCTGGACAGCGGATCTTGCTCAAAAAGCAACATTGCAAATTTCTGCGCCTGATTCGGCCATACGCGATAAAATGGCTAATCTTGCCCTAACAGCCGTCACGCATTTAGATGGTGTTGCGAATGCACAACTCGTCAGCAAAGCGCAGATTGCAAGTTTGCTTGAGCCATGGCTTGGGGTTGGCAATGTGACGGATGATCTTCCAGTGCCGGCTCTTATCGATATTACGTTGACGAGCAATGCCAGCAACGTTCAGCTTGCGGCCATAGAAACGCAAATCAAAGCAATTGTGCCATCAGCGAGGCTGGATACGCACCAGCAATGGCTGGGTGAACTCACAACACTCACCCAATCGATTGGCTGGACGGCTAATCTTATTGTTTTGCTGGTGGCTCTGGCGACCGTGGCAATTGTTGCCTTTGGCACGCGGGGTGGCCTCTCATCGCACCGCCCAACAATTGAAATTCTCCACATGATGGGGGCACCTGATGTCCTGATTGCAAACGAATTCCAGAGGCGATTTTTAATTCAGGGCTTGATAGGCGGTGTCCTGGGCTTGGTTGCCGGATTGATCACAATCATCGGGCTTGGCTGGCTGGCACAACGCGCGGGTCAAGGGTTGATCGCTTCAGTGTCACTCTCGCCTTTTGTCTGGATATGCCTGTTGTTGCTGCCTGTTTTCGCGGCAGCCCTGACCATGCTAACAGCGCGCATCACTGTGTTTCGTGCCTTGCGCGAGATATTATAAGTGGTTTTCCGCCGCATATTGATTTATGGCTTCGCTCTCTGGCTTGGGGGTTTACTATGGTTTGTCGCGCACCTGCCCAAAGCACACCTCCACGATGGCAAGCGCGTTGATGGCATCGTGGCGCTCACCGGTGGTGAGGGTCGGATCAAGCTAGGTTTGCTGGAGCTGGAAAACCATCGTGCCAAGCGCATGCTTATTTCTGGTGTTCATAAAGGGACATCTGCCGATGACCTTGCAGGCCATAACGATGCACCGCGCAGCCTGTTCGATTGCTGCATCGACATCGGTTACGGTGCAGGAGACACTATTGGTAACGGTGCTGAAGCGGCTGCGTGGGTTCAAATGCACCATTTTAAATCGATAAAACTTGTCACATCGCGTTCTCACATGCCCCGCGCAATGCTGGAGTTCTCTGACCGTATGCCCGACACTGAAATTATGGCCGATCCTGTAAGTGCAGGCTTCCAGCCCTTGGCAACGCTAATTGAGTATAACAAATATTATTTAAGGCTGATCTGGTTGCGGCTGGCTTGAGTCCTATAAAATGGTGGTATTAGCAATGTCGATTAACTTTACATCTTCATTGTCGTTGTTAACTTTCTATCACTGTAAATACAGTAAAAATAGAATGGCATAGTATTTGCTGATATTTCTATAATTGTAGTGTTTTAAAATTACCGTTGTAAAATCTCTATTTTTTATTCTCAAAACCATCAAGGGGTTATTATGTCTTTAAAGTTAATTACTAAAATTGCATCAGTTGTTATGGCTGTTGGCATCACGAGCACGCAGGTTTTTGCCGGAGCCTTTATCAACGGCAGCTTCGAGAACGGAACAGCGAGCGGCTGGACGGAAGGTTCAGGTTATCGAGGCGGTGTTCCAAACCCGCTCAACCCGGCGGATTATCTGCCAGGCGGCTCTTCCTATCTGGCGGCTGCACGATCTGTGGTTATTGACACAACCTACGTAGATCCAAATTTGGGAGCAGATCTGGGAACCACAGTTTACAGTGGCAATCATTCATACCGTGTGGAAGATACTATCAATGGCGGCAATGCTTCACTTATTTCGCAAACGGTAAACAATTATACCGACGGTTCAATTTTCTTTGCATGGAAAGCTGTACTACAAAACGGCGGGCACCCAGCCGATCAATCTGCCGTTCTCCAAATCGAATTGATAGATTTAACCACCAATACAAATCTTATTACCCGGACGTATAACGCAGGCGATGGCGGCGGCGGTGTGGACTCAAGATTTTCAAGTAAAAGCGATTTATTTTTTACACCCAACTGGCAAATCGAGCAGTTGACTATTGATTCGGCTCTGTCTGGCCATAACTTCCAGCTTCTTGTGCTTGCAGCAGATTGTTCACCAACTGGACATACCGGTTATGCCTATCTGGATGGGTTTGGTGCAGTCACACCGCCACCCGTTGATGTACCAGAGCCCGCCAGTCTTGCGCTGCTGGGTCTTGGTATTTTGACAATGGAAATTATGCGTCGCCGCGCCCGTGCATAATACAGTGGCTTCGCGTTAATTTATCCCATTTAATAAAAGGGCACTTGGTGTTACTTGTTTTAATTCGTTTCGCCAATTCGAATGATAAGTGCAACCTCATCGCCACGACTTTCAACAACCTTTTCGGCTCGTCGTGGGATAGGTATTTTCAATTTGAGGCAATGGACCAGTACCGCCGTGAACAATTCATCTTCACTAAACGTTAAAACAACCTTGTCGGTGAGATACGTCACCTGCAACAAAAAAAGAGAATCACGACCAATACGTTTTATAATGTCATAAGGTTGTGATTTTGGCACATATTTCTCGCGCCGGCGCACCATAGGCGCGAGAGCCTCCATGAGGTCATCATCAGAAAAAATAATGGTGCGTGTTTCCGTTACCATCTTAAAATTAGCCTTAATTCGTTTGACTATATCATAGCCATCCCACCGTTAATATGGAGTGTCTGTCCGGTTACGTAGGCCGCTTCCCGGCTGGCGAGCCAGGCAACCCCAGACGCAATATCAATACTTTCGCCCAGCCTGCCTGCGGGTATTTTTTCCGTGAGCTTGGCTTTTTGTTCATCAGTGAGGGCATAAGTCATAGGCGAGGCTATAAAGCCGGGTGCCAAACAGTTTATGGTGATGCCGCGCGAGGCAACCTCGGCGGCCATTGATTTTGACATGCCGATCATGCCCGCTTTGGCTGCTGCATAGTTAGCCTGACCAGGATTTCCTGTAACCCCGACGATAGATGTTATATTGATAATGCGCCCAAAACGGGCTTTCATCATCGGTTTCAGAGCTGCGCGGCATAGCCTGAAGCAGGCTTCAAGATTGACACTCATCACTTGCGACCATTCTTCATCTTTCATGCGCATAGAAAGATTATCGCGCGTTATGCCCGCATTGTTGACAAGTATATCAATGCCCCCCAGCATTTCGGCTGCTTTTGAAACCAAAGCATCGACATCGTGAGATTTAGACAAATCACATGGGAGAACCAAAGTTTTAGTGCCAAGCGTTCCGGCGAGTGCGGTTAAGGCGTCAATCCGTGTACCGGATAAAGCGACCGTCGCTCCCTGCCCTGCCAATGCTGCCGCGATGGCCGACCCTATGCCACCGGAAGCACCTGTCACCAACGCCTTCATACCTGTTAAATCAAACAGCATAGCCATTCCCTCTCATTAAATGGTTTTCAGAAAAGCTTCAATATCGTCAGGGCTTTCTATATTCATAATATTTACATCCCTGTTGATGCGCTTGATCATACCACTGAGCGCTTTGCCAGCCCCGATTTCAATAAAGCTTTCGCAGCCCATCGCGATCATGGTCTCGACAGATTCTCGCCAGCGCACGGGGGCTGTAATCTGTTCAATGAGCAGCGCCCGTATTGCGTCTGGTTGCGCAACCGCAGCCGCTGTCACATTGGCAATCAGTGGCAATACAGGTGCTATAATTGGCGCCGTTGCCAAATGTTTGGCCATGGCATCTGCCGCTGGTTGCATAAGAGCACAATGGAATGGGGCTGACACTGACAATGGCATGGCTTTTTTGCCACGCGCCTTTGCCAGCACAACAGCGCGTTCAACAGCTTCCTTATGGCCTGAAATAACAATCTGGCCCAGTGCGTTATCGTTTGCCGTTGTGCAAATCTGACCATGTGCCGCTTCTGCGACTATGGCCTCGGCTTCTGCCATATCGACACCCAAAAGGGCTGCCATTGAACCAACGCCAACTGGCACAGCCTCCTGCATTGCCACGCCACGCTGTTTCAGTAGTTTGGCTGTGGTGCCAACATCAAGGCTGCCAAGGGCTGCCAGAGCAGAATATTCCCCCAAGGAATGCCCCGCAGCAACCTCAGCATATTCACTGATGCATATTCCAGCATCGACATCCAGAATACCCATCACCGCCAGACTGACAGCCATAATGGCTGGCTGGGCATTTTCTGTGAGGGTAAGGGTTTCCTGTGGCCCCTCACACATAAGCCGAAACAAATTCTGCCCAAGTGCCTCGTCAACATTACCGAAAACTTCACGTGCCGCCCCTGACGCCGCACCCAAAGCCTTGCCCATTCCAACCGTCTGGCTGCCCTGGCCAGGAAATACAAATGCCCGTTTCATTGTTCTACCCTAATTCATGTTAGCATATTCAAATGTGGGCTTAACCAGCTCCGCGCCGTTGGGCAAGACATGCCGCAAAATGCCATTTTCCCTCTAGGCAGTTCAAATTTTGATGCTAAAGATTATTGGCAAAAGTCTACCACATCTCGGTCCATTACCGAGGTAGCGTATTCTTGTACTTTCAGCATCTAATTTAAAGGTTTTATATGACTAAATTGACTGTATCCTTCTCTCGATTGCTGGCAACGGCTGCCATATCAGCGATTATTGCTGCACCTGCGTCTGCGAAGGTAAACCCAACCGTTGGCAAAGCTTTGCAACAGGCTCAACGGCTTGCTCGCTCGAATGCATCTGCGGCTGTTGCTCAAATTCAGATTGCGCGAGGTGCAGCTTCTACTGGAGAAGAAAAGCAAACTGTCGCCAAAATGGCGGCTTATGTGTATTCTGCCAGTGGCCAATACAGCAAACTCGCTGATGAGCTTAAAAGCCAAGGGGCACCTTCTCTCACCATAGCCAAAGCCTACTATGCCGGTGGCAGCTACGCCAATGCGGCGGAGTTTGCCAACAAAAGCGGTGGCGAAGAAGCTTCAAAAATTGCTGCGCAATCCTATATGAAGCTCGGTGAGACCAGCAAAGCACTGGCTGGCTACAAAAAGCTTGTGGCCGCAAACCCTAAAAGCGAATATCTCGCCAATCTTGCCAGCCTTGAATATAAAGCTGGCGATAAAGCTGGCTATCAGCAGACGCTTGAAAAGCTCATTCGTCAGGATCCATCACCTGCAAACTGGAAACTTTTGCTTGGCAATCTGAAGCTTCAACCAATGGCAGACCCTGCCAAGCTTGGTTTGTTCATGCTGCTGGCTGAAACGAAAAATCTTAATGACAGTCTAGATTATCAGGAATTTGCCAAGCTGGCGATTGTAACCGGTGCGCCTGCATTGGCTAAATCTGCACTTGAGAGCAGCGGTAAAACAGCTGAACCGCCAATTCAAAGCCTGATTAAATCTGCCGACACACGTTTGGCATCTTCAGTTGCAGCTGTTGGCAACTTAAGTGCCTCGACGGCAGCGCCTGATAACATGAAAGCCGGACGCACATTATTCAGCAATGGAAATTATCCAGGGGCTATTGCGCAGTTTGAGAAAGCCCTGAAAGATACAAAAGCGGCATCAGAAGGCAATTTGTGGCTAGGCCTCGCACAATTGCGCGCAGGCAATGCTACAGCTGCTACAGCCGCATTCAAATCTATTCCCGGCGGCTCTACTTATGCGGATGTGGGCGGTTTATGGAAACTTTACACGACAACCAAACACTAAATAAATGAATTGAACGCTTAAAGATCCATTCCAGATGTAAAATCTGGAATGGTTTTTTTGTGTTTTTGCTTAATGCACAACCCTAGAATATAGCACTTAAATCAATCAGACTAGATATAAAAGACTAGTCGTAAGATACTAATATTGCAATATAAAATTCATAAATTAATGCTTTTATTCATCTGGCATTCATGTGTGTTCGTATACAAAAATGTTATGATTTGTAGTTAACAAATACTTAATTTTTTTGAAAGGCCACAGAATGAACGCTCGTTTTACAACACTACACAAGCATATAGCCGTTACTGCACTTGGTTTAAGTGTAATGCTGGCTTCAAAAGCGGCCATGGCATCTCCTATTGCCGTTCCGCCACCCGCGACATCAATAACCGGTGGAATAACTGAGGTTCGTTTAGATGCTGCCCCTACCCTTAGCAGCCTTGGTGTGAGTGTGGGCCTATTGGGTTCTGCGAGCCTGGTCTCTGCAACAGGTGGTATCCCTATCGTCGATTTCCCTATCACGGGTGGGTCAATCAATCCTGCGGTTAACCCGGTTCCCGGTGTGCCAGCTGCGCAGATTGAGCATGTCGGCAGTGGCTTGTCTTTCACAGCCGGCACAAAGGTTCTGAAGCTGGAAGATTTCCTGATTGATACACAAAGCCTTACGCTTTTTGGCAAAGTTGATGAAGCTGGAACTATACTGAACACTGTCGATCTTTTCACAATTGGGCTTAACAGCGACCCAACCAAAGGCACGTATCCATTTTCTCTGGCGCTCACCGCCACGGCTGCGGGCGCACTCAATAGTTATTTTGGTGTTACAGCCTTTACAGCCGGTTTGGGCATCGGCGTTGCCTCTACAGCACCATCCACAGTGCCTGAGCCAGGCTCGCTTGCCTTACTGTCACTTGGTGCGCTTAGCTTGCTGGCACTCCGTCGTCGTTCTGATGACATAACCACTTTATCCGCGATAACCGCCTAAACAACAGTCCCAATTTGACGCGAAGGTATTCTAATACCTTCGCGTCTTCTATCGTTACCTGAAGTTTTAATAACGCTCATATTGAACATTGGATGTTACTTTGGCGAGCGTATCATAGAGCGCTCGAGCAGGCGCATTGTATTGCTGGGTTTGCCAATACACCCGGCCCGCCTTGGCAATGTCAGCACGCTTGTAGACTTCAAGGATGAGTGCACGCGCGACGCCGCCACCACGTGAATTTTCAGCGACATATAAATCTTCAAGATAGCAATTGCAGTGCAGCGACCCCGTGGACGGGTGAAACAAATACAGTGCGAAACCAACAACTATACCGGATTTTTCTGCAACAATCCCTTTTATGGCACCGTCTGTTTCCATAAGCACGGCCCACGTGGCGTCGGTAATTTCAACAGGCAATTTCTCTCGATAAAATCGTAGATATTCAGCCCATAGAATCATCCAGTGGGGGTGATCTTTGGCAGCAATGTCGCGGATGATGGTGTTTGTCATGTATTACTCAGCGTGTAGAAACTACTGTGATTTCAAACGAACCTGGCAATGGTTTGGGCCGTTCCTTGCCCACAGCTGGCGCATAATCGGCTGTGGGCAAATACAAATTTCCCGTGGTGTCATCATAGGCACCCGTGCGTGCGCCTTTGTGCGTTTTGATCTTAGCTATAACTTTGGCATTTGCTTTACTATTCAGCGCTATCACGCTGAGTGAACCATCGCCGCCGCTGGGAATAAAAACCCATTTGCGTGCCGCATCGAGAATGGCAGCATCCGGACTGGGGCCAATTGCGAGTGTAGCAACAATTTTGCCAGATTGTGCATCAACGACTTTGGCCATACTGTTGGCACAGGCAGACACAAGCAAGCCAGTGGTTGGTTCGTAGGCAAGGCCCGTTGGCTCTTCACACCCTTTAAGTGCAATCCGCCGCACTACTTTACGCGCGGCAATAGCAAGCACTGCAATTTCAGATTTGTCCTCAATGTTCACGTAAAGAAGCCCCTTGCCATCAGGCGCTGCAAATTCAAGCGCACCACCCACCATGATAGTACCGACCACAGCGGCTGATTTTGGATCGATCAGGCTGACATCACCACTTTTACCATTCATCACTGCCACAAGCGCATTTTTGGGTTCCCACACAATCGCATCCGGCTTTTTGCCGGTTTTAATCGTGCCGCTGATTTTAGCGGTTGCAGTGTCAAACACTGTCACTGAGTCTGTTTCGCCATTCGTGCTCATAGCCGTTGTTGTGCCTGGTATCATCAAAATACCATGCACACGTTTACCTTCAACCAGTGTGTTCGTCACAGTTTTATCTGTGGTGTTGACCATCATCACCCCGTCAGGGCGCGCAACATAAAGCCGGTGAGCAGCGGCATCGATTGTTGCATAATCCCAACCACCGTCTGCGCCCTTGATATGATCAACAATTTTTAACTCCGCGAAATAACGCGCTGAAGCCGCTGTTGATTGCAAAAGCAATACAGCCGTTGCCGTCGCTAAAATGGAACGCTTGAATAAAAACGTAGTAGTCATCATATCATCCTTTAATCTGTGTATTGGTTTTGGCATCATCGAAACCAAAAAACTGACGAAATTGCCCCAGCCTGTTTTTTATTGCACGCCACAACCTATGCACAAGCCAAGCAAAGAAAACCAGAAGCGTGATCGATGTTGCGCCAGCCGCCACAGGGTGCGACATCGCCAAAGCCAAGCCCCCCGAAGTGGCAACGTCTTCCACTGCACTCATAGCAATATTGCTAATAGGTTCCGGTGATGTATTTATGACAGCGCGCGTGCCGGCCTTGGCGGAGTGGCTAAGCAAGGCAGCACCTCCGCCCAGCAAAAATGTAATGATCTGCAACGACGGGTCTTGTGGCGAAACCACTGTCAGCGCAAGCAAGGCACCGCCAAGCGGTCGGATAACTGTGTGAACCGTGTCCCACAAAGAATCGAGCCAAGCTATTTTATCAGCAAAAAATTCAGCTATAAAACCGAAAGCTGATGCGCCAATAACCCAGGGGCTCGCAAGTGCATGAAGAGACGCAAATTGCGGTGGCAAATCAAACCAGCCAAAGCGGGCAACAAGCCCAGTGAACAAGACAGTTGCATAAAGCCGCCAGCCGGCAAGCAAACTTAAAGATGCCGCAAGGCCTAAAATACTAATCGCCGTCATCTGCGCCTCCTTTGGATATGTGTAAGCATCATGCTGAAGGTTCAAAAATAAGCAAACGATTAATGGATCTCACGACAATAATACAACAGGGCTGCAAGCTTCCCACGTCATCGAAACCTTGTCGTCCCACGTGAGATCCTGCGCATCCCACCGCCCCAGGTTTGGCCGCGTTACCTTGATGATTTTGCCACTATCCAGCCGAACCTCGTACAGCGACAAATCCCCCAAATAAGCGATCGCCTGTATGGTGCCTGTCGCCGTGTTATGGCCCTCCGGCGCATCAGGTGCCTTGGTGTTGGTTTCTGCAGCTTTTTCAATCATGATTTTCTCGGGCCTAATCGCAGCCCAAACCTGACCATCTTCAGGCCCGGTAACACCATGATCCATATAGATGGGGCCTGGCATGTCAGGCGTTACAACCGCAGCATGTGATGGCTCATCTATGTGCAGCTTACCTTCGAACACATTCACAGATCCGATAAAATCGGCCACAAAGCGACTGGAAGGCTGTTCATACAAATCACGCGGTGTCGAAATTTGTGCAACAACACCCTTGTTAATAACCGCAATGCGACTGGCCATAGATAAGGCTTCATCCTGATCGTGGGTGACCATGATGAATGTAATGCCAACCTGTTCCTGCAACTTTACAAGCTCCAATCGCATCTGATCGCGGAGTTTGGCATCAAGCGCTGAGAGTGGTTCGTCTAGCAGCAACACTTTTGGCTTTTTGACCAGCGCTCGTGCAAGCGCAACACGCTGACGCTGACCACCAGACATCTGATCAGGTTTGCGATCCTCAAAACCGGAAAGCTGAACAAGTGACAGAGCTTCAGTCACTTTGGTATGGATATCAGCTTTAGCGGCACCCGTAACTTTCAGGCCATACGCAACATTATCAAACACAGTCATATGCGGGAAAACGGCATAAGATTGAAACACCATGTTGATTGGACGCTTGTTGGGTGGAATATTTGAGACATCCATACCATCCAGTAAAATTTGACCTTCCGTTGGCACCTCAAAACCTGCCAGCATGCGCATCAAAGTTGTTTTGCCACAGCCCGATGGGCCAAGCAGACAGAAAAATTCCTGCTCGTAAATGTCCAGCGTCACACTATCGACGGCTTTAATTGCACCGTATTTTTTTGTAATATTCCGGAATTGAATAAACGGTTTTTGCAGAATGGTCATGGTCTAGCCTGTCAATGAGCAGATATTTGGTTGCGGCTTTGAATGCGCAAGGCGATGGCAGTCAAAAATACTGTGAGCACAATCAGAATTGTCGATGCCGCATTCACCTCAGGCGTTACGGAAAAACGCAACATGGAATAAATTTTAACAGGAAATGTGATGGCATCCGGCGGGGCCGTGAAAAACGTTATTACAAAGTCGTCCAGCGAAAGTGTAAAGGCCAGCAATGCGCCTGCAACTATTGCCGGCGTAAGGTGCGGGACGAGTATGTCCTTGAATATCTGAAATTCGCTTGCGCCGAGATCTTTCGCGCCCTCTTCAAGTTCACGATTGAATGATGTGAGGCGTGCCCGGATAACAACAGTGACAAACGGAAATGAAAAAGTTATGTGTGCAAGAATAATCGTCATCAGACTGAACGGCCAGTAGTAATCATCGGCAAATTCAAGTTTATTAAAAAATATAAGCATAGCCACACCCATGCAAATTTCAGGCACCACAATTGGCAGTGATAATGCGCCTTCCACCACACCTTTTAGTGGAAATCTGAACCGCCACATCAACACACCGGATATGACACCAAGTACAAGACTAACAATTGTACTGAAAAATGCAATTGTCAAAGAATTGCCAAAAGCTATCATTAAATCTTCATCATGAAAAAATTTTATGTAATGCTGGAGAGAAAACCCCTTCCAGACAACGGCATATTTACTGTTATTAAAACTGAAAATCATTAGTGCCAAAAGTGGCGTGTAGAGGAATACCAAAACCCCGCCAACCCACACCCTGAGACTTGTGCGTCGAGTATATTCCAGAGGCGCTGCTATTGGCTTGGCGGATTTCATGCAGTATGGCCTGACTGTTTTTTACCAAGAGATTGCAGCGCAATAAAAATAAAGGTTGCATACAACAAAATAAATGAAAGCGCCGAGCCAAATGGCCAATCGTTTGCTGAATGAAATTGTCGCTCTATCACGTTAGCGATAAATTGACTGTCACTCCCGCCCAACAGATCCGGCGTGAGATATGACCCCAATGACGGAATAAACGTGATCAATATGCCAGACATTATACCCGGACGCGCCAACGGCACCACGACATTGGCAAGTGTACGTAAATGACCGGCTCCAAGATCAAGACTGGCTTCAATAAGCGAGCGATCAAGCCGGTCAAGCGCTGAATAAAGTGGCAACACCATGAACGGCAGCTGCACGTAAACCAAACCAAAAATTACCGCAAAATTGTTATAGATAAGTTTGATCGGTTCGAACCCGGCTTGAGCAGCAGTGCCAAGTCCCAGCATAATCATGAGTGGATGAAATTTTATCCACAACCAGCCCAGACCCTGATTGAGAAACCCTTTCTCTCCCAACACGGCCATGAGAGCATAAGTGCGAATAAGCAGGTTGGTCCAAAACGGCAGCATTATCAGCAACAGGAGCCAGGAGCGGCTGCGCTCGGATGCAAAAGTCACAGCAATAGCCACAGGAAATGCAATAATAAGGCACAGCAGTGTCGTCACGCCCGCCATCCAGAATGATTTCAGAAATATTTTAAGGTACAGCGGCTCAATAGCTTTCGCGTAGTTTTTCAATGTTCCAGTGAATGATATGACTGTGAGCGATGTGTTTTCACCAAAACTGTAGAGCCACACAATTGCCAAAGGAATGACAAATAAAATAAGCAGCCACAAAACAGTAGGGATTGATAAAATCCAAAAGCCAGATTTACTTTCCCGCCAGTTTTGCATTGCAGCCTCCTCAAGCAGCTTTGATGCGAGTCAAAGCTTCTTCCATATTTTTTTGCATTTCAAGCCCCTGGTAACTGACATACTCACAGCGTGCCAATACTTCTGCGTCCGGAAAAATAACCTTGTTGTTTTTATACTCATCCGGCATCAGAGCCTTCGCTGCCACATTGGGTGTGGGGTATCTTATTTTCTTATAAATATCAGCACCATATTGCGCATCCAATATGAAGTTTATGAATTTGTGCGCGTTATCAGGATGTTTTGCACCCACTGGTATGCACAAATTATCTGAATTCAATTGACTGCCTTCTTTTGGGACAACAAAATCAATGTCTTTATCTTCAACCATTTTTTGCGCTATGTCACCATTATATTCCAGCACTAGATCAACCTCGCCTTTAGCCAGCAAGTCTTGCCCGTCGTCATGGTGAAAAACTTTTATATTGGGTTTTTGCTTGATCAGCATAGCTTCTACCTGTTTGATAATGGCTGGCGTCACATCATTAACGCTGTGTCCCAGATAGCGTGCGCCAAGCCGCATTAAATCTCCGGCTTCTTCAAAAAGTGAAATGCGACCCTTGTACTCATCCGAATCATAAAGATATTTCCAGCTATCGGGAATGCCCTTCACTTTTGATTTTCGATAGCCAATGCCCAGAACAAGCCACGTATAGGGCCTTGAATAAAGTCGCCCGGGATCATAATTCACCTCCATATACTCATGAGCTATATTTTTTGTATTCGGAATTTTAAGCGGGTTCAGTGGCATGAGCAGGTTAGATTTAATCAGTCGTTCAACAAAATCATTTGAGGGCACAATGACATCATAGCCGGGGTTCCCGGCGCGCATCTTGGCAAACAGTTCGTCATTGTTTGCAAAACGGTCCATGTTAACCGAAATAGCGTTGGTTTTGTTAAAATCAGCGAGGGTCGAGTCGCCTATATAAGTGTCCCAATTATAGAACAGCAGATTTGCATCTTCCTTGCCACCACTTGAAGCGGATTTGTTTCGGGGTTTATGACATGCGCTCACGCTTATGCCAACAGCAGCCGCCCCAAAAGTCCCAAGTAAACCTCTGCGCGAAAAGTCCTGGCTTGCAAATGCATCAAGTGAAAGCGTTAAAGTATCTTTATCATCAGCCATAATCATCACCTGCTTAGACGTTGCGGAAATACCAGCGAAAATCCAGTTCACTCACATGCTCATAAAACCGCGCTTGCTCTGTGCGCTTAACGATGGAAAACATCTTAACGAAACGTTCGCCAAAGTATTTTTTCATGTGCGCCGACTCAGCAAACAAATCAACAGCAGCAAACCAGTGCGAGGGAAATTTTTGGCCTGTTTCTGCAGCAACAGCATAACCGTTACCGGTAACAGCCGGGCCAGGATCAAGTTTGTTTGTCATGCCGTGATGAACAGCAGCAAGCACAGCAGCAACAGCCAGATACGGGTTGGCATCAGCACCTGAACAACGGTGCTCAATATGCCGCGTGTTGGGTCCACCCGCTGGCACGCGAAAACTGACTGTGCGATTGTTCACGCCCCATGTCGGTGCCACAGGTGCGTAACTGTTTGCCTTAAAACGCCGATAGCTGTTCATGTTCGGTGCAAAAATTGCCATCGAGTCTGCAAGTAATGCTTTCATGCCCGCAACCGCATGACGAAGCTCTGGACTACCTTCAGGATTTTCATCTGCAAAAATGTTTTTGCCATCCTTATCTTCAAGGCTCACATGGATGTGAAAACCACTACCTGCAATATCAGAAAATGGCTTTGCCATAAAAGTCGCTTCGGCACCGTGGTTCACTGACACAGCTTTTACCGTGCGTTTGTAAAGTATGGCATGATCGCAGGCGAGCAACGCATCAGCCTGATGATGCAAGGTCAACTCAAACTGACCCGGCGCATATTCGGCAATACATGTTTCAACGGGTATGTTCTGTGCATCACAGGCAGCATAAAGATCATCTAGCCATGGTTTGATATCATGCATTTCACGCAAGCCATAAACCTCATGCGTATTAGCGACATGACCAGTCACCTGCGATGCAAAGGGGATATAATCCCCGTCCTGTGCGGCCGAGCCATCGAGCAGATAAAACTCCAGCTCACAGGCAACGACCGGTGTAAGGCCGAGCCCTTTAAACTTATCAATAATACGTGACAACACAACGCGCGGATCAAGATCGTTTTCTGCACCATTCAGTTCATACATTGATAACAGAACTGTCGCCGTGTCAGCGCCGCGCCACGGAATGGGCACCAATGTGCCGAGTTGTGGTTTAGCAACACGGTCCGCATCGCCGTCCTCCCACACCAGACCGGTATCTTCGCAATCCTGTCCTGTAACATCGCAAACAAGCACAGACCCTGGCAAAAAACGCCCGGTATCATACAGCGGCAAAAGTTCCGAACGGCGCAGATTTTTTCCGCGCGGCACACCAGAGATATTTGTAAAAACGCATTCTATGTTCTGAATTTCCGGATGCTCGGCAAGGAATTTTTCTGCTTCCTGCCTGGTGCCGATTTGTGTTGTCATTTGTTCTACCTGTATGCTGTTAATTGTTTATATTTATTTTATAATATTTATGGCAACCTGTCTCGCAAGGCGTACCACAACATACCCGCCACATAAAGAGGGTTGCGCAGTAATTTTCCGCCAGGAAAAGCAGGCGGTACAATTTTCGAATACACGTCAAAATGATCAGCTGTGCCCGCTATCGCATCGGCCAAAATTTTGCCTGCAAGGGTTGTCAAAACGACACCTTGCCCGGAATATCCATGAGCAAAAAAACGCCTGCCGACTCTGCCGAAATGTGGCAATCGGCTCATTGTGACGGAGACCATTCCCCCCCAGCTGAAATCAATTTTTTTATCTTTTAGTTGTGGAAAAACCCTTAGCATATGGGGTCGAACTGCAGCCACAATATCCTGTGGTGGGCGCGGCGTGTAGCGTTCACCGCCGCTGAAAAGCAAACGCCTGTCCGCTGACAACCGATAGTAATCAACCACGAATTTTGTGTCACTAATGGCAATATCGTTGGGAATAAGCTGCAAGGCTTCGGTTTCTGAAAGCGGCTCTGTAGCAATGATATAATTTGCAACCGGCATGATATGTGCCTCAATGTCAGGCTGCAAGCCATCAATCAGCGCATCACAGGCAAGCACGACATATTTGGCTTTAACAACCCCCATACTGGTTTTAATGGTGTCGCCAGCTGTCCCGGATTCAAGCCGTATAACCGGATTATTTTCATAAATTTGTGCCCCGGCCGCCGCTGCCGCCTGCGCAAGCCCGATGGCATAGTTTAAAGGATGAACATGCCCACCATTTGGATCATACAGCCCGCCATAATAGCCATCGTGAGCCACCTGTTCTTCAACCTGTTGCTTGCTGTAATGCTGAAAACTGTGCGGCGAACCCAAACGCTCAAGTGTGGCTGTTTCAGCCTTCATCCACGACAATTCACCTGGTGCATGAGCGGCAATAAGGTGACCAGACTTGAGATCACATTTTATATTATATTTTAGAATAAGCGACTTCATCAAATCTAGCGCAATATTGCTGTTGTTCATCAACGTGCGCGCCGTATCATCACCAAAGCGCTGAGCGAGTTCGGTGCTGCTCTTGCGCAGACCGGCAATCATTTGGCCGCCGTTGCGACCAGAGGCACCCCAACCAATGCGAGATGCCTCCAGCACAACAACAGAAAAACCGCGTTCGGCTGCGTGCAGTGCTACCGATAAACCTGTAAACCCACCACCAATAACACAAATGTCGGCCTCGATATCGTGGCTCAGGCCGTTGAACGCTGTGTACGGGTTTGCCGTTGCTGCATAATAAGACGGCGCATGAGTTTGCGAGTGCTGCATATCAGACTTTCAGCAACAAATGCTCACGTTCCCAAGAGCTGATCACACCCTGATAGGCATCAAGTTCAAATTGTTTGATGGCATAGAATGCATCAAAAAATTCCTCGCCAAGCAGCTTCTTCACTGGCTTGCAATGCATCATTCTATCGAGGGCTTCGTAAAGTGTGCGCGGCAATGTGCGTGCCATGCGGTAAGCCGAACCCTCAACATGCGAACGCGGCACCATACGCTCAATCATGCCGACATACCCGCAAATCAGTGACGAAGCGATCGCGAGATATGGATTGGAGTCAGCACCTGGCAAACGATTTTCAACACGTCGCGCGTCGGCTGGCGTGATTGGAACGCGAAGGCCACAGGAGCGGTTATCATAGCCCCACTGAACATTGATTGGTGCATCAAATTGCGGGCGCATCCGGCGGAAAGAATTGACATTGGGGGCAAACAGCGGCGCCACCATAGGCAGTAAGCGCTGCAGCCCAGCGATGTACCGTTTAAACATGATCGAATCACTGCCATTGTTGGTCGCGAACAAATTACGTCCGCTTTGCGAATCAACCAGTGATTGATGGATATGCATCGCACTGCCCGGTTGGTTAGACATAGGCTTTGCCATAAATGTAGCATACACACCGTGCTTCAGTGCCACTTGCCTGACGATACGCTTGAAGAACAGAACCTGATCAGCCAGTGCCAGGGCATCACCATGCAAGAAATTTATTTCAAGTTGTGCAGCACCTGACTCGTGAATCATCGTATCAATATCGAGATTGGCTTTCTCACAATATTCATAGATATCTTCAATCAAGTCTTCATATTCGTTGATGGCTTCAAGACCGTAAGGCTGGCTTGCCGTTTCTGACCGGCCCGATCGGCCAACCGGCGGCACGAGAGGCAAATCAGGATCGCGATTGATGTCTGTAAGATAGAATTCAAGTTCAGGCGCCACTACCGGCGTCCAGCCCTTGTCCTTATACAGTGACAAAACTTTCTTTAATATCTCACGCGGTGAAATTGATATTGGTTTGCCTTCCTTATTGTAACCATCGGCTATAACAAAGGCGGTCGTCGTTTTATATCCCGGCATAACACGTATTGTGCTGAAATCCGGCACAAGTGTTACATCAGGGTCAGATGTCGGTGCGATATCCTCGTCAGCTTCATCCGGATATTCACCTGTCACTGTAATGATGTAAATGCTGCTTGGTATGCGCAGACTTTTTTCTTTGACACTTTTGATAAATTTACCAGCGGGCAGAACCTTGCCGCGCACAATACCGTTCATATCCGGTACCATACATTCGATTTCGCTTACACCGTTAGCGGTGATCCAGGCTTCCAGATCACCACTCTTCAGGTCGCTATTCATAAAAAATTTCCAATTAAAGAGATGCTCAGAACGTTGGTGGCGTGCAAGCACTCACAATGACACAATTTTTAGATGTTGTGTTTCTAAAACGATGCGGCAGGCGGCTGTTGAAATAATAAGCTTCGCCCTCGCCTAATGTTTCCACATGACCGCCTACAGTCAATTCTATCTGTCCGGAAATAATGATGCCGGATTCTTCGCCTGGATGACTGATCATGGCCTTGCCGGTATCAGAGCCGGGTTCATATCTTTCATGCAGAACCTGCAAACTCCGCTGCTTCAAATTGTCACCAACCTGCCTAAAACTGATTGGCCCACCGGCGATCTCCGTGAGTTGGTTTGATTTGAAAAATGCTGGCTGTTCGGTTTCAAAAATACTGCCGAAAAAATCGGACAGGGAAATCGGGAAACCGTCCAACACGCGCTTTATTGAACTTATAGATGGGCTCACCAAATCTTGTTCAATAAGTGAAATAGTGCCGTTGGTTAGCCCCGACCGTCTAGCCAGCTCTCGTTGTGACAATCCATACATGTCCCTGATGTGTCGAAGTCGCTTGCCAACTGAAAGTGTGCCGTCGTTAGTTTCAACGGGTGGGATGGTGGTTTCTGCTTTGGCAGGTTTTTTATTTGTCATGTTCCACGTTTAAAATGATATGTTGATGAAATAGAATAACGGGCTTTAATATTGATTGCAACTCCCGTATAGTCGACTTAGTGTCTAACTTATAGGACGAATGAAAAATGTACAAGCCCAATGATATGAATGCCCACTGGATGCCATTTACGCCTAACAGGCGTTTTAAAGAGCACCCCAAGATGATGACCAGCGCTAAGGGCATGTATTATACTAACTCCGAAGGCAGCAAGGTGCTTGATGGCATCGCCGGCCTCTGGTGTTGCAATGCAGGGCATTGCCACCCTAAAATAGTGGAAGCCATTCAAAATCAGGCCGCTGAACTTGATTATGTGACGGCATTTAATATGGGGCATCCTAAAATATTTGAGCTTGCCAATCAGTTGACATCCCTACTTCCGGGCGACCTAGATCATGTATTTTTTACTGGCTCCGGCTCAGAATCTGTTGATACGGCTTTGAAAATGGCGCTTGGCTATCACCGTGTGCGGGGTGAAGCAACGCGAACACGGCTTATCGGGCGTGAGCGCGGCTATCATGGTGTTGGCTTTGGCGGCATTTCAGTTGGCGGCATGGTTAACAACAGAAAAATGTTCAATGCGGGTATATTGCAGGGCACAGATCATATTTCGCATACGCACAATCTTCAACACAATGCCTTTTCGAAAAATCAGCCAGCATGGGGCGCTCATTTGGCTGATGATCTTGAAAAAATGGTGGCTTTGCATGACGCGTCAACGATCGCAGCGGTGATAGTGGAGCCTATTGCAGGCTCTACGGGCGTTCTTATTCCACCAGCTGGCTATCTGGAACGACTGCGTAAAATTTGTGACAAGCATGGCATTTTGCTTATATTTGACGAAGTGATCACGGGTTTTGGTCGCACGGGTTCGGCCTTTGCTGCAGAGCATTATAACGTGCAGCCTGATATCATGACTCTCGCCAAGGGCCTCACCAGCGGCACGGTGCCCATGGGTGCTGTGGCCGTGCGCGGCCATGTGTACGATGCTTTCATGCAGGGGCCTGAAAGTGTTATTGAGTTTTTTCACGGCTACACTTATTCAGGCCATCCACTGGCAGCCGCAGCAGCGCTTGCAACGCAATCGGTATACCGCGATGAAAATATGTTTGGCCAAGCAGCGGCCATGGCAGACTTTTGGCAGGAAACACTGCACGGCCTCAAGGGCCACAGACACGTGATTGATATTCGCACCACTGGTCTTATTGCTGGCATAGAGCTTGAAGTGCGCGCTGGTGCGCCAACAGCACGGGCACTCGATGTTTTCGATCGGTGCTATGCGGATAACGTGCTGATTCGCACCACCGGCGATACAATCGCCCTGACTCCACCGCTAATGATCAACAAAGAACAAATCACGCAGATAGCTGAAACTATTGCCAAGCATTTGGCGCTGGTAGACTAACCAGAAGCCCTTAAGGCTAAACCATATTCGTCATCTCAGCAAAGGCTGGGATGACACGTCATTATTAAAAGCGCTTAGTTTAAACACTGGCGTTTTCATTTCTGAGATAAAATGGATCGCCCCTCCAAATCAATGAGCCGTTTTAAATATTGTCTTTACTTTGCCACAGTTAGCCATTATTTGATTGTTTTAACGATATAGATTCGCACATTGGTTGCGTGATCGGTGCACTTGAAAAGCACTTAACCTGAACTTTATCGTCCTAGTTTCCCCCCGTTTTGATCATGCGGCGGTTTAACAAACCCGCTCGCTTTGTCTCTGTATCATGTCTGTTACAGGGGCCTCGTGTGCTTATTGATACACAAAGAAAGACTATTATATATGATTACTTTTGCAGAGCTTGGCCTTGAGCCAGCCCTACTCAACGCGCTTCTTGCCGGTGGCTACACCGAGCCTACCCCGATTCAGGCGCAAACTATTCCTTTAACAATGCAGGGTCGCGACGTGCTGGGCCTGGCGCAAACTGGCACGGGTAAAACCGCCGCCTTCAGTTTGCCGCTGCTTAACAAGATTTTGAAGGACCGCAAGGCCCCGCAAAAAGGCCGGTGCCGGGCGCTCATTCTGTCACCAACCCGCGAATTGGCCAACCAGATTGTGCAGAAAATTCGCAGCTATGCCGGCACCAGCCGCGTTACAACAGCGGTTATCTTTGGTGGTATGCCAATGCCACCGCAAACCCGCGCCTTGCAAGCCGGTGTTGATGTAATTGTCGCCACACCAGGCCGTTTGCTCGATCATATGAAACAGGGCAACCTGCGCCTTGATGCTGTGGAAATAGTCGTGGTCGATGAAGCTGACCACATGATGGATATCGGCTTTTTGCAGCCGCTGAAACAGATCGCCAATGCGCTCCCTAAACAACGCCAGAGCATGTTTTTTTCAGCCACCATGCCAAAAGAAATCCGCAATCTGGCTGACCAGTTCTTGCGCGATCCGGTTGAAATCGCCGTGGCGCGTCAATCCACACCCATTGCAGCGATTGACCAGCAGGTGTTTTTCATTGAGGCGGGCTCCAAACGTGCTCTGCTCCTTGAATTGTTGAAGAATGAAGACATCACTCGCACCATAGTGTTCTCACGCACCAAGCACGGCGCTGATCGCATTGTGCGCACTCTGGAAGCGGCCAACATTCGTTCGGAGGCTTTGCATGGCAATCGCAGCCAGGCACAGCGCACCCGTGCACTCGCCAGCTTCAAGCAAGGCCAAACGCGTGTGCTTGTGGCAACAGATATTGCCGCGCGCGGTATTCACGTTGATGCTGTAAGCCACGTTATCAACTTTGATTTGCCAAACATCGCCGAGTCCTACATCCACCGCATTGGCCGGACAGCGCGCGCTGGTTCAACCGGCGTCGCCATAAGTTTTTGTGACGGTGAGGAACGTGCGTTTCTCAAGGATATCGAAAAGTTGATTGGTAAATCGCTGCCAGCCACAGATCGTCGCCGTGAAAATATGGCCAAGCCCGTAGAAGCTGAAGTCGTGAAACCGCAAGGTCGCGACGGTGGACGCGGCGGCAGAGGCGGCGGACGAGATGCTGGCCGTGGCGGCCGCGAGGGCGGCAGATCTGGTGAACGCCCGGAAGGTCGTGGCAAATCAACCTGGAGTGCCAGCGAGCGTGCTGACCGCACCGATCGCCCAAGCGAGCGCACAAAATATCGTCCGGAACGGGGACCAGATGACCGGACAGCGGCATCAGAACGGCCAGCGTCCTCACGGCCATTTGGCGACCGTCGCCCATCAGAGCCGCGCTCTTCGGAACCTAGAAAGTTTGAACCGCGCGGTGATGCTGCCAAACGACCTTACACACCGCGTCACGATACCCCACAGCCAGAAGGCGCACGAACAGACGGTGGTCGCCCAGAAGGGGAACGTCATCATCATCGTCGTGGCAATGCTCCCGCTGGCGGTCTGAAAGAAGGGCGGCCACGCTCAGCCGAAGGCGAACGCGGCGCACGTCCAGACGGTGCCGCACGTCCACCGTTCAAAGGTGCCAAGCCATACAAAGGTAAACCGGCATTTGGTGAACAGCGCAGCGGAGGCAAACCTGAAGGTGCCGCAAGTGGCAAGCGGCCTTTCCGTTCCAACAAACCAAAAGCAGCCTAAGGCGTCAATTCATTATCAGGCCGCCACCTGTTGGCTTTATTTCGAGCGGTTATCAGCACCTCCGGTGTGAGCTGTTTTGATACCCGCTCGAGAAAAGTTTTGGCTAGGGCGGAAAGTTTTTCGTTGCCGCGTTTTTCAACAATCATATACCACATGGCTGCGGCAACCAGATTGCGCTGCATGCCATTGCCGGTTTCCCGCACATGGCCGAACGCCAGCTGGGCAGGCACATAGCCTCGGCTGGCGGCACGGTAAAACCACATCGCCGCAACTCCCGGCGATTTTTCCACCCCCTCGCCGTTCAGATACATATGACCGACCAGTGTTTGTGCCGGTGCAGAACCTACATCTGCCAGCGCCAGAAATTCTTTGTGTGCTATGCTGAACTTGCCATCGTGATAATTTTCTAGGGCTGTTTCGTAACGCTTGCCCCAGTCTACTTTAATTTTAGCCACCTTAACTTGAGCCACCTTAACTTGAGCAGGGGCAGCTGAAGGTTGAGCCACGCTGATACACAAAGCGAGCATTATATATAATGGTGTTTTCAGATAATATTTTAATATCATAGGGTATCTCGATGATTTATAGGAAAGTTATTAATCTGGTATCACCCCTTCTGTCGAGACCTTCTGGATAATAGAGATGAACGATCAACAACCTGCCATGCCTGCCCGCTCGGTAAAAGGCCAATTGCGGTTCTACTTCCTGACCGGTGTAGTGGTCGCTGCTCCCTTGATAATTACAGCATTGCTGGTCCATTACGTTATAAAATCCGTCGATAATTGGGTTGAGCCATTTTTACCGGCTGACATTTCAAGGCTCGCCGTACCCGGTTTGGGCTTATTGCTGGCCGTCGCTGGCGTTACCTTGCTCGGTGCACTCACAGCCAATGTGATTGGCCGCTATCTTGTAACCCACGGCGACCGGCTGATTGCCAGAGTGCCACTGTTTGGTGCGATTTACAGACCGGTACGGCAAGTGTTTGATGCCTTGATGAAACCAGGCGGGCAAAGCTTTCGCGAGGTGGTGCTGATCGAATATCCGGGGCCGGGCAGTGAAAGTTTGGCTTTTGTAACAGGCAACGCACCGGCTATATTTGGTGATGATAAAGTGATTGTTTTTCTGCCAACCTCCCCAAGTATTTACACCGGATTTTTGCTTTATATTGATCGCTCCAAATTAAAGCGCATCGATATGTCTGTCGAGAATGCAATTCAGTTGGTAATATCGGCAGGGCTGGCAGGTGGGAAATAAAACAAGCGACTTAAATTCAGCCACGTTAAAATCGCCATATCAGCTTTTGCTGTTATGACGCGTTTCTATTAAAATGGCATGATATTAATTTAAATTTCTTACCCCGACCTCAATAACCCTGCCGCTGAGTCCCTTTCAAAAAGATACAGTACAACACGCGCTGCTTTGCCTCGATCCGTGCTCAAATCTGCATCGTTATGCAAAAGCAGACGTGCATCATCTCGCGCCATCAGCATCATCTCACCGGATGTTTCCGGATCAACCAGCTTGAAAATCGGGAGGCCGGATTGGCGCGTGCTGAGCAGTTCGCCAGCGCCGCGCAGTCGCAAGTCCTCCTCGGCAATGCGAAAACCATCATCAGTATCGCGCAATATGGAAAGCCGCGCACGCGCCACGTCACCGAGTTTGGAACCACGCAACAGCAGACACACAGATTTCACCGTGCCTCGCCCGATCCGCCCACGCAACTGATGCAGTTGCGCCAGGCCAAATCGTTCTGCTTGCTCGATGATCATCAGATTGGCTTCTGGCACATCGACACCAACCTCAATCACAGTGGTTGACACCAGAATACGTTTTTCTCCACTTGCAAAAGCGCGCATGGCTGCATCTTTTTCAACGCCTTTCAATCGACCATGAATAAGACCGACCTGATCACCAAAACGCTGTGCAAGATCGGCCGCACGCTCTTCCGCAGCGGCAAGATCGATCTTCTCAGATATTTCCACCAGCGGGCATACCCAGTAGGCGCGACCACCCATAGCAATGGCGCGCGCCAGACCATCATAAACATCCTCCAGCCGGTCGAGTGAGATCACGCGCGTATCAATGGCCTGCCGACCAGGCGGTCGTTCGTTCAGTTGCGACACGTCAAGTTCACCATACACGGTGAGTGTGAGCGTGCGGGGTATTGGCGTGGCCGACATAACAAGCATGTGAGGCGGCAGCTTTGCCTTGCTGCTCAGCAATAATCTTTGGTGCACACCAAAACGGTGCTGTTCATCGACGACGATCAGGCCAAGATCGTGAAACAGCACATCATCCGTGAAGAGCGCATGGGTGCCGATCATCACATCAATATTGCCGACGGCCAGATCAAGCAAGATTTTCTCGCGTGCCTTGCCCTTGTCTCGCCCGGTTAGCAGCGCCACACGCTGGCCACCAATTTTTTCAAATGTTGACAGATGCTGCCGGGCGAGGATTTCTGTTGGCGCCAGAATAGCGGTTTGCACAGTATGCGTTGCCGCGCGCGCAGCTGCGAGCAGCGCAACAACTGTTTTACCGGACCCGACATCACCCTGCAACAAGCGTAGCATAGGTTTTGAGTTTGCCATGTCTGCTAAAATATCGCTCACAGCTATTTCCTGTGCACCAGTCAAGGCAAACGGCAGCTTGATATTAACTGAACGTGCACCATCTGCACCAAGTGGACGCGACTTGCGGGTGCGTGCCCGTGTGCGCAAAACCGCTAGAGCCACCTGATTGGCAAACAGCTCATCATAACCAAGCCTGGTCTTGGCCGCATCAAGGCCGCATGCCGATGGTGCAATGAAATGCACAGCTTTCAGCGCCTCATACCATTCTGGCCAGCCTTCACGCTCCAGCAATGTTTTATCAATCCATTCAGGCAACACCGATGCCCGCTCAACCGCCTGCCCGACCAGTGCCCGCATCCGTTTATTGGCAATCCCTTCAGTGAGCGGATAAACCGGTTCCTGAAGTGGAATATCGGCAAGCTTATCCACTGGCAGCACATAATCCGGATGGACGATCTGCCAGCCGCCGTTGAATTGCTCCAGCGTGCCGGAGATTAGCCGTTCCCTGTCCATTGGCAGCAATTTTTGCACATAGTTTGACGGGTTGGAAAAATAGCTAAGGCTGATCGGCCAGCCATCTATATCAATGGCATTCACCTTCATTGGACTTTTAGGTGTGCGCGGCAGTTCATAATCCACCACCCGAACGGGCATGATCACCAGCTCACCAATCCGTGCACCACTCAGGTTTTTGATAGCCTGCCGGTTGAGCAGTGCCACTGGTAAATGAAACGCCAGATCGATCACCCGCACAACATCAAGCCGCTCCAGCGCCGTCGCCACTGCGGCACCGACGCCTTTCAGGGTTGTGACATCGGCAAACAGAGGAAACAGAACATCAGGGCGCATGAGCTCTTCCAGCCAAAATGTCTATGTAACCGGTAGTCAGCGTTTTTGACAAATATTTAAGGTAGCATAGCGCCACATGATTTTTACTGCCATTTTATGACATTTAGGGTCATGACCCATTGATTTGACAGGCGCGATCTGATTCAGGCTTCGCAAGGAGACTGAGCATGAGCAACCTGTACTGGCTGACGGACGAGCAGATGGCGCGGCTTGAGCCGTATTTTCCCAAGAGTCACGGCAGGCCGCGGGCTGACGATCGGCGAGTTTTGAGCGGCATTGTTTTCGTGAACCGCAACGGGTTGCGCTGGTGCGACGCACCAAAGGAGTACGGTCCACACAAGACGCTGTACAACCGCTGGAAGCGGTGGGGCGAGAGGGGCATTTTCCTTCGCATGATGGAAGGACTGGCGTCGGGTCGCCACTCGCTACGATCGATACCCGACCGTCTTCCTCTCCGTCATCGCCCTCGCCGCCACCGTCATCTTCTGGCTCTGATCAACGAGGCCTGACCCTAGGTTGGACGAAATAAAACGCTGCTGATATTCACCAGCAGCGTTTTATAACTTTATTGATTTAGACTATTCTTATCTCGATCAGCCTTGCACAGCCGTGCAAGGCTGATCGAGGAAGGGTCTAGTTTAGGCCGTTGCCAAGAATCAAGCCGTTAACAGTGTCATTTTTGAATGTCGTCGGGGTTGTAGTTGAATTGCGCACAACCAATGTGGGTATCGATAACTGATTGGTGAAACGGTTATTATCAATAAGAATATAGCGACTTGGATTGCTGGCACCTTCTTCACCAATAGTCACCATAGTGGAATGGTTTTCTGAATTAACACCTTTTATGATTGTATTGTTCCAGAGGCGCACAGTTCCCCCGTTGGGAACATCAATCAAATAACTAGAATTGCCTGTTGCGCCATCATCCATAACAGAGCTTGCCACAACTGTTTGCAAAGCACGAGACTTGATGTGATGACCTTGATGCGTGTTAAAAAACTGCGACCTAGTAACAACAAGTTTATCGATGTTGCTGATATAAATTCCGTGAGCGCAACCTGGATTGCACTTACCATTGCCATCAAACCGGCTGTTATCAATGGTTAGCGTACCGCCAATCCCAACATTAGAAAGAATGCCATTTTCATTATTATTAAACGTACTGTGACGTACCACCAGTCCAGGCGCCTCAACGCGGATACCAGCACCATTCTGATCAGGCACAGCGGCATTTTCAAAAACCAGGTTTTCTATAGTCGTGTTTTCACCTTTGATGACGAAAATACCCTTCCCCTCACAGGATACGCCTTGAAGTCGTGTCAAACCTGCAACGTCTGCCTTTATTGTAATATTTTTGGCATGCCACGATGCACATGTTGCATAGTCACCAGGTGGCAATACGACTGTTGAACCATCAGGAACACTATCGGCAGCAATCTGTAATTGACTCATTTGATTGACTGTCAATCGAATTGCAGGTGTTGTTGCAAACACAGTGGCGAGCATGAGTAGAGAGATCATTTTTTTTCCTTATGTATTGTTGGAAGACATACCCTGATTTAACGAATCAGAACCATAAAAATATCAGAGTATGAATAAGACATTGATAAAATAACAACTGATTGAACCATTAACTCAAAATATGAGATTCAATCTTATTACCAAATTAATGATGTTGTATTAGGGGCTTCCTAACCTTTCCATACTATAACCTTTTATGGGAGTGGAAGGGATCGATTTTTAGTGACTAATATTGGTTCAGATTTAGGGTCAGGCCTCGTTGATCAGAGCCAGAAGATGACGGTGGCGGCGAGGGCGATGACGGAGAGGAAGACGGTCGGGCATCGATCGTAGCGAGTGGCGACCCGACGCCAGTCCTTGAGGCGGCCGAACATGATCTCGATGCGGCTGCGGCTTTTGTATCGGCGCTTGTCGTATTTGATGGGCATGATCCGGGATTTCCGTCCCGGAATGCAGGGTGTGATGCCCTTTGCCTGAAGGGCGTCCCTGTACCAGTCTGCGTCGTAGCCGCGGTCGGCCAGCATCCACTGCGCCTTGGGGAGATCGTCCAGTAGCGCTGCCGCA
>JANYGX010000009.1 GCA_025362295.1 Sphingomonadales bacterium | reverse complement strand
ACACTGGTTGGATCGTGTGTTCACAGCGGATGCCATGAACAAGAGGTGATATAGGGTAAAGCCTATATATTGTCAAGGGTGGTACGTTACTTTGTAGGCAAATAGCGCATATGGCGCGGAAAGGCAGTGCATTTGCCTTCTAACCGGGTGAAAATACCTATGAGCCTGCGCTGGCGTGACCCATGCAATGCAATCTCCAGGGCGTTTGACATCAAAAAAGCCGCACTGTTTTCAGTGCGGCTTTTATGTATTTTGAAGACAGCTTAAAGGGCTGTAAAATTATATCTTAAGCTTTTTTGCGACGTGCAAAGCCAAGGCCAACTAAGCCCATACCCAAAAGCGCCATTGAAGCTGGCTCAGGCACAGCGGTTGGCGTGAAAGTGTATTGCAGGCTGAGCGTGCCACCAGCTGTGGTTGCGATGTTGTTGATGATGTTGCCACCACCACCAATGACTGTTGTTCCAGTCAGCGTGCTCAGATTAAGTGTCAGCGTGTTGGTAAGAAAATCATTCAGATCCGTCAGCGCAGCCGTGCTGCTCTGGGTTGGCACAAAGGGTCCAAATGGTGAACTGGCACCAGAGGCCAAAGAATAGTTTTGAGTTGCCGTCAAGCTCAAGGTTTTACCGTCTAATCCAGTGATGTTGGATGTTCCAGCTGTACCGTTAGACGTCAGGTTAAGATCAACCGATTCCGTGATCTTGAAAGTTTGCGCGTTCGCAGCTGTGTTGGTTACAGTGCCGGAGAAATTGGCATTTGCCGTGTATGTGGCTGTTACTCCAGTCAAAGTACCGAGCGTGCTGTCAAAGCCTGAGATTGATAACGGCTGCGTAAAATCTGTGGTTGATGGGCCAAACGATGTTGAAACCGTAATAACACCAGCGTGCGCTGAAAACGCAGTGGCCAATGCAACAGCGCTGGCAATAAATGTGGAACGCAATGAGGACATTTTTTTCTCCTGTAAATTAATAACGTTATATTGCATTAACGGGGTCCGACCGTAAAACGCAATTATGATTAACAAGCAATCATTATGCCAAATATTATTTAATGAATAAATACAGTTAGATAGTTAACAAGCTCTATCGTGCACACCGCTAATTTGTAAAGAATGCTTACACTTCAAATACTTACGTATCCGATACAATCAACGCGTGAACAGTGCCACAACCTCGACATGCAGCGACCATAAAAACTGGCCAATCGGCCAGATCGCCTCCAGCGCATAGCCGCCATCCACAAGTGTTTTGGCATCCCGCGCGAAGGTGTTGGGGTTGCAGGATATGGCAACAACGGTTTGCACGGTTGACGTGGCTATAGCCCGGCATTGGTCGTTTGCCCCGGCACGTGGCGGATCGAACACCACAGCATCAAACATATTTAACTCGTTTGGCGTTAGTGGCCGCCGAAACAGATCGCGGTGCTCGGTCGTGATTGGCCGTCTGTGCAACCGCGCAGACGGCTGCAATGCCTGCACCGGCAGCAAGGCCGCATCAACTGCATGGATTTTTGCATGGGCTGAGAGCGGTAATGTAAACGTGCCCAACCCGCAAAACAAATCTGCCACGGTTTTACTGCTGCCAACGGCTTCTTTAACAGCGTCAATCATGGCCTGTTCGCCGTCCGGTGTCGCCTGTGCAAAACTCGCTGGCGGCATGGCCACCTGAATGCCATCAAAGGTGAGCGTTGGTGTGGCGTTAAGAGCAAAGGTCTCATAGCCATCACCGGCATCGACTGTCAGTCTGGCTATATGATGCGCCGGCATTTGGGCAAATTCAACCAAGTGCATCCGCTTGTCGAGATCGAGGTTTGTCAAGCCACGGATGATCATATCAAGCCCAGTATCGCAGGCTGTTATCTCAATCGTTGCCGCAGCACGGTCTTTGAGCAGGGAGACGAGCAATGGTCTCAAGGCTGTCAATATGTCCGTGATCGATTCCGACAGCACTGGGCAATGCTGAAGATCAACCAGGTCGTGCGTGCCCTGCTTGTTATACCCAAGCCGCAGATGCTTGCCCTCGCGCATGGCCTTGAGGCTCGCCCGTCGCCGTGACCCTGCTGGGCTGATGTGTGGCGGATGGACAAGGCGCGGCGCAATACCGTGCTGCGATAGCGCCGCCAGAAGACGTTCGCTCACCCAGTCAGCATAGGTCGTGTTATTGATATGCTGAAGCGCACAGCCACCACAGATGCCAAAATGCCGGCAGGCAGGTATGGCGCGGTTGGGGCCGGGGATGATGCTGGCGATATCGCCGTTGGCATCCAGCTGCACCGCATCGCCCGGCACACCGCCAGGGATATACAGGCTGCCCGCAATGCCGTCGCCACGCGCACCCATGTGGGTGATGGGGAGGATGGCGTGCACGGCTTGCGCTGCTACAACCAAAGTGTGCCTAGGGCTTCACAAATTTGAGCGTCATACGGTCAGATTCGCCAATGGCAAGATATTGCGCCTTGTTCTTATCCCCGTCGGCCAGTGTTGGTGGCAACGACCAGACACTGTTTGGATAATCTTTGGTGTCGCGTGCATTGGCATTGAGTTCGCTGCTGCTGGCGAGAACGAATCCAGCGGCCTTCGCCAGCGCCACCACTTCCGACGTTTTAACATAGCCCCAGTTGCCATCTTCCCAGTTTGGCCGCTTGGCCGGAAAGGCTTTATTGTCGGGCCAGCGGTGCTGCTCGATTGCCAACGCACCACCTTTTTTCAGCACATCAAACGCCAGCTTAAGAGTTTCAGCGGCTTTGTTGTCAGCGATCAGGTTGTGCATGTCGCGAAACAGCAGCACCATATCGATGCTGTTATCAGCCCCGAGTTTGGTATTGTGCGCAGGATCGAAATTGATCATCTCAACTTTATCAAAAATCTTTGGCTTGGCGGCATAGCGCTCGAGTGTTTTACCAAGCCCACCACGCGCGTTGGCATTGTTGAGGTCTGTGTCCATGGCCACAGTCAGCTTGCCTTTGTCGCGCAGCACTGGCGCCAGCACGTTGGTCCACCAGCCACCACCGGGGAAAATCTCAATCACAGACATGCTTGCCGATAACCCGTAAAACGCCAGAGCGTCTTTGGGGTGGCGATAAACATCTCGGGCTTTTTCAGTATCCGTCCGCTGGTCGCCAGCAAGTGAGGCATCAATCAGACTTGCCGTTGCCGCATCAAGCGGTGTGGCCGCCGTCGCAACGGTTGCATGGGACAGTATCGTCACAAGAGCGGCTATAAAGATTGTTTTCATCATCTATGCTTTCATTTTTTTAAGAAGGTGTTCAGCTTGTCGCAGGCACTTTCAATGTGCCGCCTTTCAGAAATCGCCGGACCGCCGCTATGCACGCCGGATCGGTGGTCATGCTGGTGTGCAGCACGGGCAATACAATCCATTCGTGCATATTGGCCGTTTTGGTTTCATCAATGCGCACTATACTATCGTTATCACCCGCCAGTAATGGATTATAGCCATAGCGCCCGCCACGCCCGCCGGCAATCACACCCAGGCGAACGCTGGCTGGAATGTTGCCGAACTGTCTGGCGCGTTCTGGCAAGAGATCGTTGGCAGACGCCGTCACCAAGGCTCGCGCCAGTGGCCGCAAAGCCCCGGCAAGGTAAGCGCCCTGATTGGGGGTGCCAAGCATCACCACTGTGCGCACTGGCACCGGTAGGTGCGCGAAGGATGGCCGTGATAATGTGGCGCGGGTGATGAGGCCGCCTAGGCTATGCGCGACGATCGCCACATCGTCATAGCCTTCAAGATTCTTGAGCAAACGTTCAACCCCATCAGCGTTTGGCACAACACCCTGCTCGGTGGTCGGGTACGTCACCGTTTCCGCATCATTGCCGTCATCGCGGATTGCTGAGATCATACTGCCCATGACGGTTGGCGTGGAGCCAAGCCCGTGCAGCAACAACACCAGATGACGCGAGCGCGGGGTGATGTGATTTTTTGCGCGGAGATAATCAAAGGCCCGTTTGCAGTCATCATAGCTGCCATGGGCAAACATCAGCTCATGCGGGCTGACCAGACGAGACGTGCCCAGATAAAAATGGGTTTGAATGCGCCAACCGGCATAAAGATACTGATCGGACCATAACGATACGCTGTCCACATCGATAGCGGTTGGCTTGATAAGGGAGGGCGGCGGCGGTGTTGGTGGCGGCGCAACAACAATCGGTTTGATAACAGGCGGCGGAACGGGGATGGTGGTTGCCACCGGCGGCGCCTTGCTGGCACAGGCAGCAAGGAGGCTGACAAAGATAGCCATTAAAATAGTATGCCGTATCCCCTCACCCATTGCCGGAGAGGGTGGCCCGAAGGGTCGGGAGAGCGGTCGATAGCGGGAGTGGTTCATGCCCTGTGGTTCACCGCTCTGCCGCAAGGGGAGCGGGAGACGAAAAGGCAAAGTCAGCAATACAGTCATCTATCCCTAATGCAGTTTCCGGTCGAGCTCGCCAATGGCTGTATCGACCAGCCGATCTTTTATCGGGGCATCAAGCTTCGATTTTAAAATGCCGTGCGCGGCTGCAATCGATGCGGATGCCGCAGCGGCCTTCACATGGTCAATAGCTGTCCGTTCCGCAGCAGCAATGCGGTCTTCAGCCATATTGCGGCGACGCTCAATCAGATCGTCAGCTTTGACTTTGGCAGAAGCCAAGAGCGCATCGGCCTCGCTTTGGGCATGCGCCATTATAGCCGCCGCTTCGGTTTCAGAGGATTTCTGCCTGGCCTGATAGCTGGCCAGCAAGTTTTCCGCATCGGCGCGCAAGTGTTTGGCATCGTTCAGCTGCGCGACTGTTTCAGCAATGCGCTTGTCCAGTGCTGCGGCAATCATTTTACCGACCTTGACCTTGAAAATTACAAACAGCAAAAACAGGGTAATGGCGATCGATACAAACTGCTCGCCGTTAAGGCCCAAAAACCGTAGCTCGGTTTCTTCAGCAGCAAAGGCGGGAAGGCTTGCCAACAACAGCAGAGCAACAATAGCTTTGTTTATCATGCGGCAAACCTCACACCGGTCAGCCGCTCGACAATGTTGACCGCCACATCGCTTGCCACCGATTCAACACTGGTGAGCGCCTGTTGTTTGGCAGCGTTGATTCGCACATCAGCGGCATTAAGTTTGGCAGTCATCTCCACCTCAGTGGCTTTGATGTCAGCGGCAATTTTTGCATCGGACTCGGCCTTGGCACCACCCAAGTGTTTTTGTGCCGCCGCGCGGGACTTTGCCAGATTATCGAGATAGGCATGTTCAGCGGCTGTGGCCTTGGCATTGGCCACTTCGGCTGCCTTGATGTCCGTATCAACCCGGCTTTGGCGCTCATCAATCATACCGCTGATTTTTGGCAGCGATAATTTGATGATGCCAAAATACAGTATGGCAAAGACAAGCGCCAGCCAAAACAGCTGATGCGGGAAATTAGCCGGGTCGAACTGCGGCATGGAATTATTTACCGAAAGCCAGTGCCAGAGCGACAACGGCAGCAATAAGGCCCAAAGCTTCCGTCACAGCGAAACCGAAAATCAGTCGGCCAGCCATTTTGTCAGCCGCCGCTGGGTTTCGCAGAGCACCACTCAAGAAGTTGCCGAAAATCAGGCCAACACCGATAGCGGCAATACCAGCCCCCATGGCAGCAAGACCAGCAGCGATATATTTTGCAGAAGCGACATCCATTTTAGAAACCTTTCGTTGGATATTTAAGATTAGTGGAGATTAACAGCGTCGTTGAGATAGATCGCTGTAAGCAAGGCAAACACATAGGCCTGCACCACCGCAATCAGCAGTTCGAGTGGCACAAGAAATCCGTTGATGACAGCAAAGGGCAGGATAGAACTGAGGGACAGAAAACCACCAGCTGCACCCAAGCCCACAACAAAACCAGCGAAAACTTTGAGCAGCACGTGGCCCGCTGTCATGTTGGCAAACAGTCGAATGGCAAGGGTAAAAGGCCGCGACAGAAACGACACAATCTCTATCACCACCAATAGTGGCAACAGCACCACAGGTGCGCCTTCCGGCACAAACAGACTGAAAAAATGCAAACCGTGACGAGCAAAACCAACCACCAGTACCACGGCAAACACTAGCATGGCCATACCAAGTGTCACAGCGATGTGGCTTGTCGGGGTAAAAATACCGAGGAACGGTAACAGGCCCAGCAAATTGCAAGCGAGTGTGAATATAAAGAGAGCAAATACCAAAGGCACGTAGCGCCTGCCTTCCGGCCCTACACTGTCTTTCAGCATCCCGGCCACAAAATCGTGCACAAATTCGACTGCCGCCTGCCAGCGACCGGGAATGAGCTTGGGGCTCATCGCCCCGCCAAACATGAACACAGCCACAGCCACCAGCGCCACCACCATGGCAAGGCTGGAGTTTGTAAACGAGATGTCGTGATTCAAAGCAGACATCGGGGCCAGCTTGTGAATCTCGAATTGCTCCATTGGGTTAGCCACGTTTTAGGTCTCTTCTTTATCTTCGTTGTGCGTCGCCTCGGCGGATTTGCCGTAGCGCAGCGCGTTTAATGTTCCGGCCGCAAAACCGATAACCAGCAAAACGATCATCCCCCACGGGCCAGTATTAAAATGGCGGTCCAGCCAAAAGCCGATACCGCCGCCGACAATCACTGCACCGACAAACTCTGCACCCTGCGACCATGCAGAGCTTTCAGCCTGTTTTTCAGCACTTGCGACCTCTTCAGCAGATTTATGTTGCTGAATAGCTTGCAATTTCGCACTGATGGCGCGTAATTTTGCCCTATTCAGGTCGTCATCCGGATTTTCCATGATGCCCCTATAAAGCAAACGTCTCTTTAAAGACCAGCAACATATGCGTCAAGCGCTGGGCTGCGGCAAATCAGGTCGGACTTTTGGAAAAGCGGTTGCATAACGCGGTCTATATGGGCCTTGAGCGGTGGATATATTGGGAGGTTATACGCAATCACATCGACGGGCACACTGAGCGCGCTTGCATCAAAAAGACTCCAAAGTCTATCCACTTCATAGTCATTCAGTGTGCCGTAAACAACCAGATCGATATCAGAGTTTTCTCGAGCTTTTCCAGTGGCATGAGAGCCAAATAAGCCGACAAAATCTATCTTATCGGAAAACGGTGCCAATACAGACCTCAGAACGTTTAATCGTTCATGTCCCAACCACTCACTGTGTAACATCGATTGCACCGAGAGATTTGGCTAGCAATTCACTATGCAGATCATCAAACAGACTCAGAAAACGTTTCTGGATGTCGGCAATAACCAATTCAAATGCCTTGAAATTATAACTATGTGACATTTTATTGCGGGCATCAAGTGCTGCCATCCAGTCATCACCGCGCGTGATTACTTTTGCAGCAAATGCTGCTTTGATGACTGCAGCAGGTGTAAAACTCGGTAACGTTACGCCTTGCTCTTCCATGAAATCTTTCAAGGTTTTCCACGCCAGCTCCCAAGTATATTCAAAGCGCTGAATAATGCCCTCCTTTTCAAGTTGAGACAGTGGGCGTTGATCGATCGCTTCTATGCCCTCCCGGAGCAAGATAAAGGCGCGGCTGTAATTATCGAAACGGTACTGCCAGCGGGGCTTCTCTGGGTTTTCGGACACTGTAAAATTCTATCTGAAAATATGGACTACGCTTGTTTGATAAGCAGTTCTGCAACCTTTCGCAACGCTGTTGGCAAACCAGCGGCCGTGATCTGATCCAGCGGGTGCCAAAAACCCTCAGGCAGTGCTGAGCGCTTTGGCAGGCTAGCTTTCACCACATCCAGTTCTAGCCTGAAATGGGTAAAAATATGCACAATATGGCCGTTTTGGCGTTGCCACCTGGCTTTGATGGGTGCTTGGGAAAGTGCAATCTTGTAGTCATAATCCGTGCTCCAGACGCTTGACGGCACCTCGACCATGCCGCCCAACAGGCCGCTAGGCTCACGTCGCCGCAGCCAGACGTGATTCTCAGCCTCCAGCCAGAAAGCGAGGCCGCGCCGCGTCGGCCGCTCTGGTTTGAGCAATTTTACAGGATAGTCTGCGACATCGCCATGCGCAAAGGCCTGGCAGGGCGTCTGCCACGGACAGATTTCACACCTGGGTCGCCTTGGGGTGCAGACTGTAGCGCCGAGATCCATAATGGCCTGGGCATAGTCACCGGGGCGCTCCAGTGAAACCAGCCCCAAGGCCAGATTGCGCAGCACTGTCTTTGCCTGTGGCAGAGGCTTTGCGACCCGGAACAGCCGCGCCATCACCCGCTCGACATTGCCATCAACGACAGTCGCCTGCCTGCCAAAGGCGATGCAGGCAATGGCGGCGGCTGTATAGGCACCAATACCGGGGAGCTTCAGCAGCTCCGCCTCATCTTCGGGAAACCGGCCACCATGGTCAGCCACCACGCGCCTTGCGCACGCATGAAGGTTGCGGGCGCGGGCATAATAACCAAGCCCTGCCCAAAGTCTCAGCACCTCATCAAGCGGCGCTGCCGCCAGCGCCTCAACGGTTGGATAGAGTGCTGTATAGCGCTCAAAATGCGGAATCACCGCTGCCACTGTGGTTTGCTGCAGCATGATTTCCGAAAGCCAAACCCAGTAAGGGTCAGCACGCGGCGCACCCGGCGGTGCCCGCCATGGCAAGCCCCTCGCATGGTGATCGTACCATTTGAGCAGGGCAAGGGCCGTTGACGTGGTTGTTGGCTTCATCGCTGGTCTGTGGCACAGTCGCTGGCATGGATAAAGCCGCAAAACCCGTGTGGAAGCCGCAGCGTCGCCGCAAGATGGCCGCCCTTGGTGACATCACCAACAAACTCACGACACCAGCGATGCGGCGTTACGGATTTGCTCACGGGGCGCTGATTGCCGAGTGGCCGACGATAGCTGGGCCAACCTATGCGCGCATGTCATCGCCGGTAAAGCTCAGTTTTGCGCCAGACAAGCGCATTGGCGGCACGCTCACTCTGGCGGTTGACGGCCCAGCAGCGCTGCAGATTCAGCATGTGGCTGATCTGATCATTGCGGCGGTAAACCGGTTTTTTGGCTATAAAGCCGTCGAGCGGCTGCGACTCGTGCAAACCAGCTTGCCGCAAATGTCGCCATATCCAATCGCAAGACATAAAACGACTGAGGCACCGCCAGCGTTATTGGCAGCACTTTTGGCTGGAATACCACCCGATTTGCCTGAAGGGCCGCTCAGAGCTGCGCTAAGCAGCTTGGCGACAACATTTTCTGTGGATAAACAGTCGTGAAACTGTGGATAAGCTGAAGCAAGCTTGCACACAGTGTTGCTCCCACCCTAATAGATACACAAAGGATAGTGTGATGAAGTCTAAAATATACCCGATGTTGTTAGTTGCAGCGCTTCTCGTTCCCGCAACGCAGGCTGTGGCTGCCGCACCGGCAACGCCCGTGACAAAGCCAGCGGCTGTAACGACAGCGGTGGATTGGTCTAAAACAGTGATGGCGACACCAGAAGGTGGCTATGCCATGGGCAACCCCAAGGCCAAAGTGCACATTATTGAATATGCCTCTTACACCTGTCCGCATTGCAATAAATTTCACAGTGATTCGGCCAAAGGACTTGATTCGTACATCCGCTCTGGTCAGGTACAGTTTGAGTTTCGCAGTTTTCTTATACACGGCATTATTGATGTCATCCCGACAATGGTAACCTATTGCCAAACCCCGCAGCGCTTCTTTGCGTTCACCAATGTATTTTATAATCATTTTGATGAATGGACAGCCGCCGCCTTGAAGAGCCTGCAAACTATCACACCGGCCGAGCAGGAAGCCTTGAAAGGCAAGCCGCCGCTGCTGTCCGTGGCGTTCAGTGCAAAGAAGTCTGGCATAGGTGATTTTTTGCGCAAGCACGGCTTGCCGGAAGCACAATTCAACAAATGCATCAACAATCAGGCAACCCTTAACGCGATGCAAACCAATATGAAAACAGGGGTTGAGAAATATCAGGTGCAATCGACACCAACATTTTTCATCAATGGCGAGAAGCTTGAAATTGTCGCTGGCACCGAGCCATGGCTGGCTGTCGAAACCAAAATAAAAGCATTGAAGTAAGGGCCCGATTTGCAATTCAAACGTCTCAGATTATCCGGTTTTAAATCCTTCGTTGATCCAACGGAATTGGTCATCGAGCCGGGTCTCACGGGCATTGTTGGCCCCAATGGTTGCGGCAAATCCAACTTGCTGGAGGCGCTGCGCTGGGTGATGGGGGAGACCAGTGTGAAATCCCTGCGTGGCGCTGGCATGGAGGATGTAATTTTCGCCGGTTCCGGCGGCAGGCCACAGCGCAATTTTGCTGACGTTACGTTGCTTCTGGATAATGCCGAGCGCACGGCGCCAGCCACATTCAATGACAGCGATGAACTAGAGATTTCCCGCCGTATCGAGCGCGAAATGGGATCGGCTTACCGTGTCAACAGCAAGGATGTGCGGCAGCGCGATGTGCAGCTGATATTTGCTGACAACGCAACCGGTGCGCATTCACCGGCACTGGTCAGTCAGGGTCGGGTTGGTGCTATCATCGCCGCCAAACCTGCTGAACGGCGTGCTGTGCTCGAAGAAGCTGCGGGCATTTCCGGATTGCACTCGCGCCGCAAGGAGGCCGAGCAACGCTTGCGCGGTGCGGAAGCTAATCTTGAACGGCTTGCCGATGTGACGCAAACCATGGATGCGCAAATCATTGCCCTGAAGCGCCAGGCCCGACAGGCCGAGCGCTATAAAACCATGTCGGCGGACATCCGCCAGGCCGAGGCTATCGTGCTCTATCGGCGCTGGCGCGAAGCGGCCAACATTCTGGCATCGGCTGAAGCTGATCTGAAAATCACCGATGCCGATGTGACACGCTGGACACAAACAGTTGCTAAACTCTCCACGTTGCAAACAGAAGCGGCAGCCGCGCTGCCAGCACTGCGCCATAATGAGGTGGAAGCCGCTGCGGCTTTGCAACGTTTGACACTGGCGGTCGAGGAGCTGGCAGCAGAAGCCCAGCGCGTGCGCGAGCGCACTGAGGAACTTGGCAAACTGGTGGCAGATATTGATCGCGACAGGGTACGCGAGATCGAGCTCGAAAACGATTCAGCAGCAGCGTTATCGCGCCTTGCCGCTGAACGCGCAGATGTGGAAACACGCTTGGTTGGTGTGCAGGCCAAACTGGTGCGTGCACGCGATGCCGTGGCCGAGGCTGAAAATCTGGCATCAGAGGGCGAACGGCATTTTGATGACCTGACACAGCGCAATGCTGATGCCATGGCCAGAAAACGAGCTCTGGATGGCCAGCTGGACAATACAAAACAGCGTGTTGAGCGTTTGAAAATTGATCTTGAACGGTTGGCTGAAGAACGCAAGCGGCTGGAAATTGAAGCGTCAGGCAGTGGCTTGCCGATGGCTGAAAAGTTGGTGGCTGAATCTGAAGCCACGTTAGCCCACACATTAAAAACACTCACAGAAACAGAAGCCGTGCGCAGTGCGGCTGAAACTGAACGTGAACAGGTGCGAAGTTCTGCAGAAGCCGAACGCGCAGCACTTCGTGCAAGGCTTGATCATGAGCGTGAAGCCGCACGGCGTGAGGCGGAAGCTGAGCGCGACAGCGTGCGCCAGCGTGTCGATGCGGCACGCGAGATTGCCAGACTGAATCTCGATAGCGTTCGAAGCGATGCCCAGATAAACGTGCAAACCGCAAAAGGGCAGGTGATTGGCCTGAAGGCAGAACTGACAGCGCTGGAACGGCTGCTGGCCGACAGCGCCAGTCATGCCGCTGACGGGCCCGCTGTGCTGGACTTGATAACGGTAACGCCGGGTTATGAAGCCGCACTTGCCGCTGCACTGGCAGACGATTTGTCAGCGCCTGTCGGTGGCACAGCCAAGCGCCGCTGGGCTGACGACAGTGGCAATCATCCAGATGATAGGGGCTTGCCTGATGGCGTGCCAACACTTGCAAATTTTGTTAAAGCACCAAACAGCCTGTCTCGTCGGCTTGCCCACATTGGCGTGGTGACTGCTGAAGACGCGCAGAGATTGAAAATGAACCTTGCTGTCGGGCAACGCCTGGTCAGCGTTGCCGGTGAGCTGTGGCGCTGGGATGGTTTTTACACCGCCGCCGATGTCAAGAGTGCCGCTGCCGAGCGGTTGGCACAGCGCGCGCGTCATGTGGTTGTGGCAGAGGCACACGCTGCAGCCGAAACAGAATATGTGCGCATATCAGCGACCACGGCTCTGGCCATTGAAGCTGCACAGGCTGCATTTGAAAGCGCCAATGCCGAGGCGCACACTGGTCATCAGGATGCTCAGGCAAATGCGGCTGCGAAAATTGAGGCCACGCAACACAAAGCGTTGGCAACACTGCACTTACTTGAAGACAGCCTTGCGGAAAAAATGCATAGCACGCAAACAAGCTTTGAGGCCTCAGTTGTCGCAGAACAAGCCTTGCGCACAGAGCGCAAGCAGCACGAAGGTGCCGCCGACCAGGCGCGCCGGGCACTGGCGGCTGTGCTGCAGGAAGCAACCAGACGTGATACCAGATTGCAGGGTTTGATCGATACCGAAAACCGTATTCTGGAAGAGCGCAAGGCGCGTGACGCAGAAATAGTGCATATGGCAGAGCTTGTTGCGGCCTTGCCGGATATAGAGCGCCTGAATATCAAGATTGCCGATCAGCGCCGGGTGGTGGATAATTGTCGCAGTGCGCTTGCCTCTGCACGCGCCGAGCTTGATGGTTTTGAACGCGGTGTGCAGGCAGACACAGTGCGCCTGCACTCGATCACAACGGAAACTGCCAGCTGGACCCGACGCGTCCAGGATGGTCGCCAGCAATCCGGTTTGTTGGCTGAACGCGCTGCCACCACGCGAGCGGATCTCGAGCAGGTGCAAAGCCGACCTGCAGCGATTGAAGCTGAGCGGCTGGCTTTGCTTTCCCATCTTGCTGCTGCAGAAACCAAACGTCAGGCGGCCGCCGATGTGCTGCTTGAAGCGGAGGCCGCACTGCGCGTTGTAGACCAGGAGGCGCGTGCCACCACCGAGCACGTGTCGCTGGCCCGTGAAACCCGGGCACGACTTGAAGCGGTTGTCGAAAACCAGGGCGCGCGGCGTGCAGAAGCCGCCGCGGCTGTCAACGAACAATTTGGTGTGCCGCCTATTGCCGTGCTTGGCACCATTGGTCTTGAAGACAACGAAGGGCTGCCGACACTGGCGCATTTAGAGCCGGTGCTGGATAAATTGAAAGCCGAGCGAGAACGGCTGGGGGCAGTCAATCTGCTGGCGGAAGCCGAACATGGCGAGCTTACAGAAAAACGTGCGCAAATCGAAGTGGAGAGTGCCGAGCTGGTCAGCGCCATTGCGAAATTGCGCAGCGCCATTGGCTCGCTTAATCGTGAAGGCAGGCAGCGGTTGCTGGCGGCGTTTGAGGAGGTCAACGCGCATTTCAAAGTGCTGTTTTCAACGCTGTTTGTAGGCGGTGATGCGCATCTGGCGCTGATTGATTCAGATGATCCGCTTGATGCCGGTCTTGAAATTTTTGCTGCCCCGCCAGGCAAAAAAGTGGCGCATATGGCGTTGCTCTCGGGTGGTGAACAGGCACTCACAGCAACCGCGTTGATTTTTGCTGTCTTCCTCACCAACCCAGCACCGATTTGTGTGCTTGATGAAGTGGATGCGCCGCTCGACGATGCCAATGTGGAGCGATTTTGTGATCTCCTGGATGACATGATCAAGCGCACTAAAACCCGCTTTCTCATTGTTACCCATAATGCGGTTACCATGAGCCGGATGCACCGGCTCTACGGTGTCACCATGGCTGAGCGCGGTGTATCGCAACTGGTGTCGGTTGATCTTGGCCGCGCCGAGCAACTGTTGGCAGCGGAATAGTCAAACCATCTGGCCGTCAAGGTAAAGTTCCGGGGTGTCAGTTTCTATTTCCAATACCCACAAATCCGTATCGCGTTTCCTTAAAAAATGGGTGCGTTCCGTCACCTCGTTATCACTTAAAGCGGTTTTTGTGGTCTCGATCCACGCTGGGCTACCATCGCGTGCCATCGTCGCTGTATAGAGCCGTGAGAGACCATTCCGCGCCCGAGCGACCACGAGCACAGCGCCGTACATATGATCGCCGATGATCATCACGGTTGCCATAACGCCGTCCGCCTGGGTACGGCGCAGCACGGATGATATCCATAGGCCGGTGGTGAGTTTGGGTACGGCGCTCATAATGCCACCAAACCCAAGCTCACAGCGTTATTAGCAAAGCGATTGATGATGGTGTCTGCCGGATCTTGAAAGGCAAGGCCATGCAAGCCTTGGTCGCTCCAGATGACGAAACAGCGAAATAAACCATGCACTGGAATATCTAGCATCACGCCACTGGAAACCGTCAGGCTAAAATCACCCTGTATGGCGAGCCCGCCAGCGCTGATGTTGCGGACCCATACAGGGTAATCGATGTTATGCAGCCCAAGAGTTGCTCGCCAAAGCACGGTGCGCCGCCCGGAACGGCGCAAATTATTCATTGGCACTAAAGAGTCACTACTTTGAGCATGCATGGCTGCAATATACACAACCTAAGGAGGAGTTCAAGTCAAAATATTGACAGCCAGGCGAAATAATCGCATGCCCGCCGCTCCCAAGGGGTGCCCTGGCAAGACGGGGCTGAGATATCGCTGAGCGTGCACAAGCCCGCAGCGCGGTGACCCTCAATGAACCTGATCCGGCTTATACCGGCGGAGGGATGGAGAATGCTCATGCGTCAGCTGTGCGCGATAATTTCGGCAGCGTGTTCGTTTTCAACCTGTAACGCTCAAGTGGCGCCAATCGACACTATTACAGTGACAGCGCGCGGTCGTGTCGAGGCTGTGATTGCCGTCCCCGATAGTGTCAGTGTGTATAGTAGAGCTGATATAGAGCGCCGCAAGCTCAACACTCTTGAGGACATCGTGGCGGCTACACCCGGTGTGTTCATTGTCCACGACCAAGACCCCGGCACCAACACTATTTCTGTGCGAGGTGTCGCCACCAACATCAATCAGGAAGCCTCGGTTGGTTTTGTTGTCGATGGCTTGGCGCTTGCGGATTCAGAATTGTTCACGTTGCGCCCGTTTGATGTGCAGCGTGTGGAGGTTTTGAAAGGGCCGCAAGGCGCACTGTTCGGGCGCTCGGCGTCTGGCGGCGTTATCTCTTATGAAACGGTTAAGCCCGGCACCAGTTTTGCCGGTTTTGCACAATTTGGGTACGCCAACGGCAACAGCAAAACATTGGACGGTGCGCTGGATATCCCGGTGTCCAAAACCATCAGCACGCGCTTGTCAGGCTCGCTGATGTCGACCGATGGTTTGATCTATAATAGCTTTCTGAAGCGTACCGTCGATGATTATGTGTCGCGCAACCTGCGCTCTGCAACGCATGTAAAACTATCGGATGCTGTGAGCTTTGATCTGCGGTTGAGCTTTGCTGATGAAGCGGGCGGTTCTACCTGGATATCCTCGGAGAATGCCACGAACCTGACGAACGGACGGCTGGCTGGCGGCATTTTGCAAAACCCGCAGGGTGATTTTCTCGGTCGTGCGGATCGTCGTTATTACGGCGCTGCAGCTACAATTATATTGACCCTGCCGTACGCTGCAACCCTCAAATTCATTTCAGGCTATGATCACTATCATAAAAATTTCTCCGAAGAATTTGATTTTCGCCACGGGCCGGTGTCTTCGCAAGGTGTGGACTATCCAAACGGGGTGCAACCCATCCATCAGCCTGTGGGGCTTGTCAGTGAAACGGGTGAACTGCGTTATACCAGCAGCAATGCAGGCACGTTAAAGCTGATTGCCGGTTTGTTTTTACAAAACACCCGAAAACTGGTCATCAATGATTATCAGGGTTTTGGCGATCCGAACCCGCATTATATCTATAATAAAAGCTTTGAATACGGCTTGTTTGTGCAAGGCAATTATGATGTGTCGCCGCAGTTGGAACTGAGCATGGCCCTGCGCTACGACAGTGACAGCAAGCAGCGCTTGCGCGTCACACCAGTGCTTTCACAGTTTGACAGCTTGCAAAACCAAACGTTTTCCAGTTGGCAACCAAAGCTGTCCGTATCCTACCATCCACAGGCCAACTTAAATGCGTATATCACAGCAAGCGTCGGCTTCAAGCCCGGCGGTTTTAACCCTATGCGCAATCCGGCATTTGATCCGCCGTTTACGCCGACTTTCCAGTCTGAAAGCACGCGAGGGCTGGAGGCGGGATTGAAATGGCAAAACAGTGATGGACATATACGAGCAACTTTTGCGGGTTTTGTGACCGACTATCGTCACTATCAAAATACAGAATTTTTCTCTGACGATACAGTGTTTTCTGTGCCAAGGGTTAGGGTGCATGGGTTGGAAGCAAGCACGCATCTTGGTCTTGTTGCTGGCTTTTCAATTGATGCCTCTGCCAGCTGGACATCAGCACGCATAGGCGCGTACCAGGCGCCAAGCCCATTGGATGCAACCATAATTATCGATTACAAAAACAATCGCCTTGCTCATGCGCCGGATTATTCTGCTGACCTTGCAGTGTTATGGCAACACACTGTCGGCCCGCTCAAGCTTGACGCGCGGCTAGACTACAACCGGCTTGGCACAGTCTATTATGAGATTGACAACATACTCTATTCACCACCACGCGGCATCTTGAACGGCAGGCTTGCCGTCACAATGGGTAAATTGACAACAGAGTTCTGGGCGATGAACATTGGCAACATCCGCTACGCCACTTCCGGTTTTGGCCAGCGGCAATCCCCCTTTCTGCTTGACTTAAAACCCGGCGGGCCGTTTGACAGTTTTTCCATCAGCAAGGGCCGCACGTTTGGCGCATCTCTTAAGGTAGTTTTCCCATGACATTTTCAGAGCAAGCCTGGAGCACAATCACGTCTATCCGCAGCGCCATAGCCATGCACCCGTTTCTCACGGAACTTGCCAGTGGCACACTGGCACAAGACAAATTCTGTCACTACATCGTTCAGGATAGTCTGTATCTTGCTGAATACGCGCGGGTGCTTGCACTGGCTGCTGCTCGTGCGCCGGACAGCGCAGCAAGGCTGGAGTTTTCCGATGGTGCAAAAGTTGCTGTGGAAGTTGAAGCGGCTTTGCACAGGGATTTTTTTACGCGCCTCAATATCAAAAAAATCCCCTACCAACCATCGCCGGTCTGCCTTGCCTACACAAGTTATCTCACCATGCTGGCAGCTACCCGCAGTTACGAGGTTCTGGTTGCGGCGATTGTACCATGCTTCTGGATTTACTGGGATGTTGGCAACTCCATCCAGCCAATGTCACGCCCATCCAACCCATACGCAAACTGGATAGCCACCTATGCGGATCCGAACTTTGGTGCGGCAACAGAACGCGTCAAAACAATTGTTGATCAGGCAGCGGCCAGCACCACCGAGCAGGTCAGAGACAGCATGCTGGCAAGTTTCAGGCAAGCGGCACTCTATGAATGGATGTTTTGGGACAGCGCCTATCGCATGCAAGGCTGGCCACTAATCTGACCACCTGTAGCCACTCCATAAATGATCACCGCGCGTGTTTCTGTCGGTGTTGAGCACCAGCCTGTCTTTGTGTGCCGTAATTTCCGTCGCACCGTTTTCCTGCAACCAGCGACGGTCGATCACCAGCTTGGCATGGCAGCGCAGCTCGCGGCGCAAGCGACCGTCTATGATCACATCGGCAACCGGACAATGATTTGCGTCAGCCGTGCGACCCAGATAATTGATGCGCCAGATGCGCTTGCCGCGAAGAAGGTGCGTTGTGCAGCCGATACCGCCACACCCTGCCGGGGCCACGTCCGCTACGCCAAAGCCTCTGCCGCCATCACTCCAGTTCCAGGTTGATGGTCGTGCACTGTCTTCGAGCCAGCTGTCACGAATGTAGCGGCCACGGCGCTGGTCAGACACCACCAAGGTGCCGTCTGCAGCGCGAACGGCAACGAAGTTTGCATCCGGTGCGATACGCACATCAGGCAGTGGTTCAACCCATGCCGCGATAAAAGCCAAGACCAGAACAGGGAACGCCAGCACACGTGCCGGGCCAATAATATTGGCAATCCATACATAGGCAACCAGCGCCAGGCCAAGCGCGAGTGCACCGATGTTGGCGACATAAATGAGCGCACTCGGCCAGTGCGCGACCGTCGTTGCAATGTTGAGAAACCAGATGCAGCCCATATTCATGATCGGTGCCAGAACATGATCAAGCCCAAGCGGCGCAAGCACCGCCATCAGCAAACCCACCGGCATCAGTAAAAACGTTGTCAGCGGCACAGCCAGTCCATTGGCAAACATGCCGTAAAGCCCAATTTGGTTGAAGTGGGCCAGAGCAATCGGCGCAATGGCGGCTTCAGTACCAAGGCTGGACAGCACACCGCTGCCAACCACTTTCATACACCGCATTGGCCAGCCATCATCAGTGTCGCGCTTTGAAAGCCAGCGACCAAGCGCAGATTGATGCGAGACAAATAACCCAGTGACGGCTGCAAACGACAATTGAAAGCTGATGTTGATAATCGATTCAGGTTTTGCCAGCAGTATGGCAAATGCAGCGGCGGCCAGCAAACGCAACGATAGCGGACGGCGCCCCAACGCAACGGCGGTCAGAATAAGGAGGCAGCCCAACCCTGAGCGCACAGTCGGGTAGGCCGCACCGGTAAACAATGTGTAGATAATGGCGACCACACCCGCGACAACAGCCGCAACCGACTTGCCCGGATACCGCAAGGCCAGCCGTGGATACAGCGCCATGATGCGCCGGATACCCCAAAAGCTGAACCCAGTGACAATCGCCAGATGAAAACCACTGACAGTCAGCAAGTGTGGCAAGCTCGCTGCACGCACATCCTGTGCCGTGTTTTGATCCAACCCATCATTATCGCCCGTGATCAGTGCCACAGCCACCTCACCGGGGTTACCCGGCATTTCGGCACGAAAACGTGCCGAGAGCCAGCCACGCGCCCGGTCAATCGCTGCCAGAAACGGTTGCTTTTGCGTGCTGGCAATAATGTCGATATCACCCATCGCAACCCCGTAAGCCCCCACCTGAGCAAACCACGAACGCCGCATGGCATCAAAGCCGCCAGGACTGATAGGTTCCGGTGGTGGCCGCAATCGTGCTCGCACCCGCACCATATCGCCGGGTTTAACTGCACCGATAAGCCCCTTCACACTGATGCGCACCCACTCCAGAGCAAGCATATGCCGGTCTGCTGCCAGAGGTGCGGCAACCATGATCCAGCGCTTGTCATCCACTTGTGTGGTTGAGGCCACCTTAAGCGTCAAACCAGCACTCAAAGGGTGGGCAAGCCTTGGTGCCGTCGCGCTCTGCTCGCGCCACTCCATACGCAGACCGCCAGCAAGCATAATCAACAGCGTGATACCTACGCGGGGTGATTTGATGAGAAAACCCATCAAGCTGAGTGCCGCGATTAACAGCGCCAGCGCCTGACGCTGATGTGCCCAGGGGGTTAACAAATCCAGGGCCACACCAACCCCGAAGACCACAGGCAGCCACAAAAGCGCTTGCCCTTGCTGCAGTGCAAAAAAATTATCGCGTTGGGCTAAGGCCGCATTAATCAAATAAGTGTATGAAATAGTGTATGATCTTGAAAATGGCAACGATATGCCCATCAGCGCCCGCCGTTGACGGAATTATTGCATGTGCTAACTTGTATATCGGAGAGTAACGGTACACGCATGACAATAAATACACCTTCGCCAGTTGCCCCTGTTGTAACGCGCTTTGCGCCGTCGCCAACGGGTTTTTTGCACATTGGCGGTGCGCGAACGGCTTTGTTCAATTATCTGTTCGCTAAACATCATGGCGGTACCCTGCACTTGCGGATCGAGGACACCGATCGCAGCCGTTCCACACCAGAGGCGATTGCCGCGATTATCGAAGGGCTTGCGTGGCTCGGTCTCGATCATGACGGCGAGGTTGTTTATCAATTTGCCCGTGCGGCGCGACACGCCGAGGTCGCCCACGCGCTGGTTGCCAGCGGTCACGCCTATCGATGTTACGCTTCCATAGAGGAGCTCGACGCCATGCGCGCCGCCCAAAAAGCCGCTCATGCCCCGCAACGCTACGATGGCCGCTGGCGAGACCGCGACCCAGCTGAGGCGCCTTCGAGTGTAAAACCCGTTATACGCTTAAAGGCACCGCAAACCGGTGCCACAACCATTCACGATCTGGTGCAAGGGGCTGTGACTGTCGAGAATGCCGTGCTCGATGACATGGTGTTGCTGCGTTCCGATGGTACACCGACATATATGCTCTCTGTGGTGGTTGATGACCATGACATGGGCGTGACACACATCATTCGCGGTGATGATCATCTTAACAATGCCTTTCGTCAGCTCCAGTTGATCCGCGCCATGGGCTGGCCAGAACCGGCTTACGCGCACATACCGCTTATTCATGGTGCCGATGGTGCCAAGCTTTCAAAGCGCCACGGTGCGCTTGCTGTCGGCGAATATGCCAAAATGGGTTATTTGCCGGAAGCCATGGAGAATGCTCTGCTTCGCCTTGGCTGGGGGCACGGTGATGACGAGATGATTACCCGCAACCAGGCCATCGCGTGGTTTGATACCGGCCACATTGGTCGTGCGGCGTCCCGTTTTGATATCAAGAAACTTGATAACTTGAACGGCCATTATATCCGCTCTGCTGATGATGCGCGTTTGACCGCGTTGGTGCTGCCTTTTGTTGAAGCCAAAATCGGTAGCCCGGTGTCGTTATCCCAGCATAGCCTGATAACAAAAGCCATGCCGGAACTTAAATCACGTGCCAAAACGCTGCTAGATCTTGCCGATGGGTGTTTGTTTCTGGTGCGGCAGCGACCACTGCCGATTGATGCGAGTGCGGAAAAATTACTGGATGCTGCCGGTCTTGCCTTGCTTGGCGATGTGGCACAAACATTGTCAACCGAAGCCGTATGGGACAATCCAAATTTGGAAGCCAGCCTGAAATCAATGGCGGAGCGTCTGGGTTTGGGGCTTGGGAAAATTGCTCAGCCCTTGAGAGCAGCCCTCACTGGCACAACCACATCGCCGGGCATATTCGATGTGCTCACATTGCTTGGCCGCGACGAGAGTCTTGCGCGCATTTCAGACACACACAAACACACAAAGCTGCAATAGGAGTTATCATGACCCAACCCATTAAATTCCAGACCGAAAACAAAACACTTGATCTGCCTGTGCTTTCCGGTTCGGTTGGACCGCAGGTGGTTGATATCAGAAAACTCTATGCTGATTCCGGCATGTTCACCTACGATCCCGGGTTCACATCCACAGCCGCGTGCGAATCTGCCATCACGTATATCGATGGTGACAAGGGCATTTTGCTGCACCGTGGCTATCCCATCGAGCAGCTGGCAGACCATTCAAGCTTTATGGAAACCGCGTATCTGTTGATGAACGGTGAGCTGCCAACCACAACACAAAATGCCGATTTCACCCATACCATCAGCCGTCACACCATGATTCACGAACAACTGGCGATGTTTTTTCGCGGCTTTCGGCGTGATGCCCACCCTATGGCGATTATGTGCGGTGTGGTTGGTGCGTTATCGGCGTTTTACCATGATTCAACCGATATCAACGATCCAGTGCAACGCACAATTGCCAGCCACCGCTTGATTGCAAAAATGCCTACTCTTGCGGCCATGGCCTATAAATATTCTGTCGGTCAGCCATTTCTCTATCCTGATAATTCGTTAAGCTATACTGGTAATTTCCTTCGCATGACCTTTGGTGTGCCGGCAGAAGATTATGTGGTCGATCCCATTATTGAGAAGGCGCTGGACACGATTTTTATTCTCCATGCGGACCATGAACAGAACGCTTCCACGTCCACTGTGCGGCTGGCTGGCTCCTCCGGTGCCAACCCGTTTGCCTGTATTGCAGCAGGCATTGCCTGCTTGTGGGGGCCAGCGCACGGCGGTGCCAACGAAGCAGCACTGAATATGCTGCGTGAGATCGGCACCGTGGACCGTATTCCGCATTACATAGCCCGTGCCAAAGACAAGGATGATAATTTTCGCCTCATGGGTTTTGGTCACCGGGTGTATAAAAACTACGATCCAAGGGCCAAGGTTTTGCAGGCCATGGCCAAACAGGTGCTTGATAAAATTCATGTTAAAGACCCCGTGTTTGATGTGGCACGCGAGCTGGAGCGCATTGCACTTTCTGATGATTATTTTATTTCGAAAAAACTTTACCCCAATGTGGATTTTTATTCTGGCGTGATTTTGAATGCCATTGGTTTCCCCACATCCATGTTCACCGTATTATTTGCGCTTGCCCGCACCGTTGGCTGGATTGCCCAGTGGAATGAGATGATTCAGGATCCGGAACAAAAAATTGGCCGCCCACGCCAGTTGTATACGGGTGCACCAGCGAGGGATTATGTGGAGATCGCCAAGCGAGGCTAACGGCCAATGCCCCTCCATATAGACATAAGCCATCATGCGCCGGATGAGGACGACGGCGCCGCCTTATGGCCAACCGACATCCCGTGGCCGAGTGTCGCCAAGCAAGCGATAACAGCGGCTTTGTCAGCCACGGGGTTTGATACAAGCACCAGCCCGCACGCTGTTATCATGGAACTCTTCTTAACGGATAATGTGGCCATGGCTCGGCTCAACGGCCAATTTCGTGGCACGTTCAAGCCCACCAACGTGCTGTCGTTTCAGGCCAGCAGCCCTGGTTTTGTTGCAAACCTGGCAGCCCCGCTGCTTTTAGGCAGCATCATACTGGCCTATGAAACCTGTATTGCCGAGGCGTTGGCGCAAAATAAAACCTTTGTTGCCCATATCACCCACCTGATTGTCCATGGCACCCTGCATCTGCTGGACTATGATCATGAATGTGATAAGGATGCCGTTGAGATGGAAAATATTGAACGATCCGCTATGGCCACTCTCAACTATCCCGATCCTTATGGCGACAGTTGATCCCGATTCATTGAGCCTGCCACCACGCGGCATCGGCCGCGTGATTGGCAAACTGCGCATACGGTTGTCCCGCAAAACCGCTGATCCAAGTCTACGTCAAAGCTTGACCGATGTGATGGCTGGCCATGATGCTGACCCTAACGGTGTTGCCATAGCGGATGATCTTGGCGATGCCGAGCGCACCATGCTGCGCAACGTGCTCGATTACGGTGAGCTAAAAGTCGAGGATGTGGCTGTCCCTCGCGCCGACATCACAGGTTTTAATGTAGAAGAAGGGTTTGATGATCTGGTCAAGCTGTTTGCCGATGCGGTGCACTCGCGCATGCCGGTTTACCGCGATACGCTGGATGGAATAATCGGCATGATTCACATCAAGGATGTGTTTGTCTATCTCGCCGACACCACCCGGCCCCGGCCCAGAGTGGAGCAGTTGCTACGATCGGTGCTGTTTGTGCCGCCGTCCATGCGGGTGATGGATTTGCTGGCGCGGATGCGCGCATCGCACATTCATATTGCCATTGTGGTGGATGAATATGGTGGTACCGACGGACTTGTCACTATTGAAGATCTTGTCGAGCAGATCGTTGGCGACATCAAGGACGAACATGATGATGCCCAAACACGCCTGTTGCGCGATCTCGGCAATGGTCATTACGATGCCGATGCGCGTCTGCCAATTCCGGAACTTGAGACAGCGCTTGGCGTGTCGCTTGTTGCTGAAGATTCCGATGATGATATCGATACGCTTGGTGGTTTGATATTCGTGCTTGCCGGCCATGTGCCGGTGATTGGCGAAACCATCGTGCATCCGGCTGGCCTTCATTTTGAAATTGTAGACGGCGATCCGCGCCGGATTACCCGCGTGCGATTTCATCATCAGCCCGCTGTCACGACGGGTATTTCAGGTGACCCAATAGAAGCGGCACGATAGTTCAGCAAGCTGAGCGCGTGAATACCGTTCACACATTTGTTTTCGTCAACCTAGATTATCCTGATCAACGCACAATCTGTCCGCCTTTCATCACGTGGCTGATGTGGCTTAGAACAGAAATATCCTGCAATGGGTCAGTCATGACAGCCACCATATCCGCAAAGTGACCGGCGGCTATCACACCCACATCAGCTGATTTATGCATCAGGGCGGCAGCACTGGTGGTGGCTGACTGGATGGCCTGCATTGGGGTCATGCCAAAGCGCACCATATAGGGAAATTGCCGCGCGTTGAGACCATGCGGGTAAACGCCGGCATCCGTACCAAACGCCAGCTTAACGCCAGCCTTCACGGCTTTGCGGAAGCCTGCACGCTGTGCGTCTGTGGTGTCGCGGTTCTTGCGCATGATTTCTTCCAGCCAGCCATCGCGCTTGCCGACCTCATTGATGTAATCGCCGTTATAGATATCCATGACCAGCCACGCCCCTTTCGCTTTGGCAAGCGCTATGCCTTCATCATCGATGAGAGAGGCGTGCTCGATAGAGCGGACACCGCCGCGCAGCGCAATTTTTATACCTTCCGCGCCGTGGGCATGCGCTGTGGCATAGCTGTTGTGTTTGGCGGCCTCGTAGACAGCGGCGCGCACCTCGGCCTCAGTAAGTTCTGGCGCACCGGGCTCTGTACCGGCGGCAAGCACTGCGCCAGTCGCAATCAATTTGAGAAAATTTGCGCCGTGCTGAAACAGGGTGCGGGCCTTGATGGTCATATCTTCAGGGCTGGTGATCACACCCACGCGCATTTCAGCTGGGATGCCGACATCCGGTGCCATGCCAGTCACCTCACCACCGCCACCAGGAACTGTGAGATAGGCGCCCGCCACGACCATGCGCGGGCCTTGCACATAACCCGCATCAATCGCATTGCGCAGGGCAACATCTGTAAATGCCCGGTAAGTGCCGACATCCCGCACACTGGTAAAACCCGCATAAAGCGTGTCGTGGGCATGTTTGGCTCCCAGCAAGGCAATGTCAGCGGCTGAATGCAACAGGGGTTCTGCATTGGTGTTTGATGATTCATTGTCAGCAAGATGTGTGTGCATGTCAATAAGGCCCGGCAACACGTAATAGGCTGACCAATCAATTAAAGTTTCACCCGCAACAAGCGCATGGAACGGCACCACGCTGGCAACACGATCATTTTCAAGCTGGACAAGCTGATCGGTCAACACTGTGCCAGAGGCTGTATCAATCAAATGACCAGCGCGCACGTAGCGGGTTTCAGCGAGGGCAGAAACCGACAGCAAGGCACAAAACAAAACCGCAAGAGTGCATGGGTATTTTTTCATTATGATTTCCCTGTATTATTGCCTGAACATGCTCTTCAAAGCATGAAAAGGCCAGCTCAAATAAATACCCCAAAACCGTAAAGGGCCATTCAAGGGCGCGAAGGTGCGGTAATACCAAGGGGTGCCAACCAATGCAGGATGCTCTCGGGCAAGTGTTCGCATGGTTGCCCGCCGTATGTGCTGGCGCTCCTCAGCGGCTGTCATGCCGTTTGAATAAATTTTCCGTTGGCTGGTAATGGCACGCGCATGCCGTGCAACGACGGCATCAATCACCGCCACATGAGTCATGCCCGACGTACGCTGCACCATTGCAAAGGCGAACTGATCGATACCATAGGATGAAATTGAATTGGCAAAATGTACGGAGGCTGCCCTGAACAGCGCATATCTGTAAAACGGCATCATCACTTCAATCCATGCCACGCTGTGCCAGACGCGACCGGGCTGTACGAGAAACAGCTTGTGCGAATAATAACTGTCGCGACTAAGCGCTGGCGCAAAAACATCGAAGTTTTCTGTCGCTGCAATATGCAGCAAGCTGTTCAGTCCGGATACGGAAATTTCAATGTCATCGTCAAGCAGGCTGACATAGTCGTATGATTTTGAACTGTTTTTAAAATAGTCGGCAACATGTGCGAATATCTGTCCCTTGCATTCCGTTTTGTGCGATAGCAACGTATATTGCAGTGCGCTATTGTCGGGTTTTTGGCCCTTGCCACTGTAATCAAACAGCACAATGTCAAACTCCGGCACGGCATCGATTGTGATTGAGCCCAACGGGCGACTGTGCCCATCCCAACTGATGACAATGCAGGTGGCCGGCAGCGCGCCCATTCAGTGCCCTGATTCCCAGGCCCGTTCAAGCCGCAGGTTTGTGATATCAAGCTGTCGTGCGGCAAAGCGCTTTTCGAGATAGCTGTAAAAAAACCAGTCCTTCAGCGCATGCGGTGTAACATGGTAAAGTATGCGCTCGACCAGTGACCAACGGGTCTGCACGCTGGCGGTGCGGCGGTTCGAGGTGATGCACCAGAGATCGGGGTGATAGGCAGACTCGCCAAAGCGAAACATCCGGTTCATGATTTCATGATCGGACAGAATGTAGCGCCAGTGTTGTGTTGAATAGCCTCCCACGGTCTTCAAGACACTGGTACGAAAGGTTTGGCCGTAGCCGCCTGTGTGGCATTGATATTTAAGCAAAGGGCAAATGACGTACGCGTAGATATAACGGTGGAAAATTTCACGCATTCTCTCTGGCCCCTGGTTAAGTCCAAAGGCCATCACAGCCACTGTCGTCTCGACAGTTGCATCAAAAATCGCGGTGCTGAGTTTCAGATAATGTGGTGGATAAAACGTGTCTGCATCGCAGGTGGCTACAAATTCGGTGGTTACATGCGCAAGGCCCGTTTGCATGGCGCTGATCTGGCCGGGCTGGGGTTCGTGGAGATAAATCGCTTCGATATCATGGTGATCAATCATCATCGATTGGATGATGGCCGTTGAGTTGTCTGTAGAGGCATTATCAACAAAAATAAGCTGCAAGGGCCGAACCGTTTGCGCAACAAGCGAAGCCACGGTTTTTGGTAAAAAGTCGGCCTCGTTATAATATGGAATAATGACTGACCACCTTAAAGCCACGATTTTCCTCCAGACATACGTATTAATTACACTTGTGGGTAGAATTGCATTGTGACAAATTTGAGAAGTTCCAGGTTCAATGCATGGATAACGCTTTTATTAGGCTGGGGACAGCAATCATGGCTGAAAACCGTACTCAAAATCATGCAGGGTCTCATTGTTGCTCTTGTGATCACTTATCTTTTGTACAGACTGAACGCCCTAGGGTGGCGCGCCATATACACGTCATTGCCACGAACACCATGGTTTTATATAGTTTTTTTGTGCAACTACATGCTGGTGCCGCTTTCTGACACGCTGATATACAGTGTGATATTCAAGCAAAACCTGATCGGGTCGCTGACAGTTTTTGTGCGGAAAATGATCTACAACGATGTGGTTGATTATTCCGGCGAGGCGCATCTGGTGTTATGGATCAAGCATCAGTTTACAATGGATACCCGTGCTGCGCTCTCAATGCTCAAGGATGTCAATTTGCTGTCTGGCCTTGCCGGTAATATTGTAACACTTGGCGTTGTTGCCGCCTTTTTGGCCACTGGGCAGATCAAGCTTTTGCTGAAAATCGATCCGCATGTCCGGCAATCGCTGATGATCGGGGTTGGTGTTGGCGCAGGACTGGTGCTGGTGATGATTGTGCTGCGTCGGCAGTTGTTGGGTTTTGGCACAGCGCGCAGCCTGCAGGTGCTGGCTATCCACATTGGACGCGCGCTTGCTGCCCTTGGACTGCTTGCGCTTCAGTGGGCAGTGGCGCTGCCAGCTATATTGGCTGTGACCTGGTTTGTATTTTTAACCGGCGGCACTGTGCTTGGGCGGATCCCGTTTCTGCCCAATCGCAATCTGATGTTCATGGGGCTGGCACTCGCCATGACGGATCTGGTCGCTGTGCCCAAAACCGCCATCAGTGGTGTGTTTTTGGCCTCCGGTGCCTTGTCTCTTGCCACCAGTGCTGTGTTCATGGTGCTTAACGGCCTGCGAAAACCGAATACACTGGCACTCTAGAATTTTGCCTGAACGACAGCAGCGCTGGTGTTTCAGATATGCATCATGCCCTGCATCACTTCAACGCATGTGCCAGCCAGATGCACACGGTCGCCGTCCAGTGTACACCACACATCACCCCCGCGTTTTGAAATTTGCCGCGCCGTCATAATGGTTTTACCAAGGCGCGCGGCCCAGTAGGGCACCAGACGGCAGTGGGACGAGCCGGTTACAGGATCTTCATCAATACCGTGCGACGGCGCAAAAAACCGCGACACAAAATCATGTGTGTTGCCAGGCGCCGTGGCAATCACCTGACAACCGGTTGCGCCAAGCATTTTAAAATCCGGCGACAGCGTGCGAACATCGGCTTCTGACGTATAAACCAGCACCCAATAGGGTTCACCACCCGGCGAGCCACCACAAAGTGTTGCAACGGGCGGCGATTTGACGGCATCCAGCATATCAACGGGTGCGGCTTGTGGTTGTGGTGGATAGCTTGGCAAGCTGAGTGACAAACGCCCGTCCATGCGCCTGACGCTGAGCGGTCCGGCGTGCCGTGTATTCAAGCGCACCACATCACCTTTGAAATCCAGGTGATGAAAAATGACGTGAGCTGAGGCGAGGGTTGCGTGTCCGCATAAAGGCACCTCGACAGTCGGGGTGAACCAGCGAATGCCATAATCAGCTGTCTTGTCGGCTTCAGGCACCAGAAACGCAGTTTCTGCCAGATTGTTTTCTGCTGCAATGCTTTGCATCAAGGCATCCGGCAACCATTGGGTCAGCGGCATTACGGCAGCCGGGTTACCAGTGAAAGCCTTGTCGGCAAATGCATCAATTTGATAGAGCGGGTATGGCATGATTATCTCTCATCTGGATTATCCGGTTCTACATGAATCAGAAATTCTGCCTGCGGAAAGCGCTTGTGCAACTCTGTTTCCACAGCATGGGCTATATCGTGGCCTTGCATGACAGAAAGATGCGGATCGACCCAGATGTGAAACTGGGCAAACTTATGAAGACCCGCCGTGCGGGTGCGGAGTTCGTGCACGTGCCGCACATCTTTGTGCGCTGTTACAAGTGTCATCACGGCGGCACTCTGCTCGGCTGACCATTCGCGGTCCATCAACATATCGAGTGCGCTGCCGCCGGTGCGCCAGCCACCCCACAAAAAATACACACCGATCGCGACAGCAAAAAATCCGTCTGCCGAATGCCACAGGGTATAGCTTGCCAGTGCGAGCGCCACAATAACAGAAAGATTAAGCCAGAGATCGCCGATATAGTGGACATGGTCAGCCTCGATAGCCACGGAACCTGTATCGCGCACCACCTTTTTTTGGAGCAAAACCAGAACGAAAGTGGTGACGATGGCAAATACTGAAACGGTTATGCCCTCCAGAGGCACACTGACCGGTTGTGGATGCAGCATGTGTTGACCACCGGACATAATCAGCGCAATACCGGAACCAAAGGTTAGCACCGCCTGCACAAGGGCGGCCAATGCTTCGGCTTTGCCATGGCCAAAACGGTGATCATCATCGGCCGGTGTGACCGCGTAGCGCACAGCCATGAACATGACGGATGAGGTGACCAGATCGAGGGCAGTATCCGCAAGGCTTGCCAGCATCGCCATGGAGTGGCTGCGCCACCACACAATGGCTTTGAAGATTAACAGAAGCATCGCAAAAGAGACCGACACGGTCGTCACCATGCGCATGGCTTTGGCAGAAATTGCTGTGGCCTCGATCTTGTGATCCTGACGGTTATGATTGTGGTTTGAACTCATGGAAATAATAGGCCCATGGTCCATGCGTCGCCATCACGCTGATACAGCCAGCGCTCGTGCAGGCGGTAATCCCGGTCCTGCCAGAATTCCATGCGCACAGGCACAACGCGAAGGCCCGACCAGTGGGGCGGGCGCGGCACCGTATCGCCCTCGAAGCGCTCAGCAACCGCTGCCAGACGCGCCTCAAATGTGGCTCGGTTTTCAAGCGGTCGCGATTGGTCTGACGCCCAGGCGCCAATCTGGCTGTCTCGCGCACGGGTGGCAAAATAGGCATCGGCTTCTGTATCGTGCACCTGTTCCGCCTTGCCGCTGATCCGCACCTGTCGCCGCTGGCTTTTCCAATGAAAATTCAGGGCCACTTTCGGGTTGGCCTTGATCTCTGTAGCTTTATGGCTTTCCAGATTGGTGTAAAAGACAAAACCCTGCTCATTCCAGGCTTTTAAAAGCACCACACGCTGGGACGGCTGGTGATCAGCGCCAACTGTGGCCACCGTCATGGCATTGGGATCGTTCAGCTCGGTTTCAGAAGCCAGGGCAAACCATTCGCCAAACAGCACAAACGGTGACAGCGGAATATGATTGTGTTGTGCCGTGTCTGGCATTAGACTTTCCTTTGATTTTATAAAAGAACTGTAATCTTAAAAACGGGAGAGACGCAAATGCTTAAACCACACACATTGACCACAGGCCGCCATACGGCGCTCGGTTTGGGAGCTGCGGCATTTATGCTGGCAAATCTTGCAGCCTGCACCAACCAGGAAATTGGTACTGTGGCCGGTGCTGCTGCCGGTGCTGCTGCCGGTAAGGCCATTGGTGGCAATGGCTCGAACGGCACAATCGGTCTGGTTCTGGGTGCTGTCGCCGGGGGTTATCTGGGTGGCCAGGTCGCCAAGTGGTTGACCCCGAAGGACAAGCAGCAGCTCTCGCAAACAACGAATTCCGCACTTTCAACAGGTACACCAGGCCAGGTGTACAGCTGGGCCAATCCGGACAGTGGCAACAAGGGACAAGTGACCGCCCAGCAGGTTTACAAAAACCAGACAGGGTCCGTATGTCGTGATTTCAACTCGAATGTCAGTTCTGCTGCTGGTGAGCAGGCGCAGGGCACAGGCACTGCCTGCAAAAATGCGGACGGCACCTGGACGATTGTGAAGGCAGGTTAAAACAAGCATACATGGCTGACCTGTATTCGACACTTGGTGTGCCACGCGGGGCGACACCCGCTGACATCAAAAAAGCATACCGTAAGCTTGCCAAGCAACTGCACCCGGACCAGAACCGGGATAATCCAAAGGCGGCGGAACGTTTTAAAAACGTGACTGCCGCCTACGATATGCTGAGCGATGCTGACAAACGCGGCCAGTATGATCGCGGTGAAATCAACAGCGACGGTCAGCCGCAAGGCTATGGACCGCAAAATGGTTCGGGTGGCGGGTTTTCTGGCTCTCGCAGCCAGCAGCAAACCCACGAATTTAACGCAGAGGATATTTTTTCCAACCTTTTTGGCCGGGCCTCTGCCGGCAGTAACCAGCAGCGACAGACACCACGCGCCAAGGGTGCCGATATCGGCTACAAGTTGCTGGTCGCGTTTGACGCCGCCGCGCGCGGCGAGCCACAACGCCTGACTCTAAAATCCGGCAAGGTTATCGATATAAAACTGCCGCCGGGTTTTGTTGATGGCCAGCAGATCAGACTAGGCGGACAAGGTATGCCGGGCCCGGGCGGCGCAGGCGATGCCATGGTGACACTGTTGCTTGGCAGGCATCCTTTTCTGGTGAAAGAGGGTGACGATATCCGGCTTGATCTGCCGATTTCGCTGATCGAGGCTGTGCAAGGTGCCAAAGTCAAGGTGCCAACGGCCGAGGGCGCTGTGATGCTCACGGTCCCTGCAGGTTCATCATCGGGCAAAGTTATGCGCCTGCGCGGCAAGGGGTTTGCCAAAGGCGACGGCAGCCGCGGCGACCAGCTTGTCACCTTGATGGTGCATGTGCCAAAAGACGATGCAGCACTGGAGAAATTCATCAAAGGCTGGAAAACGGGCGACGCGCATAATGTTCGCGCGGCTGTTGGTATGGAATAACGTTCACAGCGACCAGCGAAACCTCACCCATCATTGAAATCAAGGAATTGTTCATGGTATTCACGATCAAATTTGCAGCGGCAAAGAGCATATTATACCAGAAGCCCTATGCCCAAGAGCCCTATGTATTGTCTCATGATGATACCGTGGACTATCATCCGAACACAGGTCAGTCTTTAGGGTTCTTAGTGTTCGCCCTGTGCAGCATTTTTGCCATTGGCTCATCTGTGCAGGCTGCACCGGCGGCAGATCCGGTTCTTGCACAACTCACCAAGGAAGCCGCGACCTATGCGAAAACCACATTTGAGGTGACGATTTTCAATGCGGCAACCGCCGACAACAAACGTGAAACCAGGCTTATGCATTTTGACCCGGCAAAACCTGCGGGCAAGCGCGTCGAGCTTCTGCGCTTGAATGATAAAGCGCCAACGCCTGATCAACTCAAAGAGTTTGCCAAAGATATGGAAAATTTCAAGGCACCAAGCGGTTATGGCATTGTTGCGGGCTTGCTCACCAAGGGCAATCTGGTCAAGGTGTCTGAAAATGCAGATCATATTATGTACCGGATTGATAAACTTCCAGCCGATGCTATACAATCCAACCAAGGTAATTTTTCAGATAAAATGTTTGGTGAATTGTCGGTGTTGCGCGGTGATCACGGTTATGTCGATAGCGTGACATTTACAGCGTCAAAACCGTTCAGAGCCAAACTCGTCGCCAGCATTAGCAGTATGCAATTTGTAACAAAATATAAAAGACGTGATAACGGCCAAATTATTCCAACCGGTCAAACCCAGGTCATTCGTGGCTCCGCGTTCGGCAAGAGTCTGGATACGGACAGTGACTCGAAATTTACAAATATCGGCAATATTATCTCGCGGTGAATGCAGCGTGTGTTTTGCGCAAGGGGTCACGCCGGTCTCTGGTCAAACGCGCTATCTGCCACTATCTATACTATTCCAATGATAACAATTATCACCCAGTTCTGACCAGACTCTATAAAGTACACGATAATGCTCACCCATATTGCCATTCGCGGGGCCCGCGAGCACAACCTTAAAAATATCAACATTGATATCCCACGTGATCAACTGGTGGTCATCACGGGGTTGTCGGGTTCTGGCAAAAGCTCGCTGGCGTTCGATACCATTTATGCCGAAGGCCAAAGGCGCTATGTGGAAAGCCTGTCGGCCTACGCACGGCAGTTTCTTGAAATGCAATCGAAGCCGGATGTTGACCATATCGACGGGCTGTCACCGGCAATTTCAATCGAGCAAAAAACCACGTCGAAAAACCCGCGCTCGACAGTGGCAACGGTCACTGAAATTTACGATTATATGCGGCTGCTATGGGCGCGTGTTGGTGTGCCCTACTCGCCAACCACGGGCCTGCCGATTGAGGCGCAAACCGTTAGCCAGATGGTAGACCGGGTGATGGCCCTGCCGGTCGATACGCGGTTGTTTTTGCTCGCACCGGTGGTGCGCGGCCGCAAAGGTGAATACCGCAAGGAGTTTGCGGATTATCAACGCCAGGGTTTTCAGCGGGTCAAGGTGGACGGCGCGTTTTACGACATTGCTGATGTGCCAACGCTTGATAAAAAGTTCAAGCACGACATCGATGTGGTGGTAGACCGGATTGTGGTGAAGCCAGGCCTCGAACAAAGGCTGGCCGACAGTTTTGAATCGGCACTGAAACTGGCAGAGGGTTTAGCGGTCGCTGAACTGGCTGATGCCAAAACCAAAAAAGGCGACGCTGAGCGCATCCTGTTCTCGGAGAAATTTGCTTGCCCTGTGAGTGGTTTCACCATTGCCGAAATCGAGCCGCGCCTGTTTTCGTTCAACAGCCCACACGGGGCGTGTCCGCAGTGTGACGGGCTGGGTGAGGAATTGTTTTTTGACCCTGATATGGTTGTGCCCGATACAAGCCTTTCACTGAACGAAGGGGCTGTTGCGCCGTGGTCACGTTCGACACAGCCTTCAGCCTATTATTTGCAGACACTTGAAAGTATTGCGCGCAGCTACCGTTTTTCCATGCGTACACCGTGGCAGGATTTATCTGAAAAAATTCAGGAGGTCATTCTTTACGGCAGTGGTGAGCGGGAGATTACCCTGATGTTTGAGGATGGCCGCAAGAAATATGAAGTGAAAAAACCCTTTGAAGGGGTTATCAACAATCTTGACCGGCGCTGGCGCGATACAGAAAGCAACTGGATGCGTGATGAGCTGTCGCGCTATCAATCGAGCACGCACTGCGACACCTGTAAGGGTGCACGGCTAAAACCGGAAGCTTTGGCCATTAAAATTGATACCCAGCACATCGCGTTTGTGGTCGAAAAATCGGTGAGCGATGCGCTGCTTTGGTTCCAGCAGTTGCAAACCAAACTTGATGGCCAGAAAGCCCAGATTGCTGATAAGATCCTGAAAGAAATTATCGAGCGGCTCGGCTTTCTCAACAATGTCGGCCTCGATTATCTCAATCTCAACCGGGCGTCCGGCACACTATCTGGCGGTGAGAGCCAGCGCATCCGGCTGGCCTCGCAAATTGGTGCAGGCCTTACTGGTGTGCTTTATGTGCTCGATGAGCCCTCAATCGGATTGCATCAGCGGGACAACGACCGGCTGCTCATCACGCTGAAGCGCTTGCGCGATCTCGGCAACTCCGTGCTGGTGGTTGAACATGATGAAGATGCCATCCGCAGCGCTGATTACATCATCGATATGGGGCCGGGTGCGGGTGTGCACGGCGGCGAGGTGATTGCTGAAGGCTCGCTCAAAGATATTTTGAAAAGTGAGCGCTCAGTCACTGGCATGTATCTGTCAGGCCGGCGCTCGGTGCCTGTGCCAGCCGCGCGCCGCAAGGGGTCTGGTAAATCCATCACCATCAAAGGCGCCAGGGCCAACAACCTCAAAAATGTGACAGCAAAAATTCCATTGGGCACGCTCACCTGCATCACCGGTGTGTCGGGCTCTGGCAAATCAACCCTGACGATTGACACATTGTTCAATGCCGCTGCACGAAAACTGAACGGCACCCGGGTCCATGCCGGTGAGCACGACAGTATCGACGGGCTTGAGCATCTCGATAAAATTATCGATATTGACCAATCGCCGATTGGCCGCACGCCGCGCTCCAACCCAGCGACCTACACCGGTGCCTTCACGCCCATCCGCGACTGGTTTGCTGGCATGCCGGAGAGTCTGGCGCGTGGCTACAAGCCGGGGCGCTTCTCTTTTAACGTCAAAGGCGGGCGCTGCGAGGCCTGCGAAGGCGACGGTGTGCTGAAAATCGAAATGCACTTTCTGCCCGATGTGTATGTAACGTGCGACATCTGCAAAGGTGCCCGCTATAACCGCGAAACCCTCGATGTGAAATTCAAGGGCAAATCCATTGCGGATGTGCTGGCCATGACCGTTGAAGACGGTGTGGAGTTTTTCAAGGCGGTGCCGCCGATTAGAGACAAGCTTGCCATGCTGCACGAAGTGGGCCTTGGGTATATTCAGGTCGGCCAGCAAGCAACAACACTCTCCGGCGGTGAAGCCCAACGGGTGAAACTCGCGAAAGAACTTTCGCGCCGGGCGACGGGCCAGACGCTTTACATTCTCGATGAACCCACCACCGGTTTGCATTTTGAGGATGTGCGCAAATTGCTGGAGGTGCTCCATGCTCTCGTCAACACCGGCAACACCGTGGTGGTGATCGAGCACAATCTCGAAGTGATCAAAACCGCTGACTGGGTGATCGATCTGGGGCCGGGTGGCGGCACACGTGGCGGCGAAATCGTAGCGATCGGCACGCCGGAAAGTGTGGCTGCGAATGCGAAGAGCTACACTGGGGGGTATTTGCAGGCGCTCTTGGGAAAGGTAGAGACAGGCAAGGCGCTTGATGCCCGGAAAGGCAAGAAAAAGTGATGCCTTTTTTTAAGGCATGCAAACACTGCCCTCTCTCCTTGAGGCGGAGAGGAATTTGAAGCGAATGATCGACTATCGCCTCATGCACGCTGCCCTAGCGCTTGCTGGGCGCGGGTGTGCGCGTACCAATCCCAACCCGTCCGTCGGCTGCATAATCGTCAATAAAGAATGCATCGTCGGTCGCGGTCACACGCAGGGTGGTGGCAGGCCGCACGCTGAGGCCATGGCGCTGACACACGCAGGTGAGCAAGCCAAAAGCGCCACCGCCTATGTCACACTCGAACCCTGTGCTCACCACAGCCGCCGCGGCCCTGCTTGTGCCGAAAGTTTGATCCGTGCCGGTGTTGAACGCGTGGTGATTGCGCTTGCCGACCCCGACCCGCGCACCGCCGGCAAAGGCGTTGCCATGTTGAAGGATGCGGGCATTGCTGTCACCACAGGTGTTTGTGCCAAGGAAGCCGCGCAGCAGTTGCAGCCGTACCTCATCCGGCTCCTGCACAATCGGCCAATGGTGACGCTTAAACTTGCGATGTCGCTTGATGGTTATATCGCCACAACGAACAGCGAAAGCCAGTGGATCACCGGCGCACAGGCGCGGGCGCATGCGCATCTTGAGCGCAGCCGCATTGATGCGATCATCATTGGTCGCGGTACTCTTGAAGCCGACGATCCAGCGTTGGACGTGCGGCTGCCGGGATTAGAGTACCGCTCGCCTGTGCCAGTGGTTGTCTCGCAGGACTTGCCGTCAATTCCGGCGCACCTTAAGCTTGCCAGCAACCCGCGCACCCTGCTCATCAACACCCGTGAACCTGCGACAATTCTGGCGGCCCTCAACGAACGAGGCATGATGCATGTGCAGGTCGAGGGCGGTGCTGGCCTCGCTGCGGCGTTTTTGCAGGCCGATCTGATTGACAGGCTCATGCTTTACCGTGCGCCCATAGTGCTTGGGGCTGGCAAACGGGCGGTGCACGATCTGGCACTGGCCAACCTCGCAGCCGCGCACCAGCGCTGGCAACCGATAGACAGTGTGCCGCTGGGCACAGACAGGCTGGACATTTTCACCAGAGTGAGAGAAAGCTAGTAAATGTTTACGGGTATTATTACGGACATTGGCACAGTGCGCTTTATGAAAGCGCACAGCGTTGAAGCGCAGGGCGACATGCGCCTCAGCATTACAAGCGCGTATGATATGACCGATGTCGATATCGGTGCATCGATCTGCTGCTCGGGTGTTTGCCTGACCGTGGTTGACAAAGGCACAGACTGGTTTGCTGTTGATGTTTCCGCCGAAACGCTTTCAAAATCTGCTTTGGGCCACTGCAAAACCGGCACCCGCATCAATCTTGAACGTGCGCTCAAGGTCAGCGATGAGCTTGGCGGTCACATTGTCTCAGGTCATGTTGATTGCATCGGCGAGATCACCAGCGTCACACAGGACGGCGGATCGCAACGCTTTGTCATTCGCGCGCCCAAATTTATCGCCGGGTTTATTGCCCCCAAAGGATCGATTTGCATCAACGGCACATCGTTGACGGTCAACACCGTGGCGGACAGCGCGGATGCCTGCTCATTCGGTGTTAATATTATTCCGCACACACTGGCGTGGACAACCTTTAGTGCAGCGGAAGCGGGTGACAGTGTCAATCTCGAAATTGATACGCTGGCACGTTACGTGGCGCGACTGAGGGAGATGCCGTTATGAAACCGCAGGAAATCATGCAGAGCTATTCGCTGGCATTATCGTCGATTGATGAAATCATCGAAGAAGCACGAAACGGCCGCATGTTCATTCTGGTCGATGATGAAGACCGTGAGAACGAGGGTGATATAGTTATCCCGGCACAAATGGCAACGCCCGATGTGATCAATTTCATGGCCAAGCACGCACGCGGATTGATTTGTTTGTCGCTGACATCCGAGCGTATCCGTGAGTTGGATATTCCCATGATGGCTGCTGCCAATGGCACGCGCCACCAGACAGCGTTTACAGTGTCGATCGAAGCGCGCGAAGGGGTGACCACCGGCATCTCAGCCGCTGACCGCGCCCGCACGGTGGCTGTGGCGATCGACCCGACAAAAGGCAAAGGCGATATCGTCACACCAGGCCACGTGTTTCCGTTGATGGCGCGCGATGGCGGCACCCTGGTGCGGGCTGGCCACACGGAAGCCGCTGTTGATATCGCGCGCCTCGCTGGTCTTATTCCGGCTGGCGTGATTTGTGAGATCATGAACGATGATGGCACCATGGCACGGCTGCCGGACCTCATCAGTTTTGCCCAGCTGCACAACATGAAAGTTGCGACCATTGCCGATCTTATTGCCTATCGCCGCCGCAAGGATCATCTGGTGGAGTGCCTGGCTGAAAATGATTTCACGTCAACCTTCAGTGGCGATTGGACGGCCAAAGTCTATGCCAACAAAGCGGAATATGCCGAGCATCTGGTGCTGGTGAAAGGCACCATCGACCCCGCTCGGCCGGTGATGGTGCGGATGCACGCGCTTTCGATGTTCGACGATATTCTGGGCGAGGCGCGCGGCCGCGATGGGCTGTTGCAGCGGGCCATGCGCGACATCAACACGCATGGCAGCGGCATCGTTGTCATCATCCGCGATGTGCGGCCCAACCGGCTGAGTGAAACCATGCTGGCGCGTGAGAGTGATGCTCCCGCTGACGTGGACGGGTTGCTCCGCGATTACGGTATTGGCGCGCAAATTCTGGTCGATCTTGGCGTCCGTGACATGATCTTGCTGACCAACGCGCATCGCCATATCATTGGCCTCGATGGCTATGGCCTCAACGTGGTTGAAGAGCGGACCGTCAAGCCATGGTAACCCCGCATGTGCTGATTGTTGAAGCGCGGTTTTACGACGGGCTTCTCGATGCGCTTGCGGCAGGTGCAGTGGCAGCGCTTGATGCTGCCGGTGCAACGCACGAAACACTTACCGTGCCTGGCGCCCTCGAAATTCCTGGTGCCATTGCCATGGCGGCGACCACCGGCAGATACCATGCCTATGTGGCGCTTGGTGTGGTGATGCGCGGTGAGACCACGCATTATGACATTGTCTCGAACGAAAGTGCTCGCGCTCTTATGGACCTTACAATCACCAGCAAGCTTGCCATAGGCAATGGCATTCTCACCACAGAAAACGAGCAGCAAGCCTGGGCGCGTGCCAAACGCGGCGGCGAGGATAAAGGCGGCGGGGCGGCTCGTGCAGCACTGGCGATGCTGGCGTTGCGCAAACAGTTTTTGCTCGCCCGATGACCGATATCAAAACAGATGCCATCAATCCACGCAGTGCCGCGCGCTTGGCCGCTGTGCAGGCACTGTATCAACTGTCAATGTCGGAGAGCACACCGGCACGTATCATCACCGAATTTCGCCACCACCGGCTTGGCAAGGCGATTGAAGGTGGGGACGATACCAAAGTGGACAATGACTGGTTCGCTGATGTGGTCGATGGCACCTGCGCCCGCAGTGCTGAGATTGATGCACTGGTAAGCGCGCACCTGTCACAAGGCTGGACACTCGCACGGCTTGATAAATCGCTTTTGCAAATATTGCGCGCCGCAAGCTACGAGTTGCTGGCCCGTGTTGATGTGCCGACAGGCGTTATCATCAGTGAATATGTCGAAGTGGCAAAATCCTTCTTCGACCGTGCCGAAGCCTCATTCGTCAACGGTGTGTTGGATGCCGAGGCCCGCACTTTGGGGCGAATTAAAGAAAGCGTGCAGTAAACGCACATAATTATTCTTCACGTAAACAGAAAGTGGAATTTCTCGGCTGTTATCATATAGCGAGCCCCCGATAAAATGAGCATCATTTTATCGGGATAAGGCGAACGATAACAAAGACCTATAGCGAGCCCCCAATAAAATGAGCATCATTTTATCGGGACAAGGCGAACGATAACAAAGACCTATAGTGAAAATCATATAATCAATTTATATGAATTTCATTATAGTGACGATGAACGTTTCCAGCTGGTCTAGTGTCTCGCCCATCCCTGCCGATGCCCCGGAGCTGATCTCGCTGTCAAGAGCGTCCTTCGAGGGATAGAGGTCGTGGATGATGAGGTGTGTCTTGCCACCCCGTTCCTCAAAGGTCACCGTGGTGACTGCGCCGCTTTCACTTTCCTCATTGGTCCACGCTATGCAAGCGTTTGTGATCACGTCGGTGTATGTGCCAAAGAACGCCATCGGCTGTTCTGCTGCAGGGTGGCGAAATTCAAGCCGGTATCTGCCACCGACACGCACATCCATCTCGCAGCTTAAAAGGGACAAGCCATATGACTTCGGCACCCACCACTGCCTGAACAGTTCAGGCTTGGTCCACGGTTCAAACACAATATGCACTGGCGCGTCGAAGCCTCGCGTCACAATCATTTCACGATCGGACTTTCGCTCTGTCGTTATGTGGTTTTTCATTATGACTCCGTAAACTTGATTCGCGACGTCACTCTCTACCCTCAGTGCATGTGCACCAGTGAGACAACGGCCGCGGCTTGTGCCAGCATGAGCGGGATAATCCATTTGAGCATGGTGACCTGAATATCCTTGATTTCGGTTCGCAGTAAAGCAATCTCCTGCTTCATTTCTGCTCTTAGTTCAGCAATGTCATGCTTCACTTCTGCTCTTAGTTCAGCAATCTCATGCTTCATTTCTGCTCTAAGTTCAGCTATATCATGCTTCAATTCGTTACGAAGATCACTCACATCGGATTTTGTCGCAATAGCATCGCGCACAGCTTCGGACAAAGCCTCGGCCTGCGCATCCGCCTGTTGTGGCGACACACCGGCGGCTTGTAGCTTTTTTGAATAACGCAGTGTGTCAATCGCGACAGCTAACAAAACTTACCTCCAACAAAACAATTTCCCGTTAGAACAAAGAGCGTACATTGTCAAGCTCAATCAATAACTCCGCACCTTGGGCTTGATATACTCAATCTCGCTGGTCAGCGTGTGTGTGTGCACAGGACGGTATGCGAGCTCTACCGCACCGTCGCGGAACCAGCCGATGGAATGCTTCATCCACTCGTCATCGTTGCGGTTCTCGAAATCCTCATGCATGTGCGCGCCGCGGCTTTCGTGGCGGTTGTGCGCTTGGTGTATGGTGAGCACGGACTGGCTGATCATATTGTCGAGTTCCAGCGTCTCGATAAGATCGGTGTTCCAGACTAGCGACCGATCGGTGATGCCGATGTCAGCCATATTTTGATAGACCGCATCAATTTTGCGAATGCCCTCGTCGAGAATTTCAGTGGTGCGGAACACCCCAGCGTTCGATTGCATGGTGCGCTGCATGGCAGCGCGAATTTGTGCTGTCGGCGTGCCGCCTTTTGAGTTGCGGAAACCATCGAGCCTGCCGAGCGTCATATCGGCTGAATCTGTTGGCAGGGGCTTTTGCGCTTCACCCGGTTTGTTGATTTCGGCAATGCGGTGGCCGGTCGCACGGCCAAACACCACAAGGTCAATCAACGAATTCGAACCCAACCGGTTGGCCCCGTGCACCGACACACATGCGGCTTCGCCGACAGCAAACAGGCCGGGCACCACGGAGTCTGGGTTGCCATCTTTTAGCGTCACCACCTCGCCGTGATAGTTGGTCGGGATGCCGCCCATGTTATAGTGCACGGTCGGCACGACGGGGATGGGCTCCTTGCGCACATCAACGCCAGCAAAAATTTTCGCAGTTTCCGATATGCCGGGCAAGCGCTCAGCCAGAATGGCGGGATCGATATGGTTTAGGTGCAGGTGAATGTGGTCGCCGTGCTCACCGACACCGCGCCCCTCGCGGATTTCCTTGGCCATCGAGCGGCTCACAACGTCCCGCGATGCCAGATCTTTCGCTGATGGCGCGTAGCGCTCCATGAAGCGCTCACCGGTTGAGTTGGTGAGGTAGCCGCCTTCGCCACGCGAGCCTTCGGTGATAAGCACGCCAGCGCCGTAGATGCCGGTCGGGTGAAACTGCACAAACTCCATGTCCTGCAGCGGAATGCCAGCGCGCACCGCCATGCCGCCACCATCGCCAGTGCAGGTGTGGGCGGATGTGGCGGAAAAATAGGCGCGACCATAGCCGCCGGTGGCCAGCACCACCTGATGCGAGCGGAAGCGGTGGATGGTGCCGTCTTCCATGCACATGGCGATCACCCCGCGGCATTCGCCGTTTTCCATAATGAGGTCGATGGCGAAATATTCGATGTAAAAATCCGCAGCGTATTTCAGGCTCTGCTGGTAGAGCGCGTGCAGCATGGCGTGGCCGGTGCGGTCGGCAGCGGCGCACGTGCGCTGGGCGGGCGGGCCAGCGCCCATGTTCTGCATCATGCCGCCAAATGGCCGCTGATAAATCTTGCCCTCTTCCGTGCGGCTGAACGGCACGCCGAAATGTTCGAGTTCATACACAGCGGCTGGCGCCTCGCGGCACAGATATTCAATCGCGTCCTGGTCGCCGAGCCAGTCCGAGCCCTTCACCGTATCATACATGTGCCATGTCCAGTGGTCGGCCCCCATGTTGCCGAGAGAGGCGGCAATGCCGCCCTGCGCTGCGACTGTATGCGAGCGGGTGGGGAACACCTTGGTGATGCAGGCGGTCTTGAGGCCGGATTCGGCAATGCCCATGGTGGCGCGAAGGCCCGAGCCGCCTGCACCAATCACCACAGCATCATAGGTGTGATCGATAATCTTGTAACTGTCCGTTGTCATTATTCAGCTTCCCAACGCGATTTTTAAAACACACAGCAGGCCGAAGCCGCCGCCAAGCACAGCAAAAAAATTGAGCGCCACAAGGCTCATTATTTTTGTGGCCGTTGTATGTACATAGTCCTCAATCACCACCTGCAAACCCAGTTTCAGGTGAAAGAACGCCGTGAGGACAAAAAGCCCCACCACCAACGCCACCAGCGGCTGGTGCAACCAAGCAGCGACCGTGCCGTAATCGCTGGCCACGTGGCTGAGCAGGCTTGCCATCATGAAGGTTATGAACAGCACCAGCGCAATCGCCGTTAACCGTTGCAGGACAAAATGGTGCGTGCCAGACTTAGCAGAGCCAAGCCCGCGCACTTTCCCGAGATCAGACCGAAGCGCCATAATTACACCAACCCACTGTAAGAGAGGCCCCATACAGCCATGGTAAGCACGCCAGCCCCGGCAAAGCAGGCGATCGAAAGCAAACGATTCTCCCTGATCTCGTAGCCGCGCCCGGTATCGAGATAAAGGTGGTGGAGACCAAGCAGCATGTGCTGAAAAATCACAAAAGTGAAGCCGAGCAACACCAGCTGGCCAAACCAGCTGCTGGCAAGCCGGTGAAACACTTCATACCGCGAGGGCCCGGAGGCAATCGCCCCCAGCCAATAGAGCATCAACAGAGATCCCCCGGTCGCCAGTGCGATGCCCGTGGCCCGGTGCATAATAGAGGCCGCCATATGCCAGCCCCAGCGGTAAATTTGTAAATGCGGCGATAAGGGCCGGCTGACCGGACGCTGCGGGGGAATGTCTGGCATATGTTATATGTTCCGTTTCTGTTGTTCTGAACAGCTTTTAGAACATAGTGCGCGGAAAGGGAAATTGCTTTATGTCACAACTTGGGAGAGGGGTATTCTTCACCCGCAGGCCCTTCTCCAACTTCGGCTAAGCCGTGAAGAACAGCTAAGTCTGCGTATCTTACCCCACAAGAGGGGAGGATAGTTAAGCCGCCAGCACTAAAGCCTTCATAACATTCGCTTTCAAGAACACACGCGCATATTATTATTGTGCTGGCAGTTTATTATAGGCAATAGAAAGTGCTTGAAATTTTTTCACATGTACAAGGCTCCATGACTGAACCTGTTAAACGCGCCAGCGAAATCGAAGAGCCCACAAATGCTTTTGTCTTTCAGCCCTTGAGCACCGCTTTGGTGCCGTGGCTCGCACGCATGGGCGTTACGCCCAACATGGTTTCTGTTGCCGGCATGGCGTTTGGCGTTGCGGCCGCTTTTTTCTATGCCCATTACGCGGTTCGCCCAGCGTGGACGTATATCGGTTTCGCATTGATGCTGGTCTGGCATGTGCTGGACGGCGCTGACGGCCAATTGGCAAGGCTCACCAACACACAATCGGCATTTGGTAAAATTATCGATGGTATCTGCGATTACGTGGTTTTTATTGCAGTCTATTTGGCAATAACCTACGCGGCATCCCACCATCACGGTGTCTGGGTCTGGCCACTCATGCTGGCGGCAGGAGTGTGTCACGCAGTGCAGGCCGGTGCCTATGAAACTCAGCGACAGATGTTTGATTTTTGGGGTCTGGGCAAAGCGTCTGCCGAAGTGCAAAACCCGAATGCAAAATCGGGGCAAGGTTTTATAGCTATGCTGGCGCACACCTACGACAATATGCAGTTCAGGTTTTCAGGCTTAACACCAACGTATTTTTGCAGCCTGTATGATTTTACCGTGCGAAAATCTGAGACTGTGCCACATATGCGCGAAGCCTACCGCACCACGTTTGTTTCAAGTGTGCATTACTGGAGCATCATGTGCGCGAATTACCGCACTTACGGCATTTTCATAGCCTGTCTTGTCGGCAAGCCGATGCTTTATTTTGTCTGGGAAGTGTGTGTGCTCAGTGTCGTGCATGGTATTTTGGCAGTGCTGCAACGTCGATGGAATCAACAGTTTCAGACCAGCCATCTCAAATAATATATCACTTCGTGGCTGTTTGTGCCTGCCAGCCTTGGGGCAATAACGGCTTGCCCTCCTTGCGCTTGTCTTCAATTTCAACGCGCGTTGCTTTCACCGTCAACAGCCGCTCTGGTGTTGTCGGGTGCGATAGCCCGACCCAAGTGTTGCCAGGGTGTTCGGAGGCAAAGGTTGAAAACAGCGTTTCCACTTCGGAAAGATCAGCACCGGACCGTGCCAGCAGGTACATGCCAACATAATCCGCTTCACGCTCAAACGACTTGCCATATGGCCATGTTGTTAACTGAATGCCGCGCGATTCAAAACTCACAGGTGGTTTCTGGCCGATCACATCGGCGCCTTCATCGAGAATCCAGCCAAGCTCGGCAGCCACTGGGCCCAGCAGCCAGCCACCACTGATGGCAGCGTTGCGGACAATTTTTTGCGGATGGCGCATGATATTGTGTGCCAATTCATGCGCGATCACCAGCCGCAGCTGCGGGTCGCCAGCCACTTTTGTCATGCCCTTTAGCATGGTGATCTTACTGCCATCGGCAAAAGCGTTGATGGTCTCGCTGTTGAGCAGCCGCACGGGATAATTGCAAATGGTTTCAGGAGCGACCAAGATATCGCGCGGCTCCGCGTGGGGCGCTGCAATTTTCAGCGAAATGGTTTTTGCGGCTTTCATGATTGTGGCGAGGTCCGCTGCCACTGTCGCCAGAGATTTGCCGGCAGTCGGCACAGCACCAACCTCGATCACTTGCTCCTGCGCCTTGATGCCCGCTTTATCCGCCGGGCCGCCTGCCGCTACAGCCGCCACATAAATCCGGTCAGCAAAGCCGGTGGATGCCACATCTTCAGCGCGCAAGCCCCCCGCCATGGCAGCAAGCGCTTTCACATCCACAAGACTGAGACCAAGGCTTGGGCGCACGGTTTTACCGCAAAGATCAGCATTGGTTTTCAGTATGGGCCAGGCCAGCGATTGCACCCGTTGCAGGCGCACCAAAGTGGTTTCAAGCGCTTGTGCTTGCAGCACCACACGCTCTTTATCGACATCAGCCGCAGCGACCACAGGCGGTGATGTGTGCGTGCTGGCGCATCCCGCCAGCAGCGTGACTCCAAACAACACAACGGTCAGCGCACGTGATTTTTTTATCATTGATTCGAACATACAAAATCCCGTGAGCAACTTCAAGGCCATCATAGCCTCAATCAGCCTGTCTCCTGTATGTTTTGGCTATAAATTATTACTAAAGTGTTAACCATAACGCCGGAGCGCACATTAAAGATTCATTCGGCGACTGATGCGCGCTGCCCGGTTGATCGATTCCAGCACACGGCATTCAGCGTCCACCAGCGGGGTGTCGGTGTGTTCACGTCGTTCGTGCAGGTTTTGAATAACATTGAGCAGCCGACGCGAATCGTCGAGATAGTAGCCGACATAGCGCTCGGCCAAGGCATAGCCCCGTTCGGGAATGGCGACCGCCAGCTCTTCCAGCCACCAGTTGAGAGCCGCTTTCAGCCGTTGCCCGACACTGCCGGGGGCAAAGCCTGCCAGCCAGTCAGATGTCTGCAGGGCGGCGATATCAGCATAAAGCTTTTCACGTTTGTATGTGTTGTCCTTCACTGCACCATCGGTCTCGTGGCTGGCTTTATCACGGTAGTCGCTGTAGCGAAACACCAGCAGGGCAATGGCTGTGACGGCCAGAATAAATTCGATATACCAGTGCAGTTTTTCAGCGAGGCTTTGCGGCGGGCTAGCCTTGGCATAAAACATCCACACAACACTGAGGGCGGCAAAGCCAAAGGTAACAACAGGCGCCAGCGGCTGAAAACCAAGCACCCGCCGCCCGGTATATTTTGGGATATACTGGCTGCTGATCCGCCCCAGCGCCACAAACCACACCATCACCACCAGAAAAAACAGCCAGGCGAGGCAGGCCACAAGGCTAATCGGCCGCAGCGCACCGGCAAATTTCCACGTGAACGCACCCATAATGGCAAGGCATGCCAGCATGGCCAGCAGCGAAGCTGTGAGAATGGTGCGCCTGCCTTTGATCGTCGTCATTCATAGTCCAAAGCTGAAGAAGATGTGTGGTCTTAATGTCTACTTACAAGGATATGGTTAAGCAAAAACAAAAATCTTTGATGATTGTGATTCCACACATCATTCTTTCCACTTGCGGGAGAGGATACGAAGACTTAGCCATTCTTAATGGCTTAGTCGAAGTTGGAGAGGGGTTTTTCGGCTGAAAAGCGTCCCTCTCTCAGCTGCGCTAGGCGGCAAGCAAGGGCCACCAAGCTTTGTTATCTCTCCCGCCCAACCTACAAGAATGGGGAAGAGAGAAGATAACCCGTCAAACCCTTTTGCTGATCACCGCCCCGCGTGCCGACACATTTGCAGCGGCGAGTGCGGTTAGCACCTCTTTGTAAGGATACTGCACGATGATCTCGCCGGTGATCGGGTTCTGGAACTCGTAGACATAACGGCCGCTGTCTTTGTCGGCAATGACGACCAGTTTGGTTTCCGGCGGCAGGCTGATACCGCTTGATTTTGCCAGCGCATCGTGGACCGCTGCTATGGCGCGCTTTTGCCGGTCGCTCGTATCATTCTGTATGGGGGCCGCTGCCGGAACAGCTTGCGGCGTCAGTGTGCCATTGTCGGCCTTGACCGGCGGCTGCACCTGCAGCGGCGGCGGAACCTGTGGCAGCCCTGTCGGGCCTTGCAATGTCAGATCGGTCATATCAATCACCCTTGTGCATCACCCGCTCGTTGTCGGGATGGCCATGTCGCGATTGAAATTCCTTTATCCGTTCAGTGTTGTTGTTATGCGGAGGAAGACCAGTCACGGTTGGCCAGTTTGGTTTGCAGTAGAAAGATCCGGGTGGGGTTTGAGGTGTTTGGCTCGAAAGCCCTCATCCCCCACCCGGTTTCTTTTAGTTTAGTTCAGTTTAGCGGAACAGAGACAGCAGCGATTGCGGCCCCTGGTTGGCCAGCGACAGGGCTTGAATGCCCAGCTGCTGGCGAACGTTAAGGCCCTGCAACTTCGCAGACTCAGCTGGTAGGTTGGCATCAACCAGGCTGCCAATACCAGAATTGAACGTATCTGTCAGTTTTTGCGCAAACTGTGATTGTGCATCAATTTGACGTGAGGCTGAACCGAACGAAGACAACTGATTGTTGAGTGTTGTCGTGTAGGCGTCAACAACAGCTAACCCAGCAGAACGATCTATGAAGTTTGTAAAGTCTAATTTACCAAACTGAGCTGCACTTGCAACCTGAGCGTTTGCGCTGCCAGCACTGAATGCTGTCGTTGTATAGCTCGCACCAGCCGTAATGGTAAAATCATCTAGGCTGAGCTGCAAGTTTTGAGCTGCACCAGTCGTATTATCGGGCTGTTTTGTTTTAGATGTAAACGTGAGACCACCCGACGTAAAGCTGATTGTGCTAGCCGTAAACGTGGTGGCAAGCTGTACGTTAAGTTTGCCAGTCACAGTATCAATACCACTCGCTGCGTTAATCGTGTTGGTCGCACCACTGGCCACAGCACCCAATACTGTTACGCCTGCAGTCGTTGCGGTTTGTGTGCCGCTTGCCAGAGACGCTGCAACTTGACCACCATTTGTACCTGTCAAAAACGATGACAAACTTTGACCAACTGTTGCTGCCAATGTGAGGTTGGTTTGTTTCAGATTTGCAATATCTGAGCCGGCACCAGCATCAAAACCTTGCACGTTAATTTTTGAAACAGCCGACGCACCCGAAGCGGCCGTTGAACCCAGAGCATTGTTAGTAACACCTGTGATGGCTGAAATCTGATCTGGATTGGCTTTGAGTAAGTTCGTGCCGTTAAAAACCGATTGCTGTACAACTGAGTTGATCTGTGTGATGATCGCCTTGAAGTCGTTGGTCAACGCTGCACGGCTACCGGCATCCAAACCTGAATCCTGTGCAGACGCTGCAACAGTGCGAGCTTGAATGAGCAGATCAGAAATCGACTGCGCACCGTTGATGGCGGTATCGAGTGTGCTTTTGGCACGGTTAAGGCTTTGGTTGATCGATGCCAAACCAGCTGTATCCGAACGCAAGTTCTGGGCGATCTGATAGACAGCGGAATCATCTTTGGTCGATGATACAGCCAAACCGGTTGAAACGCGGTTCTGGGTGATGCCCAGCTGATATTGTGTTTGTGTAAGATTTTGCAATGCAACGAAGGCATTGGTGTTCGTATTGACGGATGTATAAGGCATTTTAGGCTCCTGATTAATTCAGATTGATACAGATATTTTATCTGCTGAAGCTTTTGCTTCGTACGGGGCATTGCAACCGACGTGCCAGCAACAGGGTTAACAGCAATTCATCATCGTCAGGCGCATGAATGCACACGGCACATTCTGCCGATCAGCGGCAAGACCTGCCGGGTAAGGTTTGCGAAACCATGAATGGGAAAAAATGCCCCGGCAAGATGTGCTTGGGTCGGCAAATTTTGCCTGGGTGGCGCCAAAAACCTTGATAAGCTATCCAAGTTTTTTAAAAAGCTTGGGCAAGCTTAAAACTCAAGCTATCTGAGCAACACTCAAAATGTCTTGCACTGCACCTTCATACATACTAATGCCTTCTATATGAACATGTATCCATTGATATGTCTGTGTGTCGCGCTGGCCGGGTGTGGCAAGGTGGCGCCTGTCGCAGAACACAGCGCCGCACCAGTACTGGTGGAGGTCGCACGGGTGGCGACAGCGCCGGGTGGCATGGTGGCGCGCTATACCGGCACAGTGCGGGTCAAGCGGGAAATCGCGCTAGGGTTCAAAACTCCCGGCATTATCGAGAGCATTGCCGTCAACGAGGGTGCGCGGGTGCAGCGCGGCCAGCCGCTGGCACGGCTGATCACCACGGAGCTTGTGGCGCGGGAGCGCACGGCGGCGGCGCTCTACCATCAGGCACAAACCGAGCATAGCCGCACCGAGGCGCTGATCAGGCAGGGCTGGGCCACTCAGCAGCGGCTTGAATCGATTAACCAGCAATTGCAATCGGCCAAAGCCGAGCTGGATGCTGCACGCTTTGATGTCGAGCGGTCTGTCCTCCATGCGCCAGCCTCTGGCATCGTGCTGCGGCGTTTTGCCGAACCCAACCAGACAATGGCTGCCGGTGCGCCGGTTATCACCGTTGCGGATCTTACCAGCGGCTATGTGCTGCGTGTGTCGCTATCTGATACCGAGCTTGCCCATGTGCATGTTGGCGCGCGGGCCAGCGTGACGCTGGCGGGTATCGCGCCGCGTGCACTGCCAGCAACCGTGCGCCAGATCGCCGCGCGCAGTAACGAACAAACCGGCACGTTCGAGGTCGAGCTCAGCCTGCCGCAGGTGCCGGGCTTGCGTAGCGGCTTGATCGGCGAGGCGGTGATGGATGCACCGGCAACGACACGCCGCACCGGCATGATGAGTGTGCCAGCCACGGCGCTCATCAATGGCCGGGCGGATGAGGCATTCGTGTACGTGGTGGGACCGGCATCGCACGTGGCAACCGCAAGGCTGGTCGGCATTGCCGGTTACAGTGACACAGCAGTGAAAATTTCATCGGGATTAAACGGTGACGAGTTAATTGTTGTGGACGGTGCCGACCGGGTGCAGAACGGCAAGCCCGTGCGTTTTCCCATTCAAGGCAAATAGGGGTGGTTCAGGGTAAAACCGCAAGCTTTCCCCTTTCCACTTTAGCGTTGCGAGGCAGCAAGAAAGCGCTGCCGAGCGACGCTATCTCTCCCGCAAGGGGAGAGATAAAGACGTGGGATAGCCAGTCGTGAACATCATCGCCTTTGCCATTCGCCGCTGGCAGTTCACCCTGCTGATTTTTGCCATGATGGTGGCGAGCGGCCTGTTCACCCTGCTCACCATTCCGCGCTCTATGGATCCGCACTTTCCGATTCCCATTGTGATCATCAAAGCCAATCTGCCCGGCGCTGACCCAACGGACATGGAGCAGCTGGTGGCCAAGCCGATTGAGGATGTGTTGCAGGGGCTTGATGATGTGAAGGAGATCACCTCTTCCAATGGTGATGGTTCCTCTTTCATCAAGGCCGAATTCACTTGGGATACCGATGCTGATCGCAAGTATGATGAGGTGGTGCGCGAGATCAGCGCGATACGCAGCACCCTGCCAGCCGCCTTGCAAAAACTCGAATTCACCAAGGCGCGCACCACCAACGCTGCCATCGTGCAACTGTCGCTGGTGAGCGAGACGGCATCGCCACGCCGGTTTGACAAGATAGCCCGCGACCTGCGTGACCGGTTGAACAAGATCGAGGGTGTGCGCAATGCCTTTGTGTTTGGTGTACCGCCACTGGAAGTGCGCGTGGCGGTGGACATGGGGAGGCTGGCTGCGCTCAAACTGCCGGTGACGCGCATTGCCGATGCGCTGCGCACACAAGGGGCGGATCTGCCAGTCGGCGCGGTGCATGTGGGAGACCGACGGTTTAATGTAAAAGCGGGCGGCGCGTTTCATGACCTGGAGGCCATCAACGCCACGCCTGTGCTCTCGGCGGCGAGCACAGTGGTGCGGGTGCGTGATGTGGCGACGGTGAGCTGGGCACAGGCTGAGCCGCTGCATGTCACAACCTACAATGGCAAACGCGCGGTTTTTGTGACAGCCACACAAAAGAACGGGGCCAATCTTGTCGCTATCCGCAACGCCATTTATGCCGATCTCGATCAGTTCGAAAAACAGTTGCCACCGGATATCAAGCTTGAACGCGGTTTTGACCAGTCAGAAGTTGTCACGTCGCGCCTCAATCACCTTGGTGTGGATTTTCTGATCGCTCTTGGCCTGGTGATGATCACGCTGTTGCCATTGGGCTGGCGCGCTGCAACTGTGGTGATGATCTCCATTCCGCTGTCGCTGGCGATTGCACTGTCGGCGCTCAATGCCCTGGGGTTCACGCTCAACCAGTTGTCCATTGCCGGGTTTATTTTGTCATTGGGTATTCTGGTCGATGATTCCATTGTGGTGACGGAAAATATTGCCCGCCACATGCGAAGCGGCGAGCCACGCGAGCAGGCAGCGCTCAGTGCCACCAGGCAAATTGCCGTTGCCGTGCTTGGCTGCACAGCCACACTCATGCTGGCGTTTCTGCCGCTGATGTTCCTGCCAGAAGGCTCCGGCCGGTTCATTCTTTCACTGCCAGTCACAGTGTTGCTGACGGTTGGCGCGTCGCTGCTGGTGTCCCTCACCATCATGCCGTTTCTGGCCAGCCGCATTTTGCCCAAAACCAGCGATGCGCACGGCAATGCGCTGTTGCAAAATGTCATGAAAGCCATTCACGGTGTGTACCGTCCGGTGCTGCATGCTGCCCTGGCTCGGCCAACGCTCACGCTGCTGCTGGCAGGGCTTTTGTGTGCCTTGTCATTTTCCCTAGTGCCGCGATTAGGGCTTAGCCTGTTTCCACCGGCTGATGTGCCCTACTTCATTATCGATGCCTATACACCAAACGGCTCAGCGCTTTCTGACACCAAAAAAGTGTTGGATTTTATTGAAGTCGAAGTGAACAAAGAGCGGCTGGTGAAAGCCGTTCACGCAAACCTAGGGCACGGTAATCCGCAGATATTCTACAACTGGTTTCCGGCTGAAAACAACACAAGCCTTGCAGAGTTGTTCGTAACGCTTAAAAGCGAAAAGCCAAGCGAGATCGAGGCCACGATCGAATCGATCCGCAAGCGTGTCAGTGGTTATCCGGGGGCCACAATTATTTTACATGCGTTTGAAAATGGCCCCGGTGTTGAGGCCCCCATTGCCATCCGGCTGGCTGGACCCGACCTTGCAACACTCACAAAAGTCGCGAAACAGCTGGAGGCTAAGATTGCAGCAACACCCGGCACGCGCGATGTCTATAACCCGCTCCGGCTCGACCGCACCGACCTTAATCTTGGCGTTGATGAAGCCAAGGCCGCTGTGCTTGGTGTACCGGCCGGCAGCATCAGGCGCATGGCGCGGCTGGCCATTTCTGGTGAACCCAACGGCAGCTACCGCGATACAGACGGGGATGCCTATCCAGTGATGGTGCGTTTGCCAATGGTTGAGCGCCAGCCCATTTCGGTGCTTGAGAAAATCTACATCCCGCTGGAGAACGGCAGCAGCGTACCACTGAACGCGGTGGCACATCCCAAACTGCAAACGGCACCAGCGCTGATCTCGCGCTACAAGCACCAGCGCTCGGTCACTGTGACAGCGCAAACCGAACCGGGCTATCTAACGTCAGCTGTCACAACGGCAGTGCTTGATGCCATAAAATCCGTGCCCCTGCCGCCTGGTTACACGCTGACAACCGCCGGTGAAGCTGAGCAGCAATCGAAAAGCCTTGGCGGCTTGTTCAGCATTTTTCCAGTTGTGGTGTTCGGTATTTTTGCTGTGCTGGTGCTGGAGTTTGGTAATTTTCGCGAAACGGCTGTGGTTGCAGGCGTTATCCCGCTAGGTATCGTCGGCGGGCTGGTGGCGCTGTTCATCAGCGGCAATTCCTTGTCATTCACAGCGATCATCGGGTTTATCGCGCTGATTGGCATCGAGATCAAAAACTCGATCCTGCTGGTGGATTTCACAGCCCAGCTGCGCCGCGACGGCGTGGCGCTGAAGGAGGCGATCGAACAGGCGGGCGAGGTACGCTTTTTGCCGGTGCTGCTCACTTCAATCACCGCGATTGGCGGGCTTTTGCCTCTGGCGCTTGCCGGGTCAGGGCTCTATTCGCCACTCGCCTGGGTGATTATTGGCGGGCTGATCTCTTCAACCATTCTATCGCGGGTTGTAACCCCGGTTATGTATATGGCGCTGGCCAGAAAGGATGACGCCGTATGACTAAAATCGTTATGACCGGCGCAAGTTCCGGTATTGGGAAAGTCGCTGCGGAGGTTTTGTTATCGCGCGACAATCATCTGGTTGTTGGTGCTTGTAGTGCTGGCGTGCCCAAAGGTGCACAGACCATGCCGCTTAATCTCACCAGCCTTGCCAGTGTGCGGACTTTTGCTGATATGATACAAGCGCCGTTTGATGTGCTGGTGCTCAATGCTGGGATGCAGCGGCTTGATGTGGAAGGCCGCACGGAAGACGGCTTTGAGGTAACATTTGGTGTCAACCACCTCGCCCATTATGCGCTCGCACGGTTATTGCTGCCAAAAATTGCCGATAACGGCCGTGTGATCATAACCAGCAGTGGCACACATGACCCGACAGAAAAGACGGGGGTACCCGCGCCGCGCCACTGTAATGCCTATCTGCTGGCTGATCCTCGCAAAAATCTCAAGCAGAGCAAGAAAGCCCGCACCAATGGCCTGCGCGCCTATTCAACCTCGAAGCTGGCAAACCTGATGACGGCCCGTAGTCTGGCGCAACTGCCGGAAGTTCTGGAAAGGCGCATTACAATTCATGCGTTCGATCCGGGGTTGACACCAGCGACAGGGTTGGCACGCGGGCACCCGGCAATTGTTCAGTGGATATTCAAACGGGTTTTGCCGCTCATCCGGCCTTTCGCAGCTGGCATGAACAGCCTTGCCGATGCGGGCGCGGCACTTGCTGGTCTTGCAGACGGCTCAATCGACAACGACCGTGTGTATATGGCGCTTCGCCGAGGCAAGCCAACGTGGCCGAACCCTTCCGAACTGGCGCTGGATGATACGCTCTGCGCCAAATTATGGTCTGATAGTGCGGCTTTGGTTGGGTTTTCATGCGCTTCTGTTTGAAAAGCCAGATGGGTTCTTGACTCACGTTGGCTCAGCGCCTAGTCAACTGTTTCTCCAATGCGCGGGCGTAGCTCAGTTGGTTAGAGTACCGGCCTGTCACGCCGGGGGTCGCGGGTTCAAGTCCCGTCGCTCGCGCCATTTTCATATAATATCCGGGTCTACAACTTTGTGTGCAAGCTGTTTAACGGCTGCTGCCCAAGCGCTTATCGAGATATCTGTCAACGCTGCCCTGAACCTGATCCATTTCATTTTCAAAATTGTGGTTGGCCCCCGGTATCATATCGTAATCGATGGTGATGTGGCGCTGGGTTTTGAGTTTATCGACAAGTTTCTGAACAGCGACGGGGGTTACAATTTCATCGGCCAAGCCCTGGACGATCAACCCCGAAGACGGACAAGGTGCTAGAAATGAAAAATCAAACAGGTTGGCTGGAGGCGCTATGGAAATAAAGCCTTTCACTTCCGGGCGGCGCATCAGCAGCTGCATGCCTACCCAGGCTCCAAAGCTGTAACCGGCAACCCAGGTGGTTTGCGCCTCGATATTGAACTGCTGCAACCAATCCAGCGCAGACGCACAATCGGAGAGCTCACCAACGCCATTGTCGAAGATGCCCTGGCTGCGACCAACGCCGCGAAAATTGAAGCGTAAAGTTGAAAAGCCCCGCTTGACAAAGGTTTGATAGAGCATCTGCACCATGCGGTTGTTCATGGTCCCGCCGCCTTGCGGGTGCGGGTGCAGCACCATGGCAACCGGTGCACGCACACCAACACCGGGCTGGTAACGGCCTTCTAATCGACCTTCCGGCCCTTGAAAAATCACGTCAGGCATATTTCAATCATCTTTATTTGAGGGTATAATAGCTTGTTTGCGTGAATTTATATTCGCGCTACATATCAAATCTATACAAGAGCGCTGCGCAAAAATGCAACACTCATCAACCATGCTGGATGAATACATTGATTTATCTTGATTATAACGCAACCGCGCCTATGTGGCCGCAGGCTCGCGCGGCCATGGTGCAGGCCCTGTCTAGGGTAAGCAATGCATCCTCGGTGCATGGCCCCGGTCAATGGGGACGCCAGCAGATTGAGGCGTCGCGGGCAACACTCGCAGCGGCTGTTGGTTGCGGCACACGTCAGGTGGTGTTTACCAGTGGTGGTACGGAGGCAAACGCACTGGCGTTTCGCCTGGCGGGCCAGCGGCCCGTGTTGGTGTCGGCCATCGAGCACGACTGTGTGCTGGCACAAGCCCCGCCCGGCACCAGCCACATTCCTGTAACCAGGGACGGTGTGGTTGATCTTGCAGCGCTTGAACAGTTGCTTGCCACATGTGGGCCGGCACCCTTTGTGTCGATCATGGCAGCCAATAACGAAACCGGGGTTGTGCAGCCTGTCGAACAGGCGGCCCTGCTGGTGCGCGCGCGTGGTGGCTATTTGCATGTGGATGCTGCCCAAGCCTTGGGGAAAATCGATATGATGGGATGTCCGGCTGATTTCATCAGTCTGTCGGCTCATAAGTGCGGTGGGCCGCAAGGTGTTGGTGCCTTGATCATTCGCACCGATGATGCGCCGCAACCATTGCTCCGTGGGGGCGGCCAGGAGCGTGGCTGGCGGGCCGGCACCGAAAATATTGCTGGAATTTGTGGTTTCGCAGCGGCCGTTCAAACAGCGCTGGAGTCGGCTTGGCAGAAGGGCTGTCAGGCACAACTGCACCAACTGGAAGCCGCCTTGCCAGCGTCTGCGATACTGATTAGCAAAGTGGTGCCCCGGCTCCCCAACACCGCTGTGCTGCATATGGCAGACGTTGCGGCCAGCACCCAGGTGATGAATTTTGACCTTCTGGGTTTTGCCGTGAGTGCTGGCTCGGCATGTTCCTCTGGCAAGGTGCGCGCCAGCCATGTGCTTGAAGCCATGGGTTATGACGCTGGCGTTGCCTCGCAAACAATTCGTGTGAGCCTTGGCTGGGAGACGACAACTGACGACATTGATGCGTTTGCAGCAGCATGGCTGAAACTCAGCCACAGGCTTGCCACCCGAAAAGTCGCCTGATGCCGCCACCCCTGTATCTGGATTATCAGGCGACAACGCCGCTCGATCCGGATGTTATGGCGGCAATGATGCCCTATCTCTCGACGCAATTTGGCAATCCGCATTCTACCGAACATCGCTACGGTTGGGAGGCAAAAGCCGCTGTTGATGTTGCCCGCCGCAAGGTGGCTGGTCTGATGGCTGCACCGGCGGACACCATCACATTCACCAGCGGGGCAACAGAGGCCAATAACCTCGCACTGCGCGGCACCATGGCTTTGGCAGCGCAAACACGCCGGCGGATTGTCACTGTCGCAACCGAACACAGTTGTGTGCTGGAAACGGCTCGTGATTTGCAAGCGGAAGGCTATGCTCTGACCGTGCTGCCGGTGCAACCCGATGGCCTGCTAAGCGTGGATGTGTTTCAGGCAGCGCTTGCTGAAGATGTCGCGCTGGTCTCCGTCATGCTGGTCAACAACGAGATTGGTATCATCCAGCCGGTTGCAGCGCTGGCAGCGCTGGCCCGTGCCAGTGGGGCCTTGTTTCACTGCGATGCAGCGCAAGGGCTGGGTAAAATCAGCGTTGATGTGCAGACGCTTGGTGTGGACCTGATGAGCATCTCGGCGCACAAGCTTTATGGCCCCAAAGGCATTGGTGCGCTCTATGTGCGCGACGGTGTCCGGCTCAAGCCGCAAATAACCGGTGGCGGGCAGGAACACGGGGTGCGCTCTGGCACCCTTGCCCCAATGCTCTGTGCCGGTTTTGGCAAAGCCGCAGAGCTTGCCGCGGGCTCGTTTGAAAACGAGCATCACCGCTACAGAATGTTCTGGCAGCACATTGTCGAGGCTCTTGGGGTCGCTTGCATAAAGCACCGCATCAACGGTTCGGTCACCAATCGGTATTTCGGCAATCTCAATATCAGTTTTCCGGGCCTCGATGGCAACCGTTTGCTGGCAGACCTGCGCGGGGTTGCTGTGTCATCGGCTGCAGCGTGTGCATCGGCTGAAGGCAAAGCATCGTATGTGTTGGCAGCCATTGGTGCACCAGACGGCGCTTCGCTCCGCATCGGTTTTGGCAGGCCGACAACTTATGCTGATATCGAACTGGCCACTGGGCGTCTGATTGCAGCTGTGCAGCGTCAAACACAGCCATGAACATCAGCTTCACACACGCTGATGGCACCGTGCAATCGGTCGCTGCCAAAGTAGGCGAGCGATTGCTGGATGTGGCCCAGCACCACGGCTTACCCATGGAGGGTACGTGCGAAGGTCACATGGCCTGCGCCACCTGCCACGTGATCGTAGCCAAAGCCTGGTACGACACATTGCCCAAACCCGGCAATGATGAACTTGATATGCTGGATTTCGCACCAGGCCTAAGCGGCACATCGCGGCTGGCGTGCCAGATATGGCTGACCGAAGCGCTGGATGGATTGGCTGTGCGGTTGCCGGGGTAGTTTTTGAAGTCAGTATAAAAATTATGCCAGCGAGGCGCGCGATACTTTCTTTGCCAGGCGGGCCATTTTCCAGCCAGCAAAGCGGATTTTTGGCATAGGTTCGCTGCTGACAAACGGCAGTTGTGCCGAGCCGTCTTGCGCTGCCACCACACTGGCAGCAGTGCTGCCAAGCAGTGTGGCTAAGCCGACAGAATCAAAATCAAGCGCACCAGCGAAGACCAAACGGCTTTGTTCACTCATTGGCACAACACAGGGCAAACCAGCAATGGTGCGGCCGCCAAGACCGCGCCAGCTGTGGGTGATTTGCACATCGCGCAGCCCCGGCAGCAGTTCGAGAAATTTGCGCCGCATGCGCAGCCTCACATCGGCTGAGCGCGCTGGGTCTGCATCGAGTGTCACGCTGGTTGACAGCATCACGCGCCGGTCCGGCAGAACGCGCATATGCAAGGGGCCGGTGATCTCGTTCTCGATACGCATGATCAATGGCTGGCTGATGTTATGGCTTGCCAGTTCATCATCCGTGAGCGGCCGTGTGGCAATGCTCTGGAAAAGTATGTGAAACATCCGGTTCGCCAGTTCCGGCATGGCATGACCACGCGAAAATGCGTTGGTTGCAATGATGGCATGTGAGGCCGAGAGCGTACCGCCGCGATAGCGCACGCCTATCCAGTTGCGCTTCTCGAGCACCTCGCGCACCCGTGTGCCACCGTAAACGCGAACACCAATGGCCTCACACGCTGCGGCAAGGCCGTAGCAAAGATGCAACGGATTGATGCCAAATGCCGGTTTGATATGCAGCGCCCCGCCAAGCCGCGCACTGTTCAGCCAATGCGCGTGCAAATCAGTTTTATTGATATCAGCAAACTGAAATGGCGGTGGCGAACCACTGTGCAGCAGCGCCTGCCAACCGCTACGCAGATCTGCCGTCCCGTCGTGCAGGCTGGTAGCCAAAATGCCATCGCTGGATTTCTGCATAGGGGTGTTGCACACCCCGGCAAGCGTTTCAACTGCGGACATGGCTGCCAGATCAGCTTGCAAAAAAGCCGCTTTGGACAGTGTGCCGGATTGAGGGTTTAAGCGGTTATAAACAGCCAGTGGTGCTGGCCCGCAAAGCCCCAGGCTACGACCACTGGAACCCCAGCCCGGGCCGCCGGCGTCAATCACGATCACTTGGGCTTTGTATTCACTGGCAAGGCGATAGGCCGCGGCAAGTCCGGTGAGCCCTGCACCAATAACGACCACGTCACAGGTTTCGCTACCCTCCAACCGCCCATAGGTGCGCATTGGCTGGTTTTCCGGGCTATCCCAGACTGAACCAATGGTGCTGCCATAATCATAGGCACTGTGATGAACAGTTGCAGGCATTGTGGCGAATTCTCCCTATAAGCCTCGATGAAGGGTGAGGCTTTAGCAGCTAAGAGTGTATCATTCTGAAACAGAATTTATCAATTAAGCATTAAGCCTATACAAACAAACTGGTAAACAGTACCAGTCTAATCGTTTTTTATGGGTTTAAATATTGATATGAATGCATATTTCTTCACAAAGGTCACGGCGGCATGTATTTTGCTCAGATAAAACAGTTTCCCTCAGTTTCCAGCTTTGGAAATCGACTGGAACGTCTGAGATGACCGTTTTTTCCTGAGCTGGTCACTTTAGAATTAAACTTGCGACAGTGCTCTGGCACTGTCGTTTTTTTTTGACGGCCAAACTGTTGGCCTGCGCTCATATTATCCACGATAGTGGCTGGATTTTCGCCTCTAACTATCGTATCTAACTTTAAAATACTTTTAAATGTAAATGGAGATGTTTCATGCCAGCCCTGCATTCTGTTGATTCAGTTGAAAATATCCATCAACCCGGCACAAAATGGGCCAGCTTTAACTGGGAAGATCCATTGCTGCTGGAGGATTTGCTGACAGATGAAGAGCGCATGGTGCGCGATGCAACCCGCGCCTACGCGCAGGAAAAGCTGATGCCCCGGGTACTTGAAGCCAATCGTCACGAAATGTATCATCCTGAAATCATGCAGGAGTGCGGTGAGCTTGGCCTGCTGGGTTCGACAATCAACGGCTATGGCTGCCCCGGTGTATCGTATGTTTCCTACGGTTTGATAGCACGAGAAATAGAGCGGGTTGATTCCGCTTATCGGTCAGCCCTGTCGGTACAATCATCCCTGGTTATGTACCCAATTTATGCCTATGGCACGGAAGCGCACAGGCAACACTATCTGCCTAAGCTTGCCACTGGCGAATGGGTTGGGGCTTTCGGCTTGACCGAACCGGATGCTGGTTCTGACCCAAGCGGTATGAAAACCCGTGCCAAACCGGTAGACGGCGGCTATGTTATCAATGGTGCCAAAATGTGGATTACCAACTCGCCGTTTGCCAGCGTATTCATCGTCTGGGCCAAACTTGCTGGCGAAAACGGCAAGGATGCCATACGTGGTTTTATTCTGGAGCGTGGCGACAAGGGTTTGTCCACACCAAAAATAACCGGTAAATTTTCTTTGCGGGCATGGGTTACCGGTGAAATTGTAATGGATGAGGTTTTTATTCCAGCGGACCGCCTGTTGCCAGGCGTTGAAGGGTTGAAAGGCCCGTTTGGCTGCCTCAACAATGCGCGTTACGGCATTGCCTGGGGTGCTCTTGGTGCCGCTGAATATTGCTGGCATAAAGCCCGTCAATATGGTCTTGACCGCAAGCAATTTGGCAAACCACTGGCCGCAACGCAATTGTTCCAGAAAAAACTGGCCGATATGCAAACGGAGATCACCCTTGGCCTGTCTGCCTGTTTGCACGCTGGCCGCTTGATGGATGAGCACAAGCTTGCACCGGAAACGATATCGCTGCTGAAACGCAACAGCTGTGGCAAATCTCTGGCCATTGCGCGCGAAGCCCGCGACATGCACGGCGGCAACGGCATTTCAGACGAATATCATATTATCCGCCATGTGATGAACCTTGAGGCTGTCAACACCTATGAAGGCACCCATGACATACATGCGCTTATACTTGGTCGTGCCCAAACCGGGTTGCAAGCGTTCGGATAATCACGGGTTGCGGGGCGGCACCAATCCGGCTGTCAGTTCGAAAATATTGTTTTCAATGCGTGTTATGGCCGTCCGGCTTGCTACGTAGATGTTGGCAGACGCCTGCCACGCTGCCACACGGCTTTGGCTGACCGCGGGCAATCGGCGCAGCACAACCAGAGCACCGGCAACATCGCCGCCACGCACCCTCTGTGAAGCAGCTATTGCAAGTGCTGATGCTGTGGCAAGCTGAGACGCATCGGCTGTGCGTTTGACCTGCACAAGATTTGTAAGCCCTGCCAGTGTATGATCGATCCATGACGTTGGATCTGTGGATGCAGTGGCAAGCTGGGGCAGCAACGCTGCATATTGCTGCTGCAACCCAGCGAGCGTTGGTCCACCCGCTTGAACCTGCCTCAATATGGCAACATCGGTTGTGCTGGCACCCAGAGCATCAGAAATAATGCCATAATAAATACCCAGTGGCTGACCGCCTTCAATCAACCGTCGCAGCGGCCCAAGGCTTGCCAGCATGCGCGTGTGTTTGGTTTGCTCTGCTGCAACCGTCGTGGTGGTTTGCACTTGTGCCTGCAAACCGGGAATGAGTGCGGCTGCCGTAGTCGCCGCGTGCGCCGCCTGCTCGGCACTGGTGAGGCGGGTGTCGATGCGGTCAACGCGCTGACTGAGCGGCTCCAAATCGCTGGCGACAGCTGCCGCACCGGCCGCGCCCACCTGTCGAGAGGCTTCGAGTGTGGCCAGACGCGCGGATATATCAACCGGCACACCTGTGGTGGGGTGCTCCTCAAGCGCAGTTACCCGTGCCTTTAAGGCCGCACGGTCCGCCTCGGTATTCCCCACCGAAGAGTGCAGGCTGGATGGTAACAGCCCACGCACATTGGCCTCCAGCCATGGCGAACCCAGCATACCAGCCGAAAAGCCGCCCAAAAGGGCGGTAACCACCCAAGGGAAACGACTGGATTTGCCGGGTGGGCTCTGGGTGTCTTGGTCTGCCATAAGGTCTCTCCGTTTGTCTTGGAGTACCAGCCTATAATCCTATTGAGGTCTGATAGAAAGCGAACAAACCTTGTTTTACCGCACCAGTCGCTTCATCGCCTCATCAAGCCCTGCAAGGCTTAATGGATACATCCGGCCTTCCATCAACTGCTGCATCATGGTGATGGACTGGCTGTAACCCCAGTGTTTTTCAGGGATCGGGTTCAGCCATACAGCGCGGCTGTAAACGTTGGTGATGCGCTGCATCCACACCGCACCAGGCTCCTCATTCCAGTGTTCAACCGAGCCACAGGCGTAACTGATTTCGTAAGGCGACATCGACGCATCGCCGACAAAAATCACCTTGTAGTCATGCGGATATTTGTGCAGCACATCCATCATGGCTGTGCGTTCGGCAAAGCGCCTGTGATTGTCTTTCCAGACGGATTCGTAGGGGCAATTGTGGAAGTAGAAATATTCCATGTGCTTGAATTCAGCGGACGCTGCTGAAAACAATGTCTCACACAGCTTGATATGAGAATCCATCGAGCCGCCAATGTCAAAAAAAATCAGCAACTTTACAGCGTTGCGCCGCTCTGGCCGCATCTGGATATCAAGATACGCCTTGCGGGCAGTCGATTCGATGGTGCCGCCAAGATCAAGCTCATCAAGCGCCCCCTCTCGGGCAAACTTGCGCAAACGTCGGAGCGCGATCTTGATGTTGCGGGTGCCGAGCTCGACATCCGTATCAAGATTTTTGAACGCGCGTTTTTCCCACACCTTGATGGCTTTGCCGTGGGTGCTCTTGCCGCCAATGCGCACACCTTCAGGGTTGTAGCCGCCATTGCCAAACGGCGAGGTGCCACCAGTGCCAATCCATTTGTTGCCACCCTGATGGCGCTCATGCTGCTCTTCCAAACGTTTTTTTAGCGTCTCCATAATCTCGTCCCAGCTGCCCAGCCCTTTGATCTTGTCCATTTCCTCCAAGCTCAGAAACTTTTCAGCGATCGCCTTCAGCCAGTTCTCTGGAATGTCAGCGCTGGCATCGCCATCGTTTGACACAATGCCCTTGAAGACGTTGCCAAACACCTGATCAAACCGATCAAGCAGGCTTTCATCTTTTACATAGACAGAGCGGGATAGATAATAGAACGCGTCCGTTGTGCGCTCTATAACGTCGGCGTCAAGCGCCTCAAGCAGGATAAGATGTTCCTTCATAGAGGCTGGGATTCCAGCGGCACGGAGTGCTGTGAGAAAGTTGAGGAACATAGAGATAGCAGGCCTGAAATGTCGTAATTTGTCAATTTATCTTGCATTCGGGCTAAGATCTAGCTAATACAAGTTATGAATAGTGTTATATCAATGCACACGGCAAAATCCACGCTGTCTCAACTGGTTAAACGCGCGGCAAACGGTGAGACAATTATGATTGGAGCCTACGGGAAGCCCAGTGTTAAGCTTGTGTCCGCCGATGCTGGTGTAGGCGCAAAACGCATGGGTGTGCTTGCCGGAAAACTGGTGGTACCGGATAATTTTGATGCACCGCTGCCCGATGATGTGCTGGCGCTGTTCGAGGAATTGTAGAATTTGAGAGTGCTGCTCGATACGCATGTGCTGCTTTGGACGCTCAGTGGTTCACGTCGGGTTGCTGCTATCGAAACAGACATTCTCTCACCTGACACGGATGTTTTTATCAGCGTTGTGTCGCTGTGGGAAATTGCCATCAAGGCCAAGCTCGGCAAGCTAGATGCCGATGTGGAAACCGTCAGACAGGCTATAAAAGACAGCGGCTTTGTTGAATTGCCTGTTCTAGGCGCACATATTGTCATGTTAGCCAAACTCTCCTCCCAGCATAAAGACCCGTTTGATCGCCTGCTTGTTGCGCAAGCTGTGAGTGAGCCAATGCAGTTTATAACAGCGGATAAAGTGCTTGGTGGGTATAGTGAATTGGTAAGGGTGATTTAGGATATACCTGCTGATTAAAGACAATCTATCTCATCGCCCAGCTAGTCTATCTGTTGTGTGCGCTTAGAGCTGACGGCATAAAGTATCACCTCACCCGCCCCGTCTGCTCATAAAAGCCAGCCGCTCAAACAGCATCACGTCCTGCTCATTCTTCAGCAGTGCACCGTATAGCGGTGGAATGGCTTTTTTCGGGTCACGGGATTGCAGCACGTCGAGGGGTAAATCTTCGTGCAGCAGCAGCTTCAGCCAATCGAGCAATTCAGACGTTGAGGGTTTTTTCTTGAGGCCGGGCACCTCGCGCACCTCGTAGAAAATCTCCATGGCTTTGGTTACCAGTATTTTCTGGATGCCGGGAAAATGCACGTCAACTATCGCCTGCATTGTGTCACGGTCGGGAAACTTGATGTAGTGAAAAAAACAGCGGCGCAAAAACGCATCTGGCAGTTCTTTCTCGTTATTCGAGGTGATGACGACGATGGGTCGCACGGCTGCCTTGACCGTCTCGCCAGTTTCATAAACATGAAATTCCATGCGGTCGAGTTCCTGCAAGAGATCGTTAGGGAACTCGATATCGGCCTTGTCAATTTCGTCAATCAGCAGCACAGGCGTTTCAGCAGCGGTAAACGCCTCCCACAGTTTGCCTTTTTTGATGTAGTTTTTGATATCATGCACACGCGCATCGCCCAGCTGGCTGTCGCGGAGGCGGCTGACAGCATCATATTCATACAAGCCCTGCTGGGCCTTGGTGGTCGATTTGATATGCCATTCCAGAAGCGGGGTGTTGAAGGCTTTGGCCACCTCATGCGCGAGCACAGTTTTGCCAGTGCCAGGCTCGCCCTTGATCAGCAAGGGGCGGCGCAGAGTGGCCGCTGCATTGACAGCGACTTTCAGATCGTCCGTGGCAATATAGTTATTGGTACCTTCAAAACGCATGGGTAAGTTTTCCTTTTACAATGCAGGATAGCTCATGCCGTGTCAGGCGGCAGGTGTCAAAACAATCGCTGCGCCAGCAGCGCACCACCGACAAGCTGCGCAATGATGAAGGCCAGCACATCAAGGGGCTATGACGGCAAAGCTGGTGCGCATACTGCGGGCAAGGGCGCCAAGGGCTGCGACAGCTGAACCAGATTTCTCTGTCAGATCAAAGCCACGATGTTATAAATACCAATTATCCAATACAAAGAAGCGAAACTGTCTGAAGTCTGGACGAAAACCGAAAGCTTTGGTAGATTTGCATGTGAAGATTGTGCCATTTTCAAGCTTGATATGTTGATCGCGACCAAGCGGAGAACTTCTTTATGAGCTATGATACAGTCATTGTCGGCGGCGGCCATAACGGCCTCACCTGCGCATGGTATCTGGCGCGTGCTGGCTACAAGGTGCGCGTGCTTGAGCGGCGCGAAATGGTTGGTGGAGCAGCGATCACCGAGGAGTTCCATCCGGGCTTTCGCAATTCCGTGGCCAGTTATTCGGTTGGCCTGCTCAGCCCAGAGGTAATCGCCGATATGGAACTGGCGCGCCACGGCCTTAAGATTGTCTTACGCCCGCTGTCCTATTTCTCGCCGTCAGAAGATGGCCGCTACCTGATCATGGACCGCGATGCACAGCGCAACCATGACGAACTCAGCCAATGGTCGAAGCGCGATGCCGAGCGTCTGCCCGCCTGGCACGCCAAAATGGACCGGCTGGTGGATTTTATCCGCACCACACTACTGGAAACCCCGCCAAATATGGGGGGTGGCTTCAGCGATATTCTGGCGGCGGCCAAAGTCGGCAACCGCGCCCGCAAGCTTGGCCTGTCATCGCAAAACGATCTTATCGACTTGTTTGGCAAAAGTGCTGGTGACATGCTTGATCAGTGGTTTGAAACCGATGTGTTGAAAGGCCTGCTGGGGTGGGATGCTGTGGTTGGCAACTATGCCAGCCCCTACACGCCCGGGTCCGCCTACGTGTTGCTGCACCATGTGTTTGGCATCACCAACGGCATCAAGGGCGCATGGGGCCATGCCATTGGCGGTATGGGGTCAATCACGCAGGCAATGGCAAGAGCCTGCACGGAAAAAGGTGTCGAAATATCGGTTGATGCCCCCGTGCGCGAAATCATTGTTGAGCACGGCGCCGTGCATGGTGTGGTGCTCGAAACCGGCGAGAGGGTTATGGGGAAGTCGGTTGCGTCCAACATTCATCCAAAATTGCTTTATGGCAAGCTGATTGATGAACGCTACCTGGGCGAAGAGTTCAATACGCGCATCAAAGGCTGGAAGTCTGGCTCAGGCACATTCCGCATGAATGTGGCACTGAGTGAACTGCCAAACTTCACCTGTAAGCCTGGTACAACGGCGGCTGAACACCACAGTGCGGCAATTATCATTGCGCCGTCGCTGTCTTATCTCGATCAAGGCTATCTTGATGCCAAAATTCATGGCTGGTCGCGCACACCGGGTATTGAAATGCACATTCCAAGCACGATTGATGATAGCCTTGCCCCCAAGGGCCAGCACGTGGCAAGCCTGTTTTGCCATCACTTCGCACCGGTGCTGCCAAACGGGGCAAGCTGGGATGACAACCGCGAGGCCGCTGCTGATACAGTGATTGACACCATGACCCGCCATGCGCCGAACTTCAAAGCATCCATAATTGCCCGCTCGATTTTGTCACCGTTCGATCTGGAGCGCAAACTGGCCTTGGTGGGCGGTGATATTTTTCACGGTGCACTGTCGCTCGATCAACTGTTCAGTGCCCGGCCAGTGCCCGGCTACGGTGCCTACCGGGGGCCGCTCAAGTGGCTCTACATGTGCGGTTCTGGCACACACCCCGGTGGCGGTGTGACCGGCGCACCGGGGCATAATGCGGCGCGGGAAATAATGCGTGATCTAAAGGCAAATACGGCACGGCGCTTTCGCGCAGCGTGATGCACTACAGGAGATGACCCTATGAACATAACAGAACACCTCAACCAGCAACTGCAAGGCCGCCGTCCCGGCTTTTCACTGGAGCAAATATTTTATGCTGACCCCGCTGTTTATGCGCACGATCTCGACATTTTGCGCCAGCGCTGGTTTTGCGCTGGTCATGTGAGCGATCTACCACAACGCGGTGACTACATCACAACGCAGCTTGGCCCGGATTCTGCCATTGTGGTGCGTGGGCCAAACGGCGAGGTGCGTGCCTTTCACAACGTCTGCCGCCACCGTGGTTCGCGCATTTGCCTTGAGGCGCAAGGTCACGCAGCGCTGCTGGTGTGTCCCTATCATGCATGGTCCTACGATCTCGAAGGCAAGCTGAAAGCGGCGCGGCAAATGCCGGAGACTTTTGATGCCAGTGACTATAGCCTGAAACCAGTCGCACTCAAAATAATTGAGGGTGTTATATTCTTGAGCTTTGCAAACCAGCCTGTGGATTTTACGCTGGCCGCACCAGCACTCAAAAACATGTTTGGGGCTTATGGATGGGCCGATGCAAAAGTTGCCCACCGTGCTTTGTATGCCGTCGATGCCAATTGGAAACTGGCGATGGAAAATTATCATGAGTGCTACCACTGCACACCGTCGCATCAGGAATTTTCCAGACTGCACACGCTGGCCAAACCAAAAGCACAGCGCAGCGAGTCCGAGCACATTCTGTTAGCCAGCGCACCAGATTGCGGCATAGAGGTTGCCGAGTTTGAAGCCTGGCCAGTGGAGCCAGACACTGAGGAGCTGGTGCGGGTCATCCGCTCATCGCTTTACGATGGCACCGTCACTGGTAGCGCGGATGGCCAACCCGTAGCGCCGTTGATGGGTGATATAAAAGCTTATGATGGCGGTTGTAGCTTTGCTGAACTTGGCTACCTCAGTTCATTTCTCGCCTATGCCGACCACGGGCTGATCTACCGCTTCATCCCGCGCGGCGTCCAGCGCACAGAAATCGAGGTGATCTGGCTGGTGAGCAACGACGCTGTCGAGGGCAAGGATTATGACCTCGAAAAACTCATCTGGCTCTGGCATGTGACAAGCCTTGCGGACAAAAAAATCATCGAAATGAATCAGGCTGGGGTGAACTCATCAGCTTACGAACCCGGGCCTTATTCCCTAATGGAATCCGGCACAGAGCTTTACATCGAGCGCTATGCCAACGAACTGGCAAAAGCGTTAAAAGCGGCATGAGGGTTGTATCACCCGGACGCCCTAAATTGGCATCCGCATGATTTCCTGATACGCGCCAATCATTTTGTCACGCACCGCCACCACGGTCTGGAGCGTCAACTCGGCATTGTTGACAGCGGACGCGATGTCCACCAGATCGCCGGTGCGGTTGACGGCTTTGGCAGACTGAATCTCAGCCGCCTTGGTGGTCTGGCCGACCGAGCCCACCATATCCTCGATCATAGAACCAAAAGAAGGTGCCTTGCCGTGGCCGCCAATTTTAATGGCATCACCGCCAGTATCGTTGCCGAGTTCCGGCGCACGCTTCAGAGCATTGCCATAGGCCGAAAAAGCATCGAGGGACTTGATTGACATGTGCTATCCTTTTGTTATCAACGAAGCAGGTCGAGTGTGCGCGTGGCCATAGATTTTGCGGCCTCCATGGCGCTGAGGTTAGCCTCATAAGAGCGCTGTGCTTCGCGCATGTCGGTGGCCTCGATTATGCCGTTGACATTGGGTGTCGTTACATAGCCGTTGGCATCAGCGGCAGGGTGACCGGGCATATACTTGCGGCCAAACTGGCTTGTATCCTGCACCACGCGGTCCACTTTCACCACGGTTGTGCCGAGTTGATGATCGAGCACATTGCGGAACGAGGCGATCTTGCGGCGATAGGGGTCAACGCCTGCCGCTGGGGCAACAGAATCCGCATTGGCAAGGTTTTCAGCAATCACCCGCATCCGCAGCGATTGTGCATGAAGGCCGGAAGCCGAGAGTGCCAGGCTGCTTGAAAGGTCTGTCATATCTAATCCTATCTATTGCCCAAAGCCAAACGGAACAGCCCCATCTGTTTTTTGTAAATGTTGGTGAGTTCACCGTATTCCATCTGGGTTTTCGACATTTCCATCAACTGGTCTTCAAGGTTTACCGTGTTGCCATTGGGTTTGGTTTCCGAAACATGTGGATCTTTGATGCTGTTGTCATGCGCAGCCATATGGCTGCCAAGCGCTGCAAACGCGGCTGGCATGACAATATGCGGTTTGGCAACACGGCCGGGACCAGCGCTGACAGCGGACAGCACCGATGAGAAATCAGGCTCGGCCAGGGTGCGTGCCTCGTAGCCCGGCGTATCGGCATTGGCAATGTTGTCAGACACGACTTTCTGGCGCGACTGGGCATAACGCATGCGCGCTTCCAGACCGTTGATCAGTGGCGATGAAGTAAAGTCCATACATCAATATCCCAGAATAGTCTTAAGATTGTCTATATAGTGAAAATCATACATAATGATCATATTTTTTCACTATAGCTCTTTGTTATCGTTCGCCTTATCACAATAAAATGATGCTCATTTTATTGGGGGCTCGCTATACAACCGCATTGACTGTCAGTGCCGAGGCGCTGTGCCGGTCTGCAACCGACGTGCCCGGCCCGTAAACCGTTGGCCGCTTGTTGTGCGGGTTGAGTTCGCCAGCGATGGCTTTCAGCATCGCCTCGCGCGCTGATTTAAGTTTCAGCAGCAATTTTCCGTTGCGCATAACCGTTGTATCGAAAGTCTGCATGGCCGCGCGCAAGGCGTGCAACTGATCTTCCGTGGCGGAGCGCAGGAGAAGCGGGTTTTGCCGAAACGGTCGCACCAGCTGTTCATATTCCAGCGCATGACGGGATTTTTCCTTGATCAGTGGTGCGATCTCGGACGGTCGCTCAGTGGACAGCCGATCATTTTCGGTTTCAACAAGGGCGGTCAATGCAAGTGTTGCTTTGATAAGGCCTTCGATCATTTTGCACCGCCTTGCAGTCTGATAATTTCACCATACACACTTGAGGCAATGCCGACACCGCCGGCACGGGATATTTCCTTGCCAACCTGCTCGGCGAGAATACCGCGCCAGGTATCCTCGGCCTCGCCACCGGAAAACGATCCGCCAGTGCCCGAGGTTTTGAACATGTGGCCAGTGAGTTCACCGATCAGCACGGCCTCAAAATCCTGTGCGGCAGACCAAGCCTTGACATCCGGGTGCGGGTTTTTTGAGGCTGATGATGTTGAAAGGGCAGGGGCTGCAACGTCCATCACATCACCTGCAAATCAGCTTGCAGGGCACCGGCGGATTTAAGAGCCTGCAAAATCGAGATCATGTCGCGGGGTCCAACCCCCAGGGCATTGAGGCCATTGACCAGATCCTGCAACGAGACCCCGCTCTGCAGAACGGCCAGACGTTTGCTGTCACTGTTATCAACCTGCACATTGGTGCGCGGCACCACCTGGGTTGTGCCGGTGCTGGAGAAAGCATTGGGCTGCGAGACCTGCGGCGCTTCCGAAATGCGAATGGTGAGGTTGCCCTGCGCAATGGCAACGCGACTGACTTTTACGTCCGCTCCCATGACGATCACGCCCGAGCTTTCGTTGATAATGACCTTGGCGGCCTGATCGACCGCTATGGGTAATTGCTCCACTTCAGTCATCATCGATATAATATTGCCGCTATAGCCTTGTGGCAGGTTTAATTTGACAGTGGTCGGGTCAAGCACATTGGCGGTGCCTGCCCCCTTGGCGCCGTTGATGGCGCTGGCAATGCGCTGGGCCGTGGTGAAGTCAGGGTTTTTGAGTGCGAGATTGATGCTGGGCTGACCGGCAAAATCGAATGCCACCTCGCGCTCAACAATGGCCCCGTTGGCAACCCGGCCTGAGCTCGATACGCCGCGCTCGATGCTTTCAGCTTGCCCGCGCGCCGAGAATCCGCCCACGGCCACTTGGCCTTGAGCAACGCCGTAGATGTCGCCGTCCAGCCCAAGCATTGGGGTCACCAGCAATGTGCCACCCTGCAAACTGTCGGCATCGCCAAGGGCTGACACCTGAATATCAAAGCGGCTGCCCTTGCGCGCAAAAGCGGGCAGCGTAGCGGTTACGGAAACCGCGGCTACATTCTTGGTGTTGAGGTTAACATTGCGGATGTTGACCCCCAAACGCTCAAGCATAGCCGCAAGCGATTGCTGGGTGAAGGGCGCATTGCGTAAGGAATCGCCCGTGCCTTTGAGGCCGACCACCAGGCCGTAGCCAATCAGCTGGTTATCCCGGACGTTTTCGATCGAAACAATATCCTTGATCCGAGATGCCGCTTGGCCTGATTGGCTCCACCCGGCAAATAGTGCCGTGAGTGTGAGCAGTTTGAGTACGGCTTTGATACCTGTTCTTGGCATAATTTTCCTTTTTCGCCCGTTTTTATGGGCTTCAGCCATGTCAATGCGAGGCTCGTGCCAATTTTGAATATGTCGGGGCGTTTAGAGTTTGTTCACCATGATGTGGTTATTGGGTCTATGAGAATTGGCGACCTAAAACCCATCACGACCAGTGTTGCAAAGCGTGCACCATCACAGGGTGGCATGGTGAGTGGTTTTGGCAGTTTTATAAATACAGAAGAAAACCAGCCTGCGCCGGTGGTGCACGGTGCAATGCCGGTCAATGCGCTCGGTGCTTTGGTTGCATTGCAGCAGGTTGAAGACGCCATGGCCAGACGCTCACGCGGTTTGAAGCGGGCTGAATCCATGCTGTCAGAATTGGATGAAATGCACCGAGCGCTCATGCTGGGCGGATTGCCAACAGCCAGATTGCAGGCCATGGCTGGCCAGATGAAACAACGCACAGAAGGCGTTGACGATCCGGCACTTCTCGCGGTGCTCGATAATATTGAATTGCGCTTGGCTGTGGAACTGGCCAAACGCGGCGTATCTGTGTCCTTGTCAGCCGCAGCCCACTGATGTCGCATGTGCTTCAGCTTGCAGAGTTAATCATAACCGTTATAAGCCGCCCTGAAGAGCCTAGTATTCAAACGCCGGAGCTTGATCACAATGACCGCAACCAAAAAAAATAAAGCCTCAATCGAACCCCGGCAGGAAGATATTGCGAGCTTTGCAGGTGCAGACAAGCCACTGTCACATTTGCCCCATGGCTATAAGCCGTCTGCCAACGAAGAGTTCATGAATGCACAGCATCTTGAATATTTCAGGATCAAGTTGCTGGCCTGGAAAGAAGATATTCTGCGCGAAGCCAAGGAGACCATTGAAACCCTCCAATCCGAATCGTTGCGGGAGCCAGACCTTGCTGACCGTGCTTCAGCAGAAGCTGACTGGTCTATTGAATTCCGCACCCGAGACCGTCAACGCAAACTCATTACCAAAATTGATGAGGCCCTGCGCCGCATCGAGTCAGGTGAATACGGCTATTGCGAAGTGACAGGTGAGCCGATCTCCCTGCAGCGCCTGGAAGCTCGCCCGACAGCAACGATGACCATCGATGCCCAGGAAAGCCATGAGCGTAGCGAGAAAGTGACGCGCGAGGAGTAATCCCGCTAACGCGCTATAATGTGCATGCGGCTGTGGCGCTTCCGGACGCCATGCGTTATAATAATTCATGGATGATTTTGATGATTATGCGAAGCCGATAGCATCGGCAGCTTCCACCCTGGCTGAGACGTTTTTGGCTGGCCTCAATGGCCCGCAGCGCGACGCTGTGCAAACCACAGAGGGACCGGTACTGGTGCTGGCGGGTGCCGGCACCGGCAAAACCCGCGCACTGACAGCGCGGCTGGCGCATCTTTTGGCCACACGCAAAGCCTGGCCGAGTGAAATTCTGGCGGTTACTTTTACCAATAAGGCCGCACGCGAGATGCAACTGCGCGTGGGCCGGCTCATTGGTGAAGCGGTGGAAGGAATGCCGTGGCTCGGCACATTTCACGCTGTGGCGGCGCGGATGCTTCGGCGTCATGCGGAGCTTGTTGGCCTTAAATCGAACTTTACAATTCTTGACACTGACGATCAAATCCGCCTGATCAAACAGCTGGTGATTGCCGACGGCATCGATGACAAGCGCTGGCCACCGCGCGTGCTGGCCAGCCATATAGATCGCTGGAAAAATCGTGGCTGGACACCTGAGGCTTTGCCAGCGGCTGAAGACGGCGTGTTTGCCGATGGCAAGGCGCGCGAACTCTACATGGCCTATCAGGCACGGCTGGTGACACTCAATGCCTGCGACTTTGGCGATCTGCTGCTGCACTTGATTGTCATCTGGCAAAAGCACCTGGATGTGCTGGCAGACTGGCACAGACGGTTTAAATATATTCTGGTCGATGAGTATCAAGACACCAACACCGCACAATATCTGTGGCTGCGTTTGCTGGCGCAGCACCGCAAGAACATCTGTTGCGTCGGCGATGAAGATCAATCCGTTTATGGCTGGCGCGGTGCTGAGATCAGCAATATTCTGGGTTTCGAAAAAGACTATCCGGGGGCCAAAATCATTCGGCTGGAACAGAATTACCGCTCATCAGGGCATATTCTGGGGGCGGCATCTGGCCTGATTGCAGCCAACACCGAGCGGCTTGGCAAAACACTGTGGACTGAGAGCGACATGGGCGAAAAAGTTCACGTGATCAGCGTGTGGGATGGCAACGAGGAAGCACGACAGGTGGGGGACCGTATCACGCAGCTGTCGGCGGATCAAAACCGCTTGACAGAGGTTGCTGTGCTGGTGCGGGCCTCACATCAGACGCGGGCTTTTGAAGACCGGTTTATTACCCTAGGCATTCCATACAGAATTGTCGGGGGTTTTCGCTTCTACGAACGTGCCGAGGTGCGTGATGCGATAGCCTACCTGCGCATTATCAACCAACCGGATGATGATCTGGCACTGGAGCGCATTATCAATACGCCCAAGCGCGGCCTTGGTGATAAATCGCTGCAAAAAGTCCACGGCCTTGCCCGCATGAAAAAGATGCCGTTGCTGATGGCAGCGGAATTGATTGCCAGCACAGATGAACTGGGTGCTGCAGCACGCAGGCCGCTTGCTGTGCTCATAAAGGATATCAAGCGCTGGCGCGGGCTGCTTGAAACAACAACACATGTTGAGCTGGCGCGAACAGTGCTGGATGAAAGCGGTTATACGGCGATGTTGCAGGCGGATAAATCGCCTGAGGCAGCCGGACGGCTGGACAATCTCGGTGAACTTGTACGCGCGATGGATGAGTTTGAAAATCTCGGTGGTTTTTTGGAGCATGTCTCGCTGGTGATGGACAATGAAGCAAACGCGCAGGACGATAAGGTCACGGTGATGACCCTTCACGCTGCCAAAGGCCTGGAGTTTGATACGGTGTTTCTGGCTGGGTGGGAGGACGGGCTGTTCCCCAACCAGCGCTCACTTGATGAAAACGGATTGGCGGCTTTGGAAGAAGAGCGCCGGCTAGCGTATGTGGGATTGACACGCGCACGCCACCGCAGTGTTATTTTTCATGCCGCCAACCGGGTTGTCTACGGCCAGTGGCAATCGTCGATCCCGTCGCGCTTCATCGATGAGTTGCCGCCAGAACATATTGACGTACAGTCCACACTTTCGAGCAGCGATCGGGGGCTGTGGCGTAGCGGCATGAACGATGTCAATCCGTTTGGTGATATCGCGCGCGGCACGGGTCGCGGGCCAGGCTGGGAGCGTGCCAGCCAGCAAGGCGGCATTCCAAAAACGCGCTCGGTTTTGATCGAAGGCCGTGCGGTTTCTTCTGTTGTGATTGGGGCACCAGCTAGCCATTTTAAAATTGGTGCGCGGGTGTTTCACGACAAATTTGGTTATGGCGTTGTGCAACGCATCGACGGTAATAAACTCGATATCAGTTTTGAATCCGCAGGCCTGAAACACGTGGTTGACAGCTACGTGAAGGCAGCGTGATGGCAGACTCCTGGAAGCTCACCATAGCGTGCACCCACGCTGATGCTGTTGCGTTTGAAGCGTCAGAGGCGATGTTTGAAGCGGCCACGCTCACGGTCAGCCAGATTGATGACCGCGATGATGAGCGCTGGCAACTGGAGGGCTATTTTGAACACAAACCAGACGCAAACACTATTGCCGCCGTGCTCACCTGTGTGCAAAATTCAAAGCGCAGCGATGCAAGGTTGGATCGCATCGTGCCACAGGACTGGGTGACGCTAAGCCAGCAAAGCCTGCCGCCCATTCATGTTGGCCGGTTTTATGTACACACGGAAAGTTTTGCGCACACCGTGCCAGCGGGAAGTCATGCACTTCATATTGAAGCTGGACAGGCCTTCGGCACCGGTAGTCATTACACCACACACGGGTGTTTGTGGACGCTTGATCAGCTCGCCAAGCGCAGACACTTTACCAACATTCTCGATCTTGGCACAGGGTCTGGCATTCTGGCGTTTGCCGCAAAAAAATTATGGCCGACCGCTTGGGTGAGTGCATCCGATATTGATGTGGTGGCCGTGGATGTGGCGCTTGATAACGCGCGGGTCAATCGCATGGCTGTCGGCCAGCGTCGCGGCGAACTGCACCTTGTAGCAGCGCCCGGCATGGCGCATCGGTCGCTCAAACAGCGCGGACCCTATGATTTGCTGATTGCCAACATTCTGGCCGGGCCGCTTATCCACATGGCGGGTGGCATTGCTGCAGGCGTCTCAACGGGCGGCATTCTGGTTTTGGCCGGTCTGCTGGTGCATCAGGCGACAGCTGTATCAAAAGCGTATGAGTCGAGGGGTTTTCGCCGTGTCAGCAGTCACCGCAAGGGTGACTGGCCGACAGTGTGCCTGCGAAAAATATAAACAAAACGTTTGTTTATATTATGGACGCCAAAAAGGCATGATTTTCATCATTTCTGGCGCGCTGTTTTGCATAGCGCGAAACAGACGGCTTGGTTTTGGCTTACGCACCTCTGACCGTGCCGCATCGTTTGCGGCTGCAAGATCAGTGTGTTGCACTGGCTTTGGGTATGTCTGGTAAGACGTTACAAAGGCTGTGCGGGCGGCTGCAGATGACATGATCGTTCTCCTAAAATGTCTGATCAATTGTATTAAGATCAGATAGCCACAATCTAGGTGCACTGCAGCATTTTGAGTAGTCTGTTATTATACATCTCTGGTATGCAATAAATGCATGTAATAAACTCTTAATAAATGCAATCAATGCAGTGCAATGGCTTGACCGCTCAATGCCTTGCCAACAAGGCCAGCCAGCCAGTTTCATCCATGACAGCAATATCCAGCTCAGCCGCTTTTTTAAGTTTGAAACCTGCCGCTGCTCCGGCAACCAGCAGATCGGTTTTACTGGAGATGGATTTTGCGATTTTTGCACCCAGTCGCTCGGCCCGTGCTTCGGCTTCGTCGCGCGTCATGTGTTCCAGAGTGCCGGTAAAGACCATTATCTTCCCTGATATTTCAGAGGTTTGCACCTCATAAATATAATCTTCCAGCGTAATTTCGGTCAAAAGATCGGCAATCACGGCTTGATTGTGCGGTTCTGTAAAAAACGCAATCAAAGCCGCCGCCACAACCGGCCCTATCTGCGCAACACTGATTTCAGCCTGGATATTTTTAATATCCGTTCGTTCGTTTGATATTGCCTGAAGGGTTGCCTGCAAAGCCCCTAGTGTTCCATAAGCCTTTGCCAGATCGCGCGCCGTGGATTCCCCGACATGGCGAATACCTAAACCGTACAGCAGCCGATCAAGCGCAATGTGTCGCCTCGCCTCAATCGCGGCCAGCAACTTGTTCACAGACTGGCCGCCCCAGCCATCGCGCTTGGTGAGCGCAGCGACTTGGCAGTGCAGCCTGAAAATATCCGCTGGTGTGGTGATCAGGCCGTCTGCACACAGCTCCTCGATGCGTTTGTCGCCCAGCCCTTCGATATCAAAGGCAGCGCGGGAGACGAAATGGCGCAAACGGAGTGTGCGCTGTGCCGTGCAGACAAGGCCGCCTGTGCAGCGCATTATCGCACCATCTGTCTCGCGTTCGGCATGACTGCCACACACCGGGCAGATATGGGGAAACGGATAGACTGGCGGCGCGCCAGTGCGACTCTCCAGCACCACGCGCACAACCTGCGGGATAACATCACCAGCGCGCTGCACCACCACTGTATCGCCAATACGAATGTCTTTTTCAGCGATGAAATCTTCATTGTGCAGCGTGGCGTTGGTCACCACCACACCACCAACGGTAACCGGCTGCAACCGTGCCACAGGTGTCAGCGCACCGGTGCGCCCGACCTGAATATCTATGGCATCAACGCGCGTGGTTGCTTGCTCGGCGGCGAATTTGTGTGCAATGGCCCAGCGCGGGGCGCGCGCCACTTGGCCTAACCGGTTTTGCCAATCCAGCCGATTGACTTTATATACCACACCATCAATGTCGTATGGTAGTGCTGCGCGCCTTGCATCTAGCTCTGAGTAATACGCCAGTGTCTCTGCAACGCCTGTGCACAAACGGACCAGCGGGTTGATGGAAAACCCAGCGCGTTGCATGAGGTCCAGCATTGCACTTTGGGTATCAGCAAGCTCTGCGCTGACCTCACCCCAAGCATAGGCAAAAAAGCGTAAGGGCCGTTTGGCGGTGATGCTTGCATCCAGTTGCCGCAAACTGCCAGCGGCAGCATTGCGTGGATTGGCAAAGTTTTTCTCACCGTGAGCCGCTTGCGTGGCATTCAGTGCGGCAAAATCTGGCTTTGCCATATAAACCTCGCCGCGCACTTCAAATATAGCCGGTGCGTGTGTAAGTGTGAGAATCTGCGGGATATCACATATGGTCCGCACGTTGGCGGTCACATCCTCGCCCTCCTCGCCATCGCCGCGCGTCGCCGCTGATGCAAGCTGGCCATGCTCATAGCGCAGCGATAAGGACAGGCCATCAATTTTCGGTTCGGCCATCACAACCACCGGCAAATCTTGCACTGGTACGCGCAAAAATTTAACCACCCGATCAAAGAAATCTGCGACATCGGCATCATTAAACGCATTATCAAGGCTCAGCATGGGGCGTGCATGACGCTGCTTTGAGAACCTGGCAGACGGTACCACGCCAACCAGTCGTGATGGACTGTCGGCACGCACAAGCTGCGGATGTTGCTGTTCAAGCAGGGCATTTTCGCGCACCAACGCGTCATAGTCGGCGTCGCTGATGTCTGGTGTGTCATTGCCATGATACAGAGCATTATGGCGTGCAATATCATGGGCGAGTTGTGCCAGGCGCGTTGCAGCGATGGTTTCACTGGCTGTCATGGTTTATCGGTCAGACTGTCTCATATCAGCCTTATATAGATTATTTAATGCCGATGGTGCCAGAGAGCATTGCTGCCGCGCATTGCCTCCCACGATCAATTCACACTGGGTAACCTGAAGCCAGTTATTGCCAAAACAAGCTTTACCCGCTTCTGGCTCACTATTTTATGTTAGCCCATATTTTGCGTTTGCTCAGATATGTGAGCACAATCAACACAGCCAGAAATGCCAGAACATTGGTTCCCATACGCTTGCGCGCCTCCAGTTTTGGCTCGGATGTCCAGGTGAGGAACGCAGACACATCTTTGGCCATCTGTTCGCGCGTGGCTTTCGTGCCGTCTGTGTAGTCTACCAGACCATCCGCAGCCAGTGGCGGCGGCATGGAGATGTTGAGGTTCGAAAAATACGGGTTGTAATATTTACCGTCCGGTGTTTCGTACTTCACCAGTTTTTCAAGTTTGGTTTTGTGCCCAGAGCTGTCTGTGGTTTCATCCAGCTGCTTGTAATGCGCTGTGTTGTTAGCAGCGTACCCCGTGATCAGTGAGTAAATGTAGCGTGGGCCCTCTTCGCGCGCGCTGGCAAGCAAAGACATATCAGGCGGCAAAGCCCCGTTGTTGGCAGCACGCGCTGCCTCATCATTCGCATATGGTCCCGGAAAATTGTCCGATGGCAAGCCTTTGCGCGTGGTTGGTTCGCCCTTATCATCAATGCTGGCAACGTCATAAGTTTTGGCCAAAGCCTTTACCTGTGCTTCAGAATAACCCAGATCGCGCATGGCATTAAAGGAGACAAGCTTCATCGAATGACATGATGAACACACGCCTTTGTAAACTGCAAACCCACGCTGTAATTGGGCGAGATCATAGCTGCCGAAGGCGCCGTCGTTGGCAAACACAACCTCTTTTGGTTTGGCATGCAATTGCTTTACGGCATCAGGATAAGCGAGGCCTTCGTAATTCCAGATGCCCCAAAGCACAGCGGCTGCAAAGCCCAGACCGGCAAAAAACGCCCCTAATTTAAACATGACAGACCCTCATTATTCAGCAGGTTGCAAATTGCCGTAATTGAGCACTGGTGTGCCGATGCTCTTGGGCAGGGAAACAGGTGTTTCAAGACGGGCAACGATTGGCACCAGCACCAAAAAGTGGATGAAATAGTAAGCTGTCGCAAAGCGGCTGATAATCACATAAGGCTCAGCGGCCGGAGAGCCGCCACACCAGCCGAGCACCAATATATCGATCACAAAAACGATGAACATCTGACGATAGATAGGCCGGAAGTTAGCGGACCGGACTGGCGAATTGTCCAGCCAAGGCAACACGAACAGCAAGAGAATGGAGCTGAACATGGCAAGCACCCCCCATAGTTTCGCTGGAATGCCAAAAAAATCAAACGTGAAGGCGCGCAGGATGCCGTAGAAAGGCCAAAAATACCATTCGGGTTTGATATGGGCCGGCGTTGCCATCGGGTTTGCCATAATCGAGTTGTCCGGATCACCCAGCAAATCTGGTGTGAAGAAGACAAAGATGCAGAAAATGAACAAGGCCACACAGACACCAAACAAATCCTTGATGGTATAATACGGATGAAACGACACCGTATCCTGTGGCCCTTTCACATCAATACCAAGCGGATTGTTCGAACCCGGAATGTGGAGCGCCCAGATGTGCAGGATAACCACACCCACAATCACAAATGGCAACAGATAATGCAGCGAGAAAAACCGGTTCAGGGTATAATTATCCGGCACTGGCCCACCAACCAGCAGGGTCTGAATAGATGTGCCGATCAGCGGAATGGCCGAAAACAAACCGGTGATGACCTTGGCGCCCCAAAAGCTCATCTGGCCCCATTTCAGCACATAACCCATGAAAGCCGTTGCCATCATCAACAGCATGATGACCACACCCAGTATCCACAACATTTCACGCGGTTCCTTGTAAGAACCATAATATAATCCGCGGAAAATATGAATGTAGACGACGACGAAAAAGAAGCTGGCACCGTTCATGTGCAAATAACGGATCAGCCAGCCATAATTCACATCGCGCATGATGTGCTCGACGCTGTTGAACGCCACCAGCGTGTTGGCGCTGTAATGCATGGCGAGCACAATGCCGGTGACAATCTGGATCACCAAGAACATACCGGCCAGTGATCCGAAGTTCCAGAAATAGTTCAGGTTTTTTGGTGTCGGGTAACCACCCAATGTGTTGTAGACGAGTCGTGGCAGCGGCAGGCGCTGGTCAATCCACTTTGAAATGCCGCTTTTGGGTTGATAGTCAACCATCCAGTCCATTGCCATGATAACGTTCCTTAACCGATTTCGACGACTGTCGGGGACTTGAAGGCATATTTGGGCACTTCAAGATTTTTGGGTGCTGGACCCTTGCGGATACGGCCCGATGTATCATAAACAGAGCCGTGACACGGGCAGTAAAAACCGCCGTATTCGCCGCGTGTTTCGCCGGATGCAGCGCCAAGTGGTACACAACCAAGATGGGTGCACACGCCGACGGCGATAAGGAAATTCGGGTGCTCGGCTTTCACGCGCGCTGCATCTTTTTCAGGATCGCGCAGATCGGCAGTATCAGCCTTAATTGCATCTGATATTTCAGCCGGTGTACGGTAGCGAATCAGCACCGGTTTGCCCTGCCATTTAACCTTCATACCCTGCCCGGGCTGCAACTTTGACAAATCAACCTCGACCGTTGCCATAGCCAGGACATCAGCCGATGGATTCATTTGCTGAATGAAAGGATAAACAACCATGGCAGCGCCTGTGGCCACAAAGGCCCCTGTGGCGACATGAATAAAATCCCGCCTGCGCGGATTTTCGAGCTCGGGATGCAGAGGTTCGGCCATAAATTCTCATATTAATATTCGTTATTTAGTGCGCTTCTAGCCCATCCGCACACAGTAACACAATGAGTAAATTGGCCGCACAGGCTATCGGGCTTGAAGGCAAACAGCGGCCCTACATCGGCTCGTGATAAAACAAATGCCGCCCAATGCCGCGCGTACGCGGCATGTTGTACGACCATTCAGGGGCGACAACGATGGAGTGGTAGTGGGTGGCCTTGCCGCCGGTGACATCTGACACACGGCGCTCATTGGCAATCCAGGCGATGGCCTTGGCGATCAGCCAGCTTTTCTGGTCATTGACCACATCAGGGATGTTATCGCAGCTGAACGAGAACTGGCAAGCCCAGGCCGAGGTGCCGGGGTGATGCTCATAGACCACACCACAAATGGTTTTCGGGAAGCGCGGATCCGTCAGCCGGTCGAGCACCACTTGCGCCACAGCCAGCTGTCCATCGAGTGGTTCCGAACGCGCTTCAAAGTAGACAGCGTTGGTGAGGCAGAGCGCCTCACCGGATGGTTCCGCCATAACATGTGGCAAGGTCTCTATAACCAGCGCCACAAGTTTTGCCGTGTCACTGGGCGGGGTTTTTGGCAGTGCATTGATAATGCTGATGCCGGTCATGGCTGTCGCTGTGCCAGCGGCATCAACGCTTTCATCGTAAAGCGGATGCGCTAACATGGGAGAAGGCGTTTCCAGCGTTGCAACCGGCCCGGGCTCAGGCGTAAGCATGGCAATCTCTGGCCGTTGAGCCAATGGCTGTGGTTGAGCGCCCACCAGCAGGGCTACAATCGTCCCCAAACCTGCCGCGCGCGCCACTGTGGGGAGCATGGTTGCGCACAATGCAATGATACCAAGCGGCGTCCAGGCCATGGGGCAACGTGGCAATTCTGCTATTGTGATGTGCGTTGTCCCAGTCATACCCTGCTATGACAGATTCGTGGTTAATAAAACGTTAGTGAAACGATTCGTTCTATTTTATAGACTGTTTTAGTGTGTTCTGCCACCCGGCTGAGTGTGTCGGGGATCTTTATAGGCAAAAGCCCCCTCGGCAACCGGGCCATTCAGCCTGGAATTCTCCAGCTGTATCGTCGTTGTGTTGCCCTGCGCATCCAGCACCCGCCAAGCGGACAGTGTCACATTGCCGGCTGTGCCCGGTGTGTTGGCAAAATATAGCGTGATGGTGCCATATTGCGGTCGCTTCGGGTCGGTGGCCTCAACCGTGGTGTAGCCTGGCATGGCTGCCGGGCCAGTTTCCACCACTCTGGCAACCCGCTTGATGTCAGCTTTGGGATCGAGCAGCACTGAAAGCGGCGAGTTCTTGATCGGCCAGCGCTGCACACTGGCATTGCCGTAATCAACCACATACAGCGAGCCACCATCCGCCACCACCAGTACTGGCACGCTTGGTTCATATTCAAACCGCACCTTGCCGGGCCGCGCCAGTGTCATTTTACCGTGGCTGATTTTGCCAGCGCTGGTGGTTTGCTTGAAATCCGCCACCATGGTGGTCACACTTTTAAGCCAAGTGATAACATCGTCCAGCGAGCGGGAGTCGGTGGCTTGCTGAGACGGGGTGAGGGTTACGGAAGGAAGAGGGGCGGCGTGCGTAGGGGTAAAGGTCGGAAACAAAAATAATAAGATAAAAAACGTTCTCTCTCCCCTTGCGAGAGGGGGGCACTTCACGCGGCAAACCACTCTCCAACTTCGACCAAGCGCACCAATCAAGCGCTCACTAAGTCTGCATATCCGCCCCTGCAAGGGGTGAGGACTCGATGCCAATAAAAAGTCCCTCACCGCCGCCCACCATCTTCATCAATCAGCACCTCACGCCGCCCCACATGATCCGGCGATGAAATATAGCCAAGCTTTTCCATCTGATCCATTAACCGCGCGGCGTTGTTATAGCCAATGCGCAAATGCCGTTGAATGAAACTGGTTGAGGCTTTCTGTTCAGATGCCACCACCTCGACGGCGCGCGACAGCAGATCATCCCCCTTTTCAGCAGCCTCATCACCCAGCCGAGCGCCGTCTTCTTCAGGGTCTTCAGTCACCTGATCAAGATAATCCGGCATGCCCTGTCCGCGCCAGTGGTCTGCCACTTTTTCAACTTCGCTTTCGGATACCAGTGGCCCGTGTACACGCTGCAACAAACGTCCACCCTGCATGTAGAGCATGTCGCCTCGCCCCAGCAGTTGCTCGGCACCCTGTTCATTGAGAATGGTGCGGCTGTCGATTTTTGATGTCACTGCAAAAGATACCCGCGTTGGCAGATTGGCCTTGATCACGCCAGTGATCACATCCACCGATGGGCGCTGTGTGGCAAGGATCAGGTGAATACCCGCCGCGCGGGCTTTTTGCGCCAGCCGCTGAATCAGGAATTCAATCTCCTTGCCGGCCACCATCATCAGATCCGCAAGCTCATCGACAATCACCACCAGCAGTGGCAATTCTTCAAAGTCAAACAGCTGCTCTTCATAAATCGGCTTGCCGCCATCATCATAGCCGGTGTGGACTTTGCGAGAGAGTGACTGGCCACGGTTTTTGGCTTCCCGCACGCGGTCGTTGAACTGGGCAATGTTGCGCACAGCGAGTTTTGACATGCGGCCGTAGCGTTCATCCATTTCCCGCACGGCCCACTTCAATGCCACGATGGCTTTTTTTGGCTCTGTGACAACGGGTGCCAAAAGATGCGGGATCCCGTCATAAATCGACAGTTCCAGCATTTTTGGATCGATCATGATAAAACGGCATTGGCGCGGGGTGAGCCGGTAGAGCAGCGATAAAATCATAGCATTGAGGCCAACAGATTTACCAGCACCAGTGGCACCGGCAATCAGCAAATGCGGCATCGGGGCAAGATCAGCAATGACGGGTTCGCCAGAAATATTTTTTCCAAGCACCAGCGGCAGCGGGCCCTTCACCGCCTCAAACGCGTCGCTCGCCATCAGGTCGCGCAGATACACCGTGTCGCGGTTTTTGTTGGGAAGCTCAATGCCAATCACATTGCGACCAGGGATAACAGCAACGCGCGCCGAGATTGCACTCATCGAGCGCGCAATATCATCAGCAAGGCCAATAATGCGCGAGGCCTTGATGCCAGGAGCGGGTTCCAGTTCATAGAGGGTTACCACTGGGCCGGGGCGCACCTCGACTATACGGCCATCGACACCAAAATCCTGCAACACGGTTTCCAGAAAACGGGCATTTTTTTCAAGCGCGGCACTGTCGAGCGATTTGGCACGCTCTTTGGGTGGTATGGTGAGGAGATCAAGCGACGGGAGCACATAATCATCGCCAAGGGCAAGCGCACCCTGGCGCTCCTTGCTTTCGCGCTGGCCTCGCTTGGTGCTCTCGGTTTTTGTGACAACGCGGGGGTTTGGTTCTGCCATGCCGGGTTCGCGCCGCACTTTTGGTCTGGGGCCGTTGCTGCCCTTCAATGGCTCCGGCACATCGTCATCATCAACATCATCACCATCAGCCAGCTCCGGTTGAACCCGTCGGCGCACGGCACGTCCCATGGCTTTAAACAGATGCGCGACACCGTCAAAGCTTTGTCGTTCAAACGCCAGTGCCCAAAGCAAGGCAACCAAGCCTGCCGGCAATAGCACCAGCGCTGGTGTCCAGAGCCATTGCATCCATTCAGCGCGCGCAAATATGCCAGCAAACATGCTGCGCATGATGCCGCCAAGGCTGCCACCCCAGCCGCTGAGCACGGGTGCAACAAAAGGGGCTGTTTGCGGCAGCAGGCCAAGCCCGGTTGCCAGCAACACAATCGCCAGCACCAGCCAACCAAGTCGCGCACGATTTCTGGGCAAAAGAGGCTGCTCTTCATGCGCATTGTTGCGCATCAACCGCAACCCCCAGACACCAATCGGCAACACCAGCGCCACAGCCGCAAGTCCAAGCCATTGCAACAAAGCATCTGAGGTGTATGCCCCCACGGCGCCCAGCCAATTTGATGTCGGCCCCGCTGAGGCCGTGTTCCACGATGGATCATTTGCGGAAAAGCTGATGAGCGCGACCATGCTGGCCAAAAATAAAACCAGCAACGCAATGCCAGCCGCCAGCCGAGCTGTGCGCAGTGCAGTCCGCACTATCGGATCACGCCAGCTGATCAGTGTGCGATGAACCAGTGTATTTGGGCTCCAGCGCCGTGTTGCTATGGGCATAATGAACACCTAATATTTTTATTATCTTGTTAACATGTACCAGAAATGTGGCATCAAGACGATAAAAATACTGTAAAAAGATAACTTAAGACAAACTGTGGCATTAGCGCCACTGGTGGAATACCAACAGTCATGATAACTTTTTTCCATGTCAGAGATATCCCGTGATGTCATAATTGTAGGGGGTGGCCTGATTGGCCTCACCACAGCCCATGCTTTGGCGACCTCTGGCATCACCAGCCACGTGATTGACAGTCAGGACATTACTGCCACGGTTGATCCGCTGTATGATGGCAGGGCGTCCGCTATTGCCAGTGCCTCAGTTAAAATGCTTAAATTGATAGGGTTGTGGGAGCGTCTGGCACAGAGTGCGCAGCCGATCTGGGAAATCAGGGTGACTGACAGCGACTCACCACAGTTCATTCACTTTGATGCCGCTCACTCGAACGAGTCTGGGCCAAACGAGTCTGGGCCAAACGAGTCTGGACCACTTGGGTATATGATGGAAAACCGGCAATTGCGGGCTGCCCTGCAAGGTAAAGCGCGCGAATCGGATGCCATCACACTGCATGCACCTGTCCATATTACCGGGCTTTGCCAGTCAGAAACCCATGCCAGCGTCACGCTCGCCAATGGCACGGTGCTGAAAGCCCCGCTGCTGATAGCCGCTGATGGTCGCAAATCCTGGGTGCGCGACCAAGTGGGCATTCGCACCAGTCATTGGGGTTATGGCCAGGCGGCCATCATCACAACTGTTTCGCACCGGGAACCGCACGGGGATATCGCCCACGAGCGGTTTCTGCCAGACGGGCCATTTGCCATCTTGCCGATGCTTGATGATGCCGAGGGTCGCCATCGTTCCGCGATTGTCCTGACGGTTTCGGAAGCCACGGGACATGCCATGATGGCGCTGCCGGACCGGCCTTTTCAAGCTGAAATTGCCTCACGATTTGGGGATTTTCTGGGACCTGTGGCGGTTATTTCAAAACGCTGGTCGTGGCCTCTTGGGGCTTTGGCTGCTGAAAAACTAACAACAGGCCGCGTCGTGCTGGTCGGCGATTCGGCGCATGGTATTCACCCGATTGCCGGGCAGGGGCTAAATCTGGGCTTTCGTGATGTGGCAGCGCTTGCCGAGGTGCTCACCGAGGGCCTGCGGTTGGGGCTGGATTTGGGCGATCAGGTGCTGCAGAAGCGCTATGAGCGCTGGCGGCGGCCTGATATGATGCTGCTGCTTGGTGTGACAGACGGTCTTAACCGGCTGTTTTCAAATAATCTTGCCGGGCTGGCGCGGCTGAGGCAACACGGCATGGGTGCGGTCAACCGCCTGCCAAAACTTAAAAAATTCTTTATGAATCAGGCGCGTGGCGAAGGAGAACGACAGCCAAAACTATTGCGCGGCCTAAATTTATGAAACTAACGACGAAATGAGCTTGTTACCCGACAAGCGGTTATTGAATTTTTTACCCGACACATGTATATTATATATGTGGTGAGGTCACATATGCCGGGTTTTAGCCCCCTGTTACCTGGCATGATCTTATCATTTGCGTGACGAGCGCAGACTGGACCCCACCTCACCGCCCCCGAGGTGGGGTCTTTGCGTTTAAGGGCACTTCTGAAGCATCGTGTAACCCCACCTCGCCTTGCGTCGGCAAAAGTCTGGGTGGGGTCTTTGCGTTTAAGGGCACTTCTGAAGCATCGTGTAACCCCACCTCACCCTGGCACCGGTTAATATTATTTGCCCGTGCGTCTGGTCTGTCGTAAGCGCTATGCCATGCCCCGTTCAAAGTTTCCTGCTCCCCAAACCTTTCGTGTTGCCACCTGGAACATCAATTCCGTGCGCGCCCGAATCGAACATGTTGAGCGATTTTTGAAAACCTGGTCGCCCGATGTGCTTTGCCTGCAGGAAACCAAAGTGAGCAACCATGAGTTTCCCGCCAGTAATTTTCGCAAAATTGGCTACGCCAACCATGCGACCAACGGCCAGCGCATGCATCATGGGGTCGCCATAATTGCCCGCACATCAATTTCAGGCCAGTCCAGTGAGGATTGGCAGGCCAATGGCGAAGCGCGTCATGTTGGTGTGACCCTTGGCGCGTCTGGTGTGCCGCAGCTGCGGCTGGAAAACGTTTATGTGCCGGCTGGTGGTGAGGAACCGGATATAGCCACCAATGAAAAATTTGTGCAAAAGCTCGCCTTTCTCGATCGCATGACCGCATGGGCTAAAGCCATTGCCAAGCCAACCATATTGGTGGGGGATCTCAACATTGCGCCGCTGCCGGAAGATGTCTGGAGCCACAAGGCGCTCATGAATGTTGTCAGTCATTCGCCTGTGGAAATCGAGAAGCTTGCAGCGCTGCAAGCCGCACACAATTTTCATGATGTCGGCAGGCATTTTACGCCAGCGCCGGAACGGCTGTACACGTGGTGGAGTTACCGTGCCACCAACTGGCGCGAAAGCGACAAGGGTCGTCGTCTTGATCATATCTGGATCAGTCCGTCGCTTGTTAAAAACATCATCAGCTCGCAGGTGATTGAAGACGCACGCAGCTGGGACAAACCGTCCGATCACGCGCCGGTGATTGTTGATTTCAAGTTCTGATCATGACGAGACTTTACATTGAGCGCGCCATCGATGAGCTCAGACGCGGTCGGGCCATTATCATCGATGATAAACTCGCTGTTATGCCAGTTGATTTTTTAACCGATGATAGCCTGGATGATTTTGAAAAACACATTGGCGTTAAAGCTGACATGCTGGTTTCAGGCCGCCGGGCCACGGCGCTCAAACTTGACAATAAGGCGGTTGCGGCTGGGGCATATGCAGTCCGTATTGCCCGCACATCGTGGCAGGATGTGCCAGCTCTCATCAGCATTGCAGATCCCGTGCACGATCTCGACACGCCGCTCAAGGGACCGTTTAAACTTGCAGCGCTGGAAGACTTAGAGGGTGCAGCCTCTGCGGCAATCGCCTTGATGAAACAGGCCGCCCTGTTGCCGGCAGCGCTTATGGGCGTGTGCACGCACGTGCCGCCAGATTGGACGACTGTAAACAGCACGGATATTGAGGATTACCCGCACGCATCAGCGGCTCATCTCAAAATTGTCGCGAAGGCCAAGGTGCCTCTGGCGGGGGCTCAGTCCTGTCAGCTGGTGGCGTTTCGGGCTGGCAGTGGCAGCCTTGAGCATCTTGCCATCATCATCGGTGATCCGGTACGGCAAACACCTGTGCTCACACGCCTGCACTCAGAATGTTTCACCGGTGATTTGCTGGGTTCGTTGAAGTGCGATTGCGGCACCCAGTTGCAGGGCGCCATTGCCACCATGTCCAGCCATGGTTCTGGCGTGCTGCTCTATCTGGCACAGGAAGGTCGCGGCATTGGCCTTATCAACAAACTCCGCGCCTACGGCCTGCAGGATCAGGGCTTTGACACAGTGGACGCCAATTGGCGGCTGGGTTTTGAAACCGACGAGCGGGTGTTTGCCCCTGCAGCGCAGATGCTGAAACAGCTCGGTTTTGAAAGCGTGCGCCTGCTCACCAACAACCCTGACAAGGTGACAAGCCTAGAAGCCCTCGGGATTACAGTGACGGAAAGGGTTGGTCACAGCTTTCCCTCAAACCCTCACAACAGCCACTATCTGATCACCAAGAAAAACCGGACAGGGCATACGTTTTAACTCAATGCCAACAGGCCTTCAAATTCAACCAGTCTCGTCATCCCCAACGCTTGATCGGGGATGACGAGGATGGGTGAATGCTATGCTGGCTTATTGTTGGGTCTATCAGGCAAATTTTGCCTCTCTGGACCACCTGATACTTATCGTGTGCTCTAAAATCCATTTTTAACTAACTAATTTTATTGTATTTTTTTGAAATTAGTTAAAACCTAAATTCTGGCATGGTTTCTGCTCTAGTTATTGAAGGAGCTATTTATGTCACAAACTTCACATCATTTTGCTACCACCGCCACACAGGGCTTTGCCGTTGAAGGCGGGCAGAACAGTTATCACGCAGTGTCGCCTAGTGGTTCAAATGAAGGCGTGTTTGCCAGTTTGCTCGATACGGTCAACCCGCTGCAACAAATTCCCGGTGTTGGCCAGGCTTATCGTGCGGCCACGCACACCCATATCTCGAACGGGTCTCAACTCGCTGGCCATGTGGCCATTGGCGGGATGATTGCCGGGCCGATAGGGGCCGCTGCTGGGGCTGGTGTGTTTGTGCTTGAGCATCTCGTGCCGGGTGTCTTCAGGTTTATCGGCAAGCTGTTTTCGGCTGGGAAAACAGCAAACCAACCAGCAGAAACGCCGCAACTAAAATTATCGGGTGGTCAACATGGTGCACCGGCTGCATCATCATCAGCCATAGTGCCAGATCATAAAATTGTGCCACAGCTAAGCAACGCCCAGTTTGAAAGTTTGTTTTCCGATTTTGGCACAGCCCCTAAAAGCCCCAATGGGAAAACCGTGCCGCAGGATCTATCAGCGGTTATTACAGCCAATCTCGACAAGTATCGAAAGTTGCAGCATATCGTGTCACAACCGGCAACAGCAACGGCAGCTTCCTATTGATCGTGCTGCGGCAGGTTGATAGACCGGTGAGATGATTAAAAGTATTTATGTTAATACCAAAACCCGAAAACTCGAATGTGCCGGGCAGAGCGTTGTTTGTGCGATAGGCCGCAGTGGTGCCTGCCTTGCCAGCGACAAGAGAGAAGGCGACGGCTTTACCCCGCTCGGCACATACCCGTTGCGCTGGGTGTATGCACGGCCCGACCGCGTCCACCAGCTGGAAACAAAACTGCCAGTGGTGTGGCTGCAAGCGGATGACGGCTGGTGCGATGCTGTGGGAGATGCGCATTACAATCAGCCAGTGCGGCACCCCTATCCGGCTAGTGCTGAACACCTGTGGCGCGAAGACGGGCTGTATGATGTGATCGTCGTGCTTGGCCACAACGATGATCCGGTGGTGTCAGGGCTAGGCAGTGCGATATTCCTGCACTGCTGCCTGCACCAAGCCGATGGCACGCTTAAACCAACCGCCGGCTGTGTGGCGATTGAGCGGGCGCAGCTGATTGATATCCTTGCGCACTGTGAAACCGGCACGATGATCGAGATCGTTTAAGTCGGATCAGCCGCGTGCTCCAAAAATTGCCGACCCAACACGCACATAGGTTGCCCCGAGTGCCACTGCCGTTTCAGCGTCCGATGACATGCCCATGCTCAGTTCCTTGAGATTATGACGACGGGCGAGCTTTGCCAGCAAGGCAAAATGCGGCGCTGGATTTTCGTCAACCGGCGGAACACACATGAGGCCGATGACGGGTAACGCAAGGTTTTGTGCATGGGTGAGGCATGCAGGCAACGCCGCAAGGGCCACACCACCTTTTTGAGCTTCATCGCCGGTGTTCACCTGAATGAAACACGGCACGGATTTGCCTTGCGCCTGCATGGCTTTGGCGAGCGCTTCGGCAAGCGAGGGCCTGTCCAGTGTGTGGATCATGTCGAACATAGCCACAGCCTCTGCCGCCTTGTTGGATTGCAGGCTGCCAATCAGGTGCAACATCACGTCAGGATAGTGTTGTTTCAGCGCGGGCCATTTTGCCTGCGCTTCCTGTACCCGGTTTTCACCAAAGTGGCGTTGGCCAGCCATAAGCACAGGTTGTATAGCCTCAGCGAGATGCGTTTTCGAAACGGCAATCAGTGTTGTGTCAGCGGCTTCGCGCTTGGCACGCTTTGCTGCCGCCACTAGCTTAGCAAGACTGTCGTGCAGGCGATCAACAGGTGTTTTCATCATTTTTATCTGCTACGCTGTTGCCATGATCAGGACAAGCCTTTCCACGCGCTCGCGCGCCATACCGTGTGCGTGGTTTATGACCGACAGCCGCATGTCCGATGCAGGCACGCTGTCGATCATCGCTGGGCTGGACCGGCACACGGGTGTGGTTTTTCGGCATTATGGTCATCACAGGCGCGCTGCACTGGCGCACTGCGTGGCGGCCTTGTGCAAGCGTCGTCGTCTGTGCCTGCTGGTCGCTGCGGATGAAAATCTTGCACAACAGGTCGGGGCAGACGGCGTGCACTGGCCAGCGGGTTTGGTGCGGCCAAGACGACACTGGAAGCCGCGTTTGTACACAACGGCAGCGGCGCATAACCGCGCTGATATTATCGCAGCACGGCGCATGAAAGCTGACACTGTATTTGTGTCGCCGGTCTTTTCCACCCGTTCGCATGTTGGTGCGGCCACACTTGGGGTTGTCCGGTTTGGCCTGATGCAGCGCGGCACCAGCATCAAAGCCATGGCGCTTGGAGGCATTAACAGTGTCACCCTCAAACAGTTTAAGGCGATGAAACTTGCAGGCTATGCAGCGATTGACGGGTTTGCTGATTCCAGCCTCTGAAATATCAGGTCGGTCGTGTGCTCATGTCCGTAATCAATACCCGCATTTTTTCTTTTGGCAGCGCCGTATCCGCTGCGCGTTGCAACCGAGTGGCGATGGTTTGCCACGGCAACGGCCGGTAGGGCTCAATATAGGTTTGGGCAAGATCAATCACCGTGCGGGTGAAACTGTCCTGCAACAGTGGCCGCGACAGTTCCAGTCGGCGCAAGACGGATTTATTATCCACATGCACTTCGATGGTCACCGACACCAAACCGGTGATGCGCACGCCGTCAACGATGTTGGTGATGATGGCGGGAAATTTCAGAAACTGCGGCACCGCTTCATTATCGGCAGCGCGCGCCGGTGACGCTGTCATCAGCACTGAAAGCACTAAAAGGATGAAGCGAAACACGATTAAAACAACGATGTGAGGTCTGAGGATGAGCCGCCACTGTTAAGGCTTTGTAAGCGCTGCAAGGCAACCTGATAGCCATAGGTTTGCGCTTGCAGGTAAGCTGGAGCGCTGCCAGCGGTGCTTTTTTGCAAGGCGGCACGCGCCAGATTCTCATCAAAATACAACGAGCGCTGGCTGCGCTGGATTGTGGCAATGGCGGTGTCTATCTGGGTTTTCACAAAGGCGGCATTTTGCTTGGTATCGACTTTCAGGTTCTCGGTTAAACCAAGATTGAATGTGCCGCCGGGCACCTGATCTTTGGCATGCGCACCGGTTTGTGTGTTGAGCGAAAACAGCACATCCGTTGGCAGGAGTTTGGCTGGCGCAATGCCAAGCTTGTGCAGCACATCGCTGCCATCCTTGCCGGGAATAAGATCAATCGTCGATTCGCCTTGCTGGCGAATATCGATGCTGCCCCCAGAGGTCAGGTCACTGGCTGTGGCCTTGATTTTGCCGTAGCCAGCCAGGTTTATTTTTTGGGCCAGTGTTTTAAACGTTTCATTGGCAGATATGGTGATCTGGTGCGAGAGACCGCCATCTATCTTGAACGAGAAGCTGTCACCAACCCTCAAACTGGTCTGGCTGATCAGGTCTGTTGTCTGGGTGTTGGCAAGCGAGCCACTGCGCAGGCCAAGCTGGGCCAGCACGCCTGGCCCACTGTCTGTGATCGCCAGTGCATTGCCGGTTGTCGCAAGCTTTGCCGTGCCGGTCTGCGTCACCTGCTCCTGTGCCAGTGTCGCAAAATCCAGCCGGGCCAAATAGGCATCACTGATGCCGGTTTTGGCTGTGCCCAAAACATCGTTGGTGGTGCCGGACACATAGACCTTGCCACCATTGATGGCGAGGCCGCTGATGCTGTCGCTGTTAATGCCGCCAACATAAGCAACGGATTGTGCACCAAGAGCTGCATCAAGTTTAGCAACAAAACCATCGTTGTTGCCGTGCGCACCGGGAAAGCCCGCGAGATCGCCAGCAACAGTGCCGGCAACAACAACGGTGCCTGAGATTTTATCAACACTGAGCTGTGTGAGGGTGCCGCTACCAAGCGATGAGACCGTTGACGCTGTGGTGATGTCGGCACCATTGAATTTACGCACTGTGGCATTGCCATTTTCCGTGCCGCCGACAACCACGCTGCCGTCAGCAAGGGTTGCGATAGCGCTTGGTGCATCGCTGCCACTGCTGCCAAACTGTGTTGTCGCGGTGGTTTTGCCGGTCTTGCCATCAATCTTGACCAGATAGCTGTCTTGCCCGCCCTGGCTGGTCTGGCCGCGAAACGTGCCCGAGACAGTGCCCGCCAGATAAATGTTGCCTGCCGCATCGGTGGTGACGGCCGTTGCGCCGTCTTTGGCAAAGCTGTCGAGCTGGGTGGTAAACAGTTCCTTGCCGTCGCTGGAAAACTTGCTCACATAACTGTCGTTGCCGGAAAAAATATCGTTGGTGGCTGATTTTCCGCTGGTGGTGCCCGCCACAACCACATTGTCGCTAGCGTCTATGCTGATGGCGGCACCCTGTGCCGTGCCGCCAGCGCCGAGCACGCGCGAAAACAGAGCTTTGCCGTTGCTGTCATATTTAGTCAAAAACAGATCGTTGGCCGTGGTGCCAATTTCGTCGCCAACTTTACCTGAGGCGGTGCCAACTACATAAACGAAGCCCTTGCTGTCAACCGCTGTGGCGCTCACCGTTGCCGTGTTCAGCACATTGCCCGGCGGTGTTGGTTCGGGGGCAAGCTTGCCAAGCAGGGCATTGGTTTTTGGCGGGTTGGCTGCAAAGCTTGCCTGCGCAAGGCCAGTGGCGGCTGTATCGATGCCAGCGATATTATCGGTAATGATGGATGACGTGGCCGTGCCGGTCAGGTTATCAACCCGCACCAGCTGGCCATTGGTTTTGCTGTCCGTGCCGGTGATCTGATTGAGCAGATACGCGCCCGGCACAGCCGTTCCGCTGGCAAGGCTCACACTTTCCGAACTAGAACCCGTAAAGCTGATGGCTTTTTTCCCGTTGCTATCTGTGCTCACATACGCGCGCTCGATATATTTTGGCAGCGGCTTGCCGTCTGCACCGTTCAGCACATCGCCAGCCGAACTGAGTTGCGGCACAGCGGCAATCGCTGTGTTGATGGCGCTCACCACCTTATCTAGTGTCAGCGGCGTTGTGATGGTTGAGAGATCAACGGTTGCTGTATCAGCCGCTGCTGTGGTGGTGATTCCGTTGACTATGGTATTTTTGGCCAATGACACGGTGAACTTTGCCGCTGGGTCGATACCGGTTAAAGTTGTGGCGCTGGTGGTGGCTATGCCGATACCGGTGTAAGCGTTCGAAGCTAGGGGATGCGAGACCACGTTGGATTTTTCGTGCGTAGGCTTGTCGGCAAACAAAAAATGCAGCTGGTTTGTTGCTGCCGTGCCGATATAACTTTCAATCTGCTTCAGACCTTTTTGAAATTGTGTGTTGAGCGATGCAAGTTCTGTGGCCGAGGTGTTTTTTTCACTGGCATACTGCGATATGGTGCGCAAATCATCCAGCGCCTTGAATAGGGTGAAGCTGGTTTTCAAATCTTTGTTGGAAGCAATGGCCGATGACGTACCGTTTTCCTGGATGAAGCTGGCCTGGTTCCGCACATCAGCAATGCGGGTGGCAAGTGTGCGCTTGTCTGCAACCGGTGCATCAACACTCGGGGCCACAAACGTGCTGGGTTTGCGGATCGGAATGTTTGCCGCTTGCGCAGATGTACTGGGAAATAGGCCGCTCAGGTCGATATTAGCCAAGCCACTGCTGTACCCGCTGCTGGTGTTAAAGGCACCATAGCCTACCAATAAAGCATCAATACTTGTCGCCATGATCGTTCAAACCATTCACTAGGCACAATTACCCTACGCACATGATACAGCGAGATTGGTTGACAGGCTCTTACGCCTTATGGTTAAGCGCTGGTAAATTAATACTTAACACGTCACGTTGCTCACAATGCTAAAATCGACTAATGCTATAAAAATTTTAAAATAATGGAGATTTCATGATCGCTATCATTCAATTCATTGCCTTTCTGGTTTACAGCGGTTTCACTATTCTGTGGTGGGTGCTGATTGTCGGGGTGGTGATGAGTTGGCTCGTCGCTTTCAATGTCATCAACACGCATAATGATATCGTGCGGCAAATATATCGCGGCGTGAATGCCGTCACTGAACCACTGTGCAGGCCGATACGCCGGATACTCCCGGATGTCGGCGGTCTTGATTTGTCACCAATGGTTTTACTTATCCTGATTCAGGGCATTCGTGCCTATTTGCTGCCCGCTCTGTTTGCGACACTCCTTGGCATGTTTGGCGGATGAGTGTTGCCACACAAGCTATCGACGGCAAGGCATTTGCGGAACGCTTGAGACAGCGCATTGCAGACCATGTTCCGTCTGTCGAACATAGGCTTGGCCGCAAGCCTGGTCTGGCTGTGGTGCTGGTGGGAGACCATCCGGCCTCAGACGTGTATGTGCGCAACAAGGCAAAGCAAACCGTTGAGGTGGGCATGGCATCGTTCAAGCACGCCTTGCCAGCGGATACAAGCGAGGCTGATTTACTGTCCCTTATAGAAACACTGAATCACGACAATGCAGTTGATGGCATTCTGGTGCAGTTGCCGCTGCCAAAACACATCAACGAAGCGGCTGTGCTGGCAGCCATCAATCCTACGAAGGATGTGGATGGTTTCCATGTCATCAACGCAGGCAAGCTGGCCACCGGTCAATCTGGTTTTGTGCCGTGCACACCTTTGGGCTGTTTGATGTTGCTGAAAGATGTGATTGACGATCTGTCAGGCCTTGAAGCGGTGGTGATTGGTCGCTCGAATATAGTCGGTAAACCTATGGCGCAATTGCTGTTGGCCGAGAATTGCACAGTCACCATGGCGCATTCGCGCACCAAAAACCTGTCGGCTGTGGTCAAGCGTGCCGACATTGTGGTTGCTGCGGTTGGCCGTGCTGAAATGGTGGAGGGCGCATGGATCAAGCCAGGCGCCACGGTGATTGATGTTGGTATCAACCGGGTTGATGCGCCCGAACAAGGCGTCCACAAAACACGGCTGGTGGGGGATGTTGATTTTGCCTCTTGCCAGGGCATTGCCGGTGCCATCACCCCAGTGCCCGGCGGTGTCGGGCCAATGACGATTGCCTGCTTGCTCGCCAACACCCTTACAGCCGCCTGTCGCCACGCCGGGCTGCCAGATCCGATTGTATGATCAGCAGCGTCTCTCTCTGGATTGATACATTTGTGCCCGCTTTTGCCACTCTGTTCGTGGTGATCGATCCGCCCGGTTGCGCGCCGATTTTTGCCAGTCTGACCAATGACACATCTTCGATGCATCAACGCGCTATGGCGCGAAAGGCCATTCTGGTAGCTGCCGCCATTCTCATTGTGTTTGCCTTTCTCGGGCGACCGCTGCTGAAAGCGCTTGGCATTTCATTGCCGGCGTTTCAGCTGGCAGGTGGCATCATGCTGTTCATGATTGCCATCGACATGGTGTTTGAGAAACGCACCGAAAGGCGCGAGCAGCGGGCGGAACAAGTTACGGAAGAAGCGCGCGCGCATAATATGCCATTGGAGGCCGAGGATATTGCCGTCTTTCCCATGGCCATGCCGATGATTGCCGGACCTGGCTCGATTGCTTCAACCATGCTCCTGATGGCCAATCATGCCAGTTCCATGATTTTGCAATCAGCGGTGCTGGCAGCGTTGGTTGCCAATTTACTGCTGACATTTATAGCCCTGCGCCTGACCGAACCCCTGCTGAAGCTGATGGGCAAAACCATCGCTGCCGTGATCACCCGCTTGCTGGGCGTCTTGCTGGCAGCACTGGCTGCACAATTTGTGTTTGACGGGATACGGGCAGCGTTTGAGCTGTAAGCGCGGCACTGTAAGCTCAAAGGCTTTTTGCTTTTGTATACCGTGTCAAACATCCACTGCCCGCCGCAACATTGTTCCAGCTCTCCGCATGAAAGGCTATTTGAAGCAGCCCTGCAGTGGACAGCCCTGATTGCAACAACGCCGTAGCCTCTGTGTCACTGGCTGATGTGTCAATCAGCAGATCAGCCAGATCTTCAAAGCCCGGATTGTGGCCGATAATCATCAAACGCATGGCATGCGTGGCTTGGACATTAACCAGTGCCAGCAATGTATCAACACTGGCCATATACATATCGTTGACAAAAGTGGCATCGGCACAACCCGTCACGGCCTGATACGCCGCAAAGGTTTCGCGGGTGCGTGATGCCGGCGAACACAGGATAACATCAGCCTGCAAACCACTGTCTTTAATAAAGCTGCTCATGCGCCGGGCAGCGACCACGCCTTCCGGCAACAGCGTGCGGTCAAAATCCCGCATGTCCGGTTTGTCCCAACCGGCTTTGGCGTGTCTAAAGAGCAGCAGTGTTTTCATATAGCGGGAACCATAGCAGGGCTGGCGCTGGCCGCAAGAAATCCTGCAACCTCGCGCGCTGCGTCGTTGAGTGTGAGCCGTTCGATGGTGACACTGGCTGGGAAGGCGCTGGTGAGGCGGCCCGGCACAGCCCCGCCCAGCAACACAAACACTCCCCGGTCGCTGTTGCGACGGATCAGCCTGCCAAAAGCCTGCGCAAGCTTGCCGCGTGTGACAAGATCATCATAATTCGAGCCACCAAAAGCCGCACGGCGTGCAGCGTGCAAAATGGTGGGTCGGGGCCAAGGAATGCCCTCCATAATCACCAGCCGCAAACTGTCGCCGGGCACATCCACCCCGTCTCTCAGCGCATCGGTGCCAATCAGCGAGGCCTGCCGGTCGGCGCGAAACATATCAACCAGTGTGCCGGTGTCGATGGGATCGACATGCTGGGCCAATAAATGCAAACCTTCAGCCGCCAGCAAAGGCGCAAGCCGGGCGTTCACGGCCTTCAGCCGAGCGATTGCGGTGAACAAGCCAAGCGCCCCGCCACCCGCCGCCACAATCAGCGCTTTGTAGGCACCGGCCAGTTGGGCGACATCGCCGCGTTTCACATCGGTCACAATCATCACGCGGGTGGCCTCTGCATAGTCAAACGGCGATGGCGTGGAAAAGCGTTTGGGCGGCAGGGCAAGATGATTGGCACCAGTGCGGGCTTCGGCCTGCCCCCAGTCGAGCGTGTCACTGGCGCTCAGCACACGGTCGCGAAGTGTCGCCGAGGTGATAACAACACCGTGGGCAGGTTCTAATACCAGTTTGGCAAATGGCAGGGTCGGGTCCAACCAGTGGCGGCTTAACCCCATGCTGATTTCATTGCCCTGAAAACGTTCGACCTTGGCCCAGTCAACAAAATCAGGGTTTTTGGTGCCACCTATTTGCCCCAGCAGCGATGTCCAGGCAGCGATGGTTTGTCGCCGTAATTGAATGCCGGATAATGCCCCTTCTAATCTCGGCCTCAGGCTTGCATCCAACCATTCCGGTTGCTCGGCCTGCAATTCAATCAGCCGCGCCTCCAGGGCTGTCAGCGGCTTCAGCAGCTGATCAAGCGATTGCATGGCCGCCTGCGCGCCATCAACAAGGGCTGGCAAAGGATGGTGCAGCGTGGCCTCAAGGCCGTAGCCGCTATCATCATCGTCCGAGCGGGCAAACACATGCGCGCGCACGGCTCCAAGCATCACCTCAAGCGCCCCGTCCGGGTTGCCGCTGATCACCCGGTCTAGCCATTCAGCCGCGGGCAGGCGTTTGGCAGCACTCAAACTGTTCGACAAAGCTGTTGCCACAGCATCATCCTGCACGACAATTTCGCTGAGCCGCGCCTCTAGCCCGCGCCGTCTGCCAGCCCCGCCACTGCGACCGGTCGATACCTTTTCAGGCCCCAAAAACCAGCGCCGCATCTCCAGCATTTCACCGCCGGTCAACTGCACAGAAAAGGCGCTGTCGGCGGCATCAAACAAATGGTGGCCCTCATCGAAAACAATCCGGTTGAGGCCTGCCCCTTCGCTCCGCCCGCGCACGGCGTTGGCCATCACCAGGGCGTGGTTGGCAATAACAATTTCAGCCGCCGCCGATTTGCGGGAGGCCCGCTCGATAAAACAGCGCCGGTAGTGCGGGCAGGCGGAATAGACACACTCACCGCGCCGATCGGTGAGCGCAGATAAGCGCCCTGTGCCAAACAGCGGCATCAGCCAGCTTGGAAAATCCCCGCCCACCATATCACCGTCGCGGCTCCAGCGCGCCCAGCGTGCGGCCAGATGGGCAAGCACTGCCGCGCGACCATTCAAGCCGCCATTGATGGCTTCCTCAAGATTAAGCAGGCACAGATAATTTTCACGCCCCTTGCGCACGACTGAATAGCGCGCTTTCAACTCAGCTGTCGGGTACACCCGGTCCAGCTCCTGATCGAGCTGGCGCTGCAACGCCTTGGTAAAGGTCGATACCCACACAGTGCCGGTGGCTTGCCGTGCCCAGAGCGTGGCTGGTGCAAGATAACCCAGAGTTTTGCCAGTCCCGGTGCCGGCCTCAGCGAGTGATACGTTGGGGGCGGCCTCCATCTCACGCGGTTGAAAGGCATGACTTGTGGCTTGCGCATAAGCCCGCTGTTCAAGCCGTTCTTCGGCCCCAAGGTGGGTGAGGCTCGCCAGTCGCTGGCTGATGGCCGCCGGCGCTAGTGTGACCTCGGCCGGTTTTGGTCGTGTGGCTGCCTCCTCCCATTCGGGCAGAGTCACAAATATCGCGCGCTCAGATTTATCAGGCTCCGGCATGATTTCAATCAACTGGGCCGCCCACGGCCATTTCAATCGGTAGAGCGCCTGCATGGTCGTGTGCGCTCCAGGCCGGTTGGGGTGTTTTGGGTCAGCGGCTTCGATCAGCAACTGATCGGCGATTTTCAGCAGCAGTGTGGCTTCGTGCATGGCAGCCACATCAAGGCCGAGCACTAGCGCCATACCGCGTGGTGTCGGGGTGCAAAACTGTGCTGGCCGCACAAAGGCAAAAAGCTCAAGCAGATCAAGCCCGGCCAGTTCGCTGCGTCCCATCCGCGCGGCCGTGAGGGCTGCACCCAGAATGACAAGCGGCTCATCAGCGCTCAAGCGAAGCGCCTCACCACGGTTCAGTGGCCGGACAGTATTCCCATCAGCCAGCCACAGCCCGCCAAGGCTGGCATGCAGGGCTTTGTATGTGCGGGGTGACGAAGCAAGCGGGGATGACATACCAGCATCATAATGGTGTTAATCAGAAAACCAAGCGCGATGTAGAGAGTCTACGGACCAACCTTGATGGCACCAAAGATTTTATTGCCGCGCAAAACCGGATCGACAGCTGTACGATTAATAATCAGTGCCGTAGAATTCTGCATGTGATTGGTGAAGCGATTGTTTTCCAGCATAATTTTGGCCGGTGGATGGGTCACACCCTCTGCGCCAATTGAAATCAGGGTTGAATGGTTTTCAGCATTGGCACCTTTGATGAGGACCGAATTTCGCAAAACCAAATCACCACCATTCGGCAACTCGACAAGATAACTCGAATTGCCCTTGGCACCATCATCAATAAGGGTGTTTTCTATAAGCGTGTGCAAGGCGCGCGACTTGATGTGATGGCCACTGTGTGTGTTGCTGAACGTCGAATGTCGCACAGTCAAATTTTCGGCGACCCCGATATAGATGCCGTGCGCACAGCCGGGGTCACATTTGCCGTTGCCGTCAAAGCGGCTGTTTTCGATCAGTATATCGCCGCCAACATCGTTGCTGGTCAAAATACCATTTTCGTTATTGGTAAAACTGCTGTTGCGAACGATAAGCCCTGGGGCTTCGAGGCGAATGCCTGCACCATTTTTGTCAGCAACAGCGGCTTCATCAAACACTATGCCGTCGATGGTTGTGTGCCGGCCTCTCAAAACAAAAATGGCCTTGCCTTCGCAGGTGGCGCGGCGAAAACGGGTGAGCAACGGTTTGGCAGCCTTGATGGTGAGGTTGGAACTCTTCCACACGGCACAGGATGCATAGTCGCCCGGTGGTAACACTATGGTTTCACCATCGAACGCAGAATTTGCGATGTCCTGCAAGTGCACCATATCCGCAGCCGTCGTCTGATGTGTGCCAGTTTTTGCACTGGCTGGGCCAGCAGTTTGCGCCATGTTGCTGCTGAGACGTGTGTTGGGGTTGATCGGATCCACCTTCCACGATGGTGCATCCGGCAGGCCATGCAGTGGGGCAACAGCTTCAGCCGGTGTGGCCGGCGTTGAAATATTGTCTGCGAGGCTGGCTTGCAGGGCTGCAATAAACAGGAAATATAGCATGGTAAACTCCGATATGTTTTAAGTCTCTTGAACGTAGCGACCGGGGGCATTTTCAATCGCCTTGTGCGGGCCCGATCCTGGAACCCGTGCGCTCCGTTTTTTGCCCGATTGTGGTTCCAGCCAGGCCAGCCAGTCCGGCCACCACGAACCCTTGTGTTCTGTAGCTGTGGCGCTGAAATCAGTAAAGCTTTCTGGCAATGTCTTGTTGCTCCAGTATTGATATTTTTGCATGAACGGCGGATTGACAACACCAGCAATGTGGCCGGAACCAGCCAGAATAAAGCGCATTGGCCCTTTGAAATGCCGAGTCATTTTGTAAACCGACGCTGCTGGCGCAATATGATCTTCCTTGCCCGCCTGAATGTACACGTTGGTTTTGACTTTTGTGAGATCAATCGGCACCCCGGCGAGGGTAATGCCGCCGGGTTTGACCAGATTGTTGCGCTGATAAAATTCAGTCAGGTAATAGATATGCATGGCGCGTGGCAGCCGTGTGGCATCGTTGTTCCAGTACAGCAGATCGAACGGGAAGGGGTCTTTGCCCAACAGGTAATTGTTGACCACGTAAGACCATATCAGATCGTTGGCGCGCAACAGGTTAAACGTTTGCGCCATATACTGGCTGTCGAGATAGCCGGTGTCTTTCGTAATCTTGTCGATCATGGCAAGCTGCGTATCATCAACAAAAATACCAAGATCGCCCGCTTCGGAAAAATCCACTTGTGCTGTAAAAAAGGTCGCTGATTTTATGATGTCAGCCTTCTTTTTTGCATGTAAATAGGCAAGCGTTGCCGAGAGCAACGTGCCGGCAGCACAGTAGCCAACAGCGTGTAGGCTTTTGACACCAGCCGCCTCGCACACCACTTCAAAGGCTTTCAGCTGACCTTCAACCATATAATCTTCAAACGTGGTTTCAGCATAGCCACTGTCAGGGTTTTTCCACGAGGCGATAAACACAGTGAAGCCCTGATCCGCCAGCCACTTCAGCATGGATTTTTCAGCAGTGAGATCGAGTATATAAAATTTGTTGATCCACGGCGGAAAAAATACAATCGGCGTTTCATAAACCTGCTTGGTGGTCGCGGCATACTGGATAAGCTGCAACATTCGGTTCTCAAAAATCACCTTGCCGGGCGTTACGGCAACATTGCCGCCAACCCTGAACGCGGTTTCGTCCGTCATCGAAATGCGACCACGCTCCAGATCGCCAAGCAGATTTTCAAGACCCTTCAGCAGGCTTGCACCTTTTGTATCAATAGCTGTTTGCAGGGCGTGCGGGTTGGTCAGTAAAAAGTTGCTGGGGGCCAGTGCATCCATCATCTGGCGGGTATAGAATGTCGCCTTGGCACGTGTGGCCTCATCTAGGCCATCAACGGCTTGCACGGTCTCATACACATATTTGGATGCAAGCAGGTAGGACTGCCGGATAAAATCCGCAACCCGGTTTTCGCTCCAGTCTTTGGCTGCAAAGCGCTTGTCCCTGATCACGGGGGGTTCCGGTTGCGCCGTCGCTGCCATAAAACCCTGCATCAGTTTCAGGCCTTCATCAAACCAGGCCGCCTGCAAGGCAGCAAGTTTCTCCGGCTCTCGCATTATCCCAGTGCCCAGTTTGGTCCACGTGTCGATCAAGCCCAGTGGGTCAACTGCCGGGGCCTCTTTGACAAATGGTGTATTAAGTTGCCGCACCCAGAATTCAGACATCAGCTGCATCGCCTTGCCGGACACCCGCGACCAGCCTTCAGCCATTGCCAAAGCGTCAGCCTGCGGATCCATAGATGTAACGTCAGCTCGCATGCAACTCTCGCTTTTAATAAAACAAACGCATATACCCTTAACCTGAATTCAGACAAAACAACAGCCAGAAAGTTCGCGTCGTGCCAGATAACTCCAGCCGCTCCCCTGAGGCAGAAGACTTTTACCGCATCAAGCGCCTGCCACCCTATGTTTTTGCCGAGGTCAACGCCATCAAGGCCGCAGCGCGCTCACGCGGCGATGACATCATTGATCTCGGCATGGGCAATCCAGATTTGCCGCCGCCTGCCCATGTGATTGAAAAGCTCGCCGAAGTGGCACGCGACCCGACAGCGCATGGTTACTCGGCCTCAAAGGGCATCAAGGGTCTGCGCAAGGCGCAAGCGGCTTATTACGAGCGGCGTTTTGGGGTTGAGCTCGACATCGAGCGTGAAATTATTGTGACACTGGGGTCGAAGGAGGGGCTTGCCAATCTTGCACAGGCCATAACCGCGCCGGGGGATGTGGTGCTGGCCCCGTCGCCAAGCTATCCGATTCATGCGTTTGGCTTCATTATTGCGGGGGCTGCCATTCGCCACCTGCCAGTGTTGCCGGGCTATGATTTTATGACCGAGCTCGCCAAGGCCGTGCGCTATTCGGTGCCAAAACCTACAGCGCTGGTGCTGGGCTATCCATCGAACCCAACCGCGCAAACGGTTGATCTCGATTTTTACGGCCAAGTGATCGAATTTTGCCGATACCACAAAATCTGGGTGCTGTCTGATCTCGCCTATTCAGAGATTTACTTCGATGGCAAGCCGCCACCATCGGTGTTGCAGGTGCCGCACGCCAAAGACATCGCCATCGAGTTCACCTCGATGTCGAAAACCTATAGCATGGCCGGCTGGCGGGTGGGCTTTGCGGTGGGCAACCCGCAGCTGATTGCGGCCTTAACGCGGGTGAAGAGCTACCTCGATTACGGCGCCTTCACGCCCATACAGGCAGCCGCCACGGCCGCGCTCAACGGCCCGCAGGGTTGCATTGCCGAGGCGCGCAAGGTCTATCACACCCGCCGCGACGTGATGATCGATGCCTTCGGCCGTGCCGGCTGGGATATTCCGGTGCCCGACGCCTCGATGTTCGCCTGGACGCCACTGCCGCCAGCGCTGAAACACCTCGGCGCGATGGAATTCGCCAAGCAACTGGTGATCAACGCGCAAGTCGCCGTCGCCCCCGGCACGGGTTTTGGCGAACACGGCGAAGGCTATGTGCGGATCGCCCTTGTCGAAAACGAACACCGGCTCCGGCAGGCAGCACGGAACATCCGGCGGTATTTTCAATCAGTGGGCGTGAATGTGGCTGATAGTGTGGAGTGAAAACAGTTATTTGCTAAGTTTTTAAACGTTATTGGTTTATCGAAATAATCCCAACACATGTAATTTACTTTGAGGGATTGCAGGCACGTCACCCGTATACATCACATAACGGAGAACAATGTGAACCCTGATCCTGCTGCTGCAGCGGTGTTGCAAATGACTGATGAGAGCGTGATGGCACAGGTTTTGCTGGGTAACAGTTTGGCGTTTACCGAACTGGTGACGCGCTACCACCGGCGCGGCTATCAGCTGAGTTGGCGGATTCTCCATAACCAGGCGGATGCGGAGGATGTGGTGCAAGAGCAGTTTATCAAAATTTGGCGCGGTGCCGCGCGGTTTGATCCTGAGAGAGGCACGTTCTGGGGCTGGTTTGCAAGGCTGGTCACCAACGGCTGCATTGATCGCAACCGCAGCCTAAAGCTTCTGGCGCCGATGGATGATGCGGTTGATGCTGTTGATGAGACTCCAAGCGCTGACCGGCTGGCGGAAGGCGCGGACACACGCCGCGCCCTCGATGCTTTGCCACCACGCCAGCGTGCCGTGATTGCGCTGTTCTATCTTGAAGGGTTTTCGATGACTGAAATTGCCGTCACATTGTCCATAACAAGCAAGGCGGTTGAAGCGCTTCTGGCACGTGGCCGGAGCGCGCTGAAACTTGAACTTTGCGGTCCGCAACAGGCGCTTTGCGCATGACACAGCATGATATCAACAGTGTGTCCCAACAGCTTGAGGGCGCGTGGCAAGCGCCACCACCATCTGACGATGCGATTGCCAGAATTCTGGGCTGTGCTGAAGCGTTGCCCGCTGTTGCTATGGCCACGGCACCGCGCGCTTCGCGCCAGCGGCTATGGTTCACTGGCCTTGCCGTGGCGGCGTCGATTGTAGCCGTTGCACTCTGGCTGCCGAAATTCGTGGCAACATCGGTTGCCACGGATACCACTGCCAGCCTGCTGGCGGACAACGAGACACTGAACGGCATTTTTGCCACCAACGAAGAAGAGGATACGTTATTATGAGATTACATTTTGCCGCCGCAAGCCTTGCGGCACTGGCGCTGCAATGCATGCCCCTGCACGCTATGGCGCAAACACTGCCACCACCGCCGGGTGATATGGAATGGCATCACGGCGATCATCACGGGGTTATGGCGCAAACGGTTGCCAAGCTCTCACCCGCCGGTCAGGCGACCTACAAAAGGTTCATGGAGAGTATGAAAATGGCAAGGGAGCAAAACCGTCCGCTGAAGGATGACGCCCAGGCCAAAATCATGATTGCCATGCAGGCACGACCCTATAATGCAGCGTCGCTGAACGATGCCTTCAAGGAAGAGCGCGCTGTGAAGAACGCGGAGATGCAGGCGCACCAGGATGCGCAAGTGACAGCACTATCGGAGCTTTCAACAGCCGACCGTGCAATCGTGACGGCTGCCATCACCAAAATGCACGCCAACATGGATAGGATTCACGCGCAGCACCGGCTGCTGAAGAAGGCGGGTTGATAGAGCAACGTATTCTTACATCGTCATTCCGGCCTAGAGCCGGAATGACGACAAAGGGCAAGCGCGCACATTGGCGGTAGACTAACTCAAAACCGCCGCCCGCACACCGGCGATGCTTGCCATGCTGGCGCGCAAACTGGCATCAACCTGAAACGTGCCGGGAAGTGCAAGTTCCGCTTCATCACCGCCCGCCAGTATCAGGTGCAGGCGCACCTGGCCGCGACCACGCTGCGTCCTCTCCAGCACCATGGCGATAGCCTGCAACGCCGTTTCATCGTGCAGTGATATATCAAGATCAGCGCGGGTATGGGCTGAGAGCTTTGACAGCGCGGTCATGTCGCGGGCATTGATGCGCGGGATGTCTTCACCCGGCCGCCAGAGCAGCTCGGCGCGAATGAGGATCGGTTCCTTGGCCGCCACCGCATCGCGGCACTGGCGCACCATGGCATCATCAAAGCAACCGACCTGAAACAGGCCGGATTGATCAGACACATTGAGCAGCGCAAACTGCCCGCCCTTTTTGCTGGGCCGCACCCGCACCTCTTCAGGAATACCGGCAAGCGTGACGGAGCGCTTGCCGTCAGCCAGTGGCTCCAGTGCCATGGCGTCTGCTGATTTCAACGCATTGTGCGCAGCCAGCACGTGCGTGTAGCCATCAAGCGGATGGGCGGAGAGATAAAACCCGACAGCTTCTTTTTCCATCGCCATTTGTGTGGCAATCGGCCAGGCGTCCGTGTTTGGTACCAGTATTTCAATTTTCGAACCACCGTGGGCACTATCACCAAACAGCGACACCTGTGCACTCTGTCGTGCTTCAGCGGCGGCACTGGCGTGGGCGAGCAACTGGTCGGCCATCATGGCAGCGGCGGCGCGGGTTTTCACCAGATCATCGAGCGCACCACCACCAATCAGGCTTTCAACCGAACGCTTGTTGATAGAGCGCGGATCAAGCCGCATGGCGAGATCGCCGAGCGTGCGAAATGCGCCGTGCGCCGTGCGTTCTGCCACCAGCATCTCCATGGCTTTTTCGCCGACACCCCGCAGTGCCGCCAGCGCATAGCGCACAGCGTAATTAGCATTCGGGTTTGCCGTGTCGGCAATTTTTTCAACGCAAAAATCCGCGTGGCTTTTGTTGATGTCAGGCGGCAGAAGCATCACACCGCTGCGCTTCATGTCGTCGGCAAACACGGCAAGCTTGTCCGTGTTGGTGATGTCATAGGCCATCGAGGCCGCATAAAACTCAACCGGATAATTGGCTTTGAGATAGGCGGTTTGATAAGCAATCAGCGCATAGCCAGCAGCGTGGGATTTGTTGAAGCCGTAGCCAGCAAACTTGTCCACCAGTTCAAATATCGACTGAGCCTTGTGTGCCGTCACGCCATTGGCTTTGGCACCGTCGATGAAGCGCTGCTTCTGCGCATCCATTTCTTCTTTTTTCTTTTTGCCCATGGCACGGCGCAGCAAATCCGCTTCACCGAGCGAATAACCCGCCAGAATTTGCGCGATCTGCATCACCTGTTCCTGATAAATGATCACGCCGTAGGTTTCGCGCAGCACTGGCTCCAGCAGCGGGTGCAGATAGTCAATGTCTTCCTGGCCATTCTTGCGTTTGGCAAAGCTTGGAATATTGTCCATGGGGCCTGGCCGGTAGAGCGCCACAAGAGCGACAATATCGCCAAAGCTGTCTGGCCGCACCAGGGCCAATGTGCGCCGCATCCCTTCGGATTCAAGCTGGAACACACCGACTGTGTCACCACGCGCCATAAGATCGTAGCTTGGCTTGTCGTACCAAGGTAGGGTCAGCAGATCGATATCAATGTGGCGCAGTTTCAGCAATTCCAGCGCGCGCTGCAAAACGGAAAGCGTTTTCAATCCCAGAAAATCGAACTTGACGAGGCCAGCCTTTTCCACCCACTTCATATCAAACTGCGTCACGGCCATATCGGATCGCGGATCGCGGTAGAGCGGCACCAGCTGGTCAAGCGGCCGATCGCCAATCACCACACCGGCGGCGTGGGTTGACGCATGGCGGTAGAGGCCTTCGAGTTGCAGGGCCGCATCAATCAAGCGACCAACTTCCGGGTCACTGCGGCGTTTCTCGCGCAACTCTGGCACCTGGGCGATGGCCTCGGACAAGGTGACAGGGGCTGCTGGGTTGTTCGGAATAAGTTTCGACAGCCCATCAACCAACCCATAGGGCATGTGCAATGCCCGGCCGACATCCTTGATCACAGCGCGGGCTTTGAGTTTGCCGAATGTGATGATTTGCGCCACATGATCACGGCCATATTTATCCTGCACATAGCGGATGACCTCGCCGCGCCGGGTTTCACAAAAGTCGATATCGAAATCCGGCATCGACACCCGTTCCGGATTAAGGAAGCGCTCGAACAACAAACCATGATGCAGCGGATCGAGATCGGTGATGCCAAGCGCCCAGGCAACCACCGACCCCGCGCCGGAGCCGCGACCCGGCCCGACAGGGATGTTATTCTGTTTGGCCCAGCGGATAAAATCCGCCACGATTAAAAAATAACCGGGAAAGCCCATCTGGATGATCACGCCAAGTTCAAATGCCAAGCGCTCTGTGTAGGGTTGGCGCTGAGCATCATCGGTGGTGATACTGGCAAGGCGCGCTGTCAGGCCGTGTTCCGCCTGTGCGCGCAGCACATCGTTTTCATTGCCGCTGGCAAAGTTTGGCAAAATGGCCTCGCGGCTGGGGGCTTTGACCGCACAGCGCTGGGCGATCACCAGCGTGTTGGCAAGCGCTTCCGGCACATCGGCAAACAGCCTGGCCATAGCGCGCGGCGTCTTGAAGTACATTTCGGGGTTCAGCTTGCGGCGCTTCTCGTCGTTCTCGACCGTGCTCTGCTGAATGCAGAGCAGGATATCATGCGCCTCATAATCAGCAGCGCTGCCAAACAGCACTGGGTTGGTCGCCACCAGCGGCACATCGTGGGCATAGGCAAGATCAATCAGCTTTGGTTCTGCCACAGGTTCAAGCGGATCACCAATACGATTAAGCTCGATGTAAAGACGTTCGGGAAAACAGGCTTTCAGTGTTTGCAAAAAGTGTTCGGCAGCCGCGTTCTGGTCGGCCGCCAGCAGCTTGTACAGTGCCCCTTCTACACCGCCGGTCAGCGCAATCAGGCCCTCAGAGTGCTTTGCCAGCCTGTCGAATGAAATGTGTGGCAGTTCGGCATTGTCAACATCGATGTGCGCAGCTGAAACCAGCTGAATAAGATTGGTATAGCCGGTATCCGACTGTGCCAGCAACACCAAGCCATCAAGCACGGTTGCCTGTTTGCTGTTTGGCTGTGCGGCTGGCCGCGCCACTGAAAGCAATGCCCCCATAACTGGCTGCACACCGGCAGACATCAGGGCATCCGCCACCTCCATTGCGCCAAACATGTTGTTGCGGTCGGTGATGGCGGCTGCCGGCATGGTGTTCTTCACACAGGCAGCGGCAATGTCAGCCGGGTGCATGGCCCCTTCCAGCAGTGAGTAGGCGGATTGCAGGCGAAGATGGATAAAATCACTATGGCTCATGACGCCATAATGCCATCAGACCGGAAAAATACCAGTCTTGACTTTTCATGAACTGGGCAAGTGGATGATAGCTTTTTATGCTCTCCCTCAAGTGGGGGAGGCATTTCACTGGCACTGTTTCACCAGATTACCCGTGGTCTCAAGAACAGTGTTAAGCATGATTTAACCTTAACAAATTCTTTCAGCATGCTAGTCTTACAGACAACGTCGTTTAGGGCCTGAGAATGAAAATAGCTGCCGCCATAGCAAGCCTGTTGATCATCATACCGCTCTCCGCCAGCGCTGGCACAGTCACGGGCAGCATTGGCGCAACCATAGTGTCGCCTGTGTCCGTGAGCGGCGCCAGCGGCTTTGACATGCAGCGCAGGCGCAGCGGCGTGTTGCGGTTTGGCACGCTTGTGCACGCGCAGCCTGGCACAGCGGTGTCTGTCACATCTGATAGCAGCGTTATGCTCAGCCGCAGCGGCAGCGATGAAAAACTGGCATTGACCGGTCTTGCGCCGCGTGTTCAGCTATCACCAGACAGTCGGGGCAATACGCACTTGGCGTTGCAGGGCAGGCTTCCAGCAGACATATCTATCCATGCGGGCACGTATACCGGGCAGGTCAACATCATGATGGATTATCAGTGACGCTTGGAGATTGGCTCGCTATCAAGGCCCATGCTCACCGTTGACCCTTTTTACGCTATAGAAATATCGCGCCTGGCGCACGACCGCAAACAAAACGGCTTGCCGGTTTACCATATGGAATTTGGCCAGCCTTCAACCGGCGCACCACAGGCAGCATTAGCCGTCGCGCACCGGGTACTGGACAGCGACGCCATGGGCTATTGGGAGAGTGTGCCGCTCAAGGCCCGGCTTGCCCGTCATTATCTTGAAGCGTACAATGTTAATGTAGGTCCATCGCGCATTCCGATAACCATGGGCGCATCGAGCGCTTTAACGCTGGCGTTCAGCGTGCTGTTCCAGCCAGGCGACCGGGTGGCGCTGGCCCGTCCCGGCTATTCGCCGTACCGCAACACGTTAAAAGCGCTGAAACTTGTGCCGCAAGAAATTGCCTGTGGGCCTGACACCGGCTTTCAACTCACGGCAGCTCATATTGCCGCACTTGAGCCAGCCCCACAGGGCATCATCATTGCAAGCCCAGCGAACCCCACGGGCACCATGTTAGATAAGACAGAGCTGAACGCGATTGTTGATGTGTGCACGGCGCGCGGTATCCAGATTATTTCGGACGAAATCTATCACGGTCTGTGCTATACCAAACAGGCGCATTCCATTCTGGAATTCACGGATGCGGCCGTGGTTGTCAACAGCTTCTCCAAATACTACAGCATGGCAGGCTGGCGGCTTGGCTGGCTGGTGGTGCCAGAGGTTTGGGCAAAGACATTCTATAATTATATCGGCAACATGTTTCTAACGCCGCCAAGTCTTGCCCAGCACGCAGCTCTTGCAGCCATGGATGCGCATGGTGAATTGCAAACACACGTGGAAACCTATCGCACCAATCGGGATTTGCTATTACAGCGTCTGCCAACGCTTGGCATCACAAAAATCGCACCGCCAGACGGTGCTTTTTATATCTATGCTGACATCGGCCATTTAACCAACGACAGCATGGCATTTTGCCGCAAACTCGTCCTGGAAACCGGTGTGGCACTCGCGCCGGGCATCGATTTCGATCCGCAGGATGGTGGTCGCTTTGTGCGTTTTTCGTTTGCCGCTGCAACACCCATTATAGAATCCGCCATGCAGATTTTTGGTGCGTGGATCTGATAGCAACCACCACGCACTATCCGCGCAGCTCACCATGATTCTTTTTGCCGGCTGATAGTTTATGGCGCGCACCGTTTGCCACAACAATCACATGCGTCACATCTTTTATAACACCATCGTCAAGTCGTGCACCACCCCCCGTAATCAATCGTCGTGCATCGCCTTTTGAGGTTGCAAAACCAAACGCCACCAGCGCATCCACCAGGCTGATGGAGCCATTCACATCGAGTGTCGGCAGTGCACCACCAGTGCCGCCCGCCTCAAAGGTTAGTCGTGCCGTTTCAGCCGCGGCGTTTGCCAACTCGGCACCGCGCACCATACGGGTCGCTTCCGTTGCCAAAATCTTTTTGGCTTCATTGATTTCTGCCCCTTCAAGGGCGGCAAGTTTTACAATCTCTGTCATGGGTAAATCGGTGAACAGCTTCAGAAACCGCAGTACATCCGCATCAGCGGTGTTGCGCCAGTATTGCCAATAATCATAACTCGAAAGCTGTGCCTCGTTCAGCCACACTGCACCATCAGCGGTCTTGCCCATTTTCTTGCCGTCTGACGTGGTGAGCAGCGGCGTGGTCAGGCCGTACACATCTTTGGCATCCATGCGCCGGGTGAGATCGACACCATTGACGATATTGCCCCATTGGTCGGAACCGCCCATTTGCAGCGTACAGTTATAGCGGCGATTCAGTTCCAGAAAATCATAGGCCTGCAAAATCATGTAATTGAATTCAAGGAACGACAGCGGCTGGTCGCGATCGAGTCGCAACTTCACACTGTCAAAACCCAGCATCCGGTTGACTGAAAAATGTTTGCCGACATCGCGCAGAAACGGCACATACTGCAATTGGTCAAGCCAGTCTGCATTATTGGCCATAATCGCCTTGCCATCACCAAATTCAAGCAGCCGCTCAAAGGCTGTTTTGATGGTCATCATATGGCCGTTGATGGTCTCGTTGGTGAGCAGCTGGCGGCTGTCATCCTTACCGGATGGATCGCCCACCTTGGTGGTGCCGCCGCCCATCAGCACGATCGGTTGGTGGCCGGTTTTCTGCAGCCAGTGCAGCATCATGATCTGCACCAGAGAGCCGACGTGCAGCGACGGCGCTGTGCAATCAAAACCGATGTAGGCGGTGATCGGGCCCTTGGTGGCAGCTGCATCAAGGGCTTCCGCATTTGTGAGCTGATGGATAAAGCCACGCTCATCGAGGGTGCGGAGAAAGTCGGATGTGTAGGTCATGTGCCGTTCCAAAAAACGCCCGTCATGCCGGCGAAAGCCAGAACCTCAAGCGGCAGTGTATAAGTGTCGAACAGTGTGCGCAGTGGCTTCAAGTTCCAGCTCATGGCCGGAGTGATGGGTTTGATAACAGGTTTGCAAACCATCATATATCCACCCGTTTCAACGCGGTCCGGCACATCTGGCCAAGCATCCTGTAGCCCTCAACACCAGCACGGTTCTGCGCAATATTATCCGCCGTTAACGCCCGCAGAAACTTTGCCGGTCGTCCGGCCCAGAGCTCGCCAGTTGGCACGCGCTTGCCTGGTGTCAGCAACGCGCCAGCCGCCAGCATAGCATCGGTTTCAACCACGCAGCCATCCATCACCTGTGCGGCAAAGCCAACAAACGCATGGTCTTCCAGCGTGCAACCGTGAATGAGCGCCTGATGGCCAACCAGCACATGCTCGCCTATAAGCGTTGGCCCCATGTTGGTGGCAATGTGCACAACCGTGCCATCCTGAATGTTGCTACCAGCGCCAATGCGAATGTCATTGCCATCGCCGCGCAGCACCACGTTGAACCAGATCGATGCCCCGTCCCCAATATGCACCCGACCGATAACATCAGCACTGGGGGCAATGAACGCATTGGTGGCGATTACAGGCGTGTTTCCAGCGAGGGCATAAATCGGCATAAGGCATCTCAATACAATCAGACCGCATAAAACAAACCACATCACTTGTCACTGCCCTTCACCTTGCCCCACTGGCGTGCTGCCGTGTAACCAAGGTAGCCAGTGCCAAACAAGGCATAGAGGCTGTCGGGGATAGCTTTCAGATAGCCGGTCATGCCGATTTTGATGCTCTCGGCGATGTTGGGCTGGGTGGCGGCGATCAGCCCCATGGGGATTGACCATAAGAGCAGCACATACATCACATACATAAAGCTTGGCCGGGCCCGGCTTGTCCACGGGTCTTTCGATTGCGCCTCGGCAATGATGGCAGCCATCTGTTCTTTCAGCGTGTCGAGCTCCTGGGTGTTTTGCAGGCGGAGCAGCTCAAGCTTGGCTTGGGCGCGGGCCTGCGGGTCGGGGATGAGCTTGTCGATCAGGTGGGTGATCGGGGCAATGAGAAGATCGAAAATCATAAAAATGGGCCTTTGTGTTGATGGGGTTGATTGATCCTCCTCCCTTGCGGGGGAGGGAACTTAGGGCAGAATCTCAAAATGCACGAGATCATCGAACCGGTTATCGGCCACCTTGAAATCGCGGTTCCAGTCACCGCCCCAGCGTAATGTGACACCCTGGGCGGCCGCTGTGCCAAGCACGTAGCCCGCAAACAGGCTAAGCCTTTCGCGGTCTTTCCAGTCGATGGGCAGCGGAGCCGCATCGACGGCCAGCGACGGACGGGCATTGTGCTTGCCGTGAGGCCACTTCAGCTGGGTTTTACCCTTGGCATAGTCGGCATCCTGCTGTTCCTGGTCGCGGTGGCCTTCCAGAATGGCGCAGTCCATGATTGTGGCTACATGGTTGAAAATGCTATGAAAACGTGGATCGCAGCTGTTCAGACGGGTTTGGGAAGTGGGGGATAGGGTGGTCATGTGGTTTCTCCAATACAAGTTATGAGCTTGTTTTGGTTATAACCTAAATGGCATCTTGTAGGAAAGAACTTTCTTTATAAAGGTAAAACGCCACGCTTTTTCAGCAGGTTATTTTCCAGATAAGAGAGAATCAAGTATTGAATGACCCCAATTCCGGTTAACAGAATCAGGCAGGCAAAGGCTCTGGCAATCTCCAGTTGCTTTGTCGCCTGCGCCAGCGCCCAGGCCAGCCCTGCCGAATTGCCGACTCCGCCGATGGCAAACTCTGCGACCACGGCCCCAATCAGGGCGGAACCGCTGGCGATTTTGAGGCCGGACATCAAACTCGGCACACTCGCTGGCAATTCCAGTCGGATGATTCGCTGCCAGCCGCTGGCACGGTAGAGGCTGAACAGATCGCGAAGGTCCGGCGAGATGGTCCTGAGGCCCGATAACGCACTGGCAAAAATGGGAAAAAACGTTGCCAGCCAGGCGCAAACAAGAAGCGCTCGCTCCGGGTTGTCCGGCCCCACCCAGACCAGCACAATCGGCGCGATAGCGATAATCGGCGTGACCTGCAAGGCGACGGCGACTGGCAGCACACCGGCCTCAAGCACAGTCGAGCGGTGCAGCGCAAATGCCATCGGAACACTGGTGACAATCGCCAGCGCCAGTGCGGCCCAGGTGATTTTGAGGGTGAACCACAAAGCCTCGAGCAACATCGGCCAGTCAAGCCTGAACTGCTGAATGATCACCGACGGTGCAACCACGACAAACCGGTTGGCATGGCTGAGCTTGACGCCGAGTTCCCAGGCGACAATCAGCGCCAGCACAACCATGAGCGAAATGACTTTACGCGGCATGGTGGGCCATCAAAGCCGAAAGCGCTGCGCACTGCGCATGGAATGCCGGATCGTTGCGAAACGCCTGATCGCGCACCACCGGTCCATCGATATCGACAACCTTTGCAATCCGCCCCGGATGATCAGATAGCAGCACCACGCGGGTTGCCAGAAACACCGCTTCCGCCAGTGCATGGGTGACAAACAGGATGGTGAGGTTTCGCTGGCGCTGCAGACCTGCCACCAGATCGCATAGCCGCGTCCGGGTAATTTCATCAAGCGCTGCAAACGGTTCATCAAGCAGCAACAGTTCAGGATCAGATGCCAGTGCGCGTGCAATCGACACCCGCATCTGCTGGCCGCCGGAGAGCTCGTGCGGCATGGCACCGGCTTTGTCAGCAAGGCCGACTTGGGTGAGGAGTTTGGTGATGCCCTCCGTCCTCTCCCGCAAGGGGAAAGGATTAAGCGTTAACGGCAACCCAACATTATCCGTCACACTTGCCCACGGCATCAAGGTAGCCGCTTGAAAAACATAGCCGCGCGGCACCTCTTCATCCTCAAAAATAACGCTGCCACGGCTTGGTGTTTCGAGGCTCGCTGCCAAACGCAGCAGCGTTGTTTTGCCAGAGCCCGATGCGCCGACCAGCGCTGTGATTTCGCCGCGCGGCACATCCAGCGTTACATCCTGCAAGGCCTGCACGCCGCTGGAAAATAGTTTCGAGACGTTTTCAAACCGCAGCACTGTTTAAGGCTTTGCCAGAAACTCAAGATCGTAAATTGTGCGCGGGTCGAGCGTTTTGGGATACAGACCGACGGCTGACATCTCGCGGTGTATGGTTGCCCAGCGCGCGGCTGTCATCACACCCGGTCCAGCGCGCACAGCGTCTCCTGATATCACAATACCCTTGGAACGCATTTGCATAAGCGCATATTTGAGCAATTCATCTTTCATCTCCGGGTTGTCGCGCTTGATCAATGCATTGCCGGCTGATGGATCGCCGGTCAGATACGCTGCCCAGCCCGCCTGGCTCGCCTGTACAAACTTCCTGAGTACATCAGGATGTGCGCGCAGATACTTTCCGGTCGTGGCCACCATGCCGGCATAACCGGGGTAGCCAGCATCAGCCAACACCACCAACTGCGGCGTCACGCCGCCCTTGGTTGCAGTGAATGGCTCTGATGAAAGATAGCCTTCCTGCAAGGCGCGTGTGTCCTGCAGCCACGGCGTCAGTGAAAACGCGTAAGGGCGAGATTGCCTGTCGGTGAAGCCAAACTTCGCCTTTACCCAAGGCCAGTAACTGAATTTGAAGGCATCATCCATATAAATTGGCCTGTCGTGCCACGCTGTCAGCGATTGGGCACCAGCCCCCGGATGCGCCATAATCGTCTCCGGGTCCTTCTGAAACGATGCCATGATGATTTTAACATCAGCGCCTTTGGCAGCAAGGTTGAGCGCCTGAAAACTGTCCGACACCATGGCAAGATCAATCGCCCCGGCAGCCAGCAACCGCGTGTTATCGGTTTGCGGGCCACCGGGTTTGATCGTCACATTGAGCCCAGCTTTTTTGTAAAGCCCCAGCGCCAGGGCTTCATAAAAGCCGCCGTGTTCGGCTTGAGCTTTCCAGTCGGTGTGGAAGACAACGTGTATCAAAGGCTCAGCGTGTGCAGACGCGGATGTCAGTGCCAGCATCAATAAAAAAATATATTTCATGATGTGCAAGATAGCATCCTCACCTGCAAGTGCAACCTACATCGTGATCGCTTTTTCCAGTCCCTTGGTCAGCTCTTCAGCGAAGGCCACAGCATTGAACTGCGCCTCATGTCCAGAAAACCAGCGTGGTTTGTAAACAGCATAATCACCAGGGGTGCCAAGGTGTGGCTGAAAGGCTTTCGCCCAGGCAGGCACCACATCAAGCGCTACGGCCATAGGCATTTCCTGCTCATAACGTTGCGGACTGTTGTTGGGGTTTGTTTCGAGCAAGCGCGTTTGCCAGTCATCGGCCTTAAGGGCAAAGGCCAGCCCAAAATGCTTTGGCCCTTTCAGATTGTGGATGAGCCACAGCGCGACGACGACCGCAAGAACAACGATGAGTGTTGCCGGAACGCCAAGCCATGCGCCCATGCCTACCATGCCGATAAGAGCCAGAGCAAAGGCTGGTCTGGTAGAGCGTGTCGTTGCTGCATCCATGACCAGTCGAAAAAATCCCTGGCGTTCTCGTGCCAGCTGCCATGGCAGTGCAGATGGCCGCAACAGCAAACGGATATAGACCCAGCCAACGCCGACCAGAAAAATCGCTGCTGGCAAAACCACCCAAAGCTGGGACGCAGAAAGCCAGACCACAGCCCCAATAATCAGGACGACGGCCATAATCACCCAAAGCACAGATAATCGAGCGTTGATGAAAAGGGCACGTTCAACCTCACGCTGCAGCGATTGACGCAGGCACACCCGCGCATCGTGCAGGGCATCGGCCACGTCGCGGGTGATAAAAAACCGGCTTGGCCTGTCGGCATAAAGCGCTGTCGCCACGGATTTTTCTGATGCGGTGAGGCCAAGATCATTTTCTTTCCATGTCCGTTGCAGCATAAATGTACCGGTCTCGGTTTCCTCAATAATAAGATAACCTTTGACAGCCAGTGTAATTAGAGTGGCAACTATGCTCCGGGCATCGACAGTGCCGGTGCGCATCAACCGCAATCCGGCTGGGCCAAGATTGTTACCGCGCGCCGGTGTGCCTGTCTGTTTTGATAGGCCCAGAGCAACCAAACCGAACACCGTCAGTATCAGCACGCCTGCAGCCCCTGCCAGAATATGCTGGTTGCGGCTGACTGCAGAATTTATTTTCTCATGAGCGCTCGGTCGCGCGACACTGCCTCGTGGCAGCGTTAACACCATCATGATGGCTTCATGAGGCTTAAGCGGCCGCATGGCTTCAACACTGATTTTACCCTCAGCGTCCACTTTGGCAATATAATCGCCGCTGTGGGGTCCAACGGGTGCAATCATCACATCTTGCCTGCGCGGTTTAACGCCTTGCGGAAGACTAAGTGAAATTTTTGCATTATCCACTGGCAATGGCCAGTCATCGGGTGTCAGCGCTAAAATCAATTTATCATCCTGGTCATTATAAGCGATCGACTGGCTCAGTTGATATTTAAGAACAAACGCATATTCATCATTGGCCAAAGGCACATCAGCGCTGCCGGTTTGCAGGACCATATGATCGCCAGATTTTTTAAGGTCATAGGGGTCTGGTCGGTTATCCCGCTCGACGCTTTTGATCGTGACAGCTGGGAAAACCTCAGTCCCATCCTGCCCGATCAACTTGAGTGGAAAGGGTCGCGGCAAGCCAATGTGCAGTTGGTTGCGCTCACCCCGGGCCCGGATCACCTCAGTCACATCAATGCGACCACTGGCGTCCACAACAATATTGGCCTGAAAGCTCATTATGGCTTCCTGCGCTTTTGCCTGTGGCAAAAATAGCAGGCAAGTGATCGCCAGCAAAAGCCAGCTGAAACCATACCAACAGGGATTTTTTTGTTCTCTCACTCTGGTCATCATGCTGTTATGGCCAGCTTTCCCTGATTTTTCGTTACTATATCAGTTGGTCTTGACCATAGAGTGAGGTGCGGTCAATCCAAATTGTACGAAACTGAAGCGGTAGCGATCATTCGATGGAAAAGCCGCAATAGCGTTGAGCACACCATATTCAAACCTGAGATGCCAGGTTTGCTGAATAACGGGTGCCGTTTCGGCAAAAGCCCCGGGGTCAAGCACAGCGATATTCATACCTTTTAAAGGGTCACGCACCGACGCGTAGCGGATCACTGCATCACCAAGCAATCGCGCAGCGGCGGCAAAACGCTGGCATTCTGTATAATCTTGCGGTGCCATCCAGTGCGCGGCTGCAACGTTATAGGGGGGTTCGGTGAGATCAAAGGCACAATCAGTTGCAATGCCGACACTGAGCGCACTGTGCTCCATGGTGGAGATCGGCAGCACCATGCCCGGTGAACGGGTAAAAAAATACAAGCGCCAGTAGGCAATTTCACTTAAAGCCGTGGCGAGACTTTCCGATGCATAAAAAATCCCGGGTTTTTCGCCCACCTGCCGAAATCGCGAGGATTGTTTGTGGCCATATCGAAAGGGTGATGCGAGCAGATAATGCAAGTGCCGGGCGGTCTTCGGCAGGGTTGGCTTGGCTTCCTCCGCCAAATTTTCCAGTACATGCTGATCGCTTAATCCGCTGGCAAGCCGATTGGTGGAAATGCGCTGCTGCGCTTCAACAACACGCCAAATCTGGCCGCGATAAGGTCGGAAGTAGGCACCATCCGGCTTTTGATCAGACTTTGGCGCGGAAGTCGTCAACATAGTCAGCAACCATGGTCAAGCCGCGCACCGTTTTAATGAGATCAATCGGCTTGGCCTCCAGATCAAGGTTGTCCGTATGCAACCACGAGCGGGCCGCCAGGTCATCACTGCCAAGCAAGGCATCAAGGCTGCGAAACAAACGTAAAATATACTGGCCAAGTTCAAATGCTTTGTCACCACGTTTCAAAGGATAACGACCAGCCTTCAGGCGCGAGGCTGATGCCGCTGAAATGCCAAGGGCCGCTGCCATTTGCTCGTTGGTAAGCTGCCAACAGGCCGCAACACGCGCCATAGCGCCACTCAGTACCCGCCCTTCCTCTAACGCCATATCAAAACGAACGGATAGAGGCCGGGGATCATAAAAAGCAGCAACGTCTGAAAAGCCCATTATCATTCTCCTGAATGATTGTATATGTCATCATTCCACAGAATGCAAGACATATTTTATCCACATTGGTCGGAGCGACAGGATTTGAACCTGCGACCCCCAGACCCCCAGTCTGGTGCGCTACCAGGCTGCGCTACGCTCCGACACGATGATTGGGATACATGGGATGGGCGGGAGGGTCAACTGAGCTATAATTTTGACAGCTATGATTTTCGAGTGAATGTAAAGGTTTTACCATCGGAGAGATGTGGATCGTAGGCATAGCCATCCGCCTTGAAGTCTTTCAGGCCAGCGGCTCTGTCGATGCGGTTGGTCAACAAGTAGCGGGCCATGGTGCCACGGGCTTTTTTGGCGAAGAACGAAATGATCTGGGCTTTATTGCCGCGCAACTCTTTGAACACAGGTGTGACCAAAGGCGTTTTTATGAGTTTGGTATGAACAACGCGGAAATATTCTGTGCTGGCAAGATTGATAAGCGTGTCGTCATTATGAGCTGCAAGTTCGACCATCAAGTGCCGGGTTAACAGGTCGCCCCAAAAACTGTAAAGTCCAACACACGTTTTCGTTTTGAGCGCAATACTCATTTCCAGCCTGTAGGGCTGCATCAGATCGAGCGGACGTAACACACCATAAAGACCCGATAGAATGCGTACATGGCTTTGCGCATAATGCATATCAGCAGCCTTGAGGCTGTGCACATCAAAACCAGTGTAAACATCACCGTCGAATGTATATATCGCGGGTCTTGCATTGTCTTTCGTAAACGGCCGTTCGAAGGCCTTAAATCGCGCCACATTCAATTCTGCCAGCTTGTCAGAAATGCCCATCAACGCTGAAAGATCAGCAGACTTGAGTTTGCGTGCAGCGTCTACCAGAGTTTGTGTTCGATCGAGAAAGGCTGGCTGTGTTGGCTTCAGTTTGGGAAGCGGTGTTTCCAGATCGAGTGATTTGGCTGGTGACAAAATAATAAGCATAGTTTCAACACCGCTGTTACAGTATGGTTATCGCTTGTTGGTGCGAATAAACGCACGAACAACCGGCGCTACTTTTTCGCGCCACTTGCTGCCGCTGAAAATTCCGTAGTGCCCAGCATCCTTGACCATCAGATAGTTCTTTTGGCCTTTCTTGAGGCTGGTGGCGAGATCGAGCGCTGCTTTGGTTTGGCCAATACCTGAAATATCATCTCGCTCGCCTTCCACAGCTAGAATGGCTGTGCGGGTGATTTTAGCCAGATCAACTTTTTTGCCGCGATAGCAAAATTCACCTTTGGGCAATAAATGGCGCTGAAACACCTCATTGACAGTTTGCAAATAAAACTCAGCAGTCATATCGCAGACAGCTCGGTATTCCTCATAAAAATCTTTAGTTTTTTGAGCCGTTTCAGTGTCTCCGGCTTCTAGTGCGCGGAACATATGCCAGTGGCTCATCAAATGACTGCTGAGGTTCATGGTCATGAATGCCGTTAATTGCATAAACCCTGGATAAACCTTCCGACCACCACCGGCATAGTAGTGCGGCACATTCATAATCATATTTTGCTCAAACCAGGCGAAAGATTTTTCCGCAGCCATAATATTCACTTCTGTCGGTGAGCAGCGGGTGTCAATCGGTCCGCCCATCATGGTGAGGCTTGCTGGCGTGTTGGGGTGTCGTTCAGCATTCATGATTGCCGTGGCTGCGAACACCGGCACAGACGGCTGGCACACGGCAATGATGTGAGCGGCTGGCCCAATAATGCCCAGATACTCAACAATATAATCGATGTAGTCATTAAGATCGAAATGACCTGCCGACAGCGGCACAGTTTTCGCGTCTGCCCAATCCGTAATATACACCTCATGGTCCTGGTTCATTTCTGCAACCGTGCTGCGCAACAGGGTAGCAAAGTGTCCAGACATGGGGGCCACAATTAGCAGCTTTTGGGCTTTGGGTTTGGCACCGAAACGCAGCAGATTGCCAAAGGGCAATTGATGGACAATTTCCGGGGTCAAACCATCAATGTCAAAAACAGGTTTATTGTAGGGAGCGGTTGCATGGGCAAATGTTTCAAGAGCCGCTGCTGCCGGGTTGAATGCGCTTAACCAACTTGGGGTAAGGCCAAGAATAGCCTCAGACATCATTCCGCGGCCAGCCAAGCCAGCCCGCATCGTGTCAAATGTCAGATACATAAGCCCCTCATTTCTTGTTATTCTCACAGTCTTTATTGAGCCTCACTCACTTAGCTATTCGCACTTGCAACATTTGTCTAGCACAATCGGATTGAGCCATGGTTAGCCAATATGGTTAATCATACATTAAGCTTGTGACGCTGCAAAACTTGATATAAAAAAATATGTAGATGGTGCCCTTGGAAACAGGGGTTAAAAGGGAAACTGGTGAGTGCTTAAGCGCAAATCCGGTACTATGCCCTTAACTGTGAGCGGTGAGCGACCTTCGTTTAACCACTGGGCCAAAGATATTGGTCTGGGAAGGTGAAAGTAAGCTTTGACCCGCAAAGTCAGGAAACCTGCCATCAGCGTCGTCCTTGAGGCACCGGGTCCAGTGCACATCAAGCGGGGATTTTTCCGTCGAGACGGCTTGAAGCTGAAACCCTGACATCGTCGGGGGGTGTTGCTGTGCGCATCGGGCACGACAAGCCCTTGGCTGTGTCAGTGCAACCGATGGAAAGACGACTATGACGCATACAAATTTTATCATCCTGGCACTTGCCGGCATTACAGCCAGCCTGTGGCTAAATACCGCCCTTCATGCCCAGTCCCCTGATGAAATTATCATCACGGCCAACCTCGCGCCGACACCGCTGGCGCAGGTTGGCAGTTCGGTGAGTGTGCTAGACGGCGCCACGCTCGAAGTTTTGGGAAACCCTGTCGCCACAGATTTTCTGCGCATGGTACCATCGCTGGCGGTGTCGCGCTCAGGCGGCGTTGGTGGCTTTACAGAAGTGCGCATTCGCGGGGCTGAAGCGCGCCACACACTTGTCTATATCGAAGGCATCAAAGCCAACGATCCGGCAGCAGCAAGCGAGTTTGGTTTTGCCGAATTGCTCGGCGATGGCATAAGCCGCATAGAGGTGTTGCGCGGGCCGCAGTCTGCGCTTTATGGATCAGAAGCGATTGGTGGTGTGATTAACATCATCACCAAAACCAATGTGCATTATATCAAAGCTGAGGGCGGATCATACGGCACAGCACAGCTGAGTGGTGGCTGGTCGGTCAACAGGGACAGGTTTGATGTGGCCGTTTTGGGAGCGTATTACCGCACAAACGGCATTAATTTTGCAACAGTTGGCAGCGAGAATGATGGATCACAAGTGGCAACTGTTCAGGTGAATGCCAAGCTCAAACCCACCGATGCTGGAGCATTGGGTTTGACCGTGCGCTACACAGCGCAAAATGCGCAGAGTGATCCTGAAATCGATTTTGGCACAGTTTTGGCCGACGGTAATCAACTGGCCAAAACAAGGCGGCTTTATATGCGTGGCTATGCCCATGTCGATGCACTGGATGGGCGCTGGTCGCATGAACTGAGCGGTACGGTGGTGGACGCACGCACACAAAATTTTGCAGCAAAAGTTATAACTGATCCCGCCCTGTTCACGGATGAAGAGGTGGGTGGCCGGACGACCATGCGCTATCAAACGGCGCTTGGATTTAAAATGGGTGCTGTTGATCAATTCTTGACGGCAGCCGCGCAATATGAACGTGAGAGCTTTTCAACAGTTAATTCCAGTGATTTTGCGGGAAACAGTTTTAACACAAGTCAACGCCAGTCCCGTACGCAAGCCAGTTTAACCGGCCAGTATCATGCTGGTTTTACAAAACGCGTTTTTGTCGATGCCAGTCTGCGACACGACTTTAACGGGGGTGCGCGCAACCCTGCGAATAACTTTCAAGATATTACCACATGGCGCGCGAGTGTGAGCGCCTTGTTGGCGGACAGCATACGGCTGCACGCGTCGGTCGGGAGAGGGAGTACGAACCCAACCTTTGTCAGCCAGTTTGGTTTTTTTCCGGGCAGCTTCATTGGCAACCCACTCTTGCGGCCAGAACAGTCTACAGGTTGGGAGTTGGGTGGTGAATGGCATGCCGGGGCAACGCGAATTGATATGACATATTTTTCCAATCGTATTCAGGATTTTATCGACGGTAACGGTTTTGATGTTGTGACTCTTCTGACCACTGCCATAAACAAGCCGGGCATATCGAAACATCATGGTATTGAACTCACGGCCCAAACCCGTATCGGCCCGGTGAAGCTCTCGGGTTTTTACAGTTATCTCAAAGCCACTGATCCAAGCGGTGTTGATTTGAACCGGCGTCCAAATCATCAGGCGTCGTTCACCGCTTCCAGTTCAATTCTGAACAAGCTGGTTGTGGCAGGAAGCCTCAATTATAATGGAAATATGCGGGATGCCGATTTCAGAAATCTTAGCCCACCGCTTTATGCTTCAACACCTGTTATTTTGAAAAGCTATGTTTTGGCATCAGTTTCCGCTCATTATAAGGTATTAAATAACACAGAAATATTTGCACGTGTTGAAAATGCTTTCAATCAAAACTATCAGGATGTGTTTGGCTACCGTGCGCCGCGTGCGGGTGTTTATGGCGGTGTGAAAGTGAATTTTGATAAATAATGTTAAGATGGTTTATTATTAAAAATATTTTTAAATGCCGCTGCCGTTTGCAGAAAGGGTATTTAGGTGTGATGCTTGGCTGGTTTGTATTAAGTATGGTGGTGAGCCAGGCCGCTCCCATGCGTGTGGTCTCCATCAACCTCTGCACCGATGAATTGGCAATGTTGCTGGCTGCCCCCGGGCAACTTAAATCTGTCACCTGGCTTGGGGCGGATGCACATGAAACACCTTTGGCCCACAAGGCAAAAAACCTGATTATTAACCATGGTTTGGCCGAAGAGATTTTATTTCTGAAACCGGATCTCGTGCTGGCTGGGCCGAGTGCAAAACTTTCGACCACAGCCCTTCTGAAACAAGCCCATATTCCAGTTATCGAAGTGCCAACTGTCGAAAAACGCGATGATATCGAAACGAATGTTATACGTGTGGCAAGAGCGCTTGGTCACCCAGAGAAAGGCAGGGCGCTGAATCAGTGGTTTCGCAACACGCTGCCTCACGCCACCCACATATATGCAAATGCCATTGTGTTGCAGAGCGGTGGGCTTGCCATGCGGCCAGACGGTGCAGCGGCGGCATTGTTTCGCTCTGCCGGTGTCGGCTTGATGCCAGACATCGACAACAATGTTGAGGCCATGCTGCGCAACCCGCCACAACTGATTATCAAGGCCAGTTACCGGCAAAATCAAAACTATCTTCGCACGCCTTGGCTACAGAACAAGGCTTTACAACCGATCACAGCGCGCGTGCCACAGTACACGATCGATAGTCGATCCTTTACCTGCATGAGTCCGGTCGTGGCATGGCAACTTGCAGCTTTATCCAGACAGCTGGAACAGTAACGATGACCCTGCGACTTGTTCTTATGCTGGTTATACTTGCCGCGCTATCTTTGCTGCTGGGCATTGGTGGCATGGTTGGCCCGCAAAGCCTTGCTGGCCTGTGGCAGACAAACAACGCGCTTGCCCATACCATTCTGGTTAACGTGCGACTGCCGCGTATGGTTTTGGGGTTAGCCGTCGGCGGCACGCTTGGCCTCAGCGGGGCGGCACTTCAGGGCCTGTTGCGCAATCCGCTGGTTTCGCCAGATGTTATTGGCACCACCAGTGCAGCCTCGGTTGGTGCTATTGTCATGTATTATTTCAGTCCATCAACAGCCGGGCCTCTTGGGGTGGGTGTTGGTGCTATGGCTGGTGCCTGTATCGGACTCCTATTGGTGCTTGGATTTGCCGGACGTTATGTTAGTACTGTGCGGATTGTGCTGGCCGGTGTTGCTGTCTCGGCGCTTGCCGGTGCGCTCAGTGCACTGGCCTTGTCGCTCGCACCGTCTCCTTTTGCCCTGTATGATATTCTTTTTTGGATAATGGGTTCACTCACCGACCGCTCGCTGGAACAGGTATTATACAGCTTGCCCATAATGATCGTTGGGGCTGGTTTGATACTTTACGGTGGCAAGGGGCTCGATGCGCTGGCGCTTGGAGAAGAGGCGGCGCAATCGCTGGGTGTAGATATCAAACGCAGCCGTTACTTCATTGTTGCCGGCACGGCACTGGCCGTTGGTGCCAGTGTCGCAGTGTGTGGCAGCATTGGTTTTATTGGCTTGATTGTGCCGCATCTGGTGAGGCGCTTTGTAGGCTATAGCCCAAGAGCCACGCTCATCCCCAGTGCGCTTGCCGGTGCATGCTTGCTGACAGCAGCCGATATTGCCGTGCGGCTTGTGCCATCTGCTAACGAACTGCGGCTGGGTGTGTTAACCGCGCTTATCGGCGCTCCATTTTTTATTGCCCTGATTCTGAAAGTTCGCCACACATGAGTGGTTTGTATATCCAGGGCTTGCAAGCAGGGTTTTTGCAAAGCGCCAGCTTCAATGTCATGCCCGGCACATTGCTTGGTGTGCTTGGGCCGAACGGTGCTGGCAAAACAACGTTGATGAAAGCGATATTGGGCTTGCTGCCAGCGCAGGGCATAGTGACATGGGGTGGCACGGAGGTGCGCCGGATGGCGCCTACAGAGCGTGCCAGGCACATAGTTTATTTACCCACAGAGCGGAATTTGGCCTGGCCGCTCTCCGTTAAGGCTGTCGTGGCACTTGGCCGCTATCCTTACGGTGACGCGCATTTGGCAACTGGCAAGACGGCGATTGCCCAAGCGATGCGGGCCCTCGATATCGAGCCGTTGGAGGGTCGTCGTGTCACCACGCTGTCTTCAGGCGAACGTGCCAGAGTTTTGCTGGCGCGGGCATTTGCCGGGACCGCAGGCTGTATGCTGGTTGACGAACCAATTGCCAATCTCGATCCCGCCTATCAATTGCACATCCTCATGGCACTTAAAGCCGAGGCCAAAACCGGGAAATCTGTGCTGGTTGTGTTGCACGATCTCGCGCTGGCAGAACGGTTTTGCGATCAGTTGATTGTGCTCGATAAAGGCCGGCTGGTCACAAGCGGAACGGCACGTGACGTGTTAAACCCGGCTATTTTGGCAGATGTATTCAGGCTTCGGCAGGGTCCGGAAGGTTTAATTTTACTGCCTTAGGGCATTATTGCATGAACCAAGTCACATCCCTATAACTGATACATGATTATTGGCACACCGCTTAACACTTCCGATCCTGCAGTTGATGTCAACCGCACGCAGCTCCTGGCTGCGACAGAAGATATTCGCACACTGGTCTCACGCATAGCAAAAGGCGGCAACGCTGATGCGCGTTCACGCCACGAATCGCGTGGCAAGCTGTTGCCGCGTGATCGGGTAGAGCGCTTGCTTGATCCGGGTACGCCGTTTCTGGAGCTGTCGCAACTGGCCGCTTACAAAGTTTATGCGGACGATGTGCCCGGTGCTGGTCTCATCACTGGTATTGGCCGCATCGCGGGCAGGCTCGCCATGGTGGTATGTAACGATGCGACAGTGAAGGGCGGCACTTACTATCCACTGACCGTCAAAAAACATCTGCGCGCGCAAGACATTGCCCGTGAAAACCAGCTGCCCTGTGTGTACCTTGTCGATAGTGGCGGGGCCAACCTCCCCAATCAGGATGAGGTGTTCCCAGATCGTGATCATTTTGGCCGGATATTTTATAACCAGGCACAACTTTCATCCGTTGGTCTTGCGCAGATTGCCGTGGTGATGGGGAGTTGCACAGCTGGCGGTGCTTACGTCCCAGCAATGTCCGATGAAACCATCATTGTGCAAAAGCAGGGAACGATTTTTTTGGGCGGGCCGCCGCTGGTGAGGGCTGCCACAGGTGAGGTGGTGAGTGCGGAAGACCTTGGTGGTGGTGATGTTCACGCACGAACCTCAGGTGTGGCCGATCATTTGGCTGTGAATGACGATCATGCGCTCGACATTGCGCGCTGTATTTTTTCAACGTTGCCGTTCGATAAAAACCCGGCCGTTGCTTTGGCCGAACCGGAAGAGCCACTGTATCCGGCACAGGATATATACGGTCTCATTCCGGCGGACACACGCAAGAATTTCGATGTTCGCGAGGTGATTGCGCGGCTGGTTGACGGCTCACGCTTTCAGGAATTCAAGGCACTTTACGGCACCACACTTGTTGCTGGCTTTGCCCACATTTGGGGTATGCCTGTGGGGGTTATTGCCAACAATGGCATATTGTTTTCTGAGTCCGCTTTAAAAGGCGCGCATTTTATCGAGCTTTGTTGCCAGCGCAAAATTCCTTTGCTCTTCCTGCAAAATATAACCGGCTTTATGGTTGGCCAGAAATATGAAAATGGCGGGATCGCCAAAGATGGTGCCAAGCTGGTGATGGCTGTCGCCAACGCATCTGTGCCAAAAATCACCATCATTATCGGAGGCTCTTACGGGGCTGGCAATTACGGCATGTGTGGCAGGGCTTTCGCGCCGCGTTTTCTTTTCATGTGGCCCAACGCTCGTATTTCGGTGATGGGCGGTGAGCAAGCGGCAAGTGTTCTGGCAACAGTAAAGCGTGAGAATATTGAAGCGAAGAATGAACGCTGGCCGACGGCTGATGAGGAGGCTTTCAAAGCACCGATCCGCAATCAGTACGAGGCGCAGGGCCACCCGACTTATGCCAGCGCACGGCTCTGGGATGATGGTGTGATCGACCCGGCTGAAACGCGTCATGTGGTTGGTTTGTCGCTGGCGGTTGCGCTCAATGCGCCGATACCGGAGACACGCTTCGGCGTGTTCAGGATGTGAGATGAATATGCGCAAAATTCTTATTGCCAATCGCGGTGAAATTGCGCGCCGGATTATCCGTACAGCGCATGCCATGGGTATTGAAACAGTTGCAGTGTATTCAGATGCTGATGCAAATGCCCAGCATGTGCGCGAGGCAACGCAAGCGGTATGCATCGGTCCGGCAGCGGCCAGTGAAAGCTATCTCGTTATCGATAAAATCATTGATGCAGCACAACGCACGGGCGCTGATGCTATTCACCCCGGCTATGGTTTTCTTTCAGAGAACGCAACATTTGCCGAGGCTTGTGCCGGTGCCCACATTGTGTTTATCGGCCCACCACCAGCGGCCATGCGTGCCATGGGGCTTAAAGATCAGGCAAAAAAGCTGATGAAAATTGCTGGCGTGCCAGTGGTGCCAGGTTATCAGGGGGATGATCAGACACTGGATCGTCTCACACGTGCTGCCACTGCCGTTGGTTACCCCATTCTCATCAAGGCCGTAGCTGGCGGCGGCGGCAAAGGCATGCGGCGTGTTGATGCAATACAAAATTTTGCTGCAGAGCTGCGCTCATGCCAGGGTGAAGCGGATCGTTCGTTTGGCAACGCCGTTGTGCTGCTGGAAAAATATGTTGCTGAACCACGCCATGTGGAAATTCAGGTTTTTGCTGACTCTCATGGCAATGTCGTGCATCTGTTTGAGCGGGATTGTTCCGTGCAACGGCGTCATCAAAAAATTATTGAGGAAGCACCAGCGCCAGGGCTGAGTGATGCCATGCGCAAAGCCATGGGGGCGGCTGCCTGTCAGGCTGCCAAAGCCATTGGTTATGTTGGGGCTGGTACAGTTGAATTTATTGTTGACACATCGCAACCGGAATACAGCTATTATTTCATGGAAATGAATACACGGCTGCAAGTGGAACATCCGGTCACTGAATTGATCACCGGACTTGATCTGGTGGAGTGGCAAATTCGTGTGGCGCGTGGTGAAAGACTGCCGAAACTGCAAAATGAGATCACGCAAAGCGGTCATGCCATTGAAGTGCGGTTATGTGCTGAAGACGCAGACAGTACATTTTTGCCGTCTGTTGGCACACTGAAACGTTTACGTTTTCCATCAGCCGCACGAGTCGATTCAGGCGTTGCGGAAGGTGATGACATTACCCCGTGGTACGATCCGATGATTGCCAAGATCATCACCCATGCGCCTGACCGTATGTCAGCCATCGAAAAATTGCTCTCAGCACTAGATGAAACAATTGTTGACGGCGTAAAAACCAATCGTGCGTTTTTGGCAAGGGTGTTGGGCACTGACTCCTTTCGTGAGGCGCGCATTACCACAGCGTTTATTGATCGTCATGCAGCCATGCTTAAACCACCAGAGCAAGTGCCTGCCCGGGTTTTTGCTCTGGCAGCGCTTGCCATTATTACGCCTCATGTTCACAGCTCGAAAAAACATCACTCACCATGGTTGGCACTTGGTGGCTGGCGGGTGAACTTGCCAGAAGCGCGCTCTGTCATGTTGTCTAGCCATATGGCTGTTCCTGCCAAAATAACTCTGACGCGCTGTGCAAGCAGGTACCAGATTGATGGTCTCGGCTTACCACTTTCCGCACATGCAAAGTGGTGCAGTGATACCGTGCTTGAGGCCGATCTCGACGGCCAGATGATACGATCTGTGCTGCTTGTTTCGGATACTAAGGTGGAGGTTCGCATCTGGGGGCAAACATTTTTGCTGAACCGGCCAGACAGGCAAGTGAGTGCTGCCAGCGCCATGGCTGAAAATGGTGAGGTGAAAGCCCCCATGCCCGGCCGTGTGCTCGATGTGGCCGTGAAGCCTGGCCACTTTGTTGAAGTGGGTGACTTGCTTGCAACCATGGAAGCCATGAAAATGGAAATACGTGTTGTGGCACCGGCTGCCGGAACAATCAGGCAGATACACGCTCGGACCGGGCAACAGGTCAGTGACGGACAACTGCTGTTCGAGATTGATATTACAGAAAAGTCATGAGCCCGCGCATTCTGGGTGCGATCTATGCCGGTGGACAATCTTTGCGGTTCGAACGGGATAAAACGACGGCTCTCTATAAGGGCAGGACTTTTCTTGATCATGTGATCACTGCCATGGTGGCGCAAGTTGATACACTGGTGCTGTTGGGTGGCACGGCAAAACCACCGTGGCTGGTTCTGGATGATGCCACAGCGGACACTGGCCCCCTTGGCGGGCTCAAAACCGCTATGCGCTATGCAAGGGCATTTGGTTATGACTGGGTAGCGACCGCGCCGTGCGATACACCATGTTTGCCGCTACAGTATGTAACAAAAATGCTACACAAGGCCTCACCTGCGATACAGGTTGTTGTGGCCGAAACAACACTCGGGTGGCAGCCAACAGTCGCCCTCTGGCGCGTGACAGAGGCGGCAGCCGCGCCGTATACTATAAAACAGGGCTTTTCTCTCACTGCTGCGATCAAACGAGCGACTCCTTTTGCATCAGTGCATTTTTCTGCAGCACATCTTCTCAACATCAACGATCAGCCCGCTCTTGCAAAGCTGCGCAGGCGTGCCCACCTGAATTGAAGCTGATGAAAAGGAACCAACATGCTCGATCCCGTATCGACCTACAAGCGCCTCAGTAAAATTGAATGGTTTATGCAACGCTCTATTGCATTGCCGCTGTTCAAAAAGCGTGGTGGTGCCACAGGTGTGCTTGATTTCATTCCGGTGGTCGGCGATGGCATTGCCGGATTGATTGGGGCATACATCATTTATGAAGCCATGCGGCTCGAAATACCTAAGCTTACTTTGTTTCGCATGATAATGAACCTTGGCATCAACACAACACTTGGCGCTGTGCCAGTGGTCGGCAGTGTATGGGATTTTATGTTTCCCGCCAACTCACGCAATCTCAAAATGCTAAAAGATCATCTTGAAAAAATGGGCGCTCACCTTGGTCCGGACTTCGATGCCAAACCTTTCAACGAACCACCGCTTAACCACGGAAGCGTGTCACCTGGATGGCAATCCGGTCCGGCGCGCCGCGGCGCTGGCAAGCCGTGAAATGAAAGGCTTTATCATAGCAAAGCCTGACCTCCTGCAAACGGTTTTTTTTATCGGTCGCTACCATAATCGCGTTACGCGGCAAGCCTGGGTTGGCGAGCACAAACGCATCGCGGACTATACCAGCGGTTAACGGCTGATCGGCCACCACAGAGAAATTCGGTAACCTGAGTTTTGAACGCAGCGCTTCTATGCGTCCAAGAAATTCTTCCGGTGTGCTGAATGCGCAACTGCCGTGCTTGGCCCACTCATGATGCATCAAACCAACACCAGGGATCGTGCATAAATGCGCTTTAAGCGTGTTGACAGCAATGGGTGCCGTTGGCTTGCAAAACGCTGGTTGCTCATCAAGGCTGGGTGCATCACTGGCTTCCGGCCATAAGCCATGCACAACAAAATTAAACTTGTTCGCGGTGCACTGAAAATCAGAATCACTATTGGCGCGGTCGCTGTTATCAACCTTGGCGCAGTAGGCTGGAGACCACGACAAGGCCAGCAAATACCCATCATAAGGGTAACTGGTTTGTGCAGCTCTGCTGAAAGTGTCGATCTGATCCTGAGTGAGGGTGCTGACAGCAGAAGGAATATGGCAAACCGCAGACGCTGCGAAAGCTGCTACAGTTTTTGTCATCATTGCGGCGAACACCGGAACCCATAGCAATCGCCATATCCAGTCCTGACTGCCAAACTGCCTTTTTTTATGCTCTTTGGTTTTGGCCTTCACCTGAAAAACCGTGGTCATGTGCAAACGCATAGTGCATTCCTTACAGCGCTCTAAAATCAAGCCCGACATCAACAGCTGGCGCAGATTGTGTGATGCGCCCAACCGACACATAGGTCACGCCGCTTTCTGCGATGGCCCGGATCGTATCCAGTCGCACACCACCGGAGGCTTCAGTGGGTATGCGGCCAGCCACCAGTTCAACCGCCTCGCGCAACTGATCAGGTGACATGTTATCCAGCAACAAACGATCAGCACCCGCATGCAAAGCCTCATGAACCTGCATGAGTGAATCGCATTCTACCTGCACGGGCAATGTCAGGCCAGCGCTGCGGGCGGCCTGTATGGCTTTGGCAATCCCACCCGCAATGGCAACGTGATTGTCCTTGATCATCACACCGTCATCAAGGCGCAAGCGGTGGTTTTCGGCTCGGCCCATGCGTGTGGCGTATTTTTCTAGTAACCGTAGACCTGGCGTGGTTTTACGCGTATCCAGAAGAATAGCACCTGTCCCTTCTATGGCATCCACATATTTGCGTGTGAGTGTGGCGATGCCAGAAAGATGTTGCAGCGTGTTGAGTGCCGAGCGCTCAGCCGTTAACAGGGCGCGGCCATTGCCAATGGCTTCGAGCAGGATTGTATCAGCTGGCACGGCATCACCGTCTTTTACCTTTACATGAACCTCTGCTGGAGCAAGCGCACTCATAAACGCGGCAGCAAGCTCAATACCGGCCACGACTATGGGTTCACGTGTTGCCATCACAGCATGAAATCGCGCATCCGCCGGGATCACAGCATTGGATGTCACGTCGCCGCCAACCCCCATATCTTCGGCAAGGGTTACACGAACAAAGGCATCGCGTTCAGATGTAGAAAGAGGAAAAATTGCTGATATCATTTTGGCGCCATAGCGAGCATAGCGTGCAAACTCCTGAGTGCGCCAACCCGCACGGCTTCTGGCACTTCAATGCGTGGTTCAAGATCACGCAAACTCAGTCTAAGTTTGTCCATCGTGTTGAGCGCCATAAACGGACAGATATTGCAGTTGCAGTTGCCGTCCATACCCGGTGCGCCAATAAACAGCTTGTGCGGCGCCTGTTTTTGCATGGTGTGGATAATGTTGGGTTCGGTCGCGACAATGATTGTTTGTGAAGGGCTGGACAACGCATATTTCAGAATGCCGCTGGTTGCTCCCACATAGTCAGCATGATCAAGAATGTGGCCAGGGCACTCTGGGTGTGCTGCAACAGGGGCCTCGGGATATTCAGCCTTTAGCTTAATCAGTTCAACTTCCGAGAAATTTTCATGAACGATACACGTGCCTTGCCATAGCACCATATCGCGGCCGGTTATGCGGGCCAGATACGCCCCAAGGTGACGATCGGGCGCAAACAAAATCGGCTTGTCGCGTGGAATCTGGTTGATGATATGCTCAGCCGATGACGAGGTAACGATGATGTCCGAATGCGCCTTCACAGCTGCCGAGCAGTTTATGTATGTGAGCGCAATATGGTCAGGATGCGCTGCACGGAACATGGCAAATTCATCCGGTGGACAGCTGTCTTCCAATGAGCAACCGGCCTTCAGGTCTGGCAGCACCACGGTTTTTTGTGGCGACAGGATTTTGGCGACTTCAGCCATAAACTTTACACCGCAAAAGGCTATTACCTCTGCATCAGTTGCCGCTGCTTTGCGTGACAAATCTAGGCTGTCGCCAACAAAATCAGCAATGTTTTGTATGTCAGCCGACTGATAATAATGCGCAAGAATAACGGCGTTGCGCTCTTTTTTCAAACGCATGATCTCGGATACGATGTTTGCATCGGCAGATGAAGCGGTCATGTTCAGGCGGGCGTCCATCAGGCGGTCTCCTTAGCACGATTGCTTTTTTGTATCGGGTATCTGCTGTAAATAGCGCTTGAATGGCTCATTTTAAAAAATTTTTGATTTTTTGAGAAATATCTCAAATATTGATGCGTTGGTCGGGGAGACAGGATTCGAACCTGCGACCCTCTGGTCCCAAACCAGATGCGCTACCAGGCTGCGCCACTCCCCGACTGCCTTTTACATAGGTATCGATGCGTTTTATCGCAAGCTCAAAATAGTAAAATCCAGAATAACACCCAATTTTATAGCTTAGAGACCAGCAAAAAATATCTTTTGGCAAAATTAACCAAAAGATAAGGTTGCTTGAACAGCTCTGTCACTGTCCTTATAGGCTATTTTTGCAAAGGAACATTCATGCGTACAGCAACCGTTGAGCGAAAAACCAAAGAAACGGAAATTCGTGTCTGTCTCAATCTGGATGGTTCGGGCCTCTATAACGTTTCGACGGGCCTTGGTTTTTTGGACCATATGCTCGAACAATTCTCGCGTCACAGTTTGATTGATCTGGATGTGAAAGCCACGGGTGATTTGCATATTGATGGCCACCATACCACAGAAGACACGGGTATTGCGGTTGGCGAGGCCGTGGCCAAGGCGCTGGGCGATTTGAAGGGTATCACCCGCTATGCCCATGCCTATATTCCTATGGACGAAACTCTAACGCGTGTGGCACTCGATGTGTCAGCGCGACCATACTTGATCTGGAAGGTGCTGTTTACCCGCGATAAACTGGGAGAGTTTGATACCGAATTGTTCCGCGAATGGTTTCAGGCGTTTGCGCAAGCTGCGGGCATCACGCTCCATGTGGAGAACCTGTATGGCACAAACAACCACCATATTATCGAAAGCTGTTACAAGGGACTAGCTAGAGCGTTGCGGCAGGCCATCAGCATCGATCCCCGCAAGGCAGACAGCGTCCCATCGACCAAAGGTACATTAGGCGGATCACTCTAGGCATGGCAGAGCGGCTGGCCCTGATTGATTATGGCAGCGGCAATCTGCGCTCGGTCGCCAAGGCGCTGGAACGTGCGGCAATCGATGCCAACCTTACAATAGCGGTTGAAGTGACAAATAATGCAGCAATCATTGCAACCGCTGACCGCATTGTACTGCCTGGTGTGGGTGCCTTTGGTCACTGCGCTGCAGCGTTGCGATCTTTGCCGGGTGTCTGGGATGTGCTGGCGACGCGCGTGCAGACGGAGGCAAAACCATTTCTCGGCATTTGTGTCGGCATGCAATTAATGGCCACGCGCGGCCTTGAGCACGGTGAACATAAAGGCCTTGATTGCATAGCTGGCGATGTGGTTTTGCTGGCGCCGGGCGACACAGCGCTGAAAGTACCTCATATGGGTTGGAACACTCTTGCCTGTGTGCAAAGCCACACTATTCTGAACGGCTTGCCAGACAAAAGTATGGCCTATTTTGTTCACAGCTTTGTTTATACGCCCGTTGATAAAAATGATGTTTATCTCACCACCGATTACAGCCAGACCATCACTGCGATGATTGCGCGCGATACGATGATTGGCACACAATTTCATCCTGAAAAATCACAAGGCTTTGGGCTGGCATTTTTGCAAAACTTTCTGAAATGGAAGCCATGAACGATTTTATTATTTTTCCGGCAATTGATTTAAAAGATGGGCAAGGCGTGCGTCTCGAGCGCGGCGACATGGCGTCCGCCACAGTATTTGCGCCTGATCCGGTTGCGCAGGCGATGGTGTTTGCCAGCGCTGGTGCAAAATGGTTGCACATTGTTGACTTGAACGGGGCGTTTGTCGGCGAGAGTATCAACGGCACTGTGATTGAAAGCATTGTGAGGAAATTTCCAGGTAAAATTCAGGTTGGTGGCGGTATCCGCGATGCCGCCAGTGTCAGTCGTTGGCTCGATCTTGGTGTCGCGCGGGTGGTGCTGGGAACAGCGGCGCTCAAAAACCCCGCACTGGTCAAAGTGGCGGCAAAGCGGCACTTACGCCAGATTGTGGTCGGTGTCGATGCGCGGGATGGTTATGTGGCGACCGAAGGCTGGGCGGATGTGTCGAACGTGCCAGTGGTCGATCTCGCCAAACGCTTTGAAGATGCTGGCGTTGCCAGCGTGTTGTTCACCGATGTTGGTCGCGACGGCATGATGAAAGGCGTGAATATAGAAGCAACTGTGGCACTGGCAGAAGCCACAGACTTGCCGGTGATTGCCTCCGGCGGTGTGGCGGATATGAACGATATCGATGCGCTGCTTGCAGCACGCAAAACCATCAGGGGCACGCTTGAAGGTGTAATCACTGGCCGCGCCATTTATGACGGACGGCTTGATTTGGCGGCTGCCTTAGCGAGGGTCAAATAATGCTCGCCACCCGCATCATACCCTGTCTCGATGTCAAAGATGGCCGTGTTGTTAAAGGTGTGAACTTTGTCGATCTAGTAGACGCAGGCGATCCGGTAGCTCAGGCAAAAATTTACGATGCAGCCGGTGCAGATGAGCTTACCTTCCTCGATATCACCGCATCATCCGATAATCGCAACATCCTGTTCGATGTGGTTAGCAAAACAGCCGAGCAATGTTTCATGCCGCTCACCGTTGGCGGTGGTGTGCGCGATGCTGATGATGTGCGCGCCCTTTTACAGGCAGGGGCCGACAAGGTTTCAATCAATACAGCGGCTGTGCTAAACCCTGATGTGATCAGGGTTCTGGCTGAACAATTTGGTAGCCAGTGCATTGTGGTGGCGATTGATGCGAAAAAAATTGCCACGAGTGGCTGGCAGATTTTTACCCATGGTGGCCGCACAGCCACCGGCATTGATGCGGTCGCATTCGCGAGGCAGGCAACAGCGCTTGGGGCTGGTGAAATTTTGCTGACTTCAATGGACAAAGACGGCGCCAAAACCGGCTACGACATCGCCCTCACACGCGCCGTCAGCGATGCTGTGCGCGTGCCGGTGATTGCTTCTGGCGGGGTGGGCACGCTCGATGATCTGGTTGCCGGTGTGCGCGATGGCCATGCCAGTGCTGTGCTTGCTGCTTCAATTTTTCACTATGGCAATTACAGCATCGCTGAAGCCAAGCAACATATGGCAGCCAATGGTATAAAGGTGCGGTTATGAAAATTGCCTTGGCCACCTGTGACGACGTTGATCATGCAACTGGCGTTGACGATGCCCTGGTTGCCAGCCTGAAAACTCTTGGGCATGATGTGTCATCGCCAGCGTGGACATCACGAGATGTTCTGTGGCATCGCTTCGATGTGGTGATGGTGCGAACCACGTGGGACTGGTATCACGATCCAGAGAAGTTTCGTGACTGGATCGCGCGGGTTGCCATGCGGACAAAAATGTTGAACCCGCCAACCTGTTTGCAATGGGGCCTTGATAAACGTTTTCTGCTTGATTTGGCGGCAGCCGGTGTGCCGGTTGTACCCACACTGGCTATGCATGTGCCAGACATCAAACGCGCTCAAACCTGGGCCAAACACTACGGCTATGAAAAACTGGTGCTGAAACCGAGTCTGTCGGCTGGTGCTGTTGGAATTGTTGTTACGGCAACCATTGATCTCTCGGAGTTTCTGCCACTCAATTGGCCGTCGCAGGGTGTGCGACTGGTGCAACCCTATTTTAAGTCCATCGAGACACTTGGCGAACTTTCCATCATCATCATCAACGACGTGGTCAGTCATGCTGTCTGCGAGCGGCCCAAACCTGGTGATTTTCGCATTCAGTCTGAATGGGGCGGCCGGACTATTCGCATGGTGCCGCCTGCCAGTGCTGTTGCCGTTGCCAAAGCCGCCTATGCAGCCCTAGCAGGCGCGCCATTTTATGCCCGTATTGATCTGGTGGTGGATGACGAAGGCCACTACCGGGTGATTGAGGCCGAGGTGGTTGAGCCCGACCTGTTTTTTTCCCATGTACCCGAAGCCGCTGAAACACTTGCCAAGGCGACCACGGCGTGGTTAGCGTAGTGTCATGGAAGAACTCTTCAAACTGATTTTGAGCCGCAAAGGGGCTGATCCGGCCAGCAGCTACACCGCAAGTCTGTTTTCAAAAGGTCGTTCTGAAATTGCCAAGAAGGTCGGTGAAGAGGGCGTTGAGACAGCATTGGCAGCGGTCTCTGGTAATAACACAAGCATCATCAAGGAATCAGCTGACTTGCTTTATCATCTTTGCGTGCTGTGGGCCGACTGCGGCTTGACGCCGTCTGGTATCATGACCGAGCTTGAGCGTCGGCAGAGCATGTCTGGTCATGTCGAGAAAGCCAACAGGGAAAGCTGAAATCATGTCTGTTGATGCCACGCAGCCCTATGACGTAAGCAACATTTTTGCTCGAATCCTGCGTGGGGAAATTCCCTGCAAAAAAGTTTATGAAGACAAACATGCGCTGGCTTTTCACGATATCAACCCGCAAGCGCCGGTTCACGTGCTGGTGATACCCAAGGGTGCCTATGTGTCTATGGCCGATTTTACCGCACTGGCTTCATCCGACGAAATCGCTGGCTTTTTTTTGGCGGTAGGCAAAACTGCAGCGCAACTGCAGTTGGTGGCACCTGGCTACCGCATTTTGGCCAACAGTGGATTCGATAGCCATCAGGAGGTCTCACATTTGCATGTGCATATCTTTGGCGGGACAGCGCTCGGGCCAATGCTCGCACTTGCAACATAAAAATTAACGCTCGCCGTTACTGCAAAGGCAGGCTAAGCTTAAAAGTATCGAGTGCAAAAATAGTTGCACGATAACAGTCTTGGGAGAAATCACTGATGAACTGGCGCATTAAATCACTGGATGCCATTTTGGCCACAGCACAAAAAAAATCCCTGAAGCGCACGCTTGGGCCGTGGCAGCTGACCATGCTTGGCATTGGCGGCATTATTGGGACAGGTATTTTTGTGCTGACGGCAGAAGCCGCCCAAAAAGCAGGCCCAGGTATGATGGTGAGTTTTGTGCTTGCTGCTTTTGTTTGTGGTGTGTCAGCGCTTTGCTACGCCGAGCTTGCAGCCATGGTGCCGGTTGCGGGTTCAGCCTATACTTATACCTATGCTGTGCTGGGTGAGTTACTGGCGTGGATTGTTGGTTGGGCATTGGTGCTTGAATATGCCGTGGCAGCTAGCGCCGTGGCTGTTGGGTGGTCAGGGTATGTGGTAGGCTTGCTTGATCACTTACTGGGCATTCACATACCCGCTGTTCTGGCCAATGGGCCTTACGCTGGCGGGATTGTCAATTTGCCAGCGATATTTATTTCGCTGCTGGTCACATGGTTGCTGGTTCTCGGCACCAAAGAGAGCGCTTCCGTTAACGCTGTATTGGTGGCCATTAAGGTCGTCGCTTTGTTGTTCTTTATTGCGCTTGCGGTTCCCGCCATCAAAGATACTAATTTTCACCCGTTCATGCCGCAAGGTTTTGCGTCGTTCGGCGGCGCAGGTGTTGTTGGTGCCGCAAGTTCCATATTTTTTGCCTTTGTTGGTTTCGATGCCGTCTCCACTGCAGCAGAGGAAACCATCAACCCACAGCGGAACGTGCCTATCGGTCTGGTCGGCAGTTTGATTATTTGTACAATAATCTACCTTCTTGTTGGCGCAGGTGCCATTGGTTCCTTTGGTGGCCAACCCGTAGTGGATGGTGCCGGCACATGGCTCGAACCAGGCTCAACGGCTTTAGCCGATCGTTGCGGTCAACTGGCAACCGCGGGCACGCATCCGCTGGTGTGTTCAAAAGAGGCGCTTGCGCACGTCCTGCGCTCAACTGGGCATCCGGTGATTGGTAATCTGCTGGGTCTTGCAGCAGGTTTTGCCCTGCCATCTGTTGTGTTGATGATGATGTATGCGCAAACACGTATTTTCTTTGTTATGTCGCGCGATGGTTTGTTGCCGGAAGTGCTGAGCAAGGTGCACGCCAAATATCAAACCCCGCATGTTGTGACAATTGTAACAGGCCTTTTTGTCGCCATTGGTGCGGCATTCTTTCCGGTAGGGCGGCTGGCGGATGTGTCGAACTCTGGCACACTGTGTGCTTTCTTCTTCGTCGCATTGGCAGTGATGATTCTGCGAAAGACCAACCCTGACCGTGCGCGTGGATTCCGCACACCGGGCGTATGGATTACCGCACCACTGGCCGCTATTGGTTGTGTGGTGTTGTTTGTGTTCCTGCCACCTGACGCTAAGTGGGTGTTCCCGATCTGGGGCGGCATGGGCCTTGTTGTCTATTACCTTTACGGGTATCGCAAAAGTCATGTCGGGCGCGGACTGGACGACTAATCAGGCCAGACATCTCTGCCACAGTCTTTGTGCACTGCGTCTGGCAAACCGCAGTGTTTCGGCTTTGCGGCGGGCTGGTGAAAGTGGTCTTGGGCACGCATGTCGAAGAATTGCAGCTTCAAATTGGGAGGCTATGATCAAACCGTTACACGCCGGTTGGGCAGCTTCGTCTTCAACAAGCCTGCGAGGAAAATCTTCTGGCACAGCAAAATAAAACAGATCGCAATAGGCCATATAATCGGGCCATTTCTGGTCAGACCGAAAATCTGCAACGGAAACTTTTATTTCAACAAGCAGCAATTGGCCTTTGTCATCAAGTCCGGCGACATCTGCGCGACGACCATTGCCCAGAGAAAATTCTGTCATGCAGGCAAAACCCATATTATCCAGCAGTCGGCACACCCCTCGGGTAACCTGCCGCGTTTTTTCAATATCGCTGACTGATTCGGTCATATGCACTGTGAAGCGCGAAATCCAGATCAAATCAAGAACAAAAACATGGGGGAAACGATTAAAATACCCGGGCTTGCTCTTGTCGGTGACATTTTTTGCAACTATCGACAATATACAGCAAAGTTATGCACAAACTGGGCCAAAAATAATAAGTTGCAACGAACTGTTAAGTTGCCGGTGTTAAGCACAGTGTTTGAAAGTAAGGATAACAATGATCGAAGCCTCTGTAATTGAACGCCCGAGAGCCATGAAGACAGTACGGCAATCTGACCAGAGGGCCGGGATTGGCCAGTCGACACAATCTGGCCTGTCAATTGCTTCTATTGGCAAAAGTTATGACAAGCGTGTTGTTTTGCGGGATGTGTCGTTGGCGGTTGATCGCGGTGAAGTGGTTGCCTTGCTGGGTCCAAACGGGGCTGGCAAAACCACATGTTTTTATTCCATCATGGGTCTTGCCAAGCCTGACCACGGCTCCATCAACCTTGACGGCATTGATATAACCGGTCTTCCCATGTACCGCCGCGCCCAGCTCGGGCTTGGCTATCTGCCACAGGATACATCGATCTTTCGGGGGCTCACGGTAGAACAAAATATTTTGGCTGTGCTTGAGATGACAGAGCCGGATGCGTCCAAGCGTAGCGCAGCGCTGGAGACATTGCTTGAAGAATTTTCCATGACCAAGTTGCGAACGGCGAACGCCATGGCTTTGTCTGGTGGCGAGCGGCGACGCGTTGAGATCGCCCGCGCTCTGGCGGCTGGACCATCTATCATGCTGCTCGATGAACCCTTTGCAGGCATCGATCCAATCTCCATTTCTGATATTAGAACGCTCGTGGTGCATCTTAAGGACCGCGATATCGGTGTGCTCATCACGGACCACAATGTCCGCGAGACACTCACCATCGTTGACCGGGCCTATATATTCTATGATGGCCAGGTTTTGTTTGAAGGCACGCCTGAAGCCCTGGTCGCCGACGAGAATGTTCGCCGCGTATATCTCGGCGAGAATTTCACCTTATGATGACGGGTTGCTGACCTATGGCTCTTGGACCACGTCTTGATTTAAGGCAAAGCCAGCAATTGGTGATGACGCCGCAATTGCAGCAGGCCATCAAGCTGTTAACGCTCACAAACCTTGAACTTGAATCCGCTGTATCGGCTGAAATAGACAGTAACCCGCTGCTGGAAGCTGGTGAGCACGATCTGATTATCGGTCCAGAAACATTTGACCAGCCTGCAAGCTGTGAAACCGGCCTTGACGAAATGCTGGGACGTGACAGCATCATGGCGAGCGACACACCAGTGGATGTCGATTTTGGTGAAGCTGTTTTTCACCATGGGGGGGCTGGCGATGAGATGGGGCCAACGACAAATGAGTTTCAGGCAGAACAAATCAGTCGTGATGATATGGGTCCGGCCGACAATGCCTTGAGTATGAACGGCAGCGGTGCTGGTCAGACGGGTTCAGCCAATAACGACAGTCAAAACGGTGACGGATTGAGCGCCGAGGCGTTGCTCACGGCTGATCTCACACTGCATGATCATTTGCTCACGCAGGTTGGCACCACATTTCGAGAACCAGAAGATTTGATGATTGCAAGACACCTGGTCGATCTTGTTGATGACAGTGGTTATATTGCGCTTGATCTGATCGACATGGCAGAACGTCTCGGCACCAGTATTGTCACGATTGAATGTGTTTTAAGGCTCATGCAAACGTTCGATCCTGTTGGCGTTTGTGCCCGCAGCCTGTCAGAATGTTTGAAACTTCAAGCAAAAGATATCGACCGGCTGGACCCAGCAATGGAAATGCTGCTCGATAATTTACCGTTGCTAGCGAGGGGCGATTTGCCGGCGCTGAAGCGATTATGCCGGGTTGACCATGAAGATCTTGCTGATATGATTCGTGAAGTGCGCGGGTATAATCCCAAGCCTGGCCTTTTATATGGAGCAAGTCGTGTTGAGACTGTGGTTGCGGACGTGTTTGTCAGGCGCAGCGCAGCTGGCTCATGGATTGTAGAACTGAACACGGCAACATTGCCGCGCGTGCTGGTCAATCAAAGTTACCACGCTGAGTTGCTTGCCAAAGCTCTTAGCAAAAGCACGGCAGATGTTGCCAAGCAGGAGCGACAATTTCTGTCGGAATGCTTAACCTCCGCGAACTGGCTGGTCAAAGCGCTTGATCAGCGCGCCCGCACCATTTTGAAGGTCGCCAGTGAGATTGTGAAGCTTCAGGAGGGCTTTTTTGAAGACGGTGTGCGCTACCTGAAACCGCTGACGTTGCGGACAGTGGCCGATGCAATCGGTATGCACGAATCGACAGTAAGCCGGGTAACCACAGCCAAGTATATTGCCTGCAGCCGGGGCTTGTATGAACTCAAATATTTCTTCAATTCATCCATTCAATCAGGGAATGGTGGTGAGGCGCACTCAGCCAAATCCGTGCAATTCAGGATCAAGGAATTGATTGAGGCTGAAAGCGCACGAAATATTCTCTCGGATGACCAGATTGTGGATATTCTTCAGGGCGAAAAATTTGATATTGCCCGGCGTACTGTGGCAAAATATCGTGAAGCCATGAATATACCATCCAGCGTTCAGCGCCGCCGTTTGAAAGCTATGGTTGCCGTGCGTTGACCAATTCCAGTTGATTGAAATTATTTTGCTTATCGAGACTTGGGATTGTGGCTATTAGTGACTATGTTACAAATTCGGTTCGATGCACAATTGTTCAAAAGGATGAATTTATGGATATTCGCATTTCAGGCCGTCACGTTGATGTAGGCGACGCATTTCGGGCTCATGCCGAGGACAGGCTGGGTGCCATAACAGATAAATATTTTTCACATGCTGTGGGAAGTCTGGTTACCTTGGGGCACGGCGCGCACAATCGCGGATTTCATGTAGATTGTACAATGCATGTGATGCAGGGCGTGATATTGAAAGCTGAGGCGGAAGCCGCTGAAGCGCATGCAGCGCTTGATGTGGCCGCCAACAGAATCGAAAAGCAATTGCGCCGGTATAAGCGGCGCCTTAAAAACCATCATGCGGAACCATTGAAAGAAATTGGCTTGTTTCCGGCCAGTGCGCGGGTGGTTGAGGCTGACCAGAATGAGGACGAACAAGACATAGCCGCGCATCCTGTTATTATTGCGGAAACCAAGGTTGATATTCCCTCAGTGTCCGTGTCAGACGCTGTCATGCTAATGGATCTGGCTCATGCACCTGCCATGATGTTTCGTGATGTTATTACGGGCCAATTTGCGATGATTTACCGTCGAGGGGATGGTCATATAGGGTGGGTTGAACCCGGCATATCTGGTTAATCAAGCAAAAATTCATACCTAACAAGTATAATACTTATTTTAGGCAGTGGTAGGTCTGAAGGCCAAGCTATGAACATTCTCAATCTTGTTGTGCCTTCGGCAGTGCTTATTCAGCAAAAGTTCAGCACAAAAAAAATAGCTCTTAAGGCTTTGAGCCACCGCGCTGCAACATTGTCCGGTCTTGATAAGGCTTCAATTTTATATGAGCTTGAAGCGCGCGAAAAACTTGGCAGCACCGGCATGGGCGGCGGCGTTGCTGTGCCACATTGCAAAATGCCAACCCTTGGTCGAAGTTTTGCACTTTTTCTTGTGCTTGAAAAGTCCATTGATTTTGCTGCAATTGACAAGCAACCTGTCGATCTTGTGTGTTTGCTTGTGTCGCCAGTTGATCAGCCGGCCGAGCACTTGCGCGCCTTGGCCTGCGTGTCAAGATTGCTGCGAGACCGGGCACTGTGCGCGCAACTGCGAGGGTGCAGAGATGCTGATGCTATTTATACATTGCTGGCGCAAAACAGCGTTCAGAAGGCAGCGTAAACCTTAAATCCCGCCGCCTGAAGCGGCGCCTTCGCCATCAGTTTTAACTGCATATTCTGTGCGCTTTTTATCAGGTTTGACGCTGCGCATTTTGGTCACTAGCGCTCTGAATTCAGCCAGCTGGCTGCCGCTCAGGCGGCGGCCAGTGGGCAGGTTTTTGTCCTGAGGGTTCACCGGTTTGCCGCTGTGATGGATTTCATAGTGCAGGTGCGGGCCAGTCGAAAGGCCGGTAGAGCCCACTAAAGCCACCACCTGTCCTTGTGTAACATGCGAACCCACGTGAAAGCCGCGTACAAACGCCGAGAGGTGTCCGTAGAGCGTTTCAAGACCATTTTGATGACTGATCATCACCGTATTGCCATGGCCACCATGCCGACCCATGAAGGTTATAGTGCCGGACCCTGCCGCCATCACTGGTGTGCCGGTGGGCGCGCCGAAATCAACACCCTGGTGCATGCGTGAATAGCCGAGGATTGGGTGCCAGCGCATGCCGAACCCTGATGTTAAATGCGCACCGTCAATCGGTGTTTTCATCAGCATGCCTTTGACGGATGTGCCATCGGGATAGAAAAATTCCACCTTGCCGCTATCAGACGCATAGCGCAGCAGTTCAACAGGTTTATCGCGACTTTCAAGATTGAGTACCGCATATTGCAATGTGCCGTCTTCAGTTAAACCATCCGCGCTGATCTGACGTTCAAACACCAGATCGAGCGTATCATTGGCGACCACATCGCGCTGAAAATCCACTGAGTAACTCATGGCTGTGCTAAGCTCGCTTACCACCCGCGCCGGTACACCCATACGGTGTGCCGCGACATAAAGGCTGTGCCCCACGGGCACACGCACCAGCCTGGGGGCATCACGAATTGCCACCGGCGTAGCAATGGTCTGGAAGGCATCTCCTTTGCGTTCCAAGGCCATTTTCAGATCAAAGCGTGCCCGATAGGCAAGGCTTTCAAGCGGGCGCGGCACTTTTTTGGTTTCACGCCGACCAAGAACCAGTGCGACCTCGCTATCAGGATACAGGCTGATATCTTTAAGCTTGGCAAAGGCCGCCTTGATGTCTGCTGCACCGGCGCCAGCGCGTTTGAGCAAGCCTGCCAGCGAATCGCCATTCCGCACATCAAGGGTAAGGGCAACGCGCGGTTTTTCAGGACGTTCTGACAATAGGGATGCAAGGCTTGTCATGGGCATGCGCCATCCAGTGTGCGCGCCGCTCATGAGAGGTCCAATAGCGGCGGAGGCAAGGTAAGCCGGTTGAAATGGCATTTGTGCAGAGGGAGAGAGATCAGGCGATGCTGTTTTGGGTATAGGCAGGGCGGCGATACAGGCAGAGACTGCGAGCAAGACAATCAATGTGCCCATGCCACGCCACCATGTTGACGTACCGATATCCAACCCCAGATCAACCACGGCGTGTTTAAGCAGGATGGGGTTTTTTGCCATCGTTGCTGCATTGATCGCTTCGCGATTCGCTGGTGCAACGTTGTCTGGGATACGATCACTCAAGGGAGAATTTTCCTTTAATTTATAACCACGAATGATTGTGGATAAGAATATTTGCCCAAGCTTGGAGTCTGTGTCAATCTGTCCATACATTCAAAATGATATTAATTGGCCAATTTTATGGCTTTTGCGGCCAATAGAGTGTGCAGATGCATAAGGGTTCCAGATTATTTGTGACATTTTTATTTTTTCCGCTTGCGCCCATCAGACGAATACCCTAACTACCAGCCTCCGACGCAGATGAGGCGCTTGACTTACCAGTCAAAACGATCATATACGGAGGGTTCTGCCCTAGTATTACGGGACAATGAGTCGCTTTAGATAATTTAGCGACACGGCGTTCTGTCTTTGTTTGGGCGGAAAGATTTGCTCTTTCTCATTGTTGGTATTTTTGAAGGGACGTGTGGACGGCGGTTCACACATCAGCGGATTTTCTGCTGGTGAGGTGTGAATGCCATTCGCACGTCTGCTTAGTTATTGTATCGATTTATCGATGCTATGACTGTGACGCAGATGTGCAGGGCAACCTAGCAAGTACACTGGCCTGAAAGGCTCACGCTTTTCATGTCGGTTAATCAACTTGAGAGTTTGATCCTGGCTCAGAACGAACGCTGGCGGCATGCCTAACACATGCAAGTCGAACGGATGTAGCAATACATTAGTGGCGCACGGGTGCGTAACACGTGGGAACCTGCCTTGGGGTACGGAATAACGTTTGGAAACGAACGCTAACACCGTATGATGCCGAGAGGCCAAAAATTTATTGCCCTGAGAGGGGCCCGCGTAAGATTAGCTTGTTGGTGGGGTAATGGCCTACCAAGGCGACGATCTTTAGCTGGTCTGAGAGGATGATCAGCCACACTGGGACTGAGACACGGCCCAGACTCCTACGGGAGGCAGCAGTGGGGAATATTGGACAATGGGCGAAAGCCTGATC
>JANYGX010000007.1 GCA_025362295.1 Sphingomonadales bacterium | reverse complement strand
ACACTGGTTGGATCGTGTGTTCACAGCGGATGCCATGAACAAGAGGTGATATAGGGTAAAGCCTATATATTGTCAAGGGTGGTACGTTACTTTGTAGGCAAATAGCGCATATGGCGCGGAAAGGCAGTGCATTTGCCTTCTCCTATTGCTACCCACACCGTCACACCTGTAGGCCTTCGCTGGGATGAGAATAAGGACCTTGGGTGCCGCAGCACGTTGGGTGTGACGGTGTTGCGAGAGCCTAGAATTTGGCTAGAAAGAGTTTCGCTCTAGGTTGATTTATGCTAACCAAATGGCATTCTGGGGAGAAAAAGTATGTATACAAAATTGATCGCATCACTCTTGTTACTGGGCCTTACCGCATCTCAACCAAGAATGACGGTGGCACCTGCCGCCGTTGATGACAAGCGTCTGGCAGCGGCCGATACGGATAGCAACAACTGGCTAAGCTATGGTCGCACCCAGGACGAGCAACGCTTTAGCCCACTGGACGCGGTCAACACGGCGAACGTTGGAAAATTGGGCCTTGCCTGGTATGCTGATTTAGAAACCGCACGCGGGCAGGAGGCCACATCGATCGTGGTTGACGGCACGCTGTATGTATCGACAGCTTGGAGTATGGTGAAAGCGTATAATGCCAAAACCGGCGCAGCGCTGTGGTCTTACGACCCTGAAGTGCAGCGTGAGACCCTGGTGAAAGCTTGCTGCGATGCCGCCAATCGCGGCGTTGCCGTGTGGCATGGCAAGATTTACATTGGTACGCTTGATGGTCGCTTGGTGGCGCTTGATGCGGCCAATGGCAAGCCTTTATGGACAACGCAAACTTTTGATCCAAAATCCAAGCATACCATCACGGGTGCGCCGCGCATTGTGAAGGGTCAGGTTATCATCGGTAATGGCGGTGCGGAATATTTCACACGCGGTTTTATCAGCGCGTATAACGCCGAAACCGGCAAACTGACCTGGCGGTTTTACACTGTGCCCGGCAACCCCGCCAAACCATTTGAGCAACCCGCACTGGCGCGTGCTGCCAAAACCTGGGGCGGCAAATGGTGGACCTACGGCGGCGGCGGCACAGTGTGGGATGCCATATCCTACGATCCAAAACTCAATCTGGTGTTTTTTGGTACGGGCAACGCCTCGCCGTGGAACGGGTCCATCCGCGCCTCAGTGGAAGGCGATACGCTCTACACATCATCCATTGTTGCCGTGAACGCCGACACCGGCAAATATGTTTGGCACTTTCAGGAAACCCCGAAAGACCGCTGGGATTTTGATTCCAACCAACAGATTATTCTGGCCAACCTCAATCTGGCTGGCAAAGATCGCCGCGTGATCATGCACGCGCCGAAGAACGGTTTTTTCTATATTCTCGATGCTGCATCCGGCAAATTTCTCTCCGGCAAAGCCTATACAGCCATCAATTGGGCAACTGGCCTTGATCCCGTTACCGGCAAACCAGATATCGTGCCTGCGGCTTTCTACGATAAAACCGGCAAGCCGTTCGTTTCCATGCCGGGAGCCGTTGGCGCCCATAACTGGCAACCCATGTCCTACAGCCCGAAAACCGGACTGGTTTATATTCCGGTTAACGAAGCTGGTTTTCCCTATGCTGCAGCTGGCAAAGATTGGAAACCACTGCACGATGGTTTTAACACAGGCCTCGACAACGCGGCTGTCTCCATGCCGGCGGATGAAACAATCCGTGCTGGCGCTCTGGCAGCAACCACTGGTGTGTTGCTGGCGTGGAATCCGGTTGAGCAAAAAGCGGCCTGGAAGGTACCCTACATTGGTCCATGGAATGGCGGCCTGCTTTCAACGGCTGGCAATTTGGTTTTTCAGGGCACAGCCGGATCGGCCTTCAAGGCTTATACAGCGGATACTGGGAAAGAGCTTTGGTCGTACCCGGTTCAAACGGGTGTGATTGCAGCCCCCATGACATACCGTGTGGACGGCGAGCAATATGTGGCCGTGCTGGCAGGCTGGGGCGGTGTGTGGGATGTGGCAACCGGCATTCTGGCGGCTAAATCGGGTGTTACCCGCAACATCAGCCGGTTGCTGGTTTTCAAGCTTGGCGGCACAGTGACACTGCCGCCAGCACCGCCCATGATCAAGTTGCCACTCGACCCACCGCCAGTAACCGGCACGCTGGCCCAGATCAGCGAAGGCAAAAAACTGTTTGCACCAAACTGTGCCAATTGCCACGGCGATGCGGCCATCTCCGGCGGACTGATGCCAGACTTGCGCCACAGTGGCACGCTCAATTCGGCAAAAATGTTCAAGAACATTGTGATTGGTGGGATATTGAAATCGCAGGGTATGGTGTCGTTTGCTAAAGATTATACCCCAGCCCAAGTGGAAAGCATGCGTCATTTTCTGATCAGCCGCGCCAATGAAGATAGAAAACTTGAAAACATTTCCGCTGCCTTGGCGAACAAAGGAAGCCAATAATGATTACTCTCTACACCGCTGCCACACCCAACGGCTGGAAAGCCTCCATCACTTTGGAAGAGCTGGCACTGCCCTACACGCTCCACACACTCGATATGAGTGTGCAAGAGCAAAAAGAGCCGTGGTTTTTGAAGATCAACCCGAATGGCCGCATTCCGGCTATCATGGATGATGATTTTGCGGTTTTTGAATCCGGTGCCATTATGATGTATCTGGCGGACAAAACTGGCAAGCTTATGCCGACAGATGCCAAGGGTCGTAGCACAGTCGTGCAATGGCTGATGTTTCAGATGGGCGGCGTTGGCCCGATGATGGGCCAGGCCAATGTGTTTTTCAGGTATTTCCCCGAGAAAATTCAGCCGGTGATTGACCGCTACCAGCGTGAGGCGCTGCGGCTGTTTGGCGTGCTCGACAGCCACCTTGCCCATCACGAATATCTGGCTGGGGACTATTCAATTGCCGATATCGCCAACTGGTCGTGGGTGCACAGCTATGCATGGTCGGGGTTGAATATTGACGGGCTTGATCATCTTGGCCGCTGGCTTAAGCTGGTGGGCGAACGTGATGCGGTCAAGCGTGGCCGTGATGTGCCGGTGCCACGCGATACCGTGATAGACGAAAAGAAATTCGTTGAGCGTGCACGCACGCTGCTGGCATGAGTTATATACTCGTAGCTTTATTTATTAACCCATAATAACGACTTTGACTGTCATTCCAGCGATAGCTCGAAACCGGCTTTTTCCCTACCGCAGACGACAAGAAGCTGGATCCCAGCCTACGCTGGAATGACGAATAGGGCGCTTACCGCAGACCTTACGGTATGCGTATGACTTTAATTGCTCTGACGGCGCAAAAATGTTGGAATGGCAAAAGGGTCTTCTGTGGTTTGGCTGTTGGGCCGTTCACTCCGGTTCGCACCACCCAGTTCAGCAGTGCCATGCTGGCTGCCGGGTTGAGCCGGTGCGCCACCATTGCCAGCACGAAAACCGCTGGTCATGCGCTCAAACAGGGAGGCAGTGCGCACAGGCTCCGGTAGTGGCGTCGGGCGATTGGCTATCGCGGGTGCCTCGGGCATTGGCACGTAAGGCCGTTCAGCCGGTTCAGCAATTGGCGGCGCTGGAAATGCCACCACAGAGTCGTTGACCATACTGTGTTGCGCTGGTGTTGACAGCGTCGTTGCCGACAACGGATTGGCCATCGGCTGCACAATGTCAAAACCTTGCGCTGCAGGCGTTGGCGCATCCTGCAACGGGTTTATTAAATTCAGTGCATCATCTTGCGCATGCATGAGATGGGCGGGTGCCTCTGGCAAAACCACAGCCGGTGCGGTAAGGCTGGTGTGATGTTCAGGTTGAATATGCCGCACGGCATCAGTGCTGTGAAACGCACCGGCCACCGTGCCGAACGTGCTGGCTGGTTTTTGCGTCGCCGGTGCCTGGGCACGCGCCGTTGCAATCGCTTCAATACCCGTTGCCACCACTGAAACGCGCATCTTGCCTTCCAGATGTTCATTAAACGCAGCACCAACAATGATGTTGGCATCAGGATCCACCATTGAACGAATATGATTGGCGGCTTCATCGACCTCGAACAGAGTGAGGTCGTAGCCACCAGTGACGTTGATGATGATGCCCTTGGCACCGCGCAGGCTCACCTCGTCCAGCAGTGGGTTGTTGATAGCGCGTTCCGCTGCATCAAGCGCACGGTGTTCGCCGTCCGACTCACCTGTACCCATCATCGCTTTGCCCATTTCCGACATGACTGTGCGCACATCGGCAAAATCGAGATTGATGAGGCCCGGCATCACCATCAGATCGGTGATCGAGCGCACACCGGAGTGCAGCACATTGTCGGCCAGCGCAAACGCATCCTTGAAGGTGGTGTTGCGATCGGCCACGCGAAACAGGTTCTGGTTTGGAATGATGATCAGCGTATCGACATGTTTGTGCAGTTCGGCAATGCCTTCGTCTGCCAGGCGCATGCGGCGCGGCCCCTCAAAATCAAACGGTTTGGTAACTACGGCGACGGTGAGGATTCCGCGTTCACGTGCCGCCTTGGCAACTATGGGTGCAGCACCCGTGCCCGTGCCCCCGCCCATGCCAGCGGTGATGAAACACATGTGCGCGCCTTCCAGGGCCGTTTCAATCTGTTCCAGCGTTTCTTCAGCGGCTGCGCGACCGATTTCAGGCCGCGATCCGGCACCCAGGCCCTGGGTAATGCGCAAGCCAAGCTGCAACCGGTTTTCCGCCGACGATCCGGTCAGCGCCTGCGCATCCGTATTGGCGACAACAAAATCCACGCCCATCAAGCCCGTGGTGATCATGTTGTTGACAGCGTTGCCGCCAGCACCGCCGACGCCGATAACGGTGATACGGGGCTTCAGTTCTTGCAGATCAGGCTTTGTGAAATCCAGTGACATTATGCTTCTCCATGTGCTTTTGCATTATAGTGAATCGTTGTTGATCGCTTGTCCAGTTATAACTGGTATTTTTTGAAAATATTTTTACCAGATGTAGTGGTCTACCACGTGCCGATAAGCCAATTTTTTAAGCGCTTGAAACGGCCGCGCGGCAAATCCTGCTCCATACGGTGATCGAAATAACGCGCGTCCTGCGGGGCTTTCATTGCATAGTTGAGCATCCCAACCAAGGCTGTAAAGCCAGGCGCAGAGGCGGCTTCAGGCAAACCCGGCAAAGCCAAAGGCCTGCCAATCAACACAGATTTTCCAAGCAAGCCACTGGCGAAATGATCAATCGATGGGAGCTGGCTGCCGCCGCCGGTGAGCACAATCTGCCGTGCGCCGGGCCCGCGAAAACCGAGTTCGTTCAGGCGTTCAGCGACATGACCGAAAATCATGGTCAACCGCTCACGAATAATCGAGGCCAGCTGGGATTTCGATATACGGTAAGGCATGGTGCCCTCGGCGTTCGACATCGGCATCACATCTATCATGTCGCCGTTATCGGCGGGGGCGCTGATTGCGGTGCCAAACAACACCTTCAGGCGCTCCGCGTGCACACGCGGTGTCATCAGGGTGCGACAGATATCGTTGGTGATGTCGCTGCCGCCCATGGCAATGGTTGAACAGCCAACCAGCATACCGCGCACAAAAATGGCAATGTTTGTAACCCCTGCACCCATATCGACAACCGCTGTGCCAAGCTCGCGCTGATCATCGCTCAGGCAGCCATAGCCAAGCGCCAGCGGGCTTGCGATAAACTGGCTGATGCCAAGATGCGCACGCCGCACACAGGTATCGAGGTTGCGCACGGGTCCGGTTTCAGCGGTCACCACATGCACCTCAACACCGAGCCGTTCGCCTTGCATGTCCAGCGGGTTGGCAATGCTGTGCGCGCCATCAACCGAATAACAAACCGGTTGGGCGTGCAGCACCATGCGCTCGCCCTCATCGATGCTGCCACGCGCTTCGGCGAGCACGCGGTCAATGTCGGCCTGTTCAACCGGGTGGCCGCCAAGTTCCACATCGACCCCCATGGGTTCAGAATGCAAACCTGCGGAAGATACCGATACATAAACCTGATCGATATCCTGACCAAAGGTGCGCTCGGCTTGGCTCACCGACGCCCGAATGGCACGCTCGGTTTTATCCATGCAGGTCACCATACCGGCATCAAGACCAAGACACAGCTGATGACCAATACCAACGATATGGCTGCCGCCATCCGGCCTGATGGCGGCTATCAGTGTGGCAACCTTCGAGGTACCGATATCGAGTGCTGCAATATACTGATCTTTTTGTGTGGCCATGATTTTATCGGTTCCCGTTTTTTTATATGGCTGTTTGTGCACCAACCGCAGCGGCAGGTAAATAGTGTGTGCTGTGCGATGGATCATTTTTTTTGACAAACAGTTTATCAGCCATGCGCATGTCAAAGCTGCCGAGTCCCTTTTTCAGCAAATGGTTGGCGCTGTTGAGTTGCGCAAACGCAACGAGCGCCGCCTGGGTTTCGCGCCGACCTTCCGGTAGCATCAAGACATCGCCCGACTTGAAACGAACATCCCAGCGTCGGCTGCCAATCCAGGTGACGGTATCAATATCGGCCTTGAGGGCTGGCACCTGTTCGAGATCGGTGAACACATCAGCGACATGCAGCGGCGCGCCCTCCCCCACCACCATTGGCAAATGGGCAAAGCGCTCAAGCTGGGTTGAAGTGAGCAGCACACCGGCTTTATCGATGACCGTGAGTTTCTGGTTGTGCTGCCACAGTGCAAAAGGTTCCCGCTCCGTGATCTCGACAGCGATGGTATGTGGCAGCTTACGCATGACAGTGGCTTTGGCGACCCACGGAATACGTTCCACTTCCGCTTGAATGGCCTTCACATCGGTGAACAGCATGGAACCACCCGCCGTTGCCACGGCCTTGTTGATTTCGATTTTCGGCATATAACGTGCGCCGACGACGTTGATATCATCGACCTCAAAACCAGCTTGTGCCGAGATACTTTCTGTGGTTTCGACAATCCGGCGTGGCACATCAAAAACAATCGTTAGTGTTACCAGCGCAACCACGGATAAAACGGCACTGCCAATTTTCAGCACTGGCCGCACGTGCCGCATGGAGACAGATTGCGGCACAACCATCGGCAGGGTGCTGCGTTTTTTAGGAACGGCCTTACGGGTGTAGGAACGGGGCGCCATTATGCAACCTCCCTGTGTTTATGGGTATGCAATGCATCATCAAGCAATGTTTGTACAAGCGTCTCGTAGCTTATACCGGAAAAATGTGCCTGTTCTGGCGCAAGCGACAAAGCGGTCATGCCCGGTTGGGTGTTCACTTCCAGCAAGTAGAGCGTGCCGGGCTCGCCTTTGGTGTCATCATAGCGAAAATCCGATCGGGTTAGGCCGCGACAGCCAAGGGCGCGGTGGGCCGCAAGCGCCATGGCCTTGGCTTCTGTTTCGATATCAGGATGAATTTTTGCTGGAATAATGTGCTGGGTTATACCGTCCGTATACTTGGCGTTATAATCGTAAAAACCAACGGTGGTTTGCAATTCGGTGACCGCCAGCGGTTTATCTCCAAGCACTGCCACTGTCAGCTCGCGGCCTGGAATAAAGGGCTCTGCCAGCAGTGTTTCATAGTCGTGCCACGGCCCCGGCACATCCCGGCGGATTGGGTTGCCGACGTTGCTATCAGCCGTGATTATTGCCACCCCAACGCTCGACCCTTCGTTGTTGGGTTTCAGCACATAGGGGCGCGGCAATGGATCGCCAGCAAAAACGGTTTCAGATTTGACCAACTTGCCTGTCGGCATTCTGATGCCGGCTTGCGTCAGGATGGTTTTGCTAAGCTGCTTGTTCATGGCAATTGCAGAAGCGGTCACCCCTGAATGCGTGTAGGGTAAATCCATCAGCTCAAGCAGCCCCTGAACCGATCCATCTTCACCCGGCGTGCCGTGCAAGGCGTTGAACACCACATCCGGTTTGGCATTGGCCAGCCGTTCAGCGACATCGCGCTGCATATCAATGGGTGTGACACGGTGACCAAGCGTGTGCAGGGCATTGACGATACCAATGGCTGAGTTGCGCGAAACATCCTGCTCAGCCGACCACCCCCCCATCAAAACAACGACATGCAAATTCACAACATGTCCCCGATGCGTTGAATTTCCCATTCGAGGGTGACACCAGCGGTTTGAAACACCCGCGCGCGGACTGTCTCTCCAAGGGCTTCAATATCGGCAGCTGTTGCCGTGCCGGTGTTGATGAGAAAGTTGGTGTGCTTTTCAGAAACCTGCGCGCCGCCGATTTGCAAACCACGGCAACCGGCGGCATCGACCAGTTGCCAAGCTTTTGTGCCTTCAGGGTTTTTAAAGGTTGAGCCGCCGGTGCGCGAACGCAGTGGCTGACTGGCTTCTCGTTCCGCAGCGATCCTGTCCATTTCAGCTGTAATGGCTGCCGTATCACCGGGTTTACCCCTCAATTCAGCGCTGACCACAATCCAGTCCGCCGGTAAGGCTGAATGACGGTAATGGAAATCCAGGTCCGGCGTGCTTAGTATTTTGATTTCGCCGCTGCGCGTGACAACGGTGCAGCTCACAAATATAGCTGCGATATCTCTACCGTAAGCCCCCGCGTTCATGTGCACGGCACCGCCAACAGTGCCTGGAATGCCGCGTAAAAACTCAAGACCAGCGACACCATGATCGCGCGCTGCACTGGCAACAGTGATGCCCATAGCGGCCGCACCGGCATGAATGTGTGTGCCTTCCACACGCACATCCGAAAAACTTTTGGGCAGCCGCACCACCACCCCGCGCACACCCCCGTCGCGCACTAGCAGGTTGGAGCCAACGCCGACAGCCAGCACCGGTGTTTCATGCGGGCAGTGCGCCATGAAATTCGCCAAGTCATCCACATCCGCTGGACGAAACAATATATCAGCCGGACCACCCGTGCGGAACCAGATGAAATCGGCCAGTGACCCCTGTGGTTCGAGCGTGCCACGTGCCTTGATAAAAAAATCTGTATGTTGTTGTGGTGCTGTCATGAGATCACATCCAGAGCCTCCGCCACTTGCAGGGGAGAATTAAAAAACGTTCTTCTGCAAGAAGAGAAAAGATACCATGCACGCATCTCATCACAGCACCTTCTCCAGCTGCGCTGGCAAGGCCGCTGCCCATTTGGTGATATCGCCTGCACCAAGACAAATTACCATATCGTTGGCCTGCACCAAGGGTGCGAGCAACATGGCAAGATCTTCAGCGCGGTCGAGCACCTGCACCTGACGGTGGCCACTGGCGCGAATGCGCTCGGCCAGCACATCGCGGCTGGCGCCTTCGATGGGGGCTTCGCCTGCAGCATAAACCGGTGCCACAATCACCGCATCCGCATCGTTAAAGCAGGTGGCAAACTCGCTCATCAAATCGTGCAGTCGTGAATAGCGGTGCGGTTGCACGACAGCAATCACCTTGCCTTGCGCGCCCTCGCGGGCGGCCGCCAGCACAGCTTTAATCTCAATCGGGTGATGGCCGTAATCATCAATCACCGTCACACCTTTGGTTTCACCGGTTTTGGTGAAACGGCGCTTGACGCCGGCAAAATCCTTCAGCGCATCGCGAATGGCAGCATCATCAAGGCCAAGCTCAACGGCCACAGCAACCGCTGAGCAGGCATTCTGCACATTGTGCCGGCCTGGCATCGCCAGCATAATCTCGCTGATGGTGCGCGATCTACTGGTGCGCCGATCATAAACTTCGATGCAAAACTGGTTACCGCCGGGCACCGGTTGTACATTCAGAATGCGCACATCCGCCTGCGGGTTAAAGCCATAGGTGACCACACGGCGGTCTGTCACTTTTTGCACCAGCGCTTGCACTTCCGGGTGATCAAGGCACAAAAACGCCGCACCATAAAATGGTACACGCTCGACAAAATCATGATAGGCTTTTCTGACAGCGTCAAAATCGCCGTAGTGATCCAGATGCTCAGGGTCCATATTCGTCACAATTGCCATTGTGGCTGGCAGTTTAAGAAACGATCCATCGGACTCATCCGCCTCGACCACCATCCAGTCACCAAGACCAAGCCGCGCGTTGGTGCCGTAGGCGTTGATAATGCCGCCATTGATAACGGTGGGGTCCTTCCCCGCCTTGTCGAGAATGGCAGCAACCAGCGATGTGGTGGTGGTTTTGCCGTGCGTGCCCGCCACTGCAATGGTTGATTTCAGCCGCATCAGTTCCGCCAGCATGTCAGCCCGCCGGACAATCGGAATATGCTTTTCCCGTGCCAGTTCCACTTCCGGATTGTCGCCCTTGATGGCCGTTGACGTGACGACAACCGCTGCATCACCAAGGTTTGCCGCTGTGTGGCCAATGGCCACCGGAATGCCTTGCTCGCGCAACCGTGCAATGGTGTAGCCTTCGGCCACATCCGATCCTTGAACCCTATAGCCGAGCACTTTCATAACCTCCGCAATGCCCGACATACCAATGCCGCCAATGCCGACAAAATGAATGATGCCAATATCCCCACGCAATGTTTTCATCGAACCAGCCCTTCCACCAACGCCACAAGATCGTGCACAGCCCCTGGTCGGCCGCAGTCCTTGGCAAGCGCTGCCGCATTGCCAAGGGCTTGCGGGGTCAGCGCCATTTTTTGTATCTGTTTGGCGAGTTCAGCGGGTGTGAAGTTGCGCTGCAAAATCATCCGTGCGCCGCCATGTTCGACCATCTCGCGGGTGTTATAGGCCTGATGGTTATCCTTCGCACCCGGCAGTGGTACAAAAATCGCCGGCCGACCGACAGCTGTGAGTTCAGCCAGCGTCGATGCACCAGCACGCGCAATCACCAGATGGGCAAAGCGCAGCTGGCTTGCCATGTCCTCGATGTAGGTGAACAGATCTGCGGCTATGTTTTCATCTTGATAGCGTTTGCGCACGGCATCCATGTCTGCCGCGCGGCATTGCTGTGTCACCTGCAGGCGGCGCTTCAGGCTGGTGGGTAAAATTGAAAGGGCAGCGGGCACAACATCAGATAAAATTGTTGCACCCTGGCTGCCACCAAGCACCAGCACCCGAAAAATACTGTCCTCATCAAGCTCGGGATAGGGTTCACCCCGAAGTGCAAGAATGTTGGCACGCACCGGATTGCCCGTGACATGAATTACCGCCTTGTGATGGCGGGGCATTTTTTCAGTGATCGCAAACGATGTTGCCACGGCATTGACGCTGGAGGCCAGCCATCGGTTGGAACGGCCAAGCACTGCGTTCTGTTCATGAATGACAGTCGGCACTTTCAGCCGCACGGCGGCCCACATGGCTGGGAGGCTCGGGTAGCCACCAAAGCCCACCACGACAGCCGGGGTGTATCGTTCCATCAACCGCTCAGCGGCATTCCGGCCTTCAAACAATGTGCGCAAACCGACAATCCAGGTGCCTGGTTTTTTTATTGTCAGTGTTGCTGCTGGAATCACGTGGCGGGGTATTGTCTCAAACAAGGCTGGATAGGCCATGCCGCGCGAATCTGTGATCAGCGACACATCAAAACCGTGCACTTGCAAGGCTTCCCCCAGTGCATGGGCTGGCACCACATGCCCACCTGTGCCGCCGGCTGCTAAAATAATATGACGCGACCCACTCATCTGTCCATACTCCGTCTGTCTACTCGGACGGCATTTATGCCGCCGGACTTGTGCCCGGCAATGCGGCCGCGCATGAAACGATTACGCCGTGACAATGCCAGCACCATACCCATGGTGAGCGCCATGGCGAGCATAGACGATCCACCATAGCTGACAAACGGCAAGGTCATACCCTTTGAAGGCAACAAAGCGACATTCACGCCCATGTTTATAAAGGCTTGCACACCAAACTGCACCAGCAGACCAACGGTGGCTAGGAATACAAATGGATCATCTTCATCCAGCTGTTGTTTGGCCGAGCGCAATACAATGGCAAGATAGAGCAATGCCAAAGCGGCACAGGCCAGCAAACCAAACTCTTCCCCCGCAACAGCAAAAATATAATCGGTGTGCGCATCGGGGATCAGCCACTTCACTTCACCTTCGGCAGGCCCGACACCCATGAGGCCGCCGGTGCGGAACGCTTCCAGCGCTTTGGTCACCTGATATGTGTCTGTGCTGCTGGGGCTGAGAAATCCGTTTATGCGGTGCGCAACGTGCGGCACTGTAAAATAGGCAATGACCAACCCGGCAAAGCCACCACCGGCGGCTAAACCAACCGTTGCAAGTGGCAAGCCGGCAATCACGGCTTGTGCAAGCCATATGGTCAACACCAGAGCTGTCTGGCCAAAATCCGGCTGCTTGATCAAAATGATGGCAACAATCGTCGTTAAGCCAAAGGATACCGTGTAAACAGGCGCGTTCGGATCATCATAACGCGCTGCCAGAATCCATGCAGTAACCACTGCAAGACAAGGTTTCAGAAATTCAGAGGGTTGCAAATCAATGCCAAACACTGGAATCCAGCGCGTGGCACCCTTGGTATCCACACCCAGAAACAATGTCGCAATCGTCGCCAGCAACACAATTGGCAAGGCAACGGCGCACAATCGGCGCACGGTAATGCGCGACAGAAACGACACGCCAATCATCACCAGTGTCCCCACGACAGCAAAAACAAGCTGACGATTGAAGAAATGCAAGGGACTGAGTGTTGCATGGCGGGAATGCGCAAGACGCTGGGCTTGCGGGCCAGAGGCCACCAGCACAAACACCAGACCAACGGCAATCAATAGCATCAGCATGGTCAGCAGCAGCCGGTCAACGGTCCAGAACCAGCGACTGACAGACCCACCGTTGGAACGTGCAAAAGGGGTCATGTGCGGACCCCTTCCAGGGCACGAACGAGAGCGCGAAAAACATCTCCACGCTCTTCATAATCCCTGAACTGGTCCTGACTTGCAGCAGCCGGAGACAACAACACGACCTCGCCTTTTTGAGCCGAATGTGAAGCGGCTGCGACGGCGCCTGCAAGGGTGCCGCATTTGAGGGTACGAATGTGCGGGGATAACAGCGTATCAAACGTGATTTCAGATGACCCAATCAGATAGGCCGCGCGCACATGGTCAAGCTGTGGAAAACAGACACCCAGATCATCGCACTTCCGCTTGCCGCCGACGATCCAGTGAATATGCGGGTAGGCAGCAAGTGCTGGTGCAGTAGAGTCTGGATTGGTGGCTTTTGAATCGTTGATATAAAGCACACCGTTCACCGTTGCAACGCGCTCCATACGGTGCGGCAGGCCGGGATAGGTTTTCAGAGCCGAAAGTATATCGCTCATTGCAACGCCGACGGCACAACAGGCTATGATGGCTGCTGCGGCATTTTCAGCATTGTGCGGCCCTTGCAAGGTCGGCCACTGTGCCTGATTGTTTTGCACATCAGCATCGTGCGCTGACAATCGAATGATTTTTGCGCCAGCATTTTGCGCCACACGCTGGCAATATTCATCACGGCCGATCACGGCCACACCGCTTGTTTTTTGCATATCAAACAATCGGGCTTTCGCAGACACATAACCGGCCATGTCGCCGTGCCGATCGAGATGATCTGGTGTTATGTTCAGCAGCACAGCAACATCGGCAGCAAGACTCTGTGTCAGATCAATCTGGAACGACGAGAGTTCCAGCACGTAGACCCCGCCTTCGGGCAACGGATTTTGATCAAGAATGGGAAGGCCGATATTGCCGCCCATAAGTGTTGGAACACCGGCAGATTTGAGAATGTAATGAATGAGCGCCGTGGTGGTGCTTTTGCCATTGGTGCCAGTGACAGCTATGACTTTATGAGCTGGCAGTTCGCTGCGCGCTTGCGCAAATATTTCGATGTCACAAAATATCGGGCACCTCTTTTCACGTGCCATCACCACCAGAGGATGCGGCACGGGGTGGGTCAGCGGCACGCCGGGCGCCAGCACAAAGCCATCAAGTGTTGACCAGTCCGCCGTGTAGAGATTGACAACGGGCACGCTGGCGGCATGTGCCACATCACACATCACGGCATTATCGTCCCATGCCAGCACCTGTGCACCGGATGCCAACAGGGCTTTGGCGGCGCTTAATCCGGTACGTGCCAAACCAAAAACAGCGATCTTTTTTCCCTTGTATACACTGGCTGTTATCATGACATGATCACCGCAGTTTCAGCGTTGCAAGGCCAAACAGGGCAAGCATGATGGCGACAATCCAGAACCGGATAACAATGGTTGGTTCGGCCCAGCCTTTTTTCTCGAAGTGATGATGGATTGGCGCCATCAAGAATACGCGCTTGCCCGTGCGTTTGAAATAGCCAACCTGAATGATGACAGACAGCGCCTCGACAACAAACAACCCACCAACCAGTGCCAAAACAAATTCCTGCTTGACCGTCACAGCCACCGATCCGAGCGCACCGCCCAAGGCAAGCGAACCGGTATCGCCCATAAACACCCGTGCCGGCGGGGCATTGAACCATAAAAAGCCAAGGCACGCGCCAATCAAGGCACCGCAGAATACTGTGAGCTCACCGGCATCGCGCACATAAAATATATGAAGGTAGCTGGAAAACTTGATGTTGCCGGCAACATAAGCAAACACGGCAAAGGCTGCCGCTGCGATAATCACCGGCATGGTGGCAAGCCCGTCAAGACCATCGGTCAGATTAACCGCATTACCAGCCCCGACAATCACCAGTGCACCAAAGGCCACATACAGCGAACCATAGAGATAGCCAAGATTGATATACACATCCTTCAAAAAGGGCAGCTTGATAATCGGGTGCGTGAGGTGACCGATCTGCCAGACAGCAACCGCTGCGATCACAAACTCCAGCAACAACCGTGTTTTGCCGGATAGCCCCTTGGCAGAAGATTTTGTCACCTTGTGGTAATCATCAAGAAAACCGATCACGCCAAAGCCAAGTGTTACCACCAGACATATCCACACAAACGGACTGGCAAGATTTGCCCACAGCAAGGTTGTTATGGTGAGCGACAACAAGATCAGCAAACCGCCCATCGTGGGCGTACCTTTTTTGGAGAGCAGGTGCGACTCCGGCCCATCTTCGCGGATCGGTTGGCCTTTGCCTTGTTTGGCTTTGAGCCAGACAATAAAGCGCGGGCCTATCACGAGACAAATCACCAAGGCTGTGGCCACCGCGCCAATGGTGCGGAAAGACAAATAACGAAAAACATTCAGAAAACCGGCATGATGCGATAGGGCAGATAAAAAATACAACATCAGGCCGCCTTTGCTGCTGGCTTGAGTAAGCTTTTGACCACCGCACCAAGGCCCATGGAATTTGAACCCTTGACCAGAACAATATCATCATGCCGGAGATCCGCGCGCACAAGATCGATGACCACATTCGCCTGCACCATATGCGTCACCCGCACATTGCGGGACAGCGTGTCTGCCAAAGCTTTCATCTCATTGCCAACCAAAAACAGTGTGTCTATGTCAGCGGCTTTTATATCATCAGCAAGGTTGAGATGAAGCTGGGCTGAGCTCTCGCCAAGCTCTTTCATGTCAGCCAGTATGGCAATACGCCGTCGGCCACGCCCCTCAAACGCACCAATCACAGCAAGGGCTGCGCGCATGGAAGCCGGGTTCGCATTATAGCTTTCATCAAGCAACAGCGCCGTGCCGCCATCAGCTGTGGGCACGAGCAGGCGCTGGCCACGTCCGGCAAGACCGGTCATATCAGCCAGGGCAAGTCCAGCAAGACCAAGATCAGCATCAACGGCCTTGACAGCCGCGAGAACCGCCAGGCTGTTCAGCACCCAATGATCGCCGCTTTGGGCTATTTTAAAAATAAGCCGCTCACCCATGATATCCGCTGTAACTGCTGAACCACCATCATAGCGCGCGACATTAAGGGCGCGCACATCCGCAGACTGTGCTCGGCCAAACGTGATGATGCGCCCGACATTGGACTGAGTTTTTGCAGACTTGAGCAAACGCTCTGCATGTCTGTTGTCAGCGTTGATAATGGCTGTGCCATTGGTGTTGAGGCCAGAAAATATTTCCGCCTTGGCATCGGCAATGGCGTCCTCTGAGTGAAAAAATTCAAGATGGGCGGATTCAACTGTGGTGATGATGGCAACATCCGGCTTTGCCAGTGCCGATAAAACTGTCAGTTCACCAGCGTGGTTCATGCCCATTTCAAGCACAGCGTAGCGCATATGCCGAGGCATCCGCGCCAATGTCAGCGGCACACCCACATGATTGTTGAACGAGCGGATGCTGGCATGAACCCGGCCCGGTGCCGAGCGCTCAAGCGCCAGTCGCAAGGCCTCCTTCACACCGGTTTTGCCCACACTGCCGGTGACCGCAATCACTGGACCCGCCATGTTCTGGCGTGCAACTGATGCGAGATTTTGCAAGGCTACAAAAGTGTTTGCGACCTTCACATGCGGATGGTCCGTGGCCTGGCTGACAAGTGTGCCAACCGCACCATTCTTGACAGCGGCGTCAAGATACATATGCCCGTCTGAAACCTCACCACTCAAGGCGACAAACAAACATCCGGGCTCAACGTCGCGGCTGTCGATATGAACACCGTTTACCTGCCAGTCACAGGAGGCAACCCCGTTGGTTGCGTGCGCAATGTCAGCCGCTGTCCATAAAGCGCTCATGCGGCGTGATCCCGAACCAGCGATCTTGCAACAGCAACATCATCAAATGGCACAGTTGTAGCGCCGATAATCTGGCCACTTTCATGCCCCTTGCCGGCAATCAGCACAACATCGCCGCCAGACGCGTGATCAATTGCTGTCGCGATAGCACGCAACCGGTCACCAATATTTTCAGCGTGCGGCGCTGCGGTCATGATCGCCGCACGAATACTGGCTGGCATTTCGCTGCGTGGGTTATCATCGGTCACGTAAACATAATCCGCAAGTTCGCTGGCAATTTTGCCCATCAGCGGCCGCTTGCCAGCATCGCGGTCGCCGCCACACCCAAACACCACATGCAACTTGCCGCGTGTGTGTGGTCGCAAGGCATCGAGGGCTGCACGCAACCCATCAGGGCTGTGGGCATAATCAACGTAAACCGCTGCACCGTTGGCGGTCGTTGTTGCCAGTTCAAGCCTGCCTGGCACACCTTTCAGCAAGGCCAGACTTTGGAACACGCGTTTTGCATCAGCGCCGGTTGCGATGACCAGCGCAGCCGCCATCAGGGCATTATCGGCCTGAAAGGCACCAACCAGCGGTAAAACAATATCGTGGGATTGACCCTGAAATATAAATTGCAAGCGCTGGCCTTGCAGCAACACAACACGGTTGGTAATTTTGAGATCGGTGCCGCTGTGGCCAATGATCCAGATTTCGACGGACTGTTTTTGCGCCAGCTCTAGAAGTTGCGCACTATAATGTGAATCTGCATTAATGACCAGCACACCACCCTTGGCAATCAACTCAATGATACGCGCCTTGGCTGCGAAATAATCTTCAAATGTACCATGATAATCCAGATGATCGCGTGTCAGATTAGCAAAGCCCGCTGCCCTGACAGGCGCACCGTCTACACGGTATTGATTAAGCGCGTGGGAGGAGGCCTCGAAGGCAACAGCCGTTACAGCGTCTTTGGCAAGGGCGGCAAGACTTTGGTGAAACGTGATCACATCCGGTGTTGTCATGCCTGTCTCGATGCGCGTCGCACCGGTCATAATACCAAGTGTGCCGATGCTTGCGGCTTTGATGCCAAGCAATGTCCAGAGCTGCCGACACATATCAACGGTTGAGGTTTTACCGTTGGTGCCGGTCACAGCCACCAAGTGCTCTGGACGATACTGATAAAATTCTGCAACACAAGCCGCAAGCAGTTGGCGTGGTGTTTCACTTTTGATGTGCAACACACCTTCAACCTGTGCAGCGGGCGACGCGATAACAGCAACAGCCCCTTTTTGAATGGCTGCCGGTATATAGGCTTCCCCGTTCAATGTGTGCCCAGCAACAGCGGCAAACACATAGCCGGGCTTCACCTGTCGGCTATCTATGGCAAAGCCTTTGATAGCCATGTCACCAAACAAGGTTTGCAGGCTCATGCGGCAACCCGTTTCTTTATTTTTTTATGTGCAACAAACGGCATAAGCGCTGACACATCGACATCGGCGGTTGATTTCATCACGCCAAGCGCAGGCGCTGAACGCAAGATAACATTATGCACAATGGGGGCTGCCACCAACCCACCGGTGGCGACTGCCGCTTGCGGCTCGTCGAGACTTGCGATCACCACATAGCGCGGCGCATCCATAGGGAACGCCGAGGCAAATGTTGAGATCAGCGCGTGGTGCGCATAGCCACCGGCTTTGGGTTTTTCTGCCGTGCCGGTTTTGCCGCCAATCCTGTAGCCATCGACATCCGCGTGACTGCCAGTACCCTGCGTTACGGCCAGACGGAAAAGTGCACGCATGGTGTCACTGGTCGCCTGGCTGATCACCCGCTCGCGGTTTTGCTCCTGCGGTTTATCGATGAGGGTCGGGTGCACAAGATAGCCACCATTGATAAGGCTTGCCATGCCCGATGCCAGTTGCAGCGGTGTAACCGCCAGACCATGACCGTAGCCGACTGTCATGGTGGCCAGTCGCCCCCATGGATTGGGGATTATGGGTTTACCAACTTCAGCCACCTCCAGAGACGGCGCTTTCAGCATACCAAGTCGGCCCAGAAATTCTTTTTGTCTTTCTGTACCGAATTCATCGGCAATTTGCGCGGTGCCAATATTAGAGGAATGAATAAAAACATCCGTGGTGCTCATCCAGCGACGCTCGGCATGAAAATCATTGATACTGAAACCAGCAAGATGCAGCGGATGGGTTGCGTCATAGCGCTTGCCAGGTGTGGTCGTGCCCTGATCGATGGCCTCCGCTACGGCAAAGGCCTTGAAGCAGGAGCCAAGCTCATAAACACCTTTGGTAACAGCGTTAAAGTGTGCCTGGTCGCCAGCACTTTCCGGTGTGTTGGGATCGAGTGTGGGTAGCGATGCCAGCGCCATAATGGCCCCGGTGTTAACGTCCATGACAATTCCAAAACCACCAAGCGCTTTATACTGATCAACCGCCTTGCTGATTTCATCCTCAAGCGCATGTTGCACGCGGCTGTCGAGTGTCAGTTTCAGCGCTGCGGGTTGTGGTGTTTTTGTCACCAGCTGATCATTGAAAAAATCCTCGACACCGGCAATGCCTTCGCCGTCAACATCTGTGTAGCCAAGCACATGAGCCGCAAGCATGGCATTGGGATAAATACGTTCGTATTCCTGCATAAAAAGCAGACCTGGCTCGCCCAAAGCATTCAGGGCATAGACATCATGCGGGGTAATTTTACGCTTCACCCAGACAAACCGGCCACCACCTGTTAAATGCTTGAGCACAGCCGCCTCATTGAGGCCTGGCATGATGGCGACTATCTTTTGCGCCAGCACCTTGGGATCTTTGATCAACCGTGGATTGGCCGCCAACGATTGCACCTTCAGCGATGTTGCCAGCACCACACCGCCATGATCCACAATATCGGCCCTGAGTGGTCGTTTCACGGCCACGGCTTTACTTTTGGCTTGAACAGGGCGGATCAATGTTAAATCAACCAGCTTGATAAACAGCATTGCCGCTATGCCAACGAAGATCATCATGAACAGGACAAGACGCTGGCGACCCTGTTCAAGTGCCAGATGACGCTGACCAGAAAAGCGGATGCGAAGTTGCCTGAGAACAGATGGACTCATTGGCTCATCGTGCCTGCATGGCAGCAAGCGCACCATCGCTTAGGTGCAATCCAGCAACAGCACGGGGCGCATCGGTCTCTGATATTTTGACCAGCAAGGGCTCAGATGCGGGCTCATTTAAAACCATGGCCTGATGCGTCTTGATATGCCTGGCCACCGGAATAATAACCTCTCTGTGCGGCTGTGTGGTCTGCACTGGGTCATGTATAGCGATAAGCATTGTTGATGCGGTTGCTTCTTGAGATGTCAGCGGCAACAGGGCCGAAACGGACATCAAATATTGCTCCGTTTTGGGTGTGTTCATGTCCGGTCGGTGCGACCCGACCAGTGCCTGAATGCGTTGCGGGCTGGCAAGATAAGCCAGCTCCGTATTCAGCAGCTGAATGCGTGCTGCGTCTGATTTTATCTGTTTGGCAAGCGCGTTGACGCGGTCAGCGCGCACGCCAACGTGCATGCTGATGGTGGTGGCCGTGAGCGCGGCGGCAAAAATAATAACAGCGTAATGAAACGGGCGAACAGTGAACATCAAATCATCTCCCATGATGGTGTAAGGGGTGCGGGGGCGTTGGTACGAACAGCCGATCTTAGTATGGCTGAGCGTGCACGCGGATTGGCTGCAAGCTCGTCCAGACCAGCGCGGCGTGGTTTGGCGATGTGTGAAAAAATTGGCGCATGAGAATCCTTCATGTCAGGCATATGCCGCGACATCAGCGGATCGCCGCCACTCCGGTTGCGCAAAAAATTCTTGACCAGCCTGTCCTCCAGACTGTGGAAGCTGATCACGGCCAGACGCCCTCCAGCCTTCAGCAACCGCTCAGCGGCAAGCAAAGCCGACTTAAGCTCATCGAGCTCGTGATTAACGGCAATGCGAAGCGCCTGAAATGTCTGGGTGGCCGGGTGTTTGGCACCGGGTTTATGACCAATGGCTTTCTTGACAATGTCAGCAAGCTCCAGTGTTCGCACAACCGGCTTAAGAGTGCGCGCTGCAACAATGAATTTGGCAATGCGTCTTGATTGACGCTCCTCGCCGTAGGTGTATAGCAAGTCTGCCAGTGCCGCTTCCGGCATATCGTTGACCAGATCGGCAGCACTTTCGCCGTCCCGGCTCATGCGCATATCCAGCGGTCCATCGGACTGAAAAGAAAATCCCCGCTCGGGTTGGTCAAGGTGCATCGATGATACGCCGATATCAAGGCCTATGGCATCAACACTGTGAATACCTTGCAGCGCCAGCACATCCGTCATGGCGCCGAAAGTCCCGGCCATTAAGATGAGGCGAGGCGCATAGTGTTTGACCAGAGCTGCGCCGCTGACAATGGCGGTGGGGTCACGGTCAATGGCAAAGACTGAGCAATCGGCCGCTGCCAGAAGCTGTGCACTGTGGCCGCCAGCCCCAAACGTGCCATCGACAATGATATCGCCGTCAACCGGTGCAAGGGCGCTGATAAAAGCCTTGGACATAACACTTGTGTGCAGCGCGCTCACTGGGACACAGCCTTCCGCTTGCGCTCGGAGGCAACAAAGGCAGCGATAGCGCCCTTTTTGTCAATCATGGCAATAGCACGGTCTGGATTCCACACCAGAAAGTGCGTGCCGAGGCCAATAAACAACAATTCCCGGTCGAGTTCTGCTTTAGAACGCAACCAGTCCCCCATCACGAAGCGGCCATTGGCATCGAGTCCGCATGTCTCAACCGAGCCAAACAGGTCGATGGCATCCAGTTCTTTGTCGAGCGACAGCCCCTCCCCGTGCTTTTCGTCAAGCACATGCTGTAAAGTCTCTGAATATCGGATGTCATAGCCGCGCAGCGCTGGCCAGTCCGGGTGACCATCCAGCATAACTTCATTGCGATTGGCACTGCGTTCCGCGAGCACATCACGGAAGTCAGCCGGCAGCGAGACGCGGTTTTTCGCATCAAGCCAGCCCATAAACATTCTTGTAAACGGTTTTGCCACCACAAAACTTCCCGAATCGAAAAATTAATCGATTCTAGGCATAACATGGGAATTCATGGGAAACCAAGGATTTTATGCGTCAATTTGTCAAAAAACTGAACTTAAATGCATTGCGTTCTGCATTGATTGGAACAAAAAAAGAACTTTGTGCTTATAGATGATTTTTATAATCCTAAAATTGCTTTGCCTCCACTGGCGTTCAACCAGTGTTCCAGGGCCTGAATTGAAGATTGTTCTTCTGGATTTGAAGTTTTTCCAAGTTCTGCCAATGCATCCTCACAAGTCATGGCAGCGCGGTGGGCCCGGGGGCTGACCATGCTGACAAACGCATTGGCGAGCCTAAGCAATCGCGGCAAACGGCCGACAGATCCGGCTGGCGGCGCCGATACCGCAGCAATTGTTGCCGCAACCGGTCCATCGAACGGCACATTTGCAAGCAACGCTCCCGTTTGCGCCATGGCTGTCCGGACAATCACATGTTCGTCGGCGCTCAACGGCCCTTGCTTGGTTAAAATAGAACTTGGTACCAAGATTTTGCCAATATTCATCAGCAAACCGGCTGTATAGATTGTGCTGGTTTCTGTGAGCGTCCAGCCAAGACCTTGCCCAATGGCTTTGGCTGTGAGCGACACCTTCTCGGAATGACGGGCACTGCCTGGATCACGCGCATCGACAAGGCCGGTGAGTGTATTGACCAGTGCGCGCAAATTGGCCTCGCGCCGCTCCCGCTCCTGAATAAGGGCCGTGAGGTCCTCACCAACAATTAACCTGTCGCTGTTGGCATTGGTCGGGTCCAGCCGACAAGTTTCAATGCGAATGCGCTGGTTGCCATTGGCGACCACATCATCAGCGCTGGCCACAGGCGCGGTTGCAAGTTTTGCAAGCTGTTCCTGAACGGCAGGTTCTGCGGCTCCGTAGACAGCCGCCAAAGCCGGTTCGTGAATGCCACTGCCGGCCCAGCGCCGCGCCATAACATTGCTGAATTTGGTTGATCCGTCTTTACTGATAACTGTTATCGCTGTTGGCTGTCGATCCGACACCATCGACAAAAATTCCCTTTGCCTGGCTTCTGTTTCAGCTGTTTGTATGGCTTGGACTGCCGCACCATGTCGCCACGACAGAAGTGCTGCGGTCCCAGCCAGGCCAAGGCCAAACAACCAGCTTGCCAGCTTCAAAATCCTTGCTTCATGGACAGTGTCCAGTGCTGCATCCGCCGGCCGCAGGCGCACCAGCGACCAGCCGGCATTGGCAATCGAACGTGCCGTCACCAGCATATGCATACCATTTGCCGTGCTGGCCTTCCGGGTTGTCGTGTTATCAATCGCTGGCTCCAGTATCGGATCGCGGACAGCATGTTCACCGCTTGCAACGCCTGCGCGGCCAGTCACAGCCAGCAAGCCTTGCGGCGTTCTGGCAACTATTGCCTGTTCCGCCTCGCCTTGCGGCTCGCCAGGCTGTGCAAGCAAACGCATGAAACTGTCATCCAGCAAGCGCACACCATAGACATAGCCAATAACACTGCCGCCTCCCGGGCTGTTGATTGGCATGAGCAGGCGCAAAACACTGCCTTGAGCCAGCCGCGTTGTGCCGTTCACGGCCAGTTTGCCGGTGATCATATCGAGCGGACTTGGCAGTGGCCCACCAGCACCAGCAAGAATACCACCCTCAGGCCCCAAAATGGCAAGGCCCGGGCTGTTATCGCGCACCACATTGGCGGGCACCTGACTGTCTCCACTCAGCCAACCATCCCGTTCAGCGACGTTCTGGATGAGGTTTTTGAGGTACCCGGCTTGGCCAAGTGCAGCCTCTTTATCGCCCGTCGTCTGGCTCATCACATAAACACCAATCGCTGGGTTTGCGGCCACACTGCTGACTGAACGGCGCTGATCGGCCACCCAGCTGGAGATGGCGGCTGCACGACTATCGACGATCTGCGCTTCGTGGTCATAAAGTGTCGTTTCCTGCCGGTTAGACTCCAGACCAGTCCACCACCAGCCAAGAATGCCCCCGAAGGCAAGCGCAAGCAGCAAGGCGCGAACCCAACCCCTGAAGCTCAAGCCAAAAATCCGGTTACTCACGGGTGAAACAATTGCCATTTGGTCGCCTTTTTACAGTTTGAAATGCCCTGAACTTGCAAAACTTTACAGTCTTTTAGGGCTTTATTGCGCACAATGGAAAGTCATAATGCTCAGGTTTGGTTTGTCATGCGGATTACACGCGGTTTTGCGTCTGTGCTGTTTATACTGCTGGCCATGATCGGACCGGCCAACGCTGGATTATTTGGCACGACGGAATTGCGTCGCACGGGTATTGGCCAATTCACCAAATGGACAGATATGCTTGAACGGCAATACAGCACGATCAATCCATCGGCTGGAGGGAGTGGCTTGAAGCACAGCACCAACCGCAGTGGCAACTGCCTGCCAAATCCACGCTACCCGTGTGTTGACCGCAAAACCCGCGATACGGTGCTTGCCAACTTCAAAACCGCCAGCCGCATGGAACAGGTGCGCGGCGTCAACACGGCGATGAACCAGCAGCGCTACATCACCGACATGGAAAACTGGGGCGTCGAGGACTATTGGGAAACGCTGTACGAGTTTCTCGACTATGCGGGCGATTGCGAGGATTACGCCATTTCTAAATATATGCTGCTGCGGGAGCTTGGCGTGCCGATTGCGGATATGCGCATTGTTATAGTGCAGGATGAAAACCTTGGTGTTGCCCACGCAATTTTGGCCGTAAAAGTAAACGACAGCAGTTATATTCTCGACAATCAGGTGGCTCAGGTGCTGCCGGACACCTCTATTCTGCACTACAAGCCATTTTATTCGATCAATGAAAATAACTGGTGGGTACACCTAGCAAAGCCATAAGGTATAACGCCTTGAATCATACAGCTGGGGTGGCCAAGCCTTGGGGGCTCTGCTACAGGCCCATATTATGATCGATGATAGCCTTGATGATGTTTCCATAACCCCCAAGCGGGGGTTTTTCGCGCGATTGAAAGATGGCTTGTCGCGCTCAACAGGCAAGCTCACCCAGTCCATCACGGGCATTTTCACCAAATCCAAACTTGATGCGGCAACACTTGAAGAATTGGAAGAGGCTCTTGTTTCAAGTGACCTTGGCGTGCGCGTTGCAGCCGATATATGCGCGAAACTCAAAAAAGATCGCTACGACAAAACCATCAGCGCCGACGACGTGCGGCAGGTTCTGGCCGATCATGTTCGTGCCATTCTGACGCCACTTGAAAAACCACTGGTGGTGAACAGAACCCATCATCCGCATGTCATCCTGGTGGTTGGGGTCAACGGTGTTGGCAAAACCACCACCATCGCCAAGTTCGCCAAACACTATAGAGACAGCGGCCATTCAGTGCTGCTGGCGGCTGGCGACACGTTTCGTGCTGCAGCGGTGGAACAGCTATCGGTATGGGGGGCGCGGCTGGGCTGTGCCGTGATGACAACAAAGGTTGGCGGCGATGCCGCCGGTCTTGCTTACAGCGCCATCGAAAAAGCGCGTGCCGATGGCATAGATGTGGTGCTTGTGGACACAGCTGGCCGCTTGCAAAACAAATCTGGCCTGATGGATGAACTCTCAAAAATCCGCCGGGTGATTGGCAAGATTGATGCAACGGCACCGCACGATTGTGTGCTGGTGCTCGATGCGACCACTGGCCAGAATGCCCTTAACCAGATCGAGGTGTTCCGCGCCATTGCCGGTGTCACCGGACTGGTGATGACCAAGCTTGACGGCACAGCGCGCGGCGGCATTCTGGTGGCGGCGGCTGACAAATATGCCGTGCCCATTCACGCAATCGGCATTGGCGAACAAAGCGATGATCTGCGGCCATTTGTGGCCGAGGATTTTGCCAAAGCGCTGGTGGGAATTGAGTGATGGCGGTGATGACACATAATGCCTCCTCCTCAAGCGGGGACAGAATTTCGTTGGCGCCCTCCTATCAGAGTATCACATTATGATTTCCAATTCACCGCCCAAGCCCTCTCTCATCAGTGTCGCCATTGATTTTGGCCCGCTGCTGGTTTTTTTTACAGCGAACTATTTTGCTAAAAAATACGTTGGCAAAGATGCCATCTACTGGGGTACTGGTGCGTTCATGGTGGCGACGTTTCTCGCCATGATCGCCAGCCATTTCATCAACGGCAAAATCACCCCCGTGCTGTGGTTCACCGGTGCCATGGTTGTGGTGTTTGGTGGCCTCACCATCTGGCTGAAGGATGACCGGTTCATCAAGATCAAACCGACCATCTACAACGCCGCCATGGGGCTTGGCTTGATGATCGGGTTGCTGCGCGGCAAATCGCTGATCAAGCTGATGCTGGGCGCTGCCATGCCGCCGCTCCCTGACGCTGCATGGCGCACGCTCACCTGGCGCTGGGCATGGTTTTTTCTATTCTCGGCGGGTCTCAACGAAGTGATCTGGCGGAATTATTCCAACGATTTCTGGCTCAAGTTCAAGTTCGCTGATTTTGCCATCACGATGATTTTTGCGGCGGCCAATATGCCATTCATTCTTAAACACGAACTCAAAAACACCAAGGAACTTTCATGACCCGTTTAGATGTGACCGCTGTCGGCAATGCGCTGGTTGATGTGATTGCTCGCGCTGATGATGCCTTTTTGGCTGAGCAACACATAACCAAAGCCAGCTACGATATGATCGATGAAACGCAGGCCCATGCGCTTTATGCTGTTATGGGCCCCGGGCAGGAAGTGTCAGGCGGATCAGCCGCCAACACGGTTGCCTGCATTGCCTCGCTGGGCGGCACCAGCGGTTTTATTGGCCGGGTGCGCAACGACCAGCTTGGTGATGTGTTTGCCCATGACATTCGCGCGCAGGGGGTTGAGTTCGCCACTGATGCCGCCACGCAAGGCCCATCGACAGGTCGCTGCATGGTTTTGGTGTCACCAGACGGTGAGCGCACCATGCGCACCTATTTGGGTATTGCGCCCGATATCACAGCAGCGGATATTGATGGCACACTCATTGCCCGTTCGCAGGTATTTTATATTGAAGGGTATTTGTGGAATGCACCAGAGACCAAACAATCTCTGGTCATGGGTATTCAGGTGGCGCACCGCACTGGCAACCGCGCAGCACTAACACTCTCCGACACGTTTTGTGTTAACATGTACCGCGATGAATTCAATGAGCTGATAGACAACCATATCGATATATTGTTTGCCAACGAGCACGAAATTATGGCGCTCACCCAATCGAAAGATTTCGACAGCGCAGTTGCGGCCATGCGTGGTCGCTGTGATATCATGGCACTCACCCGTTCAGAAAAAGGCGCTGTGATCCTGGCCGGTGACGAGAGCTTCACAGTGGCTGCCGAACATGTAACTAAAGTTGTCGATGCAACAGGGGCGGGGGATGCCTATGCCGCTGGTTTTCTAGCCGGGTTAACCCGTGGCCATGCTATGGCTGAATGCGGGCAGATGGGTGCCATAGCCGCCGCCGAAGTGATCAGCCACATCGGCGCACGGCCATTGGTTGGGTTGGCAGGCCTGGTGAAGGCACGGTTGGGTTAGTAAACTTATGTTACCGCGGATTAGCCGCTGCACCGGGGAGCAAACCTTGTTTGCAAACCGGATTGCCAGCCGCATCATTCCGGCAAAACACAACAGTGTTGGTGCGTTGGTCTATGGCCCAGGCGTGGGACACACCCTGTGCATTTGGTGTCGCGGATGACATTGTGACGCTAGTGCCGCCACCGCCTGTATAGCCAAACCCTGTTTGTGCGTGCGCAGGGTGGTTTTGCACAGCCAGCACCAGAGCCGCACCGGCGGCCGCACCGGCAAGCGCTATAATGTAAGAGTGTTTGATCATGACATATTCCTTTGGAAAATAAATGTTGGGTTGATTGGTGCGCTCACACGTTGCCCAGTGCTTGTTCAAGATCAGCAATCAAGTCGTCGGGATGTTCAATACCAACTGAAATGCGAATCATTGCGTCTGTGATACCCATAGCATCGCGAGAGGCTTTGGCAACCCCGGAATGGGTTGTGGATGCCGGATGCGAAATGAGCGTTTCGGTACCGCCCAGCGACACAGCAAGCTTGATCACCTGCAAACTATCCAGCAGCCGGAAAGCTTCCGCCTCGCCGCCATTGACATTGAAAGCAAATGTCGAGCCCGGGGCCAGGCACTGACGATCAAATATGGCCTTGTGCGGATCGTCATTCTGTAAAAATCCAAGATAACTCACATGGGCAATTTTTGGGTGGCTTTGCAGGTAGCGGGCAATTTCACCCGCATTGATGTTGGCGCGTTCCATGCGCAACTGCAGGGTTTCCATCGAGCGCAGCAGCATCCATGCAGTGTTGGGGTCGAGCTGTGTGCCAAGCGCTCCGCGCAGTGCTTTGATCGGTTTGATGGCAGCGATGCTGCCCGAGACGGCACCCGCCACCAGATCGGAATGTCCACCAACATATTTGGTGAGCGAATACATCACAATGTCAGCACCGTGCGCCAGAGGCTGCTGATAGACCGGCCCGAGAAATGTGTTGTCAACCGCCACCATTGGCCGCAGCCCGTTTTGCGCTTTACCAATCATGTCTGCAACATCTGCAACCGCGCGCAGATCAACCAAACCTATGGTGGGGTTGGCTGGTGTTTCTGTCATGATGAGGCTGATGCGACCCTTTGCCATGGCCTGTTTTGCCATCTCTGCCATGCCGTGTGCGTCCAGTGAGTCTCCAAGGTTCATCACTGTAATACCGAAATTCGGCAGCTGCTTGTCAATCAGCGTTTCTGTACCGCCGTAAAGCGGTCGCGTTGTCAGCAGCACATCACCGGGCCGCAGATAGGTGAGCAGTGCCGTTGAAATGGCTGACATGCCTGATGAAAACACAGCGGATAGCTCTGCCACATCCCACAGCGCCAGCCGATCTTCCAGCACTTCAAGATTGGGGTTGTTGAAGCGTGAATAAACCAGACCTGCCGACTGGCCTTCTTCCGGCTGCCTGCGGCCCGAAGAGAAATCAAAAAAATCCTTGCCGTCCTGCGCGGTTTTGAAGACAAACGTTGAGGTCAGAAAAATCGGCGGCTTCAGCGCCCCTTCTGAAAGGTGCGGATCGAAGCCATAACCCATCATCTGGGTTTCCGGGCGAAGCATGTGGTTGCCCAACATACGTTTGTGATAGGTTGTTTTTGTCATTTTCAGTCCTTCATGCTGCGATACTGGTTGTTCTGATTTTCTCTGGTGTTTCAGTTTCGCCGCTGGCTGCAGCCAGCAAACGACGCTCCAATGTTTTTAGTCGCACGGTATTGGTGATCTTATCGCTGGTGAGATCAGTGATATAAAACACATCAACCGCTCGCTCGCCGTACGTTGCAATGTGCGCGGAATGAATGGTGAGCCGCGCCTGGAACAGTGCCCCCGTGAGGGCATACAGCAACGCTGGCCGGTCAAGTGCATTGATTTCAACAACCGTGTAGCGGTTGCTGGCCTTGCTATCAATCAGCACAACCGGCTCGATCCTGAAACTTGACGTCTTGGTCGATTGCGCTTGCTTGGCCTCGAGCCGTTCTGACAGTTTGATCGCCCCTGACAAGCTATCCTCAATTGTCTTGACAAGACGCGCCTTGCGTCCGTCATCTTGATACCCAACCCCGAGCCCATCTTCGATGGTAAAATTATCGAGCGCCATCCCGTCGCGCGTGGTGTGAATTTTTGCCCCGAGAATATTGGCACCAGCCAGCGCTATGGCGCCGGACAAGCGGCTGAACAAGCCAGGGTGATCCGCCGTGTAGATACTTAAAAGTGTCGCCCCTGATTGCGGATCTATATCCAGCGTGATCGACAATGCATTTTTGGCACTGTCGGCAAGGCCCACCGCTTTGGCGTTGTAGTGCAAAACATCCGGGCTTTCAGCAACCCAGTAACTGTCAAAAAAACGCTTGGCATAGCTGGTGAATTTCTTTTCTGGCCAACCGAGCATGGTCGCCAGTTGCGCCTGCCGGTTTTGAATGCGCTGGCTTCTGCCGGATTCCTTGTGACCCGCCAGCAACAACTCTTCTGTCGCCTCGTAGAGTTCCCGCAGCAACTGGCCTTTCCAACTGTTCCACACATTCGGTCCCACAGCGCGAATGTCAACCGTTGTCAGCGCCAGCAAAAGCTTCAAACGTTCGGGGCTTTGCACGCGTTCGGCAAAATCAAGAATGGTTTTATAATCTGTCAGGTCTCGTTTGAAAGCGGTATCCGACAAAATGAGATGATAGCGCACCAGCCACGACACGGTTTCGGTTTCTGCGGCTGTGAGGCCCAGCCTCGGGCACAGCTTGTCGGCAACCTCTGCCCCAAGAACACTGTGATCGCCGCGCCTGCCCTTGGCAATATCGTGCAGCAGCACCGCCACATATAGCACACGCCGCGAGACAATTTTCTGCATGATGGCATGAGCCAGCGGGTGCTCGGTGGTGAGATCGCCGCGCTCAATTTTTGCAAGCAACCCAATCGCTCGAATGCTGTGCTCGTCAACAGTATAATGGTGATACATGTCATATTGCATTTGCGCTACAACGCGGCCAAAGTCAGGAACGAAACGGCCAAACACGCCGGTCTCGCTCATCCAGCGCAGCACCACTTCAGAATTCTTGCGCGATGTCAGCACAGCCAGAAACAACCGGTTGGCCTCCGGATCATGCCTGAGGTCAGCGTTGATAAGGCCGGCATCAGCACTCGCCTGTCGCATGGCCGTTGGATGAATATCAAGACCGTGCTCGTCCGCCACTTGAAACAGTTTGAGAAGCCGGATGGGGGACTGCTTGAAAAAGCGTAAATCGTTGATCGAAAGCTGACCGCCATCGATGATAAAACCTTCCACCTTGCGCAGCCGTTTGGCAATGGCAGGCAGGCGAAACAGCGGCTTTTTTTTGGTTTGTGCGCTGACATGAGCCAGAAACACACGGGTTAAATCACCCACCTGTTTGGCAGCGAGAAAATAATGCTTCATGAACCGTTCAACGCCCGACGCACCTGGCCGGTCGGCATACTTCATGCGTTTGGCGAGTTCAGGTTGCACATTAAACGACAGCCGCTCTTCAGCGCGCCCGGAAATATCATGCAGATGGCAGCGCACGGTCCATAAAAAGTCTTCCGCTTTGGCAAAAATTTTATATTCTTCTGCTGAAAAAAGCCCCTTATCGACAAGCTCTGCTGCACGGTTGACGGCATGCAGATATTTGCCGATCCAGAACAGGGTGTGAAGATCACGCAGGCCACCCTTGCCTTCCTTGAGATTGGGTTCCACCACATAGCGACTGTCACCCATGCGTTTATGGCGTGCATCGCGCTCTTTCAGTTTGCCCTGAACAAAATGTTCAGCCGTACCGGCCACGACCGACTTTCGAAAAAGCGTGCGGGCTTCATCGTACAGTGATATATCTCCCCATAAATAGCGTGCTTCCAGCAGGCTTGTGCAAACGGTCAAGTCCTCCTTTGCCAATCGTACCGTATCGGCCAGTGAGCGCACAGCATGGCCGATTTTCAGCTTTAAATCCCACAGGATATACAGCAACGTCTCAATCACCTGCTCGCCCCACGGGGTTTGCTTGTACGGTGTGATAAAGTGAATATCGATATCGGAAAATGGCGCCAGCTCTGCCCGGCCGTAGCCGCCCACAGCCAGCAGCACCAACCGCTCACTTGAGGTTGGGTTGCTTTTGGGGAACAAAACGCGCGTGGTAAAATCAAAGGCCAACCGCACAATCTGGTCGATCAAAAAACTGAAGCCGCCGGTGATCAGCGGTCCGCGTGCGCCTGTTGTGCGCAGGCGATCAAGCAATTCCGTGCGGCCATGCTCTATCGCGGCTTTCAAGATCGCCACACAAGCCGCACGCCCATCTTTTATACCAGCTTCGCCTGAGCCGATTTCGGCCAAACGATCCGCCAGCACGCGACGATCAATAATGTCGCGGCGATTGGGGATGTGTGCATAAATATCCGTGGTCATTATTGCTCTTTACTGCAAGCTTATAACAAAGTCTTTAGGGCATACAGCGCATCAAGTGCCGCTCTTGGCGTTAGCGTATCGGGCTCCACGGCGGCCACCGCCTCTCGCAAGGGATCAACCTTTGCTGGCTCGGCCTTTGCGGCTGGCCGCAGCGCAAACAGCGGTAAAGCGTCTGCCATGGCCACAGGCTTATCCGTGCCGCCCTTCTCCAGAATGGCCAGCACCTCCCCAGCGCGCTCCAGCACCGCCTGCGGCAACCCCGCCATTTTGGCGACATGAAGACCGTAGGAGCGGTCTGCAGCCCCTGGTTTGATCTCGTGTAGAAACACCAGACTGTCCTGCCAGACTTTCACAGCCACCGTATAAAGCGCGAGCGCCTGCAAGCGGGATTTGAGCGTTATGAGTTCATGATAATGGGTGGCAAACAAGGCGCGGCACTGGTTGACATCGTGCAGATGCTCAAGCGAGCCCCAGGCAATGGCAAGGCCGTCATAGGTCGCTGTGCCGCGCCCGACTTCATCAAGCACCACCAGCGAGCGCGGCGTCGCCTGATTGAGAATGGCGGCTGTTTCCACCATCTCGACCATGAAGGTCGAGCGGCCCTGCGCGAGATCATCACTCGCCCCGACACGACTGAACAATCGGTCAACAATACCGATGTGGGCTGATCTGGCTGGTACAAAACTGCCCATTTGCGCCAATATGGCAATGAGCGCATTCTGCCGCAGAAACGTGCTTTTGCCGGCCATGTTGGGGCCAGTGATCAACCAGATGCGCTGCCCGTCCCCCAGATCACAGCCGTTGGTGACAAACGGCAGGCGCTGGCGCGCCAAAGCCTGCTCGACGACCGGATGATAGCCACCTTCGACGCTAAATGTTGTGCTCATATCAACAACCGGTCTTGACCAACCGGACTGTGCGGCCCGTTCCGCCAAACCGCACGCCACATCAATTTCCGCAACCGCGCCCGCCGTTGTGGTGATCATGAGGCCATGAGTGAGCAGGCCTTGCACAAGTGTTGTGAAATGCTCGCGCTCCAGTGCAATCGCTTTGGCACCCGCCTCGGCAATTTTGACGGCCAGCGTGTTGAGATCGGGTGTTGAGAACCGCACAGCCGTTGCCATGGTTTGCCGGTGAATGAACTGCGCGTTGTTCAGCAAGCCATCCGCATTTTTAGCGCTCACCTCGATGTGATAACCGATAATATTGTTATATTTGATCTTAAGCGCAGCCTGCCCGGTATCCGATTGATAGCGCGCTTCAAGTGCTGCAATGTGGCGACGGCTTTCACCTGCCAGCGTGCGAAGTTCGTCCAAAGCGGCATCATAACCTTTGGCGATGAAGTTGCCGTCCGCCAGATCAAGCGGCGGCTCTGCGACCAGCGCATGGGTGAGCCGATCGATATCTGCACCATGTGCACCAATCCGGCCTAAAATATCGAGCAGTGGCGGCAACGGTGCAAGCGTGTGCTGATTAAGGCTACCCAACATGGTTTTGAGATCAAGCGCGGCTTTCAGCCCATCGCGGAGCGCTGCCAAATCGCGCGGCGTGCCGCGAGCCACCGAAAGCCGTTGCAGGGCGCGCTCAATATCCGGCAGCGCACCAAGCACGTGGCGAATTTTGCCACGCGCCAGACCATCGGCGACAAACATATCGACCAGATCAAGCCGTGCATGAATGGTCGCTGGGTCCATCAACGGTGCTGCCAGCCGAGCCGCCAGTAACCTTGCGCCAAGGCCCGATGAGGTGACATCAATAACATGAAGCAGTGAGCCCTTAGCCGTGCCGGAAACACTGCGGGTGATTTCCAGACTTGTGCGTGTGGCGGCATCAATGGACATATGGCTCTGACTGTTGTGCTGCACCAATCGGGCCAGCATAGGCAAGGCATTGCACTGGGTTTCCTTCAGGTACGCCAGCACCATGCCACTGGCGGCGACTTCCGCACGATTAAAATCTCCGATACCGTCAAGGGTATTGACATCATAAAATGCCTTCAGTGTGGCCTCGGCACGCACACTGTCACTCATTTCCGGTGGCACGTCTGTGAGTGCAGCACCGTGACGGCTGATTGCCGCGCGGTGGCTTGCAGATAGTTTGGCCGACACCAGCACCTCGCGCGGATCGAGCCGTGCAAGCTCTGCATCCAGCATGTCAGCACCAAGCGTTATAACAGCAAAACTGCCTGTAGAGATATCGCACCATGCCACTGCCAACCCGGCAGCAACATCCGCAACAGCCACCAAGTTGTTGGCCATGCGCGCTTCCAACAGCGCATCATCTGTCAGTGTGCCCGGCGTGATGATGCGGACAATATCCCGCCGCACCACGGATTTTGCACCACGTTTTTTCGCCTCGGCCGGATCTTCCATCTGCTCGGCCACAGCCACGCGAAAACCCTTGCGAATGAGCCGCGACAGATAAGCACTCGCAGCATGCACAGGCACCCCGCACATGGGTATGTCAGCCCCATCGTGCTGGCCGCGTTTGGTGAGCGCAATATCGAGAGCGGCGGACGCCCGCACAGCATCCTCAAAGAACATTTCATAAAAATCGCCCATGCGGTAAAACAGCAGGCAATCCGGCGAAGCCGCGTGGGCCTTCGCACGTGCGGCAAGATATTGTGCCATCATCGGCGTCGTAGACGCTTGCGGAGTCTTCGGGTACATAAAGGCGTCTATAAAGCCCTTTATATGGTAAGTCATCATGAGCAAACCGCCCAAAGCCACCAAACCTATGCAGTTTTCGGATGAAGAGGCCTTGTTGTTTCACTCAACGGGCCGGCCGGGAAAAATCGAGATCATTGCCAGCAAGCCTATGGCCACCCAACGGGATTTAAGCCTCGCCTATTCGCCGGGTGTTGCTGTGCCCGTGCGGGCCATCGCTGACAATCCTGAAGCAGCCTATGATTACACCATAAAAGGCAATCTGGTGGCCGTCATATCGAATGGCACAGCCATTCTTGGCCTTGGCAATCTTGGAGCGCTGGCCTCCAAGCCCGTGATGGAAGGCAAGGCGGTGCTGTTCAAGCGCTTTGCTGACATTGATTCCATCGACCTTGAGGTTGACACTGAAAACGTCGACGAATTTGTCAATTGCGTGCGCTATCTGGAGCCAAGCTTTGGCGGCATAAATCTCGAAGACATCAAGGCGCCGGAATGTTTTATTATCGAGAGCAGGCTCCGCGAGCTGATGAATATTCCGGTGTTTCACGACGACCAGCACGGCACGGCCATTATTGCTGCGGCCGGTTTGCTAAATGCCCTGTCGATCACCGGAAAATCCATCAAGGACATCAAACTGGTCGTCAACGGTGCTGGTGCTGCGGCCATTGCCTGCATCGAACTCGTCAAGGCGCTTGGTGTGCCGCACGACCACGTTATTCTCTGCGACAGCAAGGGTGTGATTTACCAGGGTCGCACCGAGGGTATGAACCAGTGGAAATCTGCCCATGCCGCCAACACGCCCACACGCACACTGGCGGACGCCATGCAGGGCGCTGATGTGTTCTGGGGGTTATCCGCCAAGGATGCGGTTGACGGCCCGATGGTAAAATCCATGGCCGCCAACCCGATTATATTTGCCATGGCGAATCCTGATCCAGAAATTACCCCTGAGCAGGTCAAGGCCGTGCGCGCGGATGCGATTATGGCCACCGGTCGATCGGACTATCCCAATCAGGTCAACAATGTTCTTGGTTTCCCATATATTTTTCGTGGCGCGCTCGATGTGCGTGCCACAACCATTAACGAGGAGATGAAAATTGCCGCCGCACGCGCTCTTGCTGATCTTGCGCGTGAAGATGTGCCCGATGAAGTGGCGCAAGCCTATGGTGGCGAACGGCTAAGCTTTGGCCCCGAGTATATCATCCCGGCACCGTTCGATCCGCGCCTGATCGAATTTATTCCGGCAGCCGTTGCCCAAGCGGCTATGGATTCCGGTGTGGCACGAAAACCCATACTGGATATGGATGCGTACAGGCTGGAGTTGCGCGGGCGCCTGAACCCGACCACGGCGGTGCTCACATCCGCCTACGACAGGGCACGTGCGCAAAACAAACGTGTTGTGTTTGCCGAAGCCGAAGAGGAAAAAGTATTGCGTGCCGCCATATCATTCAAGAATGGTGGTTATGGTACGCCAGTGCTGGTGGGCAGGTCCGAACGGGTGGAAGAAACCTTGGCAACACTCGGGGCTGATGCCAGAGAGTTTGAAATCACTAATGCCAAGCTTTCACCGCACACGGCCAAAATGATTGAGGCACTGTATGCGCGCTTGCAGCGGCGCGGTTGGTTGCTGCGTGATTGCCAGCGCCTGATCAACCAGGATCGCAACGTATTTGCCGCCATGCTGGTCGCGCGCGGCGATGCTGATGCTATGATAACTGGTGTAACGCGCCACTTTAAAGTTTCTCTGGAACAAATTCGCTACGCTATTGATCCTGAGCCCGAGCATGTGCTGTTTGGTATGCATATCATTGTCGGGCGTTCGCAAACCGTTTTTATTGCGGATACAACCGTGCATGAGCGGCCAGATGCGATGACACTGGCCGATATTGCGCTCCAGGCTGCAGATGTTGCACGGCGCATGGGGCATGAGCCACGCGTGGCATTCCTGTCGTATTCAAATTTCGGCAACCCCGCTGGCACAATTGTTGATACCATTCGGGAAGCTGTGCATTATCTCGATGAACGCCGTGCCGATTTTGAATATGAAGGTGATATATCAGCTGATGTGGCACTGAACCGCGATCTGAAAGCGCTCTATCCTTTCAGTCGCCTTTCTGGCCCGGCCAATGTGCTTATTATGCCCGGTTTACATTCCGCCAATATATCTGCCAAATTGCTCAAGGAAATCGGCGGTGGTCGTGTTATAGGCCCACTACTGCTTGGCATGTCGAGGCCTGTTCAAATTGTGCCGATGACCTCAACAGCCAATGATCTGGTAAACGCGGCTGTCTTGGCTGCAAGCGGATTTGTTAAATAATACCAACCACCCGATGATGTGACTTGGTTTGGGAAGTCATTGATATATACCTCACTTCGTCATGCCGACGTAGGTCGGCATCCAAGGGGTTATGAAAAACACCAATATTTATCAATTGTACATATCATGTGTTATTTTAAAATTACGGCGTCTTCACCCATCCGGTTGCATTGCCTGTCAAAAACACCCGGTTGTCTGGATTGATATTTGTAACGGTGCTTGTCTTGACTGAACATCTGTCGCTGTTCGTACAGGGGGCATCAATATAAATCCCGTACTCCAGCGGGCCACCTGTTGCGGCTGTATTGCCAATGCTATTGCCGGTCACCGCCAGCCGTTTTGATGCCCCATAAATAAAGATGCCGGATCGCAACGTATGGAAGTCGCCGCCAAAGTTTGTGCTGCGTCCGCAATCGATCAGCGTGTTGGTGCTGATCGACGAAAGTGTTGTGCCACCGACAACAGCTGTGCTTTTGATGCACGGCCCAATTGCATTTCTGATTGTGTTTCCCGTAACAACTATAGTACTCAGTTGCAGTCTTGTTGTGCCTGTTTCAAAACCCTGCAAGCCAATGCCGACAGAAAAAAGATCCTGATCGCGTGTCAAGCTGCCATAGGTGGTGTATGTGATCGTATTGCTAACAATATTCAGCCGTGTAACCGGTGCCGCTGATTTTCCAGCCTCAAAATGAATGCCTGATAACACGCCATAGTCAATATTCTGTGTATTCTGCCAACCACTTGCATCAATATTGATGGTGTTATTGCTCAATGTCAGTGATGTAAACGCTGGGCCACTCGGGTTCCCGGTGACATCGCAACCGATATTTTTACACGACCAAATATTGATCCCGCTAGCCACATTATTGAACATATTATGGCTATACGTCTGCGCCGCTGGGTACTCTGCCCGGCCAACGGCATTAACACCCTGCGTGTAACCATCAATCATATTATCGCTCACACGCACACCGCCATCATGCATCTCGATGGCCGTGCGCGCACCTTTGGTGCCGACACCGTTCCGGGAACTGAATGTGTTGAGAGAAACCAGTGCCCGGTCACCTAAAAAATAAATGCTGGAATGATCGTGATCGGCACCGCTTGAACCGGTGCCTTTGAAGGCCGATTTTTCAATCACCACGTCTGTCATGGTCGCCACACCATTGGCATCGGGCTGGCCATTGAAAGTGACCGTGTTGATGCAATCGCAATTCAGGAATGTAGCCCCTGTGATGCGAGCGCGATGCCCGAAATAACTGCGGATGAAATAATTGGCATAAAAATTTGTACCAGGCGGAAAATTCGCAGCAATAGGGTAAATATTGTTCTGACCGTTCGAGTCGAATGTCATGCCATTGAATTCGATATCGCTCAGCTCAGTGGCAAAAGCGTCCGTCGCCATGACGCTTTCGTAATTGCCCTGGTTGTCGGCCAGTTTGATAGTTGATGCCTGACCCACAATCAGCGCCTTAAGGCGGATTTTTGAGTATAAGGTCAGCGCGCGCGGCCCGTTTGTCGCCGGATGAACGGACACCAGATAGGTGCCCGGCGGAAAGGTGATCGTGCCGCCGCCTTTGGCATTCACATAATCCAGCGCCTTTTGAATGGCAGCAGTATTGTTGACCGTTGCGCTGGGCACAGCGCCGAACTTGGCATCGGTGACGGAGACCTTGAGCGCTGGTATCATCGGCAGCCCGACGGATGATCCTGTCGCTTGAGAGGCGCGGGTGCTGGTGCTGGTGCTGGTGCTGGTGCTGCTCTGGGCCAGCGCAGGGTTCAAGCCGAAGCTCAGCGCTAACACACTTATCATGAAAATCAGTCGTTTTATGAATGTTTTATGTGTCATTATGGATATACCTATTGTTAAAAATTATCACTATTGAATACGTGAATTTAACACAGGCTTAACTATAAGTCAACCATTATTAATATTTATACATATTAATAATTAACCATTATAACCATACTCTAGCGCCTTAAGGCCTCAATTTCGTCGGACAAACGCCGTGACGGATCCGTTACGAGACGCTCCAATGTTTGTATACGCGCATCAAGGCTGACCACCTGATGGCGTAAACCTTGCAATTCTCCGGTTGGGTCCGGCAGCTTACCAGCCGCTTTTGCATCAATGCGGTGTTTGGCAACACGGCTGATTGATACAGCGACGATCAGCACAATCAGCACCACCATTTCAAACACACCCATTGGTCTTCCCCTCGTTTTATGTTCAGTTCAGCGGCGCGTTGCGCAGGTTTTCTATATCGCTTGCAAGGCCGGTGCTCTTGTCGGTCACAATCCGTTCGAGCACCCGCACCCGCTGTTCAAGCCGTTCAATTTTGGCAAGGGTTTCAGGGGAGTCCTGCGGGCCTTTTGGCTCAATGCGCACCATCTGACGCTGGTGTTTGGTCCAGATCGCAAGGAGTGGTATCGCAAAAACCATGGCCGGGACAAGCAGACCAGCAAGTTCGTCTATCATCATGGCCTCCCTTAATAGCGGTTGCGTGTTGAGCGGTAGCGTGGCTTCAGATCGTCATAGCCATAGTCATCATCACGCATAGTGGGTTTGCTGTTGGCGACAAGTGCTGTGATAAAATATCCGGGTATGGCGATAAACCCCATATGTACCAACATTAATATAACCACACCAACCCGCACCCAAAATACCGGCAGACCCGTGAAGCGAGCAAAGCCGCTGCACACACCAAGGAACTTTGCGTTTGGCTTATCGAGATAATAGCTCTGTCCGTGCAACATGGCCTAGTCCTTTTTCGCTGGAGACAACTTGGCTTTCATTCTGGCAAGTTCGGCATCGATCGCATCGCCGTGGGCCAGCTGATTGATTTCAGCCTCAAGACTGTGTTTGCGACCAACATCATAGGCCTCCACCCGGCCTTCAGCAAGATCGACCCGGCGCTCCAGCATATCAAAACGGCTGAACGCTTCATCGACTTTTGAGGAGGTCATGAGCTTGCGCATTTTGATGCGGTTTTCGGCTGTGGCCAGCCGGCTCATAATGGTTTGCTGGCGGGTGCGGGCTTCACGCAGCTTGGCTTCAAGCGCCTGAATATCTTCGCCATGTTTGTCGAAATTTTCCTCCAGCGTTGCCAGATCAATCACCAGTTCATCCGCCATGTGGCTGAGCTTCTGCTTCTCGACCAGCGCTGCTTTGGCCAGATCGTCACGACCTTTGGAAAGCGCCAGTTCAGCCTTCTCTCCCCAGCCGGTTTGCGCTTCCTGCAAGCGGTTGAGGGTGCGGCGCGCCTCTTTCTGGTCAGCAATGGTGCGTGCGGCTGAGGCCCGCACCTCAACCAGGGTTTCCTCCATTTCCAGAACGATCAGTCGGATCATCTTGGCTGGATCTTCGGCCTTTTCGATCATATCAGAAACATTGGCCGCAATAATGTCGCCGAGGCGTGAAAAAATACTCATGGGTTTGGTCCTTATGACGACTGGGGTGCTAGCTAGCGTTGGCGGACACTGAAACGCTTGGCGAGATGGCCGCCGAGGCTTTTCCAGGCATAATGGCCGCTGCCAGAAAAAGACTGCCCGTGAGCATGGCTGCCAGAGCACAGATGAATGTACGATGTGTTAAATATTTAGAAGAGTGGGTCATGTTGAGGCTCCTTGAATGTTGATAAGAGAGATACGCTTTAGATATCACTCACATTGCAGAAGCCGTGCCAGCTTTATATTTGTGGCAATATATTGTTATATAACGATAATTATTTTTACACTACATAAGTTTTTGAAATTTATTGCAATATATGGAATAAATTCCAAAATTTAATTGAAATTTTCACCGGGGTATGTCCCCCATATTTCGCCGCGCAGTATCCAGCCGGTCTTGCCACCGGCGTTGATCTGGCACCAGGCCTCCTCACAAATGATGGCTTTGGCAACAGCGCCCACCTGAATGCGATATAGGGGCCTTGATGTGGTTTCGGGTCTGGAATACAGCAGATGTGTGTCAGCCCCCTTGCCCACTACAACAGCTGCACGCTGTTCTGAAAGCAGGTTGCCATCAACCCAGCCTTCCGTGCCATCCATATCCTTTATCTTGCGCCAACTGCCATATTCAGCGGTCACTTCAACCGGCAGATTTTCGCGGTGATAAATCCACTGGATTGGATATTGCTGGCCAGGGCCAGAACGCAAGTTGACCTCGGACGCACTCATTGAGACAAAGCGCGGCAGTGTTGCGCCCGTCACACCAGATTTGACCGGCTTCAGCGAAGTTTGCGCTTGCGGATCGTCAGCTGGCGCAATGGCCTCCGTCATTGGCGCAGCGGCAACAGGCGTGGACAAGCCCGCGACGATCATCACTGAGATAAATTTAGCCTTCGATATTTTGATCATAGCATATTCCTTAACCATATCATTACTTTCATGAAACGACTGTATCAGCCCCCGCCGATTCGTTCAATGTCTGCGCCAACAGCGGAAAGTTTGTCTTCCAGCCGCTCATAACCCCTATCCAGATGGTAAATCCGGTTGATGATGGTCTCGCCTTTGGCGGCAAGTCCGGCGATTACCAAACTCATCGAGGCACGGAGATCGGTCGCCATCACCGGTGCGCCGTTGAGTTCAGCAACGCCGCGCACCGTTGCTGTGTTACCGCGCACGGTGATATCAGCGCCCATGCGGCCAAGTTCCGGCACGTGCATGTAGCGGTTCTCGAAAATACTTTCAGTTATCACTGATGCGCCCTCGGCACAGCTGAGCATGGCCATAAACTGGGCCTGCATATCTGTTGGAAAACTTGGGTAGGGGGCAGTGGAAATATTGATACCCCTGAGCCTTGAGCCGCACTTGACGAGAATACCGTTGACAGTTTCATTGATCACGACACCGGCCAGCTCAAAGGCTTGTAGCACAGCCCCCATGGTATTCGCTCTCGCGCCCAACAGCTCAACCTCGCCGCCCGTGATCGCTGTTGCACAAATATAGGAGCCAGTCTCGATTCGGTCCGGCATAACCGCATAGGTCGCCCCGTGCAGTCGGGACACACCTTGCACGGTCAGTCGCCCTGTTCCAACGCCGTCAATCCCTGCACCCATGGCTTGCAGGCAATGCGCCAGATCGACAATTTCTGGCTCACAGGCTGCATTCTCGATGACGGTTTCGCCGCGCGCCAGAACTGCCGCCATTAATATGTTTTCTGTCGCACCAACAGACACTGTAGGAAAATTAATTGTGCCGCCAACCAGTCCGCCCTTTGGTGCAATGGCTTTGACATAGCCTGCCGTGAGTTCAATTTTTGCCCCCAGTTTTTCTAGGGCCATCAAATGCAGATCAATCGGCCTTGTCCCAATCGCACAGCCTCCCGGCAAGGAGACAGTTGCCTCACCGCAGCGCGCCAGCAATGGCCCGAGCACCAACACAGTGGCGCGCATGCGCCGCACGATATCATAGGGTGCAAGTGTCGAGGTGATATTTCCGGCTTTCATGGTCAGCACCCGACCAAAATCTTCCGGCCGCGAGCCTTCCAGAGTCAGCGACACGCCGTGCTGGTTGAGTAGGTGTTGCAGCGTATCGATATCAGCAAGGCGCGGCAGGTTGCGCAAGGTCAGTGGTTCATCCGTTAAGATCGAGGCACACATCAATGGCAAGGCCGCATTCTTGGCACCAGAGATGCGGATTTTGCCTTGCAATGGCTTGCCGCCGCGCACGATGATTTTTTCCATGGGTTTTGCTTCTACAGTTTGGGAAGGGTGACGCCGCGCTGGCCCATGTATTTGCCAGCCCGATCTGCGTAGGTGGTTTCGCACGGCTCATTGCCTTGCAGGAACAGAAACTGGCAAGCACCCTCGTTGGCATAAACCCGTGCTGGCAGTGGCGTGGTGTTGGAAAACTCCAAGGTCACATGCCCCTCCCAGCCCGGCTCAAGTGGCGTGACATTCACAATGATCCCACAACGCGCATATGTGCTTTTGCCAAGACAGATCACCAGCACATCGTTCGGGATACGGAAATATTCCACCGTCCGCGCCAGCACAAACGAGTTCGGCGGCACAATACAAATATCGCTTTGCCGGTCAACGAAGGATTTCGGGTTGAAGTCTTTGGGGTCAACAATAGCTGAATCGACATTGGTGAAAATCTTGAATTCATCCGCCACCCGCGCGTCGTAGCCGTAGGATGACAGGCCATACGAAATCGTGCCATTCTTGCGCTGGCCATCCTCAAACGGCGTGATCATCTGCTCGGAGAGTGCTTTTTCACGAATCCAGCGGTCGGACATAACGGGCATAAGAGTTGAGCTTTTTAATAAGAGGGTATAAAAAATTTAACTTACGGTTTTACTTCAAGCAGCCGTGTGACATAATCTTCAAGTGTTGCATCCAGTCGTTCATACATAAGACTATAAAATGAATCTAGAACATCACTCAACGATGCGTGTTCCAGTGAATCAAGATAAGTTTTTCGATCTTCCGGCCGAATGGCAACCGGCGGGTAACCAGCACGTAAAAGCATGAGGTTCGTGAGCAATCTTGCTGTACGTCCGTTTCCATCACTGAAAGGGTGAATGGCAACAAGCCTGAAATGGGCATTGAAACTTTCTTGTGGCGTTGGCTCGACGTGGCTCAACTGCCTGCCAAAGGCCTCCATCAGATTCGGTATTTTAGCCGGGTTGGGAAAAATGGCAGATGACCCCGCTATACGATGGGCATGGCTGCTGTAGATGCCTGCAATATCCGGCTGGCTGCGCAAAACAATGCGCCTGTGCAACTCACATATTGTCTTATCATCAATTGTTACAGAGCTTGCAACAAGTTCCCGCATCCAGAGCACAGCGTCAAAATGATCAAGCGCCTCAAGATGGTCGCGTAAGGGTTTGCCGCCAACAGTGATGCCGTGTTCGATGAGTTCTGCTGTTTCACGCAGTGTGAGTGTGTTGCCCTCTATTGCATTTGACGTGTAGGTCAGATCAACATCATAAGAGTGTTGCAAAGCCAGCAATGAAGCTTCTGAAACCGGGCGCAATTCATCGAGCTGCAGCTTTCTCGACAGGACACTGGCGATTAGTCCGGCTTGAGAAGATATCTGGTTTAAAGGCACGCCGAACCTATTTCGCCGCTTTATGGCCAACCGGTGTGGCCTGGCACCGCACCAGCACGCGGGTTGGATCGGTTGTTGAGGTCAGGCGCTGTTCAACGCCGTCAACCAGTGACTTGTATACGCGAAGCTCGTTCAGCGATTTTGGCGCATATTGTTCCTCATAATGCCGACCTTCAGACACATAGGTCACATTGATCAATGGTTTGGCTTCTGAATTTTTGAGCACCATAATGGTGGCACCGGAGACATCAAAAGCGACGTCGTTGAAATGATGGACGCTGATTGTGTAGTCGTTTTCGGCAAGCGGGGTATCAAACTTGATGAAGTTACCCTGACCCCAACAATTCTCCTGTCCCATCCAAGCCCAGGTGCCGTTCATGTCAGTCGCTTTGAACGGGATTGCAGCTGTTTCAGAATTGCCGGAGGTCGGTTTCTGCGGCTTGGCATTGTCGCAACCGGCCAGTATTACGCAAGCGATTATAATGATTGATGTATATTTTATCATGCACGGTCTGCTACACCATGAGCCTCATTCTGACAAGTTAAGGAATATGAAGATGTCGAGCGTTGAAGCCACTGCCCTTTATCCTGTAAGTGCCGCGGCCAATGCAGGCACGCATTGCACCGCCGAGCAATATCAGCAGCTTTACCAGCAATCGGTCGAAGACCCTGAAGTCTTTTGGATGCGCGAGGGCAGACGCCTTGAATGGCTGAAACCGTATACAAAAGCCAAAGATACTGATTTTTCAGACGATGTTAGCATTCGCTGGTTTGAGGACGGGGCACTCAATGTTTCAGCCAATTGCATTGATCGGCATCTGAACACGCGGGCTGAGCAAACAGCCATTATATGGGAGGCGGATACCCCCGGCATCACCCGGCATATCACCTACCGCGAGCTCCACGCCGAGGTCTGCCGCATGGCCAATGTGCTCAAACATCACGGTGTTTGCCGCGGCGACCGGGTGACGATTTACCTGCCGATGATCCCTGAGGCGGCGTATGCCATGCTGGCCTGCACCCGCATCGGGGCCATTCACAGTGTCGTGTTCGGTGGCTTTTCGCCAGACGCTCTTGCCGGTCGCATCCAGGACTGTGACAGCAATTTTATTATAACCGCTGATGCCGGGATGCGCGGTGGCAAATTGGTGCCACTGAAAGCCAATGTCGATGCTGCCCTAGCCCAATGCCCTGACGTGAAATCTGTTCTGGTTATTCGCCACACCGGCACGACCATCGACTGGCACGGCCAGCGCGACCTGTGGTGGCACGAGCAACGCACCCATGTCGCTGACACCTGCGCTGCCGAAGTGATGAACGCTGAAGATCCATTGTTCATACTGTACACCTCCGGTTCAACCGGCAAACCCAAGGGCGTGCTGCACACCACCGGCGGCTATCTGCTGTGGGCGGCAATGACCTTTCATTACGTGTTCGACTACAAGCCAGGTGAAATTTTCTGGTGCACAGCGGATGTCGGCTGGGTAACAGGCCACAGCTATGTGGTATACGGTCCGCTTGCCAATGGCGGCACAACCCTGATGTTCGAAGGCGTGCCAAACTATCCGGACGTGGACCGCTTTTGGCAGATGATTGATGCGCACAAGGTAAATATTTTTTACACCGCACCGACAGCGTTACGCGCGCTGATGCGGGAAGGCGATGCACCGGTTGAAAAACACAGCCTGCAATCGTTGCGACTGCTCGGTTCTGTTGGCGAACCAATCAACCCTGAGGCCTGGGCGTGGTATCACCGCGTTGTTGGCAAAAACAGATTACCGATTGTGGATACCTGGTGGCAGACCGAAACGGGCGGCATCATGATCTCGCCGCTCCCGGGTGCCACAATTTTAAAACCTGGCTCAGCCACGCGCCCATTTTTTGGCATCAAGCCAGCGCTTGTCGATGAGCAGGGTGCGATAAAAGCAGGCGCAGCGGAAGGCAATCTTGTCATTCTCGACAGCTGGCCGGGCCAAGCGCGCACATTGTACGGCGACCATGCGCGCTTCGTTCAAACCTATTTCAGCACCTACCCCGGCACCTACTTCACTGGCGACGGTTGTCGCTGCGACGACGACGGCTATTACTGGATCACCGGCCGTGTTGATGATGTGATCAACGTGTCTGGCCACCGCATGGGCACGGCTGAAGTGGAGTCTGCGTTAGTGTCGCACCCGGATGTTGCCGAAGCGGCAGTGGTTGGTTACCCGCATGATATCAAGGGGCAGGCCATCTATGCATATGTGACCCTGAACGCGGGCGTGGCGACATCGTCTGCAATCGTCAGCATTCTGAAGCAGCATGTGCGCAAGGAAATTGGCGCGATAGCCACACCAGACAGTGTGCACCTGACACCAGGCCTGCCGAAAACCCGTTCCGGCAAAATCATGCGCAGAATTTTACGTAAAATTGCCGAAGGAGACACAGAAAACCTCGGCGATATTTCGACCCTTGCGGACCCATCTGTGGTGCAATCATTAATAGAAACACGGGTGAACACGCGATGAAACTGTCAGCCATTTTTACAGTCTTGTGAAAATAAAATATATCGCAATGCAACATACCCTTCGCTTGCCTCAGGTGTTTTCTTTTGGCCTGTTTTTTGCAAAGTTTGCGTCATGTTAGCTTGTTAATACAAGTTAATTACTGTTCGTGAATTTTTTTAATCAAAAATAGGAAATTATATGAAATTTCGTTTGGGTTTGAGTTCCGGCGTTGCTGTTATGGCTATGATTGTTGCAGCCACTGCCTTCGCACAAGTTGTAGCGCCTTCTATCAACGTTCAATCGCAATGGCGTGGCCTTGGATTGGTTGATGGTATTGCGCTTGGTCAAGGCTTTATTCCGCCAGATATGGGCGGCGGCGCTGGCCCAACGCACATCATGCAATTCGTCAATGGCATCTTTGCGTATTATACAAAAGATGGCAAAAGAGTCGGGCCAGTGCGTACAGGAGATGCTTTCTGGGCGGCCGCTGGGGCATCTGCGTTTAATATTCGAAATGGCCTCAGCGATCCACGGGTCATCTATGATGCCGCAAGCGGTCGTTATTTTGTCTGCATGATCACTGTAGCACAGCCATCATCTGAAAATCCCAATGGTCACAACACGATCCTTATAGCAGTCTCGAAAACATCTGATCCAACCAAAGGCTTTCGTTCCACTAAGGTTGAGCTGAAAAATGGTGTGCTTGGAGACTATCCAACGCTCGGTGTCAATGGTGATGCTGTTACCCTATCAACCAACAACTTTGGTCTGAGCGGTTTTCAGGATTTGAGTGTGTTCAGCATTCCAAAAGCTGACCTGCTGTTGCCAAAACCAAGTGCTGCCAACGTCAGCAGGTTTGATACACTATCCTCTTCTGACGCAGGCCTTCCTGGCACGACACTGCCGCTGGGCACAGAAGCCGAGAGAAGCTTGCGTTACACCGATGACAGTGCAGTACCGAATGCCGCTATTAAACTCGCTTCAGCTGCTGCAATTCGGCCTCTTGCTGTGACCAGAACCGGTATTGGTTATGGATTTGCAGTTCAGGCCGTCAACAGTCAAGCCTCTGGAGATGGTACACATCAGCTTTTTGCCATCAGCAACACGCGCTTACGGGAATTCACGGTCTCGAGCATTATTGGTGCGGGCAAAGCACTGGCTTCAATCACGCAGGCAAACGTCATCAAAACGAGATATGATGGTAATCCGGCACCTGGTCGTCAGCCTGCCGGTCCGGCATTTCCTTATGACGGTGGTGATGACCGCACCGGTTCAGCCATCAAGCAGGTTGGTAATTATGTCTACATTGCCAACACCGTGGGCAATTCAGCCACCGTATCAACCAAAGACTCAGTGCATTTTGTCATTATTGATGCAACAACTCATAAGGTTGTGGTGGATCGCATTATAACCGATCCCTCAGGTAAAATGGACTATACATTCCCATCGATTGATGCGAATGCCAATGGCCAAGTGGTGATTGGCTACAATGGTTCGGGTGTGAATACCAACATCAGCGCCTATGCGACGGCCTGTAATTTCGACAGCGCCACACTCACCAGCGCCTGCACGGCACCTCGCCTGTTGTATGCCGGACTGAATGGTGATTACAGCTTGGGCGGCTCGCGCATTCGCTGGGGTGATTACAGTCACACGCAGGTTGATCCGGTCGATCCAAAATGTTTCTGGCTCTATCAGGAAATCAATGCAGAGAAGCAACTCAATGCTGCTGGTATTCTACGCCCACGCTGGGGCACAGTGATCACGAAAGTGGTTGTGCAGTAACTCTCTTAATTTCGTCACGATACAAAACGGCGGCCCAGCAATGGGTCGCCGTTTTTTTAATGCCGTGTTAATATTTTGAGTGTTGCTCAATAAAACTTGACTCACAGGACTGAAGCACGTATCTGAATGAATATGGCAACAACCGCACAATACAAAAAATCGATCAGACCGCTGGAGGCCTTAAAGGCCGTGCGGCAGCTGATGCGTGACAAAGACGATACAACCCAAGTATTCCGCATTCTGGATAGCCTGGCAGGTTCATCGGCCTATGCCGGGTTCAAACGGTTTTCAGCTCTGCCTTTTGGTCAATCGACTTTGGCCAAACCGCAGCATCTCGTCGAAGTGCTTGGTAACCGGGCGTATATGGAAAGCCTGCCGGACGGCAGCCTTGGCCGCGCCTACCTCAATTTTATGGACCGCTGCGGCTTGACAGCGGCCGGTCTGAACGACGCTGCTGCGGGGGCCGGTATTGATGAGTCCGACTGGCATGCAGATTTTGCCAAATATGAGTTGCGGCTGCGTTGCAGTCATGATTTGTGGCACACTGTCAGTGGTTACGGCTGCGATGGCCTGGGTGAAGTGTGCCTTGTCGCCTTCTCCTATCGTCATGTGCGCAACCCCGGCTTCATGCTCATCGCACTTTTTGGTGCCCACAATTACAAACGGCAATTTCCAGACAAACCAATCTGGCGCACCATGTGGGAAGGGTTCAAACGCGGCGGCAAAGCTGAATGGCTGGTGGCTGCTGAGTGGGAACGTTTATTGCCGCTGCCTTTGACCGTTGTGCAACGAGAACTGAGCATTGCGCCAGCGCCGTATTACACGGGCATCCCTGAAGTGGTTTCAGCAACGCTGGTCGCATCACCGCTGACAGCGTAAAATGTACGTGAGTGTACATCAAGAATCACTCGTCACCCCTGGCGCTTGATCGGGGATGACGTGAATGGGTGGATTTCGAAGGCTCCTGGTATAATGCAAAAAAAGGGCACCCATCGCTGGATGCCCTTTTCACTGTATCAAGCTGGTTTATTTTGCAGCGATGTTTCCCGGTGCTGGCAACGCATTGGTGGTGACCACATGCGTTACAACAGTTGCCCAGCGTGGGCGCAACTCACCAGCAGCATTCGCCTGTTTTTTGCCTGGCACTTCCTGATAGAGATAAAATGCTTTGTCGTTTGATGGATCAAGTGAAACAGCATTGTAATCGCCCCAGCGCTCACGGCCACCAGGGTTCAGTTGATAGTCACTTTCAAGACCGGCATACAGCAGGGCTGGTGCGCTGCAGCTGACGGTGACGGCCACCTGATCAAAGTCGCAGACCGTTGCAAAGTCACTGATGTTCAGGTTTGGTCCTGATCCGTTGTAGCCAACCACAAACCGGCCAGCCGCATTGGCATCAATCGCTGGGTAGCTGTAATCGATTTTGCCGGTTGGGTCGCTGATCAGTTTGTCAGCGACAACTGTGTTGGTTGTAGAATCCACAATGGCAACATGCACGGCATTGTGAGTTCCGGCAACGTTACCCGGCACCACGTTGGTCACGTAGATGTATTTGCCAACCTGCTTGACATCGGCACTCACACGATCGTCGCTGTTGTCATATGGTATACCACTTGGTTGACGGCCTTGCGACGGACTGCCATCATATTTTGTGCGTATAACTTTCGGCGGCGTAATACCAACATTAGGTGTGCCAAGACCAATGACTTTTGAAGTGATAAACTCCCTGAAGCGTGTGGCGCTGACACCAATCAGCTGATGCGTTCCATCACTCGGGTTTGGCGAGTCAACTGCGTGAATAGCAAAGCCATAACCTTTTGAGTCAGACGCAGCCAGAGAATCAAACCGCGACACGTTCACGGCTGTTGGTTTGGCAAGCAACAAATCCGCTTTTGGAATGCTGAACACAGACAAGTCTGTGAAGAAGAAACCAAAGAAAAAATTGTTGGTTGAAATGGTTACCGTGTCGGCATTAACACCCAATGTCGGGAAATCGCCGAGTGTATCAGCCTTAACCTTGACTGATACAGCCTTGAAGCCATCAAGCGGATTGGATGTTTTTGAAACACCGATGAAAACCGAGTTTGGCAAATCAACGTTGATCTGCGTTATAAAAAAACGGCCACTTGTTGCATCCCACTGAATGCGTGGATCGCTGACGCCGGGTGCCAGCAGTTTAGCGGATATCCCGGATTGTGCCCAAAAGGCCGAATCCGTTTTAAGTTTGGTCAAAAGCTTACCGGCGGCCGTGTAAACAGCATAACCACCGTTCACCATTTGCACGACATACTGACCATTTGAAGCACCGCCCATATCCGGTGGAATGGCACCACTGCCCAGTGCAATCGTTTCGATTAAACCAAGCCCCGGAAATTGACTGTCAACATCAAAGCCTGGCACACCGACCTGTGCCGACGTATTCGGGTGCTGCGCGATCTGTTTAAAGGTTGAAATAACCTCAGGATTTGTTGGCGCCATAGCCTCAACAATGGTTGCGTGGCGACCCGCGCTGCGGGGTTGGGTTTTCTTTAAATCGGCTTTCGTAACAGCAGAGGCTGGTACACTGGTAAGAACAGCAAGCACGGCAACGCTAGAGACTAAAGAGCTATACACATTTCGCATAACCAGTTCCTTTTATATGTGCAGAATCGCACGGCAGTATAGTTAAGACTATGTTAGGGAAAGGCGGGATGCAACCTCTAAACAGCAAATTCGTGCACACCATAATCCCCCACCACAATGGCAGAGCAGTCTGTGCCGATCACACGCGTAAAGCCTGCATCGCGCACATCCAGGCCACCGGTGAACGCGCCAAAAGCCGGCAGCACAAGTTTACAGGCTGTCCGCGCAAAACACCGCCGTGCAATCGATCGGCCACGCTGCCGGATTTTAACCTTGGGGTGAAAGTGACCACTGATTTCCAGCCGCGTCTCCAATGCAACAGCCTCGTGGCGTAGGCAAACATTTTCAATCAATACCTCGCTGGCAGACCGGCCGCCAAGATCGTCTGCCACCACCCGGTCGTGGTTGCCGGTAATCCACAACCATTCAACGCTGCGGGTCAATCGCCGCAGCCTTAACCGTGTTTCAGTTTGCAGGCGCTCAAACGCACCTGGATCATGAAAACTATCGCCAAGACAGATAACCTGCGCCGGCATAAAACTATCAATTTCATGCGCCAGCTTCAGCAAAGTTTCCTGACTGTCATAAGGTGGCAACATCTGGCCGCTGGTAGCAAAATAACTGGCTTTTTCCAGATGCAAATCCGCCACAATCAATGTGGCTTGCGCGGGCCACCACAAGGCACCACTTTTCTCTGGTTTAAACCTGTGTGCGCCGAACTCAAAACAGGTTTTCATGCTGCTCCCATGGCATCGCGGACAAGCGCATCGGCTTCCATCAACAGCATTTCATCGCCTGCACCTGAAATATGCTCCTTGCCGATTTCGAGCATGACCGGCACAGCCAATGGCGACACACGTTGAAGCGGCTTGTGATCAATGTGGCCCTGAATGCGCTGCAAGAACAGAGTCAGGCGTTCTATGTCAGTGACTTTGCCACGTGCATCGGCCCAGGTGGCGCGCAACAGCACATGCGCAGGATCGTATTTGCGCAGCACATCATAAATTAGGTCTGTCGAAAACGCCACCTGCTTGCCGGTTTTGCGTTTGCCGGGATGCTGGCGCTCAATCAAACCGGAAATCACCGCCACATCGCGGAACGATCGTTTGAGCAGGGATGAGTCCGCCATCCAGGCCTCAAACTCATTTTCCAGAATGTCGGGCACAAACAGTTTTTCAGGACTAAGGACAGGTTTAAGCGACCAGATCGAAAGCACATAATCCGTGCCGACAAAACCCATGGGCGCAAGCCCGGCACTCTCCATTCGGCGCGTGAGCAACAGCCCCAGCGACTGGTGGGCATTGCGGCCCTCAAAACAATAGGCCACCATGTAATGACGATCATCGCGCGGAAAGGTTTCAATCAGCAATCCATCGGCTTTTGGCAGCACCGAGTATTTTTGCTGCATCTCCAGCCATTCCCGCACATCATCGGGAAAACGCGACCACACATCAGGCTCCGCCAGAAAATGTCGCACCCGGTCCGCAAGGTGCGTGGTGAGTGGCAAGCGGCCGCCAACATAGGCTGGCACTTTGGGCGTGCGCGCGCGCGACGGTTTGACCTTTACATCCGCATTTTCAAGTTTGACAAATTCCAGCATCTGTCCGGCAAACAAAAAACTGTCGCCGGGCGACAGCTGACCAGCAAACCACTCCTCGATTTTACCCAGCGGCCTGAAGCCAAGACGCACTGTCAGTGTGGGAGCTTCAACAATAGTGCCAGCGTTCAGGCGGTGCTGCAGCACCAGACGCGGGTGGGTGATGTGATAAAAACCATCAGCATCCAGTCTCAATCGTTTGAACCTGTCATAGGCGCCAAGCGCATAACCGCCGTTGACAATAAACCCAAGCACATCATCAAAGGTTTTGCGCTGCAAATCAGCATAGGGTGCAGCAGTCGTAACCTCAGTAAACATCGCATCGGCACTAAACGGTGCAGCACAGGCCATGCCCATCAAATGCTGGGCCAGCACATCAAGGCTGCCGGTGCCAAATCCATCTGAATCAAGCGTAGCGTCGGCGATAGCATCAATGGCTGCCTGTGCTTCAAGATATTCAAAACGGTTGCCGGGCACGAGCACAGCGCGGCTTGGTTCATCCAGCCGGTGGTTGGCACGGCCAATGCGTTGCAGCAAACGTGCCGAGCCTTTGGGTGCGCCCATTTGCACCACCAGATCGACAGCGCCCCAATCCAGACCCAAATCGAGTGAGGATGTCGCCACGATGGCTTTCAATTGGCCTGTCGCCATGGCAGATTCAACCCGCTGGCGCTGCTCAAGATCCAGCGAGCCATGGTGGAGGCCAATGGGCAAATTGTCAGCGTTGATCGCCCACAAATCCTGAAAGATGCGCTCGGCAATGCCGCGTGTGTTGACAAACACCAGAGTAAGCCGGTTCGCCTTGATAAGCTCGTAAACCGCAGCAACGCTGTGCCGCGCCGCATGGCCTGACCAAGGGATACGGCCGTCTGGCAATAAAATCGTGATTTGCGCTTGAGCACCGCTGTCGCCGTGCACCAGACGTGCTGGTGGCGACCCGTTGCCATTGTGCGGTGTTATCCAGCTGAGGTAAGCGGCCTCATCGGCAATGGTGGCAGATAAACCGGCACGCAGCGCATGTGGCGCCAGCTGGTGCAACCTGGCCAAAGCAAGGCTCAAAAGATCACCGCGTTTGGTCGGTGCAAAGGCGTGCACCTCATCAATCACCACGCGCTTCAAACTGCCAAACAGGCGGGCCGAATCCGGGTATGTTAACAGCAGCGACAGGGATTCCGGCGTTGTCAGCAAAATATGCGGCGGGCTATGCCGCTGTTTTGATTTTATGGCTGAGCTGGTGTCGCCAGTGCGGGTTTCAATGCGGATCGGAAGACCCATCTCCTGCACTGGCCCAGTTAGGTTGCGCGCAATGTCTTCTGCCAGCGCTTTAAGCGGCGAGATATAAAGCGTGTGCAGCTGAGCGTCTGGCTGGTCCGCAAGATCGATAAGGCTTGGCAAAAACCCAGCCAGGGTTTTTCCAGCCCCGGTTGGAGCAACCAGCAAGGCATGTTGGCCCGCTTGGGCAGCCTCAATCATCTGCCATTGATGCCGCCGTGGTTCCCAGCCCCGCGCAGCAAACCACGCGACTATGGGCGGCGGTAGAGTGGTTTTAGCGCGAGGGGCACTTTGAACTTGAACAACCATGTTCTACATATAGCGGTATGAATACCCATCTCGCCACCTGGATATCGCCGCATCCGCAAGGAATTTATGTCAAACCGGCCGATGCCTGGATTGATCCCTCATTGCCCAAGCCCGTTGCACTGGTCACCCACGGCCATGCCGACCATGCGCGCGCTGGGCACGGCAAGGTGCTGGCAACGCCGGAAACCCTTGCCATTATGCGCCACCGCTTTGGCCCGCAACCCGGTGCGCAAGCGCTTGCCTACGGCGAGACGATCACGATTGGCGATGTCAGCGTGCGTTTTGTGCCGGCCGGCCATGTGCTGGGGTCAGCCCAGATTGTGCTCGACTACGCTGGCGAGCGCGTGGTTGTGTCGGGCGATTACAAACGACGGCCAGACAGCACATGTCAGCCGTTTGAGCCGGTGGCGTGTGATGTGTTCATTACCGAGGCGACGTTTGGACTGCCTGTGTTTCGCCATCCTGATGCTGCCCTGGAAATTGCCAAGGTGCTGGCAGCGCTTGCACTCGAACCGGAACGCACCATGTTGATTGGTGCCTATGCACTGGGCAAATCCCAGCGGTTGATACAACTTTTGCGCGCTGCCGGGTATCACAAGCCGATTTATCTTCACGGGGCGCTTGTGCCGCTGGTCGCTCTTTACGAGCAGCTTGGGGTGCCGATGGGCGATGTGCGACCGGCAGCTGGTGAAAAACCCGATGTGTTTCGTGGCCATATTGTTATGGCCCCACCCTCAGCGCTCAATGATCGCTGGTCGCGCCGGATGCTTGATCCAGTCACGGCCATAGCCTCCGGCTGGATGCAGGTGCGCCAGCGCGCTAAGCAACGCAACGTGGAATTGCCGCTGGTGATTTCCGATCATGCAGACTGGGACGAGCTGACGCAAACCATCACCGATATCAAACCACAAGAAGTCTGGGTAACCCATGGTCGTGAGGAAGCGCTGATCCACTGGTGTGCCCTCCGTCAGATCAAAGCGCGTGCCCTGTCTCTGCTGGGCCGTAATGATGATGAAGAGGCTTAAAGTCACGTGCGTGCTTTTGCAGCCTTGCTGGATCGTTTGCTGTACACCCGCTCGCGGAACGCCAAACTGGCCCTGATCGCACAGTATCTTTTATTAACCCCCGACCCTGATCGTGGCTGGGCACTGGCAGCGCTCACAAGCGAACTTGATTTGCCAGCCGTGCAACCATTGATCATCCGTACCATGATGGCAGAGCGCGTTGATCCGGTGCTGTTTGATCTCTCTTACGATTATGTGGGTGACCTGGCTGAAACCTGTGCCCTGCTTTGGCCGGAACCCGAGATTGTTAAAAGGACTGAACAACCCTTGCTGTCCGATGTTGTTGTAAGACTTGCCAGCCTCACGCGCGCCGATGCACCGAAGGTGATGGCCACTCTGCTCGACAATCTAGATGCATCGGCCCGCTGGGCTTGCCTGAAACTGGCGACCGGTGGCCTTCGCATCGGGGTGAGTGCACGGCTTGCCAAAACGGCTGTGGCGCAAGCGTTTTCTCTTAATTTAGATGATATTGAAGAGGTGTGGCATGGCCTGCAGCCGCCCTACGCCGAGCTGTTTGACTGGGCTGAAAAACGCGCTGATAAACCGAGCCTAGAGCTGTTGCCAGCGTTCCGCCCGTTCATGCTGGCGCAGCCTCTGGAGGCCGGCGACACTTTGAGCCCCGAAGACTATCTGGCGGAATGGAAATGGGACGGTATCCGCGTGCAGGTGGTGCGGAACGCAGAACACGTGCGGGTGTTTTCCCGCACTGGCGATGACATTTCAGCAAGCTTTCCCGACGTGTCAGCCGCCATGACCATCGACGGTGTTGTCGACGGAGAATTGTTGGTGCGCGACACCACAGGCGACCCAGCAAGCTTTAATAAATTACAGCAGCGCCTTGGTCGCAAGCGTGTCACGGCAAAAGACCTGGCAGAGTATCCGGCTTTTGTCCGGCTGTATGACATTTTGCTGGATGGCAAAGAGGATGTGCGCGCACTGCCTTTGCTTGAGCGCAAGCAGCGGCTGAACACTTTTGCCGTAGGTTTGCCCGCCGAACGTTTTGATGTGTCGCCGGTGCTGGACGGTGACAGTTTTGAGGCGTGGGAGCGCCTGCGGGCCGATGCCCGTGATCTGGCACAAGAAGGCCTGATGCTGAAACGCAAGGACAGTGCCTATGTTGGCGGTCGCAAGGCCGGTTTGTGGTACAAATGGAAACGCGACCCGCTGCTGGCGGACTGTGTGTTGATGTATGCCCAGCGCGGTCACGGCAAGCGCTCATCGTTTTATTCCGATTTCACTTTTGGTGCGTGGAGCACAGACGGCACACTATTACCCGTGGGCAAAGCCTATTTTGGCTTTACCGACGCCGAGCTGAAGTGGCTCGACAGTTGGGTGCGCAACCACACGGTCAGCACATTTGGCCCGGTCCGCGAAGTGGAAAAAGCCCTAGTGCTCGAAGTGGCTTTTGATGCCGTGCAATCTTCAGCCCGTCATAAATCCGGTATTGCCATGCGCTTTCCGCGCATAGCGCGCATCCGCAATGACAAGCCGGCAAACGAGGCGGATACGGTTGCAACCTTGCAGGGCTTTATCGCGAAAGCAGCTGCGTGAATGACACAACCTACAGCATCAGATCGATCATAAAACGTCACCCGCTTGTCCGGACAGCACAGCAAATACCACTTGACCTTCAGTATCTGCGAAAGCACATTAGCTCATGATTTTACCAACCCAATTTACCGCTCTTCGCGATGAGCTGCTGCTGCTCGACGACTGGGAAGATAAATACCGCGCCATTATTGATTTGGGCCGTGCGCTTGAACCCATGTCACCGGCCCTGAAAACCGCTGCGACCAAAGTGCCGGGTTGCTCGTCACAGGTTTGGGTTTATGCCCAGCCACATGAGCATGGCGGTTTGCATTTTACCGGTGACAGTGATGCGCATATTGTTAAAGGATTGGTAGCACTTCTGCTCAGCCTGATTCAAAACCGGACACCTGATGACATTCTGGCCCTTGACCCACGCGCCGAACTGGCCTCGCTTGGCCTTGCCAGCCACCTGTCGCCCACACGCACCAACGGTTTTGCTGCAATGGCAGAGCGCGTGCGTGCGCTGGCACGTCAGGCCCAGCAGGGCGCACTATGATGCGCTTGGCTCTGTTCCAGACATCATCCGACAGCCCGGTTGGGGATATTGCCATGACGCAGCCCGGCGTGCGCTCGGGCACTCTGGTGATGCTGCGCTGGATTGCCATTTTTGGCCAGATGGTTGCTTTGGCGGTAATTGCACGATTTTTTGGCTATCCGCTACAATCGCTGCCAGCTTTGCTGGTCATTGGTGCGTCTGTGCTGCTCAACATCGCTTTGGGCATGATTTATCCTGCTAACCGCTTTTTGTCCGGGCGAGAGTCGGCGGCGCAACTGGCGTTTGATTTGCTGCAACTTTCGGCCTTGCTGTTTCTCACAGGCGGCCTTGCCAACCCATTTGCTGTACTCGTGTTGGTGCCAGTGACGATATCAGCAACGCTGCTATCCCTGCGCAGCACGCTTGGTCTGTTTGGCATGGCTGTTCTCGCTCTTAGTGCTCTGGGCCTGTGGGCGTATCCGCTCCCTTGGGCCGGGCCGGTAACGCCCTTGCTGCCAAGGCTGTACGAATTTGGTGAATGGGTGGCGCTCATTATTGGCATGGGATTTTTATCGGCCTATGCATGGCGGGTTTCCGCTGAAGCGCGGCGGCGGCGGCAAGCGCTGGTCGCGACACAGGCAGCACTTGCCCGGGCCCAACAAATGTCGGCTGTCGGCTCACTGGCGGCAGCCGCAGCGCATGAGCTTGGTTCGCCGCTTGGCACCATCACATTGGTTGTCAAAGATCTTTTAAAAGCACTTGGGCGTGACCCGCATTACGGCGATGATGTGCGTTTGCTGGATGAGCAGGTCAACCGGTGCCGGGAAATTCTCGCTGGCATCTCAAAACAAACCCATATCGATGAGCATTTTGCCAGTGCCGACATTGAAGCAATACTGCACGAAGTCATGCGGCCTTACGAGAGTGGTACAAAAACGTTGGAGCTTGACATTGCCGACAACGCGCTTGGCGTCACCGTTGAACGCACTCCGGAACTGCTTCATGCGCTCGATAATTTTATTGCCAATGCCGTGCGGCATGCGTCGTTGAAAATTAATATCAGCATAGAGCAGAATGCGGACACACTGCAGCTGCGTATTGTTGATGATGGCACGGGTTTTCCGGCTGATCTGCTGCCGAGATTGGGGGAGCCTTATGCTGCACCACTTGGCAGCAAACCCCAGGGCATGGGACTTGGTATTTTTATTGCCAGCACTCTTTTGGAGCGCATAGGTGCGACCGTACACTTTAATAATCGCTCTGTTGGTCGCCAGTCCGGTGCAGTGGTGGATATTCTCTGGCCCAGACCCTATATAGTACCGGAAAAGGAGAGCGTATGACCGCGACTGAACCGTTACAATTGGCTGATCCGAAACTTTTGCTTGTCGATGACGATCAGGCCTTTCGCCAGCGTCTGGCTTTGACACTGGAACGGCGTGGCTTTGTGGTCTCGGCAGCCGCTAATCTTGCTGAAGGACGCAGGGTTGCCGCCGAAGTCAAACCTGCCTTTGCCATAGTTGACATGCGACTGGGTGATGGTAACGGGCTCGATCTGGTCGATGACCTGCGCAGCTTGCGGCCTGATATGCGTATTCTGGTGTTGACCGGCTACGGTAATTTTGCAACGGCTGTTGCGGCCATCAAAACCGGCGCTGTTGATTATTTCTCCAAACCCGCTGACCCAGATGATATTGTGGCAGCGCTTATTGCCCCTGCAGGCCAGCGGCCAGAACCGCCACTGGAGCCCATGTCAGCCGATCGGGTGCGCTGGGAGCATATTCAACGTGTGTATGAGCTGTGTGATCGCAATGTGTCAGAAACCGCGCGGCGATTGAAAATGCATCGTCGCACATTACAGCGCATTCTGGCTAAACGCTCACCAAAATAGGGGAATTTCTGCATGACATGGCTACATGATTTAAAAGCGCGCTTGAGTGTGCCCGTTATAGGCTCACCACTGTTCATCATCTCAACACCAAATCTGGTGATTGCCCAGTGCAAGGCGGGTGTTGTCGGCTCTTTTCCATCACTGAATGCGCGGCCTGAACCGGTGGTGGAAGAGTGGTTCAAGCGCATTATTGGTGAGCTCGGCGACTGGGAGGCAAAAACGGGTAAAAAAGCCGCACCCTATGCGGTCAACCAGATTGTTCACAAATCCAACAACCGGCTGATGCACGACATCGACATGTGCGTGAAATACAAAGCGCCGATCGTCATCACCTCGCTCGGTGCCAGACCTGAATTGAATGATGCCATTCACAGTTACGGCGGCCACACACTGCATGACGTGATCAACGTAACCCACGCGCGCAAAGCCATTGAGAAAGGCGCTGACGGGTTGATTGCTGTGTGCGCTGGTGCAGGCGGCCATGCCGGTCGGCTTTCACCCTTTGCACTGGTTCAGGAAATTCGCCAGTGGTTTGATGGCCCGTTGGTGCTATCCGGTGCGATTGCCACAGGCCAGGCTGTTCTGGCCGCAGAGGCCATGGGCGCTGATCTTGGCTATATCGGCTCTGCGTTTATTGCAACAACCGAAGCCAACGCATCAGATGCCTACAAAAAAGCCATTGTAGAGGGCTTTGCCGATGACATTGTCTATTCAAGTCTGTTTACTGGTGTGCACGGCAACTATCTGCGGCCCTCGATTGTGGCCGCTGGTATGGACCCGGACAACCTGCCGGAAGGCGATGTAAGAAAGATGGATTTCGGCTCAGGCGGCAATACCGAAGCCAAAGCCTGGAAAGACATCTGGGGGTCTGGGCAAGGCATTGGCGCTGTCGGGGCCGTTGAGAGTGTCGAGACTTATGTGGGACGACTGATCACTGGCTATGCAGCAGCAAAGGCACGGCTCAACGCTTAAAAATAACGTGCCCATTTTTAATGGTCATCATCACTTTGCCACTCAGTGGTAATGTGCCAAAGCCACTTTGCATCTCTGCAGGAATTTTTACTGGTGCATTGATATCGACCAGCACAAGGTCAGCCACCGTGCCAATGGCGTGAGTGCCGTTAACGAAACCCAGCAACTTGGCGGGTGCCAGACACAGCAGCTCTTGCAGACGTTCGAGACTGATGTGACCTGCATGCACCAGGGTAAGCGCCAGCGGCAGCAGACACTCAGCTGTTGCCATACCGGGAGCGCTTTCAGCAAACGGCAACCGTTTGGCATCAATCGGGCACGGATCGTGACCGGAGGCGATCATGTCAATCGTGCCGTCTACAATGGCCTCAATCACAGCCAACCGGTCGTCCTCGTGACGGAGTGGCGGCGACACACGGCAGCCCGTATGCCACCGTGCTGTCGCCAGCTCGTTCAGCATAAAGTGGGCCGGTGTAATGCCGCAAGTAACACACACGCCGCGTGCTTTGGCAGCGCGAATAATGTCGAGACCCCGGCGAGTGGTCGCTTGCGCTACGTGGAGTTTGGCACCGGTCATCTCGCAGAGCATGATATCACGCTGAACAGCAATGGCTTCGGCATAAGCAGGGGCTGCCCTTAACCCAAGCCGCGTTGCAAATTCACCTTCCGTTGCGACAGCGCCAGCGATCAGGCTGACATCTTCAGCGTGGCTGATCACCGTAAGATTGAAACGCGTGGCATAGCTGAGCAGGCGCTGCATGACCAGTGTCGAGGCAATGCCGGTGCGACCTGTTGAAACAGCTACAGCACCAGCCAGCTGACCAAGGCCGAGCTCAGCAATTTCGTTGCCTTGCAAGGCTTTTGTTGCTGCATTCAGTGGGTGAACCGATACTGTTTCACCGCCTAGCCGTGTGGCATGGGCTATGGCTTGTGCCGTGTCGAGCACCGGTGACTGGTCGGGCATCAGGCACACACTGGTGATACCACCACGCGCAAACGCTGCGGCATCAATGGCAAATACGCGGCTATCGATGATGCCGGGCATAGCCATGCAACCCCTGCCATCAATCTCAGATGCATCGGCGGCACCTTGTGCTGAAATAATGCCGTTGGTTATATAAACATCTGGACCATCCAGATTATGAATAGCGAAACTGCTCATGCCCAGCCCTCTATGCCGCGCGCTTGCCTCGTCAATACATCAAGGCAAGCCATGCGCACAGCAACGCCCATTTCCACCTGCTCGGTGATGGCCGATACATTGACGGCATCGGCAACGGACGAAGCAATTTCCACACCGCGATTCATCGGGCCCGGGTGCATCACCAGCACGTCGGGTTTGGCATGCTTAAGCCGCGCGTCGGTCAGTCCGTAAAAATAGTAATATTCGCGGGTACTTGGCACGTAAGCACCGTGCATGCGCTCTTGCTGCAACCTCAGCATTATCACAACATCCGCGTCCTTGAGGCCGTCATCCATATGCGTATAGGGCTCAACCCCAAGCCGCTCGATATCCGTTGGCATGAGCGTTGGCGGCGCCACAGCGCGCACGCGCGCACCGAGCGCCATCAGCAACTGAAAATTCGAGCGCGCTACGCGGCTGTGTAAAATATCACCGCAGATGGCAATTGTCAGACCCTCAAAACTGCCCTTGTGGCGGCGGATGGTGAGAGCATCAAGCAGCGCTTGCGTCGGGTGCTCATGGCGACCATCGCCCGCGTTGATCACGGCACAGCGCGTGTAGGCCGAAACGACATCCGCAATCAGTTGAATCGCGCCGGATTCCTGATGGCGCACCACTATAATGTCGGGTCGCATGGCAGCCAGATTTTGTGCGGTATCAATGAGTGTTTCGCCTTTTTTGACTGAGGATTGCGCCACTGCCATACTGCTCACATCCGCACCCAGCCGTTGACCGGCAATTTCGAAGCTCATGCGGGTGCGGGTGCTGTCCTCAAAAAACAAATTGATTTGGGTAAGGCCTTTAAGCACGTCAGTTTGCTTACGGGTTTGCCGGTTAAAATTCACCCATTGCTCCGCCTCATCGAGCAAAAAAGTGATTTCCCATGGCTTCATGCCAGCAATCATCAACAGATGCTGGTTCGGAAACAGGGATGCGCCCTCTGGGCCGCTATTGCGGGGCCGAAGCGCTGAAGTGGAAGCATTTGTCATTAAAACAGCGTGATAGGGAGTGAATGATTGAGAATCAAGCAATACGGCTGACATAAAAAAGTGGTCAGTGCTCGAAAACACTGACCACAGGTTATCCTTGGGGAGGATTGCCTTATTAAAGGCATATATAATGTTGCACTGCGGAATAACTTTTGCAATAGAAAAAATGAGGTAAAATGAAAATTTCAGCTGATTTTTTGAACAATTTTAATCAATCTTCTGGCGCGATGGTGACGGCAATGCCGTCCAGATCATCGGACATCTCAATCTGGCAGGACAAGCGTGAGTTGCTTTCACGGTGGTCCGACGAGGATAACAGCTCATCTTCATCGCCATCAACAGGACCGATTTTGCCAAGCCATTCATCATCCACATAAATATGGCAGGTGGCACACGAACAGGAGCCACCACAGAGCGCCAGCAGCTCATCGAAGCCGTTATCACGAATGTTTTCCATAACAGTGATGCCTGATTCGGCTTCAATGGTTTTGGTATTGCCGTCACGGTTTGTGACAATCAGTTTTGGCATGGGAAAACTCCGGGGGATGATGTCAGAAATAATCGGATAGTATAATCTTGAGGTCGTTATTAATGTGACATCAGGACAAATCAAGTACGCAAAACAAGGAGTGTGATACGTGTTGCAAACTGTCGCAGACTGTGAAGCTGCCTGGCAAGCGCTTGCAAACCGCTCTCCAGCGCCGAAACCGGGGCTGATTATTGCTATAAAAACCACGCATATTTATTGTCGATATGGCTGCCCGGCGCGCCTGCCTCTACAAAAAAACGTCTGTTTTTATCACACTGCTGACGACGCGCGTGCTGCTGGCTACCGGGCCTGCAAACGGTGCAAACCGGATGAAGGCTCTTCCGCGGTGAATGAACCAGAGCTTCTCACCCGCGCTTACCGCCTGCTGGAGCAGGAAGGAGCCATGCCGCTGTCACGTCTTGCAGCACGTCTGGGAGCATCTGCCGGGATAATTGAGCAGATTTTCAAAACCTCCACTGGCCTGACGCCGGCGAAACTGGCGGAAGCTAAGCGGTTTCAGCAGTTGCGGGGTGCACTGCCCAGCGCGCCATCGGTGACCGACGCCATTTATGCCGCCGGGTTCGGCGGACCGCGCCGGGTTTATGAACTGGGGCACACCACCTTGGGCATGACCCCTGCTCGCTATGCCAAAGGCGGCGCTGGTCTCGTTATCGGTTATACAATTGTCATAACAGCCCTTGGCGCACTTCTGGTCGCTGCCACAGACAAAGGTATTTGCCAGATTATGATTGGCGCAGAGGCCGCCGAACTTGAAACTATTCTGAAAGCACGGTTTCATGCGGCAAAGCTTTTGCCGGATGCTGATCTGGCGGCGTCAGTGGCCGCGATTGTTGCCTATTTACACGGGGACATGCCGCTACCCGATCTGCCCCTGGACATACAGGCAACCGCTTTTGAAGCCAGGGTGTGGAAGGCGCTGACAAAGATCCCTGATGGTGAAACTCTGACATATGGCGCTATTGCCAAGCAAATTGGCAAACCTGGTGCAGCACGCGCCGTCGGCCGGGCCTGCGGGGCAAACCCGGTTGCTATTCTTATTCCCTGCCACCGGGCACTGGCGGCGTCCGGCGCACTGACTGGCTACCGCTGGGGATTAAACGTGAAGACAAAGTTGCTGGCCATTGAAATCCAGCGCCGCTAATTGTGTTTTTATGAGCCTTACCAGAGACCAGATTGATGCCAGCTTAAAAGCTGTGGCGCGCAAGGATGCCAACGTGAAAGCCTGGTTGAAACGCATTGGCCTACCTGAACCGCGCAGCCGTCCGCGCGGTTATGAGGCCTTGCTCCGCACGCTGGTTGGCCAGCAAGTGTCGGTGGCGGCAGCCCGCTCGATCGCCGCCAAACTAGAACTTGCAATTGGTAGCCTTGGTGATCCGCTTGCCATTCTTCAGGCCGAAGATGATTTGTTACGCAGTGCTGGCCTGTCCCGGCAAAAGGTGAGTTATGCACGGGCACTTGCGGAGGCAGTAACAAGCGGTGCTCTTAATTTCAAAAAACTTGCCAAACTCGGCGATGAAGAGGCGATAGTCATGCTATCGTCGGTGAAAGGTTTTGGCCGCTGGAGTGCCGAGATTTACCTTATGTTTGCAGAAGGCCGACCAGATATCTGGCCGTCCGGTGATCTAGGCGTGCAGGAGGGGCTGAAACGTTTGCAGAATCATCCTGAACGACCACGCGACAAGGCCACCCGCGACATAGGTGCCGTGTGGTCGCCGCACCGCTCGGCCATGGCGCTGTTTTGCTGGCATGTCTATGCGGTGACAACGAAAGCTGAAAAAGCCACGTTGTAGTCACTTGCACGCTGGTCACTTTAAATGCCTGATGCTTGCTTTTTGACCAACCGGTGCGCCATAAGCCTTTGAGGAGATAAACATGAGCAATACCTGGACACCCAACAGCTGGCAGGCGTTTGAAACACGTCATATGCCAGCTTACCCTGATGCTGCTGCTTTGGCCGGTGTTGAAACTGAATTGAAAAGCTACCCACCACTGGTGTTTGCTGGGGAAGCACGCGATTTGAAAACCCAACTGGCCGACGTGGCAGCCGGCAAGGCGTTTTTACTGCAGGGCGGCGACTGCGCTGAGAGTTTTGCTGAGTTTCACCCCAATACCATTCGCGACACATTTCGGGTACTTTTGCAGATGGCTGTCGTGTTGACCTTTGCCGGCAAATTGCCTGTGGTCAAAGTTGGCCGTATGGCGGGACAATTCGCGAAACCACGCTCGGACGATTTTGAGACACAAGGCGCTATGAAGCTGCCAAGTTATCGTGGTGACATTATCAACGATATTGCCTTCACACCCGAAGGCCGCATCCCGAACCCAGAACGCCTGAAGCGTGCCTACATGCAGGCGGCCTCAACGCTGAATTTGCTTAGGGCTTTTTCCAGTGGCGGTTATGCGAATTTGCATCAGGTGCACAAATGGAATTTGGATTTTGTTGGCCGCTCTGCTTGGGCTGAAAAATACAAAGCGGTTGCTGACCAGATTGGGGAAGCACTCGATTTTATGGCCGCCTGTGGGATATCGCCAGACACAGTGCCGCAACTGAAAGGCACCAGCTTCTATACCAGCCATGAGGCACTGCTGCTCGGCTATGAAGAGGCGATGACCCGGCAAGATTCGTTGACGGGTGACTGGTACGACACATCGGCTCATATGCTGTGGATTGGCGACCGGACCCGGTTTGAAGGCTCTGCTCATGTGGAATTCATGCGCGGCATCGGCAATCCGCTGGCGATGAAAGTGTCTGGTTCTCTGGAGCCGGACGCGCTGATCCGCATGATTGATGTGCTGAACCCGGCCAACGAGCCGGGCCGATTAACACTTATTGCACGATTTGGTGCTGACAAGGTGGAAACCGGTTTACCAAAACTTATTCGCACTGTGAAAAAAGAAGGTCGCAGCGTCGTCTGGTCGTGCGACCCAATGCACGGCAACACCATCAAATCTCCCAGTGGGTACAAAACCCGTCCGTTCGAGCGTGTGTTGGCAGAAGTGCGAAGCTTCTTTGCCATTCACCGCGCTGAAGGCACCCATGCCGGCGGTATTCACATCGAAATGACCGGCCAGAATGTAACCGAGTGCACAGGCGGTGCCATTGCCGTGACGGATGCAACACTTGCCGATCGCTATCACACCCACTGCGATCCGCGCCTCAATGCGTCGCAATCACTGGAACTTGCGTTTTTGGTGGCTGAAGGGCTTAAGGCGGAAGCCGGGTTGAGAGTGGTGGCATAAAACAAGGAAGCATCATGATTGACACTGACACATCCGTCCGCACTGATTGGACCCACACTGAAATAACCGCCCTGTTTGCCCGCCCATTCCTTGATCTGGTCTACGATGCGCAAACCATGCACCGGCGCTATCATACGCCCAATCAAGTGCAGCTGTCACAGCTGCTGTCGATTAAAACTGGTGGCTGTGCAGAAGATTGCGGCTACTGCGCACAGTCAGCAAAGTTTGCGCAAGACACCGGCCTCAAGGCCACCAAACTGATGCCACTTGATGCCGTGCTCAATGACGCACGTACGGCAAAAGCCGCTGGTGCCACGCGCTTTTGTATGGGGGCTGCCTGGACTCGACCCAAAGACAAAGACCTCGATCAAGTGATTGAGATGGTTGAGGGCGTGAAAGCCTTAGGGCTGGAAACCTGCGTAACACTTGGGATGCTTAATCAGGCGCAAGCTCAGCGCCTTGGTGCAGCGGGCCTTGATTATTATAACCACAATATTGATACATCACCGGAGTATTACAAGGATATTATCACGACCCGCACGTTCGATGAGCGGCTGGAAACACTGGAACATGTGCGGCAAGCCAATATTAATGTGTGTTGTGGCGGCATTGTCGGCATGGGTGAAACAGCTGAAGACCGCGTGGGGATGATTGTATCTCTGGCAACGTTGCCGGAGCATCCGGGATCGGTGCCGATCAACCGACTGGTGCGCGTGGCCGGCACACCCCTTGCACATTCGGACGACATTGACGATCTGGATTTTGTCCGCACCATTGCAGTGGCACGCATCACCATGCCAAAAGCGGTGGTGCGTTTGTCAGCAGGCCGCGAAACCATGAATGACAGTATGCAGACCTTGTGCTTCATGGCTGGCGCTAACTCGATTTTTTACGGTGAGAAATTGTTGACAACACCCAACCCCGCTGCCAACCGGGATATGAAGCTGTTGAGCCGTCTGGGCATGACTGCCAGCGCGTGACCGGCGATGATACTTATTCCTCCCCTGCAAGTGGAGGCGCTTGAAAATGCGCGTTCGCGTCTTGCTTGTCCACCCACTGCTTGGTCCCTACGATTACGTCGTGCCTGTGGGGGAAGTCTACGAGCCCGGTGATGTGGTTATAGTGCCGCTCGGACGACAGACCATCTATGGCGTGGTGTGGGATGCCGATGTCTGGCCAGATTTACCCGCTGTCGCAGCAGAAAAATTGCGAGCGGTTGTCAACCGTGTGACCATGCCGCCCCTGAGTTTGGCGCTTCGCCAATGTATTGTTTGGGTCAGCCGTTACTATCTCAGTCCACCAGGTGCTGTATTGCGCATGGCATTGTCGATGGCTGGCGTTGGTTCTGAACCAGAGATGGTGACGGTGTATCAGCAGAGTGGGGTGGTGCTGGAAAAGCTCTCTGTAAGGCAAAAGGCAGCGTTGGACGCCCTGCGTCTTCTTCTCCCTCTCCTGCAAGGGGAGAGGGGACGGCATATCGCCGATCTAGCGCAACTTGCTGGCACAACCCCCACCATAATCCGTGGCTTGATCAAGCACGGTGCACTGACGCCTGCTTCCGTTTCAGCGGAACAACCGCCGCCACATCCGCAGCACGATTTTACAAACGTTCAGCTCGAGCCAGCGCAAGCAGATGCCGCTTCTGATCTCGTTCATCACATTGCAGCACAGGCTTATAAAGCCGTTCTGCTCGATGGCATCACCGGTTCGGGTAAAACCGAAGTGTATTTCGAGGCGATTGCAGAAATTCTCCGCACTGGCGGGCAAACACTCGTGCTGCTCCCGGAAATCGCCATGACACGGCAGTGGTTTTCGCGCTTCGAGGCACGTTTTGGTGCCGCCCCTGTCGAGTGGCATTCCGACCTCAACCCAAAACATCGCAAAGCCAATTGGCGTGCCATCATCACGGGCGCAGCGCGGGTGATTGTGGGCGCGCGCTCGGCCCTGTTTCTGCCCTATGCGGATTTAAAACTCATCATTGTTGACGAGGAGCATGAGGCAAGCTTTAAGCAGGAAGATGGGGTGCCATATCATGCCCGCGATATGGCTGTGGTGCGCGCGCGTTTTGAACACTGTCTCGTCGTGCTAGCCTCCGCCACACCGTCGCTGGAAAGCCGCGAGAATGCCAAGCAAGGTCGCTATACTTGGCTCAAACTTGGCAGCCGCTACGGCAAGGCGCAGCTGCCCGAGATCAACCTCATCGACCTTAAACGCACACCGCCACCAGCGCGGCGCTGGCTATCGCAACCTTTGCTGGATGATTTGACCGCAACTATCGCGCGCGGTGAACAAGCGTTGTTGTTTCTCAACCGGCGCGGCTATGCGCCGGTTACCTTGTGCCGCACCTGCGGCGAGCGGGTTTCATGCCCGCAATGCGCGGCATGGCTGGTGGAGCACCGGCTGACCGGACGCCTCCATTGCCACCACTGCGGTTTTGCAACGCCGATCCCCAAACGGTGCCGGGCGTGCGACGCCGAAAGCTCGCTGGTTGCCTGTGGCCCGGGTGTTGAGCGGATTGCCGAGGAAATAATACAGCTGTTGCCAACAGCGCGGATGCGTGTTGTAACATCCGACACTATCACCTCGCCTGCAAAAGCCAGTGCGCTGATTGAAGCGGTTGATACTGGTGTTGTCGATATCCTCGTAGGCACACAACTCGTCACTAAAGGCCACCATTTTCCCGGCCTCACCTGTGTTGGGATTGTCGATGCTGATCTGGGTCTGGGCGGCGGCGATTTGCGTGCAGCGGAACGCACGTTTCAGCAAATCACCCAGGCCTCCGGTCGCGCTGGCCGTGCAGACAAACCAGGACGCGTCTGGCTGCAAAGCTGGCAACCAGAGCACCCAGTGATGCAGGCGCTGAAGTCCGGCGACACGGAATCGTTTTATGACACTGAAGCGGCTTCGCGCACGCGTTACAATGCCCCGCCATTTGGCCGCTACGCAGCGCTTGTTGTATCCGGCAAGGATCAAAACGCCGTTGCTGATGTAGCTAAGGCTCTGGGCCGCGCCAGCCCTACCGGGGCAACCGTTCTGGGTCCAGCCCCTGCACCCCTTGCACTCTTGCGCGGGCGGCACCGCATGCGGTTGTTGATGCAGGTTGAACGCAGTATCAATGTGCAGCCTTTGCTGCACAAATGGCTTGCCAGCGTAAAAGTGGTTGGCGACGTGCGGGTCGCCGTGGATGTTGACCCGTACAGCTTCATGTAATAGCGTCTCTCAATGCTAGAGATGCGCCCCATTTGTGAACGCTGTAACGCTGACCTGCCACCTGAAGCTCAAGGCGCATGGATTTGTAGCTTTGAATGCACTTTTTGTTCAGACTGTGCGAACGGACAATTGAACAAACGCTGTCCAAACTGCAGTGGGGTGCTGGAGCAGCGGCCTTTGCGGGCCGCAACAATGTCACATAATACCACTACCCTTTAATACGTAGCCACCTTTCATAACAAACCCAACATGCTCCAGTTGTGTAACATCACTGAGGGGCGAGCCGCTTACCGATATAATATCTGCGTAGTGACCAGCCGCAATCGCGCCGACATCTTTTGACTGGCCAAGAGCTTCAGCGGCAGTCAGGGTTGCGGCTTGTATGGCTTGAAGCGGGCTCATGCCCAGCCGCACCATCCAGGCAAACTGTTTGGCATTATCACCGTGCGGATAAACGCCAGCGTCGGTGCCGAAAGTCATTTTCGCACCAGCCTTGAAAGCTTTGGCAAAATTTTCCCGTTGCAGCCTTCCAATCATTTTTTCCTTCGCCATAGATTCTGGCAACACGCCATTTTTCTCACCCTCAGCCATGATGTAATCATCATTATAAATGTCCATATCAAGATACGTGCCATGCACCTTGGCAAGCCGAATGCCCTCGGCATCAATCAGGCTAACATGCTCGATGGTGTCGATGCCAGCGAGTATAGCATCATGAATGCCCATGGTGCCGTGAGCATGGGCCGCTACTTTCAGACCAAGCATATGCGCTTCGTCGGCAATGGCTTTCATCTCCTCAAGTGTCAGTTGCTGGCCACCAACGGAATCACCTTTTGACAGCACGCCGCCGGTCGCACAAATTTTCACAACACCGGCACCATATTTTGCCACTTGCCGCACCTTGGCGCGCAACTGCCACGGGCCGTCTGCTACGCTTGGCGAAATATCGTGATACTCAAACGGCAGTAGATTGTTATCACAGTGGCCACCGGTTGCCCCAAGCGGCGGGCCGGACGGCGTGATGCGCGGCCCCGGCACATCGCCGTCGTTAATCGCATCACGCAGCGCTGTAGCTTCGAAGTGAGCATCGCCCACATCACGCACACTGGTGAAGCCTGCCATCAGGGTTACACGCGCGGCCTTTGCACCGTAAAGTGCTGTCCGCAGCGATGATGTGCCTAAAGAATTATAACCGCCCTTGGTTGCATCGGATGTCATGTGCACATGCATATCGATGAGACCGGGTAGCAGCGTTTCGCCTGGACGAGCCACGAGCATTGCGCCAGCTGGTACCGGCAAACTACCTTGAGTGCCGACAGCGGTGATCCGCTCGCCGCTGATGATAATGGCTGGCTTGTCGATCAAACGGCCACTCACAACATCAACCATATGATCGGCTATCAGGTAAGTGATGCGCTCGGCGGCCTGGCCATGGCCCAGCATAAGGCTTAAAACCAACCCTATTCCATAATTATAATATTGTGTCATTGGCATCACGCTCCCTTGGTTTGTAAAAATCGACGTGTGGTCCCTTCGAGCACAACGGCGGATAAAACACCCGTGGCATAGGCGCCAGTGTCAACGCCAATCCGGTTGTGCAAATTCTGTACATCGGCAGCAATGGTGTGGCCGTGCACCACAACCGCTGGAAATTTGACTGTGCTCGATAAAAACGGTTTGCCGATCCACAGCAAATCTTGCGCACGTTGCCTGTCGAGCGGCACGACAGGGCGAATACCGGCATGGGCAAAGAAATAATCGCCGATCTGGTGGCTGAGCCGGGTTGACTGCAAAAATGCCTGATAAATTTGCGGTATGACCGTGGGGGTGCGTTTTTGCAGTGCGTCTTCATCATCAGAATAAAGATCAACCGCGGGCACACCAAAGCTGCCCAGTGTTTCGCGACCGCCAAAGCCCAACCAACTCGGGAACAGTCTTGGATCATCGATTGTAGGATCGAGAATATCGAGCAGCACCTGCTCATGGTTGCCGCGCAGGTGAATAACGGTTTTAACGGGCAGCACCTCTGTCATCAAATAGTCGAGCACCTCTTTGGCCTTTGGACCGCGATCAATATAATCACCCAGAAAAACGAGAGTGGGTGTGAGAGCTGATGCTTTCAGGTCACCGGCAATCTGGTCCATAAGCCGCTGCAGCAGATCCAGTCGCCCATGAATATCCCCAACGGCATAAACCCGCTCACCAACCGGAATGCTGGCTGGGCTCGCCGGTTTTGCTTTCAAAGCGGTGATGAGCGTGTTGAACATGAGATGTGTCTAGCAGAGTGAATCGCTGATGTTGAGAGATATTTGCTTTTCGGCTTATTGTTCAGCCAACCGCATTTTGTGTCAATAATTCCTGCAGCGCGGTCCATTCTGGTCGAGATGCCACCTGTACGGTCTGCCAGTGTTGTGCCCTAAGCGGGGCCGCCACGGCTGCGCTCAAACACAGTGCGGGTAGCCAGGTTGCGTCTATGTTGTGTTGCTCAAGCAAAGCCAGAAAACGTTCCGTTGTTTTGGCGCTCATGAGCAGCACAGCATCCAGTTCATGGTTTTTAAGAGCCATGCAAACAGCGTCAGGCAGCGCAAAGGCGGGAACCATGGCGTATAGTGGAATGCGGTGCAGAATAACACCATGTGCGCGCATGTCTGCAACCAGATCCCCCTGCACATGGGTGCCACAACACCACCAGAGCTCTGAAAAACGCTTCGCTTTGCGGACCAGCTGGCCCCTGTCGCCAGCAGCATCTGCCTGCACATCCGTAAAACCGGCTGACCGCGCTGCCAGTGCCGTAGCGCTGCCGATGGGGAAGACCGGCAGATGTTTAACATCATCACGCTCTACAAGGGCAGGCGCTTGCCGACTGGTAAAGACAAGAGCTTGAGGCAAAACAAGCGGCCAGACAACCGGTAGGGCCTGACAACAAGCAACTGGTGCCAGCATCACCGTATGACCCAGAGCCGTGAGTGCCATTGCCACGCGGGTGGCATCCGGTTCCGCACGGGTGATCAGCACACGCATAGGCCTAGTCAAATGCTGCCAGCATGTCGGGATCAGCGGCGCTTTTGATCTCGCGGGCCATGGCGCGGGCCATATCGAGAGCAGATGATGGATCAGAGACAGTCTGGCGCCTGACTGCGCGCGTGCCATCAACACTCAGGATTTCACCGATCAGTTCGATATCATCATTCGTATTGAACCGTGCCAGGGCTGCAATCGGTGTGCGGCAACTGCCGTCCAGCTCAGCAAGAAATGCCCGCTCAACCGCAATGCAATCCGCCGTTTCCAGATCATTGAGTGGGGCGAGCTGTGCCTGCATAGCCCTATCATCCAAACGACAGGCAATGCCGATGGCCCCTTGTGCAGGGGCTGGCAGCATCAGATCGATATCAATACCACAGCCCAAATCACCTTTGCCAAGCCGGTTCAGGCCTGCCGCTGCCAGAATGGTGGCGTCGGCCTCGCCAGCGGCAAGTTTCGCAAGCCGGGTGCCAACATTGCCGCGAAACGGCACGATAATGAGGTCTGGCCGCCGGTGCCGGATTTGCGCCGCGCGCCGCAGTGATGATGTACCAATACGCGCGCCGGCTGGAAGCTCTGCGACACTGCAATATGTTGACCCACCGGGCACAATCAGCCGGTCGTGATAGTCTTCGCGTGGCAGAATGGCTGCTAGTGTCGTCCCGCTTGCAAGCACACTCGCCATATCCTTGATGCAGTGCACCGCCATGTCAATATGGCCAGCCTGCAAAGCGTCATCGAGCTCCTTGGTGAACAGGCCCTTGCCCCCCACTTCAGAGAGCGGCCTGTCCTGTATCAGATCGCCGCTGGTTTTCAGCACGACGATTTCGCTGGGCACAGCCAGAAGACGCGCCACCATCGCTGCTTGTGCCAACGCCAGCGGGCTGCCGCGCGTGCCCAGTTTCAAAGGTGGTATCATCAGTGTGACTTTGTTAAGATAAAAAATATTCGTTTTCATACGAGCTTCAGACCAACATGACCAGAGACGCCCTTATCCTCGGCATTGAATCCAGCTGCGACGAAACCGCTGCTGCTTTGGTGCGCTCAGACAAAACCATTCTGGCACACAAAGTGGCCGGACAGCTGGCAGCGCACCAACCCTACGGCGGGGTGGTGCCGGAAATTGCCGCCCGCGCTCATGTCGAGGCGCTAACCCCGCTGATCGCCGAGGTGCTGGCTGAAGCCGGGCTCAAACTTGATGATGTTGATGCCATTGCCGCAACTGCTGGACCAGGATTGATTGGCGGCGTGATGATTGGTCTGGTGACAGCCAAGGCGCTGTGTCTGGCTGCGGGCAAACCGCTGATCGCTGTCAATCATCTGGAAGGTCATGCGCTGTCGCCGCGCCTGACCCATGATGTGCCGTTCCCCTATCTGCTGCTGCTGGTCTCCGGCGGGCACTGCCAGATTTTGAAAGTGCTGGGGGTCGGGCGCTACCAGCGGCTGGCGACCACCATTGATGATGCAGCAGGCGAAGCCTTTGACAAGGTGGCCAAGATGCTGGGGCTAGGTATGCCTGGCGGGCCACTGGTGGAAGCGCATGCAATCCACGGCAACAAGGCGCGCTTTGCCTTGCCGCGCCCGCTGACAGGCACCAAAGAGCCACATTTTTCGTTTGCCGGGCTTAAGTCGGCTGTCGCAAGACTTGTGGCTGGCTTTGAGACGCTCAGTGATCAGGACAAGGCCGATATCGCAGCCAGTTTTCAGGCCGCTGTGGTCGATTGTCTGGTAGACCGCACGGCCAGAGCCCTGGCTGCGTGCGGTGATGTGACAACGCTCGTGGTGGCTGGCGGAGTCGCTGCCAACGGGCCGGTGCGTGAAGCCCTGCAACAGTTGGCTGACCGGCATAACCTGACCTTTGTGGCGCCGCCATTGTGGCTTTGCGGTGACAACGGCGCGATGATTGCCTGGGCCGGGGCTGAACGCTTTGGCTTGGGCATGATAGACCCCATGAGCGTACAGGCGCGGCCACGCTGGCCACTTGACCCTGAAGCAGAATCAGCACGCGGTGCGGGAGTGAAGGCATGACAACGGAAGCAGCAACACCAACAATTGGCATTATTGGTGGGGGGGCCTGGGGCACGGCACTCGCGCATATTCTGGCGCGCAAAAATCAGGGGCCAGTGCAGCTGTGGGCCCGCGAGGCCGACGTGGTGGCGAGTATTAATGGCACCAACGAAAACAGGCTGTTTCTGCCGGGCATCCTGCTGGATCGCGCCGTTCAGGCGACCGGCACGTTAGCTGATCTGGCAACCAGCGACATCATTCTGATGGTGTCTCCAGCACAGTTTGTACGCGCGCTGTGCGCCAGCCTGAAACCGATTTTGAAAGCCAACACCACAATCGTTCTCTGCGCCAAGGGCATCGAGCAACAGACGATGAAATTCATGAGCGAGGTGGTGGAGAATATGCTCCCCGGCCAACCGCTGGCGGTGCTCTCGGGCCCAACCTTCGCGCATGAGGTGGCCAAGGGCCTGCCGACGGCGATTACGCTGGCCTGCGCTAATGCCGCTTTGGGTCAACAATTGATCAAGGCGCTTGGCCAGCCCACATTTCGCCCGTACTGGAGCGCTGATGTAGTGGGTGCTGAAATCGGTGGGGCTGTCAAAAATGTTCTCGCCATAGCGTGCGGTATTGCTGAAGGTTGCCAGCTTGGCGAGAATGCCAAAGCCTCGATCATCACGCGCGGCTTTGCCGAGTTGTTAAGGCTCGGCACGGCCAAGGGGGCTGATCCGCAAACCTTGATGGGCCTGTGCGGTCTTGGCGATCTCATCCTGACCTGCGGTTCAAGACAGTCCCGCAACATGAGCCTTGGTGTGGCGCTTGGCGAAGGGATGGCAGCAGCAACAGCTTTATCGGGCAAGCGCACAGTGGCGGAAGGTGCGCACACCGCACCGGTGCTAGCAACCATGGCAACCGCGCTTGGCGTTGATATGCCGATCTGCCAAGCGGTTCATGATATTCTGCAAGGGGCCGATGTGAATATAGCAATCCGCCGATTGCTCAGCCGACCGTACAAGCATGAACGCTTCTAGCTGAGTCAGCGCTCAAACTTTTTTGACAGCACAATGGACGACAGGGTGCTGGCGACACCGGGGAGTGCGCGAATTGTATCGAGCGCCTCATCGAGTGACGCTGTATTTTCTGCTGCCACAATGGCGATAAGATCGTGCGGGCCGGAAACCGAGAGCAATTGTTGCACGGCTGGCAGGCGCGCGAGCGCTGCTTCCGTTCGCGCCTGCTCGTTGGCAATAACGGTGATCGCCACATGGGCACGGACATCATCAAGCTGCCCGCCGGTGCGGATCGTGTAGCCGGTGATCACCCCGGTCGCCTCCAGCCGTTCGAGGCGCGTGCGGGCCGTGCCGCGCGCTATGCCAAGGCTGCGGGCAAGTTCGGCAACAGGGGTGCGCGAATCACGCCGGAGTGCTTGCAGCAAAGCCTGATCAGTTGAATCAACAATCATAATGCTCAAAACACTATACAGGTTGATCAAAAATACAATACGAATTGATCAGTCGTGCCATACACATTGATAAGGCCAAGTGCTATATGCGTATTTCAATTCAAAAGTAGGGAGATAAGCTATGCGCGATATTCTGGTGGTTGGTGGCGGTAACATTGGTGAAATGATTGCTGCGATGCTGGGAGAAACCGGCGACTATACAGTGACCGTGGCGGACCCGACTGATGCCGCACTGGCCAAATTTCACGACATGAAAAACACCATGACGCTGAAGCTTGATGCCATGGATGATGCAGCACTCGCGAAATCACTCGAAGGTCGCTACGCTGTCATATCAGCAGCACCCTATCACATCACCAGCCGCATTGCCCGCGCGGCGCACGCAGCTGGTGTGCATTATCTCGATCCGACAGAAGATGTCGCCTCAACCCGTGTGGTGAAAGAGCTCGCCGCCACGTCTCGTTCGGCGCTTATCCCACAATGTGGTTTGGCTCCGGGCCTGATTGCCATCGTTGGTAAGCATCTTGCGGATAAGTTTGATCAGGTGGACAGCCTGCGCTTGCGGGTTGGCGCGCTGCCGCGTTACCCGACCAATGCGCTCACCTATAACCTGACCTGGTCAACCGAAGGCGTTATCAACGAATATTGTGAGCCGTGTGAAGCCATTATTGAAGGCAAGGCCGTGATGGTACCAGCGCTTGAAAATGTTGAGCATTTCACTCTGGACGGAGCCCAGTATGAATCGTTCAACACCAGTGGTGGTCTTGGCACGCTCGGCGACACGCTGGCTGGCAAAGTGCGCAACCTGAGCTACCAGACCATTCGTTACCCCGGCCACCGCGATGTGATGCGGATGCTTATTCAGGATTTGCGCCTTGGCCATAATCGCCCGCTATTCCGTCAGGTACTCGAGAACGCTGTACCCGCGACAGAACAGGATGTGGTGATTGTGTTTGTAACCGCCACCGGCAAGCGCAGCGGCAAACTGATGGAAGAAAGCTACATGAGTAAGATTTTTGCACAGGAGATCAATGGCAAGGTATGGGCTGCCATCCAGATCACCACAGCTGCCGCCATTTGTGCCGTGCTTGACCTGCTGAGCGAGGGCGCTCTGCCAACCAAAGGACTTGTGCGTCAGGAAGACATATCGTTGCCGGTATTTCTCGCCAACCGATTTGGCAAGGCGTATCAGACAGCCTAGTTCTCGTCTGTTGAAAAATCACTATCCCGCCTGTGTGCGGGATAGTGGTTCGAGTTGTTTATGACGTGATTTAGCACTTGAGTTTACCAGAAAAAATCATACACCACGTCAATGACGCGCCCCGTGCGCAAATCGATTAACAGCACGTCGTGATAATAGCGTACCCAGCGGGTGCCCGCATAGGCGGGTGGCAGGCGATAATACCATGGATTGCCAATAAAAAAATTTGAGTTGAAAAATACACCAGGCAGAAAAAAACCTATGCCGTAGCGCTGGTAAGCGTAGCCTCGCGGCGCATAATAGTCAGGCAGCCTGTAAAAATTCCGGTGGTCGTTTCGATAGGCCTGCCAGTTATAGCGGTTATCCTGCCGCCAGTTCTCAAAATGATGGCGCTCTTCAAAACGGTGTCCCGGCATGCGTTGCTGCCTGGTTTCAACGTGTTGCTGTTCCGGCTGATTGCGATAGCCATTTTGAGTGTTATTATACCTGGCATTGTCCTGTTGCTGTGGTCGTCTGTTCGGGTTGCCGTCGTTACGGTTGCCGCCTTCTTCGTGACGTCCCCTGCCTTCGTTTTGTTCGCGCGCATTATCGCCGCGATGGCCATTTTCTTGCGCCATCACAGGCGATATCAAAATCAAAGCGAGACATAAATAAACAGCATATTGGCGCATGGCTTTTCTTTCCGAATAAAATATATTCATGGCACACGAAGGCTGAACCAGCCATGAATGGAATATAGTTACATTATCTATACGACAGCGGGACATACAATCACTCGCAGCAAGTAACTAAATTGCAGCGTTGAGGTTTCCATTAGCCAAAGCCTTATTTATCAGTGCCTTACTATTTTCGATACCGTAAAGCGCTATAAAACTGCCCATGCGCGGGCCTTGCGAAGTGCCAAGCAGGGTTTCATAAAGCGCCTGGAACCAGCCCTTCAACGGCTCATAACCATGGTCTTTGCCGACTTCGAAGATCATGGTCTGTATTTCGTTGGCATCGTTGGGAACAGTTTCAAGACGGCTACGCAGATCACTAAGCGCGGCACGATCTTGCTCGCTTGGCGGGCGGCGCTGCACTGTGGGTGCAATACGGTCATTAAAATAGGCCACAGCATAGCCGACTTGGGCATCAAGTTCTGGGTGTGTGGCGGCATTGGCACCAGGCACATAGCGACTGATAAAAGCCCAGAGTGTGGTTTTGTCTGTGGTGCCGGCACAGGCTGCAAGGTTGAGCAGCATGGCAAAATTCACCGGCAGGTCGGGCACCGGCGGCGCACCTGAATGCACGTGATAGGATGGATTGCCCAGCCGTTGCTCATCAGCCTGACTCGCATAATTTGTAACAAACGTTGCATAATCATCAACGGCCTTCGGGATCACATCGAAATGCAGTCGTTTGGCGGCACGCGGGTTCTGATACATGTAGAATTTGAGTGACGCTGGCGAGGCATAGGTCAACCACTCTTCAATGCTGAGGCCGTTGCCTTTTGATTTTGAAATCTTGCGGCCCTCGGCATCAAGAAACAATTCGTAGTTGAAGCCTTCGGGGGGCCTGCCGCCGAGTGCGCGGGTGATCTTGCTGCTGAGGGCGACTGAATCGATCAGATCCTTACCCGCCATTTCATAATCCACATCGAGCGCTACCCAGCGCATCGCCCAATCGGCTTTCCATTGCAGTTTGCAGTGGCCACCGGTCACCAGCACAGTCATGGTCTCGCTGTCGTTTGGATCGGTATAGCTGACTGTGCCGCGCAATGTATCGTGTGCCACCATGGGCACTTGCAGCACAATGCCGGTTTTCGGACATATCGGTAAAAAAGGCGAATAGGTGGCGCGCCGATCCGGGCCCAGTGTTGGCAAAATAACATCCATTACGACATCATAATTCTTTAGCATCAGCATCAGCGCTGCATCAAACCGTCCCGCTTTATAATAATCCGTCGATGAGGCGAACTCATATTCAAAACCAAAAGTATCGAGAAACGCTTGCAGCCGCGCGTTGTTGTGCGCACCAAAACTTGCGTGGGTGCCAAACGGATCGGGCACTTGTGTCAGCGGCTTGCCGAGTGCTTCCGTGAGCAGCGCCTGGTTCGGCACATTGTCCGGCACCTTTCTGAGGCCGTCCATATCATCGGAAAAACACAGTAGTTTTGTTGGCAGATCAGAGATCAGAGAAAAAGCATGGCGCACCATGGTGGTGCGCGCTACCTCGCCAAATGTGCCGATGTGCGGCAGCCCCGACGGCCCGTAGCCGGTCTCAAACAGCACATGGCCTTTGGCAGGCGGCGTCTTGGCAAAGCGCGCCACCAGTTTGCGCGCTTCCTCAAACGGCCAGGCCTTGTTGGTGAGAGCCGTACTGCGAAGAGCATTCATAAAAGCATCAGCCATACATCTCAACGGCCAACGCCACGGCCTCGCCGCCACCAATGCAGAGCGAGGCAATGCCTGTGCGTTTATTATGCGCTTTCAGCGCATGCAAGAGTGTTACCAGAAGCCGTGCGCCGGAGGCCCCTATAGGATGACCAAGCGCACACGCACCACCGTTGACATTGACCTTGGCATGATCAATTTGCAAATCGCGCATCGCGGCCATGGTCACCACGGCAAACGCCTCATTGATTTCAAACAGATCGGTGCTGGCTGATGTCCAGCCAAGTTTTTTCATCAATTTGTCCATCGCGGGCACCGGCGCAGTCGTAAACCACTGTGGCTCCTGGGCGTGCACACTGTGACCACGGATCGCGGCAATTGGCGCAAGGCCGCGCTGTTTGGCCGTGGACTCGCGCATGATAATAAGGGCTGCCGCGCCATCAGAGATTGATGAGCTCGTGGCCGCTGTTACTGTGCCATCTTTGGCAAAGGCTGGTTTAAGAGTGGGAATTTTCTCTGGTCGTGCTTTGCTCGGGCCCTCATCGGTATCAACCATGTTGGCTCCAATGGTCACAGCGGCAATTTCAGCCTTAAATGCACCGGCAGCAATCGCTGCCGAGGCACGCCGCAAACTTTCCAGTGCAAACGCATCCATGCTCTCGCGGGTGAACTGATATTTTTGGGCGGTCGCCTCGGCAAATGTGCCCATGGCGCGGCGTGCGCCGTTGGGGGCAATGTCGTAGGCGTCTTCCAGCCCATCAAAAAACATCGCATCTTTTATCTCACCGTGACCCATGCGGAAGCCACCACGCGCTTTGGCTAAAAAATACGGCGCATTGGTCATGCTCTCCATGCCACCTGCAACGATAATGTCTGCAGAACCAGACGAAAGCTGGTCAGCCCCATCCATCAGTGCCTTGAGGCCTGAGCCGCAAACCTTGTTGAGTGTCTGGCAGGCGACCGAGAGTGGCAGACCGGCCCCAAGCGCTGCCTGCCGGGCTGGCGCCTGGCCCTGACCGCCTTGCAACACCGAGCCAATGATCGCCTGATCAACATCTGTGCCCTGAACACCCGCCTGTTCCATGACTGCAGCGATAGCGCGGCTGCCAAGCTGCACGGCAGACTGGCTGGCGAGCGCACCCTGAAAAGCCCCCATCGGGGTTCGCTTGGCGGCTACAATAACGATAGGATCAGACATCAGGGCACTCCATTAAATTTATGAATTATGATTGGGTATCAACCGGTGGTAGAGTCAAGAGATTATTGCATAAAAGTCGGGGCAAGCCATCCCCGTCATACCCGCCCGGCATTGGCCTTGTACAAGCCCTCGGCAATCACCTCTTCACAGTGCCGTCCCAGCCGCTTCCGGTTGGTAAAACCATCGCGTGTCACGGGCTGATGAAACTGGATCAGCGCCTGCAAATAGCCGAGCCCCAGCACACCCATGGCGTGCGGACCAAAATCCATATCGCCGATCCACGACACTTTTGAACGTTGCGACCGCAGCAGCGGCAAACCATTCAGATGGGTATAGGATAAGGTTATCGGCTGGATGATGAGATGTTCAAGGCCCGGTGTATCGGCAATGCCAAACAGTGATGTTTTGAAGGGCAGAACACAATTGCCTTCGCCGCTGGTGCCTTCCGGAAACAGGATCACGTTTTCGCCAGCGAGCAGCCGTGCGGCAATTTCGTTCTTTTGCTCATCCGCGCGGTGACGGTCTTCGCGCCGCACATATATCGTGCGCTGCAAGTCCGCCAGCGGCCCCAGCACCGGCCAGCGCTTGAGCTCGGACTTTGCTACAAACGAGCCGAGAACCCGGCTGCCCAGCACAACAATATCCGTCCATGATAAATGATTGCAGATATAGAGCACCGGGCCAGTTGCCGGTACCCCCATGGTTTTCACCTTGATGCGCAAGGCACGGCACATCCAGCTGTGCACCTGACGCTGGACGCGCGGCGGGCGTGTGGGGCGCAACCGCACGGCAATCGCAGCCGCAGACACCAGAATTGTGCCGCCAAGCGTTGCCATGGTGAGGGCACGCAACACCCGGCCTGTATAGGGCGATGGGCGTTTCACCGCAGGGTCAGGCGTGACAGCTGGCACCACCTCAGTGTTTGGTCCGTTTGCCGTAAAGCTCCATGCGGTGATCAACCAGATCAAACCCCAGCCGTTCGGCAATGCGCTTTTGCAGAGCTTCAAGCTCGGGGTCATGAAACTCGGTTACTGTGCCGGTCTCGATGTCTATCAGATGATCATGGTGTTCATCGTGCATGGGTTCATAGCGTGAGCGACCGTCGCGAAAGTCGTGCCGTTCCAGAATGCCGGCTTCCTCAAACATACGTAGCGTACGGTATACTGTGGCAATCGATATGCGTGGATCAATATCCATGGATCGTTTGTGCACCTCATCCACGGCAGGGTGATCAAGCGCATCGGAGAGCACGCGCGCAATCACACGCCGCTGATCGGTCATACGCATCCCTTTTTCTATGCACAAGGCTTCGAGGCGGGACATCTCATTTAATACAGAGCGAAGGTTAATAGTCATTTGTTTACCATATAGCGTCATCTGGCATTGGCAATGGTTTCCGCCTCAATGCTGTTAACCGCCTTTTTAAACCAGATTACCATATAAACATGTCTTTATATGCTTGTCGCAGGCTTGTGCATCTGCTAATGCGCTGCACTGAAGGTAATTCTAAATTTACGAAAGGTTCATCTGTGGCACGTTCTTCCTATCTTTTTACCTCTGAGTCCGTCTCCGAGGGGCACCCTGATAAAGTGGCTGACCAGATTTCTGATGCCATTGTGGATACCTACCTGGCGGCAGACCCGGAATCGCGAATCGCAGTCGAAACCATGGTCACCACCAACCAGATCGTGCTGGCCGGCGAAGTGCGCTGCGCCAAGCCTATAGACAAAGCCGAGCTTGAAGCCGTGGCCCGCGCTGTTGTTAAAAAAATCGGTTATGAGCAGGAAGGTTTTCACCACGCCCATGCCAAAGTGGACTGTCACGTGCACGGCCAGTCCGCCGATATTGCTATGGGTGTTGATGCGGGTGATAATAAGGATGAAGGTGCTGGCGACCAAGGTATTATGTTTGGCTACGCCACCACAGAAACACCTGACCTGATGCCGGCCCCGCTGTATTATTCACATCTGATATTGAAGAAAATGGCGGATGATCGTCACGCTGGCGTTGCCAAACTGCTTGAACCGGATGCCAAAAGCCAGGTGACCCTCGCCTACGAAAATGGCAAACCAGTGCGCGCCACCTCCGTGGTGGTCTCCACCCAGCACGGGGCCACTGCATCACAAAAAGATTTGCGCGATTATGTGCGCACAGTGGTCAGCGACATCTTGCCCAAAGGCTGGATGCCAACGGAAGATGAACTCTACGTAAACCCGACCGGCCAGTTCATCATTGGCGGGCCGGACGGCGATGCCGGCCTTACCGGTCGCAAGATTATCGTTGATACCTATGGTGGCGCGTCCCCCCACGGTGGCGGTGCTTTTTCCGGCAAGGACCCGACCAAAGTTGACCGCTCCGCTGCATATGTGTGCCGCTATATGGCAAAAAACATTGTGGCCGCAGGCATGGCCGAGCAATGCACCATCCAGATCAGCTATGCGATTGGCGTTGCCAAACCATTGTCTCTCTATGTCAACACTCATGGCACAGGTACAACGGATGAAGCAAAGCTGGAGCAGGCTTTATCGCGGGTGATCAATTTAACCCCGCGCGGCATCCGCACCCATTTGGGGTTGAACAAGCCAATTTATCTGCGCACGGCTGCCTATGGCCATTTTGGGCGCACACCTGACGTTGACGGTGGTTTTTCATGGGAGAAGACCAATCTGATCGAGGCGCTCAAAGCCGCACTTTAAGTGGCTGAATGTATGAATAAGCAGCGTTAACCATGTTCACCCCTTGAGCAGGCGTTAACTTTCGGTTTACCTTCATCTTACTCGTTGTAGGAGATAATAGTGTATACTGAGTCGGGTGAAGATTTCGATATCTACGGGCTGCCAAAAAAATCGCCAGCGCTTACAGCGCGGATGATCAAGCGCGGTCCTGCTATGAGTTGTGATATTCGGAGAGATTTTAAAGGCCATCAACCCATTGATATTGGCGAGTCACTGGTGAAGGCTTTTGTACCCGGTCGCTTGCGGGTGCTGCTGGCAACCAAGGACGTGCAACTCTTTATCACCACCTACACATTGGCTTTCGGGTTTTTCTCTGTATGGCTGTCCTGAGACAATGCTAGCGCGCGTTATCGATTTTAAAAATACCTTGCAGCACGCGGCAACCCCAGTGTGGATCGGCGGCTTGCTGATGGCGCTGGCTTTGGCGCGACTGCTGTTCTGGTCGGAAGCTATCATCCAAGTTAATAGTACGCTGATATCGGTTTTTTGCGTGCCTGCAGGTGTGGCTGTGCTGACTGTTCTTGCAGCCAAAAAACACCGACCCGGTCCAGCATGGCAACACAGTCATTGGGTGTTCTTGCGCCGGACCATGATCGGCAACGCTGTTGGCGGCGTCATTGCCACACTCTTGATGGCACCTGTGCTTCTCCACGTGCCACTTGATCTGCATCAGGTAGTTTGGGGTTTTGTGTCGCTGGCTGTGACAACAGCATGGGTGCTGTTGCGCTGCCTGCAAGCCATTCGCGCTGCCGAGCAATTGAAAGCCGTTATAGCCCCCAAACGCTACGGTCTTTAGGTTATCCACACTTTTTTGCACTTAACACACACACGGACTCTTGCTGTATCTCGTGGTTAATGAGACAAGCTATAGTATGAGGTCGCTGATAAACCTCTACATGTAGAGGCTCAACTGTGACACTTGTTGATTTTGACGATTTTACCCCGGAGGCGGGTGGCCCGCTCGATGTCTGCGAGCAGGTACTGCAATATGCTGACTGGGCTTATGAACGTTCCGGCAATGAGGAGTTGACGGCTGCAATTCAGGGCTCGTGGTGCACTTATCAGCTGCGGCTGGTCTGGCGTGAGGATGAGAGCAGCTTACAGTTGGTCAGTCTGTTTGATCTTCGGGTCAGCGAGTTTTACCGTGTTGCCATTTATGAAACGCTTGGCCTGATCAACGAGCGGCTCTGGCTTGGCCATTTTGAGATGTGGGCGGGTACGGGCGAGATCTTGTTTCGCCATGCGACACTGATCGACAGGGATACCGGCCTTGCCGGCAGTCTCGCCGAATCACTGATTGAGGCCGCTGTTGCTGAGTGTGAGCGATTTTATCCGGTGTTTCAGTTTGTGCTTTGGGCTGGCAAGAAACCACAGGATGCGCTGCAAGCGGCCATGCTGGAGACCGTGGGTGAAGCCTAGCACCATTTTGCTGATCGGCTGTGGCAACATGGGTGCAAGCTTAGTGGGTGGCTGGCTGGACAAGGGTATTCATGCCCGGTCCATTCATATCGTCGAGCCAAATCCGTCGGCAGTGGTTCAGGAGTATGTCCAAAAAGGCTGCATTCTATCAACAACACTGCCTGACAATATTTATACCACGGATATTATCATACTTGCGGTCAAACCGCAGACGATGGCCTCTGCGCTTGGCGGATTAAAAGCCTTTGTTGGACCTGACACCATGATAGTGTCGATTGCTGCGGGCACCACTCTGGCCACACTCAGCGCGGCTTTTGATAGCCACCCCTTGTGCACCCGCGCCATGCCAAACCTGCCTGCCACGATTGGTTGCGGCATCACGGCTTGCTATGCGCCGGAGAGCGTTGGTGTTGTTGCACGCAGCACCGTTGATGACCTTATGAGTGCCATTGGTAAAGTCGTCTGGCTGGAATCCGAGGACCAGCTGGCGGCTGTTACGGCGCTCTCCGGCTCTGGTCCGGCTTATATATTTCATTTCATCGAGTGCCTCGAAAATGCCGGAGTGCAACTTGGCCTGTCGGCTGAACTTTCTCGCCTGTTGGCTTTGGAAACTGTGGCCGGTAGCAGTGCACTCGCCCTTGGCACGACAGTCGATGTTAGTACCTTGCGCCAGCGCGTTACGAGCCCTGGTGGCACCACGGAAGCAGCACTCGATGTGCTCATGCCCCAACTGGGTGCCCTCATGAGGCAAACGCTTGCAGCCGCCGCAAAGCGTGCGCGGGAGCTGGCAGGTTAGGGTTTCTGCCAATAACCTTTGACAAACCTCTCGCCGCACCGCAACAAAGCTGGATGAACCTGTTTAATCACTATCATACGCTTATTCTTGATATTATCCGTCGGCTCGGTGCGAGGGGCGAGCTGCCCCACGACCTCAATACATCGCACATCACCGTCGAGCCGCCGCGCGAGGCGAGCCATGGCGATCTGGCAACCAATGTGGCGATGGTGCTGGCAAAGCCCACTGGCAAAGCCCCGAGGGCGATTGCGGAACTGGTGGCCGCTGAATTGCGCTTGATACCTAGCGTGGCAGAGGTTGCCGTTGCCGGGCCGGGCTTTATCAACATCACGCTGGATGCCAACACTTGGCAACAGCAGCTTGGCATCATCCTTGCAGCCGGAATAGATTATGGCCGCTCAAGCCTGGGGGACAATACCCGCATCAATGTTGAATATGTCTCGGCTAACCCCACAGGCCCCATGCACATGGGCCATTGTCGCGGCGCTGTGGTGGGCGATGTGCTGGCCAATATTCTGGCAAAGGCAGGCTATGCCGTCACGAGGGAATATTACGTGAATGACGCCGGTGGTCAGGTCGATGTGCTGGCACGTTCGGTGCACATGCGCTACCGCGAGGCCTTGGGTGAGGCCATTGGTGATATCTCTGAGGGGCTTTATCCGGGGGAGTATCTGGTGCCGGTTGGGCAGGCACTGGCCAAACAGCACGGTGATGTTTATGCCGCAGCACCGGAAGCCGATTGGTTACGGTTGTTCAAACGGGCGGCCGTCGATGCCATGCTGGCGCTGATCAAGGCAGACCTAGCGCTCCTTGGCATTCATCACGATCTGTTTTCGTCCGAGCAGGCAGTGCAGGATGCTGGCCGGGTGAACGATATGCTGGCGGCGCTCAACACGCGCGGGCTGGTTTACACTGGCGTGCTGGATGCGCCGCGCGGCCACGCGGATGACACCTGGGAACAACGACCACTGCTGCTGTTCCGGGCCAGCCAGTTTGGTGATGATAGCGACCGGCCGCTTAAAAAAGCCAGTGGCGATTGGACATATTTTGCTAATGATATTGCCTACCACTACGACAAGGCCAGCCGCTCTGATGCGCTGATCAACATTTGGGGGGCTGACCATGTGGGCACCGTCAAACGCATAAAGGCCGCCGTGGCAGCACTCACAGACAAGGCCATGCCGTTCGATATCCCAATGGTGCAGATGGTGCATCTGCTGCGCAATGGCGAGCCGGTGAAAATGTCGAAGCGGTCTGGCAATTTTATAACACTGGCGGAAGTGGTCGAGGAGGTTGGGGCCGGTGTTGTCCGCTTCATCATGCTGACGCGCAAGGCAGACAGCCAGCTGGATTTCGATTTTGCCAAAGTTTTAGAGCAAAGCCGCGATAATCCCGTGTTTTATGTGCAATACGCCCATGCGCGAATATGTTCGGCGTTAAGGAAAGCGCAAGACATTGATCCTAACGTCGCGGTAACGATAACAGTGCCACCGCTTGAAACGCTGGCGCTGTTGAACCGGCCCGAGGAGATCGCCCTGATGCGCCAGATTGCCGAATGGCCCCGTGTTGTGGAAACTGCCGCAGTGGCCCGTGAGCCACACCGCATTGCATTTTTCCTGTCGGCTGTAGCGGGCGCGCTGCATGGTCACTGGAATTTGGGCAATGATGATCCGAGTTTGCGTTTTTTGCTAGCGGATAATGTACCATTGACAACAGCCCGCGCGGTTTTGCTTGCGGCAGTGAAACAGGTTATAGGCAATGGTTTGGCTTTGATGGGCATAGAGCCTTTGGAGGAGATGTAACATGGCACGCAAACGCTTTGGGGCTTCAATAGGCCCGGACGACACCACGCAGATCGTCACCGATACCGGTGCAACCATGCACACACAGGGTGTGCCACATGACATGAACACCGACAAAAGCCTGCCGTGGCTGGAGGGGGCTCCGGACAGTTACGATGATGAGGAAGAGCGACTGGTGCCGCGCAGCTGGCTGATGGGCGGGCTTGCAGCGTTTTTACTACTTCTGGGTCTGAGTGTTTTTTTCATTTACAAGCATGTGGGTAGCCGCAACGCCGGGCAAGACCAGCTGGCGGCCAACATCGATCCATCAAAACTGCCATTGATCGAAGCCCCCAAGGGGCCGATCAAGGTACAACCGGGCGATCCAGGTGGCATGAAGGTGCCCAATCAGGATTTACAAGCGTATAATGTCGCCAGTGGCGAAACCAGAGCAGAGCCAACAAAGCTGGGCCAACCGGCTGAACAGCCCATGCCTCATCCCGTGGCCGTCAAACCGCCATCGACAAAAATTGTACCGCCGGTTCAGGTTGCCGTAGCCACTGTGCCAGCACTGGCACCCGTTGAGGAAAAAACAGTCGCAGAACCTAAGGCCGTGACCCCCAAAACTGTAAAGGTTAAACCGTCAAAAGCCGTCGAACCTGAACCGGTTGAAACGGCCACGGAGGCCGCACCACCAGAGCCTGCCAAAGTCAAGGTGTCCGGTGGGGTTTATTTGCAGCTTGGTGCGTTCTCAACCCGCGATCGAGCGGATGCTGCCTGGGGCAAAGCATCAGCCGACTATAGCGAACTCAAAGGTCTTGGGCATAATTTTCAGACTGCTGGCCCCAGCAAAATCCGCCTTCGTGTGGGTCCGGTAAGCCGGGCGGATGCGGATGGAATTTGCGCTAATCTCAAACAGCAAGGTCAGGCTTGTTTGATTGCACATTAAACGCATTACTTTTTTCTAACAGGCCATCAAATCTGCTTTTATAATTGCGCCGGAACTTATTGCTGCGGTGCCTGACCCTTTTTGTTTCTGTTTACAAACATAAGCAGACCGCAATGATTACAGCACTTGGCTACGCCGATAAAATGTTAATTGGTTTCGAAGATAAATATCCAGCACTGGTCAAACACCTGCCTTTGCCCTAAGGCATTGGGAATGGACACATATAATTTTATCACCACCACCGCAGCTTTGGCTGAATATTGCAACGCTATAAAATTTGCACCATTTTTGTGTGTTGATTTTGAATTTATGCGCGAAAATACATATTATTCGCAGCTCTGCCTGATCCAGCTGGCAACACCAGAAACCGCTGCGATTGTTGATCCGCTGGCGGATGGTTTGGACCTTGCACCGCTGCTCATGCTTTTTGCCGATGAAAGTCTGCTCAAGGTCTTTCATGCCGGTGGTCAGGATATCGAGATCATTGTGAATAAAATGGGCGCCACACCCAAGCCGGTGTTCGATACCCAGGTGGCTGGCATGGCGCTCGGGCTTGGCGAGCAGGTGAGCTATCAGAACCTCATTGGAACCCTGCTTGGCAAGCAGATTGACAAGGGTGCGCGCTTCACTGACTGGTCTCGCCGCCCGCTGGATCAACGCCAACTCGATTATGCCATTGGCGATGTCACACATCTGGCGGTCGCCTACGACAAAATCAGAGGCCTGTTGGAGAAAAAAAATCGCGGCACTTGGCTTGATGATGAAATGGCACGGCTAACCGAGCGTGAGCATTACATCACCAGGCCGGAAGATGCCTGGCAGCGGCTGAAACTCCCTAGCCGTGATCTCAAAGTGCTGGGCCGCTTGCGGGCATTGGCGGCATGGCGGGAGCGCGAGGCTATCGACAAGGACGTGCCGCGCGGACGGATTGTCAAAGATGAGACACTGGCCGACATTGCCAGCCATCCGCCGAAGTCACAAAAAGATTTGGCAAAGGTGCGCGGTTTGAGCGAGCGTTGGGCCACCAACGATATTGGCATACGTTTGATGAACAGTTTGACAGCCGCAGAACCGTTGCCAGGCGAACTTGCACCCGAACGCGGCACTGGCCCACGGCTTGACAAGAACCAGCGGCTGGTCGCCGATCTCCTGAAACTGCTTTTGAAAATATGTTGTGAAGATGCGGATGTGGCACCGCGCATTGTCTGCCGCAGTGACGAGCTCGATCGGCTGGTGGCAGGTGAGCGCGATCTACCGCTGCTCGGCACCTGGCGCTACGCTTTGTTTGGCAAGCAAGCGGTTGAACTGGTTGAGGGCAAGTTGTCGTTTCGAATTCATGAAGGCAAACTGGTGATTGGCGAATGAAGCTGGTATAATTTTAATTGTTAATATTTCATTTCGGCCTTGAGCCGGAATGACAATATATTTCGACGCTATAGCGAGCCCCCCATAAAATGAGCATCATTTTATGGGGACAAGGCGAACGATAACAATGAACTATAGTGAAAATCATATAATCAATTTATATGATTTTCACTATATCTTAATCCTCAAAGAACAATATCATGTCCAACACCCGCACAGAACTGCGCGCCCTTATCAAACTGGCATGGCCAGCGGCCATGAGCAATCTGCAATGGATAGCGCTCAATTTCATTGATACCGCCATGGTTGGCCATGCGGGACCAAATGAACTTGCCTACATGGGGGCAGGCCGCATTCTCACTTGGATCACCATGATGGTGGGCATGGGTTTTCTCTCTGGTATCAGTGTGTATACAGCGCGCGCTGTGGGTGCTGGCAACGAACAGGGCTGCGGCAAGGTGCTGATGCAAGGGCTGCTGTTTGCTGTGTTGCTTGGCATCATCAATATGGCCATGCTTGTGTTTCTCACGCAGCCTGTGCTGGTGCTGGCACACCAGCCGCATAGTGTTATTGAGGGTGGTGTGCGCTTCGCCAGGGTAATTGCATGGCTCTCCGTGCCGCAGTTCATGCTGATCGCTATATCGGCCTTCCTGCAAGGCATCAGTCGGCCAAAAATTGCCATGGTCATTTCGTTCATAGCGCTTCCTGTCAATGTGGCACTCAATGCGATTTTTATATTTGGCAAATTTGGCTGGTCAGCGATGGGCGCGTCTGGGGCAGCTCTTGGTACAGTGCTGTCGGATACGTTGGTTGTGATACTGCTCATATGGGCTGTAGCACGGCTGAAAGACAAGGCCCGCTTTGGTATCCACTGGTCGTTCACACACGCCTGGAAAGAGGGTGCCGCCATGCGTCGTTTTGGCCTCGCTCCAGCCATCGCCGGTGGCCTTGAAAACGCTGGCTTCTCAGTGCTTACAGCAATCGCTGGCACGATCAGCATTGCCGCAGCAGCTGCGTATCAGGATGTTATGGCCGTATTGATCGCTGGCCCCTCGATTTCGCTTGGTGTCGCCAGCGCGGTATCGGTGCGTATCAGCCTAGCGGTGGGTGCCGGAGACAAAAAAGCTGTGGCCAATCGTGGCTGGATTGCGAGTGCGCTCACTGCGGCGACACTTCTCCCAATCATAATAGTTTTTCTGCAGCAGCCGCACTGGCTGTTTGAGGTGCTCTCAAAAGACCCTCAGCAGCAACAGGTTGCCGTGCGGATGATGACCATCATCGCTCCATTCATGATTTTCGATGGCAGCCAGTTTGTGCTGCTTTATGCGCTCCGTGCGGCTGGCGATCAGGTGGTGGCGGCGGCTGTGCAGATTTTGGGCTACTGCCTGATGATGATCGCCTGCGTGTGGGTGGGCGTTTATGTCTTCCATATGGGAGCCGCTGGAATCGGCTGGGGCATGGGTGCTGGTATGGTCACAACATTCTGCCTAATGGCATCCCGTTTCTGGTGGGTGTGTGACGACCCGCCGGCCTTGAGGGCCGGTTTTGACGCCGAAAGACTTGCTTAAGACACATTCCAATAGAACATTGAAATCATATATTAAGTGAAGGTCAAAGTCGGTGTGGAAACATCTCGTGTGCATGGTGGCGATAGCATCGGTGTGGCCGATTCCCCTTTGCCCGGCCCAAACCGCTGAAGATATCATGGCCAGAGCGCAAAGCAGAATTCAGGTGGTCGACGCTGTGCCCCACTATAAACCCTGCCCAAAAGCCACCGCGCCTGATGAAGTGGTGGTGTGCGCCAAGCAGGACCGGGCCGACACCTATAAACTTGAGCGGGACCATTCGCCGTTTGGTGGGCAGTTCAAAGGTATGACCCTTGGTGAAATTGGCGACAAAACAGCTGAAAACATGTGGGGTGAAAAACTCAGGCATGATAAAAGCTTTAAAGACCCTGAAGTGGTTGCGCGAAAGATGTTTGAGGATGCCGACCCGCGCACATCGATTCCAGGCGGCAATTATGACTCGCTGGGCAGGCGGGACGGTAAACCAACCAAACAAACCCTTGAGACCAACCGTGACAACCGGGAATGAACCAAGCCCGGCAACATCCAGAGTGAGGAAAGCTCCGTATACATTTTAAAGATTACATAAGCGGACGCACTATGTTTCACACCACACATTCACAACGAGCTGAAAACAATGGATTTCCGTATACAATGATAGATAAACTCCGGCATCGGACTTTTGAAAAACCGGAACCCACTCGGGTCAGGTCAGTTGACACAGACATGGGTTTTTCTGCCAAAAAACATATCCCTTTTGCAGCTTTATCTATGCCATACACAGCCATGCATTCTGAAGTTCCAAATTTAACCTCCTCCGATATCATGGCCAGTCATGTGAAAGCCATCGCCGCCAATGCCGACCGCAAGGCTTTTGAGATGCTTTATGGCTATTATGCCCCACGGCTGCGTTCATGGTGCCTGAAACAGCGCTTGACGCCTGAAACGGCAGAAGAGCTTGTGCAGGAAACATTGATATCAGTGTGGCGAAAAGCAGCAAGTTTTGATGTGGACAAAGCCTCAGTCTCCACCTGGCTGTTTACAATTTTACGTAACAAAAGGATCGACCTGCTGCGCAAGGAAAATCGCCCGGCTCTGAAGCCGGAAGATTTCGAGATATTGCAGGAGCCGGAAAAGCCGGCAGACTTGTGCATGATCGAGGCCACAGAAGCGCATAGTGTTAATACATCGCTGGCTATGTTGCCCCCTGAACAGCGCAGCATGATTATGAAAGCTTTTTTTGAAGAAAAGTCTCACAGTGATATAGCGCTTGAAACCGGCCTGCCGCTCGGCACGGTCAAATCACGTATACGACTGGCCCTTATGCGCCTTAAAATTTCCATCGGAACACAGTTATGACATCCCACAACACCACATCTTTCAACACGTACACAATGCCTTCCGAGCTCTTGCTGGACTTTGCGACAGGTGCCGCGCTTGAGCCGATCGCGCTGGCCGTTGCCACTGTTGTTCATTTGAACCCAGCAGCTGCATCGGCGTATCATCGCCTCAATCAAATTGGCGGCGAGCTGCTTGACAGCCTTGAACCAACAGCTGGTTCTGATGACAGCTTAAAAATTATTCTGGCACATCTTGCTGACAGTCCTCCAGATAATGATGCTGATTTCTCATGCACACAACACACCAGCGCTGTTCCGGTGCCACTCAGAGCTTATGTTGGAGATAGTTTTGAAGCCTTACCATGGAATAATCTGACATCCGGCGTGGATGAGTATGTGATCAAAACTAGCCAGAGTGGCTATCGTACAAGTTTGCTTCGCATAGCACCAGGCAAGGCCATGCCGCACCACGGCCATGCTGGTGAGGAGCTGACAGTGGTTATTAAAGGCGCTTACGATAGTGAGTGTGGCCACTTTACGGTTGGTGATATGGAAGTGGCCAATTCAGATACCAAACATAAACCTGTGGCCGACGCTGTAAACGGCTGCCTTTGTCTGGCCGTGCTTTCTGCGCCCGTGCAGCTGACCGGTTTTGTTGGCTGGTTTATCAACCCGTTTTTAAAGGTTTAGATGTTGTGTGGATGAAGCGCGCATTGTGCCTTCTTTTGTTTTGCACGCCTCTCAGCACGGCGAGCCACGCTGCTGTTGATCCAAGTTTAATTGATGGACGCTCGCTGGTTTTTGAGGCACTCAAAGGGCGCACTGTCATTGGCCAACATAAGATCCGATTTACACAAAAAGGCGATGCCTTGCAGGTTGATGTATTCATCACTTTAAAAAGCAAAATTTTCATAGTGCCTTTCACATATGTTCATAATAATCACGAGATTTGGCAAAGCGAAAAACTTGTGAGCGTTGACAGTCGCACAACCACCAATGGTCACGTCAACACGCTGTCAGCTAAAGTTCAGGCAAACACCACAAGCATCAATGCCGATGGTGTGTCATCGACAGTGGCGGGTCCGATCATGACAACATCCTATTGGCTGCGTGACATGGTAAAGCAGGCGCGCTTGCTGAACACACAGACAGGTGCCGTTATCAACACCAAGCTTGTGGCAGATAACCCAAGCATCGCACCAAGTTTCTTGCCCCTGCCGATCCAGGCAAGGGAATATCAAGTGACTGGCAGCAAACGTTTTAATGCCAACGTGCTTTATGATGCTGCCGGGTGCATGGTCGGAATGAATTTCAAAGTGCCGTTTGATGGTTCGCGTATCACGTACCGGCTTGTTGCCAGGCCTGATGCGACACTTGCACCAGATTTGCTCTCGAACCCGCTTATCAGCAATTGTCTGACCAACCGCCACACGGCGCTTCAATCCGTATCAAGACCATAATGAATCCACCATTCAAACACGTTTGGATAATCGGCGCATCTTCTGGTATCGGACGTGACACTGCACTGGCTTTTGCAAAAGTTGGCATCAAAGTGGTTGCAAGTGCGCGTTCGCAAGATGCCCTTGATGCGCTTGTAAAAGCTGGCGGCGGCAATATCCGTGCCTTTGCATTTGATGTGTCCGACAGGGATGCAACACTTGCAGCCAGCGATGCGATTGATCTGCAATACGGACCCATTGATGCCTTGCTCTTTGCGGCAGCCACCTGGAACAATAGCAAAGACAGTCAGGCATCAACTTCAGTGATCAAGCCGGTTTTTGAAACCAATGTTTATGGTGCCCTCAACGCAATTGAAGCCGTGCTTGCAAAAATGAAACGCCGTCAGAGTGGCCATATTGCGATTATTTCATCAGTCGCTGGTTTTCGCGGCCTCCCCAACGCCATGGCCTATGGGGCCTCAAAAGCAGCACTTACCCATATTGCCGAAGCCCTGAAATTTGAATGCGATCCATTTGGTGTGGTTGTGCAGGTTATTCACCCGGGCTTTGTAAAAACACCGCTGACAGACAAGAATGATTTCAAGATGCCATTTCTGATGTCGTCAGAGGCAGCGGCAGACCGCATTGTAAACGGGATGACCAAAGGTGGTTTCGAAATTACGTTCCCGCGCCGATTTACGTGGATGCTTAAAGTTTTGCGCGCAATGCCTTATGCACTTTACTTTCCCTTGATCACAGCAGCCACCAAACAATCATCTTAGTCTAGTGCACACCACTGATCTCTGATTTTTTGTAGTTAATATTACTTTTTAAAATATTTCTTTTCATGTAAAATTGCCAATCGATTGCATTAATCTCTGATAAATAATCATGCTGAATCAGTGACCGTAACCATATAAGCAACTTGATTTCTCACCATGCGTCATTCAATAGAAAGGGAAAGTTTATGTATGCATTTTTAGGCAATTTAGGAACGAATTTATCATGACACGCATCGACACTTCATCATCATTTGGCCTTGACCGGTCAGGATTGATCACGGCAGCCCACCAGCACTGGAATCTTGGCACTGCACCATTGATTGAATTGGCTGTAGCGCGCGGCGAAGGCAAACTCTCCAAACACGGCGCTTTGGTCGTTAAGACCGGCAAACACACCGGACGCTCAGCCAGTGATAAATTCACCGTGCGGGACGCAGCCACTGAAAATTCAATTTGGTGGGGCAAAACCAACACGCCAATGTCACCTGAACATTTTGATGCGCTGTATCAGGATTTTATCGCCCATGCCGCAGCTCAGCAAGATTTGTTTATACAAGACCTCTTCGGTGGTTCACAGCCCGAATACCGCGTTAATGTGCGGGTGATAACGCAGTATGCCTGGCACTCGCATTTTATTCGTACCCTGCTGGTGCGACCAGACGCGTCTGCGCTGCCGAATTTCCAACCCGAATTTACCATCATCGACATGCCATCGTTTAAAGCCGACCCAGCAAAATACGGCTGCCGTTCAGAAACAGTGATAGCGGTCAACTTCACCAAAAAGGTCATCCTGATTGGCGGCACGGAATATGCCGGCGAGATGAAAAAATCTGTTTTTACGATTTTGAATTATCTGCTGCCCGAGCAAGGCGTGATGCCAATGCACTGCTCAGCCAACATTGGCCCACAAGGTGACACGGCGATTTTTTTTGGCCTTTCCGGTACCGGTAAAACCACATTGTCCGCTGATGCATCACGGACATTGATTGGCGATGATGAACACGGCTGGTCAGACACCGCTGTGTTCAACTTTGAGGGTGGCTGCTACGCCAAGATGATCAAGCTCGATCCAAAATCCGAACCGGAAATTTATGCAACCACCAAACGCTTTGGTACCGTGCTTGAAAATGTGGTGATGGACGACAACACCCGAGAGCTCGATTTTGATGACAACACGCTGGCGGAAAATAGCCGTGGCTCGTACCCGATAGATTTTATCCCCAACACATCTGAGAAAAATCTCGGCCCTGTGCCGCGCAACATTATTATGCTGACAGCCGATGCGTACGGTGTGCTGCCGCCGATTTCGCGACTGACGGCGGATCAGGCAATGTACCATTTCCTCAGTGGTTACACCGCGCGTGTGGCGGGCACCGAGATTGGTGTGAATGAACCAAGTGCCACTTTCTCAACCTGCTTTGGCGCGCCGTTCATGCCGCGCCACCCGAGTGTGTATGGCAATTTGCTCAAATCCCGCATTGCCAAGGGGGGCGTTACCTGCTGGCTGGTCAACACCGGCTGGACTGGTGGCCAATATGGCATTGGCTCGCGGATGCCGATCAAAGCCACACGGGCATTATTGAACGCCGCACTTGACGGCACTTTGGCCAAAGCCGCGTTCCGCAAAGATGCCAATTTCGGCTTTGATGTGCCAGTGCAAGTGGCGGGTGTTGAAGGTAATATTCTCGATCCGCGCCAGACCTGGGTCGATAAATCTGCCTATGATGCCACAGCGCAAAAGCTGGTTAGCCAGTTTATAGAAAATTTTGCACAATTTGAGGCCTATGTGGATGATGGGGTAATGCAGGCAGCACCAAAGGCGGCTTGAGAATTGATGTATTGTTTCTGAAAGGCGTTGAGACCAACCTAGCCGATGAATGGCTGAGTGCAGAGGATATGGCCGCGTTCTGTGACCTTTGAACGTTACGGCATTATTGTTGTGCCGTTCCCCTTTACGGATCGTGTCAGCACCATCCGTCGCCCGGCACTTATCCTCTCTAAGGCCATACTCCAATGCGAGGCTGGTCAACTGGCAATACCGCTGCAATATTTCTCTGAAGAACGCTTGTCATACGTGGCGGCTCGCCGTGACTGGATAGAGCCAGATATTGCAGCACTGCCAGTGTCAAATCTTGCTTGCAAATAATATGCATTATCTTCTGCTCATAGCGCGCTCAAGCGAGATTTAAAAAATGCAATGTCCGATAAAATTTCATAATTGTAATGATATCTTTTCTGAGTTAATCAATATTAGTTAAACTGAAATAATAAGTAATAATCCCAATTCAGGAACATTTCATGCAATCACGGTTATTGTCGTTTACAACACTTATGACCTGTTTATTTTCCAGCGTGGCACTGGCCAGCGATGGTCCGCAACCTGCTACCATGCAAATAGCACTTCCCGTTGCTGCTGATATTGCCTACCCCGGCACGGTGACTGTTGCAGTGGACGCCACCGACACCAGCCGCCGCATCGTCTCCGTGCATGAAACAATGCCTGTCACACAGGCTGAAATGATTTTGCGCTATCCGAAGTGGTTGCCGGGCACCCATGCGCCAGAGGGGCCGATTGATCGTCTGGCGGGCCTTATCATCACTGCCAATGGCAAGCGCATAAACTGGACGCGCGATCTTGTTGATGTGCACGCTTTTCATGTCTCAGCACCAATGGATGCCAAAACACTCGATATTCATTTTCAGTATCTCTCTCCCACCAGCGAGAAGGTTGGCGTGTCCGAAATCAGCCGCGATGTGCTGACACTCGAATGGAATGCCTTGCTGCTCTATCCGGCAGGCTATTACGTGCGACAAATTCCGGTGGCTGCATCCGTAAAAATCCCGACCGGCTGGACATTTGCAAGCGCGCTCGACCGGACAACCACCACGGGCGATTCCGCCAGTTTCAAAACCGTGCCGGTTGAAACGCTGGTGGACAGTCCCATCTATGCAGGTCGTTACAGCCGCACCTACGATCTCGATCCGCAAGGGCCGGTGCCGGTGCGTCTCAACCTGTTTGCTGACAGACCTGAACTGCTGGAGGCAAAGCCCGCTTATATTGATGCGCACCGCGCACTGGTGCAGCAAGCCTATAAGCTGTACGGCAGCCACCATTATGATCACTATGATTTTCTGGTGTCACTCAGCGATCAAGTGCAATATCAGGGCCTCGAGCATCACCGCTCCAGTGAAGATGGCACCCAGCCAACCTATTTTACCGAATGGGATAAAACATCAGCAGAGCGAGATTTACTGCCGCACGAGTTCACCCATAGCTGGAACGGCAAATTCAGGCGACCGGCCAATCTCTGGACGCCGGACTATGCCATGCCGATGCGCGATAGCCTGCTTTGGGTTTATGAGGGGCAAACCGAATATTGGGGCAAGGTGCTCTCGGCACGATCTGGCTTACGCACCAAAGAACAGGCACGAGATGAGCTTGCCCTGATTGCTGCCGAGCTAGAACACCCGAGTGGCCGGACATGGCGCACCCTGCAAGACACCACCAACGACGAAATTATCAATCCGCGCCGCCCCATGTCATGGCACAGCTATCAGCGGTTTGAAGATTATTACGATGAAGGCGCCCTCATCTGGCTTGAAGCCGACACCCTCATCCGCCAGCAAAGCAACAACGTGCACAGTCTGGATGATTTCGCAAAAGCATTTTTTGGTATCAACAACGGCAGTTACACCCCAGTGACCTACGATTTTGAGGCTGTTGTCAAAACACTGAACACAGTGATGCCTTATGACTGGAGCAGTTTTTTGCACACACGGCTTGATACAGTGGCGCGCGGCGGCCCTATGGAAGGGTTAAGTCGCGGAGGCTACCGTCTGGTTTTTAACGAGACTGAAAACACCTTTGAAAAAGAGGCCGATGATCTGAAAAAACAGACATCCTTTCGTTATTCGATTGGCATGGTCGTCAAAAAAGAAGGGGATATTGGCATAGTTTATTGGGACAGTCCTGCCTTCAGGGCCAATCTGACCGAAGGCGGAAAAATTCTTTCTGTTAATGGTATAGCCTATGATCCTGATGTGCTGAATTATGCTGTGAAAGCCTCCAAAGCCAATAACGCACCCATCGAGCTGATCATCAAGACAGAAGATCGCTACACAGTTGCACAAATCAATTATCATAACGGATTGCGCTATGCGCATCTTGAAAGAGTGGTCGGCACACCGGCACGGTTGGACGATATTCTGACAGCGCGACCGTAAAACCAAGGGCCACGTGCACTGAATAAAGGTTGATCCTCAAAGACACCACCAGCTTGACTGCTAGCCAACATTCTATAATGTAGTGATATCACTACAAAGGTGCGGTAATGGAAAAAACTATGTCTATGCGGGAAGCGAACCAAAGCTTCAGTGCGGCTGCGGCCCATGTTGCCGAGTCGGGTGAGGAGCTTATAATCACCAATCGCGGCAAGCCTTATGTGAAGGTGGTGCAGATCAGTCATGCCCTCAGTGCTGAACAACGACAGGATAAAGCTGATAAACTGAGGGATTTTTTAAGTCAGTTTGAAACCCCTTTAGGGCTAGGCAAGTTTGATCGTGAGGCTATCAACGAAGAGATGATCAACGAAAAATTACCAACCCGATGATTGCTGTTGATACGAATATTTTACTTTATGCCATCGACCCTTCTGCTGGTGCAAAGAATAGTCAAGCCAAGCTGTGCCTGTACGCTTTGTCAAAAGCAGGCTGCGGTTGTTTTCCGCTCAAAACCATTGAAGAATTTTTCTATGTGGTCAAACGCAAGGCCATTACATCACTCGATCTGTGTCGCCAATTTATTGAACAGCAGGCACAGTCGTTCACGTTTGTGGATACGCTCTATGAAGACGTATTAGCGGCGCTGGATGTGTCAGATCGTGGACAACTCTCCTTCTGGGATGCCATTGTCTTTGCCACCGCCAAACGCGCTGGATGCTCCATCATGCTCAGCGAAGATGGCCCGAGTGATGCAACGATCAACGGGATTACATGGATTAATCCATTCGGGCCAAAAGGCTTGCAGCATCCGAAGTTGAAACGCTTGCTGGCATGATATCCTCTGCGCTGTTGTGGGTGCCTTTCACCCTCTGTGCGATTGTCGCGCAAACATTTCGCAATGCTGTGCAATCAAAACTCACCGCACAAATAGGCACCGTGGCAGCTACTCAGGTGCGGTTTATCTTTGGCTTGCCGTTTGCGATAGTGTTTCTTGTCATCCTTACTATCGTCACGAGAGAGATAATACCATCCGTCAACCACACGACTGTTATATATATTCTGGCCGGTGCGCTGTCGCAAATCTTGGCAACCGCTTTCATGCTTATGGCAATGCAGCAGCGCGGTTTCAGCGTCGCTTACGCTTACATCAAAACCGAACCAGTGGTGGTGGCATTGTTCAGCGTGCTGGTGTTGGGCGAGCATTTGAGCTGGGTGCTTGGGCTTGCTGTTGCTCTTGCAACGTTGGGTGTTTTGCTGGCCTCCATTCAGGTGCAGCGCGCACGCGATTTGGTCACGGAAGCCAAGCCTATCCTGACAGGCCTTGCCGCTGGTGGATTATTCGGTGCGTCTGCAGTGAACTTTCGCGGTGCCATCACACATCTGGCAATGGGTAGTTTTTACATGCGGGCCACAACTGTTCTGGTGTGGTCACTGGCGGTGCAATGTATCATGCTTGCTGTGTTCATGCTGGTGGCAGACCGCAAAGCGTTTGGGAAAACACTCAGTGACTGGCGGCAATCATTCAGCGCTGGCGGGCTGGGAACGGCAGCTTCTCTGTTCTGGTTTACAGGCTTTGCGCTCACCTCGGCCACCAACGTGCGCACATTGGCCTTGCTGGAAGTGATTTTAGCCGCCGTGCTATCGCGTCAGATGTTCAAGGATACACTTGGCACTCGCAAAATCGCCGGTATGGCGCTGATTGTGCTTGGCGTGGCTATGCTATTGCGAGCGGGCTAATCACTACAGCAGTTTGGCTCTGATGTCTGTTGCTGCCTGTAATGTGAAAACGCCACTGGCATGCGCATGAATTTTGCCGTCACGGTCAACGACCACTGCGTGAACCGTGGTTTCATCCGTCAATCCCATCTGACGCATCATCGCTTTTTTGTCCGCATAAATGGTCACTACATGAGCACGCTCCTCAATTGAGACTATACCGCGACGCATCCCATTGTCTATAAACCAGCGACCAAGCCTGCCCGGATTGTTGATCATCGGCACCTCAAACCAGGCTGGTGCGTGCATGGCTTTCAATTGCATACCCTTTACCCAACTCTCGATGTCCGGTTGCTGTGAGCGGCTGAACGCAATCAGCAGCAACGTGCGCTCCGCTGGTAAACCCTGCGGCCATTGCACGACTTGCTTGCCCAACGTGGATGCACTGACAGCCGGCAATGTTTGTGAAAGAAGCGGTGTTGTCAGGAGAAGCGCTGTAGCCAGAATAAATTGTTTGAGCATTTTTACTCCAATGCAAAATTAACATTTAACACCAAAAAAGTTCACCCCTTTTTTAAATATTTACTCCCCAGCAGTTCGGCGATCTGCACGGCATTGAGTGCTGCCCCTTTACGCAGATTGTCACTCACACACCATAGTGCAAGACCGTATTCAACGGTCGGGTCATGCCGTACACGGCTAATATAGGTCGCATATTCACCCACACATTCAACTGGCGTGATATAGCCGCCAGCCTCGCGCTTGTCGTAGAGCATAATGCCGGGGGCTTCCCGCAGTATGCTTTGCGCTTTGGCCGCACTCAGCGGTTTTTCAAATTCGATATTAATCGCTTCGGAATGGCCAACAAACACCGGCACCCGCACGCACGTCGCTGTAACCTGAATATCAGGATCGAGAATTTTCTGTGTCTCCACAGCCATTTTCCACTCTTCTTTAGTGTAGCCATCATCCATAAACGTATCGATGTGCGGGATAACGTTAAAGGCAATCTGCTTGGGAAATTTTTTCGAGGTTGGGGCATCGCCCACAAAAATACCGCGACTTTGCTCGAACAGTTCGTCCATACCATCCTTGCCGGCACCCGATACGGATTGATAGGTGGAGACCACCACGCGCTTGATTATCGCCGCATCGTGCAGTGGTTTCAGCGCCACCACCATTTGTGCGGTCGAGCAATTCGGGTTGGCGATGATGTTCTTTTTTGTGTACCCGGCTATGGCAGCAGCGTTCACTTCCGGCACGATCAGCGGCACATCGCGGTCCATTCGCCAGTAGCTTGAATTGTCAATCACCACGCAGCCCTGTGCAGCTATTTTGGGTGCGTAGTCTTTAGCAGGGCCCGAGCCCGCTGACATCAGACAGATATCCCAGCCCTTAAAATTGAACGTTTCAAGATTCTGGCAGACGATTTCATCCTCACCAAACAGCACCCGCGTGCCAACCGAACGTGATGAGGCAAGGGCTGCAACCTCCTTGATGGGAAACTGCCGATCATGCAGAATATTGAGCATCTCGCGCCCGACGCTGCCGGTGGCACCAACAACTGCAATTTTATAGGCCATAGTCTATTCCGTTCGTTTGAAGATGTTAAAGTCGTGTTATAATCGCTTTGCCCATATCAGTCGTGCCAACCTTGGTGCAACCCTGCATCCAGATATCTGTCGTGCGGATGCCATCGCTGAGCGTTTGGCTGACAGCATTTTCAACCCGGTCTGCTAGATCATGCTGATCGAACGAGTAACGCAGCGCCATCGCCAACGATAAAATCGCGGCAGAGGGGTTAGCAAGGTTCTGCCCGGCAATATCTGGAGCTGAACCATGAATGGGCTCATACAGGCCACGCAACTTGCCATCCGTGCTGCGCGCGCCAATCGCTGCCGATGGCAACATGCCGAGTGAGCCGGTAAGCTGCGCGGCTTCATCGGACAACAGATCACCAAACAGATTGTCTGTCACAATAACACAAAACTGCTTGGGGTTTTTAACCAGCTGCATGGCGCAATTGTCCGCCAGCATATGGGTGAGGGTAATTTGCGGATAGTGTTCATCGCGCAGTTTTTGCACTTCCTCCCGCCACAACAGGCCAGATTCCATCACATTGGATTTTTCCGTTGAGCAGACCTTACCAGTACGTTTCAGCGCCAGCTCAAACGCCACTTCTGCCACCCGGCGAATTTCCGACGTCGTATACACCTGCGTATTCACCCCGCGTCGCTCGCCGCTTGGCAACGTTTCAATGCCGCGCGGCTCGCCAAAATAAACCCCGCCGACGAGCTCTCGCACAAACAGGATATCAAGCCCTTCGACCAGCTCCCGCTTCAGCGATGACGCATCAGCAAGCGCGGGAAAACACACTGCCGGCCTCAAGTTGGCAAACACGTTCATCTCTTTGCGCAGTTTGAGCAAGCCAGCCTCGGGGCGATTGCCATAAGGCTGCGCTGCCCACTGCGGCCCGCCGACAGCGCCCATCAGCACCGCATCGGCCTTAAGCGCAGCATCAAGTGCCGCCTCGGTGAGCGGCACACCGTGTGCATCAATCGACGCACCGCCAAAATCATGTTTGGTAATGCTGATGCCGGCATCAAGCGCTGCCACCACGCGCTCGACTTGCGCCGTGACTTCAGGGCCGATCCCGTCGCCGGGAAGGAGGAGGAGAGAGTGGGTCATGAACTGAATACCTTTTATGCAGCGCGTTAGGGGTGTTCGGTAGCAATTGTCAAGAGATGTGCACTATCAAAAAATCTGTCATCACGTGTTACGATTGAAACAAACAGGCGCTCACATATTGCCAAATGCAACGCATCACCGACTCGGAAGCCTCACTGCCCTTGCTTCAAAAATTGTGCAGCGTGTAAAAAATCGCCTGCGTCAACGACTTCGTCGCGGCACGGATTTATGAGCCCGTCTATGCGCCTGTTGTATAGCATGCTGGCGTGATCGCTTGTGAGATTGTTGGTTCTAGCGCGCAAGCCCAACATCGATACTGGTATCAAGGGTGAACATCAGTACCGCTCATTATCTCTCAACTGCTGTATCATCGTTGCCGAACAGACATCTCAATGGTGACAATGCCTCCCACCAGCGCCATAACCGCTCAAGATCAACCGGTTTGCGCGCGCGTTTTCTCACTGCTACGAACCGCACCACAGGAACACCATAGGATGTGATACGAACATTTTCTCCAGCCTCAACTGGCTGCAGGATTTTGCTTAACTTAGCCTTTGCTTCAGCAACACTGATCTGGCGTATGTGACAGCCCTGTATTATAACTACGAATAGTCATAATACAGGATTTAACTGGCATTTGAGTGAATACGAGTGAATTTTTAATCTATGATATAACTGGATTTACACCCTTAAATCGACATAACAAGCTGTTAACCTATCAATCAAAAAAGGATTGAGTTTTTGGCGATGGCGAGATTGATGGCCAGGGCGTGTACGTGAGTCAAGTTATGACGAAAGTTGTTTCCCTAAATCCTGAATTTTTTGACGAGCTCTAACATTTATGATTGATAGCCTTGTGTCGCGGATCAGCCATCAATGCACAGATCGCAGCGAATAAATCCTCAGAATTTGATACGATTGGCTTGAATAAGCATAGCCTATCTCATCCTTATCACGGATCAGTACCGCTGCCGTGCTGGCATTATCCATATTGCCAATTTCCAGTTTAACGATGAGCGGCGGACGACCATACAGCATCGACAAATCCTGAAAATCATCATCTTTCGTTAGCAAAACATGGTTGTTTGTGCGAGCAAACATAAAGATTTCAAGATCGCTCTGATTTTTCAAGCCGACATCTGAAATATGTTGGCACTCTATCCCAGCATCCTTAAGCAATTTTGACAATCTGAATGACAGATTCTCGTCGAGTAGCCAGATCACGGCGCAACAACTGACCGGGTGCGCTGTTCGCGGTCTGCGGCAAACGCCAAAGCTGCTCGAATATGGTCTTCTTGCAGATCGGGAAAATCTTCCAGTATTTCGGCATGGCTCATGCCGGATGACAGCCAACCCAAGATGTCTCCCACAGTGATGCGCTGGCCGCGAATGCATGGCTTGCCGCCCCGCTTGCCGGGGACAATTTCTATCAACGGATGCTGTATAGCCATTCAACCGCTATAACCCATCTCAACCAGCAACACCAGCCACCCATGGTTGCTCAATCGCCACCTTTGCCTCAAACGCAGCGACCTGCGCTTTCGATTGCAGCGTCAAGCCAATCTCATCCAACCCTTCCAGCAGACAGTGCTTGCGGAACGGGTCGATCTCGAACGTGAAGCGATCCTGATAGGGTGTGGTCACCACTTGGTTCTCGAGATCAACGGTGATCTCGACATCCGTAGCAATAGCCATCAGTTTATCAATTTGCTCTTGTGGCAGCACCACGGTCAACAAACCATTCTTGAACGCATTGCCGGCAAAAATGTCCGAGTAGCTTGGCGCGATAATCACCTTGTAACCGAGATCATCGAGTGCCCACGCCGCGTGCTCGCGTGATGATCCGCAACCAAAATTCTCACCAGCAATGAGAATGTGCGCTTGCCTATGGCGCGGCGTATCAAACAACGACTCCGCACGCGGTGTGCCATCGGCATGAAAGCGCAAGGTATAAAATGCGCCAGCGCCCATACCCTCTTTGGTGACAGCTTTGAGAAAGCGTGCAGGGATGATGACATCGGTATCGATATTGTGCGCACCAAACGGCGTGGCGATGGCTGTGAGGGATTTGAATGGGGTCATATGGATTAGCCTTACAAAAGAAGTGAAACGCCCGTGGTTTGCGCTGCCAGCCGCAACGCCGTGTCGTCGGTCGCCAGAGGCAGTTTTCGCTGTATGGCAAGCGCCAAATAAGTGGCATCATAAGCTGTGAGTGTGTGCTGTCTGCATAAATCGGGTAACGAGGCAAAAGCATCAACTGTGTCGTCAACGATGATCGACAGCTGGTTGAGTCGTTCTATAAAATATGTTGCTTCAGTTTGTGTGCACCGACCACGCCGCTCACCCATCACAATGGTATTGATCACTTCTGCTGTCCATCCGACAGGCACATGGACTGTATCAGTTATGGTTTGACGAAAAAGCATCTCAGTTGCATCGCGTCGTTCATCGTTGAAAAACCATGCCATAGTGACAGAGGCATCTAGGACATAAGGCACTAAAACCGGCGTCCTTCATTGATCAACTGTTTGATGGTCAAATCAGGCCCGAGGGTTATATTGTGCTCATCGCGATACTTGATCCAGCCTTCAACCGCTTCGCGCCGCCGCGCCACCGCTGCTTCATCAACTATAGGCACAAGTTTAGCGACCGCCTTGCCGTGCCGGGTGATGGTAAGCTGCTCGCCTTTTTCAGCGCGCTCAACAATCTCTGAAAAGTGGCTTTTGGCCGCTGTGACCGAAAAATCTGTGTTACCATTATCCATGTTACGACCTTTTTACTCTAATATAGTCTAATATAATATTATGGTCATATATTAGTATTCAGGTCAATATAGAGGTTATCTTTAAAAATTATAGGTTTTCAAATAGCCCGTCACAGCTTTCACCGCTTCTGCTTCAGCAACATTAAGTTGCGGTGGCGAGAGATTGACCCAGATGTCGATGACGGTGCGCACCAGCGCGATCATGATCAATATCACCTGTCTCTATGGTCATGCGGCATGGCGCGCCGTCAGGTGCTGGTGGATCAACGACACATCCATTCGCTTGAGGTCGGTTGTAATCTCAAGCGTGCTCACCCCATTAACCCCCGCACGTCTGTCAGCTTGCCTGTTAATGCTGCGGCCACGGCCATCACCGGTGACATGAGGTGGGTGCGTGCGCCCACTCCTTGGCGGCCAACAAAGTTTCGGTTGCTGGTGGAGGCACAGTGTTCACCCGCTGGCACTTGATCAGGGTTCATGCCGAGGCACATCGAGCAGCCTGGCTCGCGCCAATCGAAGCCTGCGGCTTTGAATATGATGTCGAGGCCTTCGGCTTCTGCTGCAGCCTTGATCAAGCCGGAGCCAGGCACCACGAGGGCTTGCTTCAGGGACGATGCCACTTTGCGGCCCTGAATAATACCGGCGGCGGAGCGCAAATCTTCCAGCCGCGAATTGGTGCAACTGCCGATGAACACGTGCTGTATGGCGATGTCCTGCATCGGCATGCCGGAACTGAGGCCCATATAGGCGAGCGACTTTTCTGCCGCTGCGCGTTTGTGTTCTAACATGTCAGCGGGGTCAGGCACCACGCCAGTGATCGCCACCACATCGTCTGGCGAAGTGCCCCAGGTGACCAGCGGCGCTATCGCGCTTGCATCTATGGTAATTGTTTTATCGTAGGTGGCACCGGCATCTGTTGGCAGGCTTTGCCACCACGTCAGCGCCTTTTCCCACATGTCGCCTTTTGGCGCGCGCGGCTTGGTTTTCACATAGGCATAGGTGGTGGCGTCCGGCGCAATCAAACCCGCGCGGGCTCCCATTTCAATGGCCATGTTGCAAACCGTCATGCGGCCTTCCATGCTCAGTGCACGGATGGCCTCGCCGGTATATTCCGCCACATAGCCAGCACCGCCGCCAGCGCCGACTGCGCCAACAATCGCTAGGGTTAAATCTTTTGCTGTGATGCCGAAGCCAAGCTGGCCGATGATTTTTATTTCGAGCGATTTGGATTGCTTCAGTTGCAGCGTTTGAGTGGCAAGCACATGCTCGACCTCCGATGTGCCGATGCCAAAACCAAGCGCGCCGAAGGCACCGTGGGTGCTGGTGTGGCTGTCGCCGCACACTATTGTCACGCCGGGCAAAGTGAAACCCTGTTCCGGGCCGATGACATGAACAATGCCCTGATTGATGCTGTTCATCGCTATATGCTCAATGCCAAAGTCTGTGCAATTTTGTTTGAGCATGGCGACTTGCTGGGCGGACTGTGGATCAACAATGGCCTGATCACGATGGCTGGTTGGTACATTGTGATCGGGTACCGCCAGTGTCAGATTAGGTCGTGCGACTTTCCGGCCCGATGCTCGCAAACCGGCAAAGGCTTGCGGTGTGGTGACTTCGTGAATGAGGTGCCGGTCGATGTAGAGCAGCGCGGTACCATCCGCAGTGGTCTCGACCACATGGGCGTCCCAGATTTTTTGGTAAAGCGTGCGGGGGGTTGGCATGATGGGGGTGGGCATGAGGGCGCTGATCCTTCCTCTCTCCCATTGTGGGAGAGGTAGCAACGCTTAGCGCTTCTTTTGCGCTGAGCAAAGCTTAAGAGAGGGGTGCGCTCTTGCCGGAAAAAGTCCCCTCTCCAACGTCGACCAAGTGCCAAGAACGTGGCTCGAAGTCTGCGTATCCTCCCCCCGCAAGGGGGGAGGAAAAGTGCGTTTAAGCCGCAGGCTTGGCCACTGCAGCCTTCTTCGCTGCTGCCTTGTCCCGCCCGACATTATCCTTAAGCTCTGAAATACGTGCCGACTTGCCTGAGCGCTGGCGGAGATAATAAAGCTTGGCGCGGCGCACGTCACCGCGTCGCAACAGCTCTATGCTGGCAACGGTCGGGGCATACAGCGGGAATACCCGCTCGACGCCCTCGCCAAACGACACTTTACGCACTGTGAAATTGGAGCCGAGGCCCTTGTTGGCGCGGGCAATGCACATGCCTTCAAAAAACTGGATGCGCTCGCGCTCGCCTTCTTTGACTTTCACGCCAATCTTCAGCGTATCGCCAGCACGGAAGTCCGGAATTTTTTTGGTGGCGGCCCATTTGGCAACCTGTTCAGCTTCGAGTGTTTGCAACAAATTCATCTGTTTAGTCCTTTTTCTGTGTTACTGCGTGCCAGAGGGCGACTTGCGGATTTTGGAGGCAAGGTAGTGCTCCCAAAGATCCGGCCGCCATAGCCGGGTATGCTCTTCCGCCTTTTGTTGCCTCCAGGCAGCGATTTTCGCATGATCACCAGAATGCAGGATTTCCGGTATCATGCGCCCTTCCCATTCTCTGGGTCGGGTATAGTGAGGATATTCGAGCAAATATCCCTCAAAACTTTCATCCTCAGCGCTTGCGCTTTTGCCCATCACGCCGGGCAGCAGCCTCACAATCGCATCCAGCAGCACGAGCGCTGCCGGTTCACCGCCGGAGAGCACATAGTCGCCAACCGACACCGGCTCCAGCGGATAGTGCTCAAACAGCCGCTCATCAAACCCCTCAAAACGCCCACATAAAATGTTGACGCCTGACCCTGCTGCCAACGCCTTGACCCGGCTCTGGGTTAAGGGCTTGCCTCGCGGTGTCATCACCAGAAACGGCAATGATGAGGCCTTTGCCAGCACCGCTTGAATGGACAGCCCGACCACATCGGGCCGCAAAACCATACCTGCGCCACCGCCTGACGGGCTATCATCTACGGAACGGTGCTTATCGGTTGCATAATCCCGGATGTCCAGCGTTTTCAGCGACCACAGGCCAGATTTCAGCGCTGACCCGGCCAGAGACAGCCCAATCGGCCCGGGGAACATCTCCGGATAGAGGGTAAGGACGGTGGCGGCAAAGGCATTGTTCGTCATTTTTGCCGTTATAAAGGTTTTGAAGGCCTGATTCTATCACCATTTTTAAACTGGCGATAAAATTTATGTTCAACCTATAGTGATTATTTTCAATGGCTTAAAAATTATAACGAACTGTATTGGTAAATTATGCTTGACAATTCTCCGATTGCGCGATAGGTTATTACCTAACAATGTATTTCAGGAGCCCCCAGACATGATCGCCACTACCCACACCCAAACCCGCCGCACCGGTTACCATGACGGCTTTGCTACAAACCCATCGCCGATCGAATACAAAGCGTATTTTAGTAAAAGCCTGCCCGATAGTGCACAGCGCACGTTCAACCCCAACCATGATGATCAAGGGCGATTCGTCACTGGACTGGCAAGGCAAATAGTCGAGCACATGTCGCATAGAGTTATCAAAAATCAGAATTTAGCAATAATATTATAATAATAGCCCTTGACTAAGACATATTACCACAATATATCACGTATATTGCAACTGCACATATTGGAGACTATGCGTGCTTGAATCAGCTGAATTGAGTGGTGCTGAAATATTAGTTCAATCGTTGATCGATTTGGGCGTTGAGGTGGTGTTTGGCTATCCAGGTGGGGCCGTGCTGCCAATTTACGATGCGCTGTTCAAGCAGAACAGCATCGAGCACGTGTTGGTGCGCCATGAACAAGGGGCAACGCACGCCGCCGAGGGCTATGCGCGCTCGACGGGGAAGCCCGGCGTCGTGCTGGTGACCTCCGGTCCTGGGGCGACCAACGCGATCACCGGCATCACGGATGCACTGATGGATTCGATTCCCATGGTGGTGATTACCGGCCAGGTGGCGACGCACCTGATTGGCTCGGATGCGTTTCAGGAATGCGATACGGTCGGCATCACCCGGCACTGCTCCAAGCACAATTATTTGGTGAAGGATGCCGCACGGCTGGGCGACACCATTCACGAGGCGTTCTACATAGCAACCTCCGGCAGACCGGGCCCGGTGGTGATTGATATCCCGAAAGATGTGCAGGTGGCGCGCGCTGCCTATCGCAAGCCGGGCAAGATCGAACACAAAACCTACAAGCCAGCTCTTAAGGGCAAGCTTAGCGATATCGAAGCGGCGATAGACCTTATGCGCCATGCCAAGCGACCGGTGTTTTACACGGGCGGCGGCATCATCAATGCCGGGCCAAACGCATCGCAGCTGCTGCGCGAGCTGGCCCGCATCACTGGCTTTCCTGTCACATCAACGTTGATGGGGCTTGGCGCTTTTCCGGCAAGCGATCCGGCATTTCTCGGGATGCTTGGGATGCACGGCACCTATGAAGCCAATCTCGCCATGCACGGCTGCGATGTGATGGTGTGTCTGGGTGCGCGCTTCGATGACCGAATCACCGGCAGGCTTGATGGTTTTTCGCCGCAGTCGAAAAAAATTCATGTTGATATCGACCGCTCGTCCATCAACAAAACTGTGCATGTTGATGTCGGCATTGTTGGCGATGTTGGCCATGTGATGGCGGACATGATCAAGCTGTGGAAAGCCAAAGGGCTTGACCCGCTCAAAAACCCCGAATGGCAGCAGCAGATTGATAACTGGCGGGCGCAGAAGTGTTTGGCCTACAAGCAGGTTGGTGATGTGATTTTGCCGCAACATGCCATCACGCAAGTGTTTAAGGCTACAAAGCATAAAAATCCAATCATCAGCACCGAAGTTGGCCAGCACCAGATGTGGGCAGCGCAATATTTTGGCTTTGATGCGCCCAACAAATGGCTAACCTCCGGCGGGCTTGGCACCATGGGCTACGGCCTGCCGGCAGCGATTGGTGCACAGATGGGCAACCGCAAGGCACTGGTGATCGATATTGCTGGTGAGGCGTCCATTCTCATGAACATTCAGGAGATGAGCACGGCGACGCAATACAAACTGCCGGTGAAAGTCTTCATTCTCAACAACCAGTATATGGGCATGGTGCGGCAGTGGCAGGACCTCACCTACGAGGGCCGCCATTCGTCGAGCTATTCGGAAGCCCTGCCAGATTTTGTCAAGCTTGCAGAAGCCTATGGATGGCTGGGTTTGCGGATTGACCACGCGAAAGATCTCGATGCAGGTATTGCTGCGATGCTGGCGCATGATGGTCCAGTGATGGTTGATTGCCGTGTCGCGAAAATGGAGAATTGTTTTCCCATGGTCGCATCAGGGGCGGCGCACAACGAGATGATTTTGTCGCCGACGGATGTTGCTGGTGCGATGTCTGAAGATGCAGAAGCGTTGGTATAATCATGCGCACCCTTGCCCCCAGCGAGCGACACACGCTCTCGATCATTGTTGATAACGAATCTGGCGTGCTGGCGCGGGTGATCGGCCTGTTTTCTTCGCGTGGTTATAACATTGACAGTTTAACAGTGGCGGAAGTGGCGGAAAACGCCCACATCAGCCGCATCACCGTTGTCACCAGTGGCACGCCGTCAGTGATTGAGCAAATCAAGGCGCAACTCGACAGGCTGGTGCCCGTGCATTCGGTGGTGGACTTGACCACACAGGGCCCGCATGTGGCACGGGAACTGGCATTGGTGAAAGTGGCGGGCACGCTTGCCCAGCGGCAGGAAGCCATGCAACTGGCCACTGTCTACCGCGCAAGGGTGATGGATTCGACAGCCACATCGCTGGCGTTTGAACTCACCGGCAGCAACGACAAGATCAATGCGTTTATTGCCGTGATGAAGGGCTTGGGGTTGGTTGAGGTGGCGCGCACAGGCTTGGTAGCGATGGCGCGAGGGGCTTGAAGGATGCACTCATATCATCGTCATCCCCGCGAAAGCGGGGACCTCAAGGCCGGAATGACGAAATTTTAATTTATAAAGGAAAAAAACATGCGCGTATATTATGACACCGATGCTGATGTTAACCTCATCAAAACCAAAAAAATTGCCATCATCGGCTATGGCAGCCAGGGCCATGCCCATGCGTTGAACCTGCATGACAGTGGTGCCAAAGAGGTGGCAATTGCACTTCGTGCTGGCTCCCTCACGGCAAAAAAAGCCACCGATGCTGGCTTTAAGGTGATGAGCAATGCGGATGCCGCCAAGTGGGCAGATGTGATCATGATGCTGGCCCCCGACGAACATCAGGCGGGGATTTACAATGATGATCTTGCACCCAACATGAAGCAGGGTGCGGCCTTGATGTTTGCCCACGGCCTTAATGTGCACTTCCAGCTGATTGAAGCGCGTGCTGATCTTGATGTGTTCATGATTGCACCAAAAGGCCCGGGCCACACTGTGCGTAGCGAATATCAGAAGGGCGGCGGCGTGCCGTGTTTGCTCGCCATTCATCAAAATGCTTCTGGCAATGCTCATGATCTCGCCTTGTCCTACGCTTCAGCAATTGGCGGTGGTCGAGCCGGCATCATCGAAACCACATTCCGCGAAGAGTGCGAAACCGATCTGTTCGGTGAGCAGGTGGTGCTGTGCGGCGGCCTTTCACAGCTCATCATGTCAGGCTTTGAAACACTTGTGGAAGCGGGCTATGCGCCAGAAATGGCCTACTTTGAATGCCTGCACGAAGTGAAATTGATTGTTGATCTGATGTACGAGGGCGGCATCGCCAACATGCGCTACTCAATTTCCAACACAGCGGAATACGGCGATTACGTCACCGGCCCACGCATCATCACCGATGAAACCAAAGCTGAAATGAAACGTGTGCTCGCTGACATTCAGCAGGGCCGGTTTGTCCAGAACTTCATCCTCGACAACCGTGTGGGCAATCCGGTTTTGAAAGCCAAGCGCCAGTTGCAGGAGCGCCACCAGATCGAAGAAGTGGGTGCAAAACTTCGCGCGATGATGCCTTGGATTGCCAAAAACAAACTGGTGGACAAAGCGAAAAATTAAGCGGCACGCACACTATAGCGAGCCCCCAATAAAATGAGCTTCATTTTATCGGGACAAGGCGAACGATAACAGAGAGCTATAGTGAAGTTCATATGATCAATTTATATGAACTTCACTATAAAGGGCTACACCAAACGTATAGGCCCTGAATATTGCGCCACGGTTTTGTCGGCCGTCAGCAAGGTCATGCCCTCGAACGTTGCTTGTGCAATCAGCAAGCGATCGAACGGATCTCTGTGAAGCATGGGCAAGGTATCTAAAAATATGGCGTGTTCACTCACTATGTTCAGTTCCTCATACCCATGACTAAGTGCGCGGTGTCGCAGTATACGCGGATCAACCTGAAAGCTCGCGCGGCCAAGGCTTCGTTTAATGCTGATTTCCCAAAGGTTCACAGCACTGAACACCAGAGTGGAATCTGGATCGTTCAACACATTTTGCGCTGCTTGCGTTAATCGATCAGGCGTGGCAGCAACCCAAAGCAAAATATGCGTGTCGAGCAGCAACCTCAATCGTTGAGCCCAAACATATCTTCAATGTCTTTCTGGCCCATCGTGTCGAAATCGTCTGGTATTTTCATTGTCCCTGACTTCACGTGATCGGCCATAAAGCCCAACCGATTTTTTGGCTTTGCCGCAGAACCTTCAATTCGCGTGACTTTGACCAGCGGCTTGCCGGCCTTGGCGATTATAAAGTCTTCGCCCTCAACAGCCCTGGCGATGAGCTTGGATAATTTGGTTTTGGCTTCATGAATATTGACAGTTTGCATGGGTCACCTTGTTAGACTTAGTTTACTTAGCTTAGTTTAATATACCCGAATGTCAAGATCATGCCCTCAACTCGCGCGCAAAGCCTGATTCGGCCGCACGGCCAGGGCGCGCCACGTGCCAGCCAGGCCGAAGATAATGGTGAGCGTTGCCCCGCCAACAATGGTGAACACGAGGGGCAACACGCTAAAGCGCCATGCCAAGTTCAACGCATGCGTCACCACAAACCAGCCTGCGGCTGTGCCCGCAGCCACGGCCACACAGGCAGCAACCGTGCCGAGTATAGCATATTCCATAAGCGCTATAGTGAGGATTTGGCGGCGTGTTGCGCCCAGCACTTTCATCATCACCGCATCGCTCACCCGCGCTTGCTGGCCAGCGGCCATAGCCCCGACGAGCACAAACAGACCAGCGAGAATGGTGAACGCTGCAGTGGCGCGAATGGCCACAGCGATCTGGCGTAGGATAGTACCCGCAGAGGTCAACACATCCTTGATGCGGACAGCGGACACACCAGGAAACTGATCGGTGATTTTGCGGTAGAGCTTATGTTCGTCTGTCCCATCGACTGCCACAGTTGCCATGAACATGTGTGGCGCACCAGAAAGCGACGAGGGTGAAAACACCAGCACAAAATTAAAGCCCAGACTGTCCCAATGCACTTTGCGAAAACTGCTGACAGTTGCGGTGATATCGACACCCAGCACTGAGACCGTCATGTGATCACCAAGTTTCAAACCAAGCGCGTGCGCGGCATCAGCCTCGACACTCACCAGCGGCGGTCCGCTATAGTCGGCAGGCCACCACCGACCCGCTGTGATTGCGTTGCCTTCTGGCACGTCGGCTGCGTAAGTGAGGCCGCGATCCCCTTCCAGCACCCACGCCTGTCCGGGATCAGCGAGTTTTATATTGGCTGCCGGTACATCATTGACGCTGGTGATAGGGCCACGCAGGCTTGGCACATAACGGAGCTTGGCTGCACCCTTGATGGTGTTCACCGTTTTTGTGAAAGCCGGAACGTCTGACTTGGCAATATCGAGAAAGAAAAAAGCCGGGGCACGGTCTGGCAACACTTCATCAATCTGGCTGTTCAGGTTAGTTTCAACCACGGCGAGCGTTGCCAGCAACGATAACCCCAAACCCAGGGCTGTGATCACCGCAGGCGCCAGAGACCCAGGCCTGTAGAGATTAGCAAGCGCCAGTCGCGCCAGCATGGCTTTGGGTTTTCGCACGCGCCTAGCAAGCCACATCAGCAAAAAACCAATGCCCTGCAACAATATCAATAGTGCCAAAGCGCCAACCACAACGCCCAGTGCCAGTGCTGGCACGGTTGCGCTAAAGCTTGCCAGTGCAACAACGGCAAGCAAAGCGACAACAATCAACACGGCAAAGGCCAGCGGCGGACGACGGTCCATACCGCTGATATGGGCGCGAAACAGCCGTGCTGGGGGTGTGGCGCGCGCCCTGGCAAGGGGCCACACAGTTGCCGCCAGCGCAATCAGCAGGCCGTAGACGCTGGCCTGAATAAGGGGTGCACTGTAGACACCAAGAGCCACCGGCACGGGCAGCTTATCCTGAAACATAAGCAAGCCAAGGTTTGGAAGTGCGACCCCAAGCGCCAAGCCAGCAACAATCGAGGCGATTGTGATCAGCGCCACCTGAAGCAGGTAGACCGTAAAAATCAGCGACGATGATGCACCGAGCACTTTGTATATGGCAATGGCCGGAACTTTTTTATCGAGATACGCTGCCACCGCATTGGCAACGCCAAGGCCCGACACCAGCAGCGATGTCAGGCCAACGAAGGTTAAAAACTGCCCAAGCTGGTCAACGAATTTCTTGATCCCCGGCGCACCGTTGCGACGGTCTTCCACCTGCCAGCCGGATTGCGGGGCCATGGCCTTGAGTGTGGCGACGGCTGGCAACAAAGTATCCGCATTCGAGAGCTTGATCCGGTACAGATAGTGCAGCAGTGAACCGGGTTGTATGAGCCTAGTTGCCTCAAGGGCGGCTGGCGAAATGATAATGGTTGGCCCCAGCGAAAAGCCCTGGCTTGCTCGGTCAGGCTCAATGGTGATCAAGGCTTTAACGATAAGGGTCGCCTCGCCGACCGTGAAGCTGTCGCCGACGTGAAGGCCCAAACGCAAGGCAAGATCAGGATCGATAAGGGCTTTGTTTGTATCCGGCCGAGCACCAGAGAGGGACACAGGTGTTGTCTGCACGCTCCCATACAGGGGATATAAACTGTCAACAACTTTCAGCTCTGCAAGAAACCGCATACCGGTGGCGTGATTGATTGCCATGGCGCGGGTGCGCACAGTGCGGGAGACTGTGCCATAGCGCTGTAGGCTGGCTTGCTCGGATGCTGTGGCCGGACGATTGGTCAGCTGCACAGCAATATCCCCGCCAAGCAGCGATTGCCCCTTGGCCGCCATGCCGGCAAGGATCGCTTGCGACAGCGTGCCAACGCCGGTGATGGCTGTTACCCCAAGAACCAGGCACGCGATCATCAGGCGCAAGCCCTGGAGGCCACCGCGCATATCGCGCAGGGCAAATTTGAACGCTTGCCTGATCATGAAAGTTCGCCGTCCACCATATGCAGTTGCCGCTGGCAGCGGTTGGCAAGCGCCGTATCGTGGGTGATCAGCACCAGTGTGGTCTGGCGTTTGCTGTGCAAGTCCATCAGCAAATCAATAATGCTCGCCCCGGTCGCCATATCGAGATTGCCCGTGGGTTCATCGGCAAACAAAATCGCTGGCCGTGTGGCTGCAGCCCGTGCAATTGCCACCCGCTGCTGCTCGCCGCCGCTGAGCTGGGCGGGATAATGCGCCGTGCGGTTGGCAAGCCCAACCGTTGCAAGTTCCGCCATCGCAGCAGCAAACGGCGCTGCGTGGCCAGAAAGCTCCAGCGGGATGGCAACGTTTTCCAGCGCCGTCATGGTTGGCATTAAATGAAACGCTTGCAGTATAATGCCGATGCGGCCCCGTCGCGCTAGTGCCAAACCATCCTCATCCAGTGCCGAGAAATCCTCGCCAGCGACAATGGCGCTGCCAGAGGTGGCGCGTTCAAGCCCTGCCATAATCGCCATCAGCGATGATTTGCCGGAACCCGATGCGCCAACAAGGGCGACAGATTGACCGGTCTCGATAACCAGCGAGATTGACTTTAGAATGTGTACCGGGCCAGCCAGGCTGGGCAAGGTGAGTGTAATATTATCAAGCTTGATGATGGGGGATGTGCTATTCATACGGATTGGATACTTTCAGCAAGGCAAGACGATGCAACACATCACTACAGCATATAGGGTCGGTTCGTGCTTTTTTAAATGTCTGGCCATCCTGATGTTTTTATCGGCACACGGGCTGCAACTGGGCATGCAATCCGCGCACGCCATGGTTGGCCGCCCGAGCCTGCATGTTGAGGGCAAGCTTGTTCTTGCTTTTGGAGATTCGCTCACGGCTGGCTATGGCCTTGCCTCGGGTCAATCGGTGCCGGCCCGCCTTGAAGCCGCATTGAACGCCAGCGGCACCAGAGTCACCGTACACAACGCCGGTGTTTCCGGGGATACAACGGCAGCGGGTTTGGCACGGCTGAACTGGGTGCTGGCAAGCCTGCCGCGCAAGCCTGATCTGGTTATTCTGGAACTTGGCGCGAATGATGCGCTGCGCGGGATCGATCCTAAAATCACCAGGCTTAATCTTGAGGCGATGCTTGGTGAGCTTGGCAAACGCAGTGTGCCCGTGCTGCTCGCTGGGATGAAGGCACCGCCCAATATGGGCAAAGACTATGCCGTTCCCTTCAATGCCATATTCCCTGATCTGGCCAAGCGACACAAGATTAAATTCTATCCGTTTTACCTCAATGGTATTGTCGCTAACGCAAGCCTCAATCAGGCTGACGGCATGCACCCAACAGTGGCAGGGGTTGCCATCATTGTTAAAAACCTTTTGCCTGTGGTGCAGCAAGCTTTGCAGGGCAAATAAGCAAGCTGCAATATCTGGCTGGTTTTAGCGCATTAAGACAAACTCTTCGGCCGCTGTCGGGTGCACAGCCACTGTTCTGTCGAAATCGGCTTTTGTTGCGCCCATTTTCAGGGCAATGGCCAGCGGTTGAATAATCTCTGGCGCTTCCGGCCCCAGCATATGCGCACCCAAAATCCGGTCCGTATCGGCATCGACGACCAGCTTGCAAAAAGAACGCTCGGCACCACCCGGCAGAGCTTGCTTCATGGGTCGGAAATCGGATCGGAAAATTTTTAAGGCAAAGCCTGCTGCGCGGGCATCATCCTCGCTGAGGCCTACCGAGGCCATGGCCGGTTGCGAGAAAACCGCTGAGGCAACAGTGGTGTGATCGGCGACCCATGGCATGTTGCCAAACACTGTATCAGCAAAAGCATGGCCTTCTTTGATGGCAACTGGTGTGAGCTGGACGCGGTTTGTCACATCCCCAACAGCATAAATATGCGGCGCTGATGTTTGTGAAGCAGCGGTCACTTGGACAGCCCCATGAGCGTCTGTTGCGACACCGGCTTTGTCCAGACCAAGCCCGTCGGTATTCGGTCTGCGCCCTATCGCATGCAAGATGATGTCTGTATCCAGCAACGTGCCGTCGCTTAAATAAGCCCGGTAACCGTCCGCGAGCTTTTCGATCCGTTCAAAAACCGCACTGGTGTGGATGTGCACACCGCGCGCCACATAGGCATCGTGAAGTTTTTGCCTGAGTTCCATATCCCAACCCTTAAGCAGGATTTCACCACGATACAGCTGTGTGACCTCGACACCAAGGCCATTGAAAATGCCAGCAAACTCGGTGGCAATATAGCCGCCACCGGCAATCAGCATGCGCTTGGGTAGCGTTTCCAGATGGAACACTTCATTTGAGCTGATGCCAAGTTCTGCACCAGGACAATCTGGAAACATTGGCCTTGCCCCTGTGGCTATCAGTATATAACGCGCCGTAAACGTGCGCTCGCCGATCCGCAAGCTGTGGGCATCGATAAATTCAGCGCGGTGACTGAGAAGATCGACCTTGGCATTGGCCAGGGTTTGCATATAGATCGCATTCAGCCGCGACACTTCAAGCTGCACATTATCGCGCAGCCTTGGCCAATGGAAACTGGGGGTTTCAATGGTCCAGCCGTAAGCGGCTGCATCATGCATATCTTCCGCGTAATGCGAACCATAGACCAGCAATTTTTTGGGTACACAGCCACGGATGACGCAGGTGCCGCCAACCCGGTATTCCTCAGCTATGCCCACGCGGGCGCCGTGGCCTGCCGCAATGCGTGCCGCCCGCACGCCCCCAGAACCTGCCCCTATAACCAGTAAATCGTAATCAAAGTTCATTACAAAATTCTATTCATATTTTTATAATATTTTAATACATAATTATTAAGCTCTATATGCAGCGCATTAAAGGTGTATTAATTTTTATTTGAGCGCTGTGTCTGGAAAATTTCTGATGACAAAGTGGACTGTAGCCCGAAAAAGCCTTTTTCTATGCACTGTTATTGGTGTGCTGGGTATGGCTTTTCCAGATTTCCGAAAAGACTTGTTCTACATTAAGGACAATGTTGGGTTATTCGACTTCCTGCCGAATACATCCAGTATATCGAGCAATGCCGCTGTTATCGGTTTCATGTGTATGGCACTTTTTGGCAGCCTAGGCTTGCTCATGTGGCACACCAGTAAAAATTAGGCCTCATTCAACAGTCACAGATTTTGCAAGATTGCGCGGCTGATCCACATCGGTGCCTTTGGCCACCGCCACGTGATACGCCAGCAGTTGTACGGGCACTGTATAAATCAGTGGCGCAATCAAACTTGGCACTGTTGGCATCTCCAGTGTTGCCCAAGCAGAATCCCCCTGTGCGGCAATACCTTCCGCATCGGAAATTAAAAGCACCTTGCCGCCCCGCGCTATACTTTCCTGCATGTTAGAAATGGTTTTTTCAAACAACGGACCAGACGGTGCTATCACAATAATAGGCACGTTCTCGTCAATCAGCGCTATCGGCCCGTGTTTCATCTCCCCGGACGCATAGCCCTCCGCGTGGATGTAGCTGATCTCCTTGAGTTTAAGTGCGCCTTCAAGAGCTATTGGATAATCCGCTCCGCGACCGAGATACAGCACATCCTGCGCCTTCGCGACATGGTGCGCCAGTTTGGCAATGTCATCATCATGCGCCATGGCTGCGTTGAGATGGGCTGGAATCTGAAATAGCATCTGGGCGTAGTCCGATTCTTCTGACGCCATGATTTTCTTGTGCGCGCGCGCCAGTGCAACAGCAGTGGCAGCAAGCACAGCCAGCTGGCAGCTGAAGGCTTTGGTTGAAGCCACGCCAATTTCCGGACCAGCGTGGGTTGGCAAGACCAGATCAGCCTCGCGGGCCATCGATGATGTTGGCACGTTGACCACGACGGCGATGTGTTGGCCGTGAGCCTTGCAATGCCTGAGCGCTGCCAGCGTATCCGCCGTTTCACCAGACTGCGAGATAAACAGAGCAAGCCCGCCCGGCACCAACACCGGGTCGCGGTAACGAAACTCCGACGCAAAATCGAGCTCGACTGGAATGCGCGCCATCTGTTCGATCCAGTATTTCGCAACCATCCCAGCATAGTAGCTGGTGCCACAGGCAATGATGGTGATGCGGCTTACGGCAGCAAGATCAAAAGGCATGTCCGGCAATTTGACTGAACCTTCTACCGGATTGATATAGGCAGACAGTGTTTGCGCCACCACAGTTGGCTGCTCAAAAATTTCTTTCAGCATATAGTGGCGGTAGTTGCCCTTGTCGGTGAGCAGGCCAGACGCGAATGACAGCGTGATGCTGCGCTCCACCGGCTGATCATTGCCGTCGTAAAGTGTTGCAGAGTCTGGCGTGATGACCACCCAATCATTTTCTTCTAAATAGCTGATGCGGTTGGTGAGCGTTGCAAGCGCTATAGCATCGGAGCCGAGATACATTTCCCCGTCGCCGTAGCCCACCACCAATGGCGAACCGCGCCGTGCGCCAATCATTACATTATCTTTGCCGGTGAATATGATGGCAAGTGCAAACGCACCGTGCAGTTGTTTGAGCGTGCGGCGTGTGGCCTCAACCGGATCAGCACCAGCTTTGATATATTTGGTAATCAGATGCGCCACAACTTCCGTATCGGTTTCGGATTCAAACGTGGCGCCTTCAGCGATGAGTGCCGCGCGCAGCGTTTTGAAATTCTCGATAATCCCGTTGTGAACCAAAGCAACATGATCCGTTGCATGGGGGTGGGCATTATGTTCGAGCGGGGCGCCGTGTGTTGCCCAGCGGGTGTGAGCAATGCCTGTGCTGCCGCCCAATGGTGTGGCTTGCAGGCGTTTGGCCAGATTGACAAGCTTGCCCTCAGCACGCCGGCGTTGAAGACTGCCATCAACCAGCGTGCACACCCCGGCTGAATCATAACCGCGATATTCCAGCCGCTTCAGGCCCTCAACGAGCCGGTCCGCGACCGGTGATTTGCCAACAATGCCAATAATGCCACACATACGCGAGGATCTTTCTATTCAAGGGTATAGGGAACACGAATCCCCGGCATCTCTGCTGGGAAATCACGAGTGTTTCTGGTCACCAGTATGGCGCCGTTTGCCTGCGCTGTCGCCATAATCATTGCATCGATAAGTTTTATCCCCGTTCGATAGCGAATATCGGCATCAAAAAAAGGTACGGATACAGGAATTAGTCAGTCGTGCGGTCTTCACGCAGCGTGCGTTGATACTCGATTGCATCATCGATATCCGTCCGGTTCTTCCAACAACCGGCACCACGCACTATCCAGTCATTATTTAATTTATGTACAAAATCTGCTTTTACAGCTTCACGAATTTCCGCTGCGCGCGAGCGCTTTGCTTGCGCGGCCAAAACATCAAGCCGTACAATGTCTTCGTCAGAAATATTAACTAAAGTTCTCATATGGTTAAGATATCACATTATGATATCCTGTCAAGTAAATGGCAAATGACTGTATAAAAACAATTGAGCGATGTGTCCTATAATATTTGGTTACACATCTTTCTTCCTGGCTTTCATCACCTCCCGAAAACGCTTTGCCCAGCCCGTTTTCTCGCTCTGCTGAGGTCGCACCAGCGCCAGCGCATCGGCGCTCACGTCCTGTGTCACCACGCTACCGGCTCCAACAATAGCGCCGTCACCAATTGTTACCGGGGCGACAAGTGCTGCGTTCGAGCCGATGAATGCACCCTTGCCAATCGTTGTTTTATATTTGAAAAATCCGTCATAGTTGCAGGTGATAGTGCCAGCACCGATGTTGGCGTCAGCCCCAACATGGGCATCGCCAATGTAGCTTAGGTGGTTGACCTTGGCACCGGCTTCAAGCACCGATTGTTTGATTTCGACAAAATTACCAACCTTGGCTTTTGCGTATAGCACAGCGCCAGGTCGCAACCGCGCAAACGGCCCGACTGAACTGCCCTCACCAACTGTGCAACCTTCCAGATGCGAAAAGCCGTGAATAGACGCATGGTCAGCCACATGCACACCCGGGCCAAAAAAAACGTGCGGTTCAATCACCACATCGCGGCCGATCACTGTATCGAAACTGAAAAACACGCTGGCAGGGTCAATCAATGTCGCACCATCTGCCATGGCTTGTGTGCGCCGCGACGCCTGCCACTGGGCCTCCACAAAAGAGAGGTCTTCCCGACTGTTGATGCCGGCCACTTCCGACTCGCAGGTTTCGACGCTGGCACTGCTATGGCCGATGCGGGCCGCCAGCATCACAATATCCGGCAAATAATATTCAGCCTGCGCGTTGGTGTTGTCAACCTGTTCAAGCAGCGTGAACAAAAGCTCGCCGCGCACAGCCATGATGCCGGAATTACACAGGCCAACTGCCCGCTGCTCTGGGGTTGCGTCCTTGTATTCAACCATTTTGGCAATGCTACCATCATCCGCCAGTATCACCCGGCCGTATGCGGCCGGATCAGCCGGGCGCACGGTGAGCACAACAATCGCTGGTGGCTTAGGCCCCTTATGGAGCGCATCCATCATCGCCTGCATGGTGGCGGGCTGCACCATAGGCGCATCACCGTAGAGAATGAGCACATCGCCAGCAAAACCCTGCATCGCCGCTTTCGCCATCAGCACGGCATGAGCTGTGCCAAGTTGCGGCTCCTGCACCACAAGGGTTGCCTCCGGCACACGTGCCGCCACCTGTTCACGGCCAGCCCCAACCACAACGATTGTGCGTTCTGGTGCAAAGCTATCCACCGCATTCAGCAAATGCCGTATCATTGGCTGGCCAGCAACCTTGTGCAGCACCTTATGCAGGTCGGATTTCATGCGGGTGCCTTTGCCAGCGGCGAGTATGATGGCGGCGACAGGGCGCTTGCCCATGAGGGGTATCTCCATTTATCTGGTCTTGGATGTTTTTCCATGCCATAGATTGATAAGAATAACCACAACAACCCGCTTGATTTTTACGAGTATTAACAATGGATACGCGTCACTTACCCGCCGCCGTGGTGTTTGACCTCGATGGCACGCTGGTTGATACCGGCCCTGATTTGACAGCTGCCCTCAACCACTGCCTGTCTCTGGTTGGCCGTCCACCGGTTGCCTTGCGAACTGTGCGGGACATGATCGGTCTTGGGGCCCGCAAGTTGCTTGACCTTGGCCTTTCGCATACCGGCGACAGCACGCCTGAACAGGTGGAGGCGCTCTATCCGGCTTTCATCGACTATTATGCCGCCAATGTGTGTCTCTATTCGCAAACTTACCCGGGTGTGGTTGCCTTTCTTGAAAAGCTGAAGGCCGCCAATATCGTGCTTGGCATCTGCACCAACAAACCCGTGGCGATGAGCGTGGCGCTGATCAAGACGCTGCAGCTCGATCATTATTTTGATGTGAACCTTGGTGCCGACAGCCTTGCCGTTCGCAAACCTGACCCGTTACATCTTCTAACCACCATCGACCGTTTGGGGGTGTCAGCCGATCAAACCGTTATGCTGGGTGATTCCATGGTCGATGTGAACACCGCAAAAGCGGCACATGTTCCGATTGTGGCTGTCAGCTTTGGCTTCTCGCATATTCCCGCCACCGCGTTTGGTGCCGAGGCCGTGATTGACCATTACAACGATGCGCTGGACGCGGTCACGCGCGTGCACAGCAAACGGCGTTAATGTGCCGCCAGCACGAGTTGCTCGCGTCGGCGCAACGCACCGCCTGCACAGGCAAAGCCAGTCAGCATCATCAGCCAGGTGGCCGCTTCCGGCACAGTGCCGGCAATGCCAGTGCCAAAGACTTTGACATTATCCATCTGCAACCAGCCCTCGCCTTGCGTGTCGATGCCAGTGACGGAAAACGAGAGCAGATTTTTTTTGTTTAACAGAAATGTGTGCAGCCCAGATGTCGTGGACAAGTTGACAATTTCGGACGAGGTGCCTGCAAGCGTCGTAAAATCCAGCCGGACAGCGCCGCCACGGGTTTCACCCAGACCATTATAGACATCCGCCAAATCCAGCGAACGCAAACTGAAAAGGTTGCCATTGTTCTGGCTGATGGTGGTCGATGTATGGCCATAGTTAACCGCTAGCGTAGCGCCGTTGTGGTCAGCATTAAAAAGGCTGTTGGTGCTCCATGAAAGAAAGGCATCATTGGAGTTGTGCGAGTTCCTGAATGTAAAACCGTTTGAGGCATAGTTTGTACCATAAGATGTATAGCTGAAATTGTTGGTGTCTGCACTGGCTGTCGGGCTTAGATGCGCTGTATTTTTTTGGGCATTAAAGTCAATAATCGTCAAAGCCGCACGCGCTGTTTGCGCCGCACAGAGTGAAAGTGTGATAGCCGCCAGTGTGAACAGGGATTTTGATGGCTTAACAAACATGGTTGCTTCCTTTTTTTATTGTGTGATTGAAGTGAGGACACAGAATTCAAAAAAAGTAGAGCATAACACATGCCAGACTCATGCACTCAACAACGCCACACCATATCAAAATGCTTAATGGGGGTTGATGATTTCAGTTTTGTGACAAGCAGGCGTTTTGGTGCATCGGTATCGTAAAAATACATGGTAAAAATGATAGGTGAAAAAACTGTGCTGGTGTGAGTGTCAGTTCAACCGACAGTTATGTCCCAAATTTATACACTATTGCTAAAAAATATCATTCGTCCTTGCCGGCTTTCGTGCAGACGGAGAACAGCCATAGTATAGAATATTTGCCCATCATTATTTTTCTGATCGGCTCAGGTTATAGAACTGCACAAGGGAGTCAAACGCTTCCTCAGCGGTTTCGACAAAGTGGAACAGCTTGAGATCATCGGTGCTGATAACACCATAGCTTACCAGCGCGTCAAAGTTAACGACGGTGGTCCAGAACGCCTTGCCAAACAGAAAAATCGGGATCGGGTCGATCTTGCCGGTTTGAATGAGCGTCAGTGTTTCAAACATTTCGTCAAAGGTGCCAAAGCCACCGGGAAGCACACACAGGGCTTTGGCACGCATGAGAAAATGCATCTTGCGCAAGGCAAAATAATGAAATTGGAACGACAGCTCCGGTGTCACATATTCATTGGGGGCCTGCTCGTGCGGCAACACGATATTAAGCGCAACCGAGGGTGCGCCGACATCGTGGGCACCGCGGTTGGCCGCTTCCATGATTGACGGGCCGCCGCCGGACATCACCACAAAGTGCCGCAGGCTATCCTGTTGTGGCAGCTGCGACAGTAATCGCGCCAGCGTGCGTGCCTCTGTATAATAGTGCGACAGGGCATGGCCGGATTCCGGAATGCGGGCTGACCCATAAAATACCACGGTCGAACCAATGCCGCGCTCTTTCATGTAGAGTTCTGGCTTCATCAGTTCGAGCTGGAAGCGCACGGGCCGTAAATCTTCCCGCAGCAAAAAGTCCAGGTCGGCAAACGCCAGTTTGTAGCTGGGGCTCAGCGTTTGCGGTGTGGCTGTGCTGTGACTCGCATGCTCAGCTGAATCGCTGGCCGATGGATAAATCCGGTGGGCTGGCTCGTGCTCGCTGGTCATGGGGTTGTCCTTCGGTTTTGAGGGTGTGCCGGATCGTGCACGAGAATAACAATGCCAGCCATAAGCCCGGCGAGCAGCGGATCGGAAACATCCGGCGACCCGCTGGCGACCACAGTTTGCAAAAGTTCAAGGGTGGCGGCAAGGCCGGTCGGGAGCAGAATGGTGAACCACCGTGATGCGTCTGTTTCGGTTGCGGCCCAAGCGAGCGTGCTCCAGGCAAACAGCTTCCATGCCATGGTGGCAATCAGTGGCACAGACGGGGCTTCGATCAGGCTGTGGAATGGTTGCCACTGCATCGGCTGGTGGATCAGTTGCCAGGGCGTCATACCGTCCCATAGCGTCACCAGAACCACAACACCGGCAACCGCCAGCGGCACACGGCTGCGCGGCAGGCAAACGCAGGCGATGGCACCGACGATCATTGCAAGCGCCGCAAGATAATGCTCGTGCCAGCGGTCCAGACGCAGCAGTACAGCGCAGAGGAGCAGCACCAGAATGGCAATACGGCTGGCCGGGGTTGCCAGCGCTGTTGCTGTGCGGCCAAGACCAAGCAAACCGGCAACGGCAAAACCGCCTACGGCAAAGCGGGCCAGGCTGAGCCAGACACCGTCCTGAACCCAGTCGCGTTGCAGCTGGAACTGGTCGCCGGCCATGCTCCAACCGCGTGCCACCAAAGCGACCAGGGTGATATGGCCGAGAAACGCAATGGCCAGCGCTGTGGTCAGTGGCTCTGGTGCCCCCGGCCAGCGCCTAAGGCCGTGCAGCGCGCGGGCAAAGACAAGGCCGCCCACCAAACCGATGATGTTCCAGAACGCATCTGAAAAGCGTGGGTCACGTTCCGGCAGCCAGAGCTGGGCCACCTGCAGCAGAATGCAGATGAGTGCCGTCAGGCCGTAATCGGTCAGCCGCCAGTCGCGCTTGTCCTGCGCGCCAAACAGCAGCCCGACTGGGATGAGGGCAGCGATGTTCTCGATGATGTCCTCAGGGTTCCAGCGTGGCCAGCTGACCAGTTTGTAAAGGCGCAGCCTTGGATTGGCGGTGAAATCGAAATGCACCAGACTGCCGTAAATGATTAATAAAACCAAAGCGTAGCCCGCCAGACGTAACAGCCAAGCGTCGCGCAAAGGATAAACTGGCTTGGGTATCGAAAAAGAATCGCTTGACATATTGCCGATCTGGTTATATAACAATCTTACAAATCCCGAATTCAGTGTTTCTAATGCCTTTTTGTTTCACCCCTGTGAACAAAGAGTCGGCATAACTGAGTCTGGACATATATCAAGAAACAAAGCCAATATATCAAACAAGGAGGCCATGAACCATGTTCGACACAGTGATACTATATCTTGACTCAATCAAGGCACGTGACCCGGCCCCGCGCAGCCGTTGGGAAATCATGCTCTATGCCGGTGTTCATGCGCTGCTGTTGCACCGGCTGGCGCACGGCCTTTACCGTATGGAATTTTTCTGGCTGGCCCGGCTGGTTGGCCAGATATCGCGCATGGTCACTGGCATTGAAATTCACCCCGGTGCTAAAATCGGCAAGCGTTTTTTCATCGATCACGGTATGGGCGTGGTGATTGGCGAGACCGCCGAGGTTGGCGATGATGTGACAATCTATCAGGGTGTCACCCTTGGTGGTGTCGATCCGGTCAATTCGTCCGGCAAGCGTCACCCGACCATTGGCGACGGCGTGATTATCGGTGCCGGTGCGCAAGTGATTGGCGGCTTTACCGTTGGTGCGCGTGCCCGCATTGGCTCCAACGCTGTGGTCACCAGGGCTGTCGCTGAAGGCGCCACCATGGTTGGCATTCCGGCCAAACCGATGCTGCTTGATGCCAGCGACTATGCCAAGGACTTTGTGCCCTACGGCACCCCATGCTCGGAAAAATTCGACCCGGAAACCCAGAAGTATGAGTTGCTGCGCTGTGAAATGGAAACCCTGCTGGCCCGCATAAAACACCTTGAACAGAGTGCGGACAGGCGCACTGGATAAAGCCAGACCGATGGCAAAATGCCGTGCGGACACGGCGCTTGTGGCGCAGGGCCTTGCCGCCACCGAGGCCAAAGCGCAAGCGCTCATCATGGCAGGCGTCGTGTTTGCCGGTGACACCAAAATAGCCAAGCCCGGCGACCGATTGGCAACCGACACTCGTCTGGAAGTGCGCGGCAAATCGCATCCATGGGTGTCGCGCGGCGGCATCAAGCTCGATCATGGTCTCCGGCATTTCGGCTGGGATATAACAGGGGCTGTTGTCATCGATGTGGGCGCATCGACCGGCGGCTTCACAGATGTTGCCCTCACTTTCGGCGCTCAAAAAGTTTACTCTGTTGATGTCGGTCACGGCCAGCTGGCTTGGAAACTGCAAACCGATGCGCGCGTTATCGTGCTCGATAAAACCAATGCGCGGATGCTAACAACGGCACACATTGCTGAACCGGTTGACCTGGTGGTGTGCGATGCATCGTTCATATCGCTGAAATCGGTATTACCCGCTGCCATAGCGCTGACCAAACCCAACGCCCGCATACTGGCGCTGATCAAGCCTCAATTTGAGCTGCCGCGTGAGCAGATTGGTGAGGGCGGTGTGGTGCGTGATGCAGACATGCACACGCAGGTGTGCACAGACATTGCCGCATGGATGAACGATCAGCCGGCATGGCATGTTACCGGCATCATTCGGAGCCCGATCACCGGACCGGAAGGCAATGTGGAGTTTCTGATGGCAGCAACAAAAGCCAGCCGGTGAGCCGCTTCGTTTACCGGCACTTGGTGACAACTTAATGCCTATGGGTTAGCCTTTAGGGCTTATGCTATAAGACAATAAAGTTTATTCACTCCGGTTTTTTGGCGTGTCGTTCAAAAGTATCATTTGCCTATTATATTCTGTGGTCAAATGTGCAAGACCTGTCTCAAGACGCGTGCGGTTTGCCGCTGTCACGTTGGTCCGCTCAAGGGTTTGACTGGTTGCGCGGATCAATCGGTTCAGGTTTGGATTTGAAAGATTGTTAACACCGTAGGCATCCACCTCGTCCCATACAGTATTAATTTCAGTTACCGAATACGTCTGTTTTTTGACAATGGCTTTGAGAAGGCGAGTTATCTTGTTCTGCTCAAAAGTGTTGCCTTCCCTTTTCCGGATATCAGCGCCAGTTTCTGCAGATTTTTTTACAGGTGGCAGCGCCGAAGATGTTGGCCGCAACTGCATAATTTTTTGCTGCCTGGCTTGTTCTGTATTCAGATCTGCAAGGCCGGATGTAAAACGACGGCGATCATCCGCTGATAAATCGCGGCTTGCCAGCACCGCCTCGGTGGCTGAAATCATGTTTGTTACATTGCGTCTTGAAAGCTTAACGACACCATAGCTGTCCACTTTGCCCCACACAGACCTAACTGTGTCTACGGGATAGAGTTTATCTCTGACCATTGGGGAGAGTGCATTTGTTATGGCATGTTGTTCAGGTGCGTTGCCGTCTCTCCTGACAATGTCTGTCGCTGCTTCTGCACCTGTTTTATCGGTCGTTGGCATTGCAGCAACAGGCTGAGAGGCGGGAACAGATGCCGCTACATCACCTTTTGCCTTGATTATCTGTAATGCATTTAAAATGCTCTGTTGCCTCTGCCCGGCGGCTGTCTGATCTGTTTTTGTTTTGGTGCTGTTCCGAAAGGCATTGGCAGTTACCCGGCTCAGGCTCAGAAGCTCGGTCTCCGAGAGCGTGTCAATGCCGAACTGACCAACAGCGTGCCAAAGTTCATTGACATTGCTCGCGGACAGTGTGCCATGCTCGGCCATTATGGCATTGAATTTTTGCCGGGCATTGTGGCTTTGCACGGCATCGCCTAGTGATGGCGTGTTCACTGTATCACTTTGACCAAACTCTGGGTTGCCCCTTTTTGGCGTAGCGCTGTTCACTGCACCACTACCCCGATTGATGCTGGTCGGGTATGGGTTGGAGACACTGCTGATGCCGGGCACTGATGGTGTGCCTTGGTTTGAACGTGGCGGGTTTGTCGCTGGTGTCGCCAGCCCCATGGTCTCCAAAGCTTTTTTATAGACTTTGTATGACCTGGAATTATGATCGACGAGATTGTAAGATGCTACTGTGGTATCACCATGCGCTTTCCACAGTGCCAACGCTTCAGGAATAATATTCCCATCTTTGTCACTGATAAGATCAAGAATATGCGTGTTTATGGTCACGGGTTTTGTATCAAAACCCAACTTCTTTGCGAGCGCCTGATATTGTGGCTGGGCAAAAGACTGACGGTATTTTTCAGCAATTTCCTCCTGTGCAATTTTTCCGTCTGCACCCAGTTGTGGCCAGACGCGGTAGCCTGACATCGACGTTTTGTTTTGGGCAGCGGCCTGATCGGGATCGAGGCGACCAATTTTGAGATCAACCGTTTTGAAACCCATTTTTTCAGCCGCCTGCAGCATGCGCAGGCGAAGCAAACTTCCTATTTGTGGCACGTTGCCCTTTTTGGCTGTGCCGTGAAGATACAATTCCCGTAATCCGTCAGAGCGCGTATTCACACTAAATAATATCTCTGAAAAATTAGCATTGTTGACGGTGACCTGCAGATTATGCATGCCATCGCTGGTTATACCATTGTCTTGGACTTCAATGCGGCTGTCGTTAAGGCCACCTATCAGCTTGCTGATTTCACGCGGTGTAATGTTGCCTTGGCCACCAACAATCGGTCGATCAGGATCCTTGGGACCGTAGCCGCCCCAATTGTTTGCCAACACCACATTGATATTCTGTCCATCAAACTGTTCGCGGACAGTACGGCGATTGCGCACCTGCATTTCTGTCGTTTGTGTGGGTATGTCTGTGCCATCATTATAGCTGCTTAGCGTTGGTTGTATGGTGTTGGACGGATAGGGGCTCGCAACGCTGGTGATGCCTTGTGTTGAGCCGGAAGTGGTGTTGTATTTGAGTGCAGGCATACCCATTTGATGCAAGGCATCCTGGTAAACCTTATATGATTTAGACGTGCGATCGCGAAGATTGAATGCAGCATCGACTGTATCCCCATTTTTTTCCCACAGTTTCAGAGCTTCAGGGATAACCCTGCCGTTGCTGTCGCTGATGAGATCAAGCACTTTTGTGTCTTTGGTAAGGGGTTGTTTGTCAAATCCAAGCTGTCGTACGAGTGCCTGGTTTTCAGGTTTGGCGAAATCAGCTGCATATTTGTCAACAATTTTTTGATAGTTAACCCTGCCATTCGCACCAAGTTGTGGCCAGACATAATACCCATTCATAAAGGGTAATGGAGCGTAATTATCAGCCACCCCATCCGTTCGTGTAATCAGTGAATTTATAGTGCTGACGCCCAGTTGTTCTGCAGCCTGCATCATTCTCAGTCTTGCCAGACTGCCTATCCCAATGGACGGGGCATCCGGACTTTTGGCCATGAGCATTATATCAATTTCCCTCACCCCTTGCGCACTGCTGCGCACAAGAAAATCGTAGGACGTAAAATTGTGATTATGGACTGTCACCTGAATTTCATGAACACCATCATCCAATTCAGCATAGGGGGTAATTTCTACGCGGCTGTCTTTCAGGCCGCCTATAAGCTGTCCAACTTCGCCGAAGGTGATATTGCCCTTGCCACCACAGGCCGGCGCATCAGGATTATGGCGCGTTTCAACCCCTTTGTAATCGACAGAAACAACGCTGATATTTGTACCATCAAAAATCTCTTGCACCGTCTGGCTGTTGCGCGCTCGGGTGGCATCTGTGTTTTGCGTCACATTCAGCTGCGCATCAGCGCCAAGGTTGGTACTGGTAATCGTTGGTATGGTTGCATCTTTGGCTGGATAGGGTGTTGTGCTAATTGGTGTTGTGGCCGTATTATCTGTTACCCTTTTAGCGGTTTTGAGAGCATCGGCCATTGTCTGCGGGGAAATGGCCTTTATAGCCTTGCCAAGATCAGCTTGCGATTGCGATGCTGTGGATGGTAGTTTCAAGGACACCAGCGCTGCAAACATGTCTTTCTGGTGCGGTGTGAGACCCACGGTCTGATCCGCAAAATGTATTTTGATGGCAGCCCGAACAGCATTTTGATTGACAACACTGGCTTGTGTCTCTTCGTCATCGTAAGCTACATACGGTATTGTCGGTGGTTGGCTTATACTCTGTATCGGCCGGGTTGCTGGGTTGGATACAGTGGACGCTACGCCGCCCGCTGGATAGGACGGCGTCGTGCTCGTGATAGGTTGAGGGACAGTCGGATACGGGTACGCTGTGCTTGGCAGATACGCCTTATACTCCTCACGGTTATTGAGTTGCCAAATGTAAACGGTGTTCAGGAAATCCATACCTTCAATCAGTTCTTTTTGCTGATCCGGTGTAAAATCCGTATTTTTTTGGCTCGCCTCAACAATATTCAGGGCACGACGCAAATCAGCGGTTGACATGTTGCTGACGCCAATATTGTAAATTGTCTCCAGAAGTTGGATTGTTTCCGCCGTTGAATAGGCCGAACCATCAGGTTTCATCAGACCCGGCCTGTCCTGATAGTAACCCGTCAAGTTGGCCAGTCTGCTAGAATCTGGAACATTGTAACGCCCTCGCCGGGCTTCATTTATGGCTGACTTGACAGTCATGGGAGATAGTCTGTCGAGTGCCTTGGACAGGTTGGTTTCCGACTCCCGGGCGGTTGCCGGCAACACTTCTGTCAGAAAGATCGCAAAGATATTTTTGCGTTCGTCCGATAAGTCTCCAAGCTGACTGTCAAAGCGCTCTTTGATGACTTTGTATACAGCCTCCTTCGGCAGCTTCAGTTCTTCCCTGATTGCCTTCAGCGCTTTGGTGTACTGGGCTTTTCGTTCTGGCGTCAGCGGGTTGGTGCCGGTTGTAGGGTCACTTGATTTGAGCGCTTTGTTGAGCGCGGTTTGCAGCACATCGAGTTCGGCCGGGGCCATATTTTTCGCCGTCTCGGGCGTGATCAACGGGGCAATCTGCGGCAAAATCTGCTTCAGCTTTTCACGGCCATCGTGATAGGCGGACTGTGCCTTGGTGAGCGCCTTGAGGCCGTTTGCAAAACGGGTTTTGTCTTCGGCTGTCAGATCATCATTCTTCAGTGCGCTCTCGGTGATGCCGCGCACACTGCGCACATCGCTTTCCGTAAGATTAGTGGTGCCGTGCTTATCCACTTCATCCCACAGTTGTCTCACATAGCTGGTCGGGTAGCTGCCATTGCCGCGGCCGCGACTGCTGGTGAACATGCCGTTGCCAAGCATGGCCTCCATCTTGGCGCGATCAGCGCCAGTGTAGCTCGACAGCGCCTCATCGCGGGTCATCTGGCCACTAGCAACAGCAGCGGCACGTCTGCCCATTTCGAGGTCTTTGACCGGGTCGTGGATGTTAGCTTTTTTCAAAAGCTCCATCTGCTCCTTGGGGATTTCGGCCAGCGTGCGCTGCAACTTGCCAAGGGCCTGGCCTGTGCCGGCTGGCGTGCCTGCCGGTTTCAGCGGCGGCAGCTTATCGCCGCCTGGTGTTGGTGCCGGTTGTAATTGTGGCAAAGGGCTGAGTTTTGCAGGCACCTTAACAAGAGGTGTCTTTACGCCACCTGGCCGTGTCACCAAGGGGGGTTGGGGTGTTGTATCTGGCAGTGTTTTGTTTGGTGTTGGCTTTGTCTGAACGTCTGTTGGTATGACCACTGGCTTGCCAACCTTGAGCGGTCTTGTCTTTAATTTGAGCTGCGGTTTTGCCATTGCAGAGATGTTGTCAGGCAATTGGGCTGCGTCCACCTTGCCGTTTGGTTTGACGGCAAAATTATAACTCATCAACCCGGTTGGATATTGAAGTGTAACCTTAACAATATTGCCACCCAGATCGCTGAGGCCAGCAACCGTGGCTCCACCCGGTAACGCGTTGCTGCTTTGGGCCCGCTGCTTCAGGTTTGGCGCGCTGGCAAGGGCCGCCAGATCGCGGACAATTGGGGTGGTGGATGATATATTTTTCAAATCCGCATTGGTAAGCGCCTGAGTTTGTGCTGGAAGAGTAGTGTTGACAGGTTGTCCAAACCGGCTGGCAGGCTTCACAATCGGCAACTTTGAGACAGGGAGCACCGGTTTTTGTGTGTCTGCCAGCACTGGCACCTTCGCTACGGCTGGCACCGGCTGTACGGGCTGTTTGGCTGGCGTTTTCACAACCGGTTTTGGCACAGCGGCTGTCGGCTTTACCAGCTTTGCAATATTGGCCGGTAGTTGCTGTGTATCGACAGCTGTGTTGGCATTTGCATTGGTGCCATCCGATTTGACCTTGAACGTGTAGCTGACTGGCTGGGTGTAGTTGAGCGTTGCCCTGACCAGGCCATCACCCAAAGTATGCATCCGGGCCGTGACCCCGCTTGGCAATGGCAAACTGTATTCACCACCCTTGGTCATATAATTAAGATCTGGCCGGCCAGCCAGCCAGGCAATATCCTTCACCAGCGCTGAATGCGGCTTGGCAGCAGCTATGTCGGCATTGCTGAGCACACGCGGCGCTTTAGGCGCTGGCGTTTTGCCGTCGCCTGCTTGTGTGCTTATGTTTGCCGGTGCGCCGATCTGCCAGTTGCCATCGGATTGTCGCACTACCGGCAGCAGCAGTGGCGCCTGCCCTGACCCGCGTGCCACAAGCGCGGTTTTACCACCGGGTTGCAGGGTGATGCTGACCGGGCCTGTGTTGGTTTGGGCAACAACTGGCCCGCCCTGCTTGTAGGCGCGCTCAAGGCCTGCAACTATTTTTGTGCGCTCAGCAGCCGAGACGAGCTCAGGCATTGTCAACACCGCTGTACCACTGCCGCCAGACGGCTTACCACCACTACCAGATGGCTTACCGCCAGAACCATACGAGCCGCCTCGGCCGGTTGAACGCTCGCCTGAACTGCCTGAGCCATTGCCGTTGCCATTGCCGCGCCGTTCAAAGGGGGTGATATTGCTTTTGCCTGGCAGGCGCGTTGTTTCAGGGAGTATTGTTCGGTTGGGTGTTTCAACCTGTACAGGGCGAGAAGCCAGCGTGCGATTGCCTGTCACGCCTTTTGCGCCCAAGGGTGCAAAAGCCAGTAACACGGTAGTGATTGCGTTCATCACCTGAAGGCCTTCCGTGCCTTTTGCAGACTGGGCCTTTTGAGCGGCAAGCTGTTGCGATCTTGCCAGCGCCCCTTTGATAAATTCCGGTCCCACACCCTTGTTCACAACGTACTTCACCATTGCCTGTATGTCCGGTGGTGTTTCACTGCCCCAACCCAAACCATTATGAAGCGTCGGCATGGACTCCAGCGTATCGATGAACCGGGCACCGTCGGCTTGCGTATTGGAAATGGTTACGGTTTCCTCAAGCTTGCCGCCGTCCACATAAACCGGACGGCCTTCATAAAACTGGCTTTTGAAAAGGGCTTTAGTTTTAATAAAAACATCCCGATTGTTGCCATTGAACCAATCATTGGGTTCTGTGACGTTATTTTTTTTAAAGCCTGCCCGGACCAGATCGTCTGTGCTGATATCAATGTTTTTTACAGACGAGCCAGAGGCCAAAAGTTGCGGCTTTTGCGCAGCCGTGGTTTCCGCGTTTTCACCGGACGAAGAGTAATTTGGCAGTGTACCCGAATTGCCGGATCCTACCGATGTCATTCCGCTCATTGTTTGTGCCTGTCGTCAAAAGAATTCAAATTGTGATAATATACAACCGATTGCAGTCGTGGCACCCCAGACTAATCCCCATCGGGATAGGGATTAGTACCTATCCCGATGGGGATTGGTCAGGGATTTTAATATTTTGGTTTTGATTTATTGAACATTTATGATCAGCATCAAAAAAGATACATTCAGCATTCAGAAAATGGAAAGACCGTCAATCTCTGTCTAGATTTCAGTTCAATCCGCCAATGGCTTCTTGCGCCCTTGCTTAACATCCCCGCGCACGCCCTTTGAGACCAGTCGTCGTTCGGTGGCCGCCTTGCCGGGCCTGGTTGCCACGCGCCGTTTGGGCGCAATGAGTGCCTTGCGCACCATATCGGCCAGACGCTTGGCGGCATCAGCGCGGTTCATCGCCTGAGTACGGTGGCTGTCCGCCTGAATGATGAGAATGCCGTCGAGGGTCATGCGACTGCCAGCAAGTTTCACCAAACGTGCCCGCACCGATTCCATTAATACATCACACCCCGCCACATTAAACCGCAGTTCAACCGCAGTCGACACCTTGTTGACGTTCTGCCCGCCAGGGCCTGAGGCACGCATAAAACTTTCTTCAAGGTCAGAATCCGGCAGGGTCAGGTTATGGTTGATCCGAATCATGGTGTGTCAAGCTTCAAACTCAGCGCATGAATGGGGTTATCCATCAAATCGGCAAGCGCATTATAAACCAGCCGTTGCCGGGCCACCCGGCTTTTGCCTGCAAAAACGGTTGATGTAAGATTCACCGTGAAATGCGTCTCCACCCCCTCGCGGTGGCCGCCATGGCCCCGATGCTGTTCGCTGTTGTCGATCACCTCCAGTGCCAGCGGCTGGAATGCTTCGGCCAGGCGGCGATGGATTTCATTGGCGACTGGTTTGATGCCTGTACTCATGATCATGCTTTCTCGGCATAAATGCCATTCCGGTCTTAACCGAAGTCAATGACCTTGGATTAGCAGGAACGCACAATACAAGAATAAATATTTAAAGGTGAAAAATAAGTCATGCTCACGCGTCGTTTTATTCTTGCAGCTGGCGGGCGCGGCCATGATGCGATTAAAACGGATAAGGGCGGGATGGTGTGTTTGCATGAAAGGGATTTTCTGGTGAACAGACTGTCTGAATTATTTAGAAATACGCATTACATGATAAAGCTCAACCATGTTACTGTATCGATATTATGCCTGAACAATCCACGCCCCGCAATTCTGCCGAGCGCTTTCATGGCCGTGTCCGCCACGCCGATGGCCGGTTGTGCCGCTGGCATGGCTGTGCGCTGGCTGGCGAATTTAAAGCGCCGTCACCAACCGGTGGCAAAGATTGGTATTGCCTTGATCACATACGCGATTTCAATGCCGGTTATGATTATTTCAAGGGCTTGAATCGCGCTGAAATCGAGGCCTTGCAATGTGCCGGGCATCCCTCGTGGACAGACTTGCCCGCCTGGCCCTATGCTGCGAAAGCCGCGCAAAACCTCAACATCTCTGATCCTTTTGGGCTGTTTGGCGCCGGTGTGCGGCGCGCACCCCTGAAGACAAGCAAACCGCTTGATAGCAAAACCACGACAGCCTTTCGGTGCCTTGGCCTTGAACCTACCCGCGAGCGCCAGCCCATCCGCCGTGCCTACAAAACATTGGTCAGGCGCTATCATCCGGACATGAACGGCGGCAACAGGGCGCACGAGGGAGACTTGCTGAAAGTTATAGATGCCTATACCCATCTTCTGAGTTATATCTCGACCAAGTAACCTGCCAGAAAAGTATTCCATGCCCCAGACTGCGACACTCCACACCCCCCGCCCGATGGCCCTTGATGTGCCAGACCTCACGGTCGATGCCCGGCAGATGTTTGGCCTTGATGTCGATATGAAAATACCCGCCTTCTCAAAGCCCGACGAACGCACGCCGGATCTTGATGAGAGCTATGTGTTCGATCCGGACACCACGCTCTCGATTCTCGCAGGCTTTGCCTACAACCGGCGGGTTATGATTCAGGGCTACCACGGCACTGGCAAATCAACCCACATCGAACAGGTCGCGGCGCGGCTCAACTGGCCGTGCATCCGCATCAACCTCGACAGCCACATCAGCCGCATCGATATGGTCGGCAAGGATGCGATTGTGCTCCGCGATGGCAAGCAAATCACCGAGTTCCGCGAGGGTATATTGCCGTGGGCGCTGCAAACGCCAACAGCGCTGGTGTTCGATGAATATGATGCTGGCCGGCCGGATGTCATGTTCGTGATCCAGCGCGTTCTTGAAGTTGAGGGCAAGCTGACACTGCTCGACCAGAACCGTGTGATCCGCCCCAACCCGTATTTCCGTTTGTTTGCGACCGCCAACACGGTCGGCCTTGGAGACACAACAGGGCTTTATCACGGCACCCAGCAGATCAACCAGGGTCAGATGGACCGCTGGAACATCGTGACAACGCTCAACTATCTCAGCCACGATGTCGAGTGCGGCATTGTGCTGTCGAAGAGCAAGCATCTCGATACGGTTGAAGGCAAAAAGACCATCGCCAATATGGTGCGGGTGGCCGACATGACGCGGCAAGGTTTCATGCAGGGCGACATTTCAACGGTGATGAGCCCTCGCACCGTGATCACCTGGGCGCAGAACGCCGAAATCTTCGGCAACATCGGCTTTGCCTTTCGCGTGAGCTTTCTCAACAAATGCGACGAAGCCGAACGCAGCATAGTGGCGGAATATTACCAAAGATGTTTTGGCGAAGAGCTACCAGACAGCGTGGTGAGCAAAGCACGCGCGGTAGCGGGGAAGAAGTAGGAAGCATAGACGACGCATGATGTGATCGTGAGCGATCCTGACATCATGGGCGGCACGCCTGCTTCAGAGGCAGACGCCAGAAATGTTTATTCAGCGGCCAGAAGTGTTGGTGCGACACAGACATATTGACGGCCAAGCTTACCCGTTTTGAACGCCACACGGCCCTCCACAAGGGCAAACAGGGTGTGATCGACACCAATGCCAACGCCAACGCCCGGATACATTTTGGTACCACGCTGGCGCACGATGATGCTACCCGCTGTTGCCGTTTGGCCACCAAACAGTTTAACACCAAGGCGGCGACCGGCTGAATCGCGACCGTTGCGGGATGATCCGCCTGCTTTTTTGTGTGCCATGCTATAAAATCCTTACTTAGTTTCTTTGGCCGCTTCAGCTTGATCTATCTTGGCGCGGGGCGGCTTGCCTGCCAGCAGTTCTTTGGCTTGCTCGACCCACTCTTCGCGTTTGACACGGCTGCCGAGCTTCAGTTCGGTCGTCCACTTTTCAATGTCAGCATCGGTCCAGGCCGCAATGTCATCCCATGTCTTAATGCCAGCAGCGATAAGTTTTTTCTCAATTGTGGGGCCTACGCCGGAAATAAGCGAAAGATTGGATGCATCCATCACATGCGGTTCAGGAGCAGCGGCAACTTTTTTAACTTTTGGTTCAGCCTTTACATCACCAATCGCGGTGATCTTCAGCACGGTCAGGTGCTGGCGATGGCCATTGCGGCGGCGATAGTTGTGACGGCGCTTTTTCTTGAACACGATAATGGTATCGTCGCGGATTTGATCGAGCACTTCCGCCTTGACCGAGCCGCCGGGTTTGATGTTGGCGCCTTCGCCCATCAGCAGCACATCATCGAGTGAGATGGTATCGCCTTTGGTGGCCAGTAATTTTTCGACCAGAATGATGTCGTTGTTAGCAACACGATATTGTTTCCCGCCGGTGCGGACGACTGCGTACATGGTATGAACTTTCAGGTCTATATTTAAGCAGCGGGTGCGGGATTACCAAGCGATTTCACACGCTTGGTGAGGCGCGAAATCCGCCGTGCGACAGTGTTTTTATGCATCACGCCCTTAGAAACACCGCGCTGCATTTCCGGTTGTGCGGCCTTCATGGCCGCTTCAGCCGCTTTTTGGTCTCCAGACGCCAAGGCCAACTCAACGCGCTTCACGAACGTGCGGATGCGGCTGACCCGCGCACCGTTTATGTCGGCGCGGCGATCGTTGCGGCGGATGCGCTTGCGCGCTTGTGGGGTATTGGCCATGAACAGTCCTTGAGCGTAATCACAAATAGAAACCAGGCCGGGCGCATACCCAGCCGGAAAGAATGGGCTATAAGCGGGGATTTAAGGCCCGTCAACGATTCTGATGTGCCTCATGACACTATTTTTGGCACTTTTTGCAGTAAAAGCTTGATCGTCCCGATTGTACGATCCGCAAGACAACAGCGCTGCACAACCGGCAAGGCTCGCCTTCCCGCCCATAAACGGACCATTCATGCTGAAAATAACCGAGTTCACCATCAACCTGGGTATAGTCTCGCAGTGTTGAACCACCCACCTCGATAGCCCGGGTAAGCACGGCACGAATGGCTTGGACAAGCGCTTCAAGTTTGGCCGGTTTCACGGAGCCGGCCAATCGTAAAGGGCTTAAACCAGACTGGAACAGCGCTTCACAGACGTAGATATTGCCAAGCCCGGCCACCACGGTCTGATCGAGCAAGGCGGCCTTGAGAGGTGCCCTTTTGCCCTCAAAGGCTATTTGCAGCACGCCGGCATGGAACCCATTGCCCAGTGGTTCCGGCCCGACCTTGGCCAGCAACGGGTGCTGATCGAGCCTGGCCGCTTGTGTTATATCAATAGAGCCAAAGCGCCGAGGGTCGTTGAAAACCAGCGAGTGACCATCGTTGGTTTTGATCTCCACATGATCGTGTTTTTCCGGCAACCCCGGGTCCAGTCGTACGCGTCCGGACATGCCAAGGTGGAGAATCACCACATCGGCACGGTTTGTATGGATAAGCGCATATTTTGCCCGGCGGCCAACGCTGGTGACTGTGGCGCCGACCAAACGCTTGGCGAGATCAGCCGGGATGGGCCGGCGCAAATCCGGACGGTTTACCGCCACATGCGTAATAATACGACCCTCCAGTACCCGGGCCATACCCCGCGCAACCGTTTCGACTTCAGGCAGTTCAGGCATGTTCGGATTGTTTCCATGCGGCAGCGGGAGGCTGGCACTAATAATTAGGCACCCTATAATAGCACGTATGACCCAAGTATCCTACGGCTTTCAAACGGTAGACGCAGACGAAAAAACCCGCCGGGTGCGCTCGGTGTTTGATCGTGTGGCCCAACGCTACGATATCATGAACGACTTTATGTCCGGCGGGCTGCACCGGCTGTGGAAAGATCGTTTGGTGGCACAGCTCAGGCCAAGGGCCAGCGAGCACATTTTTGATATGGCCGGAGGCACAGGCGATATCGCCTTCCGCCTGATAAAATCGGGAGCGCATGTCGTCGTCGCCGATATCAACCCGGACATGCTGGCTGTCGGCGCGGCACGCGCTGCCAAACGCAACCTGCACAACCTTGAATGGCGTGAGGAAAATGCTGAAGCCCTGTCGTTTGCCGATGGGGCGTTCGATGCCATGACCATAGCTTTCGGTATCAGGAATGTGACAGACATTCCGGCAGCGCTCAAACAGGCGCACAGGGTTTTGAAGGTTGGCGGGCGATTTTTCTGTCTGGAATTCTCGCAGCAAATATGGCCAGGTGCCGCAGCGCTGTATGATGCCTATTCGCTGAACATCGTGCCTAAAATTGGCAAGCTGGTCGCACGCGATGAGGAAGCCTACCGCTATCTGGTTGAGAGCATACGCAAGTTTCCAGCAGCACCAGAATTCGCTGGGATGCTCACAACAGCGGGCTTTGCCAATGTAAAATTCGAGCGCTTGCTCGGCGGCGTGGTGGCCATACACAGTGGCTGGAAAATTTAGGATGATCGTTGGCGCGCTCTCACGTGCTGCATGCGGCAGAGGGTGAATGCGAAAGCCGTGACCACAACATTCACCCACATCATCCGGTACATGCGCTGGGGCCGTACTCTCGCAAAGCACGGCACCTTGCGCGTATTCGAGCATCATGCCGATGCGCCGCTGCGCGTTCGCCTCATTGCACGGTTGGCGCGTTTTGGCACCTTTGCCCCCAAAATGCCGCGTTATGCCGTGGCTTTTACCGCACTCGGGCCCGCTGCAATCAAACTTGGCCAGGCACTCGCCACGCGACCTGATCTGGTCGGCATTGAAGTGGCGCAGGATTTTGCCACCCTGCAGGACCAGCTGCCGCCTTTTGCTTTTGCAGCCGCGAAAGCCCAGATTGAGCGCGAGCTTGGTGCACCACTACAGCATGTGTTTGAGAGCTTCGATCCTGTGCCGGTGGGGGCGGCGTCCATTGCACAGGTGCACAAGGCCCGCACCACAGATGGCCGCGATGTGGCTGTGAAAGTGCTGCGTCCGCATATCGAGGCGGATATACGCTCAGCGCTCGAAACCTATGCGTGGGGCGCTGCACAACTTGAAAGGCTGGGCGGCGAAGCCGCACGCCTGCGACCGCGCCAGGTGATCGAGAGCTTTCGTGGCTGGGTGACTCGCGAGCTGGATTTGCGACTGGAAGCGGCCAGCGCATCTGAACTGGCTGACAACATGGCCGGTGAAAGCCGCTACCGCGTGCCGGGCATTGATTGGTCGCGCACCACCAAAGGCGTGCTGACGCTGGACTGGATTGACGGCATCAAGCTTACCGATCATGCGGCTCTGAAGGCCAGTGGCTTTAATATGAGTGCACTTGCGAGAACGGCTGTGCAGGTCTTTTTAAAGCAGGCAATCGACGACGGTTATTTTCATGCCGATTTGCATCAGGGCAATGTGTTTCTCGACACCAGCGGCCGGTTAGCGGTGGTTGATTTTGGTATTATGGGAAGGCTTGACCCCCTAGCGCGGCGCTACCTTGCGGAGATTCTCTATGGCCTTATCACCCGCAACTACGACCGGGTGGCCGAGATACATTTTGAAGCGGGCTATGTGCCACTGCATCACAGTGTGGCCGACTTTGCTGGAGCACTGCGCGCTGTCGGCGAACCGATCATGGGCCTTCCGATCAAGGATGTGTCGCCAGCGCGGCTGCTCGACCAATTGTTTGCTGTGACCCGTGCCTTTGATATGCCAACCCAGCCGCATCTTTTGCTGCTCCAGAAAACCATGATGATGGTGGAGGGTCTTGCCGTTTATCTCGACCCGAGTGCCAATATGTGGGATATCTCAGGACCGTATCTGACGCAGTGGGTGCGACGCGAACTTGGACCAGAGGTGCGACTGGCCGATGGTATTCGCGCGTTGATTGGCAACGTGCTGGGCATTGGCGCTGCCGTCAACCGGGCAGCCAATTTGGTGCCCCGAAAAGGCGCAGCACCGCCAGCACCGCCCCTGCCACCGCTGGGGGAAAAAGGCGGGTTCAGCGGCTGGCAAATGGGTTTGGCGGTCTTGATTGGCATCTTGCTCGGCAGTTTGGTATTGAGGCTTTTATGAAGCGCATTCTTCTTATTATTGGCGGCGGTATAGCAGCCTATAAGTCACTGGAATTGATCAGACGTCTTCGCGACGCCGGTTTTGAGGTGCAGGCTGTTCTGACAAAAGCCGGAGCCGAATTCATCACGCCGCTCTCCGTAGCAGCACTCTCTGAGCAACCGGTTTACTCAGAACTGTTTTCACTCAAAGATGAAACCGAGATGGGTCATATCCAACTCAGTCGCAAAGCCGATGTTGTTCTGGTATGTCCGGCCACAGCTGATCTCATGGCCAAAATGGTCCACGGTTTGGCAAATGATCTGGCATCGACCGTGCTGCTTGCCACAGATAAACCCGTGATTGTGGTGCCTGCCATGAATGTGCGCATGTGGGAGCATAAAGCCACACAGCGTAATCTAACCCAGCTCACTGCCGATGGGGTGCACTGTATCGGACCAGTGACAGGACCCATGGCGTGCGGCGAACACGGCATGGGCCGCATGAGCGAGGTGGGCGATATTGTGGCAGCCGTGCAATCGCATTTTCGCGCTGGTCCGCTGCACGGTAAACATGCAATTGTGACCGCTGGCCCGACTCACGAGCCGATTGATCCTGTGCGCTACATTGCCAACCGTTCATCAGGGAAACAAGGCTATGCCGTGGCTGCAGCACTGGCGGCACACGGCGCCAGAGTGACACTGGTTTCAGGACCGACCAACCTGACGGCACCGCACGGTACAACACTGGTCAAGGTGGAAACCGCGCACGAAATGTATGAAGCTGTGCACAAAGCCCTGCCTGCCGACATCGCGGTATGTGTTGCGGCTGTTGCCGATTGGCGCGTAAAGCCTGCACCACAGAAATTGAAAAAATCAGCCCATATGCCAAAACTTGAACTCAGCGAGAATCCAGATATCCTTGCAAGTCTTTGCGCGCTCAAAGACGAAAGGCGCCCGGCCTGTGTGGTCGGCTTTGCAGCTGAAACCACAGATATTCTGTCACACGCACGCGCCAAACTCAAATCAAAGAGCTGCGATATCATTGTTGCCAACGATGTGTCTGAAACCAGCACTATATTCGGATGTGATACAACCACTGTCGACATCATCTCGGCAACCGCGCAAACACATCACGCAAGGGTCAGCAAAACAATGGCGGCGGACGCCTTGGTGCAAACACTCATACAAACCATGGACCTCAATATATGACCAAGCCTGTTGCCATTCAGATCGTCCAGTTGTCCCATGGCCGGGGCTTGCCACTGCCAGCCTATGAAACAGATGGGGCTGCCGGGATGGATTTACTGGCAGCGATTGAGGACGACATCGAGCTTGCTGTGCATATGCGTGCACTTGTGCCGACTGGAATCCAGATTGCGCTGCCACCACACTATGAGGCCCAGGTGCGGCCACGTTCGGGCCTTGCACTGAAAGAGGGTGTGACAGTGCTCAACACCCCTGGCACAATCGACAGCGATTATCGCGGCGAAGTGAAGGTGATCCTCATCAACCATGGTGTTGCTGCTGTCACCATCCGGCGCGGCATGCGCATCGCCCAGATGGTGATTGCACCTGTCACACGCAGCACGTGGGTGGCGGTGGAGAGCCTGGATGATACGACACGAGGCGCTGGTGGTTTTGGCTCGACAGGACGGTAGATGGTTGCTCTCACGGACAACCAACTCGAACGCTACGCACGCCACATTGTGCTTAAGGAAATTGGCGGCACAGGCCAGCAAAAATTATTGGCTTCAAAAGTGCTGGTTATTGGCGCTGGTGGGCTTGGCAGTGCGTGCCTGCAGTATCTGGCTGCCGCAGGCGTTGGCACAATAGGGATTGTCGATGATGATGAGGTTGGCCTCTCCAACTTGCAACGCCAGACCATTCACGCAACAGATGCCATTGGCATTTTGAAAGTGGACAGTGCAGCGGCTGCTCTTGCCAGAATAAATACGGATGTAAACGTTATAAAACATGTTTTGCGTCTTGATGAAAAGAGTGCGGCCAGCCTTATCGAAGATTATGATATCGTCGTTGATGGCTGCGATAATTTTGCCACCCGTTTTGCCGTGGCCGATGCGTGCCAAATGTATAAAAAACCACTGGTGAGTGCGGCTGTTGGCCCGTTTGAAGGCCAGCTGGCGACTTTCAAAGGTTATTTGCCTGATATGCCGTGCTATCGCTGCTTCGTGCCGGAGGCCCCTGCCCGTGCTGAAGGCAGTTGCGCAGACGACGGCGTGCTTGGTGCCCTCACCGGCGTGATGGGTTCGCTGCAAGCGCTCGAAGTTATCCGCGAGAGTGTTGGCTTTGGTGACAGCATGGCAGGCCGCATACTGATTTATGACGCGCTCTCGGCACGCATGCGCACGATTAAGCTGGCGAAAGACCCGGCATGCAACAGCTGCAAAACCTAGTGTACCGCGCATGCAGGGTCTAGCCATCATTCTCGCCGAGCCCCGTGATGAACGGGTGTGGACAGCTTTCAGTCTGGCTGCAACAACCGCAGCGATTGGCCGCACGGTCGCAATATTTTTATCCGGTCAGGCGGCCGAAATTGCTGCAAAGACCTATACATCCGGTGGCGACGGCAAGCGTTCAGCCTATTGTGTGGCAACCATTGCTGAATTGTTTGAAACCTGCCTTGAATTTGGAGTGCGCTTCACCGTCTGCCAGACTGGATTGCACCTCTGTGAGATCCCGGCAGACGATGTCCACGTGGCCGTGGAGTGCGGGGGGCTTATGGGTTTCTTGCAACACCACAAAACGGACGAATTGCTGATGATATAATTAAGCCGTTAAACTCGACAAGCGGGTATGTTCAACCTAGTAAGAGCTCATATGTCAGCTCAAACGTCGAAATCTTCAGTTTCTGCACCACGGGAAATTCTCCAGAAGCTCCATGAGGTTATGGCGCAACGCCTGTCTCCACAGGCAAAACTCGACAAAGTGGCCAAAACCATCGCCAAGGCCCTTTCCAGCGAAGTGTGTTCGATTTATCTGCTGCGCGACACCAAACTGGAACTGTTTTCAACAGAGGGCCTAGCAAAATCGGCCGTGCACGTAACGACTTTGAGTTTTGGTGAAGGCTTGGTCGGCAATATTGCCGAGCGCGGCACGCCGCTTAATCTTGCTGAAGCGCGCGCCCACCCAAACTTTGCCTACCGGCCAGAAACCGGCGAGGACCTTTTTCATAGTTTCGCTGGCGTACCGATTTTGCGTCAGGGCCAGTCGGTGGGCGTGCTGTGCGTGCAGCACCGCGATCCGCGCGAGTATGCCGAGGAAGAAATCGAGGCGCTGCAAACCGTTGCCATGGTGCTTGCTGAACTGATCAAGGCGGCGGGGTTAATCGACGATAAAGCGATGGCCGAGGCACGCGGCGTGCGTTCAGGCACAGTGCGCTTGGGCGGGATGCGCATCGTTGACGGGCTGGCACGCGGTATGGTCGTGTTTCATCAACCGAAGGTGCACATTGAGCACACAGTGGCTGATGATCTTGACGCTGAAAAGGAACGGGTGCGAAACGCTTTTCAGACCATGCGCACGCATATCGATAAAATGATGAACCAGGCGGACTTTGGTGGCGCCGGTGAGCATGATGATATTCTTGAAACCTACAAGATGTTTGCCTTTGATGAAGGCTGGGCCCGCCGCATCAACGAGGCAATCGAGAAAGGTTTGACAGCCGAAGCCGCCATTGAACGGGTGCAGCAGAACACCCGGGTGCAAATGCGCAAAACCCAGGATGTGTATTTGCTGGAGCGATTGCAGGATCTTGATGATCTCGCCAATCGGCTGATCCGCATTGTGGCTGGAAAGCTTGGCACCTCGGCTGATCTGGGCCTGACCGAAGACAGTATATTGGTGGCGCGCTCGCTTGGCCCGGCAGAGCTGCTTGAATACGACCGGCGACGGCTCAAGGGCGTTATACTTGAGGAAGGCTCGCTCACCGCACACGTGACAATTGTGGCGCGTGCCATGGGCATTCCCATGCTGGGCCGCGCCAAGGGCATCATGAACATGGTGATGCCCGGCGATCCGGTCATTCTTGATTCAACGTCAGAGGCCCTCTTTATCCGGCCAAGCGCCGAGGCCTCGCGGCAATATGAAAACCGCTTGTCGCTGCGCGCCAAGCAACAGGCCAAGTATGCCAGCATCAAGGAACTGCCCACCATAACAAAAGACGGCACGACGATTTCGTTGATGATGAACGCAGGGCTTAAGGTTGATCTCGCTGGCCTGCACATCACCAACGCGGACGGCATCGGCTTGTTCAGAACTGAGTTCCAGTTTCTGGTATCAGCAACGCTGCCGCGCCGTCAGGCTCAAACGCAACTCTACCGCGATGTGCTGGATGCCTGCGGCTCCAAGCCGGTGATTTTTCGCACGGTCGATATTGGCGGCGACAAGGCTGTGCCGTACCTTAGAAGCGAGGATGTCGAGGAAAACCCGGCCATGGGCTGGCGCGCCTTGCGTGTAGCGCTGGAACGGCCAGGCTTGCTTAAGGTCCAATCCCGCGCCCTGATCGAAGCGGCAGCCGGGCGCGATTTGTCACTCATGTTTCCCATGGTCACGACCACGGCAGAATTCATCGGCGCCAAAGCCATGGTGCTGGAAGAACTTGATGTGGTGCGCAAAGCAGGCCACGATTTGCCTCGCTCCATCCGCTATGGTGCTATGCTGGAAGTGCCAGCGCTTGCCTATGAGCTTGATACGCTGCTTCCAGCGGTAGATTTTATTTCTGTGGGCACCAACGATCTGGTGCAGTTCCTGTTTGCAGCGGACCGCTCACATCCCAAGCTTGCCAACCGCTACGATTGGCTTTCCGTGCCAATCTTGCGCTTCCTCAAGCGCATTGTCGATGCCGCCGATGCTGCTGGTGTGCCGATTTCAATTTGTGGGGAGATGGGTGGTCGTACACTGGAATCGCTGGCGCTGATTGCCCTTGGGGTGCGTCGGCTATCAGTGACGCCCGCTGCGATTGGGCCGGTCAAAACGGTTATCCGCGCCACAACTTTGATTACCCTTGCTGAATCTATGGCGAGTTGGCTTACGGATTCCAGCCTCTCCGTGCGCGAGCATCTCATGCAGTGGGCGGAAAAGCATAATATTCCTCTCTGATGGTGCTGATTTTAAGCGCTTTTAGCTTGACGTCATGGTTATCCACAGGGCATTAAGCCAATTAGCGGATCACAACCAAAATTATAAAACAACGGTTAAAAATATGGAAGCCGCCCTTAAACCCCTGAGTGATACCAAACCACTTGACGAATTACGTGCTGACGGGTCGCGTATTGGTGAAAAACTGCGCAAAGTCCGTGAAGAACGAGGCTTTAATCTGGCAGATGTGGCGCGTGATACACGCATTCCCTTGCGCCACCTGACCGCTCTTGAAGCAGACCAATACGACAAGTTGCCAGCAAGGCCTTATGCTATCGGTTTTATCCGCACCTATTGCACCTACCTTGGCATCAGCCCAAACGAGGTTGTCGATCAATACAAAACCATAACTTACAGCCTTGAGGCGGCCAACCCAGGTGTTGCCCCTGAACCTTTTGACGAATCGCGGTTGCCCAGTCGCGGCTTGGTGATCGGCAGCCTTGTTGGCCTGGTCAGCTTTATTGGCCTGGCGTGGTTTGCCTACAGCCATTTCAGACAAGATAAGGAAACGCCGGTTGTGGCGGCCGCGCCGTCAGGCGATAGAGCGGCTTCAACGTCGGCTGTGGTCGCACAACAGGCACCGCCCGTGCTGTCTCAATCATCGGCACCGCCGGTCAGTGCCACGCCTGCACCGGCTGTAGCCGCGCCTGCTATCGCCACACCTGAGGCCCCTGCCCCTGCTGCGTTGCCTGCCACGGCTGCGGCACCCGCTACAGGTGCTTCGGCGACTGGTGGCCTTGTTATTCGTGCCCTTGAAGACAGCTGGATCAAAGTTTCTGATGGTGGACCGGTATCGCTCAAGATTGGTATATTGAAAGCCGGTGACACCTATTCCGTACCAAGCGTTGCAGGCGTAAAACTAACGACAGGCAATGCTGGCGGTTTGACACTGGAATATAATGGCAAGCCACTTGCGAGCTTTGGCAAGAAAGGCGAGCTGATCAAAAATATGCCGCTTGATCCGGCAACTCTTGCAGCACGACCAACACAGTAATATTCAGAGCTTGTAATAGCGGCAATTGATGGTTGCGACTGTGATGCCGAACTTCTTCATAGGTGTTAATGACACCATTTCAGATTCCGACAGCGATACCATAATATCTTCAAAATCAAACGCTATCAGGCGATTTTTGATTGGTACTTTCATGCGGTAGCTCCAGCGGCATTCTTCCAGCCGTTTACCAGACCTGATAGTGCAGACGCCAACGAGACCTTCGACATTCGCTGTCCAGATACCCTTGCCGCTTTTTGTGATGTGCCAATGGCGCAAATCTTGGTCGCCGTCGTCATAATCAATCACTTCATGAATGGTGATGCTGTCCTTATCTCTGACACCACTAAACTGCGCCACAAATGTACGCACCAGATCGCCGTTGCGGCGCACAACAAAACCTTTGGCACCCACATGACCATCGTAAAAACGTAAAGGGTCGAAAGGTTGCAGGACAAGTGCGGCAGCGGGTGTGATTTTTGATTCAAGATTCATAAGGGACCCAATTATACGCTAGTTTTCAGGTTGATGATATGTTGCAGTTCTTGATGGCGACGTTGATCGAGCGGAAAACCTTGCATTGTATATATGGCGGCCAGTTTCAACAGCACGGGCAAAAAGGCATACAGCATGGTTAATGTCAGTAAGGCAGGGCCACTGTTTACAGCATCGGGTTTGGGATTGAACGCCATGTATCCGAGCACTGGTAATGCAATGCCAGGCGCAAGGGCAAACGTGAATTTATTTAGGAAACCAAGCAAGGCAAACAACATGCCAGCGCGTGACTGACCAGAATTTATCCGGTCTTCATCCAGAACATCCGCTTGTATCGATGGGGGCAAAACCAGATCTCCTGCCAAACATATACCCGTTATTACGACAACCGGCACAAACCAGATGACATCGCCGGCTTTTAAAAAAATAGCGGGTATAAAACTGCATGTCGCAATCAGCATAGACAGCTGCCAGGCGCGGTGCTTGCCAAGCCGTTTGCCCGCCCAAATCCACACGGGTACAGCAAAGACAGCACAGACGAAAAAAAGCAGGATCAATGGCCCTTTAAGATCAGGCCGACCCAGCACATGTTCAACAAAAGGCAGGAACAAGGTGGTTGGCAAAGCGGATGCGAGACCATTAAGCACGAAGGCAAAGGCCAGCTTTTTGAGGGCAAGGCTTTGCAGCAGGGTATGCCACTGGGTAGCCATGGAAACTCTTTTCTGATCGGCAACCACCGCCTTATCGCTTGTGCGCAACACGGCAAGGCACACAGCTGTCAGCATCAGCACAGTCACCATCATAAACAACCATCGGAGGGCTTGCGAGAGGCCGGGACCAGACGGCGATATACCCCAGCCCAGCAATACAATCGCCATCAAGCCGCCACACAGCGCGACGGCTTCGCGCACGGCAGTGATGCGGGTGCGTTCGGTATAGTCTGCGGATAGTTCCGCGCCCCAGGCATCGTGGCTGAGTTTGGTCAGAGTCCAGCCAGTGTAGAGCACCATGCTGGCAAGGCCCATGGTGAGCGGGGTAAGGCTATGGCCTTGAGTGAACAACAACCAGCTACCGAGAATGATCAGTGGCACACCCGCCACCAGCAACGGACGTCGTCTGCCATAACGGCTGGTGATGCGGTCTGCATAGACGCCAACCGCCGGATCACACAGCGCATCCCAGGCGCGTGATAGCAATAGGGCAAGGCCGACACTGGCTTGATCAAGCCCGATATCACGTGTGAAGTACGTTGGCAGCACAGCAAACACTGGTCCGGTCAGCATTGCCAGCGGCAACGCCGGGCCGCTGTAGGCAATCAGGGCTGCCAGCGAAAAACGCGGCTGTTTCATGCATGTTTCTGCAGAGCTATATGATGCACATCTAACCCGCCACCTAAAAAACCGCCTTCGCAATATGCCAGGTAATAGCGCCAGATGCGTTGAAACTGCGCATTGAATTCTTGTGGCAGGGTATTTTTTTGGATGGCCCCTTCAAACGCCTCGCGCCAGTATCCGAGCGTTTTCGCATAATCTTTGCTGAAGCTGTGACCACTTTTCCAAGCGAGGCCAGCATCCTCCACCACCGCCTGAAAGCGCTCGATCGAGGGCAGCATGCCGCCCGGGAAAATATAGGTCTGGATAAAATCGGCGCCGCGCCGGTAAGCCTCAAAAATGGCTTCATCAATGGTGATGATTTGCAAGGCAGCGCGACCGCCAGGGTGCAGCAAGCTTTGCACTTTGTCCATGAACGTACGCCAAAACCGCTCACCCACAGCCTCAAACATTTCAATCGAGGCGATATGATCGTAACGGCCTTTGACGTCGCGGTAATCAATCAGCTCAAATGTCACCAGATCGCCAAGGCCTTTTTCGGCAATGCGCTGGCGCGCCCAGCTCAATTGCTCTTCAGAGAGCGTAATGCCGTGCACTTTAACCCCGTTCTCTTGTGCTGCGAATTCAGCGAAGCCACCCCAGCCACAGCCAATTTCCAGAATATGCTGCCCCGGTTTGGCATCGAGCAAATCAAGCAGGCGACGATATTTTCGGCGTTGTGCCGTTTCCAGGCAATTGTCGCCTTCGGCAAAGATGGCACTTGAATAGGTCATCGATGGATCAAGCCACTGCTTGTAAAAATCATTGCCCAAATCATAATGGAAACTGATGTTGGTCTGGCTGCCAAGCTTGGTGTTGGCACGAAAACTGTGCATGGCCTGATTGGCAAGCCTGGACCACCAGGCCCCGCGTGTGCTGTCACCCAGCGTGCGCCGGTTCATCGAAAACAACTCAAACATTTTTGTAAGATCGGGGCTTTCCCAATCTCCTTCTATGTAGGCGCGCGCCCAGGCCGTTGAACCTCCAGCAATCAACCGACGGATCGGCCGCCAGCTTTTGAGATAGACTTCAGCCTGCGGTCCGGTGGCATGGTTGCCAAGCACACGGGTTTGTCCACCAGGAAAGTGCACAATAATACTGCCATGCTGCAAGCACTGATCATACGTGTGTAATAGCCGCTCAGGGGCCCAGCTCCACAATTTCGAGAGCGCGCTCTCCCCGCTGGAAAAGCCGCTGCCAGCAGCAATAACAGCACGGGTTTTATGAAAATTGGACATCGGGTCGCTCTCGCTCATGATGGCAAAGCCTTGCTGGGTTGGTGGGTGGAAAAAGTCTCATGCGGCGGTGATGGTTTTTTGAAAAACTGTGCACCCCTGCGCCACAATTTAAATGCCTGCCAGTGAATACCCATGGTGACCTTGAAGGTCATCAGCGGATGGCTGAGCACAGCTTTTAAAATGCTGGCACTGGTGAACGGACGTCTCACACCGGTTTGCCGGGCAACCAAGCGCAGTTTGGCAGCATTGTCGAGATAGTGGATTATAATATCCAATTTTTCATCCGGTGCCGGTGCGCTAAACAAATAGCGACCATCCATCGGCATGAACGGCGAGACGTGAAAATTTTTATCGCAGGTGTTGAAGTCTGCGGACAAAATATAGCTGTGCCGTTCGCCAAACGTATTGCTCACTTGATAGATAATAGCCTGCAGGCGACCATCCGGCGTGCTGCAATAATATATGGCGATAGGGTTGAACACATACCCCCACAGCCGTGGAAAGCACAGCAGCTGTACAGACCATTCTGCAGCAGCGGCGTACCCGGCCTCGGCAAGCTTGCCAAGTGCCCAGTTTTTGACTGAACCGCCATCACCATTGCCATGATCCCGATCATGAAACGCAATCAGATTGAAACGGTTGTGTGAAAACAGTTTGACGTTTGCCGCCGTTTCCGCCAACCCATCCAGATCAAGCCACAGTGAGAACACCCGGTAGCGAAAGCCGTGCCGGAATGGATTGAGCCGCATGTGCGCGACCTCACCGGTGTAAAGAGCCGATCTCATGCGCTAACCCTTGCAAGAGATGGTTGATGCGCAAGCGCTGCCAAAGCGTCGGCGACCGCCAAGCCAGACATGCAGCCATCTTCATGAAAACCATAGCGCCAGTAGGCCCCAACATACCACAACCGGTCAACACCCTGGATATCACCCAAGCGTTGCTGTGCAGCCAGTGTGCCGGCATCAAAAATCGGATGTTCATATAACAGCTCGCGGTCGATAAGCTTTGCATCGATCTCACGAGTCGGATTCAAACTCACAAATATATCATGACGCGGATTAAGGTTTTGCAGAAGGTTCATCCAGTAGGTGATTGGCACTGCCTTGCATGGTGCATGATTTGTTGCAGCAACATAATTCCAGCTTGACCAAACACCCCGGTTATGGGGCATCAGGCGTTTATCCCGGTGCAGGTAGGCGTGGTTTTTCGAATACTGAAAGGCGCCAAGCACACTCTGTTCGGCAGTGGTTGGTGCGTCGATCAACGTCAGAGCCTCATCGCCATGACAGGCCATCACCACATGATCAAAATCATCATAACCTGTTGCCGTCTGCACACGCACAGCATGCTCAAGGCGCATCACTGACAAAACCGGCTGAGCCAGCAAGCGCCTGCCCTGAAACGCATCGAGAAGTTTTTTGACGTAGCTGCGCGATCCACCACGCACGGTGCGCCAGGCTGGCCGTTCACCCAGACTGAAGAGACCATGGTTGATAAAGAAACGCACAAATGTTGACGCGGGAAAGGCTAATATCTCATGAAACGATGCCGACCAGATGCACGCGGCCATGGGGACGATGTGATCGCGAATTAAGCTGTCTGAAACATTCATCTGCGCGAGCAGAATGCCCAGACTGATGCTGGATAAATCATAGGTGTCAACAAGGCCTGGCCCGGCTTTGTAAAACGCCTGCATATCTTTCAAAAGCATCCAGAACTTCGGTGATAACAGATTACGTTTTTGCGCAAACAAACTGCTGAATTTGTTGTCACTTTGATATTCTAGGGCACCACCATCCAGTGATATGCCAAACGACATATCAGACGCTTCAGTCGCTACGCCTAAAATGCTAAAAAGTTCTACCATTCTCGGATAGTTTTGTTCATTATAAACAATAAATCCGGTATCGACTGGGGTTATCACCCCCCCCAGATCAACATCGACGGTGTTGGCATGGCCGCCAAAGTGATCAGCTTTTTCATAGAGTGTGACATCATGCTGCTGGCCAAGCGCCCAAGCGGCTGTGTTGCCGGAAATGCCTGCACCAATCACGGCAATGCGCATCAGGCCGCCTTTAGAGATTTGTAGGCAGCGAGTGCGCGCAGCCGTGCGGTATCGTGATTGACAATCGGCTTGGGATAAGTTTTGCCAAGCTCAACACCAGCATAGTCCAGCACATTCTTTGGTGCCAGCCACGGGGCATGGATATGCGCGTTTGGGAGCTTGGCAAGCTCCGGCACCCAGCGCCTTACATATATACCGTTGGCATCGAATTTCTCACCCTGCGAAACCGGGTTGAAAATGCGGTAGTAGGGTGAAGCATCCGCACCGGAACCTGCCACCCATTGCCAGCCAGCCGCATTATTGCCAAGCGATGCATCAACCAATGTGTCCCAGAACCAGGCTTCACCAGCACGCCAGTCAATCATCAGGTCTTTGATCAAAAACGATGCTGTGATCATACGTATCCGGTTGTGCATCCAACCGGTGGCATAGAGTTCACGCATACCGGCATCAACGATGGGGTAACCGGTTGTGCCGTATTGCCATGCCTTGAGGCCTGCCTTGTCGTCCACCCAAGGAAAGCTGTCAAAATTTGACTTCCAGTTGACATCCGCGAAATCAGGCGACGCCAGCAGCAAATTACATGAAAAATCTCGCCAGCCTAGCTGACGCAAATACGGCTCAACCGACGGCACCCCATGCCAGACCTCTGCTGGACTGATTTCTCCGAAATGCAGATGCGGCGACAGTTTTGATGTGCCTTTCACCGAAGGCGTGTTCCGCGCGTCGCTATAATTTTCGGCGTGATCGACAAAGGCATTCAACTGTGCGTGTGCTCCAGCTGATCCCGGTGACCAGTGTTCCTTGATCGGGGTGGCCCAGTCCGGGTTTTCTGGCAGCAGTTTCCATCTGTAAAGGCTATCCCCGGCTGGCACATCCGGAAACATGTGCAGCTTTTTAGGTGGTGGTTTCGGCAGAGATGGGGGCATGTGCATCTGCAAAGCACGCCAAAACGGTGTGAAGACCTTGAAAGAGGTGCCTGAACCCGTGCGCATGGCTGTGGGATGCGCGAGCGACAGACCCTGATGCAGTGTTAGCGCGCCACCCAAAGCCGCCTGCTGGCGCTGTGCCCATGGCTCAAAATGCTCGAGCGCATGAACGGTCGTCGCCCCTGTGGCTGCCATCAGGTTTTTCAGGGTTGCAACAGCATCACCTTTAAGCAGCAACAGTGTGCCGCCGTATTTTTCCAACGCCTTGCTAAGGCTTGCAAGGCTATGATGCAGCCACCAGCGGCTTGCAGCCCCCATACGCCAATGTTCAGGTGCCGCATCGTCCAGAATATAAACCGGTATGACTGGACCGGCGGCGGCAGCGGCGGCAAGTGCGGCCTGATCGCTCACGCGTAAATCCTGACGAAACCATACAATGTGGGGAGTGCTCAAATAAAAATCCTGGATTTAATTTTGAAATATATACGGGTTAAGAGTTCAACTGGATGATTGATCCGGCTATATACAGGATATGTTTTGTTTGGGCATATACATTTTAGCGGATTACCAGCCATGACCATCCGGCGTTTGCCCGAGACCCTGATCAACCGCATTGCAGCGGGCGAAGTGGTGGAGAGGCCTGCCAGTGCCCTGAAAGAGCTGGTGGAAAACGCCCTTGATGCTGGTGCAACGCATATTGCTGTGAGCCTTAAAGCCGGTGGCCGCAGCTTGGTTTCAGTCCATGATAATGGCTGTGGGATGGGCCTTAGCGAAATGCAGCTGGCCCTGGAACGTCATGCAACATCAAAACTGCCTGATGATGATCTGAGTTTGATCAAAACCCTTGGTTTTCGCGGTGAGGCTTTACCGTCCATTGCCTCAGTATCGCGGTTAACCCTAGCGTCAAGGCCACGCGAGGCCGCGCAGGGCTGGCGGATTGTTGTTGATAACGGCGTGGCGGGGGCCGCCGAACCCTGCGCCATGGAGCAGGGCACGCGGGTGAGTGTCGAGGCACTCTTCGAGCGCATACCCGCGCGGTTCAAGTTCCTGAAAAGTGAACGCAGTGAACAGGGCCTGTGTCTCGATCATGTCAAGCGGTTGGCCATGGTGCACCCACAGGTGCGTTTCGACATTGAGACCGAGGGTCGCAGCCTGTTTCGGGCAAGCCCCGATATGGCGAACGGCCTAGCGCGTTTGGCCTCAGTTCTGGGGCCTGATTTTGCGGACAATGCGCTTGTCGTTCAAGTGAACCGCGATGAACTAAACCTCACCGGCTTTGCCGGCTTGCCGACTTTCAACCGCGGTGTCGCTGACCATCAATATCTTTTTGTGAACGGGCGGCCCGTGCGAGACCGCTTGCTGCTGGGGGCCGTTCGCGGTGCCTATCAGGATTTTCTGGCGCGGGATCGGTTTCCGGTGCTGGCGCTGTTCATCAATTGCCCCAATAGTTTCGTTGATGTGAACGTTCACCCTGCCAAGGCCGAGGTCCGTTTTGAAAATGCCGGGCTGGTGCGCGGCATGATTGTTGGCGGCCTCAGGGAAACGCTGGCGCGCGCTGGCCACAAATCATCAACCACAACATCGACAGCCGCACTTGGGGCATTTGAAACCGGCACATCGCCGGTGCGCGCATCTGGCAACGCGAGTGGCTGGGGCCACCATGCACCCCCTGTGTTTACGGCGCAGATGTCGGAGATGTCGCTCGCCTACAATGCTGCACCCTCAGGCCGCATCACGAGCATTACAGCGATTGAAGCAGAAACAGATTTCCCACTTGGCATAGCACGCGGCCAAATTCACAACACCTATATTGTCGCGGAAGCCAAAGATGGCCTGGTGATTGTTGATCAGCACGCGGCACACGAGCGGCTGGTGCACGAGCGGATGAAAAAATCACTTGCAGAGCATGGCATCAAGCGACAGGTGCTGCTGTCACCCATTGTGGTTGATCTCGATGAAGCTACCGCTGCCGGGCTTGAAGATCGGTCGCACGAACTTGCCGAGCTTGGCCTGGTGATCGAGCGCTTCGGCCACTGCGCTGTTATCGTGCGTGAACAGCCAGCCATGCTCGGCCAGACAGATATTTCGGGGTTAATACGCGATCTGGCCGATGAACTTGCAAGCTATGGCACAGCCTTGTCACTGAAGGAAAAACTGGATTCTATCAGCGGCACCATGGCTTGCCACGGCTCGGTGCGCGCCGGACGCCATCTCAATGCCGATGAAATGAATGCCCTGCTCCGCGAAATGGAAATAACGCCGCATTCTGGCCAATGCAACCATGGCAGGCCGACTTACATCAAACTGGGTCGCACGGATCTTGAAAAATTATTTGGCCGGCGGTAAACCAACATAGCAAAGTCCGACCACGGCCCACTTTTCAAGCTTGAGAGTAAGGCTTACAGCCCATGATATGATTTAAACCAGTCGATAAATTTGGGCACGCCCTCATCAATCGAGGTTGTAGGGTGATAGCCAAGATCGTTCTGGATGGCTGTGATGTCAGCAAACGTATCACGCACATCGCCGGGCTGCATGGGAAGCAGGTTGAGCACGGCTTTCTTGCCGATAGATGTTTCGATGAGGCTGATCATGTGCATCAGTTCTTCCGAGCGGTGGTTGCCAATGTTATAGAGCCGGTGCGGCGAGATTGAGCCACCGGCTTTCGCCGCCCCATCGTCTGGTGCGGGGTTATCAACACAAGCCATAACGCCAGCAACGATATCATCGATATAGGTAAAATCCCGCCGCATATTGCCTTCGCCAAACACATCGATGGGTCTGCCCTTCATAATCGCGTCGGCAAACAGCCACATCGCCATGTCAGGCCTGCCCCAAGGACCGTAGACAGTGAAAAACCGCAAGCCGGTTTGCGGCAAGCGGTAGAGATGCGCATAGGTTTCACTCATCAGTTCGTCAGCTTTTTTTGTCGCGGCATAGAGCGAGATTGGCTGATCCACCCTGTGGTCGACAGAAAAGCCGGTTTTCGGCAGCTGGTTTTTACCGTAGACAGAGGAGGAAGACGCATAGACCAGATTACGCACATCCGCACGGCGGCAGATTTCAAGTATGTTGAGATGGCCTACAAGGTTACTTTGCACATAAGCTTCCGGATTGGTGATCGAATAGCGTACACCGGCTTGCGCCCCCAGATGCACCACGCGGTCAAAGCTGTGGGGTGCAAGAGCCACGTTCAGTGCCGCCATATCGGCAAAATCTACCCGCTCAAAATGAAACGCCGTGTGGTGGGTGGTGTTTAGATGATCAAGCCGTGCCTGTTTCAGTTTTGGGTCATAATAATGATTGACACAATCAATCCCGATCACGCTTTCACCACGCGCCAGCAAGGCTCTGGCCACATTGAAACCGATAAATCCGGCAACGCCGGTGACAAGTACACTCATAAAAGTCTTTCACCCGAAACATACATAAATATTCTAGTGTCTTTGCGTTAACAGATGAGCAAGACGGGCGAAAGTAAAAAGGTGGCTACTTATTCGGCGGCCATAAGCATCCCGCTACGTTGTGGCCATACGGCCATCAGAGTGTTGCGTTTATTATCCGCTAGTTTCATTGCGGCCTCCTTGACTGGACCAAAGCCCCTGATGTCATCGGGTATGCTGGCCAGCTGCACAGCGAGGCTGTGATTATCTGGCGTGAGTTCACGGCACAAACGATCAAGCAAATTTTCATACTCTACGAGAAGCTGACGCTCCATGCGCCGTTCGTGGCTGCGGCCCAGAACATCCAGTGCCGTTCCGCGTAGCCCCTTGGCTTTAGCTAGCAAACCAAAGGCTGTGAAAATCCACGGGCCAAACATTTTCTTTTCTGGCCGACCGGTGGCAGAATCGATCCTGCTGATCAGCGGTGGGGAGAGTGAAACCCTAGTCTTGTAATTACCGCTAAACTGCCGATGCAGCTGCGCTTGAAAACGACCATCGGTATAAAGCCTTGCCACTTCATACTCATCCTTGATGGCCATCAACTTGGCAAGATTTTTGGCGGCTGCCAGTGCCAGCAGTTCAGAACCTGGCATGATGCGCGCCTCTGCCGTGCGCACCGCCGCGACATGGTCTTGATAGCGCCCAGCGTAAGCAACATTCTGATACGCCGTCAGATGATCAACCCGTTTGGCAATCACCTCATCCAGCGTGTGTGCAATGGGTTCTGGCTCAACTGCCCCAGCTGTACGCATGAATGTATCCACGGCACGGTGGTCGTGCGCCAGCAAGCGTCCAAGTGACAGGGCCTGCTTGTTGAACGGAATGGCAACAGCATTGAGATCAATCGCTGCTAGCAGACTTTCAAGTTTCAGCGGCACAAGGCCTTTTTGCCAGGCATAACCAAGCATCAGCATGTTGGTGGCAATGGCATCACCGAGAAGTGTTGTAGCCACGGTATCGGCAGCAATAAAATCACAGGCGTTCGGGTTGACAGCCGCACGAATGGCGCGCTCGACAGCTGGTTTTTGAAGATCGAGCGTGCGGTTACGGACAAAATCACTGACCGGTGCCTGCACACTGTTGACCACAGCGGCTGTGCGTGTAGGCTCCAGCAAATCCTGTGTGACAGGAGCGGCTGCAACAACAGCATCGCAGGCCAATAACAAATCAGCGCCGCCAGTGATGATGCGCGGCGACATCAGGTGCGCGTTGCTCGCACCCAGTCGCACATGAGAAAACACCGCACCGCCTTTTTGTGCAAGGCCGGCCATATCAGCCGTGACAGACGCCTTGCCTTCAAGGTGCGCCGCCATGGCCAGCAAGGCTGAAACGGTGAGCACACCCGTACCACCAATGCCCGTTACGAAAATATTGTAGTCATCGCCCATGGCGGGTAAAGCGGGCATAGGGAGACCATCAGCAAAATCTGTTTTGCTTTTGTCAGGTTTGGCAATGCTTGCCCCAGTCACCTCCACAAACGATGGACAAAAACCCTTGACGCAGGAAAAATCCTTGTTGCAGCTGGATTGGTTGATCACGCGCTTGCGGCCAAATTCCGTTTCCAATGGTTCAATCGACACGCAATTGGATTGCACAGAGCAATCCCCGCAACCTTCACACACGGCTGCGTTAATGAATATGCGCTTGTTGGGGTCGGGGAAGGTGCCGCGCTTGCGGCGGCGGCGTTTTTCAGCAGCACAGGTTTGGTCGTAAACAATGGCCGTGCAACCTTTGATCTCGCGGAGCATTTTTTGCACATTGTCGAGTTCGGCACGTGGGAAGACATCAACGCCAAGCGCTGCACTGTCATGATTTTCGGGGTTTTCTGCCACCACCACAACGCGCACCAGATTTTCGGCTTTCAGTTGTGCCACCAGTTCAGGAATGGTGAGTTGGCCGTCCACGGGCTGCCCGCCAGTCATGGCCACAGCATCATTATAAAGAATTTTGTAAGTGATATTAACTTTTGCCGCAGCCGATTGACGAATGGCCAGCAAGCCGGAATGGAAATACGTGCCGTCGCCAAGATTGGCAAAAACGTGCGTCTCGTTGGTGAACGGGGCTTCACCAACCCACGTGCAGCCCTCGCCGCCCATCTGGGTGAAGGTGTCGGCTGAACGGTCCATCCACAACGCCATGATATGGCAACCGATGCCTGCCATGGCGCGCGATCCATCAGGCACTTTTGTCGATGTGTTGTGCGGGCAGCCAGAGCAGAAATACGGCTCGCGGGTGATCGGCGGCACAAAGGCTTTTTTCATGCGCTCGCGCGCTGCAAAAAATTCAAGCTTTGCGGCCATGCGCTCAGTTGAATGAATGCGTGACAGGCGTTTGGCAATCACATGGGCAATGGTGCCCAAAGTGAGTTCGTTATCCGGTGACAACAGCCAATCGCCCTGCTCATCCTGCTTGCCGACCACACGCGGTCGCTTGCCGCTGTCCCAATTATAGAGCTGCCATTTCAGCTGATGTTCAATGAACTCGCGTTTTTCCTCAACCACCAGCACCTCTTCCAGCCCTTCGCAGAAGTGCCGTACACCTTCAGGCTCCAGTGGCCATGGCATCCCGACCTTGTAGAGCCGGAGGCCAATATCTTTGGCAACAGCTTCTGTGATCCCAAGTGCATCAAGCGCTTCCAGCACATCGGCATAGCTTTTGCCTGAGGTGATAATACCAATGCGCGGCCGCGGCGAATCCCATACCAGCCTGTCAATCTTGTTGGCTTTGGCAAAAGCTTGCGCGGCAAAGCCTTTATAGCGTTGCAGACGCGTATCTTCCTCGCGCCACACGTCGGCCAGACGGATGTGCACACCACTCGGCGGAAACTCAAAATCACCCGGCAGAATGATACTGCGCCGCTCGCTGGCGAGATCAACTGTCGCCGTGGTTTCAACCGTATCAGCGGTCGCCTTGAAGCCAACCCAGGTGCCGGCAAAGCGTGACATGGCCAAACCCAGAAGGCCGTACTCAACATATTCGTGCACGCTGGATGGATATAAAAATGGCACAAATGCCGACATAAAATTATGGTCGGACTGGTGCGGCAGAGTTGAAGATTTGGCCCCGTGATCGTCACCAACCACAGCCAGTACCCCGCCATGTTTCGATGACCCGGCAGCGTTGGCATGCTTCAGCACATCCATTGAGCGGTCAAGCCCCGGGCCCTTGCCATACCAGATGCCAAACACGCCGTCCTTGGTTGCACCGGGACGAAGACCCACCTGCTGGCTGCCCCAGACGGCCGTCATCGCCAGATCTTCGTTGACACCCGGCACAAACACCACACCCGCAGCGTCCAGCATTTTCCGTGTCCGCCATAATTCTTGATCGTAAGTGCCCAGCGGCGATCCGCGATAACCAGAGATAAACCCACCTGTATTGAGACCAGCGGCTTTGTCCCGTCGCAGCTGCACCAGCGGCAGCCGCACCAGCGCCTGCGTGCCACTCATGAACACCTGACCCGAATCGTGGGTATACTTGTCGTTCAAAGAAATTTTTGGATCATCTAAAGCCATTGAAAGCTCCTTAAAGGTCAGCTATATTGACCTATATGTTTTCTTCTTTGGCAAAGCAATATAGCAATGCTAAAAAAATCGATATCTGGTTTTCTTTCTCCCTCATAGATATACGCCGTGAAAACAATTATGCCAGAGACCAAATTTCATCCATGAGCACAGACTTTGATATTGCCATCATCGGTTCCGGCATGGCAGGCGCATCACTGGGCTATGCGCTCCGCAACATTGCACGAATCGTGATCATCGAAGCCGAAAGCGTGGCAGGCTATCACACAACCGGCCGCTCGGCAGCGTTTTACACGGAAACCTACGGTGGCCCGGCGGTGCGCAGCCTCACCACACAATCCAAAGATTTTTTGTTTACGCCGCCTGCCGGCTTTTCCGATGTTCCGCTGGTATATGCACGAGGGGCCTTGCACATTGCCACTTCAAGGCAAGCGCATCGGCTAACTGAAATGCTGGCTGAATATGCCGACTTCCCTGCCATTCAGCGTCTGAGCAGGGACGAGGTGTACGCACTGGTACCGGTGTTGAAGCCGGATTACAGTATTGGCGGCATATACGATCCTGATTGCAAGGATATCGATGTGGCCGCCCTTCACGCTGGCTACCTGTGCGGCTGTCGTCAGGCGGGTGTTGATATGCTTTATGATGCGCCGGTAACAAAGCTAAAACACGACAGCGCGGGTTGGCACATAAAAGCTGGGGATCGGGAGGTCAATGCTGCGATGATTGTCAATGCCGCCGGGGCCTGGGCGGATAGTGTTGCAACCCTTGCCGGTGCTCAAAAAAAGCATCTCACACCGATGCGGCGCACAGTGATAAGCTTTCGTCCGCAGCCGGATTTGTATGATAGCACCATGCCAATGGTGCTCGACATTGATGACCGGTTTTATTTCAAACCCGATGCTGGTCATATCTGGGCGTCTCCGGCAGACGAAACGTCTATGGCCGCGTGCGACGTGCAACCCGATGAAATTGACATTGCCACCATTGCTGCACGGATTGAAGCTGTCACACACTTCAAAATCAGTCGTATCGAGCGCCGTTGGGCCGGACTCAGAACATTTGCACCAGGCCGCGGGCCGGTGTTTGGTTTTGATGAAAGCGTGCCGGATTTTTTCTGGTGTGCCGGCCAGGGCGGCTTTGGCATTCAGACCGCACCGGCCGCCAGTGCGCACTGCGCAGCCTTAATTGCTGCGCACTAAAGCATGCGCACGATTATCTTGCTATTGCTGAAAAAATTTCTGCAACAACCGATTGTGAGCCTCAAAGGCTAAGCTCTTCCCGAATTTTAACGCGTTTCATCGCTACGAAAGTTTTGAAGCTTTTGACATTACCGCCCTTAAAGAAAAGCTCGCGCGTGAGGTTTTCATATTCAAGCATATCGCGCACGGCCATGATGAGAATGAAATCCACCTCGCCCGTCACGTAATAACAGTGCAAGATTTGTGGACAAGCCAGAAAACGCGCCTGCACTTCATCAAGATTTTCGATCAATTCACTTTCAACCCGAACCTCGACGATCAGTGAAATAAGATAACCGACCGCCACCGGATCAACGACACTGATATCCCTCAGAATGATCCGCTCTGCTCGCAGCCGCTGCAGCCGCCGGGCCACGGCCGGTACGGACAGATGCACATTGGCCGCAATTTCATGCAGCGGTTGGATATTATTACTTTGAACGGCGGTAAGAATTTTACGATCAAAATCATCCAACATAGCCATTAGTGGAGGCGGCATTTTTACAGAAGTTGCTGCTTTGTTTTTGTCTGACATAATACCAGATTATAGGATCTTGCATGAATTATAGCTATCTATTTTGCAGTCGCTGGCTTCAGATGACAATTAAACCTGGCTATATTGCAATCGATACATAATCACGCGACACCGGAGCCGTTGAAGTTGCATCAAAACCATCAATCGGCTTCTGGATTAATCAGTCAGTCCTTAAGCTGATTAAAAACATTGTCTCTGGATAATGCGATATGTGCCGATGACGTACCGGTAACATCAAGGTAGCTGGCCTCGTCAGTTGCCCCTTCCGTGTTAAACAGTAAAATAATAGAATCTGTATTTATACCAAGTGACTGCTGCCATTCCGCTTGATTCAGAACCGCTAGAAGGCCAGCAAGGCCTGCGGCGCCGCTTTCGCCGCTGACAATCGCTGGATCTTGTGTTTTTGGTCGCGCCAGCAGCCGCATAGCCTCCATAGCCAAACCATCATCAATTGTCAGGAAGGCGTCAGCGACGCGCGCGAGGGTATTGAGGGCTGTAATCGAAGGTTCATAGCATTCCAGCATTGACATGACCGTTGGCTTTGTATGCGCGATCGTAACAGGTTTCTTTTGTTCGACACTTGAAATCACACAATCTGCAAGACCGGGTTCGACAACAATCAGTTTGGGTCGCTGTGTGCCATAAAAAGCCACTGTGTAGGCGGCAACAGCTGCGGCAAAACCACCGACGCCGGCCTGCAAGAACATATGGGTTGGTTTGAGAGCCCAGTCTGCACACACTGTGAGCGCCTCTTCAGCAAGAACCGTATAGCCCTGCATCACCAACCCCGGTATGTGCGTATAACCCGGCCAGGATGTATCAGAAACAAGTTGCCAACCGAGGCCTTCAGCCAGTTTTTTGGCTGCCCTAACCGAATCATCATAGGTACCATCGATGCGGCGAATCTCTGCACCAAGCATTGCAATCGAATCCACGCGCTGATCGCTAACACCAGCATGAACAAGAATAACAGCGCGTGCGCCAAGGAGGCGAGCCCCTGCAGCAACAGAGCGCCCGTGATTGCCATCTGTAGCGCAGCAGAATGTCATCTCTGCTGCAACCGCGCGCACATCGCTTGACAATAAATCTGCCGGTGAAATTCTATAACCAAGCCTTTTTTCAACCGCTTCATGCACCAAGCGAAAAATTGCATACGCACCACCAAGTGCCTTGAAACTGCCAAGACCCAGCCGCTCACTTTCATCTTTAATCAGTATCGAGCGCACACCCATGTCACTTGCCATGCGTGGCAAACTATACAGTGGTGTGCGCGTGTGCTTTGGGCACTTTGATACATAATCAAGCACAGCGGATGGCGCAGAGAGGCCAAACAGAATATTTTCATCTTTATTAAGATGCGCATTTGCGGAGGCATGAGCATTAATGTGTAGCCGCATATTTTTTACCAAGTTAATACGAAACTATCGATGCAGCTCAGCGATGTCACTTCACTGACCGTGATTTTAGGCCCGCGCGCTTCAAGAAAATAGCCGTATCCATCTGACAGCCATAAGCCATCAAACCTGTCAGCTGCTGCCACTCTATTTAATGCACAAACGGCAAAATAAAGTGCAACACATGAAATGCAAACCACATGTTTATGAAATTTATTCATTAAAAATTCTCCATGAAATATTATGGCATATTTTCAGTGGAATAAATTCTCTCGTCTTACCTGTTATTTGATATTATTTTGCAACCGGTGAAGGCAGCGATGACATCAGCGCATCCAGCCGGGCATGCCGCGTTCGTTGCGCACACCTGCCCACCAGCCAGTGACGGCATGACCAAGATTGGTCCATGCACAGGCCTTGCCGTAGCGCACCAGCACATGCAGCAGGACTGCCGGAATGGTGATTGGTAATTGCCACCAAAACAAATCGTGTGTGAGCAGCACACGGTTGCGCGTATCAAGATACACCGTCAGGCGCGACATGGTTTTCTTATTCTGGCTGGCCCCGGTTGACGTGCCCTGGGCATGATGCACAATGGCAGAATGCGCGTAACCATAGTGCATGCCCTTGAGGCCACCACGCAGGCACCACTCCACTTCCTCACAATATAAAAAATAATCCTCGCGCATCAGGCCAACCGTATCGATAAAATGGCGACTGACAAGCATCGACGCGCCCGTGATAAAATTGAGCTTGCGTTTCAAGTCGGCAGGGTCAGGCACAGTATCTGCTGGCATACCAAGCCCAAGGCTGATCGCAAGCGCCTGCCAACGCTTCCAGTGCCCGCCCCAGTTTTGCAAGCAACCACTGGTCATCAAAAGCCGACCACCAACCGCATCACTTGCATTGCGGGAGAGCCCATCAACCAATGCCGCCAGCGCTTCCGGCGCTGGCTCCGTATCGGGGTTCAGCACCCATACGGCTTGCCAACCTGACGCAGCCCGTATGCAGGTGTTGATACCGCCAGCATAACCGATATTGCCGGACGCCTCAATCAGTTGAACGTTTTGTCCATTTGGCAATTTGGCCGGGGTATTTTTTCGCAATGTGTCAAAGGCAGTCGCGCCACCATTCTCACACACAATTACCTGAAAATCATCATAGGTGCTAAAAGAAAGTGCCTTCAGGCACTTCGCCACATCTCCGGCATTGCGATAGGCGACAATGGCGATAAGAACATGCATAGGGCAGACTGTCTGTGGAGGCCCGACCGAGAATCGAACTCGGGTACACGGATTTGCAGTCCGTTACGTCACCACTCCGCCATCGGGCCTTGATGTGTTGGATTTCTATAAAATCCATATCAGAGGGCTAAGCCGTCTGTAAATGGTGAACTGTTGCAGCAGGGCGATTGCAGACATGCCGACGCTTGGCTATACGGCTGCAAAGATCATATTGGGTTATATCTTATGAAATACGCGACACCAGACGGACAAAGCCGCCGCAATGCCATGGTTGCCGGGCAACTACGTGTGTCCAAAGTGAACGATGCACGGGTCCTCACTGCGATTGCGGCTGTGCCGCGTGAAGATTTTTTACCGAAAAGCAAGGCAGCACTGGCGTATCTTGATGAGGATATTGATATAGGCAACGGACGCGCACTCATTCAACCATTGGTATTTGCTCGTCTGCTTGATGCAGCAGACATTGCCAGTACAGCGCATGTGCTTGATATTGGGTGTGGTTCTGGCTACTCAACGGCCGTTCTGGTGCGGCTCGCCGCATCGGTCGTGGCGGTTGAATGCGACGCTGGACTGGCCGAACAAGCGCGGCAGGCTTTGGCAGGCAGTGCCAAAATGGTGGTTGGCCCGCTGACGGCCGGATCACCCGAGAATGGTCCGTATGAAACCATTATCCTGAACGGTGCCGTTACAAACATTCCAGAAACACTGATAAGCCAGCTTAAGATTGGCGGCACAATGGTCGGCGTCAAGATTGATGCTGGCGTTGGCCGAGCCTTTGTTGGTCGCAAAACGGCGACTGGTTTTGGAACAGAGGCATTCATGGACGCCATGGTGCGCATTCTGCCGGGCTTTGCAGCAACGACGAGCTTTACGTTCTAACCTGACTGTCTTAGTGAGTTACATAGTTAATACACTCTTAACAAATAAACTATAATCAGATATAAAGCATCGATTCCGTCGTCACACCACCCGGTTGTCTCGATCAAACCTCAAGGAGCGCTCACATTATGTCATTCTGTTCGTTGAAAAAAAACAATATTTTCGCGGTTGCTTTGATGCTTTCAACCATCATGACAGTACTGAACGGCCGTGGCTATGCCGAGACACTTCAGGAGGCCATGACGGCGGCTTATAACAGCAACCCAACCTTGGCGGCCCAGCGTGCGGCCTTGCGTGGCACGGATGAGGACGTGTCAACGGCGGTTGCTGGTTTCCGGCCCACCATCGAGGCTCAAGGCAATTATCAGGTTCGCAAGCTCGATCAGCCCGGCAACACAACACAAGGCCTGGCCACACTCTCTGAGCCACTGTTTCGCGGCTTTCGGACGGTCAACGGCGTTAAATTGGCTAAAATCAGTGTGCAGGCTGGTCGGCAGCAACTGCGCGGCACTGAAATCCAGACTCTGCTTGATACTGTCAGCGCTTATATGAATGTGGTGCGCGACCAATCGGTGCTGGCGCTGAATATCAATCAGGTGCAAGTGTTACAGCAGCAGTTAAAGGCAAGCCAAGACCGGTTTCGGGTTGGCGAACTGACCCGCACAGACGTTGCGCAATCGGACTCGCGCCTTGCGACAGCTGTATCAGCGCGTATTCAGTCTGAGGGGCAACTGACCGCCAGCCGCGAGGCTTACCGCAAGGCTGTTGGCCAGGCCCCCGGCACACTGGCACCAGCCCCGCCTTTGCCGCCTTTGCCCAAAACCGTGGAAGAGGCGACAGACCTAGCCGTGTTGCAAAGCCCGACAGCCGTCGAAGCCCAACTGAATGAAAAAGCAGCGCGCAGCCAGATTGATATTGCCAAGGGTGTTTTACTGCCGACTGTGAGTGTGAGTGCGGGCATCAATTATAACCGCTTTCCATCACAAAACGCTGTTATTCCAGCCCAGACTCAAACCTATGCGACCGTCGGCGGTAATGTGACCATACCATTGTATCAAAATGGTTCCGAGTATGCCGCCGTGCGTAAGGCCCAGCAACTGCGCAGCCAGCGGACACTGGAAATCGCGGTTGCAGACCGGGCTGTCACGGAGCAGGTGCACAATGCGTGGGAGGCCCTCCGCACCGCCAGTGCGAGCATCATCTCCAGTAAATCCGCCGTTAAATCAAGCGAAGTGGCGCTTGAGGGCGTGAAGCAGGAGCAAACAGTTGGATCGCGCACCACACTTGATGTGCTGAATGCCGAGCAGGAGCTTTTGAACGCCAAGGTCAACCTTGTGGCAGCACAGCGCAACGAATATGTGGCCGGCTTTCAGCTTTTGGCAACCACTGGTAGTTTAGATGCTAAATATCTTGGCTTGCCGGTTGAGTTGTACGATCCTGAGGTTCACTATCAGCATGCCAAAGGTCGTTTGATCGGCTGGGACGCCAGTAAATAACGCTGCAATACACAATGATATGAAAGATTTGAATGTGAGCACTGTATCCAACGCTGATCCAACCATGGAAGAAATACTGGCATCGATTCGCAAAATTATTTCTGATGAACAGGACGCTGACCAGAGTGGCAGCAAACCACAAACCACCCAGATGAGCCCAGCGCAATCTGCGGTTGATGATATATTCGATCTTGAAGATGAAAAAATTGCACCGGTTACTGTGGCTCATGCGCCATTTGCTGATGATGAGGGTCTCGAAATGATAGAAGCCGATGCGTCACCGGAACGGCTTGTATCAGACGAAGTGGAAGGACATGCCACGAACAAACTCAGCCAGCTCTCGGGCATAATGGTGCGCGGCTATCCGGGATCAGAAAATACCATGGAAGGCATGGTGCGCGACATGCTGCGGCCAATGCTGAAAACCTGGCTCGATGCCAACCTGCCAACGATGGTCGAACAAATTGTAGCGCGTGAGATTGCCCGCATATCGGGGCGTGCTCGATAGGCATAGAGTCGTTGCCCGCCCAGCCTTTGTTAAATGGTTGTTAACCCAGCAGCCTGTCTTGCATCTCGGTAAAGCAATTCGTGCTATTCATATAGCAGAGCAGATGCACGTGCGGGTATGACTGTTCAGTTGTAACTCATGCTGCCAACACGCTATCCACTGGCACCTTTAGTATATGCAGCGTGGCGATGAGAGTATCATAAGCTTCAGCAGACTTCTGAATGCTCGTCAGCGGCTACCTGCACCGCCTACGTCTCTGACTTCAGTCGTGCCTGTCTGACTGTGATTGCTCAATCTGTCGTTTGATTACAGATTTGATTATAACCTGTTTTGGCAGTGATGAGAGCACTTTTCATAACTGATTTATTATCTATCAGAGACTGAATTACCCAAAGCTGACAAACACGCAGCCTTCAAATCTGGCAAATCTTGATGAATCGTACGCCAAAGGGTGCCGACATCTATCTTGTGGTATTCATGTCTCAGCACATTGCCCATGCTGCGCACGGCATAAGCAGGCAAGCCAGGCATGATAACCGCCATTCTGTCTATTCCAACATGAATGACTGCCTCGGTGATGCGTTGCAAACACCGCTCTACGGCATCAAGCGTGCGACGATCACAACTGAAAGCAGAGAAATCCAAACCTGCGAGATAGTCCGTAATCCAGTCAACATTCTCAATGACATCGTGCAGGCGCTCTGCTTCTGACCTAGAAGACACGCACGCGGTCCCGATCAATTTTGGCCTGAAAGCCGTTCATGCGGGCGGGTTCGCCAACCAGATCGACGGGTTTATTAAGCAAATTTCGCAACGCCTCTTCTATGGCAATAAACTTGAATAGCCCGACATCCTTTGATGAATCAAATGTGGCTGCCAGATCGATGTCTGAATGAAGCCCTCCCTCTCCACGAGCTGTCGAGCCAAAGAGTGACAGGCTGGTGACACCAAGTGCACGCAATTCGCTCTCACTGTCGCGTAAATGAGAAATAGTCTGTTCTCTGTCCATGCTTGAAGAATATCTCATTAATCAGCCAATGAACAGTCCCGACATTGTCTACAGCGTGCAATCTTATATTTGACGCGGCGACACATTGTCTCCACAAGGTGTTCGTTTTGCCCTTTTAGTCTAAAGTTCACTGATTTATGCCCAAACGTACCGACCTTAAATCTATCCTCATCATTGGCGCTGGCCCGATCATTATTGGCCAGGCCTGCGAGTTTGATTATTCAGGCACCCAGGCTTGCAAGGCGCTGCGGGCTGAGGGTTACAGGATCATTCTGGTGAACTCGAACCCCGCAACCATCATGACGGATCCGGAACTGGCGGATGCCACCTACATCGAGCCGATCACACCGGCGTTTGTTGCCAAAATTATTGAAAAAGAGCGGCCTGATGCTTTGCTGCCGACTATGGGCGGGCAAACGGCGCTGAATACAGCGCTCGCCCTGTTCAAGGACGGCACACTTGCCAAATTTGGTGTTGAGCTGATCGGTGCGAATGCCGCGGCCATCGAGAAAGCCGAAGATCGCCTGAAGTTTCGCGATGCCATGCGCAAGATTGGTCTGGAGTGTCCGAAATCCGGAATTGCCCATACGCTCGAAGAAGCGTTGGTCGAGATGGAGAATGTTGGCTTGCCGACCATTATCCGGCCATCGTTCACGCTTGGCGGTACCGGCGGTGGCATCGCCTATAACCGCGATGAGTTCATCGATATCGTGACCGGCGGGCTGGATGCGTCCCCCACCACCGAGGTGCTGATCGAGGAATCGGTGCTGGGCTGGAAAGAATATGAGATGGAGGTGGTGCGCGACAAGAACGACAATTGCATCATCATCTGCTCAATCGAGAATGTCGACCCGATGGGCGTGCACACCGGCGACAGCATCACCGTGGCCCCTGCCCTGACATTGACCGACAAGGAATACCAGATCATGCGCAACGCCTCGATT